>NZ_JABSNL010000001.1:0-167996 GCF_013294025.1 Flavobacterium aeripolare
CATTTAATTTTCACTATCTTTCACTCTTTAATTTATCTTTAATAATATACTTTTCTAGGTCAAATTTCTGATTCTGTGCCAAAATTACTGCTAACTCATATATATGCGAAGCTAACCTTCCTTTATCCATCCAAAATTGGGTGTATAAGCGAAGGATTATTTCGCTTTATTAGTTTTTCAAATATAGAAAATTTCCCTTACAAATCGTCAAAAGGGCTTTTTATTTGTTGAATACTTTTTGTGCTTACATGGGTGTATATTTCGGTGGTTTTGCTGCTGTTATGTCCTAGTAATTCTTGTATGTATCTCAAGTCGGTTCCATTTTCTAGTAAATGGGTAGCATAACTATGGCGAAGCCAGTGCAGTGTAACCGGCTTTTTAATTCCAGATTTTGCTAAAGCTTGCTTTAAGATCAGCTGTAAGCTGCGTGCCTTGTATGCTCTTCCTTCTATTTGCCCTTCAAATAGATAGTGTTTTGGTTTGCAGATTTTGTAATATTCACGTAACATTTCTAGTATTTTAGGACTCAGGGGTACAATGCGATCTTTCTTTCCTTTTGAATTTTTTAGTAAAACTATATTACGTTTAGAATCTATATCTATAGGTCGTAGCGCCAGCAATTCGCCGCAGCGCAATCCACAGCTATAAATCACCGCCAGCATTGTTTTATGCTTGATGTTGCTATGCGCGTCTAGTATCAATTTTACCTCTTTTTTACTAAGTACATTGGGTAGCACTTTGGCACGTTTAGGACGATGAATTTTATCAATAACTATTTTAGTTTCCCTTATAGTTTGAAAAAATAATTTAATTGCATTTACAATTTGGTTTTGATAAGACGCCGAAAAATCATGTTTTAATATGTAGTCGTTGTTATAGATAATTACATCCTCATTCGTAATTTCGTTTACGGGTTTTTCGCGATAATAGGTTAAAAATGATTTTATAGCATCACTGTACGAGACCACGGTACTGTTGCTGTAACGTTGCGAACGTAAATTGTTTATAAATTTTTCTATTTGTTCTATGCCTTCCCTTGATGGTAAGGATTGTGAATGCGGTATGAGCTCAAATCTAAACCTGTTTTCTACGGTATCTGCCACGTGCCATACTGCCTTTGTAGTGCTCCATAGCGCTCCTTCACACTCTTTTATTTTTTCTTGCATTTGAATGTTTTGTTCAAAATAAACAGCAATTCGCTTTACTTTTTTGTGGGTAATAATCTTTGCACTCCAGTTCATTATTAGGTCATTTTTTTTTAAAGATAAGTAAATAAATAAACTTAATTAAGAGTTAAGTGTTTGTTATGTAGATAAATACGATAATTAGTGCGCTATTTTTACAATTGTATTCTAATTATATAACGTGCTATCTAGCCCTGATCGTCGCGGCATCCTCGTAGTCCCTTCATTTAGGGACGAAGAGATACAGCAGAGAGCAGGAGGGAAGCTTGTTATGAAAAGGGATCATTATGCTCCCATAAATTTTGGCATAAAAAAAACACCAGCCTCACGACTGATGTTTTCTTTATACCATAAAAAACAGCTAACTATTCTACTAATTCGGTTTGATTTCTAAACACTAATTCGCCGTCAAAAGCATCTAGTAAGATGATGCTGTCTGTTGCTATTTTACCAGCTAGAATCTCCTTTGATAGCTTGTTTAATACCTCACGCTGAATGACACGTTTCACGGGGCGGGCTCCAAATTGTGGATCAAATCCCTTATGTGATAGCTGTGCAATTGCATCTGGTGTGGCATCCATAGTGATGCCTTGTAGTGCCAGCATCTTAGTAACTGATTTAAGTTGTATACTCACAATTTTAGAAATATTAGCCGTTGTCAAAGGCGTAAACATTACAATCTCATCGATACGATTGATAAATTCTGGTCGCACGGTTTGTTTCAATAACTGCAGCACATCTGTTTTAGCCTCTTCAGTGGTTTCTTCGATACTATTAGCAGTGCTGTTCTCAAATTTCTCTTGAATAATCTGGCTCCCCATGTTTGAGGTCATGATGATAATCGTATTTTTAAAATCGGCTAAGCGTCCTTTATTGTCGGTTAATCGTCCTTCATCAAGTACCTGCAGCAAAATGTTGAAAGTATCTGGATGTGCTTTTTCGATTTCGTCTAATAAAATCACCGAATACGGTTTTCTACGCACCGCCTCTGTCAACTGTCCACCTTCGTCATAACCCACATATCCTGGAGGCGCGCCTACTAGACGGCTCACACTATGGCGCTCTTGGTACTCGCTCATATCAATACGGGTCATGGCGTTTTCATCGTCAAATAAATATTCAGCTAGGGCTTTTGCCAATTCTGTTTTCCCCACACCGGTTGTCCCCAAAAAAAGGAAACTTCCCACCGGTTTACGCATGTCTTGCAGTCCAGCACGAGAGCGGCGCACGGCATCACTCACCGCTTCAATCGCTTCTTCTTGACCTACCACGCGGCGGTGCAATTCTTCCTCTAGATGCAATAGTTTTTCACGCTCTCCCTGTAGCATTTTCATCACGGGAATTCCTGTCCATTTTGCCACAACTTCAGCAATGTCCTCGCGGGTAACTTCTTCTTTTATTAACGAACTCCCATGTGCTTGGTTTTCTAGTAATTCTTTGTGTAAAATATCGAGTCGCTCTTGGGCTTCTTTGATTTTTCCGTAACGTATTTCGGCTACTTTTCCATAATCGCCGTCGCGTTCTGCACGTTCTGCTTCATATTTGTAATCTTCAATTTCGGTTTTGATGGCTTGCACATTATCAACAACATCTTTCTCTGATTTCCATTTAGTGTAAATAGTGTTGCGATCTTCTTTTAAGTTGGCGAGTTCCATCCCTAGAACCTTAAGCTTGCTCTCATCTTTTTCGCGCTTAATCGCTTCAATTTCGATTTCGAGTTGCATCACTTTTCGGTCTAGAACATCTAGTTCCTCTGGTTTAGAATTGATTTCCATTCTAATTTTTGAAGCCGCTTCATCCATTAAGTCAATGGCTTTGTCTGGTAAAAAGCGATTCGTAATATAACGCTGCGATAGCTCTACAGCAGCAATAATAGCCTCATCTTTGATTTGGACTTTATGATGTGTTTCGTATTTTTCTTTAATTCCACGCAAAATCGAAATTGCACTTTCGGTATCCGGCTCTTCGATAATAATTTTCTGGAAACGACGCTCTAGGGCTTTGTCTTTTTCGAAATATTTTTGGTATTCGTCTAATGTCGTTGCTCCAATAGCACGGAGTTCACCACGAGCTAGTGCAGGTTTCAAGATATTAGCGGCATCCATAGCGCCTTCGCCACCTCCGGCACCTACAAGGGTGTGAATCTCATCGATGAAAAGTACAATATCTCCCTCGGCAGCAGTTACCTCTTTTACTACTGCTTTCAAGCGCTCTTCAAACTCACCCTTAAATTTGGCTCCCGCAATAAGTGCTCCCATATCGAGAGAAAAAACAATTTTGTCCTTTAAATTATCAGGTACATCACCATCTACAATACGGTGTGCTAATCCTTCGGCAATAGCCGTTTTACCCACACCAGGTTCTCCCACAAGCATGGGGTTGTTTTTTGTGCGGCGCGTTAAAATTTGCAATACACGTCTTATTTCTTCGTCGCGACCTATTACAGGATCTAGCTTTCCGGCTTTGGCTAATTCGTTTAGATTTTTAGCATATTTGTTTAAAGAGTTGTAGGTTTCCTCAGCCGAAGCCGATGTTACTCGCTCTCCTTTTCGCAGTTCGTCTATAGCTGCTTTCAAGCCTTTTTCGGTTACTCCTTGGTCTTTTAATATTTGCGAAACCTTTGAACGAGAACCAAAAATAGCCAATATTAAATGTTCGATAGAAACAAATTCATCGTTCATTTTTGTAGCAATATTTTCAGCATCAATCAATGCCGCATTTGCGTCTCGTGATAGTCGTAATTCTCCTCCAGAAACTTTAGGGAAACTTTGAATGGTGCTGTCTAAAACTTGGATGAATAAGGGCACATTTACATTGAGTTTCTTTAATATAAAAGGAGCCACATTTTCATCGACATCAAATATGGCTTTAAAAATGTGTTCGTTCTCTATTTGTTGCTGTCCATAACCTTGAGCGAGCTGCTGTGCTTGCTGGATAGCTTCCTGCGATTTAATGGTAAATTTATTGATGTTCATAATCGTATGTTTTATGATGCTACATTAATTCTTATCGAATGATAGCATACTTTATTAAAATAGTATAACTTATTTATTTTATCTTTGTAAATGGATATTCAATTTATATTCCATAGTAAAATTACAGACAAAACGGCGTATATAATATGATTTATATCATCTATTACCGTCAAAATGACTTAAATACCGACAAATTATGAGTTTTTTTAAAAATATTTTTGGGAGTTCAGAGAATGAAAATCAATCTAACATTAAAATGGATTGGGAACCATTGAACCACATAGACCAATTGAACGAAATTATAGCTGAGTCAAAAGACAAGCCAGTTGCTATCTTTAAACACAGTACAAGATGCAGCATTAGCCGTATGGCGTTGAAACAATTCGAAAACGAGTTTGATTTCCCTGAAAAAGTAACGCCTTATTTCTTAGATTTAATCGCTTTTCGCGAAATTTCAAATGATATTGCAAGCCGTTTTGGAGTGCAACACCAATCACCACAATTGATTTTAATCAAAAACGGAAAAGCAGTTTACAATACTTCACATAGTGATATTGACGCTGCTGCTTTAAAAGCAAAAGTATAATTATATTTATCGAAAGGGAATTAATTACTACCACTGCAATTGCGTAAATAATAGAAAACAGATTCACGATTTTAATTGTGAATCTGTTTTTTTATGCGATGCCGTCTCAATCTCATAATCAGCAGAAATGTTTTAAACACAATTCCGGAGATTTCTATTTTGCTTCTGATAGTAAATAGTAGTTTCACTAATGGAAGCTAGATATTCTAATTCAATACTATCTTACCGCAAATTCGCAGATTTGTATTTTGTTCTAGATAGTAAATAGTGGTTTCACTGATAGAAGCTAGATATTCTAATTCAATACTATTTTACCGCAAATTCGCAGATTTTTATTTTGTTCTAGGCAGTAAATAGTGGTTTCACTGACAGAAGTTATCACACATGTTTTTAACCACTTTTTTAATTTGCGAATTAGCGGTTCACTTCCCACAAACAGAATCTATTAAAAATGTAGCAGTTGTATTTTACCGCAAATTCGCAGATTTTTATTTTGATCTAGATAGTAAATAATGGTTTCACCGACAGAAGTTATAACACATGTTTTTAACCACTTTTTTAATTTGCGAATTAGCGGTTAATTTTCCACAAACAGAATCAATTAAAAATGTAGCAATTGTATTTTACCGCAAATTCGCAGATTTTTATATTGCTTAGGCTGCCAGCTAGTAGTTTTTATAGATGACACTATGACCAATCCTTTTTATTTTTTTAATTTGCGAATTAGCGGTTGACTTCCCACAAAATGAATCGATTATAACTAATCCAGTAACAATTTATTTTGCGAATTAGCGGTTCACTTCCCACAAACAGAATCAATTAAAAGTGTAGCAATTGTATTTTACCGCAAATTCGCAGATTTTTATTTTGATCTAGATAGTATATAGTAGTTTCACTGACAGAAGTTATAACACATATTTTTAACCACTTTTTTTAATTTGCGAATTAGCGGTTGACTTCCCACAAAATGAATCGATTATAACTAATCCAGTAACAATTTAATTTGCGAATTAGCGGTTAATTTTCCGCAAACAGAATCTAATAAAAGTGTAGCAATTGTATTTTACCGCAAATTCGCAGATTTTTATTTTGATCTAGATAGTATATAGTAGTTTCACTGACAGAAGTTATAACACATATTTTTAACCACTTTTTTAATTTGCGAATTAGCGGTTCACTTCCCACAAAATGAATCGATTAAAAATGTAGCAATTGTATTTTACCGCAAATTCGCAGATTTTTATTTTGATCTAGATAGTAAATAGTGGTTTCACTGATAGAAGTACAACACATATTTTTAACCACTTTTTTAATTTGCGAGTTAGCGGTTCACTTCCCACAAACAGAATCAATTAAAAGTGCAGGAATTACTTTCACCGCAAATTCGCAGATTTTTATTTTGATCTAGATAGTAAATAGTGGTTTCACTGATATAAATTATAACACATATTTTGAACTACTTTTTTAATTTGCGAATTAGCGGTTGACTACAGACAAAATGAATCTATTAAAAATGTAGCAATTGTATTTTACCGCAAATTCGCAGATTTTTATATTGCTTTAGATAGTATATAATGGTTTCACTGACAGAAGTTATAACACATATTTTTAACCACTTTTTTAATTTGCGAATTAGCGGTTAATTTTCCACAAACAGAATCGATTATTATAACATGTAAAAATTTAATTTTCGAATTCCACGCTCATCTTAGAAACTACCTCCCGAGCCACCACCGCTAAAATCACCACCTCCAAATTCAATTGGAGAGTCAACGGTGACTTCTGGTTGTATACTTCCCATCTGTGATGTAACCACTATTTCGGCAGCGAGGAAAGCGTTGGTTTCTGTAAATCGGTCAGCCTGAAAAGTGATTCCGGTTTCTTTGTTTTTTAATTTTCGAATAGTAAAAAGCGTTGCAGCAAATAGTACTGCTCCACCTATGGTGAGCGCAATCTCAATAGGTAAGAGTGCATAGTAAAATCGGATGGTGTATACTGAGAAACACAAACTTAACAAACCGACCCATAGTAAGATTCGGTCTTTATTTTTTATAGCTAAGAATAAATAAGCGGCAGGCACCATAAAGGTGAAAGCATAAAATAAATAAGCAAAGGGAATATCATTTCCCGGAGCAACATCTTGTCCCATTAATTCAATTGAAAGTTCGCGCACCACTAAGTAGTTTCCTGAAAAATAAAAGATGACTGTGGCAAAATATTGAACTACTAAGTAGCCGTTATAGTAAAAGGATTGTACTGGTTTCTGCTGTAGTTTATTACTTAAAAGGTAGAGCACTATTGCAAATGCCATCATAATAAAGGGTAAAAAAGAGTGCACAAATGGCGATAAGTTGAATACGCTGTAAATAACGACTGCTGTGAGTGATAAACAGCATAGTAAAGCCATTGATAGATGCAGGTAACGCAGATAACTTAATAGCGCCGTTACTGTTATAAAACTAGCAATAACGAGTTCGTAACCATTTGTTGCAGCGCCTAATGCTATTGCCAGGTTGAGCTGTGCTCCTAATATAAAGGCATCGTCAAGACCATGACCATAAAATTTTGATTTACTCAATACTTCAGCACCTGCAAAGCCAACAATAGCAAAGAAAAATAGAAGATATTCATAATTACTAGTAATAGAATCTAGAGTTAGTAAAGTAAAAAAACCACAAATTGATGAATATAAAAAGGAACCTAGAATAAAAAAAAGGATTCTCACCAGTAGATTATCATTTGTTTTAGCAAGTGTCAAACTTTCTATGATTGCTTTACACTGCTCTTTTGTAATAAATCCTGCCTTACTTAAAGTTTGTGCTTCATGAGCTAAACCGGCATTTTCTAATAATTTTTTGTCGTGAACTATCATTGTACTTTTTGTTTATTGAACTGCTTAATCAATTTTATAAATAAGATGATGGAACCTACAAAGTAAAACGGTACCATAAAGAAAAACGGAATTAAAAAGTCCTCGATTCGAATGAACTCCACAATTTTAAATAAAAATATATTGGCTCCTATATACCCATAAATTACCGTAAAAATTAAGAGTGATATCGCCTGATAGTGATAACTTGCTTTGTAAAAATAAAATACAGTACCCGCTAGAATCAGTGCAAATGCAAGCCAATACGGTTGAAATAAATTGTTGATGCAAGAAATTGCGATTAAGTGCAGTCCAAACGTGAGGTATATTATTGTAAAATGTTTTTTTAAAGCAATGTGCTGACTGTAAATAGCCCAAGCTATGAGTGCGATTCCCAGACCAATCGCCGAATAACTCAACGTATTAGTATCATAAAATTCATTCTGCAATAGCGATTGTGGCGATACTGATAAACCCACATAAGCGGCAAGCCCAGTGATTGCAACTGATAAAATACCTTTGTGATCAAAGTAGTAGGCACAAAAGAGACCCAAGGTGGTAGGAATCAAAGTAGCCAAACCATAATGCGTTCCAAAAGTGGTATACTGAAATTGTAAATAGCCTATAAAAATACAGCTTAATAGGACGGCAGCGAGAATAATGTAATCATAAACGGGATTTTCAAAGCTAGTTTGTGCCCTATTAAAGCCGCTTGAATTTTTAAAACTAATATAATAGCAGCCTACTGTCACTACTAACAAAATCCCTAAAATAGCTAAATGGCCTATAGAGTCGATATTTTGATAAATTAGGACACCAATTCCAGTTGTAAACGACAATACAGATAGATACAGGAATAATTTTAACTCGGCCTGTAGCGAAAAAATACCTAGATTCCTATACGCCTTTACTTGAGTAAACTGTACCTCTGTAATTAAGTTTTGATCAAAAAGGGCTTGGGTTTTTTGTTCTTTAAAACGATTCATGAGTGGTTTTTGATTAGCTAATAGCCAAATATATATAATTTAGCGCACTTAAATTCTAAATAGCTATTATGGAATGGCCAGTATAAAAAAATCTGCTCCTTGTGAGAACAGATTTTAAAGTAGTTGTGTGTAGTTAAATAGACCGCTAAAAAGCGCGATTCATTTTCTCTTTTATTTCAGCTAAACATAAGTTGTTTATGCTTCCTTCATGTGTGTGCTGTGTTGCTTTTGGTGATTCATAAGTTCCGTTTTCTAGTTGCTCAGCTACCGCTTTGTAAGCATCTCTAAAAGGCATTCCTGCAACTACCATTTCGTTCAAAGTGTCTACTGTAAACAAATAATCGTACTTCTTATCGGCTAGGATATTGTCTTTTACTTTAATGTCTTTAATCGAAAAAATAGCAATGTCTAAGCAAGCTTGCAAGTTTTGAATAGCTGGAAACAATCCTTCTTTTAATAGCTGCAAATCCCTATGATAACCGCTAGGGAGGTTATTAGTAATCAATGTTATCTCGTAAGGCAATGCTTGAATTTTGTTGCATTTTCCGCGAATTAATTCGAATACATCAGGATTTTTCTTGTGCGGCATAATACTCGAGCCAGTAGTTAAATGGGCAGGTAAACCGATAAAATCAAAATTCTGACTCATGTACAAACAAACATCCATAGAAAACTTCGCTAGTGTTGCGGCCACGCTACTCATAGCAAAAGCCAGTGTTTTCTCTGATTTTCCACGGCTCATTTGAGCGGCTACAGAGTTATATTTTAAGGTTTCGAAACCTAATTCCTTTGTCGTAAAAGTACGATCAATAGGGAAGGAGCTACCATATCCTGCAGCAGAACCCAAAGGATTTTGATCGACTACTTTTAAAGCCGCGTTCAACATGGTGATATCGTCAATCAAAGTCTCCGCATAGGCAGAAAACCACATTCCGAATGAGGACGGCATCGCGATTTGCAGGTGCGTATATCCAGGTAATAAAACGTTTTGGTACTTCTCAGCAGATTCCATTAACAAATCAAAAAGTGATTTTACTTGCGTTTTCATTTCGATAACAACATCTTTCAAATACAAATTGACATCCACTAAAACTTGATCGTTACGAGAACGTGCGGTATGTATTTTTTTACCCGCATCTCCTAGTTTTACCGTCAATAAATATTCGATTTTCGAATGTACATCTTCAAATGAATCTTCGATTTCGAAATTTCCAGCGGCTACATCAGCAATGATTTCGTTTAGAGCAACTACTAATGAATCAGTTTCGGTAGTGGTTAATAAACCAATGCTTCCTAGCATTTTAGCGTGAGCGATAGAACCCAAGGCATCGTATTTTGCTAAGACCAAATCCAATTCACGATCGTTTCCAACAGTGAAATGTTCGATTTGTTTATCAGTAGGTATTCCTTTTTCCCAAAGTTTCATATTTTATTTTTGTTTCAGGTTTAAAGTTTCAAGTTTTGGTTGAAGCTTAACTATTGTTTTTTATTTCGCAGAGATTCTCGTAGGTTGCCCAGAGAGTCGCAAAGCTTTTTTTCTATTATTTAAAGTTTCAAGTTTTTATGTTGTCGCTTTGTTTATATTTTTTGTTTCGCAGAGCTTCTAGAAGGTCGCCCAGAGAGTCGCAAATGTTTTATCAGTGCACTAAATTCTAGCCCTGATAGAAGCGTCATCCTTTTCTTGCTTTCTTAAGCAGGAAAAGATAAAGCGGATAGCAGGAAATAGCTCCTAATTATTTTATTGCTTTAAAAAATCCCCTAGTATTTTAATATACAAGTCGATTCCTTCTTCGATTTCGTTTACATATATAAATTCGTCAGCTGAGTGGGACCGCAGTGTGTCTCCAGGTCCTAATTTTAATGATTTACAGCTCAAAACTGATTGGTCAGAAAGGGTAGGAGAGCCATAAGTGGTACGACCTAAGGCGATTCCGGCTTGTACCAATCCATGAGATTGGGGAATAGACGAGGAACTTAAATTCATAGAGCGTGGGGTAACCGCTGCATTTACGTGTTCTTGTACAATTGCCAAAACTTCGTGATTGGTATAGCAATCGTTTACCCGAATATCAACAACGATATCACATTCTGAAGGAACTACGTTGTGTTGTTTTCCTGCATTGATTTGCGTAACGGTCATTTTTACTGGTCCTAACTGCTCAGATACTTTATCAAATGTATAATTTTTAAACCATTCCATTACGGGAATTGTTTTGTACAACGCATTGTCTTCATTTTGATGCGCGGCATGACTGGGTGTACCTTTGATTTTTACATCCAAAACTAGTAATCCTTTTTCGGCGATGGCCAATTGCATTAAAGTAGGTTCGCCTACGATGGCACACTCCAATTCAGGTAAATGTTTTAAAACACTGTTCAAACCATTTTTACCACTGCTTTCTTCTTCGGCCGAAGCTACGATCACAACATTATAAGGCAAATTTTCTGCGGCATAAAAATGTACAAAAGTTGCCAATAGAGAAACCAAGCAACCACCGGCATCATTACTCCCTAAACCGTATAGTTTTCCGTCTTCTACAATGGCTTTCAGTGGGTCTTTAGTGTACGCCTGATTGGGTCTAACGGTGTCGTGGTGTGAGTTCAGTAAAAGTGTTGGTTTGCTTTTATCGAATGTCTTATTGTAGGCCCAAATATTGTTGTTTTCTCTCTCAAACGGAATGTCGTTTATCGCAAACCAGTTTTCGATTAAGACTGCCGTATTTTCTTCTTCACTAGAAAAAGACTGAGTTTCAATCAGGTTTTTTAATAAGGCAATCGCTTCTTGAGTAAGTGTTTCTTTGTTTTTCATAATTTTTTACCGCAAAGGCACAAAGGCGCATTTTTTAGTTTTTTTTAATTCGAAAGACTTAGTTTCTATGAAAACAGGTCGATCTTGTATTTATTTAAAGCGTTACAACTGTATTGTGGTACAGATGGCTTCAGTGTTTTTCAACATATTGTGGTGTCCTATCCTGATTTTTTGAACTCCTTTAGATAAGCTATTGAAACAGTTATCCAATTTAGGAATCATTCCAGAATGTATGGCTTTTTCCTCTTTTAATTTGGTGTATAAATTTGGATTGATTTGATCAATTACAGACGAATCGTCTTCGGCATCATATAGCACACCTGGTTTCTCAAAGCAATAATTCAAAGTTACATCATAGACTTCTGATAAGGCAATGGCTAATTCGCTTGCAATCGTATCGGCATTAGTGTTTAATAATTGTCCGTTTTTATCGTGGGTAATCGCGCAAAAAACAGGAATGATACCGCTCTCTAATAACGTTGATAGTAGGGGAGTATTGACTGACTTTACATCACCCACAAAACCGTAATCGATTGTAGGATGGTTTCTTTTATCGGACTGAATTAAATTTCCATCCGCTCCAGAAAATCCCATCGCATTTGTATTATGTCCTTGCAATTGAGCCACAATATTTTTATTGATTTGCCCTGCATAAATCATGACAACAACCTCTAGCATAGCGGCATCAGTAATGCGGCGACCGTCAATCATTTGAGGAACAAGTCCAATGCTTTTGGCCATTTTGGTAGCTGACTTTCCACCACCGTGCACCAGTACTTTATAACCCTCAATTTTAGAGAAATCTGATAAAAATTGTTGTAATTCGTTGGCATCATCAATGATGTTTCCGCCAATTTTCACAAGGGTTACTAATTTACGCAGCCCTCCCAAAATTGATATGTTGGAGTTTTCTAACGGTATAGTCATTATTTTTTCTTTTTAGACTTTTTTGTTTTTATTCCCCCTTTGGGGGCTAAGGGGATTAGTATTTTTTGCAACACCAATTGCACTGCATAGGTTCTATTGTTAGCTTGTTCGATTACAATCGAATTCTCGCTGTCAATCACTTCATCGGCAACAATTACATTACGTCTTACCGGTAAACAATGCATGAATTTAGCGCTATTGGTTAATGCCATCTTTTCTGCGGTTACTGTCCAACTTGGATCACTGTTGGTGATTTTGCCGTAGTCGTTATAATTACTCCAGTTTTTAGTGTAAATAAAATCGGCATTTTCGAATGCTTTATTTTGATCGTATTCTATTATTGAATTCTTCGTGATTTCAGGATTTAGTTCGTAGCCTTCTGGATGTGTAATGACAAAATCAGCGTCTTGCAACTGCATCATTTCCACAAAGGAATTGGCGACAGCCTGCGGTAAAGCTTTGGGGTGTGGCGCCCATGATAATACTACTTTTGGTTTGTGCGCCGTCTTATGTTCTTCCATTGTGATGGCGTCAGCGAGTGCCTGAAGAGGGTGCCCCGTGCAGCCTTCCATATTCACAATAGGCACAGTCGCGTATTTTAGGAATCCAGCCATTACCGTTTCGGCATTGTCTTTTTCCTTGTCGACAAGACCAGCAAAAGCCCTTACCGCAATGATATCACAATATTGAGAAACTACTTCAGCTGCTTCTTTGATATGCTCCGAAGCGCCTTGATTCATTACTGCTCCGTCTTCAAACTCTAGTGTCCAACCTTCATTGGTAAAATTCATCACCATGACGTTCATTCCAAGGTTCAAAGCAGCCTTTTGTGTACTCAAACGCGTTCTCAAACTTGGATTAAAAAACAACATACCCAATGTTTTGTTTTTACCTAATTTTTTGTTTTTAAGCGGGTTGCTCTTAATTTTAATTGCCGACTTTACCCATTTAGAGAGGGAGTCGATATCTTTTATTGAAGTGTAATTCATAATCTGTTTTATTAGACACTGATTAAACGGATTCGCTATCGCGAAGACACGGATAAGTGCTGATTTTTTTAAATGTTTTCTATTTTTCTTTTACGCTGCTCAAGCTGCGGATTTATTTTTTTCTATTGTTTTCAAATATTTTCCTTCTAAATTCTGGTTTTTTGCCAAAATTGAGAAGTAAACCTAGTTCGCAATCTGTGCTTCAACTTGAGATCCTTTATTTTTCAATTCTAAAAATAAGGCATTTTGATATACTTTTTCCAAAAAACCATATCCAGGTTCATTATATACCTCGTAAAAAGTCTTAATGATAGCATCTGTTAAGTTTGCATGTAGTAATTCCATATTTTAAAATCTGTTTTTATCAGCGTTTTCGCCATAGCGAATCCGCGTCATCTGCGTACCATTTTTAGTTACACGATCTTAGTAAACGGAATGCTGTTGTTTATCGCATTCAAAATGAAATTATCATTTAAACCATTCACAACCCAAGTCTCTATATTGGCTGCTTTTGCAATTGCAGCCGCTTCTATCTTAGATTGCATGCCGCCGGTTCCTTGTGATGATTTAGCGTCGCCTACTTCTTTGTCTAGAAGTTGTAGGTCTGTAACTAAAGTAATCGTTTCCGGTACGGCGTCATGAATAGACGATTTTGTGTATATGCCATTTGTATTAGTAGCTATGATTAATATGTCTACTTTTAATAAAACTGCCGCTAATGCCGCTAATTTATCGTTGTCACCAAACCGAATTTCATCCGTTGCAACAGTATCATTTTCATTAATAATCGGAATGTAATTGTTCTCCACTAAAACATTAATCGTATTGACAATATTTACTTTTGACTGGTCTTTTTCAAAGTCGGAATAGGAGAGTAGACACTGCGAAGTCAGCAATCCTAAATCACTAAAATTTTCATGGAATATCCGCATTAAATGTGGTTGTCCAATAGAAGCCAACGCTTGTTTAACCACTATTTCTTTTCCTTTGCTCTCCAATTTCACAAACTGTTTTGCAGCAGCAATAGCGCCAGAACTTACAATGATAAACTCATATTCTTCGTTCAAAGCTGCAATTTGCATTCCAATATCCTCAATCTTTCCTCTCGAAATATGGTTGGTTTCTCTGGTTAAGGTATTGGTACCTATTTTTAGTAATATTCTTTTTTTAGACATGATCTTTATTTAACCACGAGGGGTTTTATTTATTTACTTTTAACCGCAAAGGGCACAAAGGATTTTTTCTTTTTTATCTATAAAAACGCAAAGGTCGCAAAGCTGTGTGTTAGTATTTAGTACTTTAATTGTAGTTACTATTTTCTCAAACTGATTACTGATTACTGAAAACTGATTACTGCAAACTACCTTATCTGTCCTTCTCCGTAAACATACCATTTATTGGTAACTAGGTGTTGCAAACCGATTGGTCCACGTTGATGCAGTTTGTCTGTACTGATTGCTAGTTCGCCACCAAGTCCAAATTGTCCGCCGTCGGTAAATCGGGTAGAGGCATTTTGATAAACGGCTGCTGTGTCTACGTTATCCATAAACTCCTGCGCGATTGCGTTATTTTCTGTAATTATAGAAGCCGAATGTCCGCCACAATATTTATTGATTTTGTCAATCGCTTCTTGATCAGAATTGGTCGCGCCAATTACAATTTTATGGTCTAAAAACTCTTCATACCAAATCAAATCGGACTCTATTGCTTTTACTCCAGTCGCTTTTGCAACAGCTGCATCTCCTAAAACGGTTACATTAAAGAGTTGTAATTCTGTCACTAATTGTTTTGCAAAAATCGCCCAGTTTGGAAGGTTGGTATCAATTAATACTTTATCCAAAGCATTGCAAACGGATATGTTTGAGGTCTTTCCGTTAATTATTATTGCTATTGCTTTTTCTAAATCGGCCTCCTTATTTACGTATACAAAGTTGTTTCCGCGACCACTTACAATAACGGGACAGGTAGCGTGCTTCTTTGTGAAAGCGATTAATTGTTCGCCACCACGAGGTACAATCAAGTCCACTTTTTGTGTTGGGTTTTCTAAAAAAGCCTGTGTTTCGGTGCGGTCATAATTCAAATATTCCACCCATGAAGTAGCAACGTCATTATCTTTTAGCGCTTGATACCAAAGACTCACAATCTTTAAATTAGACAGCAAAGACTCTTTTCCGCCTTTCAATAAAATCTTGTTTCCCGACTTAAAAGCGATTCCTCCCGCTTCTACAGTTACGTCAGGACGAGATTCATAAATGATCAAAATAGTTCCAAAAGCAGCTGTTTTATTGCTGATTTTCATTCCGTTTTCGTGTGTAAAATCAAAACGAACTTTTCCCACCGGATCTTCTTGACTCGTTAATTGTTGCAATGACAATATCATTCCGTCAATCTTCGCGTCATCAACAAGCAAACGCTTTTCCATAGCCAAATCATTCCCAGAATAATTGCTTAGGTCCTGTTGATTTACTGCTTTTAGGTTCGCTCTTTCTTGCTCTAAAAGTACTGCCATTGTACTTAAAACAGCATTTCTCTTTTCGATTGGAAGTATTTTGCTCATTATATTTTATTTATAATTTTTTGGGCGTGTCCCTATCGGGTCGGGCTATTCGTTCCCGCTTTTTTTTATCAATTGCCACGGGTTAAAACCCGTGGCAATTGATAAAAAAAGAGCTTCACTGCTATCCCTCACGCACACTATCTTTGATTATATTCTTTAAATTACAACTGTTTGACTGGGAATCTTATCTTATGTCTCAAACTCAGCAACTCAGTAACTAAGAAACTTTGCAACTAAAAGAAACTACTTCAACTCTGCCAACGATTCCTGCAAAGCCACTATAAATGTATCAATAGCATCAGTAGTAATCGTTAAAGGAGGTAGAATTCTCAATAAGTTTTTATTGTTTGCTCCACCGGTGAAAATGTGTTTTTCGATAATCATTTTCTTTCTCAAAGCGCTCACGTCAAAATCAAATTCGATTCCTAGCATCAATCCTCTTCCTTTTACTTTGATAATTTCGGGTATTACTTTGATCGCTTCCAAAAAGTAAGCTTCAACTTTGGTAGCATTTGCCATCAAGTTTTCTTTCTCAATTACTTCAAGAACGGCAATACTTGCAGCACAAGCCAAATGACTTCCACCAAAAGTAGTCCCAAGCAATCCGTAGCTCGCTTTAAAGTGCGGAGCAATTAAAATACCACCAATAGGGAAACCATTCCCCATACCTTTGGCCATGCAAATAATATCTGGTGTGATGCCATGAAATTGGTGTGCAAAAAACTTCCCGCTTCTTCCAAAACCAGATTGTACCTCATCCATAATCAAAACCACATCATGAGCTTTGCAAACTTTTTCAAGTGCTTGAAAAAATTCGGTTGTTCCTTGGTCTAGACCACCTACACCTTGAATAGGCTCAATTATTACGCAAGCCACATCTCCTTTTTTCAATTCGGCTTCTACCAAATCGATTTGGTTCAATGGTAAGAAAGTCACTACTTGTTGCGCATTGATAGGTGCAACTATCTTTTTGTTATCTGTAGTTGCTACAGCAGCAGAGGTACGTCCGTGAAAAGCGTTTTCAAAAGAGACTACTCTTGCTTTGTTAGTATGAAAAGAGGCCATTTTTAAAGCATTTTCATTTGCTTCGGCACCAGATGAACATAAAAACAAACTGTAATCGGTATAGCCAGAAAGTTTGCCTAGTTTGTCCGCTAGTTCCACTTGCAATGGATTCTGAATCGCATTCGAGTAAAAACTCAATTTGTCCAACTGCTCTTTAACTTTAGCAACGTAATACGGTTGCGTATGTCCGATAGATATCACTCCGTGACCAGAGTATAAATCTAAATATTCGATCCCTTTGTCGTCTGTAATGGTGCAGTCAAGTGCTTTTACAGGAGTGATAGGGTATAATGGGTAAACGTCAAATAAGTTCATGGTTTTTTGTTTTTTTAGTTTAAGGTTTAAAGTTTCAAGTTCGCGTAAAACATGAAACTTTAAACTTGAAACAATTTTTTAGAAACCTGATGGTTTCAAATGCAACCCTGTGGTTTCGTCCAATCCAAACATGAGGTTCATGTTTTGAACGGCTTGTCCAGAGGCGCCTTTTAGTAAATTATCAATCACTGAGGTGATCAAAACCCGGTTTCCTTTTTTCATTAAACTGATAATGCATTTGTTGGTTTGTACTACTTGCTTCATGTTGATGTTTTCAGTGGTAACAGTTACAAAGGGTTGGTCTTTATAAAACGCTTGGTATTTTGTAAGTAGTTGTTCTAAACTTTCCTCTGATTTTGTGTATAGCGTAGCAAAAATTCCTCTGGGGAAATCTCCTCTGTTGGGTACAAAAATCAATTCGTTGGCATACGATGCTTGCAATTGATTGATGCTTTGGTTTATTTCGCCCAAATGTTGGTGTTCAAAAGCTTTGTAATGCGAGAAATTGTTGTTTCTCCAACTAAAATGCGAAGTAGCTGATAAACTAACACCTGCTCCAGTACTTCCAGTTGTCGCGTTGATGTGCACATCTTCGGTTAGTAAACCATCCGCTGCTAAGGGCAATAAAGCTAGTTGGATCGCGGTTGCAAAACAACCTGGATTGGCGATATAGTTGGCGTTTTTAATACTAATTTTATTTAGTTCAGGCAATCCGTAAACAAAAGATTTTCCGTCGAAATCTTTGTCTTTTATTAAACGGAAATCATTCCCTAAGTCGATAATTTTTGTGTGACTTGCAAACTGATTTTCTTTTAAAAATGAAATCGACTTGCCGTGTCCCAAACAAAGAAAGAGTACATTAACATTGGGGTTCACAGTATCGGTGAAATTCATTTCGATATCTCCCATTAGATCTTGATGCGCAACAGATAAGGGCTTTCCAGCATTTGTGGTGCTGTAAATAAAATCAATTTTTGCATGAGGGTGAAACATCAAGATCCTTATTAATTCTCCTGCTGTATATCCTGATCCGCCTATTATTCCTATGTTAATCATAATTTTTATTTTTATAACATTTTTATTTTTTAACCATTAAGGAATTAAGTTCCATTTAGCTTAATTTTTCTTAATCTCTTAATGGTTTAAAAAAGTAGTAAAGCACTTGAAAAAACTTCAACTTTTTTGTTTTGAGAAACATATTGAAAAATCAAAATGTTCTTAATTAGCCCCGATTGTAGTAAAAATCCTTTTCCTTTTTTTGAAAAATGAAAAGATTGTAACGGAAAGCGGGACTGGATTTCTTGAGGAACAAAATGTTTCTGCTCCAAAAAAATATACTTTATCTTATTCGTAAGTTTCGTTGTTTACTGCAGAATAAATGTTTTGGGCGTTTCCTAAAATTTTGATAAATCCTTTCGCATCATCAGACGTCCAGGCATTGTTCATTTCGCCATACTGACCAAAACTATTTGTCATCAAGTCATTATCCGATTTGATTCCGTCAAGCGAAAAATGATACGGTTTCAAGGAAACAGTCACGGTTCCGTTTACTGTTTTTTGAGTATCTTCAAGAAACGCCTCGATGTTACGCATTACAGGATCAAGAAATTGTCCTTCGTGAAATAACATTCCGTACCAGTTACCTAGTTGCTCTTTCCAGTATTGTTGCCATTTACCAAGTGTGTGTTTCTCAAGTAAATGATGCGCTTTGATGATAATTAACGGAGCAGCGGCTTCAAAACCAACTCTTCCTTTGATCCCAATAATGGTGTCACCTACGTGGGTATCACGACCTATGGCGTACGCATTTGCTAATTTTTCTAATGCAACGATATTATTAGAGGGTTTGTCTTTTTTACCATTTACGGCAACAATTTCTCCTTGTTTGAATTCAAGCGTTACTTTTTCTTCGCCTTCCTTTGTTAATTGAGAAGGATAAGCCTCACTCGGTAATGCTTGGTGCGAAGTCAACGTTTCTTTACCGCCAACACTTGTTCCCCAAAGTCCTTTATTGATTGAATATTGCGCTTTTTCCCAAGAATAATGCACGCCGTTTTTTGATAAATAATCTACTTCTTCTTGTCTAGAAAGTTTCAAGTCACGAATAGGCGTGATGATTTCGATTTCGGGAGCAATGGTTTGAAAAATCAAATCAAAACGGATTTGGTCATTTCCTGCGCCTGTGCTACCGTGTGCGATAGCCTCTGCACCAACAGATTTGGCGTATTTAATAGCTTCAATCGCTTGAAAAACTCTCTCAGCACTTACTGATAATGGGTAGGTGTTGTTCTTTAAAACATTCCCATAAATTAAATATTTAATGGCTTTGTCGTAGTATTTGTCCACGATGGTTAGATTAGCGTGTTTGGCGCTTCCTAGTTCGTAGGCTCTCTCTTCGATTGCTTTTAATTCTTCGTCATCAAATCCACCGGTATTGATTAAAACAGTGTGAACTTCGTATCCTTTTTCGTTTTTTAAATATTTAAGGCAGTATGATGTGTCTAAACCGCCACTATATGCTAATACAACTTTTTTCATTTTGATTTTATTTTTATTCCCAACGACCTTTCTGAAGGAATGGACGTTTATTGGGTTACTATTTTAATTAATTATTCTATGCTTCTCGGTATTTCCCTGTTATATCTCCCTATTTTTCTGGGAGGACTAGGAATTAATCTTCTAAGAAAAGCGCTTGCTTTATTTTTTTCAATCGGTTCCAAATCCGGGTATTGAACGTATGTTTTGGTGGTACTTTTGGTTTCTCTTTTGGATCATACAGCATTCCAGTACACAAACACATTTTATTGTCTTTGCTTTTTAGGATTTCGTAATTAGTGCAGGTTTGGCAGCCTTTCCAGAAACTAGGATCGGTGGTTAACTCCGAAAACGGTACTGGTTTGTAGCCTAAGTCAGAGTTGAGTTTCATTACCGCTAAACCAGTGGTGATTCCGAATACTTTCGCATTGGGATACTTCTTCAATGAATATTCAAATACCTTAGATTTAATCTTTTTGGCTAAGCCAAGGTTTCTAAAATCAGGATGTACAATCAATCCAGAGTGCGCGACATAGTTGCTTTCTTGCCAGCTTTCGATATAACAAAAACCTGCAAAAACACCATCAACTAGTGCAATGACGGCATCTTGATTTTCCATCTTTTTCTGGATGTATTCCGGCGTACGTTTGGCTATTCCGGTTCCTCTCAATAGGGCAGATGATTCTATGGTATCGCATATAACTTGTGCGTACTTAAAATGTTCTTCCTGTGCTATAATAATGGAGATATTCATTTTAAAAGATGAATTTTTGAGTTAAAAATGATTGTTTGATAGTAGCAGAAATACGACTGAAAGTTACCGATTTATTATTTAATAAACGAGTATAAGTAATTGAATAACATTTAGTTAAAAATGATATCAATACGGTTATAATACAGGTTTTTGGATATGTAAATCCAATGGAATACAGTTGGAATTTCAAAACAGGAAAATGAAAAAATGAATAAAATCGAATGACTTAAATAAACACTATAGTGATAGTGTCCGTACTTCGGGCGAAGCAGGAGTCAATTTTATCCGTGAGATTGAAGTTATATGTAAACTTGTATTTTTCATCTCTGCAAAAGTACATATATTTTTAATGCGTTGTTAATAAAACGACAATTCTAACAAAATTTTTACATTGTGTTATTTTATTGGCAAAAAATAAGCTCGAAAAACTATTGTTTGACGAGCTTAATTGTATTTGAAGTAGAGGAAATTAATTTTATAATCGATTGTTCTTTAAAATGACTTTTAACTTGTTCTTGAGATCTTCTCCCGTATCAAAAACCATCTGCTCATTTGACGGAAAAGGAATAGGACGGCGATCAAAATAATCGTTATATTCTAAGTCAATGGCTCTTCGATCTCCTCTAAAAGTGGCGTAAATATTGTCAAAAACAGACTCACTATTCAAAGGAAAAGACTGTATTACTTGATTGTTTTGCAAATTAGTAAATACTACATTAGCAATTACCTGGCAAGCTTTGTGTTGCTGAGACTCATATACTCGAGCGCTTACCGTTTTAAAATTATCTACCTGTATCGCTTTGCCCAAACTGTCTTTAACGATGTTACCTTTTTTATCAAGTAAGTTCTTTAAGCCAATTTTAATTTGTCTTTCATTAAAAAAGTTTCTTTCATTCACGCGTTCAGGACTAATATTTATCGTTTGAAAATTAAGAGCCACTGCATAATCGTATTTAATATTGCTTTGACGGGCACTATGATACACCGTCCAATTAGTATTCAAACCATAGGTGCTAAAATCTAATAAATCATCCTGTAGGTTTCGTGGAATTACCATATTAGTTTGATTGTTTAATTGTACGCTAATAAAATCGGTGCCTTTAAACTGTGCTTCATCCATTAATTTAAGCACGTCTTTATAATTAGGGTTGATTTGGTTCAGGTAAGACAAGTCATCAAAGGCTCTTCGAAAGATTTTTTTATCATTAGTAAGCATCAATGCTTTTGAGTTATCATATAAATATTGCGACAATTTATTTCGACTACCTATAATTTGGTCATTATAATTTTCGAATGGAAAAATAGCATTACGGTTTCTGTTGAGCAACGGTAGTGGAAGCAACGGTCTAATGGTTTCTTGACGCGTGTTCAGCTGTAGGAAAGTTGTATAAATAGGTTCGTAATCACGAGGATGGTTGCCTTTTATCATTAAATCTAACTTAAGTAAATCACGTTCTTTAGCCTTGGCAAACGCCTCTTCTAATAGATAAACATAATCTTGTTTTCCTTTAGAATCTTTGTTAGATCGAAGTCCTTCTACAGCACGATTAATTGCTGCGTCATAATCACCTTCGCTCAGTAGATTTTGCGTTTTCTTTACGCCACAGGAGCTAACTATAATAATCGAAAAAAAGAAAAGTAGTAGTTTTTTCATAATCTAAATTTGAGTAAATGTATCTGTTATATTTCGAAAATTCAAAAGTGATGCCAGAAAAAAAGACCACCAAATAAATTTGATGGTCTTAGGGTCGAATTAAAAATAACTTATGGACTTAAAGCAGCAGCAATTAATGTCCGCCACCTTCAGATTGTACGTGACTAATTCCTTGTCTTTTTAATATTTTAGGGCAGTAATAACCGTACCATCCTAAATATGCAAAACCTAATAACGGAATTACATAAGAGAAATGTGTCCATGAAATTCCAAATATTCCTTCAGGACTAGTAAGATCAATATCGCAAATACTTCCTTGAATTAGTGGAATAACTCCCCCTCCAAGAATCATCATAATTAAAAAAGAAGACGCTTTACCAGTGTTTTTTCCTAATCCCGCTATAGCCAAATCAAAAATTGAAGGCCACATGATAGAAAGGAACAGTCCGCCAGATATAAAGAAGAATTTTGCTGTTTCAGTATCAGGGCAAACAAGACCAGCAAACATCATAACTAAACCTGATAGGCCAAAAAGCATTAGCGTTTTACCAGCATTTTTACCACCAACGAAGCTAACACCAATGAAGAGTAAAATCCAGATAGGGTAGATGTAAAATGACGAAACATCATGTTGTGCAAAAATATTGGCACCTATGATCACACCAAAAGCAATTGCAGGCACAATGAATTTTAGAGCTGTATTGACTAGATTAGATGTGTTGAAAACATTGACACCACCATTCCATCGGCCAATCATTAAACTACCCCAATACAGTGCGATAAAAGGCGAAATAGCATCTTCAAGGATTTTACCAAACTCTACAGTGTGTAATAATGCAGGCAAATTACTAATGATTGTTACTTCAGTACCTACGTATATAAAGATCCCTAACATTCCTAAATACAGCTGTGGGTAATCTAAAATGTTGAACTTATCGGTGTGGTCTGCAATGACTGTTTTTTCTATTTTTGCAGGATTTTCAATTTTAGAGAAATTCATAAAAATAGCTACTAGTATAAAAGCAACTCCTAAAATGATAAAAGGCAACTTAATATCCTCTAAAGACAAGTTTGTTTTTTTATTACTTCCCATACCAAATAACGCGATACCAAGTAAAATAGCTCCAATTGTAGTTCCGAACGAATTGATTCCTCCGGCAAGTGTTAAACGGTGCGCTCCAGTATCTGGACTTCCCATTTTTATAGCTAATGGATTAGCAACAATTTGCTGGATCGAAAATCCTAACCCTACCGTGAATAAAGCAGTTAAGAAAAAGGGAAAGCTTTGCATAGTAGCTGCTGGCACAAATAAGAACGAACCTACAGCTGATAAAAGTAAACCTGCAGATAATGTTTTTTTATAACCAAATTTTTGAAGCACATCTACTTTTAAAGAAATCAAGAAGAAAATAATCGAACCCACAAAGTAGGCTACATAAAATGCCCAAGCGACTAACTGAGACTCTACCTGTGACAGTGTAAACACTTTTTTGAATACGGGAATTAAAATATCATTGGCAGAGCCAACGAAACCCCAAAAAAAGAAGACAATAATCAGCGAGATGAATTGTCCCCATTTAGTTTGTACATTTTCTGAATTCATAATTATAAATGGATTATATTTTAATAGATTTTAGTTCGGTCGTAAAAGTATATTTTAAGCGCTTTAAAAAAAAATATATTTAAAAATATCTACTTAAAAATACATTTAATGTAATTATCAGTTCGTTATGTATAATAATTATTTGATTCTACTCGTATTTACTATAATTACTTTAGAATCCTATACTGATTTTGTATATAGTAAGTTGCTGTGTACTCCTTGATTTAAGCCTTTCTTATTTAAACTAATTTTATAAAATCGTAATTGTAAGTAAAGCTAGGAACTGCACTAGTTATCGGTATCATATTTTTTGTTTTTTCGAATAAAAATCTTAATATGATAGCCCTTATAAAAATCATAAATTTTTTCGTAAATTTGCACAAAATTTATAAAACAAACATGCATGTTAACAGTTAATAATTTATCAGTTCAGTTTGGAAAAAGAATCTTATTTGATGAAGTAAACACTACGTTTACTCATGGAAATATATATGGGGTTATTGGAGCAAATGGAGCTGGAAAATCTACATTTCTTAAAATAATCTCTGGCGATATGGATCCTACTTCGGGGCACATTCACTTAGAGACCGGAAAACGTATGTCGGTTTTAAACCAAAACCACAATATGTTTGACGAACATACCGTACTTGAAACCGTAATGATGGGGAATAAAGTATTGTATGCAGTTAAAAAAGAAATGGACGAACTTTATCTGGATTACAATGATAAAAATGCAGATAAAATAGGGGAGCTGCAAGTTCAATTTGAAGAAATGAACGGATGGAACGCTGATTCTGATGCGGCTTCAATGCTTTCCAATTTAGGAATTACAGAGGAGCACCATTACACGTTGATGGGCGATCTAGAGGGTAAAATTAAAGTTCGTGTGTTATTAGCACAAGCGCTTTTTGGTAATCCTGATCTATTAATCATGGATGAGCCTACCAATGACTTGGATTTTGAAACCATTGCTTGGTTAGAAAACTTCCTTGCAAATTATGAGAACACTGTAATTGTAGTTTCGCATGATAGACACTTTTTAGATTCAGTATGTACACATATTTCTGATATTGATTTTGGTAAAATTAATCACTATTCAGGTAATTATACTTTCTGGTATGAGTCTAGTCAATTAGCAGCGAAGCAACGTGCACAACAAAATAAGAAGGCCGAAGAAAAGAAACAAGAATTAGAAGAATTTATTCGCCGTTTTTCTGCGAATGTTGCCAAGTCTAAACAAGCAACATCTCGTAAAAAGATGATTAGTAAATTAAATATCTCTGAGATTAAACCTTCAAGTCGTCGTTATCCAGCAATTATTTTTGATCAGGAGCGTGAAGCAGGAGATCAAATTTTAAATATTCAAAATTTAAGTGCCTCTGTTGATGGAGAAGTATTGTTTAAAGGAGTTGATTTGAATATGGCCAAAGGAGATAAAATTGTTTTATTCTCTAAGGATTCTCGTGCAACAACAGCTTTCTACGAAATCCTAAACGGAAAACAAGTTGCTGATTCTGGGAATTTTGATTGGGGTGTAACTACAAATCAAGCTTACTTACCAGTTGAAAACCATGCTTACTTTGAAAATGATTTATCATTAGTAGACTGGTTGCGTCAATGGGTTAAAACAGAAGAAGAGCGTGACGAAGTAAACATACGTAGTTTTCTAGGTAAAATGATTTTCTCAGGTGAAGAAGCGTTAAAAACTTGCCGTGTGTTATCAGGAGGAGAAAAAGTACGTTGTATGATGTCTCGTATGATGATGGAAAGAGCAAATGTGTTAATGATTGACGAACCTACAAATCACTTAGACCTAGAGTCGATTACAGCGTTCAATAATTCTTTGAAAAATTACAAAGGATCTGTGATATTCACTACTCATGATCATGAATTTGCTCAAACTGTAGGAAATAGAGTTGTTGAGTTAACACCAAATGGTGCGATCGATAGCTACATGACTTTTGATGAATACCTTGACGATGAAAAAGTGCAAGAATTAAGAACTAAAATGTACGCAAAGTAGTTTTAGACTAAATAACACAATAAAAAAAACTCCTGTAAAATTTACAGGAGTTTTTTTTTGTATTTATTTTCGACTAAAGACTTTACTGACGATCCATAAAATTACTGCTATTACTGCAATCACGATGAAGATTCCTACTCCCATACCGGCTTTAAAAATTCCTCCTACTACTTCACAACTTGTAAATGAAAATAACACTAAAAAAAGCATTAATAATCTGTTGATTCTCTTTTGCATATCGTATAAATTAAATTGTTATAATTGATTTGTTTTGTTACTGTAAAAGTACACAGAACATCATTTTAACACTTTATAGAATTTTGATAAAGAGTTGTGATATTTTGCTGTACCCTTAAATACTATTAGTTCGTAGCGTGATTTAGTTCCGTCACAACACTGTACTGTAGCTGTATATTCAGGAAGTAGTATGATATGTGGTACAGAAATTAATTTTCTAAAGCGATATATAATAATTCATACAATTGAATTTGTATATTTGCCTTACCAAACACTATATTTTACTATGACTCAAAAAGTTTTACTTAATGCCAAAGAAGTCAATATCATTCTACACCGTTTGGCTTGTCAATTAATTGAAAAACACCTCGATTTTAAGGATACTATTTTGGTAGGAATCCAACCTAGAGGGACTTTCATGGCAGAGCGTTTAAAGCAAATTTTAGAAAACGACTACAATACTCCTGAAATCATGTTGGGTTATTTAGACATCACTTTTTTTAGAGATGATTTTCGTCGCACGGATAAGCCACTTGAAGCAAATAAAACTAAAATTAATTTTATAGTCGAAAACAAAAAAGTCATCTTCATTGATGATGTATTGTTTACGGGAAGAAGTATTCGTGCTGCTTTGACTGCTATTCAATCCTTTGGTAGGCCATCAGAAATTGAATTGTTAGTTTTAATAGACAGACGCTTCAGTCGCAACTTGCCTATACAGCCTGATTATAGAGGAAGACAAGTTGATGCCATTAATAATGAAAAAGTAAAAGTGACCTGGAAAGAAAATGAAGGAACTGATGAAGTTCATTTGATTACCACATAAAGACCTACAATCAAGCGTATAAAATATTTAATCATACTATAATGAAAGAGTTAAGCGTAAATCATTTATTGGGAATAAAGTACATCAATAAAAATGATATCGATCTTATTTTTGAAACTGCTGATCATTTTAAAGAAGTAATCAATAGACCCATAAAAAAAGTGCCCTCTTTACGTGATATTACTATTGCAAATATTTTTTTCGAAAACAGTACCCGTACAAAACTCTCTTTTGAATTGGCCCAGAAAAGGCTCTCTGCTGATGTTATTAGTTTTTCGGCAGCACAATCGTCTGTTAAAAAAGGAGAAACTTTAATCGATACGGTAAATAATATTCTATCGATGAAAGTTGATATGGTTGTCATGCGCCACGCCACTCCTGGTGCTGCGCATTTTTTATCTAATAACGTTAAGGCAAGTATTGTTAATGCGGGAGATGGTGCTCATGAGCATCCCACTCAAGCTTTGTTAGATAGTTATTCCATTCGAGAAAAACTAGGAGATGTAGCCGGTAAGAAGGTAGTGATCGTAGGCGATATTTTACATTCAAGAGTCGCTTTGTCTAATATCTATGCTTTAAAGATGCAAGGAGCCGAAGTAAAGGTTTGTGGCCCAAAAACGCTGATTCCTAAATATATCGAATCTCTAGGCGTTACTGTGGAGCCTAATCTTAGAAAAGCCTTAGAATGGTGCGATGTGGCAAATATGTTGCGTGTGCAAAACGAACGTATGGATGTGAATTTCTTTCCTTCGACTAGGGAATATGCACAGCAGTATGGTTTAGATAAAGCTTTGCTGGATTCGCTGAACAAAGAAATCGTAGTAATGCATCCCGGTCCTATAAATAGAGGAGTCGAAATCACATCTGACGTAGCCGACTCACAACAATCTGTAATTTTGAACCAAGTAGAGAATGGTGTCGCGATTAGAATGGCGGTCATTTACTTATTGGCTTCAAAAATTCAGTAAATCATTTTTTGCACAGTAGTACTATAACCACATAAAATTAATACAATGAAAGTAGATCATAAATCACATACCGTTATAATTAAAGATACTCAAGGTGATTTGCCTTCATTTTTAACTAAATTGACGCAACAATACAAGTCTTTTGAAAAGAGTAATATTACAATCGATTTGCTAGCTTATAAAAACTTAAATGTTGCCGATATTGAAACTTTTGTTGCGCTATCAAAACAACATATCAAAGCAAAAAAATCATTTGTTATAGTTGCAGATAATATTGATTTTAACGAAGTTTCAGATGCTATTTTAGTGGTCCCTTCTTTATTAGAAGCCCATGATATTATCGAAATGGAAGAAATTGAACGCGATTTAGGGTTTTAAGGACTACCTATAAATTTGTTCTCTTATCATTATTGTTAACGCTAACAATTATTAAAATAAAATTTCAAATTGAATTTAACTATACTCGGTTGCTACGCAGCTACACCACGCACATTTACTAATCCTACGGCACAGTTATTAGATATTAAAAACAGGTTGTTTTTAATAGATTGTGGCGAAGGTACACAGGTACAACTCCGCAAGAACAAAGTTAAATTTTCTAAAATTAACCATATTTTTATCTCGCACCTGCATGGTGATCACTTCTTTGGACTTATAGGATTGATTTCGACCTTTATGTTACTAGGTCGCAATACAGATATGTATATTCATGGTCCTAAAGGCATTAAAGAAATTATTAAACTGCAGCTTAGATTGTCAAATTCCTGGCCCACGTTTAAGTTGCATTTTAACGAACTTGAGGCTAAAGAAAGTGTTGTTGTCTATGAGGATGAAAAAGTAGTTGTTAAAACGATTCCGTTAAAACATCGCATTTATACTAATGGATTTTTATTCGAAGAAAAAACCGAAGCTAGAAAATTGAATATTGAAGTAGTAGCCTCTTATCAAATAGATAAATGTTACTATCAAAATATTAAAAATGGTAGAGACGTCACGCTTGATGATGGTCGCGTTATTCCTAATAAGGAATTGTCACTCAATCCGCCGGTACCGCTGCGCTATGCATTTTGTTCAGATACTGCTTATGAGGAAGCAATTATTCCCTTAATTGAAGGTGTAGATGTGTTGTATCACGAATCCACATTTCTAGAATCAGAAGAATCTCTTGCTAGTAAAACAATGCATAGCACTGCAAAACAAGCGGCGACTATTGCTCTAAAAGCAGGGGTAAAGCAATTAATTCTAGGACATTATTCTACTCGATACGATAAGATCGAAATTTTTAGAGAAGAAGCTTTAACTGTGTTCCCAAATATATTATTAGCCGAGGATGGTAGGAATTTTAATTTCTAAATTTGGCTGCATTGTACAACTGTTATTATTTTATAAGATATGAATACAAACGACTTAAGTGATTATAGAAAATCATACGAAAAAAGTGAATTACTAGAAACTAATGTTCCCGAAGATCCAATCAATTTATTTAACCAATGGTTTCATGAAACAGAAGATTTTGGTGGAGTAGAAGAGGTGAATGCGATGACTGTTGCTACTATAGGTAAAGATGGTTTTCCAAAGTCTCGCGTTGTGTTATTAAAGAAATTCAACGAAGAAGGTTTTACCTTCTATACCAATTACGATTCAGAGAAAGGGCAAGCAATTGCGGACAATCCAAATGTGTGTCTATCCTTTTTTTGGCATAGTATGGAACGTCAAGTGATCATTAAAGGGGTAGCGCAAAAAGTGACTCCAGCTACCTCAGACAATTATTTTGACTCTCGACCTGATGGAAGTAAATTAGGCGCCATCGTTTCTAATCAAAGTCAAGTGATTCCATCACGTACTTTTCTAGAGAATAATTTAAGTGCTTTAGAAAAGAAGTATGAAAGCGAATCTATCGCAAGACCATCAAATTGGGGTGGCTATATTGTAAAGCCTACAGTAGTAGAATTCTGGCAAGGTAGGCCCAATCGTTTACATGACAGAATTAGATATTCAGTAGAAAATGAACACGACTGGAAAATTGAGAGATTAGCTCCGTAATTGTAAGTTATAACTTATGTAACAAGTAAATAAGTGTATATAATCGATAAATAGATGTTTTTAATCCGATTTTTAGTTATATTTGAATCGAATTAAGAAGCAGTTATTACGAGTTTGCCCTAACTCTACTATAATGTGAACCGCTATGGTTTTTAATAATAATTACTTAGTTGGTTTTTTGTAATTTAGGATGTTTGAATTTTTTCGGACATCCTTTTTTATTGTCCTTTAATTACCTAATTCTAAGTAAAGCATACTTCATCTCTATATTAAAGTATCGCTATCAGTAATAAGATATAAGTAGTTTTTAATTAGTATTTTAAATATAAAATTTTAAATTATCTGTCGCTAACTTAATAGCTTATTATTCTGTAAATATATTTTAGATATTAGTACAAGAATTTAAGATATCTCGTAGTGTTAAAATTTGAGAAAACTTTTAAATAATCTTCTAATAAAGTAAATTAGTGGATTAATTAACCAAACCATCATTATGAAAAGAAGGTCTTTTTTGACAGCCACTACGCTTGCCTCTGCTGGGCTTGGCGCTTTTTTAATTACAAGTTGCATTAATAATAATAAAGATAAAGAGATTGCTGATGACGCTAATTCAGGTGATGCACCACAATTTGATTTAGACGAAGAAACAATTAATAGTTTGTCTCAAAAATTTGCTGCAGGAACCCATACCATCGAGCAAGTAACGCAATTGTATTTAGATCGTATTCTCGCCATAGACAAGGAGGGACCGACTTTGAATTCAGTTATCGAAATCAATCCTGAGGCGCTTGATATTGCTAAAAAACTAGATATTGAATTATCTGCGGGTAAAAAGCGTGGACCGTTGCATGGAATTCCCGTACTTATAAAAGATAATATTGACACCGCTGATAAAATGCAAACTACTGCAGGTTCGCTTGCCATGATGGGCAATATCGCCAGCGAAGATGCCTTTGTAGTTAAAAGATTGCGTGCAGCAGGTGCTGTTATTTTGGGTAAAACCAATTTAAGTGAATGGGCTAATTTCAGGTCTACACAATCTTCTTCGGGTTGGAGTAGTCGTGGACGCCAAACAAAAAATCCTTATATAATTGATCACAGTCCGTGTGGTTCAAGTGCCGGCTCTGGCGTTGCAGTTTCTGCAAATTTATGTGCAGTGGCTGTGGGTACAGAAACTGACGGTTCTATTGTTTGCCCTGCATCAGTAAATGGTATTGTAGGTATCAAGCCAACAGTAGGATTAGTGAGTAGGTCAGGGATTATTCCTATCTCGGCAACTCAAGATACTGCAGGCCCCATGGCACGCACAGTAACTGATGCAGCCCTATTACTCGCTGGGATGGTAGGTGAAGATGAAAAAGATGGAGTCACTTTACAAAGTAAGGGAAAACTGCAAACAGATTATACAAAGTATTTAGACAAAAATGGACTAGTGGGAAAACGCATTGGTATCGAAAGAAAATTGCAGGGGACAAACCCCGCTATCAATACTATTTTTACTGATTCGATAAATTTATTAAAAAGTCTAGGAGCTACTATTGTCGAAATTGATTACTTAGATCGCATAAGTGAATCAGGTGACGCCGAATACACTGTATTGCAATACGAATTTAAAGATGGGTTAAATCGTTATCTAGCTAAAGCCAATGCTAACGTTAAATCATTAAAAGAAGTTATTGATTATAATTTACTCAATAGATCTAAAGCAATGCCTTACTTTAATCAAGAAATATTAGATAGTTCGCAGTTAAAAGGCGCGTTAACTGATCAGGAATATAAAATTGCTTTGAACAAAAGTTTTGAAGGAAGCAAAGCCATCTTAGATAGTGTTATAAAAGGAAATTCTTTAGATGCTATTTGCGGAATCACAATGGGACCTGCCTGCAGCATTGATCTAATTTATGGCGATAGGTGGGGATATTCATTAACAATGCCTGCTGCCGCCAGTGGTTATCCACACATTACCGTTCCCGGTGGAACTGTTTATGATTTACCGGTAGGCTTTTCGTTTTTTGGTTTACCATATACAGAGGGTGCGTTGATAAGTATGGGATATGCCTATGAACAAGCAACTTTAAAGCGGGTGAAGCCTAAATTTAAAAAAGCTTTTCTATCATAAATTTTTATAAAACGAGATGATGGTTTAGACTCCTGTGACTTAAGAGTTCTATGTATTCTTCTGTTTTCGAAATTTACTAGGCGTGCATAGTAAATTTGTTTATATTTGTTTACTATAAATAACCTTATAATGATAAAACCTACACTTACTGCCCTCTTAAATATTAAACATCCGTTGATTATGGCGCCTATGTTTCTTGTTTCGAATACTAAAATGGTAATCGAAGGAATGAATGCAGGAGTTGCTGGATGCATTCCAGCTTTAAACTATAGAACGATTGAAGAATTGCGTGCCTCAGTTCGAGAATTGAAAAATGCTAAGGTTCAAGGAGGAAGTTTTGGTTACAATTTGATTGTTAACAAATCAAACATTAAATACAAAGATCAGTTAGCTGTTTTATGTGAGGAGAAGGTTGATTTTATTATAACGTCACTAGGTTCTCCAGAAGAAACAATTAGACAAGCTCATAAAGCAGGAATTAAAGTTTTTTGTGATGTAACTGATTTGGCTTTTGCCAAAAAAGTTGAAAGCTTAGGCGCAGATGCCTTAATTGCTGTTAACAATGAGGCGGGTGGTCATAGAGGTAATTTATCTGCAGCGTCATTAATTAAGGAACTTAATGAGAAAACGTTACTGCCTGTTATATCAGCAGGAGGAGTGAGTAACAAAGCAAATCTTGATACAATGATGTCTTATGGTGCTGTAGGTGTCTCTGTTGGGAGTCCGTTTATAGCTTCTTTTGAATCGGGAGTGTCGCAGGAGTACAAACAAGCTTGTGTCGATTATGGTAAAAAGGACATTGTATTAACTGAAAAAATATCAGGAACTCCTTGTACGGTAATCAATACCCCTTATGTTCAAAAAGTAGGTACAAAGCAATCATGGATAGAGCGCACGCTAAACAAGAACAAGACCTTGAAAAAATGGGTTAAAATGATTCGATACATGATTGGTTCTAATGCCGTTACAAAAGCAGCGACCGAAGTAACTTATAAAACAGTTTGGGTTGCAGGACCTACGATTGAAGATACAACTGCCATAACTAGTGTGCAAAATATAGTTGCTAAAATTTGCTTTTAAGCGAATATAAATAAACAATAAACAGCCATTTCATCTCGTGTTGAAATGGCTTTTTTATGCCTTCTTGTTAGTTTGTGCTGCATGAGGGATAGTAGTGAAAAGCCCACAGCCTGACGCAGGAAGAGCGCGGACTTGTAGCGAATAGCGCGACCGCCCCTAATAACTATTAATTTTTTGGGTGGGCATGCCATAATTTTAATTTTTATATGATTATTTACTTTGTCTACGTCTATATCCATGTACATCTTTAAAATGGATTTAATCTGCTTTAGTATGTCTGTGGACAGTGGGTTTAAATCACAAAGTCAGGACTAAGTTATACAAACTAGGTCCTGACTTTTTGAGAGTGAAATAAATCTATTCTTTAAAATCTACTGATAATGAATTCACGCAGTATCGCTGTCCTGTAGCTGTAGGACCGTCATTAAAAACGTGCCCTAAGTGGCTTCCGCAGTTTGCACAAACAATTTCGGTGCGTATCATGCCATGTGATTTATCAAGTACATTTTTTACTTTACCGGGGATGGCATCATCAAAAGACGGCCAGCCACAGTGTGCATCAAACTTAGAGTCACTTTCAAATAGGGGTTCGTTACACGCACCACAGCAGTAGGTACCTGCTTCGTAGTGCAAGTTATAGGTTCCTGTATGCGGACGCTCGGTGCCTTTCTCTCGTAAAATACGGTATCTTTCTTCCCCTAATTCCTCTTTCCATTGTGCTTCTGTCTTATTTATAGGATATTCCATTTTGTATCAAATTTAATATTAATGTGTAACTGTAAAGTTAACGACTTTTTCGATAACTTTAGTATCACCAAGGATCTTACGGTGTCCCAAATTTTCTGTTAAAAGTAACTCACCATCCTTAAGGTGTTTGTAGATATTTTTACCTGCTGTAACAGGAACTTCATAATCTTGATTGTCATGAACAACGAGAACTGGTATTGTAATCTCTTTTGCCGCTTCAAAAGCAGAGTAATCGCTCATGTTTCCGCCATATTTTTTTTCGAAATGCTCTCTAAGTAAAGTGGCATACTTTTTATCGAGTTGCAACTTAGAGATGAAATCATCTATAATATCTTGCACCACATCACCGCTTCCTATAACCTAAGCACTCTTGACTTTTAAGCCTTGCTTTATAGCATTCAATACAGACATGCCACCTAGCGAATGACCTATCGCTGCTTCAAAAGGACCGTATTGCTTATCAATTTCTAAAATAGCTGCAATAAAATCAACCATTATACTGTTGTTTCCTGGTGCTTTACCGTGTCCTGGAGCATCAAAACTCACCGTGGCATAGCCTTCCTTAATTAACTCATCGGCTATTTTAAATAGTTGTGTACCGCGACCGGACCACCCGTGAACAAGGAGTATTTTTTTGTCACTTTTTCCATATTCATATACAACAACGTCCTTATTTATTGCAGGTATTGTCAGTTTATTTTGTACAGAATTAGCATCCATATTCAATTCTCGCTTAGGAGTTTTGTGTTTTATAGGTGTTGTAAATAATTTAGAAGTGAATAAAGTGGTTAGTTTAGGGGAAATTACTGATATAAGTCTACTGCTATGCAAAATAATAGCGGGTATTTTTAAAGATTGTGTAGGAATTGGAGTTTTTTTTGACATTTCACTAAATTTTGAGACGTTCGGTTATTGTATTAATTTTTAACTAATTTTAGAAAACGTTAAAAGTACTCTATTTATAAGTTATTCTGCTATGTTTAAATAGCTAACATTTGTAAGATTACTAAATAGAAATCGTAGTTATATTGATCATCAGTAAGTAAAAATATAAAAAAATGTAATGGATATAGTTCATATTAGTGCAGAATGCTATCCTGTTGCAAAGGTAGGTGGTCTGGGAGACGTGGTAGGTGCATTACCAAAATATCAAAATAGCCTAGGAAACACAGTTAGTGTAGTCATGCCTTGCTATGATACAAAGTTCAAGGAGAAAAACCAGTTTACAGCGGTATACGAAGATGTTGTAAAAATGGGTCCCTTTGAATTTCCGTATGAGATTTTGAAGGAAAACACCAATAAATTAGGATTCGAACTTTATCTAGTCGCTATTCCGTCGTTATTTGATAGGCCAGATGTTTACGGTTACGAAGATGACATCGAGCGATTTATTTCTTTTCAAATTGCAACATTAAATTGGCTTTCTCATCGTGCTACGGTGCCTGACATTATTAATTGCCATGATCACCACACAGGTTTAATTCCTTTTATGATGTTGTACTCGCATCGCTACGAAGTATTGCGTAATACACCATCAATTATCACTATTCACAATGGCTTGTATCAAGGACAATTTGGCTTTGATAAACTACATTACTTACCTGAATTTGATATTGAGCATGCAAATTTGCTAGAGTGGGATTATTGTATTAATTCGCTCGCAGTAGGGGTTAAATGTGCTTGGCATGTAACAACAGTTTCTCCAAGCTACTTAGAGGAGATCAGTCATTTTGCAAATGGTCTCGAACGCTTGTTTACTATGGTACAATATAAGTCTAGGGGAATCTTGAACGGAATTGATACGCAAGTATGGAATCCTGAATCAGATAAATTATTAGAAAAACATTATAGCGTAGCCAGTTTTGAAATAGGAAAATTAGAGAATAAAAAAATACTTTGTAAGCTGTTTAATTTAGATCCTACTAAACCACTTTTCTCTTTTATAGGAAGATTGTTAAGTGAGAAAGGAGGCGATTTATTAGCTCAAGCTGCTGCATTAGCACTATCAGAAAATTACAAAGAGATAAATATTTTAATTCTAGGTTCAGGGAACACTGCAATAGAAAATGACTTGAATAGCTTATTAGGAGATTATAAAGGGAATTACAATACCTACATAGGATATAATGAAGAACTAGCGCATCTAATCTATGCAGGTGCCGACTTTATATTAATGCCTTCAAGAGTTGAGCCATGTGGATTAAACCAGATGTATGCTATGCGTTATGGAACAGTTCCTATAGTTAGACGCACGGGTGGTTTACAAGATACAGTTGTTGATTATGGTGATAACGGAAACGGTATTTGTCACGATCAAGCCTCAGTGGGAGATATTTGTTATTCTATCAAGAGAGCGATAGGATTATACAGTGATAAAGAGCACCTGAATAAGGTCATTCAATTAGGCATGAATACGGATCACTCATGGGAACGTGTGTGTCAAGAATATTTAGAAGTTTACAAACTATTAATAGATAAAGTATGAAATTTAAAAAGAAAAATGTAGTATCAATTATTCTTGGAGGTGGGCAAGGATCAAGATTATCTCCTTTAACTGCTACTCGATCAAAGCCAGCTGTACCAATTGCCGGAAAATACAGATTAGTTGACATACCTATTTCAAATTGTTTAAACTCTGACATTAAGAGGATGTTTGTGCTCACGCAGTTCAACTCAGCGTCTTTAAATGCACATATTAAGAACACCTACACCTTTAACGCATTTAGTCAGGCGTTTGTAGACATACTTGCTGCTGAGCAAACACCTGAAAACCCAACTTGGTTTCAAGGAACTGCCGATGCGGTGAGACAATGCATGCCGCATTTTTTAAACCATGAGTTTGATTACGCTTTGATACTTTCTGGAGATCAGTTGTACCAAATGGATTTTAACGATATGATTGAAGCTCACATGAATTCTGGGGCTGAAATTTCAATAGCAACCCTACCAGTGAACGCTAAGGATGCACCAGATTTTGGGATATTAAAAACTAACGATAAAAACGAAATCATTTCTTTTATCGAAAAACCAGTTACCGCGCTTCTACCTGATTGGGAATCTGATGTAAGCGATCAAATGAAGAGTGAGGGTAAAAAATACCTAGCTTCGATGGGAATCTACATTTTTAACAGAGCGCTTCTAGAAGAGTTGATGAGCGATCCTGATACTAAAGATTTTGGTAAAGAGATTATACCTCAAGCTGTAGGGAACCGTAAGATACTAAGTTATCAATATGAAGGCTATTGGACAGATATTGGTAATATTGATTCTTTCTTTGAAGCAAACATAGGTTTAACGGATGATATTCCTCAATTTAATCTATTTGATAACGATAATAAAATTTATACTCGTCCTAGATTATTACCACCATCTAAATTTCATAACTCGCTAATCGAAGAGTCCTTAATTTCTGAAGGTTGTATTATCAGTGCTGCAGAGATTAAGAAATCGGTTATAGGGATTAGAGCCCGCATTGGTAAGGAGACTATTATTCGCAACAGCTATGTTATGGGTAATGATTTGTATCAAAGTTTAGAAGAAATAGAGAGAGACATTGCAAACAGTAAAAACTTAATAGGTATTGGGGAACGCTGTCACATAGAGTGTGCCTTAGTAGATAAAAATTGCCGTATAGGAAATGATGTTTATATAAAAGGAGGGAATCATTTAGAAGATTTTGCAAATGAACTTTATGTGGTTAAAGAAGGAATTGTAGTTATTAAAAAAGGCGCAATCATTCCTGATAATTACCGCATAGGATAACAGGACTACAATTGCACTATTTTACATTCATTTACTATTACATCACAGCCTTATATGAGTACCGTACAAACACATTCTCTTTTTACTGATTTTGATATCAACTTATTTAAAGCAGGTAAGCATTACCGTTTATATGAAAAACTAGGCGCACATATAATTGAAAAAGACGGTGTAAAAGGCGTTTATTTTGCTGTTTGGGCTCCTTCAGCGGCGACAGTATCTGTTGTAGGTGATTTTAATTATTGGACCGGCGGAGCGCATTTATTACAAGTACGTTGGGATTCCTCAGGTATCTGGGAGGGTTTTATACCTAATGTTGGCCATGGCGCTATTTACAAATACAAGATAACCTCTGCTATAGGTGGCGTAGTGACTGAAAAAGCAGATCCGTTTAGCTTTTACTGTGAGAAACCACCACATACGGCATCGGTGATTTGGGATTTAGAATATCAATGGGACGATCAAAAGTGGCTTAAAAACCGCAAAGACTTTAATAATTTAGACAAGCCTTATTCAGTTTACGAAGTGCATTTAGGATCTTGGAAGCGTTCACATGACGGAACAAATTTTCTAACGTATTTAGATTTTGCTGTTGATTTAGTGACGCATGTTAAAGAAATGGGGTTTACTCATGTCGAGTTCATGCCGGTCATGGAGTATCCATACGATCCTTCGTGGGGATATCAGTTGACAGGTTATTTTGCACCTACATCACGTTTTGGAACACCGCAGGAATTCATGCATTTAATTGAGCGATTGCATCAAAATGATATTGGAGTGATACTTGATTGGGTTCCCTCACATTTTCCTGATGACGCGCATGGGTTAGGCTTTTTTGACGGTTCTAATTTATACGAGCATCCTGATAGAAGAAAAGGCTACCATCCTGACTGGAAGAGTTTGGTTTTTAATTACGGTCGCAGTGAGGTTCGTTCCTTTCTAATAAGCAATGCACTATTCTGGCTTCATCACTACCATGTTGATGGACTGCGAGTTGATGCAGTGGCTTCTATGTTGTATCTTGATTATTCTCGAAATGACGGCGAATGGGAACCTAACATCTTTGGTGGAAACCAAAATCTAGATACCATTAGTTTTCTAAAAGATTTTAATGAGGCTGTTTATAGTAATTATGAAGGCGTACAAACCATTGCCGAAGAAAGTACCTCGTTTCCTATGGTTTCTAGACCTACAGATATGGGTGGTCTCGGATTTGGAATGAAATGGATGATGGGTTGGATGCATGATACACTAACGTATTTTAAGAAAGATACTGTGTATAGAAAATACCATCAAAACGAACTAACATTCTCGATGACTTATGCTTTTACTGAGAATTTCATGCTGCCTTTGTCTCATGATGAGGTAGTACACGGTAAAAAATCAATTTTCGGTCGAATGCCAGGTGATGAATGGCAAAAGTTTGCAAATTTAAGATTGCTGTACGGTTATATGTTTACGCACCCCGGAACAAAGCTTTTATTTATGGGATGTGAATTTGGACAAAGTGCAGAGTGGAATTTTGAACAAAGTTTAGATTGGCATTTATTGCAATATCCCTATCATAGTGGTATAAAAAAGCTTATTACTGACTTAAATACAATTTATAAATCGGAACCTGCTTTGTATGAAAAACAATTTAGTGCTGACGGATTTGAATGGATCAATTATTCAGATCATCAAAATGCAGTTTTTTCTTTTATTCGAAAAGGAAATATGGAGAAAGACAACCTGATCGTAGTTTGTAATTTCACTCAAGTAGTACGAGAAGAGTACCGCATAGGTATCCCAAAGAAAGGATCTTTGATCGAAATTTTTAATTCGGATGCTAAAATTTACGGCGGAAGTGATGTCAAAGACAGCAAAAAAGTCAAAATTGATGCTATTAGTTACGATGGTAGAGCACATTCCGCAGCTTTAGTATTGGGACCACTAAGTGTTAAGGTTTTTAAAATTACGCAATAGAAGTAATTTTTAAAGTGCGCTTATTGTGAATTCCGTTTTTTAAGCTGTTGCAAAACAATAAATGCAAAATAGCGATAAAAAAGAGAGGAAGAATTATACAACGATTTCGTTAATAACAAGCTAATAATAAAGCTTTAAGACCTTTTTTTTGTAAGTTTACTAGCAAAGTGAAGGTCAAATAATAATAGCAAATAGTATGATAACAAATACCGAATTAGAATACAAAGGAGATTTATATCCAACAAAAATAGTGTCATTTGAAAAAAATGTAGACTCTTTTTATTTCAATACAGACAATAATGTTATTTTAAAAGTAACCGTACTTAGAGATAGTTTAATTCGTTTTCGTTTTACAACAAAAGGCTATTTCAGCAATGACTTTTCGTATGCGATTGACACCACGCAATTGCATGGTTACAATGCTTTAGAATTTACTGATGAGGTAGATTATTACCAAATACAAACAAGCAAAGTAAAATGTAAAATCCAGAAAGCCGATTTAAGAGTATCTATCTATGATTTGTCTGGAGCAGTGTTGCTTGAAGACGAGCTAGGATTTCACTGGGAGGAGAGTTACGAGTTTGGTGGGAACATCGTTAAAATGAGTAAAGCTTCAAAAGATGGGGAGTCTTTTTATGGTTTGGGTGATAAAGCTACCCAAATGAATTTAAAAGGCAAGCGTATTGAGAATTTTGCTACAGATCAATATGCTTTTCAAAAAGACCAGGAACCTTTATACAAAGTGGTTCCGTTTTATATAGGATTACAAAATAAACAAGCGTACGGAATTTTCTTTGACAATACTTTTAGAACGTTTTTTGACTTTTGTCAAGAGCGTAGAAATGTAACTAGTTTTTGGTCTGAGGGTGGTGAGATGAATTATTATTTCATTTATGGTCCTCAAATGGAGGATGTTGTTACTACATATACTGATCTTACTGGTAAACCTGAGTTACCACCATTGTGGGCTTTAGGCTATCATCAGTGTAAATGGAGTTATTTTCCAGAGAGTAATGTAAAAGAAATTACAGCCAAGTTTAGAGAACTTAAAATCCCGTGTGATGCGATTTATCTTGATATCGATTACATGGAAGGTTTTAGATGTTTTACGTGGAATAAAGAATATTTTCCTGATCCTAAAAGGATGGTAAAAGAGCTGTCTGATGATGGTTTTAAAACTGTGGTGATTATCGATCCTGGAATTAAAATTGACAAAGAATACAATGTTTATCAAGAGGGTTTAAAGAACGATTATTTTTGTAAAAGAGCTGACGGACCTTATATGAAAGGAAAGGTGTGGCCAGGAGAATGTAATTTTCCTGATTATACAAATCCCGAAGTGCGAGAGTGGTGGGCTGGATTATTCAAAGAATTAATTGCTGACGTAGGTGTCAAAGGAGTTTGGAATGATATGAATGAACCTGCAGTTATGGAGGTTCCTAATAAAACATTCCCTATGGACGTGCGCCATGACTATGACGGTAACCCTTGCAGTCATAGAAAAGCACATAATATTTATGGTATGCAAATGGCTCGCGCTACTTATCACGGAGTTAAAAAATATACGTATCCTAAACGTCCTTTTATAATTACAAGATCTGCTTATGCAGGAACGCAACGCTACAGTTCGTCATGGACAGGAGATAATGTAGCCACTTGGGAGCATTTATGGATCGCAAATATACAAGTACAACGTTTGTCTATTTCTGGAATGGGATTCACGGGTTCAGATATTGGTGGATTTGCAGAGCAGCCTTCCGGCGAATTATATGCGCGATGGATTCAATTAGCGGTGTTTCACCCTTTTTGTAGAACACACTCATCTGGAGATCATGGCGATCAAGAACCTTGGGCATTCGATACAGAAGTAATTGATATCACTAGAAAATTTGTAAATTTAAGATACCAGTTATTACCGTATTTATATACTATGTTCTGGCAGTATATTGAGGAAGGTGTTCCTATGTTAAAACCACTTGTATATTACGATCAAGAAGATACGCAAACGCATTATCGTAATGATGAATTCATCTTTGGTAACCAAATCTTAGTTTGCCCTATATTAGAACCAAATTCTGTTGGGCGTAGAATGTATCTCCCAAAAGGGGAGTGGTATAACTACTGGACAAATAGATTAGTTTGCGGTGGAAAAGAAATGTGGGTCGACACTAAGTTTGACGAGATTCCCTTGTTCATTAAAGCTGGAGCAGTTATTCCTAAATATCCGGTGCAGCAATATGTTGAGGAATTGGATTTTGACGAACTCACATTAGATTTATACTATAAAGAAGGAATTGAAAAATCTGTGGTGTATGAAGATGCGCAAGATGGTTATGATTATAAAAAAGGAAGATACAGCTTTTTAACTTTTCAGGTAACCGGTAAAGAGAAAGAGGTGATTATACAATTGCATAAAGAGGGTAAATTTGAAACTAATTATTCTGATTACAAGATTAACTTAATTGGACTACCTTTTAAAGTCAAAAGTATTCAGCTAAACAATGAAAGTGAAGATTTTAATTGCGATCAAATCAATGCAAATGGATACTTGATTGTGCCAAAAGAATTTCATGTTTTGCATTTAAGTGGGGAGTAAATAGTTTTATAATGATATAAATGAACTAAATTATATAAATGATTAGTGAATAATATTTGTATTTTTGTTAACTAATTAAATAAATAACCATGAAAAAGCATTCAATATTAGTAGGATTAGGAATAGTAGGATTATTATTCTCTTGTGCTACAAACCCATTAACAGGTAAAAAAACTCTAAATTTTGTTTCTAACAGTGAATTGTTTCCAACATCTTTTCAGCAGTATGGTGAATTTTTGAAAGAAAACAAAGTTATCACAGGAACTGCAGAAGCTAAGAAAGTAGAAACAGTTGGAATGAAAATTAAAGTTGCAGCCGAAAAGTATTTAGCGTCTTTAGGACAAACAGCTTACCTAGAGGGATACCAATGGGAATATAAATTAGTGAATAGTCCTGATGTAAATGCTTGGTGTATGCCAGGAGGAAAAATTGTTGTTTATTCAGGGATATTACCAATTACTAAAGATGATGCTGGTTTAGCAACTGTAATGGGGCATGAGGTTTCTCACGCATTAGCAAATCATGGTGCACAACGTATGAGTGTTTCACAAATTCAAGAATATGTAGGTGCTGGATTATCAGTAGCGACTTCAGGAAAAAGTGCCGCAGCTCAGCAGGCATTTGGTACTGCTTACGGTTTAGGATCACAATACGGAGTTATGTTACCGTTTAGTAGAAGTAATGAAACAGAAGCAGATAAAATAGGTTTGACACTAATGGCAATTGCAGGATACAATCCAGATCAAGCAATAGAATTTTGGTCAAGAATGTCGGCTAATTCAGATGGAGCTGCACAACCAGAATTCATGAGTACGCACCCTTCTGATGCTACTAGAATTGCAAACTTAAAAGCGATGCTTCCAGAAGCAAAAGCTACTGCAGCTAAATTTGGTGTTGTATTTAAATAAGCGTTCTAACATATAGTTCAAAGCCAATTCTTCGGAATTGGCTTTTTTTATGATTATTTTTCATACTTTTCATAAGTTGAAGAATAAATTAAATACATTAGTCCAAAATTATCTACTATGAAATCATTACAAAAAGGAGACGAAAAATTAATAAATGCATGGGCCTTTTATGATTGGGCAAACTCAGTATACAGCTTAGTTATAGCTACAGCAATTTTTCCTATTTATTATGATTCGGTTACGGGTAACAATGGTGGTAGAGTTGAATTTTTAGGTACAGATTTTAATAATAGTACGCTGTTATCGTATTCATTGTCTTTTTCATTTTTAATCGTGGCGCTACTTTCTCCTATTTTATCAGGAATCGCTGATTATACTGGAAATAAAAAAAAGTTCTTAAAGTTCTTTTGTTATTTGGGATCACTGTCAGTTATTAGCCTCTTCTTTTTTACAGGTCAAGACACGCTTTGGATAGGAATAGTAGGAACCATTCTTGCTAGTATTGGTTTTTGGGGAAGTATTGTTTTTTATAACTCTTATTTGCCTGAAATTGCACACCCTGAACAACACGATAGGGTAAGTGCAAAGGGTTTTATGTTTGGTTATTTAGGTTCGTTATTACTTTTATGCTTTAGTTTACTATTAGTAATGAAGCCAGATCTTTTTGGAATCACGGATAGCTCGTTACCAGCTAGGATTTCGTTTCTAGCAGTAGGGATTTGGTGGATAGGCTTTGCACAAGTTACATTTTACTATTTGCCTAATAACGTATTTCATAAAAAGCCTGAGAAGGATTATATCTTTAAGGGATTAAAAGAACTGAAAATAGTATTTAAAAATGTTCAAGAACAACTAGCGCTTAAGCAGTTCTTGATTGCTTTCTTCCTGTATAGTATAGGAGTTCAAACGGTAATTTTATTGGCAGGATTATTTGGTAAAAAAGAATTAGGAATTGACACTAGTAAATTGATCATTATTATTTTAATTATCAATTTGGTTGCTATTTTTGGAGCCTTCTTGTTCTCTAGAATTTCAGAAAAAATAGGGAACATTAATACATTAAAAATCACCATAATGATCTGGTGTGGGATATGTGTAGCAGCATATATGCTTGATGCAAAAAGTGAATCAATAGACTTACAGTTTTATGCGCTAGGAGGGACGATAGGTATGGTTCTAGGAGCAATTCAATCGTTGTCACGTTCTACTTATTCAAAATTATTACCAGATACAGAGGACCACGCTACCTATTTCAGTTTTTTTGATGTAACCGAAAAATTTGCTATTGTGTTTGGGACTTTTATCTTCGGGTTTGTGGGAGCGCTCACAAACTCAATGAGAAACTCTTTTTTAATATTGGCAGTATTCTTTTTACTAGGATTTGTAATGCTAGCCATGATAAAGAAAGAGAAGTCATCTTAATATTCGAAAATAAAAAAGCTGCTATAATCACGTCATAGCAGCTTTTTACATTGTAAAGTAGGGATTACTTCATAGATATTCTACCTGATCCACTCACTTTAGTTTCTTTTTTTAATGGTTTACCGCTATACGTGATGTCTCCTGAACCAGCTACTGTGGCTTGTAAGTCAGTGCTGCAATTTACACTAATGTCTCCTGATCCAGATAATGCTGCATTTACATTCATAGCAACTAGTTCGTCACTTTCAATATCTCCTGAACCTGCTAAGCTAGTATCATAACTCGTTGTCGTACCGGTCAAAACAATGTCACCAGAACCGCTAAGTGATGTTTTCACATTTTTAGCAATCAGTGAAAGATTGATATCTCCTGATCCTGATAGTTGTACCGATAGATTGTCTGATTTTATTGTTGTTTTTGAAATAATACTTCCTGATCCTGCTAGTGAAACTGCAGATACAGCTTCCACGGGAACTGTAATCACGAGCCTTTTTCTACTAGTGAAGTTGGTATTTTTATCTGGGTAAATAGTAAGTACATGATTAGTAACTTCGACAACCACTGCAGGAATAATATTTTCTTCGCCTTCAATTGTAATATTTCCCTCTTTTCCATCGACTAGCAGAATATCAAAAAAACCTCCAACTTTTATTTGGTCATAATCAGCGGTGGTACGTTTTTCTGTTACAATGATGCCATTTCCTTTAATTTTTTTTCTTGATTTCCACTGCGCATTTGCTGCAAAAACGAATAATAGGCTTAAGCAAGCCGCTAGTTTGATACTTTTTTTCATGATTAGTTTATTTATTGGTTAATGATATATTTCCGTAATCGGCAGAAATTTTAATGCTATTGCCGGAATTCTTCTTGCTGTACCCAATGTACTTTTTACTTAAGTTCGTTTCCTCTTTACTGGTAATAATTAAGTCATTAGGATAACTAACGTTGGCATATTTTGTAGCAATTTCAAAATCAAAGTCAAACCCCTCACTATAGCCTAATTTAATATTGCTAAAGTTAGTGACTAAATTAATTGTATTTGCCTTTGCGTTAATGGATTTTAAATTGATATCGCTATATTTTGTATTGATATTCAAGCTGTTACTTAAAGTACCAATTTTCAATTTTAGGTAATTCCCCAAACCATTTAGATTTTTAACATTCTTAAAATCTAAAGTTCCGTATTTACTGGTGTATTTAATAGCTGTAGCATTGAGTATAGCAACATTAGTATACTCTGAATTAAGGTCTAGTTGATTTACTTCATCAATAGCAAGTTCAGAGTATTTTGCGGTGATACTTCCGTTGTTTAAAAACGAAATCTTTGAGTGATCGCAGTAGCTCATCGCAATAGTATTTTGTTCGTTTGTTAATCGTGCTAGATTCACTGTCCCATATTTACAATCTATTATTGTACTTGCTTTTAAGTCAGCTGCGGTAATGTCTCCAAATTTATTTGTCAACGATACATTAGCACTATTTCTTGGAATTTTCACAATGTAATTGATTTCAAAGCTATTATTTCCATTTTTGTTTTTAACGTTTAAACTCGCTAAAATTGTTTTTGCTGTAACTATTCCCTTTAGTGCTACAATGTCTACAGCTATATCATTTAAACGTTGATTGACCCATTTTTCACTATTGCTACTGGCTTTAATAACAATATCAAGATCAATTTTATCCTCGTCCCAGCACATTACTGTTATGTTTCCGTATAGATTCGAAATGGCTAAACTGGCATCAGAGTTTACCAGATAAGTTTTTTTAATGGTTTTCTGTTTTGTGATTGCAAAATTGCTTTCATTCGAAAAAACAACCAGCGGAATCAGCAAGAGTAATACAATGGGGCTAAGTAGTTTCTTCATGTCGCAGGCTCATTAAATGTTCGTTTGTTTCTATGTGTTGTAAAACCTCCTTTAAAAATGAAATTCGGGTTTCTAGGTTGCTAATTAATGCAGCAATAATGATTTTATTCTCTCCGTTTTTTTGGAGTTCAATTATTATTTTATCATAATCATTATCTAATTGTTTCATTTGTTTCATAGCATCTGCAATGATCTTCTCGTTTTCAGGAGATTTTTTATCTTTTATTTCATTGAGCTTGCTAGTGATTATTACAGAAAAAATAGAATCTGTTTGTTTATTTTGTTGCGATGCAAATTGGTATTCCTTGGTTTTTGGTTCCCTTGCATAGTGAAACGCAAGTCCCAGGAAAAGCAATAGCATAGCAGCAATACTAAGATAGAAGGGCAGTAAGCGCTTTGGTTTGTTCTTAGTAAGTCGCTGTTTAAATCGGTCATGGTGTCCTGAGGGAAGTTGTGCTGTGTCCCAATCTTCTTGCTCTTTATTATAAAATAAGTGATCTAAGTTATCCATTTCATCTTTCATAGTTGCATTAAATTTGATCTTAATTTTTCTTTTGCGCGGCATAGTGTTGTTCTGCAGTTACTATCCGAAATACCTACTATTTGGCTAATCTCTTCTTGGTCATATCCTTCAATGTAAAATAGGGTAAGCACTACACGATAGCTTTCTTTTAGAGCCATTAAAGCAGCTAGTAAATGCTGTGTTTTAAGGTCTTGTAAGTCGCTACATTCTTGGTTCTGCTCAGTAATTTCTGGAACAGATGCCACTGCATTATTGTAATCTTCTAAGTAGTTCTTGTTGTTCTTTTTATAGAAATCGATACTGCAGTTAATTGTTATTCTCTTTAACCAAGCACCAAAGCTGACATCTCCTTGATAACTATCAATTTTAGTAAACGCTTTTAAAAAAGACTCTTGCATAATGTCTTCGGCAAAATGTTGGTCTTTTACAATACGGAGCGCCACATTATACATCGCTTTACAGTAACGATTATAAATCTCGAATTGTGCTTTTTGATTTTGTTGTTTGCAAAGCACTACTAAATGGCTACTGTCTTGTTGGTTAATTTTCAATTAGATGTTGCTAGTTACTTATAAAGACGATTGAATTACTAGCTTGTTACAGTTTTATAGAAAATAATTTGATTGCATTACTTTAAACTGCAATTTATTGCTATTTTAGTCCCTTCGAATAGATAAATACAGCGATTAAAGGGAGGCATGCAAAATTATTACAGAAAATCACTTTCATTTAATGGCACAGTGATTGCCCCATTAACACTGTAAATAAATTAAAGTGTTTCTTGCTGTATTTTAATTAAAGCGAAGCCAATATTTACCTGGATTATTAAACTTAATGACAAAAAGACTTAAAAAATACTATGTCAAACCATAAAATACTAACAATTGACAACTTGTCACTTCAAGAATTTGATTCTGAAGCCGAATTGATTCCATTATTAACACCTGAAGACGAAGAGGAAATGATTAACGAGCAACTGCCCGAATCATTGCCTATTTTACCATTGCGAAACATGGTTTTATTTCCTGGAGTAGTAATTCCCATTACTGCTGGACGCGACAAATCGATTAAATTAATCGATGATGCTAATGCTGCGGGTAAAATAATAGGAGTCGTTGCTCAAAAGAACGAGGAAGACGAAGATCCTACTAAAGATGATATTCACACTATAGGGACTGTAGCAAGAATTTTACGCGTTTTAAAAATGCCTGATGGAAATACGACAGTAATTCTACAAGGTAAAAAACGTTTTGAAATTGATACTGTTGTTGCAGAGGATCCTTATTTAACTGCTACAATAAAGGAGTTTGAAGAGAGTCGACCTGATCAAAAGGACAGCGAATTTTTAGCGATTTTAGAGTCGGTTAAAGATCTTGCTATCCAGATAATTAAGGAGAGCCCGAATATTCCTAGCGAAGCTACTTTTGCTATTAAAAATATCGAAAGCCAATCTTTCCTTATCAATTTTGTGACGTCAAACATGAATTTGAGTGTTAAAGAAAAGCAAGATCTATTAGCTATTAGTAATCTTAAAGACAGAGCATTAGAAACGCTTCGTTATATGAATATTGAGTTGCAAAAGTTAGAACTTAAAAACGACATTCAGTCAAAAGTTCGTTTTGATTTAGATCAGCAGCAAAGAGAGTATTTCTTGCATCAACAAATGAAAACCATCCAAGAAGAGCTTGGTGGCGTTTCACAAGAAGAGGAGATGGATGAGATGTCCCAAAAAGCAAAAACTAAAAAGTGGGACGAAAAAACGCAAAAACATTTTGAGAAAGAATTGTCTAAAATGCGTCGTATGAATCCGCAAGCTCCTGATTTCGGAATTCAAAGAAATTATTTGGAGTTGTTTTTAGAATTGCCTTGGAACGAATATTCAAAAGATAATTTTGATTTAAAAAGAGCGCAAAAGATTTTAGATAGAGACCACTTTGGATTAGAAGAGGTAAAAAAGAGAATGATTGAGCACTTGGCAGTATTAAAACTGCGAAATGATATGAAGTCTCCTATTATTTGTTTGACAGGACCTCCAGGTGTGGGTAAAACCTCGATTGGTCGCTCGGTTGCTGAAGCTTTAGGTAGAGAGTATGTTCGTATTTCTTTAGGTGGTTTGCGTGATGAATCTGAAATTAGAGGACATAGAAAAACATATATTGGCGCTATGCCAGGACGTATTATTCAGAGTTTGAAAAAAGCTAAAACGGCTAACCCTGTTTTTGTTTTAGACGAAATTGATAAATTGTCAAATAGCAATCAAGGAGATCCATCGTCGGCATTATTAGAAGTTTTAGACCCGGAACAAAACAATGCTTTCTATGATAATTTCTTAGAAATGGGATTTGATTTATCTAAGGTGATGTTTATTGCTACTTCAAATAACATGGGAGCAATCCAGCCAGCATTACGCGATAGGATGGAAGTGATTAAAATGTCTGGTTATACTATCGAAGAAAAGGTAGAAATTGCCCGTCAGCATTTGTTAACGCGTCAATTAAAAGAACACGGATTAACTTCGAAAGATTTGACTATTGGAAAAAAACAATTAGAAAAAATCGTTGAAGGATATACTAGAGAATCAGGAGTACGTGGATTAGAAGCAAAAATCGCTCAGGTGATTAGAAATGCGGCAAAATCTGTTGCGATGGAGGAAGAGTATAATAAGAAAGTTACTGATGAGGATCTTATCAAGGTTTTAGGCGCGCCTAGAATGATTAGAGATAAATATGAAAGTAACGATGTTGCAGGAGTGGTTACAGGTCTAGCATGGACAAGTGTAGGAGGAGATATTTTATTTATCGAATCTTTAATTTCTCCGGGTAAAGGAACGATGACTATCACGGGTAATCTTGGGAATGTGATGAAGGAATCAGCAACTATTGCTTTAGAATACATCAAAGCAAATGCTGAAATTCTAGGAATCAATCCTGAAATTCTAACTAAAAACAACATTCACTTGCACGTTCCAGAAGGAGCAACCCCTAAGGACGGACCTAGTGCTGGTATTGCGATGCTTACTTCACTAGTGTCTTTATACACACAAAAGCGCATTAAGAAAAATATTGCGATGACTGGTGAGATTACTTTAAGAGGAAAGGTATTGCCTGTAGGTGGTATTAAAGAAAAGATATTGGCCGCAAAGAGAGCTAATATTAAGGAAATCATCTTGTGTCATGAGAATAAAAGTGATATTGACGAAATCAAACCAGAGTATTTAGATGGTTTGACTTTTCATTTTGTGAAAGAAATGAGTGAAGTACTTAAAGTGGCACTTACAGATCAAAATGTGAAAAATGCTAAGAAATTAGTATAGTATCATAGCATTGAATATATAGAATTCCAGAATCAAAACTTCATTTAAAGGTTTTGGTTTTGGAATTTTTTTTGTTCGAAAAGGCAATATATCCTAGAAGATGTTTTGGCTTGAGTACTTTTTTAGCTTTATCTTCGCGCAGTAAGTTTCCTAGCTTTTTTATGAGCGTATGGAAGTATTTTATTTTAAATTGATTTCTTATTAGATTGTATTTTGGTTTCTTTTTAGCAACCATTCCGTTAATAAGAATGACCACTTAATTTTCAATTATATTATTTTGACTAAAAAAATTACAATTGCAATCGATGGTTTTTCATCTACAGGTAAATCAACATTAGCTAAGCAATTAGCAAACACTTTAGGATACGTATACGTCGATACAGGTGCTATGTACAGAGCGGTTACGTTGTATGCTATGCAAAACGAGCTGATAACAAAGGAGTTTTTCAAAGTTGATGAGTTAATACGGGTTTTACCAGAGATAAAACTGCACTTTAAATTCAACCCCGAAGTTGGTTTTGGCGAAATATTTTTGAACGGCATTAATGTTGAAAATGACATTCGAAATATTACGGTATCTAGTTTTGTAAGTAAAGTTGCTGAAATATCTGAAGTGCGTTCTAAATTAGTGGAGCAGCAGCAAGAAATTGGGAAAGACAAAGGTATTGTAATGGATGGTAGAGATATTGGTACTGTTGTTTTTCCAGAGGCTGAATTAAAGATATTTATGAATGCTACCGCTGCAACACGTGCTAAAAGACGCTACGATGAGCTCGTTGCTAAAGGGGATAACGTAAGTTATGAAGCGGTCTTGAAAAATGTTCAGGAAAGAGATTATATCGATACGCATAGAGAAGATTCGCCATTAGTGGTTGCTGATGATGCGATAGAGATGGATAATTCTGACATGACTAAAGACGAACAATTTACTTTTGTTAGTACACTAGTAAATGATATTACTAAAACGTTATAATTTTTTGTAGATACCATTTTTAATATTAGATTTACGCCTTGTAAATTTTGAAATAAATACAATTCAGCACATGGGAATTAAGTACAGATTGATCTTAATGAGTTTTCTACAGTTTTTTGTTTGGGGAGCTTGGTTGATTACAATTGCAAACTACTGGTTTGGGACTAAAAATTGGGATGGTACGCAATTTGGTTTAGTTTTTAGTACCATGGGGATCGCCTCATTGTTTATGCCTACATTAACAGGTATCATTGCTGATAGATGGATAAATGCCGAAAAACTATACGGTGTTTTACATATTTTATACGCTGCAGTATTGTTCTATTTGCCTACGGTATCTGAACCTACGACATTTATTTATATCATTTTATTGGCGATGTGTTTTTATATGCCAACAATTTCATTGAGTAATTCTATCTCGTACAATGCCTTAATAATGAATAAAAACGATATCGTAAAAGATTTTCCACCTATTCGTGTTTTTGGTACTATCGGGTTTATTGTAGCGATGTGGATTACTAACTTAACCGGAAATAAAGCAACAGCCAATCAATTTTATATTGCTGGTATTGCTGCTTTGATCTTAGGGGTTTATGCTTTTTCATTGCCTAAGAGTAAGCCACAACGATTGATAAAAGAAAATGCCTCAACTATGGAGGTCTTAGGTTTAGAGTCATTTAAATTATTTGCTAATTATAAAATGGCCTTATTTTTTGTTTTTTCAATGTTCCTAGGAGGAGCCTTGCAGTTAACAAATGCTTATGGAGATGTGTTCTTAGATGAATTCAAACATTTTCCAATTTACGCTGATTCATTTGTAGTGAAATATTCTACAATCATTATGTCTATTTCTCAGGTCTCTGAAACGTTGTTTATACTTGCAATTCCGTTTTTCTTGAAACGCTACGGAATCAAAAAAGTGATGTTGATTAGTATGTTGGCTTGGGTACTTCGTTTTGGATTCTTTGCTTATGGAGATCCTACAAATGGATTGTGGATGATTATTATGTCTTGTATCGTTTATGGTATGGCGTTTGATTTCTTTAATATTTCAGGATCACTATTTGTAGAAACAAATACAGATCCTAAGAACAGATCGTCGGCACAAGGATTGTTTATGATGATGACTAATGGTTTTGGTGCTATTTTAGGAAGTTTTACTTCTGGGTGGGCAATCGATCATTTCTTTACAAAGTCATTTGATTCAACAGCCTCGCTTTCTGCATTCTTAGAAACCGAACCTACTAATCCTGTTATGGGAGAATTTATCAAGGGGCAAGGAGTAGAAATTTTATCGAATGGAACCCTGAGTAATGTGATTCTAATGAAAGACTGGCACACAATATGGCTTTCATTTGCTTTATATGCTTTGATTATTGCGATTGCATTTGGATTATTATTCAAGCACAAGCACGATCCTAAAATTGTTGAGAAGTTAAATCATTAAGATTTATACCTTATATAGTAACCCGATGTTGAGAGATATCGGGTTTTTTTTGGCTGAAAATGAAGGATGTAAGCTGCCTAGCCCCGATGGAGCCGGTATCCTCGTAGTTCCTTTTTTTGGAACGAAGAGATAAAGGCGAGAGCGGGAAACCATGCCGGTAAAAAAGCCTATTGTTTCGCTTCTGATTTTCAGTAAGTTATCTTTTGCTGAATATTTTTGTTGTTTCAAATAAAAGTATTACTTTTGCAGACCTTTTGGTGGATAAGAGTTTCCATTAGGTATCAATTAATTATACAAACAACTTCTGTTGTTTTCTACTGCTTTATGAAACTCGAGAGAATGCAGAATACAAATTTTAATCAGCATGTCTGAACAAATCCAATCACAAGAAGAGTTTTTAGCAAATTTTAACTGGCATAACTTCGAAGAAGGTATCGATCCAGTAGATGAAAAAAACTTATTAGAATTCGAAGAACTAGTTACTAAAACTTTTATCGCTACTGATCAAGAAGAAGTAGTTGATGGTACTGTTGTTAGAATTACAGATAGAGACGTTATCGTTGATATCAACGCAAAATCGGAAGGTGTTATTTCATTAAACGAATTCCGTTACAACCCAAATTTAAAAGTAGGTGATACTGTTGAAGTATTAATCGATATCCGTGAGGACAAAACTGGACAACTAGTTTTATCTCACAGAAAAGCACGTACTATCAAATCATGGGATAGAGTTATTGCTGCAAACGAAACAGGTGAAATCGTTAATGGTTTTGTAAAATGCAGAACTAAAGGTGGTATGATCGTTGACGTTTTCGGAATTGAAGCGTTCTTACCAGGATCTCAAATTGATGTTAAGCCAATTAGAGATTACGATGTTTACGTAAATAAAACAATGGAATTCAAAGTTGTGAAAATCAACCACGAATTTAAAAACGTTGTTGTATCTCACAAAGCGCTTATTGAAGCGGATATTGAAGTACAGAAAAAAGAAATCATCGGTCAATTACAAAAAGGACAAGTATTAGAAGGTGTTGTTAAAAACATTACTTCTTATGGTGTCTTTATTGACTTAGGTGGAGTTGATGGATTGATTCACATTACTGACCTTTCTTGGTCTAGAATCAACCACCCATCTGAAGTTCTTGAATTAGATCAAAAATTAAATGTTGTAATCCTTGATTTCGATGATGAGAAAACAAGAATTCAATTAGGATTGAAACAATTAAACGCTCACCCATGGGATGCATTAGATGCTAACTTGGCTATTGGAGATAAAGTTAAAGGAAAAGTAGTTGTTATTGCTGATTACGGAGCTTTCATCGAAGTTGCTGAAGGTGTTGAAGGTTTAATCCACGTTTCTGAAATGTCTTGGTCTACTCATTTACGTTCTGCTCAAGATTTCGTAAAAGTAGGTGATGTTGTTGAAGCTGTTATCTTAACATTAGATAGAGATGACCGTAAAATGTCATTAGGTATCAAACAATTATCTCAAGATCCTTGGACTGATATTACTTCTAAATACCCTGTAGGTTCTAAACATTCAGGTATCGTTAGAAACTTTACTAACTTTGGTATCTTCGTAGAACTTGAAGAAGGAATTGATGGATTAATTTACATCTCTGACTTATCTTGGACTAAGAAAATCAAACACCCATCTGAATTCGTTAACGTTGGTGAAAAACTTGACGTTGTTGTATTAGAATTAGATGTTGATGGACGTAAATTATCTTTAGGTCACAAACAAACTACTCCTAATCCATGGGATCAGTACGAAGATTCATTCGCTGTTGGAACTATCCACAACGGAGAGATCTCTGAGATCGTTGATAAAGGAGCTACTGTAGAATTTGGAGATGATATCGTTGCTTTCATTCCTACTCGTCACCTTGAAAAAGAAGATGGTAAGAAATTGAAAAAAGGAGAATCTGCTGATTTCAAAGTAATCGAATTCAACAAAGAATTTAAAAGAGTTGTTGCATCTCACACTGCTATCTTCCGTGAAGAAGAAGAGAAAAATGTGAAAGCTAACAATGATAACAATTCTTCAGCTTCAAACTCAACTAATGCACCTGCATCTACTTTAGGAGATAGCAATGATGTATTAGCTGCATTGAAAGCTAAAATGGAAAAATCAGAGAAAAAATAATTCTCAGACAATCTATATATTTAAAGCCTCACAGTAATGTGAGGCTTTTTTTTTGTGTTGTATTTTCTGATAAAATGTATATATTTGAAAATAATTATAAAAATTTAAAAACATGGAAGGAATTACTTTTCAAGAGAATGAAAAAATGTACTTAAGCCAAGAGGCACAAGGCTTTCTTAAAGAAACAGCTAAATGGGCGTACTTTATGTCTATCTTAGGCTTTGTAGGAATTGGCTTTATGGTTTTACTTGCGTTGTTTATTGGTACGATTTTTTCAGCTTTAAATAATATGAGTGGAGGAATGAATCCAATGATGGGTATTGGTACCGGATTTATTTCGGGATTGTATTTAGTAATTGCTTTGATTTATTTTTTTCCAGTTTATTATTTGTTCCAGTTTTCATCTAAAATGAAAAAGGCTTTCAAAGTAAATGATAATGAGTTAATCAACTCATCTTTTGAACATTTAAAATCACACTACAAATTTATAGGTATTGTATCGCTTGTGTTTGTTGTGCTATATGCATTGATAATTTTGTTTTCTGTATTAGCAGCTGTGGTAGCTTTGTTTAATTAAAAATAATTTAAACATCAATCTTTTTTGAATATTTTATAGTATTCTAATCTATTGCTAAATAGCAAGATATGAATTTTATTGTTTTTTTATCATTGGTTTTAAAACCATAAGAGTAATAATGGCGTAAATGCTTTTATATAACTTAATAATTACAATTATGAAAACAAGAAAATTTTTATCAGTAGCATTTTTAGCATTAGTATTCGGAGCAACATCATTCGCTCAAAAATCAGTAATGGTTGGTGGAGCAGAGATGTTTCCTAACAAAAACATTGTTGAGAACGCAGTAAATTCAAAAGATCACACAACTTTAGTTGCGGCAGTAAAAGCAGCTGATTTAGTTGAAACATTACAAGGAAAAGGGCCTTTTACAGTTTTTGCTCCTACAAATACAGCTTTTGACAAATTACCAGAAGGAACAGTGGCAACATTATTAATGCCAGAGAACAAAAAAATGTTACAAACAATTCTTACTTACCATGTTGTAGCTGGAAAAATGAACGCTTCTGATATTGCTATGGCAATCAAAAAAGGAAACGGGAAAGCAACTATGAAAACAGTAAGTGGTGGTACATTAACAGCTTGGATGAAAGGTAAAAAATTATATATTACTGACGAAAAAGGTGGTATGTCAATGGTTACAATTGCTGATGTAAACCAATCTAACGGTGTAATTCACGTTGTTGATGCCGTTTTATTACCAAAAAACTAAGTAGTATTTAGTACTTAGTTTTCTGATAAATCAGGACTAAATAGTAAACATAAAAAAATCCCAACACAAATTAATGTGTTGGGATTTTTTAGTTACTATATGTTGGAGTAATTATCTCAATGTTGCGCCAAGTTCTGTTTCGAATGCTTTTTGCATTTTAACCATTATTTTATCAATTTGTACATCTGTCAATGTTTTAGATACATCTTGGATTATAAAACTAATCGCATATGATTTTTTACCTTCAGGTAGATTTTTTCCTTCGTAAACATCAAACAGGTTAATGTTCTTTAGTAGGTTCTTTTCTGATTGTTTTGCTATTGCAAAAATAGCGTCGTAGTTCACATTGTTGTCAACTAGTAGTGCTAAATCTCTACGAACTTCAGGGTACTTAGGAATGTCAGTAAACTTAATTTTAGTTGCTGCAGCCTTTAGAATAATATCCCAATTAAAGTCAGCATAATATACTTCTTGCTTGATTCCGAAATTTTTCAAAATCGATTTCTTAACCATTCCGAATTCTACTAATGCATTGTGTCCGCTTCCTATTGCAATTCCTTCTGAGAATACATCAGAAGTTACCGGACTGTTTTGTGTTTTCTGAATCCCAAAACGAGACAATACAGCATCAACGTATCCTTTTAATAAGAAAAAGTCTGTTGGTTTTTGTGCGTTAATCCAGCTTTCATCCGTTTTGTTTCCAGTTATAAAAACAGACAAATGTTTATTCTCTTCGTAACCTGATAAATACTTGTGGTATGTTTTACCAAATTCAAACAGTTTTAAATCGCTGTTTTTTCTATTGATATTATAAGAGATTGCTTCTAATCCTGAAAACAATAATGATTGACGCATTGTTGCAAGATCATTACTCAATGGATTTAACATGGTAACGTTGTGCTCTTCTTTTAATGTTTCAGAAAGCGCTACATAATTTGCCGTTGTCAATGAGTTAGCCATCATCTCATGAAATCCTTGCGAATTCAATTGTGTAGCAATAATATTCTGTAATTTATAATCTTCGTTTCTAGGAGAGTTAGCTACTGTAGCATTAAATTTATTCGAAAAATTAATGTTGTTGTATCCGTATACTCTTAATATTTCTTCGATAACATCAATCTCTCTTTGTACATCAACTCTGTAGGCAGGAATTGTTAATCCCAAACCAGTTTCAGACACACTGTTGACTTTAATCTCAAGTGAAACTAAAATTTGCTTGATGATATCTTTTGGTATTTCTTGACCAATGATTTTCTTAACATTGCAAAAGTTTAAGAACACAGCAAAGTCTTCAATCTTTTTTTGGTAAACATCACTCACATCCGATGTGATTTCTCCACCAGCAACTTCTTGAATTAATAATGCTGCACGTTTCAAAGCATAAGCAGTGATAGTAGGGTCAATTCCTCTTTCAAATCTAAAAGAAGCGTCGGTACTCAACTGATGTCTTTTTGCCGTTTTTCTAATGCTCACTGGATTAAAGTAGGCACTTTCTAAAAAGATTGTATTGGTATGCTCTGTAACTCCTGAATTTTTACCTCCAAAAACTCCCGCAATACATAAAGGCCCTTTTTCATCGCATATCATCAAATCTTCTTCGTGCAAAGTACGTTCCACATCATCAAGTGTCGTGAATTTAGTACCTGCTTCTAATATTTTAACGATAATTTTTCCGTTAATTTTTGAAGCGTCAAATGCGTGTAGTGGTTGTCCTAAATCATGTAAAACATAATTTGTAACATCGACAATATTATTTTTTGGAGTTAATCCAATTGCTTTCAATCTATCTTGTAACCATTTTGGAGATGGTTTAACTGTAATTCCAGATATGGTAACACCGCAATATCTAGGAGCTAGTTGTGTGTCTTCAATAACAGTGTCAATTTTTAAAGTACGCATATCAACTCTAAAATTACTCACTGATGGTGTAATCAATTCTAAGTTAAGACCACTTTGAATTAATCCTGCTCTTAAATCACGAGCAGTACCTAGGTGGCTCATGGCATCAGCACGATTTGGCGTTAAGCCTATTTCAAATACTTCGTCGTTTTCAACTTTAAAAACTTCTGATGCTTTTGTACCAGGTACAAGTGCATTGTCAAGAATCATAATTCCGTCATGACTTTCACCTAGACCAAGTTCATCTTCAGCACAAATCATTCCGTGACTTTCTTGACCGCGTATTTTTCCTTTTTTAATAGTAAAAGAACCGCCTTCTTTATCATATAAAACGGTGCCTATTGTTGCAACAGGAACTTTTTGACCTGCATCAACATTAGCCGCTCCACACACAATTTGTATAGGAGTTCCGGTACCAATATCAACCGTTGTTAATTTTAGTCTGTCAGCATCTGGATGTGGAATGCAAGTAAGTACGTGTCCCACTACAATTCCTTCTAATCCACCTTTTATAGATTGGTATTTTTCAACAACCTCTACTTCTAGACCTAAATCAGTTAGTAATGCTGCTGCTTCTTCAGAGTTCCAGTCTATTTTAATGAATTGTTTTAACCAGTTATAAGATATTTTCATCTGTCATTTTTAATAAGAGTGCAAATATAAGGATTGCAGTTTGTAGTAAGAAACTATTTTTTTTGTTTTTTGGAGAATAATGTAAGTTTTAGAAGGTAAATTTAGGAGTAGCTGTTTATACGGTAGCTATGCTTCTACTATCAGGGATGCTATTTTTATTATCTAGTACTATTTTATCCAATCTAGCAGCATATCGCATAGCATTCCTCATGGGTTTTACCATTTTAAAAAATTGGCAATCTTATTTCCAAGATTGGTAAAAGGGTCGATTTATAAAAATGCTATTCTCACTTTTACACTCAGAATAGCTGATGTTTCGAGCATTACTTTGTGCAGTACAAGATTGAAAAATTAGTTAAACTATCAACGCAGTTTATCGTTGTAACTGTAATTATAATAAATGATTACAAGAATTCGACATCTTGATATACTTGCCTAAAAGTTAAATTTATTCTAGGCAATATTTGCTTTGCCGTTTTAGGAACTTGATGTTGCCAGAACGTATTTGTAGTTCCCGATAGTAGCAAGAACGAACCGTGATGCAGCGGAATTTCGATTACCGGCAATTCTTTATTAAACTTGTGACGCAATTTAAAAACACGGGTTTCCCCAAAGGTAATCGAGGCTATATTGGGATTTTGGCCTGTATTGTTTTCTTTATCACTATGCCAAGCCACGCTATCGTTTCCGTTGCGATATAAATTTAATAGAACAGCATTGAAGCTGTCTTGAAGTTCGTTTTCGACTTGATGTCTTATTTTCATTAATTCTGAGGGCCAGGTGGTGGTTTCATTATCTTGGTACCATGCAATCATTCTAGGAGCTACTAATTTTTTATTGTACAATTCCATTTCATAATGCCGCCATTGGGTCTGTTTCAATAAGCGATCATAATATAGATCAGCCTCTGGTTTTGAAATGAATTGGTCAATTAGCATTAGCTCTCCATCAGGTAAATCATAGATAACTTTACCTGCTGTTCCTTGTGTAAATATATCAGTATCATTAAAAAGTGTCATAAATTAGATTTTAGGGTAGCTATTGCATTTTATATCTCGGTATGTTTATTTCGTGTGCCTGAGGATAAGGTTTTCTTTGGGTACTACTCACATCTTCCTTCAAACTTTTTTGTGTAGTAAATTGGTGGTCTTTAGCATCAGAATATCTTGGATCAGGTACAAAAGGCATTTTAGCCATTTTACTTATGGTGATTGTAGGAAAATGATAATCTACTTCTACAGTTCCTAGTAATAAGTAACAACCGCCACCTTCAAAGGGATACTGCAGTAAATTATCAGGAAAATGTGTGGTGTCAAAATAGGTTCCTTCTACATCAATCCAAGTCCCAAAATACATAGTCCCTCGTTTTGTAGGTACTTGTTTTCTCGAAATTAAATAGGCAAGTAGGCGCACTTGTTTTTTGTGGTGGTGAATCATTTGTTTTGCCATCACATCGCCTCTAAACTTTGTTTGCAACAATTCAAAGGGCGTATAAGAAACCGGAAAACTCAATAACTCTATCTCGTCAAAAGCATCTTCCAGTGGATCGCGGTCTAGTTTAGGCAATATAAATTCTTTAGTTGGTTCCTTCAGTAAAAGTAAATCAGTAGGGGGGATGGGTGAATTGTACCGCAAACTCGCTAGAATCAAGAGTTGGTTTTTTGTTTTATTGGTAAACTTAAAAGCACCAATAAAAATTAATATTTTAATGTTTTCAAGCCCAATGGGAATTCGATTTATAAAATCATCTAGTGATTGATAATTGCCATTGTTTTCTCGCTCAGCGACAATGTTTAAAGCAACCGCAGTATTGATCCCTAATAAATGTTGAAAGCCTAAATAAACTTCTTTTCCTTCAACGGTAGTGGTGTATTCACTATTATTCACGCAAGGATTATGCACGGTCGCTCCTGCCATGCGTGCTTCGTGCACGTAGACTTCTGTTCGATAAAAACCACCTTGATTGTTAATTACGGCAACCATGAATTCGATAGGGAAATACACTTTTAAATACAAACTTTGATAACTTTCTACGGCGTAAGAAGCAGAGTGTGCTTTACAAAAAGAGTAGCCTGCAAAAGATTCTATTTGTCTATAAATTTCTTCACTAAGTTCAAGAGGATGTCCTTTAATAGCACAGCAAGCAAAAAAATTGTCTTTTACTTTTTTAAGAGCATCTAGTGAACGGCCTTTTCCACTCATAGCACGTCGCAGGATATCCCCATCTGCAGCGGGGAGGCCACCGTAATGCAAGGCAATTTTTATCACATCTTCTTGATACACCATGATGCCATAGGTTTCACCTAATTGCTCTTTAAATACGGGATGAAAGTATTCGAATTTATCAGGATGATTGTGCCGGTAGATATATTCTTTCATCATTCCTGACTGTGCCACTCCAGGACGTATAATAGAAGAAGCAGCTACAAGCGTCTTGTAATCATTACATTTTAATCGTCGCAATAATCCTCTCATAGCGGGACTTTCGATATAAAAACAACCTATTGTGTTTCCTTGTGAAAGGGCCACATTTGCAATAGCCTCATTTTTTGACAAATCAGTATTTCTTATGTCTACATGAATCCCTTTATTCTTAGCGATAAGCTTCACGCTTTCATCGATATGACCTATGCCGCGCTGACTCAAAACATCAAACTTTTCAAAACCAATAGACTCTGCGATATGCATGTCAAAGAGTACAATAGGAAAGCCTTTAGGAGGCATTTCCAGCGGTGTGTAATTAGTGATAGGCTCTTCAGAAATCAAAATGCCACACGAATGCATGCTGCGCTGATTGGGATATTTTTCGAGCAGTTTTCCGTATTGTTGTACCAGTTTTACGATGTTGTTATTGGGTTGTAATTTGGTTGGGTTTTTAGCCAGCACGTCTAATTCTTCTTTGGGTAAACCAAAAACTTTTCCTACTTCTCTAAAGATCGAACGATATTTAAACTCCACATTTGTACCGCAAAAAGCAACGTGCTCTCTACCATAACGCTTGAAGATATATTCTAAAATAATGTCGCGCTCTTTCCAGCTCCAGTCGATATCAAAATCAGGAGGACTCTTACGGTTTAAATTCAAGAAACGCTCAAAATACAAATCGAGTTCCAGCGGACAAATCGCGGTAATCCCTAAGCAATAAGCAATAATACTATTAGCGCCACTACCACGGCCTATGTGTAAAAATCCTTGACTACTACTGTACCTCACAATGTCAAAGTTGATCAAGAAATACCCGCTAAACTCGAGTTGGTCAATGACTTTAAGCTCTTTTTCCATTCGAGCTATAGCCTCCTGATTGTTTGTGCCATAGCGCCATTTTAATCCTATTTTTGCCAATCGTGTAAGTAAAGCAATGTCGTTTTTTTTAGAATTGGTATAGTGTATTTTATTTTTTGGTATCGAAAAGTCAAAATCAAAGTTACATTCCTGAATAACAGATTGCGTATTTGCAATGACTTCGGGATAATTTTGATAGGCTTGCAACAGTATTTCTAGGTCTACCATTACCTCGGTGCTTTTTGCATAATCGTCTTCGGTGAGTTTTGAGAGCACGGTATTGGTGTCGATTGCTCTCAAAATTTTATGTAAGTTGAATTCGGTTTTTGTTCGAAAAGTCACCGGCTGTAAAATAACCATCTTAGCCATTTTAGCGTTCCATTCTTTCGAATATAATTTATTTACCTCTTCCGGTCTTAGTCCGATATACTCATTTTTACCCAGTACTTCTGGTGCATTTTCAAAGCTATAAATTACAATTACAGCTTCCCACTGTGGCGCAACCATGGGTAACGGTTCACCACTGAAATTATGTGCCGTTAAAAACCGATTCATTGCAGCAAGACCTTCCTTGTTTTTAGCCAAACCAATGTAGCGCAAATCATTTCCAGAACGGAATTCCATGCCTACTAATGGTTTTATATTTGCCTTTTTACACGCACTAATAAAATCATAAATTCCGGTAACAGTATTAATATCAGTTAAGGCCATAGTTGTAACTCCCGCCTTAATACCATGATGAATAAGATCATCGAGCGGAATAGTGCCGTATCGTAGAGAATGGTAAGAGTGACAGTTTAAATACATGTTCAAGCTATAAATTAGATTACTGTTTTCTATTTAATATTTCGTTTTTGGTATTGGGTTTTAATGCTGCACCGGCGCATCGCATGACCGCATCAAAACCGTACCTGCTTTTAAGAGAATCCATGGCAGTGTACAGTGATAGCATTTCTTGAGTGTCCTCAAATAGGTTTATCTGGTACGTTCCATGCACTAATCCACTAAAACGGATTCCCACTAAGCGCAGCCGCATACGCCTTTGATACAGCTTCTCAAAAAGTTCCATTACCTTCTCGTGAAGCTGATGATCAGCAGAGGTATAAGCAATTTTACTTTGCTTGGTCTCGGTGTCAAAGTTGGCATAGCGTATTTTAACAACCACCGTTGATGTAAGCCATTGCTCAGAGCGAAGCTGGAAAGCCAACTTTTCAACCATTCCTGAAAGCACCGATTTTAATTGTGCCATGTTGATGGTATCCTCAGAGAAGGTGTGCTCTGTGGTAATCGATTTTCTCTCGGTATACGGCTCTACGGCTTGATTATCGACACCGTTTGCTTTTTTCCAAATCTCCAATCCGTTTTTACCAATCATTCTTTGCAGTACTTCGGCGGGCATTTCGGCTAGGGTTTGTATTTTTCTAATCCCAATGCGAGACAATAATTGAAAAGTAACATCACCCACCATAGGGATTTTTTGAATCGATAACGGATTCAAGAATGGGCGTACTTGCTCCTCAGAGATTTCGAGATTCCCCAATGGTTTGCCTTCTCCGGTGGCTATTTTAGAAACGGTTTTATTAATTGATAAAGCAAAACTTATGGGCAATCCTGTTTCTTTAACCACGCGGTCAGCCAGTTCATTTGTCCATTTATAAGCCCCGTGAAAACGATCCATTCCTGTAATATCAAGATAGAACTCGTCGATACTCGCTTTTTCTACCACAGGAGCTTTCTCGCTAATTACCTGTGTAACATCGTGTGATAATTGTGAATACCGCTCCATGTCACCTTTTACGATTTTTGCTTGCGGACACAGTTTTAAGGCCATCGCAATAGGCATGGCAGAGCGCACACCAAAACGTCTTGCTTCATAAGAGCAAGAAGCAACCACACCGCGATCGCCACCGCCTATAATTAAAGGAATTCCCTCTAGTTGCGAATTTATTAAGCGTTCGCAGGATACAAAAAAGGTATCCAAGTCCATATGTACAATTGCTCTGCTCATTATTTTTTTGATTTATAAAAAGCAAAATTAGCGCTGATTGTAACAAAATTAATTATATTTGTTGTTACAAATTATAACAAAAAAATCATGTCTATATTTTCTGACAACATTAGAAATCTAAGGATTAAAAGGAAAATTTCACAAGAGAAATTAGCTGAATCGCTTGCTATAACTCGCGGACGCTATGTGAAATATGAAGATGGAACCTCAGAGGCACCTTATGATATTCTAAAAAAGATAGCGCAGTATTATCACATTAGCATTGATTTGTTACTCTCTGTAGATGTGCGAAAAGTGCCAATCGATGAATTGTTGAAACTAGAAGACAATCGTATTTTATTGCCCATTACCGTCAATAAAGATGGAGATAATTTTATCGAAATAATTCCGCACAAAGCGCGAGCAGGATACCTTTCTGGTTACTCAGATCCTGAGTTTATTGAGAATTTACAGCAAATTTCGTTGCCGTGGTTGCGCAACGGAAAATTTAGAGCATTCCCTGTAGATGGTGATTCTATGCCTCCTCACAAAAGTGGTTTTTACATCGTGGGACGTTATATAGAAACGCTAGGAGAAGTGCGAGATGGTAAAACCTATATTTTACTTACAAAAAATGAAGGTATCGTTTATAAAAGGTTAAATAAGAATGGTAAAAATGCCTTAGTACTGCACTCTGATAATGCGTATTATAAATCATACGAAGTGAAAGCTTCAGAAATATTAGAGATTTGGGAATTTGCCTGTAGTCTCGCCACCGAAGAATTTACTCCAGATGATCTAACTCCTGAGAGTTTAAAAGATGTTTTGATGGATTTAAGAAGAGAGGTGAGGGAAGTAAGAGCAAAATTAGCTTAATGCCAATATAATCCTTGAAAACCATTATTTAAAGCACAAAAAAAAGTCCTTAGTTTTCACTAAGGACTTTTTAATAAATAACGAATTATTTTTTAGACTCTTCGATAGAAAGTTTTCTAAATTCCTTTAGCATTTTTTCCATTTCTAAAGTTGATTTACGTGCTCTTGCTCCAGCAGCTTTAACTCCTTTTTCAACTAGAGATTCTGTTTCTGCAGTAAATGTTTCAAATTCAGCATTAATTTTTGCTACTAACTCTTTCATATTTTTAATATTATAATTGAATAGCAAAAATAGAATTTTGCACTAGATAGCCTAGCAATATTATGTTAAAAATGAATTAATATTATACTTTTTGTTGCACTTCCCTTAAAAAAAACCGCTAAAAATCCTTTTTGAGCACTATTTGGCTGTTCGATTTTTAAAAACACACTTCCTCTTAAATTATTATAACAGCTGTAATTCTTCGACTGATATTGTAAGTAAGCTTGTTGGGAATTTTATAAAATTATAGCCAAATCCCATAATCACAAACAGCCTTGTTCGTTTACTTTTATACCCTATTAAAAGAACTAAAATAAGCTGTTTTAGCACATTATAAGAACAGTGCTTTTAGGTAAATTGTTGGTTTTATTCAAGTACATATGGGCTGTTTATTATTCGAAAAAAAAAACAACCAAGCCAAACAAACAATTTAGATTATCTCTTTTAATCAATTACAATTCAGATAATTATTATTTACATAAAAATATACAACGCAACTAATACATCCCAAAAATTGATGAAAGCTAAAAGACGCATTGCGATAGTAGGAGGAGGCCCTAGTGGACTGTTTCTTTATAAAAGATTATTAGAAACTGGAAACAGCAATTTTGAAGTAGAAATATTTGAAAAGAAAGCCGTTTTAGGTGCTGGAATGCCCTACAGTACAGAAGGAGCAAATGACGAACATGTAACTAATATTTCTGATAATGAAACGCCAGAATTAGTTACATCAATAGGCGAGTGGCTACAAACGGTGCCTCAAGAACTGCTGGAGCGATTTGATATAAAAATTGAAAATTTTAATGAGTATAAAGTGCTTCCAAGACTACTTTTTGGGTATTATTTGACTGCACAATTTGATTTATTACAAGAAATCGCTGTGAAAATGGGTATCGAAACGCTTGTTCGCTATGAAACTCCGGTAGTAGATATCGATTATGACCAAGAAAACAAAATTGTTTGGGTAGCTACTGCCAATGAAAAAATACGTTTTGATGATGTGGTTATTTGTACTGGTCATTCTTGGCCATCTCGTTTTGAAGGAAAATTTGAGGGTTGTTTTGATTCGCCTTATCCCCCGGCAAAAGTAGCGTTAAAAGTGAACCATGCGGTGGCTGTAAGAGGAGCTTCCTTGACGGCTGTAGATGCCATAAGGACGCTCGCAAGAGAAAATGGTGCTTTTCATAAAGAAGAAAACGGAAGCTTTACCTATACCTTAAATGAAGAAAGTAAAGACTTAAAAATAGTAATGCATTCTCGCGGTGGCTTGCTGCCAGCAGTTAGGTTTCACCTTGAAGATTCTCATTTATCAAATGACTCGTTATTAACTGAGGACGAAATCAACGTGCATAAAAAAGGGAATGGCGGTTTTTTATCACTCGATTATTTATTCCAAAAAGATTTTAAAGACATTTTTAGAGACAAAGATCCCGAGTTTCACGCTAAAATCAAGGATTTAAGTATCGAAGAGTTTGTAGACGAAATGATGGATTTACGTCTTACCCTAGATCCATTTTTATTACTTAAAGCAGAATACACCGAAGCCGAGAAGTCCATTAAAAGACACCAATCTATTTACTGGAAAGAGATGTTAGCGGTATTGAGTTTTGCTATGAACCACCCAGCCAAATACTTTTCGGCAGAAGACATGCAGCGTTTACAAAAAGTGTTGATGCCATTGATTTCTATAGTAATTGCCTTTGTTCCTCAAGCCTCTTGTGTTGAATTAATGGCGCTCTATCATGCAGGTATTTTATCGATACAAGCGGTGGGTTTTGATAGTGAAGTAGTCCCACAAGAACAAGGAGGAATTGTCTACAAATTCATGGACGACAATAAAAAACCACAGTCTGTTTATTATAAAACATTTATTGATTGTGTAGGGCAGCCGCATTTATCTTATGAAGATTTTCCGTTTGCGAGTTTGAAGAAACAAAAAGCAGTTAGTCCAGCAAAACTAAGATACCAGTCAGAAGCAGTCGCTATTGAAGCGATGAATGCAGGAAATAGTTTTATAGAATCAGACGCGTCAGGAAATTACTACTTGAACGTTTCAGGAATAAGTATTAATGACCATTTCCAAATATTAGATCATTACGGTGCTTATAATGACCAAATCTATATTATGGCGGTTCCTTATATAGGTGGGTTTAATCCAGATTATTCTGGTTTGGATTTTTGTGAGGCGACATCACAACGTATTGTCAATGCTATTTTTACAGCTGTATAGTATTTAGTTTTAAAACAGCATTTATACAATCACTTTACCACAGATTAATAGTATTTAATCTGTGGCATTTTAATTTTCTCTCCTTATTATATTTTGAAGTTATAACTACTTGCTTTTAGCTGAGCTACATTTATTCGAATAAAAGAGCAGCATAAGTGAGTAGCTCTATGTTAGAAACATAATTATTAAATTAATTCTTAGAATACAGTTTTATTGGGAACCTCACTATTAGTAAGCCATAAGGAGATAATGATAAAAGTAAAAAGTTATAAGCTTACGCCAAAATACTGTAAGAAATTTTGCTGTTGTCAGATCTAAATTTGCATCGGCAATAAAGTACAAAAGGGTACAGCCATTAAAATTAATTAGATTTAAAATATAGAATCATGTCTTATTCAAACATTGAATTGCAACGTTTTTTAGAAGCACAAAATAAATTATATACTACTGCATTATCAGAATTAAAAAGAGGGAAAAAAGAAACACACTGGATGTGGTTTGTATTTCCACAATATAGAGGTTTAGGAAAAAGCAACGTCTCTGATTACTACGGAATCAAAGATTTAGACGAAGCAAATCGTTACATGCAGCATCCAGTACTTTCAAGAAATTTGATTGAAGCAACAGGCTTATTATTAGAATACAAGAAAAAATCAGCTGAAGGTATTTTAGGTGATTTGGGTGCGATGAAATTACTGTCATCAATGACACTATTTAGCCAAACCGAGAATGCAAATCCTATTTTTCAAGAAGTAATTGATACTTTCTTTTTTGGTTGTATCGATGCCAAAACAGCAAGCTTAATACACGCTGAGCCATCATCAATTCTAGCTGTAGCCGTTTAAATAATAGATTAAAACCATTAGTTTTTACGCTAGCTTAAATACACTTTTTAAATAACTTCTCCCTAATAAAAAAGGCCACCTCAATCGAGATGGCCTTTTACATGACTACTAATTAAGAGTTTTATCTCAATTGTATTATTTTTTAGATTTGTCAATTTCGTTCGTTTGAATTTCGTACTGACGGTCTTGATATTCTTTACACATTGCCACAAATTCCTCAGTGTGTATGGTTCTAAAGTTGTGATTTTCTTGCGGAATGATTTCGACCATTTTATCAATCATCACTTGTGGATCTAATTGCATTTTCCCCATTTGTTTCGCTGCTTTTTCAATATCTTTTTTAGGAGTAAAGTGTACGTCTTCATCAAACCATTGTTTGTAAGAATCATAAGCGCGATCGTTAAAACCAGTTTCGAATGGCCCTGGATTGATAGTTGCCACTGTCACTCCAAAAGGTTGCAATTCATCACGTAAACATTGAACAACGGCCTCAAGCGCGTGCTTTGATGCATTATACGCCCCTAAAAACGGATTAGTCACTAATCCAGCAATCGATGAAAGAAAAATAACTTTCCCTTTTTTCTTTTCAACCATTTTTTTAATAAAAGGCTGTGAAAATTCAAGTGTTCCAAAGGTATTCACCTCCATCACTTCTCTAAGATAATTTACGGGAATCTCAGCCATAGGTCCGGTTTCGGCTCTACCAGCATTGTTTACTAAAATATCAATATCGTATTGCCACGCTCTTTTGCGGTCAATAGGATCTAAGATGTCTATTTTTATTAATTCAATTTGTTTTTTATAATCGGTGTCTGCTAATTCTTCTTTAAATCGAGACATTTGTTCCCATGTATGCACGGCAGCAATCACTTTGTGCCCTTGTTGTGCTAGTCCTATTGCTGTTCCTTTTCCTAATCCTGATCCTGCTCCTGTGATAAATATTGTTTGCTTTTTCATTTTGCTTGTATTAAAATTATTTTAGTACAGTAAAATTAAGGCTCTTAAAAAGGGAATGGGTTATGGTACTTTTTACATTAGTTATAATATTCATAGTGATGATCAGTAAATATTATATCATATTGTACACTTTTAGATTCGGAAAATTATATTGATGCTATCAGCTAATGTACTGTATAAGCGAAATGCATTTTTATTTAAAAAAAATGTAAACTAAGTTTTTACTTACTTTCGTTTTAGGGTTTAAATGCCTAAGTTTGGTAATTGGACAAATATTGTTTTTTATTTATACTTTAAGAACTTTTTTAATGGCTTTCAACGAAGATTCAAGAGTTAAAATTCCCGCTATACTTCATCTAATGCGCTTAGGTTATGACTATTTATCATTGGCTAATGCAGTGCGAGATGAAAGTACCAATATTTTTACCGATATTTTTAGAGAAAGTGTTTTGAGGCTCAATTCAACTTTGAATGATGCGGATATTTCAAGAATATACCTTGAACTAGCGCTATCTCTAGAGAATGAAGATTTAGGGAAAGCTTTTTACGAGAAAATAACGGACCAATCAGGTATTCGTTTTATCGATTTTGAAAATTTCGAAAACAATACTTTTCACATAGTTACCGAGCTTACCTACAAAAAAGATGATGAAGAATTTCGTCCAGACATTACGATATTGATTAATGGAATTCCTTTGGTATTTATCGAAGTGAAAAAGCCAAATAACCTTGACGGAATACAAGCAGAACACAACCGCATAGAAAGCCGTTTCAAGAATAAAAAATTCCGCCATTTCGTCAACATGACGCAGTTGATGCTTTTTTCCAATAATATGGAATACGATAAGGAGTCGACTTTGATGTTGCAAGGAGCATTTTACGCTACTGCATCATATCAAAAACCAAGTTTTAATTTTTTTAGGGAAGAATTGCAGGAAGAATTCACTACTGTTTTAACCGATCTAGATGATGCAACAGAGATTTTGGTTTTGAAAGACAATAATTTGGTTGGAATCAAAAATGCCCCTGAATTTATCACCAATAAAAATCCTGATACACCAACCAATCGTATTTGTACTTCGTTGTTACAAAAGGAGCGTCTGCGTTTTATGCTGCAATATGGCATTGCTTATGTCAAAGGATCTAAAGGTTTGCAAAAGCACATCATGCGCTACCCGCAACTTTTTGCGACCAAAGCCATCGAGTCCAAGTTGGAGCAAGGGGTAAAAAAAGGAATTATTTGGCACACACAAGGAAGCGGTAAAACAGCTTTGGCGTTTTATAATGTAAAGTACTTAACGGACTACTACCGTAAAAAAAATATAGTTCCCAAATTCTATTTTATTGTGGATCGAATTGATTTATTGATTCAATCAGCAAAAGAATTCAAAAGTCGTGGACTGACTGTACATGAAATAAGTAGCAGGGATGCTTTTGCAAAAGACATTAAGGCCACTAGCGTGATTCATAATCATTCGGGTAAGGCGGAGATTACAGTAGTGAACATCCAGAAATTTCAGGATGATCCTGATGTGGTTCGAAATACCGATTATAATCTAAATATTCAAAGAATATATTTCTTGGACGAAGTGCACCGCAGTTATAATCCTAAGGGGAGTTTTTTGGCCAACTTAAATGAGTCAGATGCTAATGCGATTAAGATCGGGTTAACAGGTACACCGTTATTAGGAACGGATTATAATTCTAAATCGCTCTTTGGAGGGTATATTCACAAATATTATTACAATTCCTCTATTGCCGATGGTTATACGTTGCGTTTAATTAGAGAAGAAATTGAGACTAATTATCGACTAACGTTAAAAGAAGCCCTAGAAGAAATTGATATTCTAAAAGGGAATGGTGATAAAAAATTGGTTTATGCACACCCAAAGTTTGTAGAGCCTATGCTGGATTACATTGTACAGGATTTTGAGAAGGCTCGAATAACGATGAATGATAACTCGATTGGCGGGATGGTAGTTTGCGATTCATCTGAACAAGCTAAAATGCTTTACGAAATTTTCCAAGAGAAATATGCTGTAAACGCTTTTGCGTCAGATTTGCTAATGGCTGCCGAGCCTTCAACTGGCTATGGAGCCAAAAAGAAACTTGAAAGCAAAGTCAATACTGCGGCAGTTATTTTACACGACATAGGGACAAAAACAGATCGTAAAGATCAGGTGGAGCAGTTCAAAGACGGAAACATTGATTTACTATTTGTTTACAACATGCTTTTGACTGGTTTTGATGCACCACGATTAAAAAAACTGTACATAGGACGGGTAATAAAATCACACAATCTATTGCAAACTTTAACTCGTGTCAATCGTACGTACAAAGAATTTAAATACGGGTATGTAGTTGATTTTGCTGACATCCAAAAAGAATTTGATAAAACCAATCAAGATTATTTCAACGAGCTACAATCGGAGTTGGGGGATGAGATGGAGCATTACTCTGACTTATTCAAATCTAAGGACGAGATCAATGCAGAAATTCAAGTGATCAAGGAAGTATTGTTTCCTTTTGATATTCAAAATTCTGAGATATTTTCGCAACAAATTACCCAAATTCAAGATCGAGGGGTTATGTTACAAATTACCAAAGCATTAAATAATGCAAAGAATTTGTACAACCTTATTCGTTTGTCTGGCAATTATGATATGTTGGCCGAAATGGATTTTCATAAACTTACTGTTCTTTCGAGAGAAGCTAATAATCATTTGGCTTTGATAAATACCAAAGAAGCTTTAGAAAGTAATGTAGACACGTCCAATTTGTTGAACATAGCCCTAGAAGATGTATTGTTTGCTTTTGTGAAAATTAAGGAAGAAGAAATGGTCTTGGCAGATCAGCTCAAAACCACCTTGCAAAAAACTAGAGAAATGCTTGGAGGGAATTTTGACCAAAAAGATCCAACCTTTATTTCATTAAAAGAGGAGCTGGAACGCTTGTTCAAAAAGAAAAATTTGAGTGAAGTGTCTAAAGAAGAAATGGAAGCTAACATCAAAGCTTTGGAACAAATTTATACACAAGCCAAAGAATTAGAGCGCAAAAATTTACTTTTGCGTGCTAAGTACGATAATGATGAGAAGTATGCTCGAATGCACAAACGCTTGATGGAAAAAGACCCTTTAACGGATAGCGAAACCAAACTATTTGAAGCACTGCAAGGATTGAAGAAAGAAGTAGATCTTCAAATTTTACAGAATTCGAAGATGCTTGAAAACGAAAGTTTTGTGGATAAAATGATGATGCGATTGGTTATTGATCAATTTAAGAACAAACAAAATATTCAACTGGATACTGTTGCAGCAAAGCGTATTAACAGTATTATAGTTAAGGAATACATGAATGAATTTTATGGCAGGACTGCTTATTAATAATTTGAGCCTTCATAAACACTTGTAGCTTAAATTTATGATAGTTTCGAGTAATAGCCGATGGGTCAGTGAGACAAGAAATCAGATGTAGACTTGTCTGCCTGAGCGGAGTCGAAGGCTACGTGAGGTGATAGGGATAGCGTGGAGTAGCACGAATACTTCATCTTAAGCCTGTCCAGAGCGATAGCTGAAAGGCTCGGCGACACAGTGTTTTCAAGTAGTGCATTTGTCAGCGTGAGCGAAATCGAAGGCCTCGTGAGGTGATAAGAAAAACATGGTAGTAGCGCACACGCTTCGACTTAAGCTTGTCCAGAGCGATAGCCGAAGGGCTCAGCGAGACAGTGTTTTCAATTAGTGCATTTGTCTGCCTGAGCGGAGTCGAAGGCCTCGTGAGGTGATGAGCACAATTTGTCAATAGCGCACACGCTTCGACTTAAGCTTGTCCAGAGCGATAGCCGAAGGGCTCAGCGTGACAGTGTATTAAATTAACGTCTTTGTCTGCCTGAGCGGAGTCGAAGGCCTCGTGAGGTGATAAGAAAAACATGGTAGTAGCACGTACGCTTCGACTTAAGCTTGTCCAGAGCGATAGCCGAAGGGCTCGGCGACACAGTGTTTTCAATTAGTGCATTTGTCCGCCCGAGCGAAGTCGAAGGCCTCGTGAGGTTATGAGCAAAGTCTATCAATAGCAAGAACGCTTCGACTTAAGCTTGTCCAGAGCGGTAGCCGAAGGGCTCAGCGGGACAGTGTATTAAATTAACGTCTTTGTCTGCCTGAGCGGAGTCGAAGGCCTCGTGAGGTTATGAGCAAAGTCTATCAATAGCAAGAACGCTTCGACTTAAGCTTGTCCAGAGCGATAGCCGAAGGGCTCAGCGAGACAGTGTTTTCAATTAGTGCATTTGTCCGCCCGAGCGAAGTCGAAGGCTACGTGAGGTGATGAGCACAATTTGTCAATAGCGCACACGCTTCGACTTAAGCCTGTCCAGAGCGATAGCCGAAGGGCTCAGCGGGACAGTGTAATGCGACAGAGTTTAAGTATATAATATGGCTTTTAATTAAATTTATTATTATGAAACAATTCTATGTTTATATTCTAAAATGTTCCGACAATAGTTATTATACTGGTATGACAAATGATATAAATAGAAGATTTTTGGAACATCAAAATGGTATAAATATTAATTGTTATACTTTTGAAAAAAGACCTGTTGAATTGGTTTTTTGCACAGAATTTAATGAAGTACTTCAGGCTATTGCTTTTGAAAAACAAGTAAAGGGTTGGAGTAGGAAAAAGAAAGAAGCTATAATTAATGACAAATGGGAAGATTTAAAAAAATTAGCAGTTTGTCAAAATGAGAGCAACTCTAGCAATTACAAGAAAGAAGAATAGTTGTACTTGATTTGAGTACAATTTGTCAATAGCACGAACGCTTCGACTTAAGCCTGTCCTGAGCGATAGCCGAAGGGGTCAGCGAGACATTGTATTCGATTAACGTCTTTGTCTGCCTGAGCGGAGTCGAAGGCCTCGTCAAGTGATTAGAAAAACTGGGTAACAGCACGAACGCTTCGACTAAAGCTTGTCCTGAGCGATAGCCGAAGGGGTCAGCGAGACAATGTGTTCGATTAACGTCTTTGTCAGCCTGAACGAAGCCGAAGGGGTCAGCGAGACAGCATTATTAATTAGCGCATTTGTCTGCTTGAGCGGAGTCGAAGGTCACTGAGGTTATGAGCAAAGTTTATCAATAGCACTAACGCTTCGACTACGCTCAGCGAGACACTGTATTCTATTAACGTCTTTGTCAGCCTGAGCGATAGCCGAAGGGGTCAGCGAGACAGGAAATCATATGTAGATTTGTCTGCCTGAGCGGAGTCGAAGGCCTCGTCAAGTGATGAACAAAATTTGTCAATAGCACATACGCTTCGACTTAAGCCTGTACTGAGCGATAGCCGAATGGCTGAGCGAGGCAGTAAAATAGAAATAAAAAAATAAAGAACTAACAAATTATAATGAATACAACATCACAGTTTGAAACACAAACCAAAAGCCTCATTGACGATTTAAAAAGCGTTTGTGCCAATTATGGTTTGGGAAATGACGGAAACGAATTTAAGATTATCACCCAAGTATTTTTATATAAATTCCTAAACGATAAGTTTGTCCACGAGGTAAAACAAATTGACGCTTCTATTGCAGCGGCAGACGATTGGGAAAAAGCTTTTAGAGCCTTGAGTACCGATGACCGCGAAATGCTAAGCATGCAAATGAGCGAAAGCACTGCAACCATTCATCCTGATCAATTGATTTCGTCATTGTTTGATAGACAAAACGAACCTAAATTTGCCGATATTCTTGACAATACCTTAATCGATATTGCTAAAAACAACAGCGATATCTTCTCTGTAATTACCGAAGGTGGCGAAAAAATAGTCTTGTTCGAAAACATTAGTAAATATGTGACCGACAAGCGAGACGATTTTTGTAAAGCGATTATCAACAAGCTAGTCAACTTTAGTTTCGAAAATATCTTTCACGAAAAGTTTGATTTTTACGCTACTATTTTCGAATATTTAATCTCTGATTACAACAGCAATAGCGGTGGTAAGTACGCCGAATATTTTACCCCGCATGCCGTAGCCAAAATCATGGCTCGTTGCCTCGTACAAGGCGAAGTGAGCAATGCGACCATCTATGACCCAAGTGCGGGCTCAGGAACCTTATTAATGAATCTAGCTCACGAGATAGGCGAGGACAAGTGCACAGTTTATTCTCAGGATATTTCTCAAAAGTCGTCTAACTTATTGCGACTGAATTTAATCTTGAACGATTTGGTGCATTCGATACCCAATATTGTAAAGGGAAACACCATTCTGGACCCATATCATAAAGACAAAAACGGACGCTTACAAGAGTTTGATTACATTGTGAGCAATCCGCCTTTCAAATTGGATTTCTCTGATTATGTAGCCGATTTGGACAGCAAAGAAAACCACGAACGTTTTTTTGCAGGAATGCCCAACGTACCCAAAGCCAAAAAAGAAGGAATGGCCATTTATCCTTTGTTTGTACAACATATTATGTATTCGTTATCGACCAAAGGGAAAGCGGCTATTGTTGTTCCTACGGGTTTTATAACAGCACAGAGTGGTATTGAGCGCAAAATACGAGAGCAAATGGTAGAGCGCAAAATGCTTGCGGGAGTGGTGAGCATGCCCTCTAATATTTTTGCAACCACAGGAACCAATGTTTCGATCTTGTTTCTAGACAAACTAAATCAAGGCGATGTTATTTTGATTGATGCTTCTAACTTAGGAACAACGGTCAAAGAAGGTAAGAACCAAAAGACTATTTTGAGCGCTACTGAAGAAGACAAAATCATTAACACCTTTAATAGTAAAACTGCTGTTGACGATTTCTCTGTGGTGGTTTCCTATGACGAAATCAAAGCCAAAAACTACTCTTTGAGTGCAGGACAATATTTTGAAGTAAAAATTGAATATACCGATATCACAGCAGCCGAATTTGAATCGAAAATGCAAAGCTTCACTACCAATTTAGAGGCGCTTTTCAGCGAAAGTAAAACGTTAGAAAATGAAATTCAGTCTAATTTGAAAGGGTTGAAATATGTATAAAAGTTTAAAGCTTAAAGATATTTCAAAAAATATTGGTAGTGGTATAACTCCTTTGAGAAGCAATCCTAATTTTTGGACAAATGGAACAATCTCATGGCTTAAAACTGAGCAATTAGGAGAGCATGAAATCTATGCAACATCAGAAAAAATAACACAATATGCACTAGAAAGCACATCGATTAAAATTTTCCCAAAGAATACGCTATCAATAGCAATGTATGGTGAAGGAAGAACAAGGGGTAATGTTTCTATTTTAAAAAATGAAATGACAACTAATCAAGCTTGTTGTAATGTGGTTATTGATGAAAGCAAAGCTGATTATAATTTTGTTTATTACTTTTTAAAGACTCAGTATTTGAACTTAAGAAGCTTATCCTCTGGAGTTAGGAAAAACTTAAATTCAAATGATATTAAAGAGTTTGAAATTAGAATTCCTACTAATATTTTAACCCAACAAAAAATAGCTAAAGTTCTTTCCGATTTAGACGCAAAAATCGAACTCAACAATAAAATCAATGTGGAGTTGGAAGCGATGGCAAAAACGCTTTATGATTATTGGTTTGTACAGTTTGATTTTCCAAGCCTCCTAACCCCCAAAGAGGGAACACAACCTTATAAAACCAGTGGTGGTAAAATGGTTTGGAATGAAGAGTTGAAGAGAGAGATTCCTGAGGGGTGGGAGGTTAAAAGTTTATTAGATGTAGCCACTTTTACAAATGGTTTAGCTTGTCAAAAATTTAGACCGAAAGAAAATGATGATTTTTATCGAGTAATTAAAATTCGTGAGATGGGTTCTGGTTTTACTGATAATTCTGAATTTGTTAGTGCTACTATTCCTGAAAGAGTTGTTATAAATAATGGAGATATTTTGTTTTCTTGGTCGGCAACTTTAGATGTGAAAATTTGGAGTGGAGGAAAAGGAGCTCTAAATCAGCATATTTTTAAAGTAACTTCTAATAAATATCCTAACAGTTATTACTATTACGAGCTACTTAATTATTTGCAACATTTTAAAATGCAAGCAGAATTAAGGAAAACTACAATGGGACATATTACGCAAGACCATTTGAAGCAAAGTAGAATAACAATTCCACCAATTGACTTAATTGAAAAATTAGATAGTATAATACATCCAATTTTAGAAAAGAAAGTGAAATTAGAAGAAGAAAACCAACAACTCGCCTCACTACGTGATTGGTTGTTGCCTATGTTGATGAATGGTCAGGTTAGGGTTGGAGAGGTAGAAGATGCAGTTGGTCCCGATAGCTATCGGGAGGTAGCTGAGGGGAGAGCCGAGTATGCTAAAAATGAAATGCAGAAATAGTTAATTTACCTTTTATTTTACATTAAAATTTAAAGAATTATGATTTTTATACCTCCTATGGAGATTGCTACTAGGATAATGACTTTAATTGATAACGCACAAAAGGAGTTAATTATAGTCTCACCTTATATTAGTATTGATAACTGGCAAAAACTTAAAAAATGTTTACAAAGAGCGGTAGATAGAAGCGTTACAATTACTATTTACGCTAGAGAGAACGCACAACAAAACTTAGATGTACTAAGGGCTTTTAAAGTTAATTTAATTTTGGTTAAAGACCTACATGCAAAAATATATATTAATGAGAGTTATGCAATTGCATCATCTCAAAACCTGATTCAGTATTCAGATGATAACTCCATAGACTTTGGATACAGCACTGAAACAGAAGAAGAAAGACAGCAATTATTGGGGTTGATTAACCAGTATTTAGTGGTTTCAATACCAACAAGACTAAGAAAACGTGACCTTAGTACTGATAGTAAAATAGCTAACAACATTGAAATAAAGACCGTTTTCTTTAAAAGTGCCGATATTATAAAAATTTATGATGCTTTTAGTGAAAGGTATAATCAAGGAAGAACTAACGGCGCCGACACTTATGTGTATTGCTCTAAATTTTTTGCCTTTGCAGATCTGATGTTAAGAGAAGGCCTTCAAATCCGCTTTAATCATCTTGTGAAAGATCGTGATTCGATAGTTACGTTTTTAGAAAATTTAGATATTAAGACTAGGCATTATCAGTTTAAAAAAACATTTCGTGGTTCAGCTGGTAGGTATGGGGAATTCATGTTTCTACCTGAAAAAGTATATGACATTAAATTATTGATTGAAGACTATATGTTTATTTGTGATAAGATAAAAGATATAACTGCACATTTAGATAACTCACATGCGAACTAAACTATTTACTTAATTGTATTTATGAACTCTGACAATAATTTAAGCGACTTTACTTTAACCTATCAAATTGGCAACACGCCTGTCTTTGAAAAAATGGGAGTAATTCCGCAGTATTTACGTTTTTATTCTAAAAATTTAAAAAGAACTTGGCGAGTCAATTTGAAAGAAGACAAGCAACAAGGCATTTTGAAAATGAACGGGCTTGTTGCTTTTAATTATTTTTATAATGATTTAGGATGCAGGATGCAAAGAGTTGTTGAAGGTGTTGTTGTAGAAGAATGGATGATTGAGGAATTTGTGATGGAGATAAGGGATTGATACTGTGAATAGATTATTCATAAGAAAAGGAATAGAAGATTGGAAATTATAGGATGTTCCTAGGAGATTACTAAAATAGAATTAAAAAAAAATATACAGCAGCTTCTTATGATCGTAGACGACAATCCAATTATATTCGATTCATCAAAAAGCAAATCGGATAAACAGCCTTATGATTACCAAGAAGAGGCTATAGAAGAACTGGAGCGCTATTTTGTTTTAAAAAACAAGAAAAAAAGTTTGCTGCAAATTCCAACAGGTGGTGGTAAAACCTACACGGCCGTGCGATGGTTGTTTAATAGTTTACTACATCAAGACTACAAAATTGTATGGATATCGCACCGAATCGATCTCTTAGAACAAGCTAGAAACACGATGATAGAAGAAAGTGGACTACTTAAAGGTCTTTCTCCAAAAACCGACTGCTATATAATTGGTGGTGGATATGCTGTGGGATCAACCTTGGCGACAGCGAAGGAGTCTGTTATTTTTATTACTTCACAAACCTTAGCAAGTGCCAATGGGCATAAGGCAATGAAAGCGTTTTGTAAAAAGAACAAGGATAACAAAATCATGTTTGTTATTGATGAAGCGCACCACAGCGTTGCAAGCACGATTAAAATATTCATAAATGGCACCATTAACAAATTTGACAATTTTAAGCTCTTAGGGTTAACAGCAACGCCAACTAGAACAGTTGAAAAGGAGAAAGCCATATTATCTAATTTATATGATAACCACCTAATTTCTGGTATTGGTATAAATGAACTAATTAAAGCAGGGCATTTGGCTTGGCCAAAACCAGAAAAAATAATCACAGCAATAAATCTAGAAGCGACCTACACCATCACCGAAGAAACAAAAGCTTATTTTGCAACTCGACGTGAATTAGATCCAGCTTTTTTAAATGCAATTAGTAAAAATAGTACTCGTAACAAACTAATCGTAGACACTTACTTAAAAAACAGAGAACGCTACGGTAAAACTTTGATTTTTGCTATTGACATACTACACGCTAGGATGTTGAAAATAGAATTTGAGAAACATGAAAGTGTCAAAGTAGACGTCACTTATTCAGGAATCGAGGGACATGCTGAAATTATTGAAAACTTCAAAGTTGGAGCATTAGATGCACTAATCAATGTTTCAAAATTAACGGAGGGATTTGATGATCCAAAGATTCAGACCGTGTTTTTAACCAGACCGACACAGAGTGAAATATTATTTTCTCAAATGATTGGTCGTGGATTAAGAGGTGGAATTAAAGGAACAAAAGAAGCTTATTTAGTGAGTTTTGAAGACCATTGGGAACAATTTACAGGTTGGCTTGATACAGAGAAAATCAGCTCACTATTTGCACTTGAAGAAGAGGCTGAAGAAACAGAGGAAATAGGGTTAAAGGAAAAAGTAATTTTTCAGACAGTTTCCTATGAGGTGATAGATGAATTGTACAAGCAGATAAGTAGTTTAAATAATCCTGAATTGTCTATTCCCACCTTTGAATGTTGGCCAATAGGGTGGTATACGCTTCAATTTGAAAGTGATATTGAGAATGCAGAAGTTGCAGTACCAATATCTAGAACAGTCATTGTTTTTAGTCACCAAAAACAGTCTTGGGATGAATTGTGTATCAGTATCGCTAACCGCTCACCAAATGATCAGGAACGAGATACACTGTACAATAACTATTTCTACGACCTACCTAATCCTGCTGTAAGTCGAAATATAATGGATTTGTTTATCGATTCCTGCTACAGCACAGGTGAGTTTATATTACCTGAGTTTTACACCTTAGAAAATCGTGAGGAAGCCTCGGTAGATAAGTTGGCAAACCTTTTATATGAAGAATCACTAGGAGGAAAGGCTAGGCAAGAATACATTGAAAAATGGTATTTAGATTTCCCGTTATTATCTGATATTTATAATTCAATCGAAAATTTTACTGAGGCGGTGGATTATGCTACACGCAGAATTACGTTTCCTGATCAATACAGAAAGACTATTGCTACAGGAGACCAATATCTTAAAGTAGAAAAACTTAAGCTGAATATTCCCGCAACTGACACACAGAAACTTGTAACTGTTTTTGAGGAATTAAAAGCGAACAAAGACCTATTTCCAAAAAGATTTGATTATGAGCCTGTCCTAGAATGGACACATCGAGTCATGAAGTCCTATTTTGGTATTGCTTACTTGAACACTGGTAAATTTAGAATTAAAATAAACCGTATCCTGAATTCTAGCGAAATAGAGCAAAATGAAGATTTGATTAAATTTATAATGTACCATGAAATGTTGCATTTTTCGGTATCAAAAAATTACGGTAAGGAATTCAGACATCACGAAAATAAGTATCCAGATGTTGTTAATTTAAACTCCATATTAGATAGACTCGGGTTAAAATATGATATTGATAGTAAGTTTATTTAATTGCGAGTTGAATTTGGTGAACTGCAAAAATCTGTGCACTTAATATTCTAACGATTTCATACCAATATTAGATCTAAAATTCTCTTATAAAGACCCTAATAGGGAATAAATAAATAAATAAAATGACTGAAAACGAAAAAGCTATATTACAAGAATGCGTATTGAAAGCCATTCAATTTCTAGATAAAAACCCTTGGGAATCTAGATATAATATTAGAAAAGGAGGTTTGTTATACAAAGGAAAATTATACCCTACTAAGCTTATATTAGGAAACATTATAGATCAAATAAACAATGATAAGCTTGATGTTCCTACACCGAGATTATCAGGAGGAGAACCTATCTTTAAATATTTAGAAAAATTAGACTTTATCATAGAAAGGAAAAATGATTTTTCATCAATTATTGCAGCTTACAAAAAACACATTCAAGAAACGCATTTAGAACATGAAATTTATAAGTGGAAGCTGATAAGTGAATTTTCTGGTAGACCTAATACTGATGCACTTGACTTTTACGAGGAGATTAAGATCGTCAAATATAAAAATTTGGTTTATCAAATGGCTATTCCAGTTTTGCATCACTTAGCAAAAGTGAAGCCAGACGAAATGCGCGCGCTTTTCAAAATGCTTTTTGATGAAAAAATAGACCTTTCTAGCCGTTTAAATACTTTCAATACAAAGTCTTTAGAAATTTATAGAGGTATTGGTGAAACATTAGGTCACCATCAAGATGAAAGAACTATATCTTCGTACTTAACTCTACATAATCCTAAAAAATATACATTTTATAAATCTTCTTTTTATAAAAAGCTATGCAATTTTCTTGATGTAAAAGCAGCCAAAAAGAATGAGAAATACGCCCATTATTTAGAGTTACTGAATAAAATAGTTCAGGATTATATTCAAGATGATGAAGAGCTGAAATCATTAGTTAAAAGCTTTGTTCCTGAGCAATACGATGGGGACAATCTTTTATTATTGGCTCAAGATATATTGTATCAAATGTTCGATCTAAGTAGCGATGATACACTATCTGATAACGAAGAAGTCGAGGTAGGAGATGAAATTATTAAAGAAATAAAAAGCATGGATTTAAATCAAATACTTTACGGTCCTCCTGGAACAGGGAAAACGTTTAAACTTCAAGATGAGTTTTTCGACAAGTTTACAGTAAAGGAAACTTCATTAACACGAGAGCAATTTTTAGAAACTAAAGTTGCTGATTTAACGTGGTGGCAAGTTATATCTATTGCTGTTTTAGATATTGGCAAGGCGAAAGTAAATGACATATTTAACCATGAGTTTATTCGTTTAAAGGAAAAACTATCATCCTCTAAAACAGTTCGACCTACTATTTGGGGACAATTGCAAAGTCACACTATTATGGATTGTAAATATGTCAATGTCAGCAACCGCTCAGAACCTTTATTTTTTAATAAAAATGAAAATTCAGAATGGACAATTGATAAAGAATTGATAATTCAATATTATCCAGAAGCAATTGAATTGCTAGAGATAAGCAAAAATTATAATCCTAAAAATGACTCGGAGATAAAGAACTTTGAATTTGTGACTTTTCATCAATCTTTCTCTTATGAAGATTTTATCGAGGGAATTAAACCTAAACTAGAAGATGGAGAGAGCGATTTGAGTTATGAAATTAAAGATGGTGTATTTAAGAAACTATGCTTGAGAGCGGAAGCTGACCCAAATAGTAATTTTGCCATTTTTATTGACGAGATAAATAGGGGTAATGTTTCAGCTATTTTTGGGGAATTAATAACTCTAATCGAAAGTGATAAGCGACTTGGAGCAGAGAATGAATTGAGAATAAAATTGCCGTATTCTAAAACAGATTTTGGTGTTCCGTCTAATCTATACATTATTGGAACAATGAATACAGCCGATAGAAGTGTGGAAGCTTTAGACACGGCACTGAGGCGTCGCTTTTCATTTACTGAAATTATGCCTGAGCCTGAATTACTAAATAAAATTTTATTCAGTGGTTTCAATTTACAAGAAGTTTTGGAAGCCATTAATGATAGAATTGAAGTCTTATTAGATCGCGATCACACTATTGGTCATTCTTATTTTTTGAAATTGAACAGTAATGATACGGGTGAATTACGAGCGGCTTTTCAAAATGCTATTATTCCCTTATTACAAGAATATTTTTATCACGATTACGAAAAAATAGCATTGATTTTGGGATCAGGATTTGTAGAAATAAAAGATAACAAGTCAATCAAATTTGCTTCTTTCAATGGGTTAGGAAAACCAGAAATTGGTAACCAATTTGAATTGTTAAAAGAGATTGGAGACATAGAACAAGCTGTAAAATTACTCTTGAATAAAAATGATTAAAAGCAATAGTACAATCCAAGTATTCGAACATGATTCGCTGCATTATGGCAGAGATGGTGAAAACGTGTCTTTTAAGGAAAATCATTTTAACGCCTTAGTAAAACTTAACGAGTTACACGATAATAGATATTTTACTGTCATACATAAAGGTTTGAAATTCAAGCATTATGTAGGTGTAATTCAAGTAGATGGTTTAACTATTGAAATTCTACCTAAAATTGATAATAACAATGAAGATGTAAACGTTTGGCAAAGTGCGTTGATAGAAATGTTGCGTGTAACCAAGAAGCTTAAGGTACAAAAAGTTGGGGAAGCCAACATTCATAAACAAAATATTCATTTACTTGATATTTACTTTGAATGGTTTTTAAATGAGGTGCAGTCACTACTTCGTCAAGGATTAATTAAGCAATATTATAGGGAAACTAGTAACGTAAAAGCTTTAAAAGGCAAGTTAGAATTTGCAGGACATATCAGTAAAAATCTTGTTCACAAGGAGCGATTTTACACTACGCATCAAGTGTATGAAAAAGACCATTTAGTTCATCAAGTTTTGGCCCAAGCCTTACATATTATACAGCAATGTTCGAAAGGGAATTATTTATACAACAAATGCAAAAAAGTTCAGTTGGATTTTCCAGAAGTAAAAGTAATTAAAGCCAATGCGGCTACATTTACAAAAATACCTAAATCGAGGAAAACAGCTCCTTATGAAACCGCTTTGGCAATTGCAAGATTGATTATTTTGAATTACGCACCAAGTGTTTCAAGTGGTTCAGAGCGCATGTTAGCATTGTTATTTGACATGAACTCCCTATGGGAAGAATATGTGCTTGTACGTTTGCAAATGGCAGCAGAAAACGTAAATATTTACGGTCAGCAGTCAAAAGTACTTTGGAACGGAATAACAATTCGCCCCGATATAGTAATAGAGAATCGTTCAGGAATGTTTATTATTGATACCAAGTGGAAAAATATAGAGCATAGTAAACCATCGACCAATGATTTACGCCAAATGTATGTCTATAATGAATATTGGGGTGCTGATAAGGCGATGTTGTTGTATCCATCGAATACAACTTCATTTAGTGAGGAGGAATTTATTAGTTTTAATCCACTAAATGATGGACAAGAACATCATAAATGTGCTTTAGGGAAAATATCGATTTTTAAAAGTGAGGATGATCAGCTAATTCTAGATGACAAAATAGGAGAAAAGATATTGGACTGGTTTTAAGTATTCTTTGCAACAGTAATATCTTATAGAAATAATGATTACTTAGTTTATGAATAAATTAGATTATAATTAGCTAGTATAGTAACCAATAAAAATAAAAGAATTGAAGAAACTTTTAGAAAGTGACTTAGAGGAAAAGTACATCCAATATATTTTAGGGAATAATTTAATTAGTGAAGAGCTAAAAACTTATTTTATTAAATTATTGACTGTTCAAGATTTATCAATACGACTTCAGCTTTGGAATGACTTAAAAATAAAATTAGCTGATTTTAAACAGATAAAACAGTTAGCTAATCCCTATTACATAGGATTTGGTAATCCTGATTCGGATATTCTATTTATAGGGAAAGAAAAAGCATTTAACATCATGCAGAGCCCCGAGTTATTACTACATGAAAGTATTAACAATATACTTCAGTGGAAAGTAATAACCAAAAATGAAAGTAAATCAACGGAGAACTTACTGCATGTTGAAAAGAATAATAATGAATTAATTTTTAATCCAAAAGTACCACAGCTTTACCATAGTGGGAAGATTAAAGGAAGGACTACTTGGGGCATGTACAGAGAAATTGTTAGCCAAATTAAACTAGTACAAGAGGATATTGTCGGTAAGGATTCTGATCATAATTTCTTTAATGATTGCTTTATGACCGAATTGAATTTTAAACCATCAAATTATAGTGAAGGCCACGGGTTAAATAATAATAGAAGAGCGTTTTTAAAGAATCCCTTTTTTAAAAGTTTTAGATATGTAATTGTAGGTGCAAATGCGATCATTGGTGAAGAAGCACTTATTGAAATATTTGATTGTGATGCTACTTTTACTAAAATAAACCTTGAAGAAAATAGGATGGGTAAAAAAAGTAAGTCGATATCAATACTTACTTCAAATACTCAAAAAATTATCCTTTGTAATCAACTTAGTGGCGCTGCAGGATGGACAACCGAAGCAATCAAAGATTTAGTTAAAAACATAACTGAAGATAATTAGACACGTTAAGCAAAAATAATCTTCAAGAGAGGTATTTAAATCGCTCCAACTTCTAATCTTAATTGCCTTGTAATCGCTTGAAAATCTTCTTTAAAAGTCGTTTACCGTCTCTATTTTCTTTTGTTTCTTCAATTGCTCTAAGTCCTAAACTTGTATCAACAAATTTATAGCTAAATGCAAATTGAGGTTCCTTTATGCTATCATTTAAAAGTCCGAAACGTAAATCGTTGAAGTACAAAACATCATTTTTTTTGGTAATTAAATACCAACCTTCACTGATAGTTTTTAATTTTTCGAAGTCAGGATTGCCTTTTAAACGGTTTTCTAAATCGTTGTTTTTAGTATAACGAGTAAATGAAATAGGTTGGCTATCTAGAAGCGAGTAGTCACTCAATAAATATTGGCTATCAGTAGCTACATTTGCATTCCATAGTATAATATTGAAGGCCGTAGGTTTTACAATTATTTGTGAGTAAGTAATATCTTGTGATTGTAGTGCTTTTTCAAATTTATTTAGCGTGTAAAGTTTAACAGCAGCCGTCAACAGCAAATAACTGCTACTAATTACTAAGCCTCTTCGCACATACTTTCTGCGTAACAATACGTTCTTTGCCTTCCATATAAAAATTAAGGAAAGTAGTAAAGGAATAGTATATAATGGATCAATGACAAATATTGTTTTTAAGGCAAAACGATTTTCTAATGGCCATAATATTTGTGTTCCCCAAGAGGTAAACATGTCGAGTAAGACATGCGTGAATAAACACCAAAAAACCATTATTGTGGCCTTGATAACGGTGATTTTATAATGTTCATTTTTTGAAATTAGCCAACCTAAAAAAGGCGAAAGAAACAAGAATAAAAATAAGGAATGGCTTATTCCTCGATGTATCATTACACCATCAACTGGATTTAATAACATACCAATTATTACATCTAGATCTGGGATTGTACCTAATATAGCTCCGTATAAAAAAGTTCTGTTTTTAAGTTCTGTAGCAGCACATATTTCTGCAACAGCTATACCAAGAACGATTTGTGTTAAAGAATCCATTGATGTTATTAATTATTATATAAAATAAGAAATGAAAATTCTATTTTAAAAAGATGTGAATAGCATGTGGTCATGGTAAAAAACTACTTTAAGAATCTTAATACTTATCAAAAACATATTCATTAGGTCGTTCAATCCATTTTATAGAAGTATGAAATTGAGAATAGTTTACTTGAAACACTTATTATAAGAATTTCTCAACTTACCGATAAACAGCTAATTCAATACCTCAGATGATTTGATACGGAGCGCTTGTTCTGAACCTAAAAAAAGTGGATTTCCATGTTTCTCTGACCAAAAACCATTTAGTACATCCTTAGTCATACAGCGATAAACAGCAACACCTTTAAAAATTAAGTCATCAACCTCATAATAGAAATTGATAACCAAAATATTGTCTTTAAAAAATCCGGTTCCGTTTTGCTCTTGATTATCTCCAATATTCCAGTGGGCTATAATTCGGTTATTTTCATCAAGAGATAGCGCCAGTTTTCCTTTGTACGTAGGCTCGTCACTGCGTTCTTGATTGCTTCCTGTGATAAGATATTCGCCTACTAAATCTTGTATTATCATAATGGTATTGCTTTGTTACTTTTACTTCCCAATACAGAAAATAACTTTACTTACTTTAATGGCATTTCAAACCTCTGTGGTACAATTATGGTACAATTTAAAGCAAACTATCACAAAACTAAACAAAGTATCCTTATTAAGACAACATATCTCATGGGAGTTGTTTGCACAAAAATAGTTAATTATTTTGAATGTTTGTTACATCGCTATTATCAAAAAGCTAACTGTTGCATGTTGATAATGTTTAGAAATTAGGATTTTAAAAATAAGAGAACAAAAGAAAAGAGGCTGAAAATCTAGATTTACCTTAGATTTTTGACCTCTTTACAATATCATTTTCAATCTCTAAATAAGTTTTTACTCGACCAGACTTAATCCATTTCATTAACTCATGCCTGTAAAAATAAATGCGTTTACCTTGCTTATTGAATGGGATTTCTCTTTTGCACACTTTACTATAGATTGTTGATACCGATAGATTTAAAAGTTTTGATGCTTCTTTAATGTTTAGAAGTTCCTCCTTATTTTCTTCTACAGTAGAAATTGTTGCAATTAGTTTTTCTAAATAATCTAATTTATCATGAATCTTGTTCATCATTATAGGTATTTGGTCAAAAGTGAATGGCTTCATGGCGATCTATAGTTTAAAATTTCTAGTAAAATTATTCAGTTCGACCATTAGAAATAAAAGATGTCCTCTAAAGCGAGAATTTGGCGTTTGATTTCTAACTTTTACTAATTATAAGGCAACAGAGAGTAATTATTCATTTCGAATAATGTGAATTTGCCCCTTTCAGTTTAATAATGCAGTCCGAACAAATTTTGATTTTTTAGTAGAGGATTTGGAGCACTTACGGTATAAATATTTAGGATTAAATATCTTTATTATTTATGCTGGAAACTCCAGGGCTATTGATCACCAAGTTCCAAATAAAAAAGATGATTTAATCTTATTTAGCATTGTATTTTATATGTCTACAAAACTTTATCAATTACATTCCTAATTTTAGCATAGCTGTTTTTTATAAATATAGCTAACTTTTTTTACGGAAATAGCATCTACATCAATATATTTCTTGCTCTTATATTGCAGGTTTAAAATAGATTGCTAATTGTAGTGTGAATAATAATGTTACGCTGAAAAAAAGGATTATAGACTTATATATTTTATATATAAAGAAAAACTATCTTTTGTGATTTTACCGAGGATATGGGAATCGTTATAGGATGTTGAAGCAAGTAGATGAGGTTACACGAGAAGCCTATACGACTATTGATTTTTCAATATATGATAGATTTCAAGCATGTTTTGGAAAATATGTATTTATAATACGTAGAATTTTTGAAAAAGAATTTAAGGAATTGTCAAAAAAACTGAAAAAAGGGTAGGACTCGAATCTAATCGGATGCATACTTATCGGTGCTGCCTGTATCAAAATTTATAACTATATTTGCCACGATTGTGCCACAAAACTTGATGAATAAATTACCCTTTAATCAACTGACTTATTTTGTTTTAATGAACGTAATAATTCTTTTTAATTAATTGCAATTATAGTTAATAAGTAAAATGTAGAATTAACATCATTTTAAATCATAACGTTGATCTCAAAGTACAATCATAATCCCAATCTCAATTTAAAATTAGTCATTGTTTTAGCTTCACTTTGTCAATATAATAGGTTTAATTAATAGTGACTATTTTACCTGAGTGGTAGACTGCCTTTGAATTAAACTCGTTTTTATAATTTTAGTCGAAAATTCCAATTCTGTTTTGCTTTCGAGTCTGTCCACAAGCATTTTGGTAGCCGTTTCTCCAATGAATTTTCCATGCTGACTGATAGTGGTTATAGTAGGAGTAACATGCTGAGGTAGTTTTCCATTAGTAAAGCAAATCATTGCCATTTCTTCTGGTATTTTATATTGCATCTTCTTTATTAGGTCTAAGGATAGCATGGCAGAACTTTCCTCAAGACAAAGCAAACCATCGATTGTTTTATCAGCAAGGACAATTTTCATGGCTGTTTCTAAGTCTTCGTTTCTCGCCAGACGAACAATTATTTTTTCGTTTACCACGATATTGTGATCTTTTAAAGCTTGCTTATAGCCTTCAACTCGCAGTTTCCCCACACTCAAATTATCAATTACCGAAACTACTGCAATTTTTTTACAGCCCGTTTCGATTAAATGATTAGTAGCATGACGCGCGCCTTCAAAATCATTTACTATTACTTTATCACAAATAATCTCATCGGCCACACGGTCAAAAAGTACAATGGGAACTCCTTGATTTATAGCGTCTATTAAATGGGTGAAATCCTGATTGATTTGTGTTTCTTCTGCAATCGAAATGATGAAACCATCTATAGTTCCGCTTTTTAATAATTCCACGGTATTAACCTCCTTTTCGTAAGATTCATTTGAAATACACGAAATCAGGCTGTAACCAAGTGCAGATGCTTTTTCTTCGATACCTACAAATACTTCGGTAAAAAAGCTATTCATAATATTAGGAATAATGACGCCTAATGTTTTTGTTTTTTTATTTAAAAGGCTCAACGCTACTTTATTGGGTTTGTAGTGATGTGCTTTTGCAAATTCTTGTATTTTTTCCTTCGTTTTTAAACTGATATCATGACTATCATTTAAAGCTTTAGAAACTGTTGCAATGGATACTTTAAATTCAGCTGCGATTTGTTTTAATGTAATTTTTGGTATCATTTCGGTTGATTGTGGGTTTTAAAAGCTGTGCTAATTTAAGGTAAATAATACTCATTTTCAATTTTAATAAAATGTTTTTAATGCTAGTATTCTTGGTTTCTTTACTTAAAATAAAAAAGTTACTTAAACCTTTACGTAAGCTTTTTTAACGCATTTTTTCAGTGGTAAATAGCTTGTATTTGTAATGAAATCAACGGTTTACAGATTTATAGTTCGTAATTTGATTTTAGCATACAAAAAGCCTTTAAATTGATGATATACTATTTTTAAGCTTAAATAATAGTGAATAACATATTTTTGATAACCTAAAAGATCTAATTAAATAATCTAACAACAAATAATATGTATTACATAGGATTTGACATAGGAAGCTCGTCAGTAAAAGCAGCCATTGTAGAAATAGCCACCGGAAAAAGCATTGGCGTTGTCCAAGAACCAGAAACAGAAATGGAAATGCTTGCTTTAAAAAACGGTTGGGCAGAGCAGAAGCCAGAAGAATGGTGGATGCATTGTTGTAATGCTGTAGCCAAATTAAAAAAGAAATACGCTATTTCGAGAACGCAAATCAAAGGAATTGGGATTTCGTACCAAATGCACGGTTTGGTTTTGGTGGATAAAAATGGTGCGCCTTTGCGTAAATCGATTATTTGGTGCGACAGTAGAGCGGTTGAAATTGGAAATGAAGCTTTCAACACCATTGGTGAAGATAAATGTGTGTCACACTTACTAAATTCTCCAGCAAATTTTACTGCTTCAAAATTGAAATGGGTAAAAGAAAATGAGCCAGATATTTACAGTCAGGTTTATAAATTCATGCTTCCAGGAGATTATATAGCATACAAATTTTCGAATGTGATCAATACGACTATCTCAGGATTGTCTGAAGGGATTATGTGGGATTTTAAGAAGGATACTGTTGCTGATTTCTTATTAGAGTATTACGGTATTGATGCGTCATTGGTGCCAGATATTGTAGACACTTTTGGTTTGCAATCTACTGTGGATGATAAAGGAGAACTAGAAAGTGGTTTAGCTGCGGGAACACCTATTTTTTACAGAGCAGGTGACCAACCCAATAATGCATTAGCATTGAATGTTTTTAATCCAGGTGAAGTGGCGGCTACAGGAGGAACTTCGGGGGTTGTTTATGCTGTTACTGATAATTTATCTGGAAAAGAAAGCACTCGTGTTAATAATTTTGCACACGTAAATTATACCAAAAATAACCCTAGAATTGGGAAACTATTGAACATCAATGGTGCGGGGATACAATACCGCTGGTTGTTGAACAATTTGGCTGTTAGTTCTTATGAAGAGATGAATACGTTAGCTTCAGAAGTTGCAGTGGGGTCAGATGGGGTTTGTATGTTGCCTTTTGGGAATGGTGCCGAAAGAATGTTGAACAACAAAGACATAGGAACTAGATTAGTGAATATTAACTTGAATAATCACAACAAAGCACATGTATGCAGAGCAGCCCTAGAAGGAATTGCATTCTCATTTGTGTACGGAATGGATATTTTAAAAGCAGATGGTAGCGAAGTAAACGTAATGAGAGCAGGGAATGATAATTTATTCCGTTCTGAGATTTTCTCGAATACTGTAGCGACTTTAATCGGACACGAAATTGAAATATATAATACTACCGGAGCGATTGGAGCAGCAAGAGCTTCAGGACTTCACGAAGGTAATTTTGAGAAATATGGTAAGTTGATCATGGAGAATGACCATGTAATGACTTACATGCCGTTTAAGGACAAAGCACCTTACTTAACTGCATACGAACTTTGGAAAAAAGAATTAGAATTAATAATCAATAAATAAAATATAAAAATGGCAACTTTAGGAAATAAAGAATACTTCAAAGGAATTGGAGATATTAAATTTGAAGGAAAAGAATCTGACAACCCGTTAGCATTCAAATACTACAACCCAGACCAAGTGGTAGCTGGAAAAACAATGCGTGATCACTTTAAGTTTTCTATCGCATACTGGCATACCTTCTGTGGGCAAGGTTCAGATCCTTTTGGACCTGGAACACAAAATTTCCCTTGGGACCAACCTACAGATGCGCTTACAGCTGCAAAAGAAAAAGCAGATGCTGCATTTGAATTTACTACAAAAATGGGATTTGGTTACTACTGTTTCCATGATTATGATTTGATTCAAGAGGGTGCTACTTTCAAAGAATCAGAAAGTAGATTGGCAGCAATCACAGAGTATTTGAAAGAGAAACAAGCAGCTTCAGGAGTAAAATTACTTTGGGGTACTGCAAATGCTTTTTCAAACCCACGTTACATGAATGGTGCAGCAACTAATCCTGACTTTAATGTATTGGCTAGAGCTGGTGGTCAAATTAAATTGGCTATGGATGCAACAATTGCTTTAGGCGGTGAGAACTACGTATTCTGGGGTGGACGTGAAGGTTATATGTCTTTACTAAATACAGATATGGGTAGAGAATTAGACCACATGGGACAATTCTTGAGAACGGCTCGTGATTATGGTCGTGCTCAAGGTTTCAAAGGGAATTTCTTGATTGAACCAAAACCTATGGAGCCAACAAAACATCAATATGATTTTGATACTGCAACTGCAATTGGGTTTTTACGCGCACAAGGTTTAGAGAAAGATTTCAAAATCAATATCGAAGTAAATCACGCCACATTAGCACAACATACTTTCCAACACGAAATTGATGTTGCTGCTCAAGCAGGAATGTTAGGAAGCTTAGATGCTAACCGTGGTGATTACCAAAACGGATGGGATACTGACCAGTTTCCAAATAACATTCAAGAAACTACCGAAGCTATGTTGGTTTTCTTAAAAGCAGGTGGTCTTCAAGGTGGTGGGGTTAATTTTGATGCAAAAATCAGAAGAAACTCAACTGATATGGATGATGCTTTCCATGCACACATTGGTGGAGCAGATACTTTTGCAAGAGCATTATTGACTGCTGATAAAATTATCACATCATCGGCTTATGATAAGTTAAGAGCAGACCGTTACAGTTCATTCGATACTGGAAACGGAAAAGCATTTGAAGATGGAAAATTATCAATGCAAGATTTATACAAAATTGCACATGAAAATGGCGAGCTTAACTTGCAAAGTGGTAAGCAAGAATTATTTGAAAATATAATTAACCAATATATTTAATCAACCATTTTATTTTTTTGATTTGTGTTTAGCAGTAGAGAGAAGTAGTTTGTTGACTACTTCTCGTTGCTGTTTTAATACTTTTCGAATATAAATTTTACTACTACTACTACTATTAGTACACTTATATTCAACTACAATAAATTTTATAGCTAACCATTAATTAAAATAAATATATGTCAACAGCATCAAATTCTGCCTATCTATGGAGACTTACTTTAGTGGCAACACTTGGAGGACTTCTTTTTGGATATGATACAGCAGTTATTTCAGGAACAGTAAGTTCTTTAGAGAAATTCTTCGTACTCCCTTTCGGACTTTCAGAGGTGGCGTCTAATGCGCGACTTGGATTTTTAGTCTCTAGTGCATTAATAGGTTGTATCATAGGTGGTGTTTTTGGAGGAGTGATAAGCAAGAAATATGGTCGTAAAAACGGACTAATATTGGCTGCAGTTTTATTTCTAATTTCAGCTTTAGGTTCTGCAATGCCTGAGATGTTTGTAAAACCTATAGGTCAAGGTGACCATACTTTTTACAGTCTTTTCATAGTCTATAGAATCATTGGTGGAATAGGAGTGGGCTTAGCGTCGATGTTATCGCCTCTTTACATATCTGAAATTGCACCTGCACGTAATCGCGGGAAGTTAGTTTCAATGAATCAATTTGCTATTGTTTTTGGTATGCTAGTAGTTTATTTTGTTAACTATTTTATAGCACGTCAAGGTGATGCTACTTGGTTAAATGCAATTGGATGGAGATGGATGTTTGCTTCAGAGGTGGTGCCAGCTGTTCTCTTTTTAGTATTCTTATTTTCGGTTCCAGATACGCCTAGATCTTTAGTACTACAATCTAAACCCGAAAAAGCTTTGGATGTACTTATAAAAGTAAATGGTCCAGAAGAGGCTATCATGATATTAAATGACATTCAAAATACAGTCACTACGCATTCAGGTAAGTTGTTTTCTTACGGATTATCGGTGATTGTTATTGGTATTTTTCTTTCCGTTTTTCAACAATTTGTGGGCATCAATGTAGTATTATACTATGCGCCAGAAATTTTTAAAAGCATGGGGTCAGGAACAGATACGGCTTTGCTACAAACTATAATAGTAGGAGCAATAAATCTAATATTCACTGTTCTAGCAATTCAAACAGTTGACAAAATTGGTCGTAAGCCTTTAATGATTATTGGAGCACTAGGAATGGCCTTAGCAATGTTTGCGCTAGGTACAGCATTTTTTACACACTCTATGGGTGTCTTTGCATTAATTTGTATGCTTGTTTATGTTGCAGGATTTGCCATGAGTTGGGGTCCAGTAACTTGGGTTTTGTTAGCAGAAATTTTCCCAAATAATATTAGAGGTAAAGCATTAGCCGTGGCCGTAGCAGTGCAATGGGTAGCAAACTATCTTGTGTCTTGGTCTTTTCCTATAATGGATAAAAATAGCGAATTGATCGCATTGTTTAATCATGGTTTTGCCTACTGGGTTTATGGAGTTATGGGAATCTTAGCCATGCTGTTTGTTTGGAAATTTGTACCAGAGACTAAGGGGAAAACTCTAGAGGAAATGAACCAATTATGGGATAATAAATAAAAAAAATTAAACTAAAAACTAACTAAAATAACTAAAAATGAAATTTTTTATAGATACAGCAAATTTAGCTGAAATTGCAGAAGCACAAGCCTTAGGGGTTTTGGATGGAGTAACTACAAATCCATCGTTAATGGCTAAAGAAGGTATCACAGGTGCAGATAATATCTTGAAGCATTATGTGAAAATTTGCGAAATCGTGGACGGTGACGTATCTGCAGAAGTTATTGCAACAGACTATGAAGGAATGATTAGTCAAGGAGAAGAATTAGCTGCTTTGCACCCACAAATCGTGGTGAAATTACCAATGATTGCTGCAGGAATTAAAGCATGTAAATATTTCTCTGATAAAGGAATTAGAACGAATGTAACTCTTGTGTTTTCAGTAGGTCAAGCATTATTAGCGGCTAAAGCAGGTGCTACTTATGTATCGCCTTTCTTAGGAAGATTAGATGATATTTGTACCGATGGAATGGGTTTAATTGCCGAAATCAGACAAGTATATGATAATTACGATTTTGGAACGCAAATTCTTTCTGCTTCTGTTCGTAACACAATGCATGTAATCAACTGCGCTAAAGTTGGTTCAGATGTTATGACAGGTCCTTTATCTTCAATCACAGGATTATTAAAACACCCATTGACAGATAGCGGATTAGCACAATTTTTAGCCGATTACCAAAAAGGAAACTAAGTATGGAAATTTCACAATTACAAGATAATGTATCTCAAACCAGAAGAGATATTTTAAGAATGGTACACAAAGTAAACTCGGGACATCCTGGGGCTTCTTTGGGTTGTACGGAGTTTTTAGTAGCATTGTATAATGAACTAATGGAATTGAAACCAGAATTTGAAATGGTAGGTCAAGATGAAGACTTATTCTTTCTATCTAATGGTCATATTTCACCAGTTTTTTATAGTGTTCTAGCACGACGTGGTTATTTTCCTGTTTCGGAATTAAGTACTTTTAGATTATTAAATTCAAGATTACAAGGGCACCCAACAACTCACGATGGTTTACCTGGCGTACGTATTGCTTCAGGATCTTTGGGTCAAGGATTGTCTGTGGGGATTGGTGCAGCACAAGCAAAAAAACTAAATAAAGACACTAATTTAGTCTATACACTTCACGGTGACGGAGAATTGCAAGAAGGCCAAAACTGGGAAGCAATTATGTATGCTTCTGCCAAAAAAGTGGATAATCTTATTGCTACAATCGACTTTAACGGGCAACAAATAGATGGTTCTACAGACACTGTTTTGTGCATGGGAAGTTTGAAGGATAAATTTATTGCTTTTGATTGGGATGTGATCGAAATCAAAGAAGGAAATAATATCGAAGCAGTTATCGCTGGAATGAAAGATGCCAAATCAAGAACTGGAAAAGGAAAACCTGTTTGTGTTTTGTTGCATACCATGATGGGAAATGGTGTTGATTTTATGATGCATACGCACGCATGGCACGGAAAAGCACCTAGTGACGAGCAATTAGCAAACGCATTAGGACAAAATCCAGAAACTTTGGGGGATTATTAGAAAGTTTTCAGTCTCAGTATTCAGTCTCAAGTTCTTTGATTGCTACTTAAGTGCTGGGATGAGTGATCAGTTTTCAGATTGTCGCTAAAAATCTTTCTATTATTCTTTTTTTAATCTTTGAATTTACAACAATGAAAAAATATACATTTACCGAACAAAAAGACACGCGCTCTGGTTTTGGAGCAGGTCTTGCCGAATTAGGAAGAACAAATCCTAATGTTGTTGCACTTTGTGCGGATCTTATTGGTTCGCTTAAAATGGAAAAATTTATTGAAGAAAACCCAGAACGTTTTTTTCAAATTGGTATTGCCGAAGCAAATATGATTTGTATTGCAGCAGGACTTTCTATCGGTGGCAAGATTCCGTTTACAGGAACATTCGCCAACTTTTCAACAGGAAGAGTGTACGATCAAATTCGTCAATCTGTTGCGTATTCTGATAAAAATGTAAAAATTTGTGCTTCTCACGCAGGATTAACTTTGGGTGAAGATGGAGCAACGCATCAGATATTAGAAGATATCGGAATGATGAAAATGTTACCAGGTATGACTGTTATTAATACTTGTGATTACAACCAAACAGAAGCAGCTACTATTGCAATTGCTGAACACCACGGCCCTGTATACTTACGTTTTGGACGTCCAGTAGTGCCAATATTTATGCCTAAATATACCGATGTTGCAAACGAAAATAAATTTGTAATTGGAAAAGCTATTCAATTAACTGAAGGTACAGATGTAACTATTGTTGCAACAGGACATTTGGTTTGGGAAGCTTTACAAGCATCTGAGCAATTGGAAGCTATGGGAATTAGTGCCGAAGTAATTAACATTCATACTATTAAGCCTTTAGACGACGAAGCGATTTTAAAATCGGTTGCCAAAACAGGCTGTATTGTAACGTGTGAAGAGCACAATTATTTAGGTGGCTTAGGTGAAAGTGTCGCGGGATTATTGTCCTTGAATACACCGACACCACAAGAGTATGTGGCCACCAAAGATACTTTTGGTGAAAGCGGAACTCCAGCACAATTGATGGCAAAATATGGTTTGAATAGTGAAGCTATTTTAAAAGCCGTTCAAAAAGTAATGGCTCGTAAAAGTAAATAGCTAATAGCCATAAGGCAATAGGCAATAGCCAAAAGCTAACAGTTGAAAAGTCAAATGCCAATAGTCAAAAGCTAACAGTTGTAAGTTAAAAGTTGAAAGGCAATAGCTAATTGTCAAAAGCTAACAGTTGAAAGTCAATAGTTAAAAGTACAAATACGACAATGTTAGGTTGTATTGTGCTAGCAAATGCACTATCATATTTAGTAGCGATTATCAATTAACATTATCAAGATGAGCGAAAATAAAATCAAATGGGGCATTATAGGTTTGGGGAATATCGCTGAGCAATTTGCGCGTGATTTAGCTTTGGTTGAAAATGCACAGTTGTATGCTGTAGCATCTCGATCACTAGAAAAAGCGACCGAATTTGGTACTACGTTTAGTGCTGTAAAAAGCTACGGAGATTACGATTCGCTCCTTGATGATGATCAAGTTGATATCATTTATATTGCTACGCCACATGATTCGCATGCTAGTTTGAGCATACAAGCACTAAATGCAAAAAAGCATGTGCTTTGCGAAAAACCAATTGCGATCAACTTTGTACAAGCTTCGCAAATGATTACCGCTTCTAGAAAAAACAATCGTTTTTTTATGGAGGCTTTCTGGACCCGATTCAATCCTACTTTTACAGCTGTTTTATCAAAAATAAGAGCGGGTGAATTAGGGAAAATACAATACATAAATGCCGATTTTGGCTTTATAATGAACAATGGTCAAAACCGCCTAGAAGATGTGAATCTAGGCGGTGGATCATTATTAGACATGGGCGTTTATCCCTTGTTTTTATCCTATATGATTTTAGGGAAACCTGAAAACATTGCGGCATCTTCACTTTTTTATGAAGGCGGAGCCGACAAACAAACCACCATGCTTTTGAATTATCCAACAGCACAAGCGGTTTTACATAGTAGTTTTATCGCTAGAACCAACATGCATGCTACGATAAGCGGTGAAAAAGGACGTATTGTAATTGACCCTCTTTGGCATGAAGCTCAGAGTTATTCATTGTTTCAAGATGAGGTAGAAACAAAGTTTGATTTACCTACAAAAGGAAAAGGTTTTACCTATGAAATCGAAGAATGTCATAAATCTATCGCTGCTAATAAAATTGAAAGCGAAATGTGGTCACATCAAAATAGTTTGGACTTAATCACTATCGCAGACCAAGTGCGTAAAGAGGCGGGAATTGTTTACCCTGCTGATACTATTTAATTTATTAAAGGATTCACAGCAACGATGTAATTTTTGAAATTAGGATTACTAGTTCTATCAAAATAACTTACTATTAAAACTCATTAAATGAACACTCTGGCAGTATATACTCTAAAGAATAAAAACGGAATGGAACTTGAAGTTTCCAATTTTGGTGCGACAATTATTAGTTTAAAAGTTCCTAATAAATCAGGTACTGTGACTAATGTAGTCGTGGGTTTAGAAGAAGCTCAAGAGTATATCAAAGCACCTTATACTGATGTAACTCTGTTTTTAGGAAGTACAGTAGGTCGTTATGCTGGAAGAATATCTAAAGGGAAATTTGAAGTTGACGGCAAGGTATATCCGTTAGAACATAACGATGGTGTCCACTTGCACGGAGGGGAAGGATTTGATAAAAAGTATTGGGATTTAAAATCACAAACAGATAGTACCATTGTTTTGACGTATGTGAGTCCGCATTTAGAAAATGGATATCCTGGAGAATTAAAAGTAGAAGCCTCATTTGAAATCACGGATACTAATACTTTAAAAATTAGTTATTCAGCGATTACAGATCAGGCTACACCAGTTAATTTAACGATTCATCCTTATATAAATGTTAGCGGTTCAGGTACTGTTTTGTATCAAGAATTGTGGATTAATAGTATGCAACATCTAGAAGTTGATGCGCAATTAATTCCGTCAGGACGTATTTTAGAGTCGGTAAATACGGCTTTTGATTACACTGTTCCTTCAAAAATTAATAAACCTACATTTGGAGGCTTTGATGATACATTTGTGATGGGAGAGGGGCAGTTGAAAGCTAGTTTGTATTCATCTCAGTCTGGAGTTAAAATGAATGTCTACCATAATCAACCCGCAATGGTCATTTACACTCCCAAACAATTTCCTAATTTGAAATTCAAAAATAATTTGGGTGAAGGTGCTTTTCCGGCTGTTTGTTTTGAACCTCAAAACTTTCCTGACGCTCCTCATAATAGTCATTTCCCCAATTCCATTTTGCAACCCACTGAAACCTATCATAACGATATCGTATTAGAGTTTCAAGTAATACAATAAAAAGAGGAGCACTATCCCTAGGTTGTTAGATCAGTTTATCATTGGAAACGAGATTATGGAAATGAAATTTCTTAATTGATCAAAATTAAGGACTTAACTTTCGATAAAAAAGAAATTTATAGAGGAGCTACAAGTTTTTTTACAATGTTAAAATTAACTTAAAATAAGAATGCACTATTGTTGCTTATTCGAATCAGTTATTTGATATTTACCATCTCATGCATTTCCTCTAGGACATATTTATTTAATTAAAATTGATACTATAATTTTTAACCATCACTTATTTTGAAAATGATTAAAACGTTCCCATTTTTTAAGATACTCATCTTGTTTATCATGTTGAGTATAGTTACTAATGTGGCACATTCACAAAAATTGTATGAAGGTTATCAATTTATAAATATAAATGAGGGAATTTCTAAAAGAGGAGTTTCTTGTATTACTCAAGATCAATATGGGTATATGTGGATTGGTACTTTTGGTGCTGGTTTGTATAAATATGATGGATTAAGTTATACCGTTTTCGAAAATGATTGGCAAAAAGATAGTTCGATTATAAGCAACATTATCTATTGTACTTATGTTGATTCAAACAATAAATTATGGGTTGGTACTGATCAGGGATTGTGTTTTTACAATCGAGAACTCAATAAATTTGAAACTATTGATCTTAAAATAAAGCAATTAAAGGGCGGTAAAAGTGATGTTCCTGTAAAAAGTATCATTCAAGACAATTCAGGCAACTTGATTATTGGGACTTTCGGGAGAGGTATTTTGAAATTCAATTTAAAAACATCAATTATATCCTTTATAGATTCAGAAGTGGTCACTTATACTAATTATCAGGTAAATTGCTTTACTAAAGCAGTAGATGGTACTATTTACGTGGGAACTAGTTTTGGATTAAAGTCTTTGCAAGCTGGTTCTAAAATCGTGAAAAATGTGCGCAATGCAGCAGGAGAATCCCTGGTCAATGAGCATATAGAATCCATTGTTTTAGATCGAAAGCAAAATATATGGTTAGGAACTTTTTATAATGGATTAGTCAAGGTATCAAGAGATGTGACTGGATTTTCTAAGAATTCATTCCCAATAACTAAGAAACGAGTGATGGCCATGTTACAAGCTGAGGGCAATGCTATCCTATGTGCTACTGAAAATGACGGTTTGTTTCTTGTAGATATTCAAGGTGCTATTCTCAAAAAGTATTTGAATAATAAAACTGAAAACAACAGCTTAAAATCAAATTCAGTATGGTCCTTATTTTCTGACAAGGAAAACCGAATTTGGTTGGGGTATTACAATCAAGGCGTCGATGTATTTGATAAATTATACAGCAAATTTAATGCTATAGGTAGCAATCTTTATAACAAAGAAAATTCGCTGCAAGCGAGATCGGTAACAGGTATCGTTAAAGATAAAGTAGGGAAATTGTGGATTAGTCTTGAAGGCGGAGGCGTTGATTATTATGACCCAATTAAAAAATTAAACAAGCATGTCAACAGTAAAAACGCATCTTTTTTATCGGGTTTAAAAAGTGATGATATTCAAACTGTATTTTTAGATAGTAAAGAGAATGTGTGGTTAGGAAGTTGGGATGGCGGAATTTACTTCTTGAAGAAAGGATCCAATAATTTTGTGAATTATAACACTGGTAACACTGAAGGTATAGCCTCAAATAGAATGCTTAGTTTCTCTGAAGATTCTAATGGTATCATATGGATTGGTACTTATTTAAGAGGATTACATTACTATGTACCTTCCCAAAACAAATTTTACCATTGTGACTCGCCATCATTTTCATCAAATGGCTTGACAAATGGAGATGTTAGAAAAGTGCTGGTAGATTCAAATGATAGGATTTGGCTTGGTTCCACTTTGGGATTATTTTTAGTTACGCATGACAATAATTTCAAGTTTAAGGTCGTAGCATTAAAAAACCAAATGATGAAGGACAAGAAGATGCAAAAAAACCAGTCGGTTTTATCTTTGTACGAGTCCCAAAATAAAAAAATATGGATAGGAACAGATGGAGCCGGACTATTTAGTTTTAGCCCTTCAACAAATAATTTTGATTACTATTATAATTATAAGGGATTAGTAGAAAAGTCAGTTGCTGCGATTGTTGAAGATCAGGAAGGAGCAATATGGATTAGCGGAAAAGCTGGAATTACAAAAGTTGATTTGAAGAATAAAAATGCCGTAAATTTCACAAAAGACGACGGACTACTTGATAACGATTTCAATAATAATTCAGTTTTAAAAGATAAAAACGGCGATTTATACTTTGGTAGCTACGAAGGAATCAATTATTTCAATCCTAAACAAATTTCAAAAAGCGCAAAGCAACCGTTACTATATTTTAGTGACTTTAAATTATTCAATAAATCAGTTAGTCCTAATGATGTAGATTCTCCGCTTAGCAAAGTGATTTCAGAGACAGATCATTTAGTTTTGAAGTACGATCAATCAGTATTTACTATTGAATTTATAGGTTTAAATTATTCGCATCCTGGTAAAAACGAGTATGCTTATTATTTAGAAGGATTTGAAGAAGAATGGAATTTTGTGGGAGGAAAAAGAGCTGCTACCTATACCAATCTTCCTGCTGGAAAATACATTTTTAATGTTAAAGCATCCAAAAGAGGCGGTGTGTGGAGTGAAAAACCTTTGCAATTGCATATTGAGGTGTTGCCGCCATTCTGGCGCACGACTTTTGCTTATTTCTTATATTTATTGGCTTTTATCCTGTTATCTCTTTACATGAAGAAATTTTTGCAAAACCGATTTGAAGAGAAGCAAGCTATTCAATTTGAAAGGGACAAGGCCGTTCAAATCGAAAAATTAAATGCAAAGAAATTGCAGTTTTTTACCAATATTTCTCATGAATTTAGAACACCATTAACGTTGATTATTAATCCGCTAGAAGATATTTTAAAAAATAAAAGCTTTGGATTACCTGCTGAAGTTTTAAATAAATTGTTTGTTATTCACAAAAGTTCAGATCGATTGTCGCGATTGATTAATGAGTTAATGGACTTTAATAAACTACAGTTTAATAAAATGGCTTTGCATGTACAGCAAGTAGAGGTTGTGGGTTTTACCAAAAATATTGTTAGTTATTTTGAAGAAGAAGCTGCGAGTCGCGCTATTGATTTACAATTTGAATCTACTGTAGAATCGCTGCAGGACTGGTTAGACCCTAAAATGTTTGAAAAAATTATTTTCAATATTATTTCCAATGCATTCAAAGTAACTGCTGACAGCGGGAAAATAAAAGTAAGTATCAACGCATCACAAAAGATGATTTTTTTACCGCTTGCTAACACTCAAAACAAAGTAGAAACATTTGAAATAGCTATTGAAGATACCGGCGCAGGATTGAACAAGAAAGAGATCAAACGTATTTTTGATCGTTTTTACCAAGTGAACAATCTTAATAAAACCTATTATGGAAGTACAGGAATAGGGCTGGAGGTAGTGCGTGGTTTTGTTGAATTGCACAAGGGTAAGATTGAAGTAGATAGTACACTGGGTGTAGGAACGACATTTACCGTAGTGTTTCCGTTGGGAAATGAATATTTTACCGAAGCTGAAATTCTAGACGAGGAACATCAAGTAGTATTGAGAGAGTCGATTAAAAAAGCAGTGGTTGATGAAAAAGCAGCAAGCGATACAGTAGCCACTACAGCCGAAATTACGCACACGATATTAATCGTTGAAGATAATACCGAATTGCGAAATTACTTGAAAGACGAATTGAAAAAAAGTTATAAAGTAATTGTTGCCGAAAATGGTCAGAAAGGGTTTGAATTAGCTAAACAAAAATTGCCTGATTTAATTTTGACAGATGTGATTATGCCAGTAATGAATGGTCTTGAATTGTGTAAAGCGGTAAAAGCTGATTTAAAAACGAGTCATATTCCCTTGCTGATGCTTTCGGCAAAGGCTTTAGTTCAGGACAAGTTAGAAGGAATCGATTCTGGAGCAGACATGTACATGAGTAAGCCCTTTGATATGGATGTTTTAAAATCCAGTTTAGGGCAATTAATCAACAGCAGGCAAATCATGTTTGATAAATTTTATAAAGGAATCACCAAGAACACGAAAGAAAAGACAACTACTCTTGATAATGATTTTATACAAAAGACATTAACTTTTATTCATGAAAATATTAGTGACTCTGATTTGAGTGTGGAGGTTTTAGCTTCAAAAGTTTTTTTAAGTAGGAGTCAGTTGTACCGAAAAATTAAAACGTTGACAGGAGTTTCAGTAAATGAATTTATTCGAAATGTCCGATTGGAGAAAGCAAAAGAACTTATACAATTAGGAGATAGCAATATCAACGAAATAAGTTATATAGTGGGCTTTGCATCTCCATCCTATTTTACTAAATGTTATAAAGCAAAATATGGAGAACTACCCACAGATTTTGAAAAAAATAAATTAGATTGAGATTATAATCAAGTTGAATTCAATAAAAAAGAGCTCCATAAGGGCTCTTTTTTATTGAATTATTTCTAACCTATTTCGGTGGCTATAGTATACTAATTAGCGGTGTTTAAATCGTGATTTCAATCTGTGTTAATTTTCGATAAAAATCGGTAAAAATACAAGTGAAATGTTTTTACTGCCCTTGCTTATTCTGTATTTATTTAGCTGTTTTTTTTTACTTAATAAAATTACATTCGCTGTTGATTGATTATTCCGCATAAAATGGCTTTTTTGAATCAATATTCATAATATACCGTAATCAGTGGTCTCAAACGGCTTTGATGCATCAAATGAGCTATATTTTGCATCATTTGTTTTATACTGTAGGGGTGCTGTTCCTCTAATTTTGGCTCTGTAAACTAATTAATAAATACAAACTCATTTTTTAAGTAAACCATTAATAAACAAACTATGCGGGGAAAAATATTTTTTTTTATTTCTACAATAAGCTCTCAAAATAATGTTGATAAACCAGAATAGTCGTTATGAAAAATACGATAAAGTGAACATGATTTTGAAGCGATACAATTTAATAGTGACGCACTTAACAAGTACTAAAAAAACTAACTAATAAAAACCAAATTAACATGATGATCAAGCTAAAATTCGCACTAATAGCGTTGGCAATGATTTGCACTCAGACGGTGCTGTCTCAATCCAAGACCATTAAAGGGGTCGTAACAGATCAGGCTCGATTGCCGTTGCCTGGTGTAAATGTTTCTGTAAAAGGAACTTCAAATGGAGTTATCACTAATCCAGACGGTTCTTTTGTTATAGATAATGTTCCTACAAACTCTAGAATCGTTTTTAGTTTTATAGGGTTTACCTCAAAGGAAATTGCAGCAGATAGTAAAAGTACTATCAATGTAAGTCTTATAGAAGACACTAATAACTTAGACGAGGTAGTTGTAATTGGTTATGGATCTGCTAAAAAGCAAGATGTAACCGGAGCTGTTTCTACTGTTAGCGCTAAATCAATAAAAGACCAACCATTTACAGGAATAGATCAAGCCTTGCAAGGAAAAGTTTCTGGAGTTACCATCACTCAAAACTCAGGAACTCCTGGAGGTGGTGTCTCTATCAGAATACGTGGTATTGCCTCGTTATCAGGAAATGAGCCTTTATATGTTGTCGATGGTGTTCCTATTAATGGTGGTGACAATAACGACTCTTTTAATTATAACTCTTTAGGAGGTGCAAACGGACAAACAAAGTCAAGTGCTTTAACAGCGATAAATCCATCAGATATTGAATCTATGGATATTCTTAAAGATGCATCGGCCACTGCGATTTATGGATCAAGAGGATCTAATGGAGTAGTTTTGATCACAACCAAAAAAGGTAAGAAAGGAAAATCGGTGATTTCTTATGAAAGCTACACCGGTGTTCAACAAGTAACTAAATTTTTAGATGTTCTTAATTTACAAGATTTTGCTAAATACAGAGCAAGTGTAAGCACTGAATTAGGACAACAAATTCCCTACGAATTTCAAAATCCTGAAATACTAGGAAAAGGAACAAACTGGCAAAAAGAAATCTTTAGAAATGCACAGATGCAAAATCATCAGTTGACTATTTCTGGAGGAAAAGACAATACAAGATATTACACATCGATGAATTATTTTGAGCAAGATGGTATAGTAATAAACACTGGTTTTAAAAGATATTCTATGCGTTTGAATGTTGATACTACTGTTAACGACTGGTTTAAAATAGGAAATAATGTTACGCTATCTAATACCAAACAAAAAATAGCTTTTAACGACACTGAAGATGGTGTAATCAGTACTGCAGTATCACAATCACCTAATATCCCTGTTAGGTATTCTGATGGAACTTTTGGTGGGCCAATCGAAGGTTTTGGTAATACATCGGCTTCTAATCCTGTAGCTACAGCTTTAAACAAAGGGAACACCCTAGATAAATATAAAATTGTAGGAAGCCTATTTGGTGAAATTTCGTTCAGTAAAAATTTGACTTTTAAATCTGTTTTAGGATATGATTTTAATACTACTAATGGTTCTGTTTTTTACCCAGATATTACGATAGGAACAACAAGTACGAGTAGTGTATCTGTTAAGCAACAAAATCAAAGTATTTTCTGGACTTTACAAAATTATTTTACGTATTCTAAGACTTTTGGGAAACACAATATTGTTGCTTTATTAGGTCAAGAATCACAAGAATCTAAATATGAAGGAGTATCAGGATCAAGAACGGGTTATTTATCAAATGATATTACAACGCTAGGACTTGGAGATTCTAAGACAGCTACAAATGACAATTATAAAGGAACAAATAGTTTGAATTCTTACTTCACGCGTTTAAATTATTCCTTTAATAGCAAATATTTATTAACTGCAACTTTACGTTCAGATTCTTCTTCAAATTTTGGAGATGGTTACAAAACAGGTTACTTCCCTTCATTTGCTGCAGGTTGGGTAATTAGTAATGAGCCTTTTTTCGAAAAAATAAAAGACGTGGTAAATCACGCAAAATTTAGAGCTGGTTATGGAGAAGTTGGGAATCAGAATATTGGTAATTACAAGTATGGTTCATCAATTGTAAGTTTTCCTACTGGTTTTGGAACTGGTTTTGCACAAGAAAATATTCAAAACCCAACGGTACAATGGGAAACAACCAAAGCATCTAACTTTGGTGTAGAAGTAGGATTATTTAAAGATGCCTTACGTTTAGAAGTTGATTATTATAAAAAAGTATCAAGTGACTTCTTATTTAATGAACCAGTGCCTGCTTATCTGGGTACAAATCCACAACAAGGTAATTTAGGTCTAGGAGCAAAAGTTGTTAACCTTGGTGATATCGAAAACAAAGGTTGGGACATTACTTTAAACACTAGAAACATTTCAAATGATAATTTCAACTGGACTTCTTCATTTATATTTTCTACATTCAAGAATAAGCTTACTTCTTTTGGAGATGACAATTCAGCAATTTACAGAAACTTTCAATTTAATAATACGCTAACAAAAACGGGAGTTGGTTCTCCAGTAGGACAGTTTTTTGGGTATCAAGTAGATGGAATTTACAAATCTGAACAAGATATTGCTGATAGCCCTACACCAGATAATGAGGTTGGTGCAAATGGTAAAGTATGGGTTGGTGATATTAAATTTAAGGATATCAATGGTAATGGTAAAATTGATTCTGGAGACAGAACAAATATTGGGAATCCAATTCCGGATTTTACCTACAGTGTAATCAATAATATCTCATACAAAAACCTTGATATGTCTATTGTATTTCTAGGAACGCAAGGAAACAAAATTTACAACTGGACTAGAAAACTTACTGAAAGTTTAGGTGGAACTGGTGGACCGTATTCAAACCAAAGTGCTGATGTAAACAACCGTTTTATAGCAGGTGTAAATGAAAACACAAACATACCAAGATATGTAAATGGTGATCCTAATGGAAACAGTAGAGTTTCTGACCGATTTGTGGAGGATGGATCTTATTTAAGATTACAAAATGTAACTTTTGGTTATACTATGCCTGAGGAATTTATAAGTAGAACTAAATTTTTTAGTAAATTAAGAATATACATGACAGGACAAAACTTGTTCACAATCACAAACTATTCTGGGTTAGATCCTGCTGTAGGTTCGTTTAGTCAAGATGCCTTATTATCAGGAGTTGACAATGGTCGTTACCCAGTTGCTAGAGTATTTACATTAGGTTTAAATTTAGATTTTTAAAAAATAACAACATGAAAAATTCAACTAAATATTTCGTGCTTTTGATAGCTGTATTTTTTACAGTATCGTGCTCAACAGAATTTTTAGACAATCCGCCAGAGGATAAATTAGTTCTAGATAATTTTTATACTTCAGATGGACAAATATTAGGGTCTGGTAGCGGACTTTACGGTCGTCCTTGGTTCTATTTTAATGAGAAGTTTGTTTACGGATTGGATACTTATGCCGGTAACGCTGTGGGTGCTTATTCTGATTTAGCGCAATTTGAGAACTTCTCAATAAATTCAACTAATCAGTTTGTTTTTGAAGGATGGCAATCATTATTTAATGTTGTAGCACAGTCGAATACACTATTAAACAACTTAGAAAAAAACGTAGGACCAGAAACTACTCCTGAAGTAGTTGAAAGAGTTAAAGGGGAGGCTTATTTTATGAGAGCTACTGCTTACTTTTATTTGGTTAGACTATTTGGTGCGGTGCCTATTTTAAACAAAATTGAGCAGTACACAGATAAAGTTCCTACCTATAGAAACAATGTGGATGATGTGTACAAATTTATTATTAGCGATTATAACGAGGCATACAAACGTCTACCGTTAGTAACAGGGAATAGTTCTCTTGAAAGAGGTAGAGTGATAAAAAGTGCTTGCGATGGAATGTTAGCAAAAGTGTACATCACTTTAAAAGATTATCCAAATGCTAAAATTCATGCTGAAAATGTGATTAGAAGCGGTGATTATTCTCTTATTGATGATTATGGATTACTATTCAATAGCCCAACAAATAATAACAGTAGAGAATCAATATTCTCATTACAATGGGTAGGTTGCGTAGGATATGGATACGGTAACGCAGCGCAATCTTATATTACGCCAACATCTGAAATTACAGGAGATTATACAGGATGGAAAACTTTTGTTCCTAGTATTGATTTGCGTACTGCTTATGAAGAGAATGATAAAAGAAGAAAATCTACAATCATGTTGCCTGGTGATTTTTATCCAGAATTAGTAACCAAAAAAGGAGGTTACACAGTAAGTAATGGTGGTTTTGGTGGATCTATGGGTTTTAGAAAATATGTTATTGGTTCAGTAGCAGAATTTGTTGGAGCATGTCCGCAACAAACTAATCAAAATACGACTATGCTGCGTTATGCCGAAGTATTATTAATTCATGCTGAAGCAATACTAGCTGGCTCAGGATCAACTTCATCAGCAGATGCTTTAGCATCATTCAATAAAGTGAGAACTAGAGCAGGATTACCTACAAAAACGAGTATTACGAAAAATGATATTTTTAAAGAAAGAAGAATCGAGCTGGTTATGGAAGGAGATTATTGGTTTGATTTAGTAAGAAGAGATAGAGCGGAAGCAATAAATATTATTTCAAATCAGGAAAGAGGAGCATACAGCAATATTGCTTTGTTAGAAGTAAATTCTAAAAAAGTGACACCAACGGCAAATTCTTTCTTGATTCCCATTCCAGCTTCTGAATTAGATGCGAATCCATTGCTAAGAGAGACGCCAGTTCCTTTTCAATTTTAATACTTAAAAAGATAAGACAATGATTAAAATAATAAAAAATAGTAGACAAATTATAGGATTCTTGACTGTGTGTTTAGTACTATCATCATGCTCAAATGATAATGATTCTAGCAGTGCCGCAGTGTTTGAAGGCGTATACAGTTTAGACAATTCTACCTCTCCGCCAACTGAAAATAAGGATAAAGGCTATCCCGGGGATTTAGTAAAAATAGAAGGATCAGGACTAAGTAATGTTAAAACAGTTGAATTTGACAATGTAGTTAATGTCATTTTTAATCCACAATTGAGTTCTGATCTATCGTTATTCTTTAATGTCCCTTTTGATGATAAAAAGGGAAGCAGATTTGGAGTGCAAGAATTAAAAATCACAAAAGGGAATGGTGAAGTAGTTGTTTCTAGTTTTGAAATTCTACAACCAAAAGTTATCATCTCTGAAAAATTCGAACCTGCAATTCCAAAAGTAGGAACAGTAGTTACGGTAAATGGGGGTTGGTTTTTTAATATTTCCGCTGTCAAATTCGCAGGAGAAGCAGTTAGTTTTACGCGTATTAATTCTACTTCATTAAGTTTTATGGTACCTGCTACTGCAATTGCTGGAGGTGATGTAGAGATTACAACCCCTGGAGGAACTACAAAAAGATTTTTAGATATAGATCAAGGGTTTGATTTATACAAAGTAGCTGACTTTGATGGTGGTAGCTTACGTCCAAACAACAATTGGGTAAAATATGGAGATGCTAATACCCTCACTTATTCAGCAGTAGGAGGAATATCTGGAAATTATGCAGAGTTTACATGGGCAGGTGCCACAGCAAATGGATATAATGGAAGCCAGTCTGATGGAGGGAATCCTTTCTTGAAAGAAACAGCTACTGATGCTGATAAAGCGTTTTATCTTATAGATGTAAATAGTGGAGGAGCGATAGGAACTAAAATTGATTTACTTATTGTAGATAGTGATGGCGGAAACTGGGCATATTCTTATACAATTGCAACTGCAGGATGGCAGACGATAGAAGTTAAAACTTCTGATTTTGGAGCTAATTATGATTCATCAGAGCAAGGTCAAGGAGATGTAAATCCTTCTAAAATTAACCAAGTTAAAATGACAATTAATCAAAATGGTGGGACACCCAATCCTTCTAAGGTTCAATTTGATAATATTAGATTTAAGGTTTTACGTTAATTCGATTTAAGGTAGAGAATGTTAATATTTAAAAAGGTTGTTGTAAATAATCAACAACCTTTTTATAAAAAAAATGAAGATGAAAAAATTAAAAATAAAACAAGTTCTTTTGTTTATCTGTATCGGTTTATTTGCATTAAGTTGCTCTAAGAACGATGATGAAGTAGCAGTAATTGCTGGTGTCCCTAATGCTTATTTTGCAGTAAACCTCACTAACTCTGGTTTTACTGCCAACTGGACAAGAGTGTACCGTGCTGATAAATATTTAGTAGATGTAGCTACAAATGCTGACTTTTCAAGTGTATTACCAAATTATAATGAATTGGTAGTGAATGCTCTTACACTCGATATTGATGGTTTAGATTCTGGTACTACTTATTATTATAGAGTAAGAGCGGTGAGAGGAGAGGCAATTTCGGCATTTTCAAACGTGATCGCAACAGAAATAATCAGTACAGGACCTGAACCTACGACGGCGCTAAAAGAAGCAGCTAACTTTAACGTGGGTATGATTGTAAGGTCTAGCAGATTAACAGGAATAACATCAGATATTATCTTAAGAGAATATGATAATATTACGTCTGAGTACGAAATGAAAATGGATCAAATGTATCCAAGTAAGGGAACGTATGACTTTACAGCAGTTGATAAAATTGTAAAGTATGCTACAGATAATAACTTAAATCTTCATGGGCACGCTCTAATATGGCACAATGCAGTACCTGACTGGGTTAAAAATTTTACTGGTACAAATGCTGAGTTTGAGGCTATGGTTAAAGAGTATATCACTACAGTAGTAACACGTTACAAAGGAAAAGTAAAATCTTGGGATGTTGTTAACGAAGCTGTTGATGATGGTAATGGAAACCCGTTGAGAAATTCTATTTTCAAACAAAAATTGGGCGACGATTATATCAAAAAATGTTATCAATGGGCTAGAGCTGCTGATCCTGCATGCAAATTATTTTATAATGATTACAACTTCGCATCTTCTGCTACTAAAAGAACTGCAATCTTCAAGATTGCTGATGATTTGAAAAAAGACAACCTTATTGATGGTCTAGGTGCACAAATGCACATTAGTTATAAAGGGCCTGCTGCTTCAGAAATTCAAGCGGTAGTGGATGGAACAGTTTCTAGAAATTTATTAATGCACTTCTCTGAACTAGATATTCAAGCTAACCCTGATACTGATATAACTTCACTAACTCCTGAAAGAGCACTTCAACAAAAAAATAAGTATAAAGAAGTAGTGAAAATTTTCAATGCTATTCCTGCAGCTAATCAGTATGCACTTACTGTTTGGGGCATGAGAGATAGTGAATCTTGGTTACTAGATTTCTGGGGACATATTGATTGGCCATTAATGTATAATGACGATTACAGTGTGAAAAAAGCACACACCGGTTTCCTTGAAGGATTAAAATAATCTGCAAACTTAGATAACGGACTCAGATCTACAGGTCACTTTTTTACTGATGAATTAGCAGCTAAATTGTGACTTGTAGGTAAGAGTCCGTTTTTTTGTGTCTTATCCTCAAGTAATATTAAAAGGGCAAAGTTGAGCGTTTTTAGTCATGTTCAGCTGAGCAATTTTAATATAAATATCTCTATATAAAAGTCATTTTTTTTACGATTATCTAAATAATAATGGAGTTTTTTAATGCTATTTATAATTTTTTAGTATCTATCAAAATTTACATTTTCGCTTCAACTTGCCGCCTCAAAGACCTAAAATAGTCAAAGACGCGCGATTTGTTGTAGTTATAGCTTCAAAAGTGTCATTTGACAATGGAACATCCTGCTACTTTTACCAAACAGTTTTTACAATTACTAGTCTGTTTTATAACAGCTAATAATTTAAGAATAGTAAGTTCAAATTTGTCTTGAAAATTCAGTTTTATATCCTAAAAATCAAACTGTTTTCGAAATAAAAACAGCACCAAATAGTCAAGCAAGATTTATCTAATTACAAATTAAAAAATACAATATGTCTCCATCTAAACAGATTTGTCTTTTCTTTTTACTTGCCATCACAACTTGTGGTGCACAGGTAGCAGTGCATAAAGATGCCTCAAAAACTTTTGAAGAACGCGCTTCTTTTTTGGTTTCGAAAATGACATTGGAAGAGAAGGTTTCTCAAATGACCTACAACTCTGCTGCAATAGATAGATTAGAAATTCCTGAAATGAACTGGTGGAACGAATGCCTACACGGAGTAGCTCGTGCGGGAATTGCAACTGTTTTTCCGCAAGGAATCGGAATGAGTGCCATGTTTGATAGAAAGCAAATGTTCGAAAATGCCAATGCAATCTCAGATGAAGCGAGAGCCAAACACCATGATTTTGTATCGAAAAATAAAAGAGGTATTCACCAAGGCTTGACTTTCTGGACACCCAACATTAATATTTTTAGAGATCCAAGATGGGGTCGCGGAATGGAGACTTACGGAGAAGATCCTTATTTAACGGGAGAATTGGGGGTACAATTTATAAAAGGTTTACAAGGGAACGATCCTAAATATTACAAACTGATCGCAACAGCCAAACATTTTGTGGTACACAGCGGACCAGAAGCGAGTCGTCATAGTTTTAATGTAGACCCATCCGATTTTGATATGTTGAATACCTACAGTCCACAATTCGAAAAAGTGGTGAAGGAATCGGGCGTGTATTCTGTAATGTGTGCATATAACAGCTTCAAAGGTGTGCCTTGTTGCGGGAACAAACAATTAAGTGATTTATTGAGAAAAGATTGGGGTTTCAAAGGATATATCGTGTCTGACTGTTGGGCAGTGACTGATTTCTATAACAAAGGAGCACATGAAGTAGTACAAACTAAAGAGCAAGCATCTGCAATGGCCGTACAAGCGGGAACCGACTTAAATTGTGGAGATTCTTATCCTTCATTGGTGAAAGCCGTAGAACAAGGTTTGATTTCTGAAGATGAACTAAGCGTTTCTGTAGAAAGATTGGTAGAAGCACGATTAAAACTTGGCTTGTTTGCACCAAAGGGCGATGTGAAGTATGAAGATATTCCTTATAGTGTAGTAGATTCAGAAGTACATCGTTTACTAGCACTTCAATCTGCTAGAAAATCAATGGTTTTATTAAAAAATAATAACCTCTTGCCATTAAGCAAAAATTTGAAAAAAGTAGCGGTTATTGGTCCAAATGCAAACGATGCCGATGTGTTACTTGGAAACTACAACGGTTTTCCGTCACAACCAATTACACCTTTGCAAGGGATTAAAAATAAATTGCCAAATGCCAATGTGAGTTTTGCACAAGGGTGTAGACTAGCAGATGGTTTGCCAATTTTAGAAGCAGTTCCTGCAGCTGTTTTATATACCGACAGCAAATTAAAAAATAAAGGTTTGAAAGCGGAATATTTTTCGAATACCACTTTAAAAGGTAACCCATCGCACAAGCAAATCGATAAAAATGTTGACTTTTTGTGGGCAACAACTCCTCCATTCTCAGATATGAGTTATGATAAATATTCAGTTCGCTGGACGGGATATCTTTCGGTTCCCAAATCAGGTCGCTATGCGATAGGAGGGCAATCTTATTCTGGAATGAAATTGTATGTTGATGATAAATTAATTGTCGAAAGTGATAATGTTTATGAGCCTAAAACAGAATACGAGTATTTAGACTTAGAAGCAAACAAAGCCTATAAAATTAAATTAGAATACAAGCAAGACAATTCAGAGCATGCTATTATGCGTTTTTTATGGGAAGCGCCTAATGAAAATCTTGAAAAAGAAGCAATGGCGTTGGCTGAAGCATCTGATGTTGTCGTTTTTTGTATGGGGTTGAGTCCGCTTTTAGAAGGAGAGGAAATGAAAGTGAAAGTAGACGGTTTTGCAGGTGGTGATCGTGTAGATATCAAACTACCAGCTTCTCAAACTAATTTGATGAAAAAAATAAGCACACTAGGGAAACCAATGGTTTTGGTTTTGCTAAATGGTAGTGCGCTTGCCATCAATTGGGAAAACGATAATATTTCAGCAATTCTAGAAGCTTGGTATCCTGGACAAGCGGGAGGAACTGCAATTGCCGATATTTTATTTGGTGATTACAATCCATCAGGACGTTTGCCTCTTACTTTTTATAAAGACATTAATGATATTCCAGCTTTTGATGATTACAACATGAAAGGCAAAACCTATCGTTATTTTCAAGGAAAACCCTTGTATGAATTTGGTTTTGGGTTGAGTTATACCACCTTTAAATACAGCAATTTGGTTTTAGACAAAAAACAAGCAACCAACAAAGAAATTCTACTTTCAGTTGATGTTACTAATACCGGAAAAGTAGATGGTGACGAAGTAACGGAATTGTATATGAAAAGTGCCAAAGACGATTTTCAAAATACCATAAGAACATTGGTTGGTTTTGAAAGAACTTTTCTAAAAGCAGGTGAAACAAAGACTATTTCGTTTAAAGTGCAACCAAAACAATTGGCACAAATCAATGCTGATGTAAAAATGGAAGTAAGTCCAGGCGATTACACTTTTTCTGTAGGAGGAGCACAACCAAATGAGGAAAGAGTAAAAGAAGCCAATGTGGTTGTTAGCACAGTTACTTTAAAAGGAAACCCATTCAAAATTTAATTAAAACATTATGAAAATAGTTTATAGTCTATCAATTACGGCATTATTCCTTTTTAGCATAGCGACCAATGGTCAAGTTAGTACTAAAAAAACTAAAGGACACACCGTTGTTTCTATCGAAAAAGATAATTTTTTAATCAATGGAAAAATAATCAATAAGGGTAAAACTTGGAAAGGTAAACCTATTGAAGGATTGTTGTTTAATTCCAGAATGGTGCAAGCGACTTTTGATGATGAGAATCCAGAAACAGCTGTTTTATGGAAATATCCCGACACTCAAAAATGGAGTGCCGATCGCAATACAGACGAGTTTGTTGCTGCCATGTCAGAATGGAAATCGTATGGATTAAACGCGATTACCGTGAATTTACAAGGTGGTAGTCCAACAGGGTATGGGAATAAAAATTGGATCAACTCGGCTTTTACTGCTGATGGTTCGATTAAACCAGCCTACTGGAACCGATTGACAAAAGTGCTTAAAAAGGCCGATGAGTTAGAAATGGTCGTAATGATAGGATTATTTTATTTTGGACAAGACCAACTTTTAGCAGATGAAAAAGCAGTAATCAATGCTGTGGACAATACAATAAACGGACTTCATGATACGGGCTATAAAAACATTCTTATCGAAGTTGTGAATGAATGTGATTTACCGTATTACGACCACAAAATCTTAACGGAAAGTGGTATGGCGACATTGATTAATAGAGTAAAAAATAACAAAAGAGGAAACTTTAGGTATTTAGTATCCACAAGTTTTCAAGGTGCTTCGATTCCAACTTCTAGTGTGATAGAAGCGTCTGATTATATTCTACTTCATGCGAACGCTGTTGAAGATCCAAAAGGTGTGGCAACAATGATCGAAAAAACAAAACAAGTGCCTGGTTACAGTTTAAAACCAATTGTTTTTAATGAAGATGACCATTATGAATTTGATAAAGAAGAAAACAATTTCAAAACAGCAATCGAGAACAAATCTTCATGGGGTTTCTTTGATTTTAGAAGAGAAGGGGAAACAAATATTGAAGAAGGATTTCAAAGTGTTCCTGTAGATTGGAAAGTGAGTTCTGCACGAAAGAAAGCTTTTTTTGAATACGTGAAAACCATTGTAAATAGCGCAGAATGAAAAAATATTTAATTGTATTAGTTCTTTTTTGTGCCAATGTAATTCTTGCTCAAAATACGACGGTGGTTCAAAATCCTATTCTAAAAGGGTTTTATCCTGATCCTAGTATTTGCAGAGTAGGAGAGGATTACTATTTGGTCAATTCTACCTTTTCTTATTTCCCAGGACTGCCTATTTTTCATTCGAAAGATCTGGCGCATTGGGAACAAATAGGAAATGCAATGGACAGAACTACGCAATTAAATCTGGACGGTTTAGGAATCTCAAGAGGTTTATTTGCGCCAGCGATCCGCTACAACAACGGGACTTTTTACATCACATGTACTTTGATAGATAACGGAAATAATTTTGTGATTACGACTACAGATTTATCCAAAGGCTGGAGTGATCCCGTTTGGCTTCCAGAAGTCGAAGGGATTGATCCTTCCTTATTTTTTGATGATACAAATCGTGGGTATATCATTTATAATAGTGATCCTCCCAACAAAGTTTCGGTTTATGACGGGCATCGCTCGATAAAAATAGTAGAATTTGATCTTGCCACAAATAAAGTAATCAGCAGTCCTGAAATTATCGTTAATGGGGGAGCTGATATAAGTCAAAAACCAGTTTGGATTGAAGGGCCACATATTTTTAAAAAGGATGGTTTTTATTATTTAATAGCTGCTGAAGGCGGAACGGATGTTAACCATTCGGAAGTAGTTTTTAGAAGTAAAAATGTTTTAGGGCCGTATGAATCGTACGCTCAAAATCCAATTTTGACACAGCGAAATTTAGATCCTAATCGCAAAGATCCTGTAACATCAACAGGTCATGCTGATTTTGTTGAAGATACTAATGGCAATTGGTATGCGGTTTTTCTTGGTTGTCGTCCTTATGAGGGAGGATTTTTTAATACCGGAAGAGAAACTTTTATGGCGCCCGTATCTTGGGAAAAAGGTTGGCCAAAAATTAACTTAGAAGGTGAAGTCGTTAAAAAGAATTACACTTTAAAAACGAAACCTGCTACAACAATCAAAAGCAATCGAGATCTGTTTGTAGATGAATTTAATGGAACGTCTTTAGATTATCAATGGATGTTTTTAAGAACACCACATGAAAAATGGTACTCTTTAGATTCTAAAAAAGGAGCTCTTACTATACAAACAAGACCAGAAACAGTTTCAGGAACTGGTAATCCTAGTTTCGTAGGCTTTAGACAACAACATTTAGTAGGCGAAGTAAGCACCGAAATGGAGTTTTCGACTAAGAAAGAAAATGAAAAATCAGGATTAATAGTTTTCCAAAATGAATCTCATTTTTACTATTTCTGCCAGTCGGTAAAGAATAATATAAACGTAGTGCAGCTGTACAAATCCAATGGTGAGGCAGTTGATGAAATCAAATCGGTTACAATTGATAGTAAGGGAAAATTATTTTTGAAGATAGTTGCCAATGGACCAGTTTATAGTTTCGAATATTCTTTCGATAATAAAAAATGGAGTACGCTGGAAGATCAAGTGGATGCCAAATTTTTAAGTACGCAAGTTGGCGGTGGTTTTGTAGGTGCATTTTATGCCATGTACACCACCTCAATGGGACAAGAAAGTGATAATCAAGCCCAATTTAATTGGTTCAAAAATTCGAATACAAAGTAAGATATAGTTAATATAAAAATTGATTTAAAAAACAAAATATGAAAATAGTAAATAGCAAAACGGCTACAATTATATTGGCAGGGGTTTTAATGATGAGTTGTCAGGCTAAAAAAGAAGCTGTAAGTACTGCACCAACATTAAAAAGCGCTTATAAACAAGATTTTTACATAGGTACTGCTCTTAGTGCGGATCAAATCAATGAAAAAGATGCTGATGTAAATAACTTGATTAAATCACAATTTAGTGCTATTTCTCCAGAGAATAATTTAAAATGTGAAATGATTCATCCAAAATGGGATGAGTACACTTTTGATGTAGCAGACAAATATGTGGCTTATGGAAAAAAGAATAACATGTTTGTTGTAGGTCATGCACTTATATGGCACGAGCAATTGTCTCCATTTGTACTTGCAATAAAAAGCAAAGATTCATTGAGCATGTTTATGCAAAATCACATTAGTACTGTTGCCGGAAGATACAAAGGTAAAATAGATGGATGGGATGTTGTAAATGAGGCTTTAAACGAAGATGGAACGTATAGAAAATCTATATTTTTCGAAAAATTAGGTGATGACTTCTTAGTAACCGCTTTCAAGTTAGCCGAAAAAGCAGCTCCAAATACGGAATTGTATTATAATGATTTTAATATCGAGCAACCGGTAAAAAGAGAGGGAGCTATTCGATTATTAAAGAAAATAAAAGATAGTGGTGCTCGCATTGACGGAGTTGGTATCCAAGGACACTGGAGCCTTGATGGTTTACCATTAAAAGATATTGAAGAAAGTATAATTGCTTATTCTAAATTAGGATTGAAGGTGATGATTACGGAACTAGATATATCTGTTTTACCAGTGCCAGAGAAGTTAGTAGGTGCCAATGTAGATCAGAATTTTGAAGAAGATGCCAAAATGAATCCGTACACTAATGGAGTTCCAGACAGTATTCAAGTGAAACTTGCCCAACGATATGAAGATTTATTCAAAGTTTTTTTGAAGCATAAAGACAAAATTGGTCGTGTTACTTTTTGGGGAGTAAATGACAGTCAGTCGTGGTTAAACAATTGGCCTATCAAAAACAGAACAAATTATCCATTGCTTTTCGATCGAAATAATAAGACTAACAAAGCATACGATCAAGTAATGGCTTTGAAGAAAAAATAGAGCGATTGTAACTAGTAGTAGTGCAAACTGCTTCAAATTATATGATTAACCGTTAATTATACTAAAATTAAAAAAGCACGCAAATTTCGCAAATTCAAAATTGATTCACAGTAGTAAATCTGCCAAAATCTCTATAATCTGCGTGCCATATTTTTTATCTAGTATGTAAAGCTAACAATCAAATTAAATAAAATAAAAAGAGATTATGATACGACTTTCTAGACTTTCGAAAATATTGGTATTATCGATGCTCACTTTATTTTGTCAACAAGGGATTGCACAATCTTTCGATAATTATAAATGGGAAACCTTGGCCTGTACAGGAGAACCTGCAGCACGACATGAAGCGGCATTTGCTGAAGTTGGCGGTAAATTTTACCTGCTTGGCGGTCGACGTATTCAAGAAGTGTCCATTTTTAATCCTGAAACAAATACATGGACATCAGGTGCCAAACCGCCAATTGAATTGCACCATTTTCAAAGTTTTTCTTATAAAGGGAAAATTTATATCGTTGGCGCTGCTACGGGGCAATTCCCACACGAAACTCCAGTAGCTACAGCTTATGTTTATGATCCTGAAAAGGACAGTTGGGAAAAAGGATTTTCGATGCCAGAGAATAGATTAAGATCCTCTACAACCACCAATGTTTATAAGGACAAACTTTATATTTCGGGTGGTATTATTGACGGTCACTGGGATGGACACGTAAGCTGGTTTGATGTTTACGATTTCAAAACAGGGAAATGGGAAAAACTAACTGATACACCTCGAGCTCGTGATCATGCTACCTCAGTAGTTTGTAAAGACAAATTATATGTATTGGGCGGAAGGGTTTCATCAGGCGCTATCGAAAAGGTTTTTGAATTAACAATTCCAGAGGTGGATGTGTTTGATTTAAAATCTGGACAATGGAGCACACTTGCCAATCCTGTTCCTACGCAGCGTGCTGGTATTGCATCAATTTGTATTGGTGATAAAATTTTAGTTACTGGTGGTGAAAATGGAGATCAATTACTAGCACATAATGAAGTTGAAGTTTTAGATACAAAAACCGGAATTTGGAGTACGCTACCCTCTTTGGAGCGAGGTAGACATGGTACACAATTTATTTGGTACAAAAAAGAATTGTATATCGCTTCGGGCTGTGGCCAAAGAGGTGGCGAACCAGAGTTAAAATCAATCGAGCGCTTTAGTGATAAAACGATTAAATAATAGGAAACGTTTAGAAAGAATAACCATAAATAAAATTACAAAATGAATAATACATCCCAAAAACTTTCGGTTTTAGAGAAAGTAGGTTACAGTTTAGGCGACTTTGCAGCCAATTTAATTTTCCAAACTTTGATGACCTTTTTGGCATTTTTCTACACCGATGTGTATAAGATTCCAGCAGGAACAGCCAGTGCGATTATCTTTTTTGGAGGGTTTATTGGTGCCTTTTTTAATATTATAATGGGTGCAGTTGCCGATAGAACAAGAACCCGTTGGGGAAAATTCAGACCTTGGATTTTATGGACTTCTTTGCCATTTGGAATCATCGCTATTTTGGCTTTCTCAACACCAGATTTCGGTCCAGATGGAAAAGTAATTTACGCTTTGGTGACTTATTTCTTATTGATATTAGTGTACTCGGCCAATAATTTACCGTATTCAGCTCTAAGCGGGGTTTTGACTGGGGATATGGGACAACGTAACAGTTTGTCTTCGTATCGTTTTGTAGCGGTAATGTTTGCGCAATTTATCATTCAGGGATTGTTATTGCCTTTGGTTTTAATTTTGGGTCATGGCGACAAAGCAGCTGGTTTTAAAACGACCATGATGATTTTTGCAATAGCAGGAGTTATTTGTTTTATAATCACATTCTTGACTACAAAAGAACGTATTGTTCCTAAAAAAGAACAAGAATCATCAGTAAAACAAGATTTACTCGATTTGTCTAAAAACAAGCCTTGGGTAATCATGCTTTTTGTTACAATTTTGATTTTTGTTACGCTTTCGCTAAAAGGCGGAATGTACATTTATTACTTTAAATATTACTTAGATCCTGTTGCTCAAGCGACGTTTTTGCAGGATATCGGATTTAATAATATGATTGCTGGATTAAATGATTCATTAATCGGAATGGGACTTACCGAGTTTCAATGGCCAAAAGATGCCCCTACATCTGCCTTTAGTTTGTTTAATTCTGGTGGGATTTTGTTCATGATTTTCGGAATTATGTTTTCAAAAGGATTGGCTGATAAATTCGGAAAAAGAAACATTTTTATTGCCTTTATATTCCTATCTGCTTTAAGCTTAGTGCAGTTCAATTTTTATGCGCCTACCTCTATAACGTTAGTATTTGTAACGCAAGTTGTACATGGATTTTTGTACGGAATTACGATTCCGTTACTATGGGCAATGATTGCCGATGTAGCTGATTATAGCGAATGGAAAAACAACCGACGCGCTACTGCGATCATCTTTTCGGCTATGATTTTTGGTCTAAAAGTAGGTTTGAGTATTGGTGGAGCACTAGGTGCTTTTCTATTATCAAGATATGGTTATGTCGCTGAAGCAGCTAACCAAGCGCAATCTGCAATTGACGGAATTAAATTAGCCGTAAGTGTTTATCCAGGATTATTTTTTATCGCAAGTGCTGGTTTGGTATGTTTTTATATGATCGATAAAAAAATGGAAGTGCAGCTAGAAAGTGAATTAAAAGAAAGAAGAAGTAAAAATATAAATTAAATTATTATGCCAGAAGAAAATATCAGTCATATCAATTTTGACGAAATAAACAAAAAAGCAATTTCACAACCGCTAATCAAACACATGTACACCGCAGATCCTTCGGCGCATGTTTTTAACGGAAAAATATACATTTATCCTTCTCATGACATCGAAGCGGGAATTCCGTTTAACGACAATGGAGACCATTTTGGGATGGAAGATTACCACGTTATTTCTATGGATAGCCCAACAGGGGAAGCAAAAGATAACGGATTAGCACTACACGTAAAAGATGTGCCGTGGGCCGAAAGACAAATGTGGGCGCCTGATGCTGCTACTAAAGATGGAAAGTATTATTTGTATTTCCCCGCCAAAAGAGCCAACGGAATTTTCCAGATTGGTGTTGCGATTAGTGATTCTCCAGTAGGGCCATTTATTGCTGAACCAGAAGCTATTGAAGGTAGTTACTCTATCGATCCAGCTGTTTTTTGTGATGATGACGGTAGTTATTATATGTATTTTGGTGGCATTTGGGGCGGTCAATTGCAAAGCTATAGAAACAATAGTTATGATGTAAACCACAAAGAACCAGTAGGAAATGAGTTGGCTCTAAATCCAATTATGGCAAAGCTTACCTCTGACATGAAAAGTTTTGACGAATCGGTAAAAGAGCTCGTAATCCTAGATGAAAACGGAAAACCGCTTTTAGCAGGAGACAACGACCGTCGCTTTTTTGAAGCTTCGTGGATGCACAAATACAATGGTAAATATTATTTCTCTTATTCTACAGGAGATACGCATTTTATCTGCTATGCTACGGGAGACAATCCTTACGGACCGTTTACGTATCAAGGTCGAATTTTAAATCCAGTTATTGGTTGGACATCACACCATTCAATTTGTGAGTTCGAAGATAAATGGTATTTATTCTACCATGATTCTAGTTTATCTGAAGGAGTTACCCACTTAAGATCTGTAAAAGTCGCGGAAATCACTTATGATGAAAATGGTAAAATCCAGACTTTAGATCCGTATTTGGAGTAGTTTTTAGAAGCTATTTTACAATAAAAAAAATAAAAATTAATCTGCTTGATACTCTTCAAGCAGATTAATTCTTTTTAGGAGGGAACAGATTCAACTTCTATAGCATTGATTCCACAAAGCTTTTGCATAGTAATATTTCTGAAAAATTGCATGAGAAGAGTAAAACCTAAGTTTAGCAAAAGCCACTATTTATTCACCTTGATAAAAAATAATAAAAATGAAAAGAGTTCTTTTTTTAATTATTTTTCTAAAATCATTCGTCGGTTTTGCTCAACAAAACTACGGTATTTCTTCTCAAAAAGACCGACTCAGGCAATATTCGGGCCAATGGGTAAGTGCTATAAATCCTAATACAGATAGTGTTGCAGAATATCCTGAAATTAAGATGAGTAGTTTGACCAATTTCGATAATCATTCGCTCACGGTTGAAGTTTTTCAAAAAGATAATTCCAATCAATACAATCCAATACTGTTAGAAATTATTGGGTATGATACGGTTACCGATGCTGTTTTTGCTGCAGGTCATAATACAAAAGGCGAATTTTTCACAGGAAAAGGCTTGTTTACTTCAGAAAATCATTGGACAATGCAAGACAAAGACCTCAATGGTAATAAGACGATGAAGGTTGATTTTAACTTTCAAAATTATACAGATGTCATATTGGAAGGCTTTGATCCTAATGAAAAGAGTTTATGGAAAACAAGATACATTAAAAACAATCCTAAAGACAAAAACATAGGTATTCAGCTTGTTTCTGTTCACAAAGAAATGCTTAAAAACCCAGAACAAACCCTAATTCAGTTAGGTAGAATGGGGTATAGCTATGTGGAGACTTTTGTATACAAGGATGGAGGTTTTTATGGTCAAAGTCCAACGCAGTTTAAGGCTATGGTCGAAAAAGCAGGTATGAAATTTTTAGGCTCAATGACCTTTTTCGATCCCGAAGACAAAAATGATGATGCCGCAATCAATGCGTGGTGGAACAAAACGATACAAGACCATAAAATAGCTGGTGTTGAATATTTGTCAACTTCAAATAGTAAATTAAAAGGCATCAAGACAATTAAAGAATTGCAAGAGTATTGCAATTATTATAACAAAGTTGGAAAACTCTGCAAGAAGAACGGACTCAAGTTTGTGTACCACAACCATGCCGATGAATTTTTAAAGGTCGAAGGCGTAACCATTTATGATTATTTTCTTAAGAACACCAATCCGGATTATGTCTATTTTCAATCTGATTTGTATTGGATGCATCGGGGAGGAGTTAATCCTATAGATTATTTTAAAAACTATCCCAACCGATTTATTAGTTGGCATGTAAAAGATTATAAAGAATTAGGCGAAAGTGGAAAAATAGATTTCAAAGATATTTTCAAGTATCAAGAAATAGCTGGAGTGCAATACATCTTAGCGGAAGTGGAAGACTATAACTTTCCACCTTTGTATAGTGTGGATTTGGCTTGGGAATATATTTATTATGAACTATTGAAATAATCCACCACCAACTGAAAGTTTGCTGTCAAAAAACTTTTACGAAAGCTGTATTAACTTTTTTGCCACGGAAATTATTATCTGCGGAAATCTGCCAAATCTGCGTGCAATTTTTTATCACGCAGATTTACGCGAATTTGGCAGATTTTAAAAGAGTTAAATTGAATTAACAACGGTAGCAGTGATTAATTAGTATAAAATCTGTGGCTATATTTTTTTAAGTAGAATCAAAATATATTAAAACACATCGTTTTAGTTATGCATGTAACCAATAAAATTAAATTATGAAACCATTTAAAATGAAATACTTTTTACTAACCCTATGTATCCTAACGATGATGAAAGCAAATGCGCAAGATCAGTTTCGTGTTTTATTGTTTACCCAGCATGATACCTGGCATTACAATTCTATCCCTGTCGCTGTCGAAGCATTCAAAGAAATGGCAGCCGAAAATCAGTTTAAGTTTGATTGGACCCAAAGACCAGATGATCTTATAACAAAATTACCAGAATATGATGTCGTGATATTCATGAATGCCAATGCCAATTTTTTGACACCAAAACACATGGATGCTTTAAAAGCATTTATGAAACGAGGCGGTGGCTTTGTAGGTATACACGGAACGGCAGATGGCGAAAACGATAATAAATGGTTTGACGGTCTAGTAGGCGCAAAGTTCGTAAATCATCCAAAATTACAAGCCGCCATTGTAAACGTTGCCAATCATGATTTTCCAGCAACATGGCATTTACCCAATAAATGGCTTCGGTCTGATGAATGGTACAACTTTAAAAACATGAACCTCGATAAACTACATGTTCTATTGACGGTTGATGAAGCTTCGTATGATTTTACTGCTGGTTATGATGATATTCCATTGAAAGGAATGGGAAATGCACATCCTATTGCATGGTATCAAGAGTATGAAGGTGGAAGATCGTTTTATACGGCTATCGGTCATAAACCAGAATCGTTTAAAGATAAAAACTTTTTAAACCACATTTTTGGCGCTATTTATTGGGCTAAAGGCGATTCAATTAGAAAATAAACTAACAATACGATATGATAACTAAATCAAAAAAACAGATTTACAGCAATTGCCTAAATTTACTGAGCATCAGCTTGCTTTTGACCGTAAATATGTCTTGCAAGGCGCATAAAGACTTAAACAAAGCTATAATTGCCGATGGTGCGCAGCTTACTTTGGTTGCTGATGGATTCGAATTTACCGAAGGTCCTGCTGCAGACAAAAATGGCGATGTCTATTTTACAGATCAGCCCAATGACCGTATCCTGAAATGGAATGCCAGTGACAATACCGTTTCAGATTATATGAAACCATCTGGTCGTTCTAACGGATTGTATTTTGACAACCAAGGGAATTTGTTGGCCATTGCCGATGAAAAAAATGAGATTTGGTCTATTGATGCCAAAAAAAAAGTGACCGTGATACTTGCGAATTTTGAGGGTAAAAAATTCAATGGTCCCAATGATCTTTGGGTAGATGCCAAAGGCGGTATTTATTTTACGGATCCTTATTACCAACGTACGTGGTGGCAACATCAAGAAACACAGCAAGCATCAAAAAGGGTGTATTATTTAGCACCAAATACAAAAATACCGACAATTGTAGCCGACGATAACTTCAATCAACCCAACGGAATCATTGGTACTCCCAATGGAAAAACCCTTTATGTTGCAGACGAATCTGGTAAAAAAACCTACTCCTATACAATTGGGAAAAATGGCCAACTTTCGAATAAAAAATTGTTTGCCAATATGGGTTCGGATGGGATGACGATTGACAACTTAGGAAATGTTTACCTCACCGGAAAAGGCGTTACTGTTTTCAATAAAGAAGGGGAGCAAATAGCACATATTGCCGTGCCTAAAGATTGGACTGCCAATGTCACTTTTGGTGGACCAAAGCAAACCATACTTTTTATTACTGCCTTGGATTCGGTATATACCTTAGCCATGGCAGTACATGGAGTGCGATAAGTAAAATTAAGTAACCAAAAAATAGATCTATTCATTACAATACATTTTTCTATTAATAAACAAAAAACTATGCAAAAACCAAAGTTCACAGTAAATAAAATGGCCACAATTATGGGTGTTTTATCATTATCATTCACAGCTTGCAATGCTCAAAAAGTGAAAACTACCGCTGTTTCGAAAACAGTAACAACTACTGAAAATGTAACATTAAAAGACGCCTTTAAAAACTACTTTTTATTAGGTAGTGCTATAAATGATGATATCGTTTCGGGCAAGGATAAGGCTTCACAAACAATTATAAAAAGGGAATTCAATACCGTTACCCCTGAAAACTGTATGAAAGCGGAAGTAGTTTGTCCGTCACCAGGAGTTTATGATTTTACATTGGCTGATGCCTATGTTGCTTTCGCCAAAGAAAACAAGATGTTCGTTATGGGTCATACCTTGATATGGCACAATCAAACGCCTGCATGGTTTTTTACAAACGATAAAGGAGCGCCAAATTCCCCAGAAGAACAAAAAGAACAATTACGTACGCACATCAAAGCGGTTGCAGGTCGCTATGCTGGGAAAGTACAAGCATGGGACGTAGTAAATGAGGTTATGGATGATAATGGCAAATACCGACCTACAACATGGGTAAATGGTATTGGCGATGGTGACGAAATGGTTCGATTGGCCTTCAAATATGCTAGTGAATATGCCCCTAACACCGAATTGTATTATAATGATTTCAACGCTTGGCGTCCAGAAAAAAGAGACGGAATTGTTCGCATGATCAAGATGCTTCAAGATGCCGGAATCAGAATTGATGGTGTTGGGATTCAAGCACATTGGGGTTTAAATTTCCCTAAGACAGAATACATTCAACAAGCGATTGATGCTTATGCGGCCTTAGGAATAAAAGTGATGATTACAGAATTGGATGTGGATGTATTGCCAATTACCAAAGAAGGTCAGATAACTGGGAAAAGCATGATGGAGCCTCAGTATCAATTAGAGGAGTTCGAAACCTTTTTAGACCCTTACAAAAATGGTTTGCCTGAATCTGTAGAAGTGCAACTAGCGAATCGTTACAAAGAATTCTTTGCCATTTTTGTAAAGAACAAAGATAAAATAAGCAGAGTCACTTTGTGGGGACTGCAAGATGGTATGTCTTGGAAAAATGATTACCCAATTCCAAATAGAACAAATTACCCATTATTGTACAACAGAAATTTCGAACCTAAATTGGCGAGACAAGCTGTATTGCAGACTCTGAAATAGAAGTTCTGGTTAGGATTGTTATCGAAATTTCTAGCACCGTATTTATCAATATACATTGAATTAATGATAATTACAGTTGTATAATTGTTTTCTAAATATAAAACCTCGAAAATCTTAGAGTTTTCGAGGTTTCTTAGTGTTTACATCTTTTTTCAGGATAATATTCATCATGAAACTATTGTTGAATTTTAACTCATAGTTCAGGATGTGAATTATTAAGATTATTGCAATTTAGAAAAAGAAATAACCAACAGATAATTGCAGTACTCCGTTTGTGTTTTTATTTGAAGTATTGTCTACTTTATTGATGTTAGATACTCCCATATTGTATCTTGCACCAAAATTAAGACCATTGTCTAGTTTATAACCTAGACCAAAATTAATGCCAAAATCAACAGACTTAAACGAACCTTTTACATTAGTACTTTCGTTTTTAGCAGACAACAAATAGCCTATTTGCGGTCCAGCTTCCACACTGAATCCTTTTGTTACATAATATTTCCCCATCAAAGGAACATTTAAATAGCCTAAAGCAACTGTATTATCATTGAAGCTATATCCCTGGCCAGAATATAACAACTCAGGTTGGAATGAAAATTTATCGGAAATCGGAATTTCTGATAAAACACCAAAATTGAACGATGTTACAGCATCAAAATTTTTGGTGTTATCTCCGCTGATATTTGCAAAGTTTAAACCTCCTTTAATACCAAAATTGATTTTTTGTGCATTAACATTTGTAAATCCTAAAACTGTAAGAACAGCTAGTGTCAAAATTTTTTTCATAAAATGTGATTTGAATTATTTTAAGCAAAATTGAAGCAAATGGAATAGCTAAAGGTCTCAAAAGCTTAAAAGTGTATAAATTGGTACTTATTTATTGGCGTTTTTATATTCATTTGGTGTTTGACTAGTGATTTTTTTAAAGGAATTGTAAAAAGTTGTCTTTGATGTAAAACCAGATTCCAATCCAATTGTCAACAAATTATAATTTTCATATTCAGAATTTGAGATCATTTCTTTGACCGCTTCAATCCGATAGTTATTGATGTAATTGGCAAAGTTATCACCTGTTATGCTATTTATAATTTGGGAAAGATAACCTGGACTAATACCTAGTTTTTCAGCAACTTTCTCTCGGTTTAATGTGCTGTCTGTGTAAATATGTTGCTCTTTGCAAAGTGATTCTAGTTTTTGATAATAAATATTGTCTGCAGTAATTGATTCTTTCTGTTCTTCGGGTCTATTATTTTTTATGATTGGAAGTTCGTGATCAGAAAGCGTTAAATCGGTATTTAAAAAAGTAGTAACAGCATCTTTGTTTTTGGCCAATTTGTATTTGTAAATACCTATATAAGCTATCCAGTGAATTAAAAATGTAGCCACCAAGGCCAATGTACTCATGGAGTAAGAAATGTCATAGTTAAGAAGTAAACCGACTAGTGCAGCACTTAGCCATGCAAATAGTAGTAATGAAGCGATGGTTAATAAGGTAAATATCCAATTTTTTTCTTGTGAATCTTTTAAATATTTTATCTTGGAAAAAGAATAAATCGAAAGAAATGGGATGAATGTAACAGCTAATAAAAGATGAATTAGACTAAAAATTTGGAATACAAATATTCCTGTTTTAGAAAAAGTAACCGCTTCTACAATATGATCAAGACTGTATATTAAGGCAAGGGTTGCGGATAATGCAAACGGAATATAATACAAATAACTTCGTTGTTTAACTTTTGAGGATTTATCTATGCGATTGATTACAAACAAAAATAGGAAAACAGGTATCAAAAAAACCCACTCGATGTCGTCAATAAATTGCAGAATAGGGTAGGAGGCGAATACGTGTTGAATTTCACTAACATGTTTCAGTAATTCTATTGACAGCGTAAATAGCAAATAGGCTAAATATTTATTTGAGTTACTATTGAATAGTGAAGACTTTATTATAATAAATCCTAAAACAATTCCCTGAAAAATCGCAATATTTAAAAGTGCTATGTAGATCAATATTTCTAATATAAAAGTTTGATATAGATTTATTTTTTGGTCAGTAATAATTTATTTGTTTTTAAACAAGGATAAATTAATCTGAATTGATAAGGCGAATTTATAGTAATACGGATGGTTTTTTTAATAGCTTAAGAAATGATTAACTAAAAAGAGGGGATATGGTTAAACAACTATTAAGGGTGCTAGACCGAATAACTCGGTTGTGGTCTGGAGTTTAGATGGCGGCATTATTGTCACGTTGTACAAAGATATACTAGTAGACCAAGGTGGTCAGATAAGTGGTCAAATGATTACGGATAGACAAAGAGAAGTTTTTAATTTGATACTTGAAAACAATAAAATAACTAGAAAAGAATTAGCAGAACAGCTTGGGATTGCAGAATCAGCAATTCAGAAACATTTAAAAGCATTAACAAACGCAAAAGTTATAAGTAGAGTTGGAACTAGAAATGGTTATTGGAAACTGTAATAAAAATTATTTTTTTATGTTCTCTAGTAAGCTACTTTCGCTTTATTTTCCAACTTAGGTTCTACAATAGGGTACAAGTTGTAGGTGGGATAAATTTCAGTTTTGAAAGCCTTCCAAGCGGTTCTTTCAATGGCTAGATTTACTGCGGCTAATTTGGAGGCAGGAAGTTCCAAGACCACCATTTGCCCAATCCCCATAACCACATACCAGTTTACTACTGAAACTCCTTCGGGTGGAAAATTTTTATAAAAACCTTGATCGGTTCTAATCTTTTCGATTTCATTCAAATTCATGCTTTGATCGTGTTTAAGAAAAATGGTTAACAACAACTTGTCATCGGGTTTTGGAGTAGGAACAGTTTCTTTATTTGATTGTGAATAACCAAGGATTTGGACTAAAAAGAGCCCGATTACTAATGCGTATTTCATGTTTTAAATTATTTGGTTGTTGATTATTGCATTTTTTTAGGGGTTAGAGGGACAATTTAAAGTGATTTAGCTTTAATTGATTAATACTTTTTTAAATACAATTTTTTATTCTGCATTATAACGAATAGTTAGTACTATAAAAGCTTAATTTTCTCTAATTAACTTCTTCCTTTTTAATTATACCAGCACTTTTAAATTCCGCACTTGTAATAAAATATCCAATACACTTTTTGATCAACCCGCGAGCTACATACACGCTACTTTGTAAAATATTTTTATCATTTTCTTTCTTTAGAAAAATTCTCTCCTTCACCAACTAAAGTTAAGCTTGTATTTTCTCTTCCTCTTCCAATTTTCAATGTTTTAATAGTTCCATTATCGAAATCTAGGGTTACTGATTTTTCAATTAATTTAAATTTTCCTTCAATTTTTTTTCCATCTCCCTCATCGAATATAAATGTGCCATTATCGAAAAAGCTCACTTTTCTTACTGCACTATGTGGTGTAAACCAATTTCCAATTAAATTGCTTTTCGAGTAAGACTTCAGATCATAATCTTTTTCGACAGTCAAATTTATCATTTTAGAATATTCCTGTTGTTTCCCGTTATTAATCAACTTTAGAAAAATGCCCGTTGCTTCTGCAGTTTCTCCCACAAATTTATTTTCTATTATATAACTCCAGTTGTCACTTTTAAATATATAATGGTATCCTCCACTTGTACCTTGTTTTTCAACTTTTCCGTCGTAAAGGACAAGGGTTGGCTTGGTAGCGATTGATTTTGGTTTATCCCACGAACTGTATCTTAAATCTCCATTTTTGAGATTGTCGATTTTAATGATGAACTTATCATTTTCGCAGTAGATAATAGTATTCTCTACTTCTGAATTGAGTTTTAGCATTTGTTCTTCTACGCTGATCTCTTTTGTTTTCGAATCGAGCTTATTCTCTTTTTGAGTTAATTCGGTTTCTGTTCGAGTACTATTATTTTCGTTCTCAGAATTTTTACAAGAAAAGAAGCTAATTAGTATGGCTAAACTTATAAAATATCTCATAGTATAATTTATTTTGTGTTGTTAATTTGATAAATGCTTATATAACGCTTTGTGTTTTAATCTAAATTGATATTATTTTTATACAATATTGATGCCCTTTTTATTTCAGTTCCTCTATTTTCTTTTCAGTAATAAGCGGTTTGCCGTTTAACGCCTGTACTAATGTTGATACTGCAAGAAGTCCATATATAATTGAAACAACTATTGTTGCTTTGGTGTTTTTAAAAATATAAAAGGAAAGTAGTGGAAGTAGCTGTAAAGCATGCATGCCTATAAAGTGAGAAACTCTCAAATCGCCCACCGTTTTGCTCCAACCAATCAACCACATATTTGAATTATCATTGATAGCACCGACACTGTGATTCATGCGCGACCCCATTAAACCTCCTTCGAACGAAAAAACCACAAAAATTAAAATTCCTAAACGAATGGACCAAACATAATAGGATGGTAATTTGGGAAAAGACTGTGTAAAAAACAGCAATCCAATATAAGCAGTATACAAGGTAACTACTGCGGCTACTAAACCCATAAGTGAGTACAGCAGCGAATAGGTTGGTGTGCTAATATTGTAATGCGATAATTGCCCTTTTGATGCTTGAAAAATAATATACAGCAGTTCAAGACCAAACAATACAATGACTGTCCAGTTAAAAGGAGTAGTATTGAAATCAGATAGATAATGGCAGTACCAAGCCATAGTACACGAGTACAATCCCAATGAGACTGCAAATTTGAAAGGTTTGAACCAAGCATTTACTCCGTGAATTTGTGTTGCTGTTGTTTTAGTTAATACAATACAAATTACTGAAAGTAGTAAACAGAACAAACCAAAGTAAAATAAGGCGTCGTTACGCACTTTTAATTCTTTTATAAAACCTATAAATCCTTCTAGCATCATGTAGTTATTTAGGCAATTTTGAATCTCGGTACAAAATAATTCAAACAATAAAGCATTGCAGCATATGTCAAAATTAAGGTTGGCATATTGGTATTAAAACCCAAATTCAATTCTGGAATACCCAATAATTCTCTAAAGGAGTGTGTTGCGATCAGTAACATAAAAATTAGTCCATAGCCAAAAACAGCAATAATCGCTATTTTGTTGGAAGTAGTACGTGTAACGCCTTTTTTCGTTTCTTCAGTAAAGAAATACCAGAGTGCAACAGCGCTAAAAAGGGCTTCTATCAAAATCGCAATGTATGGAGAAGCGGCGTACAAACCAAGACCCATCTCAGTAGTGCCTGCGCCAAATACATGATGCATATGACCAGAGAAGAAATCCAAAACAAAATGAATTCCGATTAGAAACATACTAACTATTCCTATTTGGGTACTTTTGAATATTAATTTCCCGATGATGAAAACGATAGCCAACCAAAACAATAGTGGTACCAAATCGTGACTATACAACATGTCAACCGCCATATTGCTTAATGTGGCATCAAAGGCATCACTTGGTGTTGTGGTTTCTAATCCCAGATAATGAAAGGTAAACCAGAGTAAATCCTGCAATTGTGATAGGATTAAAAAATATAATAAAGCTCCTTTTGGATACTTTTGCTTCGCTATTAATGCTGTTGTGAAATGTCCTGCTAACATATTTGTTGTTTAAATTTTGTATTTTTGCTATCGAATCGAAAGCAAAAGTAACAGTTACTATCGAATCAATAGTAATAATTCTAAAAAAAATGGAAAAAGAATTTCGTTCAGGCTGTCCAGTCTCGGCTACGCTTGATGTTGTAGGCGATAAATGGTCTTTGTTAATCATCAGAGATATGCTCGTTAAACACAAAAAGACGTTCAAAGAAATATCAGATTCTGATGAGAAAATTGCACCGAGTATTTTATCTGCCCGACTAAAATTATTAGAAACCTATAAGCTAATATTCAAAATAAAACTTCCTGAGAATAAGAAGGAGAACATTTATTTGTTGACCCCCAAAGGTATTAGTTTAACGCCGATTATTGTCGAATTCAGTTTGTGGGGAACTGATAATATGCGCGAGTTCACTACCATTGATGATATCGACGGACTAAATTTAGACAAGTCGGATATTATAAAATCAGTGCAGGATGGTTATAGTGCTATGGTGACTACTCATCTTTAAAAGTATATATATTGTTTTTAAATATTACGAAAATCCAGTGAATTAGTTAAAGTAGCCTATTAGACTTTCTATACATTTCTTAATTACACACACTGAATATTTTTCAAGAATTAGCTATAGTCCCCGAGATTACGGGGCGCTATATCTTTCTAATTTTGAAGAAAAAATAAAAAGGATTGCGCTACTATAGAAGCTAAGAGACTTTGTTTCTATAAGCACTTTTTTTATTACTGTTATTCATCTTTATAGCTACTATCTCCTATTAAAATTTATAATCCAGCTGGAACGAGAAGCATTAGACTACAAAAATAAATCAATTATTCGGGCCAAATTCCTTAATAAATAATTTGCAGTTGTTGGTGTTGATTTACAGTAATTTACTAGAAAATTTATGTTTATATAAAATATATGTGAACTTACCTTTAATACTACTTAACTATTTGGTAAGACTTCTGAAGGAGGTGTTACCTGTAAGTTGTTTTTAAGTTAAATTTTAAATTGTTCTGTAGTTGTACGTTTTTTACTATCTAATTTAGATTTACTTAAATCATTTGTTATCAAATAGTTATGATTTTAATTTAACTAATCATGAAAAATACATTAAAAAACATACTTTCTGATGTAGGAGAATATGAGCGGGGAGTAAATGAAAAAAGTGGTAATCTTATAGACGAGTCTTGTGTACTAACTAATTATTTGTGTAATTTATTAGGTCAACTAAAAATTCAAGTTGGGAGTGATGGTTTTAAAGATGAGGCCGAAGAAATAATTTTCTTTAAAATTATCAAGCCGCAATTACTAGGAAAATTAATTTATTACAATAAAGTATTTAGGATTGAAACGTCCTGTCCTGTATATAATGGAAAAATGTACGAGGCCTATTTCATTAATGAATTAGAAGAACTCTAGCAAGATTTTAATGAGCATATTCGTAATTCAGATTTTTATAGATATTACCGGTCTGGTAGGACTGATAAGGATAACGAATATCATACGATCAAAATCCCATTTTTTTAAATTTAAAAAGACTCTTCCAGGTTCCATTCTTCGTTCACCTAAGAATTCAAGCGCTTCCTCAGAAATAGGCAGTGTGACAGGTCTATCAGTTTTCTGCTGTTTAAATCTTATATAATACCCTTCCTGTTTGCTGTATTGTACTTCTTCCCATGTCAGTTTTGATATATCAGAATAACGCATACCTGTGAGCAGAGAAAAAAGACTAACACGTTTGACTATTTCTTTTTCACAAGGCGTATTAAATAACTTTACTGCTTCTTCCATGGTTAGAAAATTCCTTTGAGACTCTTGTTCTTTTATACCTTCAACTGCAGCATTAACATCAGTTTGCAGTAATCCTTTTTTGTAAGCTTTTCGTAAGGTCGCCTTGATCTTATTAAAATAAGATAAGGCAGTGTTTTGAGCCAGAAACTGGTTTTTCTTTTTGAGGCATTTTGCCTTCAAGAGGTATGCTCTAAAGTCCTCAATAATTGTCACGTCAATGTCCTGCATTAATATGTCCTGCATTAATATGTCCTCATTTTTTAAAAACATTTCAAAGTGAATAATTGCGTACTTCCAAATATCTGCAGTATTACCAGTCCGGCTTTCTGCCGTATGCTTTAGATAATGTAGAAATGATTTTTTACCAACCTCCTTGAGATGAATGCGCTCGAGCTCAAATGGAGTGTAAATCTGCTCCTTATTTACTTCATTAAACCTGTTGCCACGAATGATCTCAGCCTTGTATGAATTCTCAGAATTTAAAGCTTTTTCAATAGCATTTTTTGGTCTTGCCACCAAAAATAAACTTAAATACTCCCTACGGTAAAGTTTATTAGTCTTAGGATTGTATACTGGAGGGAAAAAATCAAGATATAGTGTAATCTTACCACTTGGCAGTATCCTCTTTCTTAGCCTAACATTTATATTTTTCATCTTCCCACAGTATTAAAAATTATATCAATATCCTGTTTGGCAACACAGGTGAATTTTCCAACAGAATATTTCACTAAACCCTGCCGTTGAATCAATAGATAGAGCGCTCCTGAAGAAATATTATACTTCTGTTGAATTTCCGTTATAGTGTAGCAATTGTCAAAGCCAGGAAATTGCTGTCCAGTTTTCAAGGTTACATCCTGTACAGGAATTGCAAAAAAAGCTTCAAGATCGCACCTGCGGATAACAGTTCGTTTGCCAAACTTTGCAATGTCCAGCTGTCCATTATTAACTAACCTGTAGAGCGTGCTTCTACTGATTCCAAAAAGAATGGTTGCCTGAGTAATTTTTAAAAACTCAAGTGGCTTTATTTTTTCCAAATCTGTGTTTAAAAGCTGAACAATCTCCGTATTACTTTTTTCTACTTTTCCTTTGCGTACTAGTGATTTATAACCACGGCTATTGCAAATGGGTGAACGATACCGTGTGCGCGTTGTTTTGGCTGTGAACTGTTTTTTGCAGTGCTCACAAATTCTGATAACCTCAATGTTAGAACTCATAATATGACTCGTTTTGTGTCCCATTGTGTCTATATGTGTCTCTATGTGTCTCTATGTGTCATAATTTCGCCAAAAAAAAATTCAATCATGAAAATTAATTTTGTGGTACAATAATGGTACAAAAAGGAGCAAACTATCTGTAAATAAAGCTTAAATAAACAGAAAGAAGAATCCCAGTTAAAATGCCGTTTTATGACATTTTAACTGGGATTCTTTGTTTTATTTTATGATGTTTTGTAAAATCTATTTCCCAATACAAAAGTTAGCAAAAATATTCCCTAGCAACTCATCATTAGTAACTTGACCGGTAATCATCCCAAAATGGTACAAAGCTTCACGAATATCTAGAGCCATTAGGTCGCTTGATAAGTTAGTTTCTAATCCGTATTTCACTTTAGTTACTTCGTCTAATGCTTTTAGTAACGAGTCATAATGTCTTGTATTTGTTACAATTGTTTCATTGTTACGTAGTGCTCCAGTATTTACAAATGATAGCAATTCGTTTTTAAGTTCTTCAATACCTATGTTTTGTTTAGCGGAAATTTTTAAAAGTTTCAGGTTTAAAGTTTCAAGTTTTTGGCTGATGCGTTTCAATTCAGATTCGTCTAACAAATCCATTTTATTGATCACAACCAGAATTGGTTTTTGAGGGTGTTTGTTTTTTACTTTTTCAATTTCGACAATGTAGTCCAAACTTGAAACCTGAAACTTTAAACCATCAAACAAAAAAATGACTACTTGCGCTTGCTCGATTTTTTCGAATGTTTTTTTGATTCCAATGCTTTCTACAACGTCTACTGTTTCTCTGATTCCAGCAGTGTCAATAAACCTAAAACCAATTCCGCCAATCGTTAATTCATCTTCAATTGTGTCACGGGTAGTACCAGCAATCTCTGAAACTATAGCACGCTCTTCGTTTAAAAGCGCATTTAATAAAGTAGATTTCCCTACGTTTGGTTCGCCTACAATGGCTACTGGGATTCCGTTTTTGATAACGTTTCCTACGGCAAAAGAGTCGATCAAACGCTTTAAAACAAACTCGATTCTGTTTAATAATTCGTGGAACTGTGTTCTATCAGCAAATTCTACATCTTCTTCAGCAAAATCTAATTCTAGTTCGATTAGCGAAGCAAAATTTAATAATTCCTCACGCAATTTGGCTATTTCATTAGAGAAACCACCACGCATTTGTTGCATCGCAATTTGGTGTGAGGCTTCGTTATCTGACGAAATTAAATCGGCAACGGCTTCTGCTTGCGAGAGATCTAATTTTCCGTTCAAGAAAGCGCGCAAAGTGAATTCGCCTGGATCAGCCATACGACAGCCATTACGCAATAAGAGTTGGATAATTTGTTGCTGGATGTAAGTAGATCCATGGCATGAAATTTCGATTGTATTTTCTCCAGTATATGAATTTGGCCCTTTAAAAATAGAAACTAATACTTCGTCAAGAGTTTTAGTCCCATCAACGATATGGCCTAAATGTAGGGTATGCGTCTTTTGAGTTAATAAATTCTTGTCTTTTATAGATTTGAAAACCGAATTACCAATGGTAATGGCTTCTTGTCCTGAGATTCTTATGATTGCGATAGCTCCAGCTCCTGATGGTGTTGCTAGTGCTACTATGGCGTCGTTGTTTAGCATGTTTTTGTGTATTGGTTGCAAAGGTACTAAAACAAATCGCGTAGTAATAATGAATTTTCTTGATTATCGCTGCACTCGGGTGAGGGATAGCAGCAGGTCGCCATAGCGGCGCGTATAGCCCGACAGCAATTGTGTAAAAGGGCAATGATCGCATGCGAGATTGCCCTTTTACAGGAGTGGTGGCACCCCCAAAATTCTCTTAAAATAGTTATAAAGAACTGATGTTTATCATATTATTGATGTAACTTTAATTGTAATTTTGATCTAATAACTCTTAAACGCTAAACAAGATGAAACGTATACTTTTTCCAACGGATTTTTCAGATACTGCTAATAATGCTTTTATTCACGCGCTTGAATTTGCAAAGGCGGTGCAAGGAGAGTTGATTTTACTGCATACTTTTGAGTTGCCGGTGATTGACAACCAGTTTTTTCCGCAAAATTACATGGTAATGTATGAGTCATTAGAGTTGGCACAATTTGAGATGTTTAAGGATGAGATTCCTAAACTGCGTGCTACTGCTGAGAAATTAAATCTTGGGTCGGTGCCTATGTCACATCGTTTAATGGATGGTAGTTTGCTTTATAACATTGAGAAAGCGATTAAGGAGGATAAAATTAATTATGTGGTAATGGGTACAGAGGGTGCGACTGGTTGGGCGTCATTTTTACTTGGTAGCAATACGGCAAACGTGCTGGACGAAATCGACATTCCTATCTTGAGCGTGCCTAGCAAAGCGGTGTATAAAAAGGTAAATAAAATAGGTTTTACAACTAGGTTTAGACCTAAAGATAAGAAAGCCTTGAAGAAAGTTGTAAAGCTTGCAAAGTTGTATGACGCATCAGTAAAGTGCTTGTATGTTAAAACAGCGCAGTCAGATGTAGCTACTACTGTTATCGAAGAGTGGAAAGCTGATTTTAAGGAGGATGCTGTGACTTTTAATGTGGTGCTTAACGACGATGTTGAAGGTACAATTCTGGATTTTATTTTATATAAAGATATTGACGTTTTAACGATGCTGTCTTACAAGCGAGGATTTTTTGAGGGAATTGTAAATCCTAGTTTGACTAAGAAGCTGACTAAAAATTTTGAAATCCCAATTTTATCATTCCCAATCGATTAAGCTTTTTTATTAATAGGTGTAATCTGTTCATTTATAGTATCTTGTAGTGATTTATTTTAACGTATTGATTAACGCTATGCAAAGCAACTGTTCTTGTGTGTCAAGTTATGGTTGCTTTTTTTTATGCTTTAGAAACGATTTAAGATTTTATTACATGTGTTATTTGTCACGGAATATTATATTTGTGTAACATAAATTAAACCATGAATATATACCAATCAAACAAGGAGCAATTTGCTAAAGAATTACTCTCTATTAATAAAAAATATACCACTATAAGTTTTCTTAGATTATTAAGTATCGTCGTTTTTATTGGTGCTTTATATCTTCATTTACAGCAAACGGAAACAATTTATATTGCACTAGAAATACTTTCTTTTGCCACTTTTATCCTTTTAATGCGCTACCATGCTAAACTTTCGATAAAAAGAAAGCTTACGGAGGCTTTAATCGAAATCAACGAAAACGAAAATCAATATCTTGAATCTGGTAGCTTGCATTTTGCTAACGGTGCTGTGTTTAATGATTTTCAACATCCTTATGCTTACGATTTGGATATTTTTGGAGATCATTCTTTATTCCAGAATATCAATCGTACGGCAACGTATGTGGGTAAAAAAACCTTAGCAAACCAGTTGTTGAGTGTATTACCAAACGAACAAATATTAGAAAATCAAGAGGCTATAGCGGAGTTAAGCGCTAAAATTGATTGGCGTCAAGAGTTTTTTGCTTACGCCAAAGTGACAAAGGATAATAAGTTGAGTTATGAGGCGCTACTTGCTTGGAGTAAATTCCCTAGCACTTCACTGCCTAAATGGACTGACATTGTTTCTTATGTGATGCCAGTATTATTTGTAGTGACATTATCGGCTTATTTTATTACTGCTAACAGTGTTTTTTTAACCTATTTAACATACATCTTTTTAATTAACCTAGCCATTCTAGGAACGTTCTTAAAGCGCATTCAAATCGAAATCGCAAATGCAGAGGATATTGATAAGGTAATTAGTCAGTATGCTTCTTTGATTGAGCAAATTGAAAAAGAGGAATTTAAGTCTAAAAAACTGATTGCCTTACAAGAAAAGTTGCGCTATAAGGACCGTACTGCGAGCGTGCATTTACACAAGCTTTCTTCTTTATTTTCGAATATGGATACCATAGGAAACTTGGTTGCAGCATCATTATTTAATGGTTCGTTCCTTTTTAATCTACATGTTTTAAAGCGATTGCTAGCTTGGAAAGAAGAGCATGCAAGTGTTTTAGAATTGTGGCTTGAAGTGATTGGGGAGTTTGAAATGCTAAATAGTCTAGGGAATCTTTCTTACAATAATCCTTCTTTTGTTGTTCCAAATTTGAATAGCGAAGCCAAAATAGATTTTAAAAATTTAAGCCATCCTTTGCTTAATTCAAAAAGCAGGGTAGGGAATGATGCCTCATTTCATCCGCAGAGTTTCATGATCTTGACGGGCTCTAACATGTCGGGGAAAAGTACTTTTTTAAGAAGTTTAGGAATTAATATGGTACTGTCAGGAATAGGATCTGTAGTTTGCGCTAGCGAAGCTAACGTGCATCCTTTACCTATTTTAGTATCGATGCGTTTGTCTGATTCGTTATCTGATAGCGAATCGTACTTTTTTGCCGAAATCAAGCGACTTAAGTTGATTATGGATGCGCTAGAAGGACAGCCTGCATTTGTGTTACTTGACGAAATATTGCGAGGTACCAACTCTGATGATAAGCGCAACGGAACAATTGAAGTGGTGAAGAAAGTGATTGCTAAAAAAGCTATTGGAGCTATTGCGACTCATGATATTGAGGTGTGCTTAACTACGCATGAGTTTCCTGACACGCTAACAAATAAATGTTTTGAGGTCGAAATAGTGAATAATGATTTACATTTTGATTACAAACTTCGTGACGGGATTTGTAAAAATAAAAGTGCTACCTTCTTGATGAAAAAGATTGGTGTGATCTAATAGTAAGATGCAGGCAATAAAATATTAAGTAATATCTAATCCAAATGTTGTTCTCAATAGATCAATATTTGGATTTATTTCATGTAAACGGTTGTAGCGATCTTGGTCATTAAAGCTTCTTTTACTTTCAAAACTTTCATTCACAATTACTTCAATAGTAATATCGTGGTTGTGTAAATGACCACGTAAATGTCCTATTAAACCATTTTTCTGGCTTTCAAAATCTAGTTTCGAACCTTCATTTGGTAATTCGATACTAATCATTGTTCCTTTTAAAACAGGATCATTGATTAATAGTAACGACTCCATAATTTTGAATCCCTTAGCGCCTAATTTCTTAGCATAATTTGTCCACTGGATTTTCATTTCGGTATCAGTAAACGCTTCTGTGGGTAGGTTTTCTGTAGGTTTTACAAAATTCTTGCTGCTTTCTTCTAGTGCTTTTTTAGCTTTGATACTTCCTAATGAAAATGCCGAAACTTTTGGTCCGCTAAACGCTTCTTCCTTTTTAATAACAGGAGGAGGAGGGGCAGGGGTGGCCGTGGGAGCGGTAGCAACTTGAGTTACTTCAGGGGTAGGTGTAGGAGTTGTTTTGCTTACTTCGGCAATGGAATAATCGGGTTGCTTTCTAAAATAGGTAGGCGGAATTATAAAGGACTCAGCTTTTTTTTTTCTCCATCATAATTGATAGAGGCAAGTTGCATTAAGCAAAGCTCAACGAGTAAGCGCTGGTTTTGACTTAATTTGTATTTTAAATCACAGTCATTTGCAATTTCGATACCTTTTAATAAAAATTCTGTACTGCATTTTTGCGCTTGTACGCCATACATTTTTTGGGCTTGCTCACCTACTTCAAGTAATGTTAAGGTTGCAGGCGTTTTACTCACTAATAAATCTCTAAAATGCGAAGCTAAACCAGATACAAAATGATGTGCATCAAAACCTTTGGCTAGGATGTCATTAAAAGCCATCAATAAATCTGGAATTTTATTTTCTAATAGTAATTCGGTAATGTTGATGTAGGTTTCGTAATCAAGTACATTTAAATTCTCAGTTACTGCTTGTCGCGTTAGATTAGTACCACAATAAGAAACTACTCTATCAAATATTGATAAAGCATCACGCATGGCACCATCAGCTTTTTGAGCGATAATGTGTAAAGCATCATCTTCAAACTGCACTCCTTGACTTGTAGCTACTTCTGCAAGATGCTCCTTAGCGTCTTTTACAGTGATTCGCTTAAAATCAAAAATCTGACAACGAGATAAAATAGTGGGGATGATTTTGTGTTTTTCGGTCGTAGCCAAAATAAAAATCGCATGTTTAGGCGGTTCTTCTAGTGTTTTTAAAAACGCGTTAAAAGCTGCCGAAGACAACATGTGCACCTCATCAATAATATACACTTTGTATTTACCGGTTTGTGGCGGGATACGAACTTGGTCAATTAGACTTCTAATATCATCAACAGAGTTGTTTGAAGCAGCATCTAATTCGAAAACATTAAAAGCAAAATCCTCATTAGGATCATCATAACCAGGTTGGTTTATTTTACGGGCAAGAATACGAGCACAGGTAGTTTTACCTACACCACGCGGACCTGTAAATAATAAAGCCGAAGCCAAATGATTACTCTCTATAGCATTCAATAACGTATTAGTGATAGCTTTTTGCCCCACAACATCGTTAAATGTTTGCGGACGGTATTTGCGTGCTGATACTATAAATTGTTCCATAGAGTTTTATTCGAAAGCAAATATAGGCAATGCGATTAGATTTTGAAAACCTAAATTTAGATAATTATCAACTAAAAGAGACTGCTTGAAATATACCAATTAGCTTCAACTAGATAAGTCATTGCAGGCCAATAAATAACCGATTGTTACAAGGGTCACTGATTTGTTCTCATTTCAAGCAGTCTACATTTTATTCTCTTTGCCTAATTTGAATGTCAATAAGTGCCCTCAGTGCATCTGTAATTGCGTTAGGAGTAAACCCTGAAACAAAGACTCCCTTTTGACCATTTTTAGGCTCGATTCCGTAAACGATCGCTTGATCGTCAGGGTTAGTAAATCCTTCATAGCGATAGACATGAACAATATTTATATCAAGCACATTTTGCACGATAAAGTCTTCATCTAAGTTGTAATCACGATCAAATCCCAATAATTTTAACTCTTCTAGCGCTTTTGATACAGAGGCATAGTGGTACTTAGTTTTCATAGCTGTGGCTGTTAATGGTTAGTATTTGTAGCCAATAAAGTCACTTAAATAGCAATCTAAATGGCTCTTTTTCTTCCGTCTTTTGTACTTAGATTAATTAATATTTGTCCCGCTTCACTAATCGAGTTAGCAGCAAAACCTGTTACAAAAACCCCCTTGCGACCTGTTGAACACTTGATACCGTAAACTGTTGCCTCATCTCCAGGATCAGTTTCACCTTCGTATCTGTACACATGCTCAATTTCGTATTTCTGTGGATTTTTTACAATATCTTGTTCGTTAACATTAAAATCATAAGTAAATCCTTTTTCATGCAAATCGTCTAATGCTTTTGAAACTGTGGCATAGTGGTACATTTTAATTTTCATAAATAGTATATTAGAGGTTATAGCTTAAAGGTAAGTATTTTATAACGAAGTGCTTATAAAAGTGTTGTTAAAGTAAGTAGTAGTTTGTAGTAAAGGTGTAATAAATAATGTAGATTTGCGCAACAGACCGCCTTATCGCTGTTTTGTTCCCAGTAACTATTGGGACGAGAGAGAGGAAAGTCCGGACACCATAGGGAAGCATAGCGGGTAACACCCGTCAGTTCTAATTTATTAGGGCTAGGACAAGTGCAACAGAAAGTATGTACAGGTAATGCTGTAGTGAAACCAGGTAAACTCTATGCGGTGAAATATCAAGTATATCAGCATTTAAGGGTTTCTCGCTCGTTGTTGAAGGGTAGATAGCTTGAGTCTCAAAGTAATTTGAGATCTAGATAAATGATAAGGGTCTCGATTTATCGAGATACAGAATCCGGCTTATAGGTCTGTTTTTTTTTACTAATTTAATGCAATCTGATTTTGAAATCAAATACGAACCATTAAAAAGATAGGTAATAGTAAATACTTTAATTTACGTGACTTATTTTCTTGATGGTTTTTTATTATCTAAAAAACAAAGTATGAAGACAAGAATAGGTATTTTAGGAATGGGTGGAGTAGGTGGTTATTTTGGAGGCCTTTTGGCGAAAGCCTACCACAATTCAGAAACAGTTGAAATTGTATTTATAGCTAGAGGAAACACACTAGACACGATAGCAACATCTGGCTTGAAATTAATTACAGATGAAGGTGAAACAATTGTTTATCCAGCAGTTGTTGCTAGCGACGCAGAACAAATAGGGAAATTAGATTACTTAATTTGTGCTACAAAAACATACGATATTGAAAGCAGTCTAGAAACTCTTAGAAAAAGCATTACTAAAAATACCGTTATTCTACCTTTATATAATGGTGTTGATGCTCCAGAGCGAATTCGAACATTATATCCAGATAACGAAGTGTTGTTGGGTTGTGTTTACATTGTAGCTATGATCGAAAGTCCCGCTGTGATTAAAAAAGTAGGGCCTATAGAGAAATTGTTTTTTGGATCTGATTCAGCAGCTATTTCTAAATTAAAAAGTTTGCAGGCTATTTTCGAAAAAGCAGCTATAGAAAGTACGTTATTAGAAAACATAGAAGCAAAAGTATGGGAGAAGTTCATCTTTATTTCGAGTTTAGCTTCTGCTACTTCTTATCTAGATGAGAATATAGGTGAAATAATAGCATCTAATTCTAGTAGAGCACTATTTGTAAATTTACTGCAAGAAATAACAATGCTAGCTGCAGTAAAAGGACTTGATTTACCAGGGGATATTACCATGAAAACCATCAATCAATTAGAGAAAATGCCACATAGTGCAACCTCTTCAATGCATAGAGATGTGCAGGCGGGACGTAATTTTGAACTGGCTTCCCTTACAGAGTTTGTTGTAAATGAAGGAATAAAATACGAAGTTGACATGCCTAATTACGAAAAAGTATTTAATAAATTAAAAATGCAGCTTCCTGCAAACTAGTTATTTATTCTTTTTATTCTGGTTATTTTTCTTAATAATATTGTTAATTTATTAGGATTTTTATAGTACGTTTGTTAATAGTAAATTTAGCTGTAACGTAATCCAGGATTGGTAAAAATGAAAAATAAAATATGTCTGTTATTAAGCTTAGCTGCAATAGGTAGTTTGCAAGCTCAAGAAATTCCATCAGTGGTTAAAAACCAATTTATGGTTAATGTCTTAGTACCTGGCTTTGTCTACGAGCATGGTTTTGATACAAAAAACACCTTATATTCTGAGGTAAGTGTTGGTGTGGGCTATAGAAGTAATGATTTTTCTGGAGAAAGATGGGATTTCTATCCTGTAATCAATGAGCAATTTCGTCATTATTACAACTTAGAAAAAAGAGCTAAGAAAGGTAAAGTAACAAGCCATAATTCTGGTGGTTACTATGCTTTAACAGGAAGTTACGTTTTTCAATCGATCGCTACTAAAAATGACTACTACAGTAAAACAATTCCTTCTCTCACAGTTGGTCCAGTTTGGGGATTTGAACGCACCTATAGCCGTAAATTTAACTTGGGTTTAAATCTAGGTTTGGGCGTCAACATAGATAAATACGATACAGAAGTTGTTCCTATACTTAACTTTTCGCTAGGATGGGTTTTGGGTAAATAAAAAGAAAACTATAAGAGCGATAGTAGGATATAGAAGTGTAAAAAGCCCGTCTGGATTTCATTCTAGACGGGCTTTTACTTTATCTATTAGTTGCTTGTGCTTTCTCATGCATGATATCAGCAATTTTTCTATTTTCGATTTTGCTTTCGAGCCACGAAATTATATCTAAGTATAAAAAGGCTCTTTTTTCATAGGTGTTTTTCTCTAACTCAATAAAGCGAGCACGCATTTTCACAAATTCTTTCTTAATGTCAGCAGGGTATAGCGAGTTTAAGTTCTTTAAAAAACGAATAATCTCCTTTTGTACTTCATGTAAATCATTCATTTTTATTAAAAACTTATAAGTGCTTTTAAGTTGGGATTCAAGATTAAAATCTTTCCCCATTTCGTAATGAACTATTAAATAAAGTAGCCTTGCAAAACACATTAAATCCTCGCGCATGCTTAGGTTCTTATTGTTTATAATCTTCTCTAAATAAAAGATTGATTCTGCGTGTTTTTCGGTACCAAAATAGATACATGCAATTTTATAATAAAATAACATCTCATGATGCTCGTCTAAATGCTCACTGTGTAATTTTATTTTATGTAAGATTTCTGGAATCAGGTATTCACTTTCGCTAAAAGTACCCTCTAGAATATGGTAATTTAATTTGTTGTTATATAGGTATAAAAATGACAGTGAAGCAATGTTATCATTAGCAGGAAACTTACTGTCATTGATGGTTTCTTCTAGCTTAAAAAGGTATTTCTTAAAATTAGATTTGTACTTAAGCATGAATAATGACTCTAGTAAATAGTGATTCCCTTTTAGAAAAAACACTGGATTTAGATAGATCATGTTGGGATTATCATAGAATAAAGTTACCCATTTATACGCATATTTATAACTAGCTAAAAAGTCTTGAACTAAGAAGCTGTGCCATAAATTCACATTGTAAAACCAATATTTTTCTCGAAAGCCAAACTTACTTTCATCAAATTTTGCAATATGCTTTGTGAAATATTCATCGATATACTGAAACTCCTCATCTGTTTTAACGTATCCTGTTTTAAGCATGATACCGTACAATTGCAGCGACAAGTTAGATAGTTTACTCGAAATAGTGTTGCGATAATTCAACTCTTTTGCTTGCACAACAAGTTCGTCAGCGCGTCCTTGAATACTGCGTGTAATGTACTGCGATTCGATTAGTTTTTCGAACTCCACAATTTCAAAAGCCATGTATTTCTCATCATTCTCTAAAGCTTGAATTTTGGTTTTATCTAGCACCTTCAAACTTTGCTTATAGAGTCCTTTATTATATAAGATGCTGGCAAAATCGATTTGCTCTCTTAATTGGTATCGAATGTTCTGACTAGGGATGTTCAAACGAATGCTTACTAAAATTTGCTTGTATAAATACGATTTCAAATTTGATAACTGCACTTTCTTAATCGCACCACTTTTTAAAATTATTTTCTCGTCATAAGTCTCTGACTTATCTAAAATATTAAACAATTCAATGAACTTCGTATTCGAACTCGTTTCTAATCGGCTGGCAAATATCTTGAATTGTCGCTTTTCTGACTTAGAAAGGGATTTAATTAATACAAATAAAAAATCTTTTTGATGGTTAGCCATTGTAAAATAGTAAAGCTTAAATTGTTGTAAATCAATAACTTGTGTCTTTATAATTTGCTTTATAAGCAGTATATTTGCTAGTATTTGGTTTTAATATGAGTGAATCAAATCTAACTTTGTTATTGAAATGTGAAATTACATTAAATAAATGAATATGAATAGAGAGAAAGTTCAAATTTTTGACACCACTTTAAGAGACGGAGAGCAAGTTCCAGGATGTAAATTAGATACCAAACAAAAGCTAGTGATTGCAAATCGACTGGATGAGATGGGTGTTGACATCATCGAAGCTGGTTTTCCTGTATCGAGTCCTGGTGATTTTTTATCTGTTTCTGAGATTAGTAAAATTGTAAAGAATGCAACTGTTTGTGGTTTAACAAGAGCAGTAAAGAATGATATAGATGTTGCTGCAGATGCTTTGAAGTATGCTAAGCGCCCAAGAATTCACACGGGTATAGGAACATCAGAATCACACATAGTACATAAATTAAATACCACTCGTGAAGATGTAATTGCAAGAGCAAAAGCAGCTGTAGCGCATGCAAAATCATATGTTGAAGATGTAGAATTTTACGCTGAAGACGCTGGTAGAACAGATAATGAGTTCCTTGCTCGAGTCTGTGAGGAAGTGATTAAATCAGGAGCAACAGTTTTAAATATTCCAGACACTACAGGATATTGCTTACCAGAAGAATATGGAGCAAAAATTAAATATCTAAGAGAGAATGTAAAAGGAATTGAAAACGTAATCTTGTCTTGCCACTGTCATAACGATCTTGGAATGGCAACGGCTAATTCGATTTCGGGAGCAATCAACGGAGCAAGACAAATAGAATGTACAATAAATGGAATAGGAGAGCGAGCAGGGAACACGGCACTTGAAGAAGTGGTAATGATTTTCAAGCAACATCCTTATTTAAACCTTTATACTGATATCAATACGAGACAGTTGAATGAAATGAGTCGTTTAGTTTCTGAAAGTATGGGGATGGTTGTACAGCCTAATAAGGCTATTGTAGGTGCTAATGCCTTTGCACACAGCTCAGGAATACATCAAGATGGTGTTATTAAAAACAGAGCGACATATGAAATCATGGACCCGCTAGAAGTGGGTGTTAATGAATCTTCAATCGTTTTGACCGCTAGAAGCGGAAGAGCTGCACTAGCGTACAGAGCAAAAAAAGTAGGCTATGAATTAACAAAGGTACAATTAGATATTGTTTACCAAGAGTTTTTGAGATTTGCCGATATTAAAAAAGAAGTCATCGATGAAGATATTCATCAAATTATAGAAGCTTGTAAAAGCGTAACCGTATAACTGTTTGCATTAGATCGAATAACACAACTAATTATTTTTTCTAATTGATTATTAATAGCGAGAGATATGAATTTAAAGATAGCAGTTTTATCAGGAGATGGAATAGGTCCTGAAGTAGTTTTACAAGCAAAAAAAGCATTGCATGCGATTAGCGTAATGTTTGAGCACGAGTTTATTTTTGAGGATGCCTTAATTGGTGCTGTCGCTATTGATAAATCAGGTGTAGCATTGCCTGAGCAAACATTAAATCTATGTTTGAATACAGATGCTGTTTTACTAGGTGCGGTAGGGAACGGAGATCCTAATTATGATAATCATCCTGATGCACAAAAACGTCCTTCTCAAGCAGTGTTAAAATTGCGAAAAGAGTTGGGGCTTTTTGCCAATAAAAGACCTATTAGAACGTATGCTACCTTAATGCATTCTTCTCCTTTGCGAAAAGAGATTGTTGAAGGAACCGACTTTATCATCTTTAGAGAGTTAAGCAGCGGAATTTATTTTAGTGATAAAAAATTAAGCGAAGACAAAACAAAAGCTTCTGATGTGTGTGAGTACACAGAAGAAGAGATTACAAGAATTTCACATTTGGCTTTCCAGTCAGCCCAAAAGCGAAGCAACAAAGTCACTATGGTCGATAAGGCTAATGTGCTTGAAACTTCTCGCTTATGGCGAAATGTAGTTCAAAAAGTGGCGTATGATTATCCAGATGTAGAATTGAATTTTCTATTTGTAGATACTGCCGCAATGCAATTGGTTCTTAATCCAAAACAATTTGATGTTATCCTAACCGAAAATCTTTTTGGAGATATACTTTCAGATGAAGCAAGTGCCATCACGGGATCTATGGGGTTATTGGCTTCGGCGTCTTTTGGAACAACAAAAGCATTATTCGAACCTATTCATAAATCGTTTCCTCAGGCAAAAGGGAAAAATATTGCAAATCCTATCGCTTCAATTGTATCTGCAGCCATGTTGTTAGAACATTTTGGCTTGACCGAAGAGGCGCAACTCGTTCATGAAGCTATAGAAAAAGCAATTGAATATAATGTGGTGACCATGGATTTGAATCCGGGAACTACTTTTGGAACTAATGAAGTAGGGGAGTTTGTGTCCAACTTCATTTTGAATAAAGATGATTTAATGTACTTTAACAATGATAATGTTCACATAGGGCAATCAACTATTGTTTAAATCAAGTAAAAGAAATTAAAAATACAGTTATAAAATAGATAATGGAATTAAATAAATATAGTAAAACCATCACCCAAGACGAAACGCAACCAGCAGCACAAGCAATGCTATACGGAATAGGATTAACAGAAGAAGATCTTAAAAAAGCACAAGTTGGGATAGTAAGTATGGGTTACGAAGGGAATACGTGTAACATGCACTTAAACGACCTTGCCAAAGACATTAAAAAAGGAGTGTGGAAAGAAGATCTAGTAGGTCTTATTTTTAATACTGTAGGAGTAAGTGACGGGATTTCAAATGGTACTGATGGTATGCGTTTTTCACTAGTATCGAGAGACGTAATCGCTGATTCTATCGAAACAGTTATGGGAGCACAATGGTATGACGGATTAATTGCTGTTCCTGGTTGTGACAAGAATATGCCAGGATCTGTAATTGCAATGGGTCGCGTAAATCGTCCATCAATTATGGTTTATGGAGGAACAATTCATTCTGGAAAATGGAAAGGAGAATCTTTGAATATTGTTTCTGCTTTTGAAGCTTTAGGGAAAAAATTTAGTAATACAATTGAACCCGAAGATTTTAAAGGTGTTATAAAAAATGCTTGCCCTGGTGCTGGAGCTTGTGGTGGAATGTACACGGCTAACACCATGTCATCAGCGATTGAAGCCTTAGGAATGAGTTTACCATATAGCTCTTCTAATCCGGCTTTAAGCCAAGAGAAAAAACAAGAATGTATTGATGCTGGTAAAGCAATTAGAATATTGTTAGAAAAAGATATCAAACCTCGAGACATAATGACTCGTGAAGCATTTGAAAATGCGATTACGATGGTGGCGGTTTTAGGTGGTTCTACAAATGCGGTTATGCACTTAATTGCAATGGCGCATTCTGTTGATATCGAAATCACATTAAAAGATTTCCAAGACATTAGTGATAAAACGCCATTACTAGCTGATTTAAAACCTAGTGGTAAATACTTAATGGAGGATTTACATGAAGTAGGTGGGGTTCCAGGAGTAATGAAATACTTATTGAAAGAAGGACTTCTACATGGAAATTGCTTGACTGTAACCGGAAAGACATTAGCTGAAAACTTGGCTGCTGTTCCTGACTTAAATGACGGACAAGAAGTAATTCACGAAATCCAAAAGGCACTAAAAGCAACAGGAAATATCCAAATCCTTTACGGTAATCTTGCCGAAGAAGGATGCGTAGCAAAAATTAGCGGTAATGAAGGAGAATATTTTGAAGGAGATGCTATCGTTTTTGAAAATGAACATGATGTAATAAAAGGCGTTCGTGCCGGAGAGGTAAAACCAGGTAATGTAGTCGTCATTAGGTACTGTGGACCTAAAGGTGGGCCAGGAATGCCTGAAATGCTTAAACCAACATCAGCGATTATGGGTGCAGGTTTAGGAAAAAGTGTCGCTTTGATTACTGATGGTAGATTCTCTGGTGGTTCACATGGCTTTGTTGTAGGTCACGTAACGCCCGAAGCTTTTGATGGAGGTGGAATTGCACTGGTAGAAAATGGTGACATTATCACTATTGATGCAATCAAAAACACTATTAATTTAAAAATTTCTGACGATGAGTTTGCTGCAAGAAAAGCAAAATGGGTACAACCCGAATCGAGTATCAAAAAAGGAGTTTTACTAAAATACATTCGCTCAGTATCAAGCGCATCCACTGGATGTGTAACTGACAAATAAAGCAAAGAGCATTAGTCTCAGCGCGAATAAATTATATCCGATGGAAACAAATAAAATATCAGGCGCAGAAGCCGTTATTAGATGTCTATTAGCAGAAGGAGTAGATTTGGTTTACGGCTACCCAGGTGGAGCGATCATGCCGGTTTATGACGAATTATATAAGTTTAAAGATGAACTGCATCATGTACTAGTGCGCCATGAACAAGGTGCAACGCATGCTGCACAAGGATTTGCTAGAGCAACAGGTAAAGTGGGTGTGGCAATCGCAACTTCGGGACCTGGAGCAACTAATTTAGTTACCGGTATTGCAGATGCACAAATTGACTCAACGCCTATGGTGTGTATCACGGGACAAGTGGGTAAACATTTGCTAGGGTCTGATGCTTTTCAAGAAACGGACATTATTGGCATTTCGACTCCAGTGACTAAGTGGAATTACCAAATCACAGAAGCATCTGAGATACCAGAGATTATGGCAAAAGCTTTCTACATTGCTAGATCAGGTCGTCCAGGTCCAGTATTAGTAGATATTACTAAAAATGCTCAGTTCGACATGCTGGATTTTTCATATGAAAAATGTACTAAAATTAGAAGTTATGTTGCTGTGCCTAGATTAAAAATAGATAAGGTAAAAGCCGCGGCCACTTTAATTAACAATGCTAAAAAACCATTAATCGTTTTTGGACAAGGAATTATTCTTGGAAAGGCCGAGGAATTGTTTAAACAGTTCGTCGAAAAGACTGGAATTCCTGCTGCTTGGACAATTTTAGGTTTGTCTGCTTTGCCTACAGATCACCCTTTAAATGTTGGGATGTTAGGGATGCACGGAAATTATGCGCCTAATATCATGACTAATGAGTGCGATGTTTTAATTGCTTTAGGTATGCGTTTTGACGACCGTGTTACAGGAAATTTAGAAACCTATGCTAAGCAAGCAAAAGTGATTCACTTTGATATTGATCCTGCTGAAATAGACAAAAACGTAAAAACAGATGTAGCTGTTTTAGGCGATGTGAGAGAAGCTCTTGAAGCAATTCTACCTTTAATAGCTAGTAAATCACATGACGACTGGCATAATAAATTCAAGGAATTATACAAAATTGAGTGTAAGAAAGTAATTGATGAAGAGTTAGCACCTACAAATGGCAAAGGAATTTCTATGGGTGAGACGATAGAAATGATCAATAAACATTCAAATGGAGATGCCATTATGGTTTCTGATGTGGGGCAACACCAGATGTTTACTTGCCGTTATTCTAAGTTTAATCATTCTAAGAGTAATGTTACTTCGGGAGGTTTAGGAACCATGGGGTTTGCACTACCTGCAGCGATAGGAGCTAAGATGGGAATGCCAGAAAGAGAAGTTGTTGCCATCATAGGTGATGGTGGGTTCCAGATGACAATTCAAGAACTAGGAACTATTTTTCAAACAAAAGTACCCGTAAAAATTGTAGTGCTAAACAACGAGTTTTTAGGAATGGTGCGCCAGTGGCAGCAGTTATTTTTTGATAGAAGATATGCTTCTACTGAAATGACCAATCCTAATTTTGTAGCTATTGCACAGGGGTATTATATCAAAGCTAAAAAAGTAACTAAAAGAGAAGATCTTGATGCTGCTGTTGCAGAGATGATGGCTTCAAAAGAGTCTTACTTTCTTGAGGTAATGGTAGAAAAAGAAAATAATGTATTCCCAATGATACCTACAGGTGCATCAGTTTCAGACATTCGTTTGTCTTAAAATAGTTAAAAGTTTAAGGTTTAAAGTTGGCGCAAATTTGAAAAAAGTAATTCCAACAATACACTCTAAACACAAACTTTCAACATAAAAAAAATGGAAAATCAAACATTCACAATTTCTGTTTATTCAGAAAATAACGTTGGACTATTAAATAGAATATCAGGTATATTCTTAAAGCGTCACATTAATATACTAAGTTTAAATGTTTCAGAATCAGAGATTGAGACAGTTTCAAGATTTATAATTGTAGTGAATACTACCGAAAAATGGGTACAAAACATTGTAGGTCAGATCGAAAAGCAAATCGAAGTCATCAAAGCATTTTACCATGTCGATGATGAGACGATATTTCTTGAAAATGCGCTGTTCAAAATTGAATCTAGTTTACTTTTTGACGAAAGGCAAATTCAGAATATTATCAAAGAAAGCAACTCTGAGATTGTCACTGTAGCAAGAGAATTCTTTGTGATTTCGAAATCAGGAAAAAGATCAGAAATAGAAGAATTGTATTCGAAATTAAAACCGTACGGAATTATGCAATTTGTACGCTCCGGGAGAATATCTATTTCTAAAGAGAAAATGGAAATTTCAGCATTATTAGAAGAACTAAAACAAAATTAAAAATATAAAAATGGCAAATTATTTCAATTCATTACCACTTAGATTACAATTAGAACAATTAGGCGTTTGCGAATTCATGGACCAATCAGAGTTTGCTGATGGAATCGCAGCTTTAAAAGGTAAAAAAGTAGTTATCGTAGGTTGTGGAGCTCAAGGTTTGAATCAAGGATTAAACATGAGAGATTCTGGTTTAGATATTTCTTATACATTAAGACAAGAGGCAATTGACCAAAAAAGAGCTTCATATATGAATGCCGCAGACAATGGATTTAAAGTGGGAACCTATGAAGAGTTGATTCCTACTGCAGATTTAGTATGTAACCTTACGCCAGACAAGCAACATACAGCAGTTGTGACGGCGATTATGCCTTTGATGAAAAAAGGAGCAACACTTGCTTATTCTCATGGATTCAATATTGTTGAAGAGGGAATGCAAATTCGTAAAGACATTACCGTTATTATGTGTGCTCCTAAATGCCCAGGATCAGAAGTACGTGAAGAATATAAAAGAGGTTTTGGGGTACCAACATTGATTGCCGTTCACCCAGAAAACGATCCTAATGGAGATGGTTTTGCACAAGCAAAAGCTTATGCAGTAGCTACAGGTGGTCATAAAGCTGGAGTTTTGAATTCCTCATTTGTTGCTGAAGTGAAATCAGATTTAATGGGAGAGCAAACTATTCTTTGCGGAATGTTGCAAACAGGTTCTATCCTATGTTTTGACAAAATGGTAGAAAAAGGAATCGAACCAGGATATGCTTCAAAATTAATTCAGTACGGATGGGAAACAGTAACAGAAGCCTTGAAACATGGTGGAATTACAAACATGATGGATCGTTTGTCTAATCCTGCTAAAATTGAAGCGTACAGACTTTCTGAAGAATTAAAAGACATTATGCGTCCGTTGTTTCATAAACACATGGATGATATTATCTCTGGCGAATTTTCAAAAAATATGATGATTGACTGGGATAATGATGATGTTAATTTACTAACATGGAGAGCGGCAACTGCAGAAACTAATTTCGAAAAAACGGCTCCGCAAGAAGCAGCAATCTCTGAACAAGAGTATTTTGACAATGGTGTATTGATGATTGCTATGGTAAAAGCAGGTGTTGAACTAGCTTTTGAAACAATGACTGAATCTGGGATCATTGCAGAATCTGCATATTATGAATCGTTACACGAATTGCCTTTGATTGCAAATACAGTAGCGAGAAAGAAATTATACGAAATGAATAGAATCATATCTGATACAGCAGAGTACGGTTGTTACTTATTTGATCATGCGTGTAAACCTTTGTTAACAGATTTCATGAAATCAGTAGAGACTAATATCATAGGTACACCATTCTCAACGTCTAATAGTGTTGATAATGCAGTGCTAATTGCTGTAAATAAAAGTATTAGAGTACATCCAATCGAGCAAGTGGGCGAGTGGTTGCGTGAGTCTATGACGGCTATGAAAAAAATAGGATAAATTATAGAGGGAATTGCCACACAAGTCGTGTGTTTAAATGGGTATACATGCATTGTTTTCTGTATTTTGAATTAGTAAACAACATAGCATAAAATATAAAATGCATCTGACCGCTCATTACGTTCACTTAGTAGACACACTTACTAAGTGAAGTAATTCCTTTTATTTAAAGGATTTATATTTTTACTTTATTATTAATATATAATTTAATGCAGGGAGCTCTTATGCTTAAAAAAGACTATTTAATCTTCTAGATCGTCGTTTTGATGTAGAAGGTTAAATTGTTATTTTTTGTTTTAAGTTTTATTTATTGGTTTGAATAATTATTATCTAAAAAGGTGATACAGTTGTACTGTATCGCCTTTTTTTAATAGTAGCTATTTTAAAAAAGGGCTGTTTTTAATAAATTCATACATTATGCCATCATATATTGATAATTAGCCATGATTTCATAGGAATTAATGGCTAAAATTGTTTCAGCAATACAGAGAGTTTTAATACATTTATAAAAAATTAAAAAGCATGAGTTACTATAAAGTTGACAATCTAGAACAATATTTCAAACATTATAACAAATCTGTTCGAGAACCAAGAAAATTTTGGGGAAAAATCGCCGAAGAAAATTTTACTTGGTACCAGCAATGGGATAAGGTTGTCGATTTTAATATGGCTGAAGGTGACATCAAATGGTTCACTGAGGCCAAACTTAACATTACTAAAAATGCAATTGATCGCCACTTGAATAAGAGAGGAGATAAAACTGCTATCATTTTTGAGCCCAATAATCCAGAAGAGGAAGCGTTGCATATTACCTACAATGAATTACATCAGCGTGTGTGTAAAATGTCTAACGTTTTGCGTGATCAGGGGATTAAAAAAGGTGATCGTGTGTGTATTTATTTACCCATGATACCAGAATTAGCTGTGGCTTTATTGGCATGTGCTAGAATAGGAGCAATACATTCTGTGATTTTTGCTGGTTTCTCTGCATCGGCGGTAACTAATAGAATTACAGATAGCGGTTGCAAAATGGTAATTACAGCTGATGGTGGCTTTCGCGGAAGCAAAACCATTGCTCTTAAAGAAATTATAGATGAAGCATTAGAACAATGTGATACTGTAGAAAAAGTGCTGGTAGTAAAAAGAACACATACAGCGGTTAACATGAAAGAAGGTAGAGATTACTGGATGCAACCACTTGTAGATGAGGCTTCAGATAATTCGGTTGCTGAGATTATGGATGCAGAAGATCCTTTATTTATTCTGTACACATCAGGATCTACAGGTAAACCAAAAGGGATGGTGCATACTACTGCAGGCTATATGGTACAAAGTGCGTATACTTTTAAAAATGTTTTTGCTTACGAGGAAACAGATGTTTTCTGGTGTACTGCAGATATTGGATGGATTACAGGACACTCGTATATCGTTTACGGACCGCTATTAAATGGTGCCACTACGGTAATTTTTGAGGGTGTACCTTCTTATCCTGATTTTAGTCGCTTCTGGCAAATTATAGAGAAACATAAGATTACACAGTTCTATACGGCACCCACTGCTATTAGGGCTTTAGCCAAAGAAAATTTAGAGTATGTTAATAAGTATGCTCTGAAATCACTGAAGGTAATTGGTTCAGTAGGGGAGCCTATTAATGAAGAGGCTTGGCACTGGTACAACGACCATGTAGGAGCAAAAAAATGCCCTGTAGTTGATACTTGGTGGCAAACCGAAACTGGAGGAATCATGATTTCGCCACTCGCTTTTGTAACCCCAACAAAACCAACGTATGCCACTCTTCCGTTACCGGGAATTCAACCCGTTTTAATGGATGATAAACGCAACGAGATAGAAGGAAATCAAGTTGTAGGTAGTCTTTGTATTAAATTTCCATGGCCCGGTATTGCACGCACAATCTGGGGAGATCATAAACGATATATTGATACGTATTTCTCTGCTTTTCCAGGTAAGTTTTTTACTGGTGATGGTGCCTTAAGAGATGAAGTGGGGTACTACCGCATCACCGGTCGCGTAGATGATGTTGTTATCGTCTCTGGACATAATCTAGGAACTGCGCCTATTGAGGATGCCATAAACGAACATCCAGCAGTTGCAGAAAGTGCAATTGTAGGTTTCCCTCATGATGTTAAAGGTAAGGCACTTTATGGTTATGTAATCCTTAAAGAAACTGGTGAGATTAGAAATAAAGAGAACTTGTTTAAGGAAATAAACCAACATATATCTGACCACGTTGGTCCGATTGCCAAGTTAGATAAAATTCAGTTTGTTGATGGATTGCCAAAAACACGCTCGGGAAAAATTATGCGTAGAATCCTTAGAAAAATTGCAGAAGGGGACTTCTCTAACTTTGGTGATACTTCTACTTTGCTAAATCCAGAAATTATTGAACATATAAAAGATGGTGCTAAATAGCATTTAAAATCTTCTTGTATATAGCCCTTTCGATTAAAATTGAAAGGGCTTTGTTTTTTGTAACAAGTAGTAAGCTGTCTGTTAATCCTTTTATAATCTTTGAATGACTTTTTGACAAGCCATAATAGGAGTGCTATATTTACAATTAAAGCACACTTTGAATGAAAGAATTAGAAAATAAATACAATATCGCAGTTTGGTTAGATCATCTTTTTATTAATGATTTTGGGTTACATCCTACCGTAGCACTCTATTTAAAATTAATTACACTCATTGCCGTGCTATTTATTGTGAGCATGATTGCCTACTTTTTAACCAAATTTTTTGTCGTTAGTTTAGTCAATAAATTTATTTTAAAAACAAAGGCTGCCTGGGATGATATTTTAGTTGAGAAAAAGGTTTTTGAAAAAATAGCTTACCTCGTGCCAGCATTTATTATCGTGCTTGCGGCACCATACATCTTTGGTGATTTTCCTTCGTTGATAAAGTATGTGATTTTACTTTCAAATATATTTATTATCATCGTTATTTTCAGGTCTTTATTAAACTTATTGACGGTTTTCGGAATCATCTTATCTGGTGCTAAAGCATTAAAAGACAAACCAATTACTACTTATATTCAGGTCTTAAAAATTGTTGTTTACTTTGTTGGCTTAATATTAGTACTGTCCTTAATTTTAGGGAAGAGTCCGTTTTACTTTCTAGGAGCAATGGGAGCAATGACTGCCATTTTATTATTGATATTCAAGGATACAATCCTCGGTTTTGTTGCTAGTGTACAAATGTCTGTTTATGATATGGTGCGAGTGGGAGACTGGATCTCGATGCCTAAATTTGATGCTGACGGTGATGTTTTATCTATTAATTTAAACACTGTAAAAGTGCAAAACTGGGACAAAACCATTACCACAATTCCTACCTATGCTTTTATAACTGACTCTTTCAAGAACTGGCGCGGAATGAGCAATTCTGGAGGTAGACGTATTAAAAGAGCCATATATTTAAAGGTGAGTAGTTTTAAATTTTGCGATGAAAAAATGCTAGAGAAATTTGGAAATTATAAGATGATCAAGTCATATATTAATGAGCAAACTGCCGCTGTCAATAAATACAATACCGAATTATCAGCGAATGAAGAGATTCCAGCAACGATAAGAAGGTTAAGCAATGTGGGGGTTTTCAGAATTTATGCCGAAAAATACATCACAGCAAATCCTAATATTAATAAAGATATGATGATTATGGTGCGCCAATTAGAGGCTACTTCTAAAGGTTTACCACTCGAAATTTACTGCTTTAGTTCAGAGAAAGACTGGCTTAAGTATGAAAACATTATTTCGGATATTTTTGATCACTTATTAACGATAACTAGCGAATTTGAATTGGAAGTTTTTGAAGAATTTACGGGGAATCGTTACGCGACCGCACAAAATCAATCTGGTACTACAACAACTCACGATAATTTTGTTTAAAAATTTTTAGTAAAAAACTCGATAGTTCTATAAAGTATTCTTTAAATTCTATAACTTCATCGTATTGCTATTGCATAAATTTACGGCAAGATGAAATCAAAAAAGGTATTAATTATTGGAGGTGGACTGGCTGGTCTTACAGCTGCGATTCATTTAGCTAAAAGCGGTATTGCTGTCACAGTGATAGAGAAACATAGTTATCCTAGACATAAGGTATGCGGAGAATATATTTCTAACGAAGTACTTCCTTACTTTGATTGGTTAGGTCTTGATTTGACTGGTATAAAAGCTAAAACAATAACTGATTTGAGATTTTCTACCGTTGCTGGTCATGTAATTACCACTACTTTGCCTTTAGGTGGTTTTGGTATCAGTAGATTTGCTTTGGATGAATACCTATATCAAGAAGCACTTTCTAACGGTTGTCAAATAATTATTGATCAAGTAGAAAATGTCGATTTCGAAAATGTCGATTTCGATAAGGATATTTTTACGATTAGCACACAAAGTAATCAAACGTTTACTGCCGACTTGGTTTTAGGTGCTTTTGGTAAGCGATCAAATATCGATCTTAAATTGAAGCGAGCTTTCATGGATAGAAAGTCAAAATGGCTGGCGGTAAAGGCACATTATCAAGCAAATATTACAAATAATATGGTGAGCTTGCATAATTTTGATGGGGGCTATTGTGGTGTTTCAAAAGTAGAGAACGATGTCGTAAATGTTTGCTATATAGTTAATTACGATGCCTTTAAAAAATATAAAAACATTACTGATTTCCAAGAATTTGTAATGACAAAAAACCCTCACTTAAAAGATTTATTTACTAATAGCAACTTGCTTTTTGAAAAGCCATTAACGATTAGCCAAATCTCATTTGATAAAAAGCAAGCGGTAGAAGAGCATATAATCATGATAGGGGATACTGCGGGGCTCATTCATCCACTTTGTGGCAATGGTATGGCAATGGCAATACACAGTGCCAAGATAGCATCAGAATTAATTATTAAGTACAATAACAACACAATAGAAAGTAGAGCTGCTTTAGAAAAAGAGTACCAGAAAAAATGGAAGTATACTTTTAATAAAAGAATACAAGCAGGCCGTTTTTTATCACTAATTTTAGAAAACAAAACTAGTGCTAATCTGGTGCTAAAAATGGTCACTACTTTCAAATTTATCTTACCATACATAATAAAGCAAACGCATGGAAAACCACTTACAGTTGAATCATAGATGGGTTTAAGTACAAAATGTAGAACAGATCAAGAGGAAATCATGGATGATTTTGCCATGGAAGGCGAAGTACTTCGTGATGCCCTAGATAAAATAGCGAGTATCAATCAACTGCTAGGCGGCAATAAACTAACACTTAACGGAGTGAAAGACATGTTGTCTACCGCCGAAAAAAAGCGTGAGTTTACCATTGTTGACGTGGGATGTGGCAATGGAGATATGCTGAGAGCACTAGCAGATTATGCAACAAGCAAAGGGCTCACTTTCAAATTGGTAGGAATTGATGCTAATAATTTCACAATTACACATGCAAGAGCCTTATCAACAAACTATGCCAATATTTCCTATTTATGCGAAAATATATTTGATAAAGAATTTGAAAATCTTAAATACGACATTGTACTTTGTACGTTGACATTACATCATTTTAAAGACGATCAAATCCAACAACTGTTGCGGGTTTTTTACAATAATGCCACTTTGGGAGTTGTAATCAATGACTTGCATAGAAGTAAAATAGCTTACCGTTCTTTCCAAGCGTTGTGTAAAGTATTTGGATTAAACGATATGTCACGTGAAGATGGATTAGTCTCTATATTACGAGGATTTAAGAAAGTAGACTTGATTCAGTTTTCTAAAAAATTAGGCTTCAGAAAATACGATGTTAAATGGAAATGGGCTTTTAGGTACCAATGGATAATATATAAAATATGAGTGTAAAAATTAGTTCAGTAAGCAAGCAATTACCTAAATATTCAAGAACCACAGCGGAAATCCTTCCTTTTTTGGATCATTGGTTGGTAAATCAAGACGAGCGATTTATTCGAAAAGTAAAAAAAATATTTGAAGGTGCTGCTGTAGACAAGCGGTATTCTATTATGGATCCTATCGAAGTTTTTACGCAATCTTCATTTCAAGAACGCAATGAAATTTACACCAGAGAAGTGATTGATTTAGGTGAAAAAGTACTCGTGAAAGCTTTAGAAAAATCAAAGTGGCAACCCGAAGATTTAGACTTTATAATCACGGTAAGCTGCACCGGAATAATGATTCCGTCACTAGATGCTTATTTAATCAATAAATTAAAATTACGACAAGATATTGTTAGGCTTCCCGTTACCGAAATGGGTTGTGCTGCAGGAGTTTCAGGAATTATTTATGCAAAGAATTTTTTGAAAGCTAATCCTGGAAAAAGAGCTGCGGTGATTGCAGTAGAAAGTCCTACGGCTACTTTTCAGTTGGATGATTTTTCAATGGCAAATATTGTTAGTGCAGCAATTTTTGGTGATGGCGCTGCTTGCGTGTTACTCTCTTCTTGTGAGGAAGATGCAGGTGCGCGAATTCTTGATGAAGCTATGTATCACTTTTATGATAACGAGCACATGATGGGTTTTAAGTTAACTAATTCTGGTTTACAAATGGTACTTGATATCGAAGTTCCTAATACCATAGCGTCGCATTTTCCAGCGATTATTCATCCTTTTTTAGAAAAAAATAATTTAAAAATAGAGGCGCTAGATCATTTGATATTCCATCCCGGCGGAAAAAAAATAGTGCAAACTGTAGAAGCCTTATTTTCTGACTTAGGTAAGAATATAGACGACACTAAGGAAGTACTTAAATTATATGGTAACATGTCTAGTGCTACTGTTTTGTATGTTCTGGAGCGCATTATGGATAGTAAACCGCAAGCGGGTGAATTAGGATTAATGTTGAGCTTTGGTCCTGGCTTTTCGGCACAACGTGTTTTACTCGAATTTTAATTTTAAGAAAAAATGGATGCTACTGCAATTATTGATAAACTCCCGTATACTGAACCTTTTTTGTTTGTAGACAGCCTTACTAAAATAAGTGCTGATGGTGTGGTGGGTAGCTACACTTTTAAAGAGCATGCTGATTTTTATAAAGGCCATTTTAAGGACAATCCAGTTACTCCTGGAGTCATACTTACTGAAACCATGGCTCAAATAGGCGTAGTGTGTTTAGGAATTTATCTTTTAAATCAAGAAGCTAACGCACAAGTAGCAATTGCTTTAACATCAAGCACTATCGAATTTTTAAAAGCTGTTTATCCTAATGAAAAAGTAACGGTTACATCTGAGAAAATTTATTTTAGATTCGGGAAATTAAAATGCAAAGTCAGCATGAGCAATGCCTTAGGTATTGAAGTATGTCGAGGAGAAATAGCAGGAATGATAATTGAAAATAAAGCTAAAGATGAGTAGGAGAGTAGTCATAACAGGAATGGGAGTCGTTGCCCCTAACGGCGTGGGACTAACAGCATTTTCTCATGCGATAAAAAATGGTATTTCGGGTATAAAAAAAGATCCCGACTTAGAGCGATTGAAATTCTCCTGTCAAATTTCAGGCAAACCAATCCTCTCTACTGAAAAAATAGCAGACTATTTTACTGAATTAGAACTACGAAATTTTAATTCTACCGGAATACTCTATGGCGTAATCGCAGGGCTAGACGCTTGGAAAGATGCCGGTCTCGAGATCACTACTGCAACCGATCCTGATTGGGATTCTGGAACAATTTTTGGAGCTGGAACGTCGGGAATTGAGAAATTTCGCGAAAGCATTTATAAAATTGATAATTTCCAAACAAAGCGATTGGGGAGCACTGCTGTGGCACAAACTATGAATAGTGGGATTAGCGCTTATCTGGCGGGTAAATTAGGATTAGGCAATCAGGTTACCACAAATTCCTCTGCTTGTACAACGGGAACAGAGAGTTTGATGATGGCTTATGATCGAATACAATCCGGACAAGCAAAGCGCATACTTGCTGGTAGCACTAGTGATTCTGGACCTTATATTTGGGGAGGTTTTGACGCCATGCGAGTCTGTACTTTTAAACACAATGATAGTCCTGAGACGGGTTCGAGACCACTTAGTGCCACCGCGTCTGGTTTTGTTCCAGGTAGTGGTGCAGGCGCTTTTGTTGTAGAAGATTTAGAGCATGCGCTGGCGCGAGGTGCTAGAATATACGCTGAGATAAAAGGAGGTAATATCAACTCAGGAGGTCAAAGAGGCACTGGAACCATGACAGCTCCTAATACGGTTGCGGTTCAAAAGTGTATACGAGATGCTATAAAAAATAGTGGAATAGATCCTAGAAAGATTGATACCATTAACGGACATCTCACTGCAACAACTAAGGACGGATTAGAGATTGAGAACTGGAGTCAGGCGCTTGAGCTGAGAGGCAATGATTTTCCTTATATCAATTCGCTTAAATCGATGGTTGGTCACTGCTTATCAGCTGCAGGAAGTATTGAGTGTGTGGCTAGTATTTTACAAATTCATGAGAGTTTTATATTCCCCAGTATAAATTGTGAAGACCTTCATCCCGAAGTTACTGCAATAATAGATGCTAGCAAAGTACCACAAAAACTAATAGAAATACCGGTAAACATCGTTGTAAAAGCCAGTTTTGGTTTTGGGGATGTGAACGGATGTATTGTATTTAAAAAATTTGAAAAATAAAATAAATGGAAAGAATCACTATTATCGAAAATTTGAAAAATATTATTGCTCCTTTTGTGACTGATAAAGAAGCACTGGAGACTTTGACAGAGCAAACAGATTTTATACAAGACTTAAATATCAATTCAGCTAATTTAGTGGATATTGTATTAGATGTTGAGGATTTTTTTAATATCCAAATTGACAATGAAGCAATGGAGAAAATGCTAAATGTAGAAGCTACCGTTGCAGTTATAGAAGAAAAATTAGCCTTGAAATAAGGTATAGTAATACATTAGGTAATACTATATAAAAATCTTTAAATCAATATTTTGTGAATGATTGGAAATGATGTAGTAGATTTGGCTGTAGCCAAAAAAGAAAACAACTGGCGCCGCAAAGGCTATCTTGAAAAACTATTTACTAACCAAGAAATTACGCTTATTCAACAAGCCGAAAATCAAGATTTCATGGTATGGAATCTATGGAGTAGGAAAGAGGCTGCCTATAAAATTTTCATTCGAGAAACTGGTAAAAGAGCTTTTATGCCTTTACAATTATCTTGCGAATATAGTGATGAACATAGCGGAACAGTCAGCTGTCAAGGCAGCATATATTATACAAAAACAATCATGGATCTTCACAAGGTGTATACTGTTGCTGCTACTACTATCGAGTTATTAGAGCAAATAGTTACTTTAAATGATCGCAAACAAGTTTTAAAAAAGAAAGGGATACCTTACTTAATTGATATAAAGAGCCAACAAGAATTTCCAGTTTCTATTACACATCATGGTGACTACGAGTATATTATTACAGTAGCATCTTTACTTAATTCCTAGTCTCGATTTTAATTTTAAGAATAATAAAGCAATAGTATAAGCGTCATCAGCAGACGAATTACGTTCGCTCACAGGAACTTTGAAAGCCTCTGAGAGTTCGACTAGTGAAAATTCTTTATCAGTTATATCTTGTAGTTTTCGATACATAATATCAATATCTAGCGCTTCGTTTTTTAATCGTCCACAACCCAAACGCTCTAAGGCGGCATTAATCATTTCAACATCAAAATCAATATGATGACCCACGATTACAGCATTCCCTAAATAATTGATAAACTTCTCGAGTGCTTCTGGCTCGCTTAATTTTTCCATTTTACTTTCGATAATAAACTCATTAGAAAGTTTGTTGTCATGAAAGTATTTGTACTGCAGCAAAATGTGCTCAAAATTATCACCTATTAAAATACTGTTGTCAACCACGGCAAAAGCAGATATAGTCAACACAACATCATCCTTTGGATTTAATCCAGTAGTTTCAGTTGATAGCATCACATATCTAGTGGATTTTTCACCAAATTTAGCTAGATATTCTTTGTAAAATTCAGGGTACTCTTTGTTAATATTTTTAAGCCAGTCTAGCATAATTATGAAAAATGTGTCAGTTGGAATTTGTCTTTTATCAGGTCTTCTAATTTTCGCATTGGCGCCAAGGCGTTCTTTAATTTGTCTCTATCAATCTTAGATAATTCCTCTAAATTAACAAATTGTCCCGAACTATCATTTTTTATTCCCTCTAAAGTTCTAATTTTTGATAGTACTAGAAAAGCTTCGGCACATTCTAAATAGGTTTCTGCATGCTTAGGATCTACCATTGCCAGTTGCTTGAAACGGATATAGGTGTTGTTGATTCCTTTGACTTTAAAACTCAAAGTAAACAAACGAGCACCATCAATCAACGGCATTAACGCTTTAGTTTTTATATCAAATTTATCTTTATGAGGACCTTCTTCTTCAACATTGAAATTTTTGAAAAATGTTAAAGGAGAGTTTTTACGCAACGCATCATTTCCTAAAAAGTCAAAGAACAGGGTGTTGTTTTCCATATTTTGAAAAACAGTACTACTAATGGCATCCTCAATTTTTTGCTCGCCATAAACCAACTCATAGTCAAAGAAAATACTGCTTAAATCACCGCTATGTTCGCCCGGCATATTGATCCAGTTATTGTACTGTTTCATCCAGTCTGTAAGCGATTTACACCACAAGATATTTTTGGCCATGTGACCGTTAGGACAGCTTTCATAGCCCACACTTTCTAATATGTCAGTAGATTTACTGGCAAGATTTAAGAAATAATCTTTTACCTCTCTATATTTTTCAGGTGTAACATCTTCAAATATTAAGATACTATCCTGATCTGTTGGTAATAATTGTTCTTTTCGGCCTTGACTCCCTATACTCAACCAAGCAAAACGAGCAGGAGGGGAGCCTAATTCTAAAATAGACAACTCTATGGCACGTTTTAATAATGCAAAAGTGATTTCACTAGCAATGTTATTCACATGTGTTAAAGGGATATTTTTCTGGATCGAATTCTGCACGAGATCTGCTAATCTAAAACGAATTTGTTTTAAATCGTTTGCATCGTGAGCGCGTTTAATTTCTTTAACTAAAACACCAGGATTATTTGCTTGAGCAACCACTAAATCATGTTCTGAAATGACGCCTTTTACAGCAGTTTTATCAGAACCATCTTGCGTTACGCACAAATGAGATACATTGTTTTTAAGCATTAGTAACTGCGCCTCGGCCAAAGAAATATTTTCTAAAACCGTGATTACTGGATACACCATAATTTTATCTATTGTACTAGTAACAGCAAATCTTCCGGTTGCAACTTTACGAGACATATCACTATCAGTAACAATTCCTAGGGGAATCTTATTACTGCAAATTACTGCGCAAGTATTCTTAGACTCGGCCATTAATTGTGCTGTTTCCTGAATCGTATCACTGTGTGCAACCGTTATCGGACTGTTGTTGTATGACAAGGTTTGAAAATATTGCATCTCAGAAGTTTGTCCTGTATAAAAAACAGAATCAGAAACCTGATTATTATGCATGCTCTCTTTGTCTTTAGAATTTCGTGTATTAATGGCAAAATTTTCCAAAAGGAAGTTAAGTACATCCGTATTATTAGCTACAAAAGGTCTAAAAATAGCGATAGGAATAGCGTACAAAATACTCTCTTCACGCGCTTTTGCAGTCATGGTGTAGTTGTTTTTAGCAAAAAACGGGCGTAAACCAAAGATGGCGCCTTCATGACATTTGTTTAAAATATTCTCTTCAGCGTCTACAACAACCGTTAAATTAACCAATCCTGAAGCGACCACATAAAATACATCATGCAAGGGATCGTCGACTTTAAACAAGGTTTTATTGACTTCTAAATTTAATACTCTAATATTAGTAGCAATTGCAGCTAACTCATCAAAACTTAAATATTTAAATGGTGCATATTCCTTAAGAAAATCGGCAATGTTATTTGCAATTGTATTCATACTTGAGATTATTTAGTAAAACAAAATTAATAAAATATATATGGAATAGAACGCTTATTGCATGCTATAATTATAAAATGATGGTAAAGAAATAAATTGTGTTGCTATTTGTTAGCAAATTGGGATTTCTTTTAGGAACAGATAGCTTTGCATGTTGTTCTTAATCTTAGATATAAAACACATTATCAGTATTTTAATACTATTAAGATAGGTTGGTTGCTATTTTCTATTTTACATAATATAAATTATAGTTCATTTATAACTATTGTTAAAATAGAGGTTATTTACTGATTATGGTCCAATTTTATAGATCCTAAGTGCTGTGATCCTTCTTCTAGCTAACTTGAAAGCCAAATTTCATGTGTACTTGTTATAGAAATTACGTTTGACTTTAGAATTTCTTTCATAAATCTTGATGGTTTTATTTTCGAATTCTCTGCTAATCTAAATTTATCGTCAATTACTTAGAGCTGACATTGATGAATGCTGATGATTTTACTTTCGAATAAATTATCCTACGTATAGTTCTAGCAATTTGTTTAGTCGAATTCTCTGCTAATCTAAATTTATCGTCAATTACTTAGAGCTGACATTGATGAATGCTGATGATTTTACTTTCGAATAAATTATCCTACGTAT
>NZ_JABSNL010000001.1:168094-458059 GCF_013294025.1 Flavobacterium aeripolare
ATAGTTCTAGCAATTTGTTTAGTCGAATTCTCTGCTAATCTAAATTTATCGTCAATTATTTAGAGCTGACTTTCATAAATCCTGATGGTTTTACTTTCGAATAAAAATATCCAATGTACAGCTTCAGTAATTTGTTTAGTCGAATTCTCTGCTAATCTAAATTTATCGTCAATTACTTAGAGCTGACTTTCATGAATGCTGATGATTTTACTTTCGAATAAAAATATCCTATTTATTAACGAATGTTTAAAACAAGCTGTTGGTTTCCAGATTCAGCTGATTAAATTCCTATCGTTTTGCTTTCGAAAACAATAATATCAAAAAAATAAACGCAATTAATTATCGTATCAATAATTATAACTATGTTTGCGAAAACAATCGATACTATAACAACAGCAATAACCAAGCAATTGAATGAAAAATAACCATTTAGTAACCGCTGGAAAATCAGTGCTAGTAGCAAAAGAAGCAAGGCGAAATTTCCGTAACGGCTTACTGTGTTTTAATGCATCTGTGCTGTTTATAGCACTGTCTACCGTAGGAACTGCACAAACAATTATGCAGGATGCAAATAGTAAATTTGGTGTCTCAGGATACATTAGGTCAGGTATAGGAAAAAGTGAAGGTGGAAAAACGCAGGCTAATTTTCAAAGTCCTGGAGCATTGAATAAATACAGCCTAGGTAATCAAGCAGATACTTACGGAGAATTAGAATTTGATTACACCCGCTATTTAAATGAATCTAAGGATCAATCACTTGATGTTGTTTGGATGTCATCTTTTTACGAAGCCTTTGGTAGTAAAAACAAAATGGAATTCAATAAAACGGCTCAACTGTACGTTCGCGCAAACAATCTACTAGGTAAAGGTGAAATTTTATGGGCTGGAAAGCGTTATTATGATCGAAAAGCTATTCACATGCTAGACAAGCAATGGATTAATCCATCACAAAATGGCTGGGGCTTAGGTGTTGAGAGACTAATTAAAAAAGGTACAAAGGAAGATTTGAAAATTGCAGCATGGACTTTCAATGAAGACAATGTTGTATCCTACCAAAATGTATTAGACACAAGCAGACTAAGATCGTACACCGCTGATGCACGATGGGTAAACATCCCTATTACCGGAACGAGTAAATTGAACCTGGCTGTTAATTATTCGATTAGAGCAAAAAACGAAAAGTTGGCTTACGATCAAAAAGATGGTTTTGGTGCCTTTGCTTGGTTGGATTACGAAAAAAAGTACATTACAAATACCACCGCAATATTATTTAGACAAGGGGCAAATGTTCCTATAAATCATTGGACGGGAGTTCCTGAAAAGGAGAATCCAAATAATAATAGTACGGTGCTCAACAACTTAAATACTGCTTATACGCTTGAGGTGAACAACAATTTTTTATACGATGATTTGGATAAGTTTGCTTTCAACGGAATTTTATCTGCGGTGATTAGGGATTTTGGAACGCTACCATATAATTACAATCCTAATGCGCCCAATAACAAAGAATATCTAGAAGGAAAAGGCCGCACCTTATACTGGTTAACTGCTGGAGCGAGAGGAATGTATTATTTAAATAATTATTTCAAATTACATTTAGAAGTAACACACGAGCACATTATCAATAAACAACTTGATTTAACGGGTAACCTGGATAAAATCACTTTTACACCTGAGGTTTCATTAAAAAAAGGGTTCTACTCCCGCCCTGTGTTACGTCCGTTTGTGACTTATGCTTTCTGGAGTGACGCGCTAAAAGGCACTGTGGGAACGGGACCTACTGGAGCACCTTTTGGTAACAAAACAGCTGGTTTGACTTATGGATTACAATTCGAAATTTGGTGGTAAACATTCCACTGACTAAAAAAATACTATTATTCAATTTTAAAAATCACTACAATGAAAAACACCACATTAAAAGCAATGCTATTTTCTTTGACATTGTTTGGCTCGGTTGCTATAACCGCACAATCAAAAAAGATTAGCTTGAATTCTCCGGATGGAAAAACAAGTACCGATATTACTGTTGGGAAAACAATACAATATTCGATCATTCAAGACGGTCAAAAAGTGCTCTCCCCTTCTACCCTTTCGATGACATTATCAGATGGAACTATTTGGGGTTCCAATAGTATTGTGAAAAGTGTAAAAACAGACGAGGTTAATACCGTAATTGATGCGCCTTTTTACAAATCTAAAAAAGTAACCGATCATTATAAGAAAGCAGTACTTACTTTTAAAGGCGACTGGAGCTTAGAATTTAGAGTGTATGATGATGGTGTTGCTTACCGTTTTATTTCAAAAAAGAAAGGAAAATTCAATGTTGTAAACGAAGTTGCAGAGTATAAATTCACTGATGATGCCACTGCTACAGTTCCCTACGTATATTCTGTGGGTGATCAAGAACATCAGCTATCACAGTCTTTTGAGAATACCTATACCACTTTGCCTATTTCGCAATTAGACAAAGAGCGTTTAATATTTCTCCCGTTAAGCGTCGCTACACCAGCAAAAAAACGCATTACTATTACTGAGAGTGATTTGCGAGATTATCCAGGAATGTATTTTAAAGCGGGTAATAATAAAAATACTCTAACAGCATTCTTCGCTCCATTGCGTGACCAAATTAAAGAACATTCAGGATACAACAATCTTCAAGTAATTGTAAATAAACGTCATGATTATATCGCAAAAGTAGCTAGCGAACGTAGTTTTCCTTGGCGCGCTGCTATCGTAACGGCTAACGATGTGGACTTGGCTAACACGACCATGACTTTTAAACTGGCTGCAGAAAATGTTATAGGTGATACTAAATGGATAAAACCAGGGAAAGTAGCATGGGACTGGTGGAATAACTGGAATCTTGAAGGAGTAGATTTTAAAGCAGGAATAAATAACGAAACCTATAAATATTATATTGACTTTGCTTCTAAAAACGGAATAGAATATATTATTCTTGATGAAGGATGGGCCGTGAATAAGGTGTATGATTTAATGCAGGTTGTTCCAGAAATCAATGTAGAAGAACTAATTGCATACGGTAAAGAACGCAATGTAGGAATCATTTTATGGGCTGGATATTACGCTTTTGACAAGGACATGGAAAAAGTGTGTAAGCATTATAGCGAGATGGGCGTTAAAGGATTTAAAATTGACTTTATGAATGGTGATGATCAGGAAATGGTGAGTTTTAACGAACGCGCAGCTAAAATGTGTGCCAAATATAAATTGCTAACAGACCTTCACGGAACTTACAAGCCAGCAGGTTTACAACGTACTTACCCTAACATTTTAAACTTTGAAGGGGTTCACGGACTAGAGCAAATGAAATGGCAACCCATTACTACAGACCAAGTGACTTATGATGTTACGATTCCGTTTATTAGAATGATTTCGGGACCTGTTGATTACACTCAAGGTGCGATGAACAATGCCGTAAAAGCATTAAACACCATTACTAATGTAGTAGAAACGCAGTACTACCCTAACTTTAGTAAACCAATGAGTCAAGGAACACGTTGCCATCAATTAGCAGAATATGTGATCTTTCTTTCGCCATTAAACATGCTTTGTGATACGCCTACAAACTATGAAAAAAATCCAGTAACTACAGCGTTTATTGCTGCGATTCCAACAGTTTGGGACGAGTCAAAAACAATATCAGGTAGCATGGGAGAGTACATTGTTACGGCACGTAGAAGCGGTAACGATTGGTACATAGGTGGTTTAAATAACTGGGATGCTAGAGAAATTACCTTAGACGTACAAGAAATCACAGGTAAATCGGGGACTGTTACTGTATTCAAAGACGGTATCAATGCTGATATGAACGGTGTCGATTTTGCTAAAGTGACTGAAAACAGTGCAGATAAATTAACGATTAGAATGGCGCCTGGAGGTGGATTTGTAGTGAAAATATAAACCAATCGCTTAGCTTAACCATAGTTCAAACCCTCATTTTAATAGTACAGCTATTAAAATGGGGTTTTCTTTTATACGGTACTTTATTTTGTTCGAAAGTAACTATTCCCAAAAGTAAAATGTCAATATCCGTTTTGTACCATGTATATTTGTAAAACAGATCATAGTGCTATGGAAAAGAAAATTACATTTAAAGAGGTGGCTAAACTAGCTGGTGTCTCTACTCAAACGGTTTCAAGAGTAACAAACGGCGGTTTAAATGTTGACCCTGTTACCTTAAAACGTGTTCAAGAAGCCATCAACACCCTTGGTTATATTCCTAATAAAGGGGCTCAATTATTGGTTCGAAAAAGTGCTAAAATTTTTGGTGTGTTATCGCTAGGAAGTACCTTTGAAGGAGCAGCTAGCATTGTGGACGGAATTAGATTAGAAAGTTTGGCAATAGGCTACCACATTTCGATCGCAGTAACCGAAGAAGGCGAAGAGCAAATCGAGTTAGCGATAAAAGAACTACAATCACAACAGGTCGAAGCGATCTTTATAAACCTGCCACTTACCACAGCAATAGCTGAGAAAATTGTAAATAAACATAGCAAGATTTCGTTTTTATTTATAGATGTACCTTATGAAACTGCAGTAAACCAAGTTTCATCAGATCATTATCAAGGAGCTAAACTAGTCGCTGATTTGGTTTTAAATCAAGGTCGAAAGCAAATTGCATTACTCAACGGACCATCGATTTCCTATGCCGCTAACTGCAGAACGAAAGCTTGGATGGATGCAATCACAAATTCAGAAGCTAGCATTGTTGCGCAAGCAGAAGGCAACTGGAGTGCTGAAAGTGGCTACCTTGAAACCACTAAATTACTCTCGAAAGCAATAGAATTTGATGCCTTGCTTGTAGGTAATGACCAAATGGCTCTAGGTGCCTTGCGTGCTTGTGCAGAGTTCAAAAAAGAAATTCCTTTACAAATCGCAGTAACCGGTTTTGATGATACCACAAACAGTGCTTATTTTAACCCACCGCTGACTACAGTGCGCCAAAATTTTCTGGAACTGGGTCGTAAAGCAGTTCAAAAAATAGCAAACCAAATTAAAAACGGTGATCACAGCATCTCAAAGAATAAAATTCCTGTAACTTTAATCGAAAGAAAAAGCACGCAAACAACCGCCAAAGACCCAAAAGCTACTGAAAAAATTGCAAACTTGCTGCAGGAAATTAATAAGCTACTACCCCACCTATCTTAAGTATTGCACTATCAATGACCTATTTCTAAGTGCATATAATTAGTAATTTTTTAAATTTACTGCCTGTTATCGCGTTTTATAATGCAAAGCTTTTATGAACCATATTTAAATGTTAAAATAGATTTGATAAAAGTAAAAACAACATAAACTTTAGGCGAGCAATTCTTTAAACAGCTACTTACAATGAATAATATGCTCAAAAAAGATGAATAGAATAAGTTTGATTTTCATTTTATTACTAGTGTTTAGCAATATAAACGCACAAGATTATGAAAAAATTGCAGAAAATATTATGCTCAAAGATAGTATTCCTGAAATGACTTTTGCAATCGTAACTAAAGACAATATTGCACTAAAAAAAGTTTTGGGCCATCATAAAATAAGTGAAGTGAACGAAAAATTAACTGCAAATAGCACTGATTATTTTCATTTGGGGTCTAATACAAAAGCAATAACTGGTTTTATAGCGGGTTATTTAGTGGATAATAAAAAAATCCAATGGGACACAAAATTCTTTGATATATTTCCAGAACTAAAGAGGAATTCAAATAAAGATTATTACAACATTACACTAGCGGATTTATTAACACATCGTGCGAAAATCCAACCTTATACTAGCGGTGCTGAATATGAAAAATTGCCAAATTTCAAAGGCAGTAAACAAGTTAAAAGAGCCCAATTTGCTCGTTATGTTCTAACACTTTCAGGAGTTGGCAGTCCAGACCATTATAATTATTCAAATGCCGGTTATAGTATTGCAACCACAATGCTTGAAAAAGTATCGGGCAAGTCTTGGGAAAACTTGTGCATTGATTTATTAAAGACACGGTTGGATATTGATTTTGTTTTTGGGTGGCCAAATAGAAATTTAAAAGATCAGCCCTATGGACATTGGGTGGAAAACGGTAAATTAGTTGCTGTTAATCCAGAGGTGGAATATGATTTAAGTTTAGCAGAACCTGCCGGAGATATAAGCATGAATATAGACAATTATGCCAAATTCATTCAACTCAACATTAAAGGTTTGTGCAAAGAGGATAACTTTCTAAAATTTGAAACATATTCTTATTTACATACTGCAAAAGAGGAGTATGCTATTGGATGGGGTAATTACGATCAAATTTCTGAACATGCTGGTTCAGATGGAACGTTCTTTTGTTATGTACAAATAGATCGTGAAACATCTGTTGGATATATAGTTATGGTCAATAGCGGAACCGAAAATGCACAAAACGGAGTTTATGAAATGATTGAAGCATTGAAGATAAAATAAGGTTAAGAATATCTCAGTTCTAAAAAATAAGGTAGAAAAATCTAAACACAATACTTTCAATTTTACAACTTTCTTAAACAGCGCCCAAAAATATTCAATAGTTATGAAGACTATTGCAATAAACATGACAATCAAGCATTCTTTCTAATTGTTTCTTCTTTTACATATTTAATTCTAATCGTATACTATAGCAATACTATATAGTTTAGTAATGGATTTATAGTTTTTAGCACTTACCCCCCACCGTCAGGATAATAGTAATGAACTGTTACGATTATTATTGAAGTATCTCAAAGCTAAGCAACAATGCCCTTAGAAAAGACAAAACAAATCCATCTAGTTTGTCATTCTGAAAGAATCTAACAAACGCATGCACAGTGAGCAACCGCAATAAAGCTCATTGCGAGGAACACGGTAATCGGGTACAGTGCGTCGCTTTTTAATGAGTTTTAAAATTATTTTTGGACGATTATTATTGGTGCTTTTTGTTATCTAGTAACGGACTTGATCACTGTAATTGCCAATAGAAATGGGCGCAAAGTCGGAGACATTTGCGCAGCGTTCACGATCGAATTTCCGTTTGAAAATTGAATTAGGGATTATACTTGCGGATTGGATTGCTTGCTTTGGGTTGGCTTTTTTAACCCGATAAGCCATTTAAGTTTTATCTTCTTTGAGACTTTTAAACTATATGAAAAATTAAAGAACATATACCTTTTGGCGCTTAAAAGCACCCAACTTTACACAAAACAAATCTACCTAATTTGTCATTCTGGAAGAATCCCACACAGGCATACACAAAAAGCATTCGTAATCAAGGTCATTGCGGGGAACGCGGCAATCACGTATTTAAAGAGATGCTATAACTTAAAAAAACATATATATATATCCTTACTAAAAATAGCAACAATAGCTAAGAAATATTTTATAAAACCCCTAAATAAGATTGTATTTTTACTATTTTTGATTAAAACACCAATTTATGCAAGTCGAAGCTATTTTCGCGAACATCCCTGACAGAATAATCTACGAAATAGAAATTGCGAAACAATCCATCTACATTGCAGTTGCTTGGTTTACGAACAAATTAATATTTGAAAAATTAGTTTTCAAAGCAAAGAATGGTTGTAAAGTGTACATCATAATTTCAAATGACAAAATCAATGAAAACTCGCAAATAGATTTTGAAATATTAGAAAAATTAAATGGCAAAGTATATAAAATTGGGAATGGTGACACCAATCTTATGCATAATAAATTTTGCATAATTGACCATACAACAGTAATAACTGGCTCCTATAATTGGAGTTATAAAGCTGAAACTAATCACGAAAACATTGTAATAAACTCAAACAATTCTGCATTAGCACAGCAATTTATCAGAGAGTTTAATTGTATTGTAGAAAAAGAATTTCCTAATCAAACAAATGAAGATTTTGATTTTCCATTAGACAAAATAATTAAACGTTTAGAAGTTATAAAAAACCTTATTCTTCTAGAAGATATTGAAGATTTAGAAACAATCACAAAGAAGTTATTCATCTACAAATTCAACGAAGATATCAACAGCATAATATCTTTTATGCAAGGAAAAGAATACGGAAAAGCAATAAAATCTATTCAACTTTTCATCTCCAATTATCAGCAACTTTCTATATGGAACGACCCTGAAATAGCCGGAATTAAACTAGAAATCAAAATATTAGAAAGCCAAGTAAATGCTTTTGATAATGAAAAAATTGAATTAGAGAAAGTACTGTCTGATTTTCAGCACAGACATACGATAGAATTAGGGAAATTGATTTTAGAAATACTCCAATTACGAAAAATCAAGTTTAAAAACCAATCGAGAGAAAAAGAAACTGAAGAAGATTTCAATAATTACCAAGAGCAATTTGAAATTGAAAAGCAGAAAATACAATTTGAACTTACTGATGAAGAAAAACTAGATTTAAAGAAAAAATTCAGAAAAGCGACAACTTTTTGCCATCCTGACAAAGTAAATGATGAACAAAAAGAAGAAGCCGAACGCATCTTTATCAATCTAAAAAAAGCGTATGACGAACACGACGTTGAAATGGTAAATCAAATTTTGAAAGATTTAGAGTCAGGCAAATTATTTCAATCCAAATCAGATACCACATCTGAAAAGGAGAAGCTCAAGATAATTTTAGAAAATTTAAAAGCCAACTTGAAACGCATTGAAAAAGAAATTATTGAATTGAAAACCAATGAAACGTTTGAAATAATCAATAACATTACAAATTGGGACAATTATTTCACCGAAACAAAAGAGCAACTGAAAGACGAATTAAACAATTTAACTTTAGAAATGGAACAATAGAATGGAAAACAATAATAAATTAACCGTTGCATCGCAAAGTTCGCTCCTAAATAAAGTAAATTCAAGTGTAGATATTACAAATAAATTGATTACTGAAAATAATAAAAAGTTGGTTGCTGAAATTTTTGAAAGTAATCCGAAATTCTTTACTGATTTAATTTCAGAGTATTACTCATTAAATGAGCAAGTAATCGACTTGTGTACAGATATTTGGAATTGGAACTCTATTAGCAATAACCTTAATATTAATTGGACTATTTCTTTCATTACAAAATATCAAAATAGCTTAATTTTTGAAGAATATGGTATGTATTCATCATATATAGACTCAGGCTTAATTACAAACACTAGTTTAAAATGGGATTTCGATTTATTAATTACTTTTAAAACTAAATGGAACTTGGCGTATTTTAGTGCTTATATTGATTTATCTTGGACTGATGATAAAATAGATTTTCTAGAAAATATTTTAGATTGGGATGGACATGTATATGGCAGTGTTATAAATAACCAACATATAAAATGGGATTTTAAATTAATTGAGAAATACAAAAATAAAATATGTTGGCGCGAATTAAGCTACAATGAAAGACTGCCTTGGTCAGAACAATTTATTGACAAATATGCCGAAAAATGGTTTTGGGGTGACGAATATTACAATAATATGAGTCACAACAAAGGATTTCCTTGGTCGATAGGTTTTATTAAAAAATATACTGATAAATGGCAATGGACTGGTATTCATTCTTTAAGTGATAATCCTTACATTCCTTTTAGTATTGAATTAATTGAAGAGTTTAAGGAAAAATGGGCTTGGGATGGTGAATATGGATTAAGCAATAATATTGGAATTAATTTTACAACAGAAATCATTGATAGATTTATTGATCGATGGGACTGGAAGTTCTTAAGCAACAATGAAAAAGTTAATTTTACACAAGAAACTATTGATAGATATGCTAATTATATCGACTGGGACAGTCTTTCAAAAAATAGAAATATATTATGGACAATAGACTTAATTGAACAATACGAAAGTCAGATAAATTGGAAAGATTTCAATTATTCTACATTTGAATCTTCATGGATTTTAATAGAGGAATATAGCAGTAGATTAGATTTCAATCAACTTTCATCAAATAAAAGTAACTTTTGGAATGAAGTAGTGATTGAACAATATAAAGACAAGTTGAATTGGAAAAGATTAAGTAATATTGAAACATTACCCTGGAATGAAAATTTCATAAAAGATTATGAAGATTTATGGAATTGGAATGATGGCCATTTTGATTTATCAAGTAATAAAAATTTACCTTGGTCATATAATTTTATAAACAGATATGCTGATAGATGGAATTGGGAGAATTTAAGCAAAAATGAAAGTATAAATTGGAACGTAAAATTACTGCATAAACATTCTCACAAATTAATATATCCTCGATATAAATCTCCAACTGCAATATGGAACACATTAAAACCATATATTGATGACGAGCTTATAATTAAATTACTTGAAAATATTCAAAATAACAAGTAAGATGCAATCAGTAAACCAAAATTTAAAATAAAAAGTCAATTTAATAGACTTTTAAAAAAATCATATGACGAATAAAAAAGAACAACTTGAGGAATTTTACAATTATAAACATTGGAGAGACATCCAACGCAATCAGTTAAATACTAGCTCAAATATTATATTTACATTTAGCGCAACAATTATAGGGTTCACAGTTAACTACTTGATGAAGAATAAAATTTGTAGCTGCGAAACAATTAATAGTTTATTAAGATTATCAGTTATAGCATTATTATTTTCAATTTTATTTTATTTGGTGATGAACATATCAAAATTAATAGATTTTAGAAAAACTGCCAGATCTATTAAAAGGGCAATTAAAAATGAAATTACATTTGAAGATATTGGCAAAAAAACGAAGCTCCTTGGTGATATATCATGGTGGAGTTTTTGGTTGGAACTTGCATTTGCGCTAATAGGTTTTATATTTTTAATTATTAGTATATTTAAAACTATTTATTAGAAATGAAAATAGCAATACTCGGTTGGGGTTCACTTTTATGGCAACCCAAAGATTTACAATTTGATAAAGAAACTGGCTGGACAGCAAACGGACCTTTTTTACCCATTGAATTTGCAAGAATTTCCAAAGATGGAAGATTGACTCTTGTAATCACTAAAAACGCAACTGAAGTGCAAACGTACTTTGCAATTTCAAGTTATGAAAATCTCCCAGAAGCAGTTTTGAATTTAGCTGTTAGAGAAGGTACTGGAAAAGGGCAAATTGGTAGTTATGAAAAATCAATTGATACTTTTTCGCATGAAAATGTGTTCTTTAAGAATAATATTTTAGAATGGATTAAGTCCACCGATATTGATGCTGTAATCTGGACAAATCTTGGTGAAAAATGGGAAATCAAAAACGACGGTGGCGAAGTCATTGAAACAATTGTTTCTGAAGATAGAATTGACTATTTAAAAAAGTTAAAGGGAAACAAAAGTGCTTTAGCCGAAGAATATATTCGACGAACTCCAACACAAATTCAAACTCATTACAGGACTTTAATTGAAAAGGAACTGGATTGGAAACCTATATTATAATGGACGAATTTAAACATCCATTTATAGTTGGCAAACATAAACTCAGGCTTTCAAAATTAGAACAACTTGCAAAAGATTTAGCTTTAAAATTAAATGCAACAGTTAAAATTGAGAGTCAGGAAGGATTAATTATTACGTTTGAAAGTAAAAAATCCATTTATAATGGTCGCCTCATCCAAAGAAACTCCTCATTAACTCCTCAATTCAAATATGAATTAATTTTGGAGGAATTCAGATTGAACATTTATGAAGATTTTATAGAAGTACTTTTCCGATTTGATGTTGACTATTTTCATCTTTATGATTTGTCGATAAAAGATGAATTAAAAAAAATTGATACTTTTCATAGATGTTTTGCAATATTAAATATTTTTGGAGTCAAAGATATTTATATTGGAGATTTCAATGAATTTCGAAATGGAAAAAAATAAAGTATAAATGGAATAATGTGTTGAAAAAGATAATAACTCTTCATCATTTTAAGGTTTCTATATGTTATTTCAATCAAATTTTTATTTTTCTAAATGCACAAAACCCCTAACCCAGATAGCAGTGAAAATCCTTTTGGGAAATCGTTTTTCAGCCTTACAAAAAGATTGTAACGCCTCGAACCGTCGTTACCTGGAAACAGCTCCAAAAAAGAATAAAATAAGTACCAATTTCAAATTGGATTTGGCTCAAAGTAACCTTAATTTTGTAGTAATTGGCAAAAGAGTCAGATGGCTGGGATCTTTCTACAACTATTTGTCGAAATTTATTCCGCGCCTATTAAAGTTGGAATGCTGTAACATAGCGCCCAATGGAGTAAGAACCAAGAAACCGCTAAAACAATTGTTTAACCAAACTAATTACTATGAAAAGCTTAATCTCTATGATGACACTATTTTCTTCTATGCCTCCACAGCTACTTTTTGATTTTACAAAAAAAGCAAACATTCAAGGTTGGCGCGTTGTGGATGACGTGGTGATGGGAGGGGTTTCGGCGGGCAACTTCACATTGGATTCGGATGGGTTTGGGCTGTTTGAAGGTGCTATTTCATTGGAGAACAATGGTGGTTTTTCATCTGTTCGCTATCGATTTCCACAGGTAAAAACAGCAGGCTACAGCAAAATAATTATCAAACTTAAAGGTGATGGCAAAAAATATCAGTTTAGGATAAAAACTAATTCTGGGGATTCACATTCGTTTATTGCTCCTTTTTCGACTTCGGGAGAGTGGGAAGAAATCAAAATTTCGCTTCAAGACATGTATCCTGCCTTTAGAGGTAGAACACTGGAACAGCATAATTTTTCGGAAGTTTATTTTGAAGAAATTGCTTTTTTGATTGGCAACAAAAAGAAGGAACAATTTAAACTCCTCATTGACCGAATAGAATTGAAGTAAAGGAGTTGATAAATAACCAAATTAGATAAGCCTACTCTCTATTTTTAAAATTCGTCATCATTTCTAAAGCAGAAATATGGGGTCTTCCCGCTGCTTTCTCATAATCCGAAGGGACATCGTTGGCTCCCATTCTAATTCCTTCATAGATTCCTGCGATTACTGTTCCCATAAAATCGCCTAACTCGGATTTTCTTTCTGTTGCGTAGTCCGCTACAAAAACGGAATTGTAAACCAAATCAGTTCCAAAAACCGTATTTATGTCGGCTGCCAATTGGGCTTGGGTGATGCCGTTGCCAACCAAATTATATATTTGTCCGTTGTGTTGGTCTTCCACTAGCATTTTCGCGTAAGCGTAACCCAGCTCTTGCCTGCTTGTATAGGTGCATTTGCCGTCGCCTGCACAATTTCGAATTTCGCCGTCTTTTTTATAGGTGTCTATATATTCCAAATCAGGCTCGATGTAGATTCCGTTGCGACCAATAACCCAAGATAATCCAGATTCTTGCACGTCTCTTTCGGTTTGTCTGTTGGTTTGAACAATTGGGCTAAAAGCGTTGTTTTCTTCGGCTCCTACTATACTGGTGTACACGATTTTTTTGACTCCTGCGCTTATTGCGGCTTCTATTACATTGCGGTGTTGCTCGATTCTTTTTTGTGGTTCGTCCATGCCCGAAACGAGTAAAACGGTATCGATCCCTTGCAATGCCGCATCAAATTCAGCGCGATTGTTGTAGTCTCCTTTTCGAACTTCTACGCCTAGATGTTTTGCTTTTTCGACGGTTCTCGCTATGGCGATGACGTTTTCTTTTCCGATTAAGTTACTGAGGTGTTTGACGATGGAAGCACCTAAATGTCCGCTTGCTGATGTTACTGCTATTTTCATACTATCTTCTTTTGATCTAATTGATACGGACAAAGATGATTATTTTCTGCTTTGTGGTTTATATCAATCTATCACTAATAATGGTAAATCTGGGACTATTATACTGTTTGTGAAACGGCTTGTTCTATTTGAAGTTGTGCCATATCTATAATACGATAGTTGTCGGTTAATTTGAAGATAGATAATTCTGTACAGGCGAGTACTACAGGGGAATTTTTGCTGTATTTGTTCAGTATCGAATGGTAGGATGCTATCAAATCTGGAGTTTCCGTTTCGGTATAGGTTTGTTTTCGAACTTCGTCTATAAACAAACGGTCTTCTTGAGATGGAAGTTGGACTTCTATTCCTTTGTCATTAAAATACGAACTGATATAATTTGATTCCATAGAATGGAGTGAACCAAATAAAACGATGGTGCTCCACTCCTGCTCTATTATTTTTTCGACCGTTAAAGCTAGCGGATGAAGTATCTTTTTCTGAATAGCTATGCGGTCAATGGTTTCGTGTAGCGTTATATTCGGAATTAAAATAGTGGTAATGGCAAACTTTTCGAGCTCATCTAGAAACGTTTTAACGACAGTATCTAGAGCCTCTGAAGTATTTGGCAAAAGTGGATTGATTGTATCAAAATCTACATTGAGCATCACAAAAGGAAAAGTACTGTAACCGCCTTTTTCTTGATTATACAATCGGTTTAGCTCCTTGATGTAATATAAAGTAGAGCGACTACCCAATCCCAATAGTCCAACGGCTGCTTTGCTCATATTTTAGTTTATTTAAGATGTAGTACCGGTATTATACAATTAAAATAGATAAGGTATTTATCTGATAAATTTAAAATTTAATTTCTACTATTTCGAAAATTCATAATTTTATTTTTCACTAATGGCAAACGAAGAATAAATCCAATACCCACTATTATTCCGTAGATAAGCCAAGTTTTTTCGAGAAGCACTACGTGTAGTAAACTCAAAATAATGGCTGCGTAAGAATAAGTTTGAATCTTTTTCCAGTTCTTCTTTAATTTCTTCATCGCTTTTCTATTCGAAGTAAAAAACAACGGAATCAAAATTAAGACAGCTATAAAACCTGCTATATAATTGGCTTCGGTAAAGGTTTCTGCAAATCCTTCGGCCCAAATAAAGATAATAAAATGAATAAAACTCCAAACTGCTGCTGCGATACCCATGGCTTGGCGCACAAATAAATTGTTGACACCAAACAGGATAAAAAAGGGCGTACAGCTAAGCACGGCGGTCATCCACCTAATGGCAAATTCTCCTGAGATATGGTACAGCATTTCTAGGGAAGACTTGCCTTCGCTAGCGGTTCCTGCTACCAAACTAATCGAAAAACCATTGGAGAAATTTAGGGTAACCAAGTTTAAAAGCGGGATAATTGGCAAGACACCAATTAGGGCGACTATCATCCAACCATAATTTTTTTTAATAAAACTCATTTGCTGCTTCTTAGTACATTTTGTTAGCATTCAATGCCGTTTTGGGAATTTGCTGAATGCTGTCCCAGTGCTCCACTATTTTTCCATCGTCAGAAAAACGAAAGAAATCCATTGTGACATACTCGTCCTCATCTGGCCAAACTTGATGCGTATGTAGCGCAACCAAATCACCTTCGGCAATGGTGCGAACGAATGCAATGGTTTTTACAGGGAACTCTTTTTGCATTCTCTCAAAATAAGCTATAAATGCCTGAGGCCCATCACCCACCATTGGATTGTGCTGAATATAATCTTCGCCTACATATAACGCGACCGCCTGAGCTGGGTTTCCTTCATATGCCATTTTGTAAAAAGCAATGGCATTTTGTTTATTTTGATCTAAATTCATACGCTTATTTATTTGATTTAAAGGCTTCTAGTTCTTTTTCTAAAGCTTCGGCTTTTGACTTGAATTTTTCCATCACATTTTTTAACTGACTAATTTTTTTGACCAGTTCTTCATCTTGTATCGATTGAAATACGACTTCTCCATTTACTTCTTTAATTTTTGAATTGTTGCCACAGCTAGGGCAAACTGCTACTTGACTCATGTTTTGTAATTTATTTTATACAAAGGTCTCTTTATTTAATCATTTTATAAAGGTAAATCCTCGGTTGAAAATGGTAAATATGCGCCTGAACTTGTTGTATGGTAATGCGTACTATTAATCTGCAACTAAGCTCGTACCTCTATTAATACAAGCAAATTTCACAGATGAAAACAACTGATCTGCTGAAATTAGTAAAATCTGCGTGCTAATTTTTAAGCAAATGACGCATAAAATGGTGAAATTGGGTTACAACAAAGCTTTAAACTCTCTAGGAGTGAGATTGGTATGTTTTTTAAAAAATTTGGTAAAATTGGTTAGCTCGTCAAAACCAACTGCAAAGGGAATTTCTTTGAGACTATTATTAGAACTCACCATGGCTCTTTTGGTTTCGAGAATCACAAAATCGTCTATAAAATGTTTGGCGGTGTTTAAAGTAAATTCTTTGACTACTTGGTTTAAATGTTTGGTCGAAATAAACAATTTATTAGCGTAGTCTTTTACGTTGCGAGTGCTTGTATAATGGGCTTCAACCAAGTTTTTGAACTGAATAAAAATAGCGTAATGGTTCGAATTGTTATTTTCTAAAGTATCATTGAATTCTCGCTCCAATCGCAATAAGTATAAGTTGAGTAAAGCAGCAACGATGTTTTCTTTGGCGTACTTATTTTCATTTTTTACCTCTACGATTAATTGGTCTAAAAAGATTTTGTTTCCAGCTTCATTACTAAATATAGGCGACGAAATATGGTAATTGTACAAATGCGAAATCATATTTATCGAAGATTTCGAAAAATGATTTACGACAAAATCTTCGGTAAAAATGATTAAATAGCCCTCATATTGTGCATTTTTCTGAAAAGCATGTACTTGTCCTTTGGCAATTTTAAGCACTGTGCCTGCTTTTAAATCATGTTCTTTTAAATCTATTTGGTGGGTACCAAATCCTTTAGTTACTAATAATAAAGCAAAAAAAGATATGCGGTGTGGTTGTGTAGGATTGTGATCGACAATATCGGGCATTCTGGCAAATAAATCGGATAGATTTAGAAACTCAAAATCTTTTGATTTTTCGACACTTTGAAATGATATATTGGGAATATTTTTCAATCGCTAATTTTTGTGCAAATTACTTTAAAAATGTAAAATAAAAAAAAATAGAAAGCAGTTTTACTTCTTCAATTCCAATTTTAAATATCTAAACGAACGAATGCAGTCCGCTATTAATCGCTCACTGCATTCGCTCGTTTTTTATTTGCTTAAATCGTACTAAATAGCGAAAACAAATAACTACAACTTAATGATTGTTCGTCCTTTTAACTTTCCTTCGAGCATTAGATTAATTTTAGCTTGTAAATCTTCTAGGGCAATTTCTGTGGTTGTTTCTGCTAAGGTATCTAGTTTCCATTCGGTAGCTAATTTAGACCATACTTTTTCGCGATATTCCATCGGGTAGTTCTGGGAATCAATACCTATAAGCGACACTCCTCTCAATATAAAGGGGAAGACTGTTAGTTCTAGTTTGGGTGAAGCTACATTTCCGCAACAACTTACTGTTCCCATAGGACTCACAGACTTAATCAAATTTTCAAGAATAGTACCTCCTACTGTATCAATTGCTCCAGCATAAAGTGGTTTTAGAAGTGGTTTTTTATCTAGGTTTTCAAAATCTTCACGCAGGATAACTTCGTTAGCTCCTAATTTTTTTAAAAAATCAACCTCGCTATTTTTACTAGTAATAGCCACCGTTTTATAGCCCAATTTGTTAAGGATTGCAAGACTTACAGAGCCTACGCCTCCCGTAGCTCCAGAAACGGCGATAGCACCATTATCAGGTTGCACTGTTTCGGTTAATCGTAATACTGACAATCCTGCTGTAAGACCTGCAGTACCAATCATCATTGCCTCTTTCATAGAAAGGCCTGCAGGTAATTTAACTACCCATTCAACTGGAACTTTAACATATTCTGCAAAGCCACCATCAGTATTCATACCTAAATCATAACTAGTGACAATGACTTCATCTGCTATTTTAAATTTATTCGAATGAGAAGCCACAATAACTCCTGTCGCATCAATACCTGGTGTGTGTGGAAAATTTCTAGTCACGCCTTTATTTCCTGTGGCTGACAATGCATCTTTATAATTTAGTGAACTGTAACTGACTTTTATAAGTAATTCACCTTCAGAAATTTCTAAAAAGGGCATGTCTTTTATCGCAGTAGTGAACTTGCCGTCGTTTTCCTCCACTCTAAATGCTTTGTATGTAGCTTGTGTGTTCATAGTATATAATTTGAATGTTTTACTTAAATTTACATCAAATTTCGGTAAAAACATATTGCTATACAACAACTTACAATTTGTACTGCCACGAACATTTTGTACCGTATTGTTCGTTTTCAATGCTTTAAAGAAAAAATGAAAATGAAAAAAAGTTATTGCCCCATCGATACATTTATAAATACTATTAAAGGAAAGAGAAAAGGAACGATTATTTTACACCTTTTTAGAGGCGATAAAAGGTACGGTGAACTCGTTAAATTGATGCCTGATATTAGCGAACGAATGATGAGCAAGCAATTAAAAGAACTAGAAATCGATGGATTAATTAATAGAACCGTTTTTCCTGAAGTACCCCCTCGAGTAGAATATAGTCTGACCAATTTAGGCAAAGAAATTCATCCGGTACTTAAAGGCATGTATAAAGGTGGTTTACTCTTTGAGGATACTATAATTGACGCTACAATCTACTAATTATTACTTCTATAGTCCTATAAATTTGACACGGACATACTCCTACCCTATTTTTTATAGTGGTCCTAGTTCAGTATTAAAAAAGGCCTGAATTTCTTTTACAGTTTGTCTTGCCGTTTTACCAACGCCATATATGGTTGCCGATGCGAAACCAGTCCAGTTTCCATAACCTACAAGCCAAAGTTTAGGTTCTAATGCTGATCTAGTGCTTTCTTCAATCGTTTTTACCTGATTGTTTTCGATGACAGTAAGAGCAGTTAAATGGTCTAAATTTGCCTTAAAACCAGTACACCAGATAATTGCATCAAAGGGCTCTTTATCACCGTTATCCCAAACCACACCGTCCTTATAAAAAGATTTAAAAGGGCGTACGGCATGCAGTACTTTCCTTTCCCTAGCTTCCTTTACTGATGGTACCATGACAATACTAGAAAGTGCTATTTTTGAACTGGGCACAGTATCTGTTTTTCCAAAATAAGTGTCATTTGCCTGCGCAAATAAATGACGACCATCAATATCATCTGCTAGAAAGTTTGGCTCTTCTAGAGTTACCCATTTTGCAAACGCATCTTTAGAAACTTCTGCAAGTATTTGGGCTCCAGAATTTCCAGCTCCCACAACTAAGACTTTTTTATTTTTTAAATCATCAGTATTTCGATAATGTAGAGAGTGAATTTGCTCTCCTATAAATTGTTCCCTGTCTGGATAATTAGGAATAAATGGCTTTCTAGCAGTACCCGTTGCACTTACAAGCGCTTTTGAGTAGAAAATGCCTTTAGATGTTTCTATTTTAAAGAGATCGTTTTCTTTGATGACAGTTAATACGTCAGTGTCTCTTTGTATGGGAAAATCATATCGGTTTTCGTAGGCAGTCAAATAAGCTATAAACGCGGTTTTGCTAGGATATTCTTGCTCGGTTTTAGGCATTCCCCAACCTGATAGAGAACTATATTCTGAAGGAGAAAATAATTTCAAACTATCCCATGTTTGCAACCAAGAACCACCTGGCTTTGATTGATTATCGAGAATAAGATAATCTAAATTACTTCGTCTTAAAAAATAGGCAACTGACAAACCCGCCTGTCCTCCACCAATTATAATTAGATCGTATTGCTTCATATTTTCCAAAAATTATTTTCCTAAACTATTTTTCCAAATCACTTCACAATATATACTTTTTTATGTAGATATTTATTTACCAATCAATATGATTTACAATTATTTATTTAAATGATTAAAAACTTTACAATTCTTTGTAAAACAGTAATTTAATAGTGTTTATTTAAACTTTAGATAGAAGTAATAGGTCACTATTAGAGCTCTGGAAGGTCAAAAATACGACGCTGATTTTGAAAACCCATCTTTGTTAATGTCTGGTAATTTAGATTTAGGTTTTGTTATCATATATTTGTTTCCGTTGGTCTTGATTGCCTTGACTTTTAACCTGTACTCTGAGGAAAAAGAATTAGGAACATGGCGAATTTTAGCATCGCAAACAGCTAACAAGTCTGGGTTTTTATTTAAAAAATTACTCATAAGGATTTTGTTCGTTCTTGTTCTTTTGATTACGCTGTTGGTTATTGCGATTTTAGTGTTAGAAATACCTTTAAATCAGAACTTTTGGGCTTTATTTCTTCAAAGTATCACGTACTTATTGTTTTGGAGCGCTCTATGCTTTTGGATGGTAACACTATTAAAAAGTTCGAGTTTTAATGCTCTTGCCCTATTGTCTGTATGGGTTTTGTTAACGATTTTATTTCCAGCAATTGTAAATAATTATGTGCTGAACAGATACCAAGTTCCAGAAGCACTAGAAGCTATGGTCGAACAACGTGATGGTTACCATGAAAAATGGGATTTAGAAAAAAATGCCACAATGGTTGGCTTCTTAGAAAAATACCCACAGTTCAAAAGCTACCCCGTTCCCGAAGATAAATTCAGTTGGATTTGGTATTATGGTATGCAATACATGGGTGATCTTGCGGCAAGAGACACTAGTGAAGAAATGACAGATAAGATTATGTCGCGAAATACGGTTAGCGAAAAAATAGCGCTTCTCATCCCCACAATGCATGCACAATTAAGCTTTAATACCTTAGCAGGATCCGATATGATTAGTCATTTAGAATTCTTAAATGCACTAGCAGTCTTCCATGAAGATTTACGCTTGAGCCTTTATACAAAAGTCTTTGATGCACAATCGGCTGATGCAGTAGATTGGACCAAGTACGAGGCAAAATTCTACTCCGCTAAGCCCCATTTTGACTGGATGTATTTAATGTTGCCAACCCTTATCATAACTATAGTTATTAGTGCGTTTGAGGTTTTAAATCTCAGGAAATTATAAATAAAAAATGAGGCTTTTGGACCATGTATTCACACTGGTACCAAAAGCTCCATTTTCACATTAAATATGTATTTGATTATGCTAACATAGTTTGTATTACGTTCCATATTAAAACTTAAAAGATTATTAGTCGCGCTATGTGGGTTGCCTTTTTTAAGCTATTTAAATTTTTACCTTTCAGACTTTTAAACCATTTAATAAATTAAAGAACATATATGTTTTGATACTTAAATGCACCCAACAAAACGCAAAGTAAATCTACCTAGTTTGTCATTCTGCAAGAATGGAACGCACGGATTCACTACGACATTCGTAATCAAGGTTATTGCTAGGAGCGCGGCAATCACGAACGGTGGGTTGCTTTTTATTGAGTTGCAAATTTGATTTTAAAGAATTATTACTGGTGCTTTCTGTTATCTAATAACGGATTTAGTTTGCGGGCACAGAATACAATTCTGCGCTAACGAACCGCTGAAACTACAGTCATTCATATTCGAGCGAAGGCAAAGCTTATAAACATTAGATTTTTAGCCATTTCGAACCCATAAAATGAATTAATCGGGAGGTGGTTTGATGAATTTTCTTAAATTGTTCCTAGATTGAAAAGAGAATCAACTGTTCTGTTACATTCGATTGGGAAAAACATAAAAAAACATTATTAGTAATGGAAGAATATCTACAAAAATTTAATCTATTTACCAGTCAAGAAATAACACAATTCTTAGCTCTTTGTGAATACAGAACGATAAAAAAGAATGATTTTTTCTTGCAACAAGACGAAATTTGCGACAATCTATCTTATGTGGTGTCGGGAATTTTTCGGTCTTTTTATTATTCGAATGCTGACGACCAAATTACCTATTGTTTTACTTTTCAAAATAGTTTACTAATGGCGTACTCTTCGTTTATATCTGGAAACAAATCTCAGGAAAACTTGCAAGCTATTTCCGATTCTGAGATTATTTCGATCCCAAAAAAGAAGTTGGAAGAGTTAGCCAAATCAAATACCAAATGGTTGGAGTTTTTAAAAATTATTGCAGAAAAAGAGTATGTTGATCTTGAGAGTTGGATTTTCAACCATCAAAAAGATAAGGCACAGCAACGTTACTTAGATTTATTGAACAAGCAACCCAAATTAATTCAAGAAATACCTTTGCAACACATTGCTTCCTATTTAGGAATTACCCAAAGGCATCTAAGCCGCATTAGGGCCAATATTACTTATTAGACAAATGTCCTAGTCCTACTCTTTACGTCCTTCATAAATTTGCATATAATTTTAAAACAAAAAATATATGAAAACGATAATCTTAATTGGAGCAAACGGAAAAATGGGTCAAGCAGCATTAAGCGGCTTAGGAAAACATAAAGTAATCACTGCAGGACGTTCGGCTGCTGACTACGATTTTCAAGTAGACATCACAAGTGAGGAATCATTAAGAAAGTTATACAAAGATGTAGGCCATTTTGACGCCGTAGTAAATACTGTTGGAGTTTGTGAATATGCTAATTTCACTGAAATGACCGAAGAACAATGGATGACTACCATTTTGAGCAAAATGATGGGGCAAATTAATCTTGTGCGTATAGGTCAAGAATACATTGCTGATAAAGGTTCTTTCACGCTAATTACAGGAATTTTAAATACAAAACCAATTCCGTTTGCAATTGCCGATGCAACTACAAGTGGCGCAATAGATACGTTTGTTAAATGTATTGCTTTTGAAATGCCTCGTGGTATTCGTATCAACTCTATAAATCCAACGGTTTTAGAAGAAGCTTGGGATGTTTATGGTGAAATGATGCCTGGATTTGAACCTGTTCCTGGTAGATTAGTAGGGAAAGCTTTTGAGCGTTCAGTTGATGGTTTCATCACTGGTCAAGTACTTTTTGTTGATGCTTATTAATCAATATTGAAAATAGAAAAAGGCGTTTGATATTTTAATCAAACGCCTTTTTTTTGTTTATTTTAAATTTTAGGATCAATTCAACTGCTTGCGATACGCCACAGGAGTTTGTCCTGTTTTGCTTTTGAATAATCGGCTAAAGTATTGCGGATATTCGAAACCTAAATTAAATGCTATCTCCGAAACGGAATTATTCGTATTAATCAATAAATTTTTAGCCTTTTCGATCATATAAAAATGAATATGGTCTTGGGTATTTTTACCAGTTTCCTTTTTCAATAAATCACTCAAATAACTGTCCGAAAGATGCAATTTTTTAGCAAAATAATGCACCTTAGGCAAGCCATTCAAACGAATGTCTTCCGACTCAAAATAGCTCTTTAGTAAACCATTGAACTGACTAAGAACCGTTGTGTTTTGGGACTTTCGAGTCAAAAACTGCCTGTTGTAAAAACGTTTTATATAATTGAATAACAGTTCGATATTCGAAACCAAAACATCTTGACTAAACTCATCTAGGTTTGCGCTATACTCTTCTTGGATTTTTAGAACAATACCATTTAGCGTTTGCTTTTCTTTATCCGAAATATGAAGCGCTTCGTTGGTGTCATAGCCAAAAAAACCATAGTCTGTCAATTTTTCCATTAATCCAGAACCACGTATTATATCCGGATGAAAATAAAGTGACCAGCCTTCCAGTTCGCCTTTCTCGGATATATAATCGATCTCAATTACTTGATCTGGTCCTACTCCTAATAGTGCTCCTTCGGTAAAGTCAAAATAGTCTCGACCGTACTTAAATGCGTTCGAAGTTTTGGTTTTTAAAGTAATATTATAAAAAGGGACACTCACTTTTTTATGCACCACTTCATCAGTAAAAGCAACTTTGGACAAATCTAAAACAGTAATTAAAGGATGACATGGTTTTTCATATTCTAAAACATCATGCAATTGACTAATCGTTTTAATCTTAAAAAATGTGCTTTTACTTTCTTCCTTTTTGTTTTCCATTTTTACATTGTATAAAGTTAAAGCCTTTGGGGCTATAAGGTATTTGCGTTAACAGCAATTAATGATTCTCGGTTTATAAACAAATATAGAAGAAAAGAACAAAATTGTAAAACTTGCTCTAAACTGCTATTTTCATATGTAGTTGTAACCTGTTATTTTCAATTATAACAGAAAAGCTTAAACTAAAATCTAGATTTATCTTTTTATTTATTTAGTGTTTTTTTATACCAATCTACAATACCTTCTCCAATTTCGTGTGGATGCGATTCTTGTAGATAATGCTTTCCTTCACCTAAATCTACTGCAGTAATATTTTTCCAAGTTGCAGCTATATGCTCACCTAATTCTCGATTAATTATGAGACCTGGTTCTGCATAGAATAACAACTTAGGAACGTCAGAATTTTTGTGGTATTCATTGTATGAATTAACAATGTCTGTAGTGAATTTTGGAACACCATCAAACGAAATTTGACTAGGCCACATAAACAGTGGTTTACGGCTCTTTTCTTCCAAATAAGGCGCTCGGTAATGGTCCATTTCTTCTTGAGTTAATTCTCTGCCCGCCATCATGGGTAGCATAGCTTCAATAAAGAAGTTGTTTTTAACGATCATATTATGTCCTTCTACAGGGTCACGAAATTTTTCGAATAGTGCTTCGGTCTCTTTAGTCGTATTTTTCCAATAAGAAACTTGAACCATAGCTTCAAAAAACACAATTCCTTTTACATTTTCTCTATGCTGATTGGCATAATTGAAACCTAAACCAGAACCCCAATCTTGTATTACTAGAATGACGTTTTTTAGCCCTAACTTTTCAACAAATGCATCTAAATAAGCAATATGATCTTTTAATGTGTAGTCTATATCTGGCTTGTCAGATTTACCCATTCCAATAAGATCTGGAACAACTACACGACCTAAGGCACTTACATACGGAATAATATTACGCCATAAATAACTTGATGTAGGATTACCGTGTATTAGTAAAAAAGTATGTTCTGAATTTTTATCTCCTTCATCTACATAATGCATTTTAGAATCTAATACTTCTTGGAATTTAGATTCAAAAGGAAACGCTGCTGATATTTGTTTTTTGTTGGTCATATTTTTTATTTATTAAATTTTGAAATTGAACTTTTGCGGTTTAAAACTCTTCCCACTTTTCTAATTTCCTTCAGTTTTTCTCGTTTTGTTTTATCCCATTTTTCCGTACCTGCACTATATCCATAAGCACAAATTTTAGTTGCATTTTCAAATAGAAATTCTTCCTGCTCTTTAGGGTATATATTTCCTATTTCTCTAAGAGTCCAACCCACGCCTTTCTCCACATAATAAGCGTTGTCAGAAATTAAAGGTGCTACCAAATCTATAAGTACATGAAAAGGTAAATAGTGCTTTCTATGTGCGCTATAATAAAGTAAACCTACTATACTTTGCCTTCTATGCCATGGGTTTTTAGAAGTATTCCATTTTTTATACGTTGGCAAAATTAGTGCTGCATCATATTCTACTAATTGCGCATATATTTTTGAAATACTATCACTTGTTTCCCAACGATTAATTTTGTCTTGCCATACTTTAATCGTTGACCAAGAAGCACCCATTTCTTCTTGGTTTGTAATATGCTCCTCCAAGAAATACAAACAAAACATTTCTGCTCTATACACTTTTGTATTCGTCCAGATATAATTCCAAATCTCTAGTTGTTCACTAAAAGTTAAAAGGCTAAAACTAAAGCCGGCATTAAAAGCTTTCCTTTGTAAAGGAACGGTTTCACCTGCTTTAGAAGTGATTGTTTCTATTTCTTGAAGATAGTTTTGCATATTATTATAAAATTCTTGTAGGAATGGCTTCTTTCGCTAATGTAGATTTACCGAAATCACCAACCGTTTGTGTTTTTATATTTTAAATTCACCAACAGCTTTTTCACAACCATTCCAATTGATAGCTACATTAGATTCATCAAAAAGTAGTTCTTCTGGTTCTAACAAATTAGGAAAACCACTTATCCCTTCAGTAGGCCCATAAAAATCACCAGATTTTGCCTCTTTATCCATAGCCGCTCTAATAATTCCAGCCGCACCATCTTCTGCAGACTGTGCTTGGCTCATAACTCCTCCGTTAACATCCATTCCACCGGTTTTAGATGAAGTTGATTGAAGGTTGGTTATTGCTACTCCAGGATGCGCTAATAATGAAATAATATTTTTAACGTTAGCTTCTGAAAGTTTCTTTTTTAAACCATAAGTAAAAGTTGCATTTGCCAATTTAGTTTGGTGATAACGCTCCCATCTGGCGCCTTGAAAATTTGCGGTTTCTTCAGCTGTTCCATTACCACCTAAATTACCTCCATTTTTCTCAAAATAGGCAGATTCTAATGGTCCACCTAATCTAGATAACGACGTTTGGTTTATGACTCTAGCTTCACTACTGTTTTTAAGCAAAGGGTATAATTCTTTGGTTAAAAGAAAGTGTGATATAGCATTTGTTTGCATCTGAACATCATACCCATCTTTAGTCGCTTCATCTTTTACAGCCATAATTCCAGCATTATTGACTAAAACATCCAGAACATTATACTCCGATTTAATTTTTTCTGCTGCTTGTTTTACACTTTCTAAATCTTGCAAATCGCAAGCTATAGCTTCAAATTTACCGTTTGGAACCGCTTCGGTTAACTGCTTATACGCATTTTCTGATCTTGCACTTGTACGATTAAGCAATAGGACTGTAGCCCCTTTTTTAGCAACTTCTCTTGCGAATACAAATCCGGTACCACTTGTTGTGCCTGTAATGGCAACCACCTTATTTGTCATATCTTGAGCATGTTCTTCAAGTACTTTATCAAGGTGGATTGTTTTATTTTGAGTCATAATTTTTTATTATTTGTAATTGTTGGTTTTAATTTTTTGTACTATTGGACCAATAACCAATTCATTTATCTCTATTTCATCTAGTTGCTCTAACTTCTTTTCCTTCTATTGTTTTACTATAATTCTATGTGCCCAAGGTCACTATTTTAATTCCTATTATTAAGCTCCAAGTACATTAGCCATGTTAAGTCTTAAACTTTTAATACGCCAACCACTTTTTGTTCTAACATAATCATTATCATAACTAGCAAGCATACAAATCACTTTTTCGCCATCAATAGCTGGAGAAAAAAGTATCCATTTTGCAGTAGCTTTATCTTCATTAATTTCAATAATGGGGTTCGTAAAACTATGAATGAAGAATTTATTTTCTGCATCAAAAGAGGTAAAGGATTCCATTATTTCTTTGTGCCCATTAGCTAATACTCCAGCTCCTGGGGCTTCCCATAAAGCATCTTCGGTAAATATGTCAGTAAGCTTCTCAATATACATTTCCTTTCCATTCCAACCTTTATCTACATAATGACCGTAGGTAGCCTGTAGTGTTCTTATAGCTTCTAAATCTTCTAATTTTTGAATTCTTTGTTCTAATGTATTTTCCATTATTGTATTTTTTCATGAATTCCACAGGTACTAAACTCTTGTTTTGTACCGAAGGAAATACTAGTTCATTAACTTAGAGATTCTCTAATAGATTCTTTTCCGCTAAATAACTCAACTGTTTTGCCTTTTGTAGCGTTATTTTCTAGACAATACGCAATTACATTAGCGACATCTTCTCTAGGAATGACTAGCTCTTTAAAATTTTCAGATCTTGTAGTTCTAATTAAACCCGTTGCTTTTTCATTGATTAAACTACCAGGTTGTAAAATCGTATACGCTAAACCACTTTCTAATAAATAATAATCGGCAAAATACTTCGCTACTAAATATGGTTTTAAGTCAGATACAAACTCGTTAGGATCACCAGCACCCAGACCACTTACCATAATAAAATGCTGTATATCATTTTTTATAGCATAATCAACAGCCTTTTTGGCTGCCCATAGATCTATTAAAAGTGTTTTATCGTAACCTGTATTACCTCCAGAACCAGCACTAAATACTACTTTATCGCAATCTTTAAAAGCGTGTTCAAAATCGTTTTCAAGGTCTCCAACTACAATTTCTGCACCTAGTTTTTTAAGTTCTTGCCCTTTCTGTTCATTACGAACCAAGGCAACTACAGAATTTTCTTCTTGGAGCAATTTTTCAACAAGTATTTTTCCTATTTGCCCACTTGCTCCTATAACTAAGGTTTTTTTCATACTAGATTTTATATCATTAAAATTCCTGTACCGTAGGACGAATTACTAATTCATTAATATCCACATCATCTGGTTGCTCAATAGCATAAGCCACTGCTTTAGCAATAGAAATTGCAGGAATAGCATCTTTATATACTTGTTGAACAAACTGAGATGTAGCCTCGTCTGAGCTTCCTAGTTGCAATTCAGAATCAATTAAACCTGGCGAAAGTATGGTGGTTCTAATGTCCTTGCCTACTTCTTGTCTTAATCCTTCACTAATCGCTCTTACAGCAAATTTAGTTCCGCTATATACGGCTCCACCTGGACTCACTTTTAATCCGGCTACGGATGCAAGATTTATAAAATGTCCTGATTTTTGTTTCTGGAATTCTGGTAATGCTGCAGCAATTCCGTATAACACTCCTTTGATATTTACGTCAATCATGCTGTCCCATTCGTCTACTTTAAGTGCAGCTAATGGTGCTAATGGCATAATGCCTGCATTATTTATCATTACATCTATTTTACCAAAACTGTCAATTGCCTTTTTAACTAATGCCTTTACATCATTAGCTTTGGTAACGTCTGTTTTTAGTACTTCAATTGCTCCTCCGCTTTTTCTTATTTCATCAGCAATTACCTCTAATTTATCTAGTCTACGAGCACCTAAAACTATTTTGGCTCCTTTTTCTGCTAAAAAACGTGCTGTAGCTTCTCCTAATCCACTACTACCTCCTGTAATTACTACTACTTTACCTTCTATATTATTTTTCATTGTATTTGATTTTTAAAATTTTATTAATTAGTTCTTCCTACTATTAATTTTGAAAATGGTATTCCAGTAACTTTTACACTTCCAATTATGAAGACAATTGCTAATACTAAATCCATTCCCGTAGTGTATATCATTTCTTGTGGCACATCCCCAACCGTTGTGGCATAGGATACTAGAAATACGTTAAATAAGCGCACAAAACCATTCCAAAGGATTATGGGTGCTCTTGTGTTTACTTCTTGTATCGCCCAAATTAGTGATGCTCCCGCGAAGATTATAAAAGCACCTGCTACCGAATTGGTTATTAAGGCTTCGCCCGTTTTACTAGAGATTGCTTGTACAATCATCATAATACCTATTGGGAAGTTTAAGATACCAGCTATTAGAACTATTGTTTTAAATATTTTATTCATTTTGATTGGTTTAATTTTTTGGCTAATTTATTAACCTGTTCATTTTCTAAAAGTTTGTTGTCGGTTCCAAAAAGAACGCTATTAATCATAGCGAGACCAACGTTGACACTTGTGGTGTTATTTTTCTTTTTTTCTAAAAGTCCAAAAAACGGACGAGCGATAAAATAGAATGCATTTACCCAAGATGTTTTTGATTTTATGCCTTTCAAAGGAATAATTAATTGAAGTCGAAACATATAAGCATCTTTAAAGCCCATATTCAAAATCATATTCTCGGTTTTACCTTTTACACGGGCCCACATCAATTTTCCTTTTTCGGTACTATCGGTTCCTTCACCAGAAACATAATTGAATACCATTTGTGGATTACTAGCATAAAGCGTTTTAGCCAAAGCTTCGGTAATTCCGTAAGTAAATCGATAATAATCTTCTTCTTTCATTCCAATTGATGAAACTCCCATGCAATGAAAAGAAGCATCATACCCTTGCAATTGATCCTTAATAGCACTAAAATCGAAGAAATTTTTATGAATTATTTCTTTCAATTTTGGATGCTGCATTTGCAAAGAGCTTCGGTTTATGACCAATACTTCTTGAACATTTGGAGATTCTAAACATTCTATTAAAACGCCTCGTCCCACCATACCCGTGGTTCCTGTTATAATTACTTTCATTTATTATTTTTATTTTTTTGAATTTCTAAAGAGACTTTAGCCCAAGCAATAACTTGGTTAGCATCTTCCAGAATTTCGATAGGAACTTCATAAAAAGAAGCGACCACACTGTTACTTTTAAAAAGTTTTAAAGCTTCAGAACCAGCTGCTAGATAGTCCGCTTTATTGCTTTCATCTACTTTGAAATAGAGTACTTCTTTTGAAACAATTCCAAACATCAAATCGTCTGTATACAGACCTACACAACCGAACATTCGTTTGGAATGAATCGTTTTCCAATTGGACAATTGATCCAAAATAAAGTCTAAATAATCAGTTGAAGCAGCCATTTATATTTATTTTGATTCTAAATTTTTCAGCATTCTTCGTAAAGATAACACAAAACTCTTGGGACTATCTTCTTGTGTAAAATGTCCTGCTTCAGGAAGCAATTGTACTGGTGCTGTAGGATAAATAGAACGCCATTTATCTTGAATCTCTTTAGAAGCAACAACGTCATCTTTTATTCCGAAAATAAGTTCAACTGGTTTATCTTGTAGTGTGCTTAATTTTGCTTCTAATTCTTCTAGCCAATCAGCTGCCAAGGTAATTTCTGCCGGAAAAACAGCGGTTCCTTTTCTAGACTCTTTGGTTGGGAAAGCCATTGAATATGCATCTGTAATGGCTTTGTTACTGCTTGATTTGAAATTAATCGAGCCTTGCATTAATGTAGTTGCAAAAAAGTTTTCGTCTATAATTTTTGCTTGCATTTCTGGCGTTCTCATGTACATAGAGAATTCGACCATTTTACCTTCCGCTTTCCAAGCCCAAGTATTGCTTATCACAACTCCCAACACTTTATCAGGATTACTAGTAGCAACAGATAAACCTGTTGGACCTCCCCAATCTTGAACAACAATAATAAACTTATCTAGTTTTAAATGTTCAAAAAGAAGAGCACTAATCCATTGTGCATGCTCTTGTGGCGTAAAACCATAATTTGCTGGTGTGTCCGAAAAACCAAAACCAGGTAAATCATAAGCGATTACTCTAGCTTCACCAGAAAGTTCTTTAATAATATTTCGATTCAAAAAAGACCAATCTGGGTTTCCGTGTGTTAATACAATCGGAATTCCTTCGCCTTCATCAATATAATGCATAGAAACTCCGTCTTTATCGAACCAATTACTTTGAAAAGGATATTCCGTTTTATCCACTATAAAAGGTCGCTGCTTTTTGTTGTTTCTATCTCTATTGAAAATTAAGGGATCAGGTATTTGTGTGTTTATTTTGTTTTCCATGGTGTTTTTATTTAATGTAAATGGATATTTCTTTGCTGATTTTATAATTTAAATCTATAAACAAACGCTAACAATTTGTCTAGCACAAAGATAAGCAACACTATAGACTCAAAATTTATACTAATTCTTGAATGTTGTATACTTTTTAAGGTACGCAGTTGCAACGCTGCAATCTAGATCGTATTTAATTCACTACGAGTTAGTTACTGTATAGTAGTAATTCGTCATTTACCGATAATAAAAAAGCTGAGACTATTTTTGTAATAATCTTAGTGCTCACGATGTAATTGAATTTTGAAAATCGAATTCGGAATTATACTTTAGGGATTGGGCTATTAAGTTGATTATTTTTTTTGATATAACATTTTTGCACTTCCTAACAGGTAATTTCTCCATCCAAAATTAGGATAGGCTTTATCCATTTTCTGAATGAATTCTTCTTCATTCTTAGCCGCAGAAAGTAGTGCTTTCATTTCTTTAAGATAGTTGATTTTAATGGTCACGTCTCCCGAAGTTTCCGGTGCACTGTGTGAAGAAAAATAGGTGGTATAGCCTTTTTCTTGAAAAGCAGTAAGCTCTTTAATTACCGTATCTATAAATTCAGTATTGAAAATCATAGTATGGTTGTCGTGCCCAACCATATGTAAGTGAACCGCCTTTATTGCTGGCATTTCTACATCAAAACCAAAACCGGTAGGCGTAATAATAAAAGGAATCCCTGAAATCTCTTGAGCTCCCGCCTTTAATAAATCGGTTGGTACAATTGTAGTTTCGTCAAGATCTTGTCCTGAGACTTTTTTCAAGACAGATAGCGATTCATTTCCGGAATTCTTCATATAATCCAAAGATTCTTGATTAGAATAGATATGATTGAATTTTAGCTTGTCAGTATCAAAAAAGTGCTTTCCAATTAAATGATACGAAACCATTACATCAATATCTTTGTAACCCAAACCAACAATATAATCCACTAGTTCCTTGTAATTATCTTTCATTGGAGGAGTCTCTATTAATACCCCTTTTCCCTTCTTTTCGATAAAAAAAGCGTGAGTATTAAAAAAGCCTTTCGTTTCATAAACGTGAACTTTCGTTTCTCCGTAATCAAAAATTTGCATAGTACCCTTTTTCAATTGCACTGCTTTTATATTTTCATTAAAAGTTCGCATACTTGGTTCTTGAGCTGAAACATTCTGAATTCCAAATGATACTATAAATCCGTAAACTATTGCTGTAATTATATTTTTCATCTTTAACTAAATTATATTTCTGTTACGAAATTCATATATTGTTTTAAATCTCCATCTACCGCTTCTTCCAACAATTTTCTTGTTTTCATGGCGTATGGTTGATTAAAATGAATGTCCCAAACATCAGATTATTTTCTCCAATGTTCATAAACAGCCAAGGTATCTTCTTGCCCGTCAACAGTGTATAAATCAACAAGGATGTTTCCTTCTTCCTCTTTTCGAGTGTTGGTAATATGATCTTCAAATTGGGCTAGAATTTGATTTCTATAAGTTGGATCGAACTTAAAGATGAAGAAAATGATGAACAGTTCGTCATCTGCATTTGCAGATTTAGAACGATCTGGTAACGGATTAGTATCACCTAAAAAGTAGAAATCGGGTGCGGTTGCCAAGGCTGTTTGGCCTATTTGCATTAACTTTTGGGTATGAGGCTCTTTGTCATGAGATTCGATGGCTGCTTTGTCTGCCCAACGTTCGTACACAAAAAACACATTGGCATCTGCTTTCGATATAAAAACTTTAATTTCGTGATTTCCCGCTTACTTTTGTGTTGCCGCTTGCGCTTCTTTTAAAGTTGCTGCAAAACTAGTTGCGTGTTCTGGTTTTGCGGTGAATTTTACTATGGTGCTTTTCATTTTATAATTTTGTTATAATTTTATAAATTCTTTAATGTCTTTAGCGACTTCCTCTGGCACTTCTAATTGTGGTGAATGCGATGCGTTTTCAATAACAACCAACTTCGCATTCGGAATGTGATCTTTGTAATATTCAGCCACATTAAAACGAACCACTTCATCGTGTTTCCCTTGTAATACTAATGTTGGTGCTTTGATATACTGAACATCTTCTTTAAGGTTGAAATACTTTCCGTTTTTAATCGCAGGAATTAAAGTGCCATCTACAAAATCTTTACTGTTGTTAACCGTTTCTATCAAATAATCAGCAATAGGCCCAGGAAGATCAGGTACTTTGTAAAAAACACGTTGAAGCACTTTGTTTAGCTCCGCTCTGTTTTCAATTTTTTTCCCAAAACCACTATATACCACATGGTCATCTACGGTAATTCCGGCTGCATCTAACAATATTAAATTTGTAACATCAGCAGGATATTTTACGGCATAGGCAGCAGCTGTGTGTCCGCCCATTGAATTACCAATTAGGTTGAACTGTTTTACATCAATTTGAGCTAAAAACGATTTTAGAAAAGTGGCTTGTCCGTCAATAGAATAGTCTAAACCCTGTTTTCTTTCATTCTCACCATGTCCTGCTAAATCAGGTAAAATTAAATGGTAATCTGAGGACAAATATTTAGCCATTTGCAAAAAGCTGTTCTTATCATCTCCCATACCGTGTACTAATACAAAATTTGGTTTATCATTATTTGCTTCGCTTTCGTAAAAATGCACGGTGTACCCATTTACAACTACCGTTTTCTTTTCTAAATTTGCTGCATTGGCATAACTAGCATTCGTTTGATCTACAAGTACCTTTGGAAAAAAGAAAAATACAATGGCTCCAATTAATAGTAAGCCAACGATGATTCCGCCAACTATTTTTAAGAATTTTTTCATAATTTATATTGTTTTAAATGGATTATAATTTTGTAATAATGGTCTCTTCTGGAAATCTCGATTTTGGCAATTTCGCATTAAAATCAGTATCTTTTCTATACCCTAAAGACACCACTGCAAGCGCTGTGTAGCCTTTTTCGCGTAAGCCAAACTCAATATCTAATGCTTTTAAATCAACACCTTCCATTGGGCAAGCATCAATACCTAAAGCAGCAACTCCTAATAAAAATGATCCCATATTTAGATACACTTGCTTTTCCATCCAATGTTGTAAATCTTTAAGATCGTATTTATGAAGGTCTACAAACAACTTACGTCCACCTTGTACTTGATCTTTGAATTCTTGTGCCGCAAAACGACCATCTTCATCTTCTTGTTCTAAAATACTAGTCAAATAGGCTTCGTCTGCATTGGTACGCGCAGCAAAGACAATTACATGAGAGGCATCGTAAACTTTAGGTGTGTTAAAATGAAAAAATCCTTCTGTTCCTTTTGCAATACGTTGTTTACCTTCTGTAGTATCTGCAATAAGAAAATGCCAAGGTTGTAAGTTGATACTTGACGGACTTAAACGCAATAAATCTTTTACTTGTTCAAAATCTGTCTCTGAGATCTTCTTAGTAGCATCAAATTCTTTTACTGAATAACGGTTGTTTAATATTTCACTTAAAATCATAATCTTATATTTAGTTGATTATTTATACTATCATTTTTATAGTGGCAAAAGTATGTATAGTTTATAATGTATACAATAACGGTCACGAAGTATAGTATAAAATAAATTTTCAACTAGCTATATTTCAATAGTTTAAAAAATTAAAATTAACTATAAAAAATATAGTTGCACACTAATAATTAGTGCTATATCTTTGCACTTTATAATGTATATAAAAATGATGCTATGGACAGAAAAGAACTTTTCGAAAAAAAACCAAAAATAAAGATCAACGACAAAATATCCTGGTGCCCCACAAGTGCTGCCATGGAATTGATAGGCGGAAAATGGAAGAGTGTGATCCTGACCCACTTGATTAGTGGTACGAAGCGCTACAACGAATTACGCAAAGAAATTCCGGGAATCACGGAGCGCACCTTGAGTTTGCAACTCAAACAACTGGAAGAAGACGGTTTTGTAGTTAGAAAAGTATTCACCAAAAAACCACCTTTACGAGTAGAATATACCTTAACCGAATTTGGTTTAACATTATCGCCTATCTTAAATTCAATTGTGGAATGGGGACTTATGGCTGCAGAAACCAAAGGCGAATTTATTTTTGAAGAATAAAGATCTAGGAAGCGTTTAAATAAGCGCTTGCCTAACTATTCTAATCAAAAAACAATATATTTAGGGTTGCGCACCATCTCGTGCCACCTAAAAAGATTTGTTGCTAACTATGAAAAATGACCTAATCCAACATCTGAGCACATCCACCTAGTTTGTCATTCTGCAAGAATGGCACACACGCATACACAACGAGCATCCGCAATCAGGGCCATTGCGAGGAACGCGGCAATCACGTGCAGTGCGTCACTATTTATTGAGGTGTAGATTTGATTTTAAAGGATTATTATTGGTGCTTACTCTGCATTGGCTTTTTTAACCATATAAGCCATTTAAGTTTTTATCTTCTTTGAGACTTTTAAACCATTTAAGAAATATAAGAACATATACCTTTTGGCGCTTAAAAGCACCCAACGAAACGCAAAGCAAATCTACCTAGTTTGTCATTCTGAAAGAATCTCATGCACGCATACACAACGAGCATCCGCAATCTGGGTCATTCCGAGGAACGCGACAATCACGTACAGTGAGTCGCTTTTTATTGAGGTGTAGATTTGATTTTAACCGATTATTATTGGTGCTTTTGTTATTTAATAATGGATTTAGCTACGGTAATTGTCAATAGGAATGAGCGCAAAGTCGAAGACATTTACGCAGCCTTCACGATGGAATCACCGTTTAAAAATAAAATTGGGCATTATACTTTGCGGAGCGAGGGAACCAGAAGATATTGCGAAGATAGTGTTGCTTTTGCGTAGCGATGAAGCAAAATGGATGACCGGACAGAATATTGGTGCCAACGGCGGTACTGCATAAAGGCAATTACTTTTTTTAGTTAATAAAATAAGTCCGCTCCACATGGAACGGACTTATATCTAAACCTCTTCTATCTTTTTGAACATGTGCCAGTCCTAAACTTTTATACTCTTATTCGAAAGATTGTAAATTAGCCAGGCTTACTCTTTATTTTTAAAATTTGTCATCATTTTGTACACTTTAGATAAATTATTAATCCTTTAAACATCTAAAAATGGTATTTGGTATAATAAATTAAAAAATTTAATATCAATGCTAAATTGCATTTAACTGAAGTATATTGCTCAAATACAAAATTTATAATGGAAATTACCGTTATATAATCACACACAAAATAACTACAATATTGGATTTTACAAACCCGTTAGTCTATGGAGTTCCTTGTTTTTTGGGCTTTATCGCAATAGAACTTACTTACAGCAAAACTCATGACGACAAAGAATTATACAAATGGAAAGATTTTTTTTCCAGCTTATCACTTGGAATAGGATCTGCAGTAATTGGTGCTCTGGTAAAAACAGTAGCCGTAATTTTAGTCTTTAATTTTGCTTATGAGCTATTTAATCCTATTGTGGATGGTGTTAGAACCAATATTATGGGTTGGCAATCTTTTGGATATGCTTGGTATGTTTGGATAATCTGCATGCTATTAGACGATTATTCTTATTATTGGTTTCATAGACAAAACCATATGGTCCGTTTTTTATGGGCTGCACATATTGTACATCACTCTTCAGACAATTTTAATTTAGGAACAGCGGTACGAAATGGTTGGTTTACTATTTTTTACAAGCCTTTTTTTTATGTTTGGATTGTAATTATAGGTTTTCCACCAGAAATGTTAGTTGTTTGTATGGGGATTGAAGCTTTATGGCAATTTCAACTTCATACGCAGTATGTAAAAAACTTAGGATTTTTAGAAATCTTTTTAAATACACATACCATGCACCAAGTGCACCACGCTCAGAATATTGAATACATGGACAAAAATCACGGTGGAATCCTAAATGTATTTGATCGCGTTTTTGGGACTTGGAAAAAAATTGACCAATCTATTGATATAAAATATGGTGTTTCTGTCCCTCCAGAATCTTATAACTTGTTTATAATTTTAACACACGAGTATAAAAACATTTGGGATGATATGAAAAAATCAAGTAATTGGTATCACAAATTTAAATACGCCTTTGCTGCTCCTGGTTGGAGTCATGACGGAAGCACACAAACGATTAAGCAAATTAGAAAAGAAATGGCAGAAGATGCTAATAACAATTTAGAAGTATCAAATCCTAAACCTATTTTGATAAAGAGTGATGTAAAATAAAGACACCTTTTTAGTGTTAAAAAACAAATGCTCCCATTAGTCACGTGATTAATGGGAGCATTTTAGTATAACCTATTTTCTATTGAAAGAAAATCTCATACTTTATAAGTATATTTTCTTAATCCTTTTTAAATATTTTGAAATTCATTATAATATTCATCAAGAATTTCATTCATTAAAATGCTTATTTTTTCAGAATCTTCAGAATAAGAATTTGCAAGTGAAAATCTAATCGTCCAGTCTGGACCGTCAAAACCACCACCAGGCATTGCTACAATAGATTCTTCTTCAGCCAAACGAATTACTGGATCTAAAGCGTTATAATTCTCGCCAACCCATTTACTAAATGTTTCATTGTATTTATCTCTAGCTAAATTCAAGAAATCTACCAAAGTGTAATAATATGCTGCATTCTTATTGTCTTCAAATATTAATGGTTTGCCAGGTAAGTCTTTATACAGTTTGTTATATCTATTTCTAACCTATTTTTTTACATCTTTTTTATACTTGTTTTCAGTATCAATTAAAGTTGCTAAAGAGAATAACGACATTTGAATTTGTTGTGGTGTAGATAAACCAGCAGTGTGATTTAAAGCTACACTGCGACTATCAGCAACAAAACGATCTATCATTTTTATACCATCAAATAGGTCAAATTTGAAGCCTTCAGCTTCAGCCATAGCAGCTAAGCGTAATTTATGTACATCTGTTTCCTCATTGCTTACTCTGGATTGGCTTTTTTAAACCATATAAGCCATTTAAGTTTTTATCTTCTTTATGAATTTTAAACCATTTAAGAAATTAAAGAACATATAAGTTTTGGCGCTTTAATGCACCCAACCAAGCGCAAAGCAAATCTACCTAAGTTTGTCATTCTGAAAGAATCGCACACACGCATACACAACGTATATCCGCAAGCAGGGTAATTGCGAGTAACGCGGCAATCACGTACAGTTTGTCACTTTTTATTGAGGTGTAGATTTGATTTTAAAGGATCATTATTGGTACTTACTCTAGATTGGCTTTTTTAAACCATATAAGCTAGTTAAGTTTTTATCTTCTTTATGACTTATAACCATTAAAGAAATTAAAGAATATATAAGTTATGCCGCTTAAATGCACCCAACGAAGCGTAAAGCAAATCCACCTAGATTGTCATTCTGAAAGAATCTCGCACATGCATACACAACGAGCATCCGCAATCATGGTGATTGCGAGGAACGCGGTAATCGCGTACAGTGAGTTACTTTTTATTGAGGTGTAGATTTAATTTTAAAGGATTATTATTGGTGATTTCTATTATCTAATAACGGATTTAACTACCGTAATTGTCAATAGGAATGAGCGCAAAGTAGAAGGCATTTGCGCAGCGTTCGCGATGGAATTGTCGTTTGAAAATTGAATTAGGGAATATACTTCGCACAGCTGGGATATTATTTCCATAATTACTCTCCTAAGTTTTTTACATTAATTGCTTTTAATTCTTCATCTACATTATCGTCTTTACGATAGTACTGCCAATCTATGGTTGCGCCATGAGCTTCGAGTTCAGCTTTGATAGATTTTTTTGCATCACCCTCAATAATTAACTCTAAAAGTAAGTCTTTATATTCTGGTTGCTCTTTTAAATCTATTGCTCCTTTTCTTACTGACTGTAGCCAAAAACGCCCAGCTTGTCTTGAAATTCTTTTTTCACCCACATAATCAAATTTATCATTTAACAGGTAGATTGGAGTATTAATCATCATATCTTTTTCTAATTCAAAAGGGTCAAGTTGTGAAGAGGCTTTAGAAATTTTATCTGAATTAAACAACTGGTCTCTGGGAACCAAAAAAACATTAAAGGTTCCATCTTGTCCAAAATGTTTTTCATTCTCTACAGCAAACATTAATGCAGTTTCCCAACCGATTGACCAATCCATGAATCTTGTTTTTAATCCTAAATGTTGTGCTTGATAAAGTGCATACCATTTATTTTTTAATTCTGGATTATTATCATTTTCGCCAAATGGAAGTCTAATATAATCATCTTGATTTGCAACAAAATTCATAAAATCATTATATAATTTTTTTTCAATTTCAATAAATTCTTCAGGAGATAATTTATTTCTGGCTAAGCCACAATTTAGCTCATATTTGACTAAACCGTGACCTCTATAATTTTCCATTATATCATAATAAATCCGTAACTCTTGTATTTGGCTTATTATAGGTTTTAATTCAGCTATTGATTTTATTCTAGTTCCTTGATATTTGGCAATAAGTTGTTCGATTGTCTGCATTTATATATATAAGATTTATCGTTTAAAATTAAATAAAACCACATATTTATCTGAATTTAGTCAAGTTCTTTTAATTGTCAATAGGAATGGGGTCAAAGTCGGAGACATTTGCGCAGCGTTCATGATATAATTGAGCTTTGAAAATTGAATTAAGAATTATACTTTGCGTAGCGGGTTATTATTTTTCAAATTCTGTTTTTCTTTCGAAAAAATTATTTACGAAGTTCTTTAAAGTTACTTTTTCATCTTTATCTAAATTCATTAAATCCATAGCACCTAAATGAATAGCTTTTCCTACTATATAATTAACAGTATCTATGGCTTTTGAATCTATATTGTTTCGAGAAATATCTGGTATAAATTTACGTGAATTTATATTTATAACGATAGTATTAATTTCAAAAACGGAAGCTGAAATACGAATATTAAAGCGGAAGTCTTTTATTAAAACACTTCTCATAAATAGTTCTTTTCTTTTTTCGGGAGTGCGCCAAGAATACATTGAACTATCTTTGTCTTGGGTATCAAAAGGTAAATACAAATTATTTTTTCTGCCTTCAAATAAAGTAATTTCTTTTACATATGCTTTTGTAATACAAGAATCAGAATGTCCAATTTTCTGAAGTTCTTCTATACCAAGTTTTTCAAAAATAGAACTGCCAGATTTAATAATTTCATCATAGAGTGATTCTTGATAATCTTTGGGGAAAATTACCGAAATCCATGTTAATTCACGATCCATTTTGTCAATTACTTCATCTACATCTTCATTTGTAAATTTCATGCCACTGCTAAAATCATCTTCAAAATTATCTTCAACGAGTGGTATTGAAAGATATTTAATTTCTTCAGCAACGATGTAATCGTCGATATTTAAAGTTGAAAAATCAGTAACTTCTTCTAAACCTTCATCATCATTGTATTTATATAAAGTTCCAGGGAAGTTTATTTCATCAAACTTTTTTATAAACTCACTTTTTGGTTTAATTAAAGCGTATCCTTCTATGTCTTTTATATAATCTTTAAGGTCAATTTTGATAAAACCCTTTTCAAGTGGAGTTGAAAGTTTTATGGGATTTTCAATTTTTGTAATTTCTTTTAATGATTTATCTACCACTTCAAAATTAATACCATCAGTGAGGAAATATTTATTTAAAAATACTTTTACATTTTGGGGTTTATTTTCAAATACTTTTATGAAGTTAATATAATTAAGAATGACTTCAGTTCCATCAAATGATACATCTTCAGATTCCGTTAAAGAAGTCCATTCATTTCCTTTTTCAAGCTCAATTAAATATTTGTTTTTTGCTTTGTAATGTCTCGTTAATACTTTAACTTCATCAGATAGCATAAAGCAAGAGAGAAACCCAATTCCAAAATTACCTATTGGTTTATATTCAAAATCTTTAAGTAAAAAGTCTGTTGAATTATAATAAGAAACACCAATGTTTAAGAAATGTTTTTTTATTATATCCATAGACATTCCTGAACCATTGTCCTTAATGATAGCTTGGTTTTTATCTATATCTAAAATAATTTTAATTTTAGGTTGATAAGTATCTTGACCAAATTCATGTTTCATCTCTTCGGTTTCTTGTCTTATTCTGCAAGAATCAATTGAATTTTGTATTAATTCTCGAAGTCCCAAAGATTTACTACCATAAATTTTTTCTCCCATTAATAATGAACTAATGGCTTTGAATTCTAATGTCATTTTATAGTCAGAAAATGTATAGCCCTCTGTCTGTATATTAATTTCAGGATTTGTATCATATACTAAACTATATTGAGTTGGCATAGAATTAACTAATGCGGTAGCATTAGTTAATTCATATTTAACCCAGCTTATATAAACTAGTATTTTTCTATGGATACTTGCATTTGTTGCTTTCCCGTGAAAAACTACTTTTTTTTGTTGTGTTTTTTCGTTTATTATAATTTTATCATTGTTAGATATTATGAAATGTTGTTTCCATTCTTCATCACTTATTCCTTTTGGAGAAATTATTTTATATAAATTATATGGTGTTCTATTACCATCAATATCTAGAATATCAGCAAGACGTAAAACAGAGGCAATATATTGTGAATTAAATGAATAATCTCCTCTAACTTCATTTGTTCTTAAGTTCGATTTAATCCAATCATAATCTTCAGTATGTGCTTGGCATATCAATGCAAGTTCTTTTGCAAAATCAAGATTTGTTAATTTAGGAATTATTAAATTATCCTTGAGATTTTCAATAATGTATCTCCCAGAAAGCGAAGCGTGTATTCTTCTAACATATTCTTGTAATGCTAAATCTTCGTTTCCATTCATTATTTTTTTCATAGCAGAAAACTTTACATCACAAAATGGAAATGAGTCAGTTTTAATTAAGTTTACATCTTCTTCACTAACTGCCATTCCAATATCATGTAATAATGCTGAATATATCAGTAACGTTATTTCAAGTTCATTTAATTTAGAAACATCACTAACTATCTTGCTCATATATTCCATTATTCGAAATGAATGACCAGTATTGTGTAAAGTGTAATGTGGAAAAACATATTGTATTCTACTATTTAAAATATCTTTAACAAATTCAAAAACCTCTCCAATTTTAGGAAGAAATGGACTTTCAATACTTTTAAGATGCTTTATAAACGTTAAGTCATCCAATTTGAAATCTGTGTCAATATTCATATTCTTTTACTGATTTTGTTGTTTTAATTCTGGACTTTTTTAAAATTGCTGGCAACTAGTATGTGATAATTACAAACTTTATTCTTTACGCTAATGTAAGATAAAACAATGAAAACATATACATATGCTAGCAAAACAAAGTTATGTTAAAATAATATTTCTTTCATCCCCAAAATCCCTAGCCCAGATAGAAGTGAAAATCCTTTTGGGAAGGCGTTTTTCAGCCTTACCAAAAGATTGTAACGGATAGCTGGAAATAGCTCCAAAAACAATTACTATCTTCAAACTATAACAAAAAAAAAGCTTTTGGACCATGTATTCACATTGGTCGCAAAAGCTCCTATTTCAAATTAAATGGTTTATTAGTTATGCAAGCATAGTCATTTTGTTCACTGCAAATTCGGCAATAGCATCTTTGGCCGCAGTTTGGAACGCTACGTAATGAGGCGTTGCAGCGTGTAAAGTAAGTGCCTCAGCATCTTTCCAGTTCTCATACATTGTAAATGTATTGGCGTCGTCATTGTCTTGAAGGCAGTTGTAGTTGATACAACCCGCTTCTTGAACACTACTGGCAACTAATTTTAGTAATTCGGTTTTAACCAATTCTCTATTTTCTTCTTTGGCTACAATTTTAGCCACAACCGTTATTATACTCATGATTTGTCTATTTTTATGGTAACAAAATTACAGCTTTCAGATGGCTTTACTGCCTAATTTAACGTTCTCTTCTCAGTTAAATTTGGATAGTAAAGCCAACCAATCTGCTGCATTTTTATCGCTATTTGTTAGATTTTGCTTTGTTCAAGTAATCTGGAACTTCTTTTGAAAGCCAATCTTCGCGCACGGGTACATGCACATCTAGATCCACGGTTTGCTCCAAAGCCCAGAATTCATGCGGTACATTTTCGGGGAAAACAATTACTTCACCAGCACCAACTTCTACAAATTGTTCTTTGCCATCGATGATCGTTTTAATTTTGACCTTACCCGACATGATGTAGGTAATTTGCTCGTTTGGGTGTTTGTGCCACGCAATATGAGCTCCTTTTTCGAGGTTAAAAAGCGTCATTTGTCCCTTTTCTCCATGAAACCACTTGCGCTGAATTCCGTCACCAATAGTTTCTGACTTCATTTTGTCGAAATTGAAGTGCTGCACTTTTGAAGTTGCAACAGAATCTATGGTGTTTACTTGTGCCGCTGTGTTTTGAACGCTACATGCGCTTATCAAAATAGCAGTTGCGATTGCTATTTTTAATTTCATTATTTTGTATTAGTTGTTAAAACCTTCTAGAACAATTTTACCTTTTGCTTTTCCTGTTTCCAAGAAGGCATGGGCTTTACGCAAATTTTCGGCGTTGATGCTTCCGAAATTTTCGCCTAAGGTTGTTTTTATCGTTCCGTTGTCAATCAAAGTGGCTACTTCGTTCAAGATATTGTGTTGACGAATCATGTCTTCGGTTTGAAACATCGAACGCGTAAACATAAATTCCCAGTGCGTAGAAACCGATTTCGCTTTGAAAGGCATGATGTTGAACGATTTTGGATCATCAATAAAACCAAATTTTCCTTGTGGTTTGATCACTTTTACAATTTCTTCAGCATGTTGTTCGGTAGCATTTAAGCTTACAATATAATCTGGAGCAGCAAGCTTGTATTTTTCGAATTCTTCGCTCAATTTATTTCGGTGGTTGATTACGGTGTCTGCACCCAATTCTTTCAGCCAATCTGTTGTTTCTTCGCGTGAAGCGGTTCCGACAATTTTAAGTTTTGTCAATTTTTTAGCTAATTGAACCAAAATAGATCCCACACCACCTGCAGCACCAATAACCAAAATTGATTTGTTAGCGTCATCCTTAGCCACTTCTAATCGGTCAAACAACATTTCGTAAGCGGTAAGAGAAGTCAATGGCAAAGCAGCAGCTTCGGCATACGATAAACTTGTTGGTTTTTTACCCACTATGCGCTCGTCTACCACTTGATATTCGGCATAACTTCCTTGGCGTGTAATATCACCTGCGTACATTACTTCGTCTCCAACTTTAAACAAAGTCACGTTTTCACCCACTTCTTTCACGATTCCGGTAGCATCCCAACCAATAATTTTCCAGTTGTCACCATCGGCAGGCATATTGGCACGTACTTTATAATCAGCAGGGTTTACGGAGATGGCTTTGATTTCGACAAGAATATCTCTTCCAGTTGCTTTAGGCGTTTCTACGGTTACATCTTGTAGTGATTTTACATTATCTACAGGTAAATTTTCTTTATATCCAATTGCTTTCATAATTTTATTTTTTTAAACTATCATTTTTATAGCGACAAAAGTAAGTATAGTAATTAAAACTCACAAGAACGGTCATAAAGTATAGTAGTGAATTTTTTATTTAAATAGCTGTATTTTAATTAATTAACAATTTAATTTTTTACTATAAAAAGTATAGCTGTCTAACTATTAATAGTGTACAAATAGCTTAATTAGTGATGTAGCAAAGTTATGGAGGAAGTAGCTATTGTATTCAGTACGAGTAAAGGGTATTGTTGTACTTTTAAAGGTTTTCTTTTTATTCGAAAATGATTAAATCAATATTATAGCTTGCTACTATTAAATATGGAGGATAGGACTATAATGGCTAGTCAGGACCGTGGTAAGCGCTTATTTGAATTCTTTTCTACCTCTTATAATATCTTCATAGGTGCAGCATTTTACAAATTCTTGTTCGCCATCAATTGTCATGGGTAAAAAAATAGTATCTACCTCTGATAAATCTTCTTTCAAGTAAAATGCGATATCATCAAAATTATAGAACCATTCTTGATCAAATTGTACCTTATTTATAGTGGCATCTTTTAAAATATTTTTTTCGAGTAGCGGCTTCATGAAAATTTGAATAGTTAATAGGCTAGTAAGTAACAAAGGTACATTTAAATCATTTTTTAGCAAATACACAATTATTAAAAATCTATTAAAGTAATTCGTTCCTGATTTTGACTTGGCTACACGCCAAAAAGGCCTATGCAAACGGTTTTTAATTTTCAACATACTGTGTTTTAGACTGATTTCATGCTAAATACCCCCTATTCTATCACAATTAGCATCAATATTTATAAGATTTTGCTATAAATGACCAACAATCTAATTAATGGCTACTTTTATAAAAAATAAACAAATACTAACCAATATTATTACCATGAACGGATTCTTCAAAACAATACTCGCAGGCTGGGGTGCAAAAAAATTAGGTGGTGGCTGCTTTGGTACCATCATCCTCTTTGTTATTATCTACTGGATATTAGGATACTTTTAATATAACAAAAGACCCAACTAGCATTTGCCAATTGGGTCTTTTCATTTTATGTCTAGAAATTTTATTTCTTTTTAACTTCTTGTAGCATCAGTCCTTTTATGTATTTCACTGGAGCACTACCGTAGCTTAAAAACTTTTCATGAAATTGCTTAAGATTAAATTGTGCTCCTTGCTCCTTTTTAAGTTGCTCTCTAAAATCGTAAATTTCAGTGTAACCTGTAAAATACGAACTAAGTTGGACTTGTGATAAAGTAACACGCTTCCACTTACCTTCTGCCTCTGCTAGTTGCTGAAAAGCTTCATCTATTAATAAGTGCATAGCAGCTTCTTTTGTCATTTCCTTAGTGTGCACACTGTAATCTAAAATCATATTGCAAGTAGTACGCAAATTCCACTTATAATACATTAACCACATCTCGTCAGAATTTTTATAGCCACTTTCTAGCATCATCAACTCAGTGTATACTGCCCACCCCTCAATCATAGCGCCATTACCTAGAATAGATTTGATAATACTAGGGGATTGATTGCTATAAACTAACTGTGTGTAATGTCCAGGAATTGCTTCATGAATATTTAGTATTTGTAAAATGTAATCGTTGTATTCTCTTAAGTAACTTTCAGATGTTGCTTTGTCCCAACCTGCCATACTCCCTACATTATAGTAGGTATTGGCATTTTTATCATATGGTCCAGGAGCCGAAATCGAAGCACCAGCTACACCTGCCATATAACTAGGCTCTTTTCTAACTACTAATGGCTTAGAAGGATCAATATACAGTAGGTCTTTTTCTTTTACATAAGCAACCAACTCTGGAATTTGTTTCTCAATCTCTGACTGGAAATTAGCTGGAGTGGTGTGCTGTAAAGAGATTTTATCGATAACAGAGCGAATCAATACCAAGCTATCTGCGGGTTTTACCACTTTCTTGTTGTATTTTTCCCAAAGTCGATCAGCAATAACAAACATTTTTTGATGCAATTCTCTCTTGTGTGTCATTGCAATGCTATAAATTGAATCTACCTCTAAGCTTGACTGTATGTCTAAGTCAAACTTTTTTGCATATAAATCTGCACCCAATCTAAACGAACGGGGCGTACTATTGTCTAGTTCCTGCAACCATTTAGCATAATCCTTAACTGCAGTTATTGCTAATTTTGCGCGCTCTTTGATTTGGTTTTTCTCAGCTGTTTTTAATTTGCTTTTGCTTAAAGCATTATTTAAATCTTTTTCGAAAACAGAAATCCCACCTAAATTTTGAGCAATCGCTAAATCAGTGTGTTCTACTGTTGGGTTCTTAATATTCTTTTTTGCGGCTTCATAATAGGCAGGTACATTTTTAAGTTTGCTATTAAAATTATGCAAACGTGCCTCTAATGAATCGTAATTGCCATTCAAAATCTCAGCAAAAGAGCCGCAAACATTATACTGCGATGGGTTCCACTCTGCTGATTTTAAATTATCAATGTTAAAAATCGTACTTTGTAATTGATTTTGTATAAGGTGTAAGTCGGTTTTATTATTATTCGAAAGTTTTTCTAACGGGTAAGAACGAAGCGAATCCAACTGTACGTGTGCAAAATCCAGCTGCATTTTTGTATACGCAGAATCAGCCACAATTAAAATGCTATCGCCTTTGTGGTACCCTTGACTAGAAGCCCAGTCAGGATAAACTTCCCATAAATTACTGATAAAATGTTCTTTATATTTTTCGAATTTAGAGTCTACCGTTTCCGTTTTTTTTATGTCTTCCTTCTTTTTACAAGAAGCTAGTGCACCCAAAATAAAAAGTGATACTACGAGTTTTTTCATGTTTGTACGATTTAAAGAAATAAAGATAAAAAAAATTGGCGGCTGCGCGCTATAAAATCCCAAACCTTTGTTAAAGCAAACATCCTTTAATGATGCTACTCATAAAAGGATGTCTCTAGTATTGTTGTATCTTTAATAGGCTAATAATGCCAATAGTTCTTTTTCAAAGCGGCCTTTTGGCAAATACTGATCTTCTAAAGCCTTAGTAAACGGGATGGGAGAATCAAGACTCCCCACACGTTTTACAGGGGCATCTAGATATTTAAAGCACTCCTCCATAATCAAAGCTGAAATATCACTCGCAATTCCGCCAAAAAGGGAATCCTCTTGGTAGATAATTACGCGTCCGGTTTTCTTTACAGATTTAAAAATAGCTTCCGTATCTAAAGGTTGTAGCGTGCGCAAATCTAATAAATCAGCAGCTATCTCAGGATTTTGATTTAAGGTTTCTAAAGCCCAATGAACAGCAGCCCCAAAAGCAATAATGGTAACCTCCTCGCCTTCTTTTAATAATGCCGCTTTACCCAATGGCAACGTGTAATAATTTGTAGGTACTGCTTGATAAACAGAACGATACAATTGCTTGTGTTCAAAAAACAACACGGGATTAGGATCATTTATAGCCTCATTTAGTAAACCCTTAGCATCATAAGGAAAAGCAGGATAAACCACTTTTAAACCAGGAGTTTTAGTAAACCATGCTTCATTTGTTTGTGAATGAAACGGTCCCGCTTGTGTACCACCACCGCAAGGCATTCGTACCACCACATCTGCTTTTTCTAGCCAGCGATAGTGAGACTTTGCTAATAAATTTACGATTGGATTGAAACCTGTGGAAACAAAATCTGCAAATTGCATTTCTACAATTGCTTTGTGTCCATTGATCGACAATCCCATTCCAGCTGAAACTACAGCACTCTCACAAATAGGGGTATTGATTACTCGCTGTTTACCAAATTTAGCCACAAATCCATCGGTGATTTTAAATGCTCCACCATATTCAGCAATGTCCTGACCCATGATTACTAAATTCTCATGACGTTCCATTGACTCTCTCAAACTAGTTGAAATAGCATCAATAAAACGGATTTTTTCTTTTTCTTGGGAAGGAGCAACTTCCTTATAGTCAAATGCTTTGTAAACATCGTTTAACTCTTCACTCAAAGAAGCTTCAATCTCAGGTTCAGCATTAGCGATAGATAAACTATCGTCAATTTCTTTTTTGATTGTTGCGCGTAAGTTCTCATCAAACTCGTTTATTAGAATTTTATTATCCTTTAAATATTGTCTGTAATTTTCAACCGGATCTTTTACTGCCCATTCATCCATAAGGTCTTGAGGAACATATTTAGTGCCACTCGCCTCCTCATGACCACGCATTCTAAAAGTTTTGAATTCGAGTAAAATAGGTCTCGGATTTATTTTCATCGAAGCTTTTAATTCTGTAATTAAATTATAGACCTCTAGAATATTATTTCCATCTACAATATGGCTTTCCATTCCGTAACCAATGCCTTTATCTGCTAAATTTTCACAACGATATTGTTCATTTGTAGGAGTTGAAAGTCCGTACCCATTATTTTCGATAACAAATAAAACGGGCAATTCCCACACAGAAGCAATATTCAATGCTTCATGAAAATCCCCTTCAGAGGTAGCTCCTTCACCAGTAAATACGGCAGTTACTTTTCCATTATTTTTGAGCTTATTTGCTAATGCGATTCCGTCTGCAACTCCTAGCTGCGGACCCAGATGCGAAATCATACCTATAATTTTGTACTGTTGTGTACCAAAGTGAAAACTTCGATCACGACCTTTGGTAAAACCACTTGCCTTACCTTGCCATTGTGAAAAAAGGCGATGTAATGGAATCTCCCTGGTTGTAAAAACCCCTAGGTTGCGGTGCATGGGTAATACATACTCATCTGAGTCTAGGGCAGCGGTGACCCCTACAGCGATTGCTTCCTGACCAATACCAGAAAACCATTTTGAAACTTTCCCTTGTCTTATCAAGATGAGCATTTTCTCCTCTATTAATCTTGGCTTGAGTATTTTTTTGTACAGATCTAGTAGTACATCATCAGTTAAATTGGCTCTTTCAAATTTCATTGTTAGCTATTTTTGCATCTATCAAATATACAGAAATATAACATTTGCAACGCAAAATGTTATATTTTTATTTATATCAGTATTACAGCATTATAAATAACTGATTACTAAGTACCAGTCAATTTTATCATAAATTTAAGTAGTAATTTGATGTTAAAGTTTTATTTTTGCCCACGGTTCATAAAATAATGTTAATCGCATCAAATAACTCTTGGGATATTATGGGACATATTAAAATATTTTATGCAGACGACGACGAGGATGATTTGATGTTCTTCAATGAGGCTGTCGAACAAATATCTGAGGCTATTCACTCCCCTATTAGCTTAGATATTTTTAAAGACGGTGAAAATTTAATTGAAGGAATCAAAAATAATGAGGAGCATAATTCCGTGCTATTTTTAGATATCAACATGCCTTTAAAATCGGGTTTTCAGTTCTTAGAAGAGATTAGAAATGATCCTAAATTAGAAGATTTTCCTGTGGTAATGTATTCAACGAGTTCTGATCATTTGATTATTGAAAGATGCAAAAAACTAGGTGCGAGCTATTATGCTATAAAACCCTACGACTTTAACGACTTGATAAAACTGATTACTTCATTTGCTGATATTAATTGGGAAAACCACATAATTGATTGTAAGAACTTCTTGTACAAATAATTAAACTTAAAAACCTACTTTACTTAAGATACTTTATACTAATGAGTTTTAGAAATATTCTTAATGATAGTCTCGTTAATTTAGACAATTGCGGCGACGAACCAATACACATTCCCGGATCAATTCAACCTCATGGTTTTCTACTAGCAATTGATTCTAGCACATCAATAATAACGGTTTGTAGCGCAAATTGCCAGGAATTCATTGGAATTACACATGAGCAGGCGCTAGGTAAAAGCTTATCGCAATTATTTGATACAGCAATTTTAGATTTTATCGAATCATTTAAAGTTGAAGATACTAAGCAGGTTAGAACGATAAACTACACGCTCAAGGAGACTGATTATATTATTAGTATCCATCGAAGTGTAGCTGAGATTATCATCGAATTTGAGCCTTTACACGCACAGTTTGACGAAAAGAACTCCCTTTACAATTCCTCAAAAAAGTTACTTTCTTACATTGAAAATACCAATAGTCTACTAGACCTTGCAGCTGTAGTGGCATTAGGCATTAAGGAAATAACCAAGTATGATCGTGTACTTGTTTATCGCTTTGATAAGGATTATAACGGAGAAGTAATTGCCGAAAGCAAAGAAGCGCACTTAGATTCTTATTTAGGATTGCATTATCCTCACACAGATATTCCAGCTCAAGCTAGAGATCTATATTTACGCAATCACTTGCGAATTATTGGTGATGTTGATTACGTTCCTGTTCCGCTTTTTAAATTAGAGACTAAGGAAAGTACTAGATTAGATTTAAGTCTGTCTGTGCTTCGTAGTGTTTCACCCATACATATTGAGTACCTTAAAAATATGGAAGTAGCAAGCACGCTAACGATTTCATTGCTTCATAAAAACAAACTTTGGGGGTTGATCACTTGTCATCATTCTGAACCTAAATATTTAAGTGAAGAGATAAAATCGGCAGTAAAATTACACGGGCATTTTATTACTTCTCAAATTGATGTAAGGTTACTGAATGAAGAATTTGAAATTGCAGGAAAAGCTACCGCTGCCTTAGATGACCTAATATCAAAAAGATTTGAATTAGAGCGAACGGATATTCAACATTTAATCGAAAATGAGTCGGTACTAAAATTATGTAACAGTGCAGGTTTTACAGCCATTATAGCTGATAAAGTATATGGCGTAGGTAAAACACCTTCAGAGGAAAATACTAAAAGACTGGCATTATTTCTATCAGAATATGTCAAGGGAGATCATTTTCAAACAGACTCTTTGCTTTCGATTAGTAACGATCTTTCCTTTATTTCGTCGTATTTTCCTGGAATAAATTATTACTCCTTAAATAACGAGACAGATTGTATTATTTGGTACCGTGAAGAATATATCAAAGACATCTTCTGGGGTGGTGATCCTAAAATTAGTGACGACAGTATCGAGCGTTTGACACCACGAAAATCATTTGCTAAATATGCCGATTCAATAAAAAACCACAGTCGTGTTTGGTTAAAATCAGAGCTAAGTACTACTACTAATTTCCATAATTTCCTCCAAATTCAGTTGCGAACTATTTTGCTATTAGAAGAAAAGGAAAACCAAAAGCGTTTGCATACCATCTTAAAGGATACTAATGCAGAGCTAGAAAACATCAACTGGATTAGCACGCATGATTTACAAGAGCCGCTGCGTAAAATTAGGATGATGGCATCGGTCCTTGTGGGAGGAAATGAGTTAAAAGCTTTACCAGAGGATGTACAAAGTAAGATTTTGAAAATGCAAAGTTCAGCTGAGCGCATGCAAAACTTAATCACCGATATTCTAAAATATACTAAAACGGGTGCTCAAAATTCTAATTTTGAATCTATTGACTTGAATATTCTTTTTGCTGAGCTTAATAAGGAGGAGTTAATCGATAGTTTTACCACTAATGAGGCTACGTTGCTTGTGGGTAAATTGCCTAATATAAACGGAGTTCCCTTTTTACTTAAGCAGTTGTTTTCGAATGTAATTAACAATTCTATAAAATTCAAAAGTCCGCTTCGTAATTTAGAAGTCAGCATAAGTGATCAAACGGAGGCTTTCAATAACGACGGACCTCGCTACCACATTATCGAAATAGCAGATAACGGAATAGGTTTTGACAACGAATACAAAGAGAAAATTTTTAAAATATTCTCTCGACTTAATAATAAAGAAGAGTACGACGGCTCAGGAATAGGTCTCGCTTTATGTAAAAAAATAATGACCAAGCACGATGGCTTTGTCACTGCAGATGGTACAGTAGGACAAGGAGTAAAAATACACCTCTATTTCCCTATTGCTTAGTTTGCAGCCAAATTTCAAGTGCTTTAAATGTGTTTTGTGCCGCATTTAAAGCACTTTCTTCATCTAAGACTACCGTTGTGTTTTCTATCGAAATTTTAAATTGCTTCCACATTTTCATGGTGTTTTCGCCATAGGATAGAAAATAGTTTATTTGGGAGTCAGTCAATGTTGGCAATTGCTTTTTTAACATTCCTGCGATAAATTGTCCACCTAAAGTAGAGCCTTCGATAACATACAAAACCCCAATCGCTTCAGAAATAGAGCTAATCGTATCAGGATAATTGTTGACAGTAGTAATGGCCGCGCTGTGATTTAAGTTTATTAAATCAGTATGTAAATTAGCTACATGAACACGTTTACTCATATCAGGAAGTAGGGTATTATCTATAATGCTGTGTACCTTTTTCTCTAATTCAAAATAGAATCCGTATAGCTGAAAAAGTAAATTAGCATATTCCTCCTGTGAAGAGAGGTTTTTCAGTTTTTGAACTAATACCTTCTCAACGCTACTATGGTTTGTTTTTGTGGCAATTTTTAAATGATCTAACAAGGCATTTTCTTTAAGTTAATAGAATTCAAAAGTAGTATAATATACGCTATATCTAGTATTGCTAGCTGTTAATGAATACTAAAAATTGTTATTGGATAAAAAAAGTAATACAAATTAAATTATTACATTTACGGCAATGAAATTAATATAGCTATTATATTAATAAATAAATTTATAAGTATGCAACAAATTCCTAGTGTTGACTTACGTGATTTCCTGTCGGATGATCCGGCACGTAAACAAAAATTTGTAAATGAAATCGGAAGTGCTTTTGAAGAAATTGGCTTCGTAGCACTTAAAGGTCATTTTTTAAATGATCAATTAGTGGAGGAACTGTATGGCGAAATTAGAAATTTTTTCTCTTTACCATTAGAAACAAAACGCAGTTATGAGATTCCAGGAATTGGAGGACAACGCGGTTATGTATCTTTTGGGACAGAACATGCAAAAGGAAGAAAAGAAGGTGATTTGAAAGAATTTTGGCATTTCGGTCAGTATGTGAGCGAAAATTCAAAATATGCTTCAGAATATCCTGAAAATGTGCAGGTAAAAGAACTGCCTAAATTCAATGCTGTAGGTAAGGAAGCGTATCAAATGCTTGAGAAAACAGGAGTTTATGTTTTAAGAGCACTAGCTTTACGTTTAGGACTAGACGAATTCTACTTTGACAATTATGCTAAAGATGGAAATTCAATTCTAAGACCTATTCACTACCCTCCTATTACATCTGAACCTGCAAATGCAATTCGTGCTGCAGCGCATGGTGATATCAATTTGATCACTTTGTTAATGGGAGCGCAAGGAAAAGGATTACAAGTTCAAAACCATGAAGGTGAATGGATCGATGCCATTGCTGAACCGGACGAACTAGTTATTAATGTGGGAGATATGTTATCGCGCCATACTAATAATAAATTGAAATCTACAATTCACCAAGTGGTTAATCCGCCAAGAGAATTATGGGGTACTTCAAGATATTCCGTTCCATTTTTTATGCATCCTGTTAGTGATATGCCGTTAAACTGTTTAGAAAACTGTATCGATGCAGAAAATCCTAAGCAATTTGAAGACATTACTTCAGGTGAATATTTGTATGAACGTTTAGTAGATTTAGGTTTAATAAAAAAATAATTCCTAATTTTACTACTAGTAATAAAAGACATTGAGTTTACTTGATGTCTTTTTTCTTTTTGAATATTAATCGAATTATAATTCGCTGACATTTAAAAGAAAAAACAAATAAAAAAAAATCCGTGACAATCTGTTTAATCCGCGTTCCATTTAACGGATAATAGGCACTGACACATAAGCATCAGCAAAAAAAATATAAATATAAGTTATGGACTTAGCAGACCAAGTAAAAAACCTTTTCCCAGATCACGAACCACTTCCCGAAGAGAAAGCAGCGGAAGTACCTCATGAATTATACGTTCAAAAAGAACCTATGATTTGTAAGTTCGAAAAAAGGAAAGGCAAAGCAACCACTATTATCGAAGGCTATGAAGGATCTGATGAAGATTTTAAAATCCTAGCCAAAGAAATCAAAACCAAATTAAGTGTTGGTGGTACCTTCAAAGATGATTCTATTATCATACAAGGCGATTACCGCGATAAAATAATGGAAATATTGAAACTAAAAGGTTTCAAAGTTAAACGTGTGGGTGGATAGCCCCTAACCCCCGAAGGGGGAACAAAAGAGAAATTTATAACTAAACCTATTGACCTCTAATAGGAATTCCCCCTTCGGGGGATAGGGGCTCAAATTATGATACAATCATCAGAATTAATATTAAACCCAGACGGAAGTGTTTATCACTTAAACCTTAAACCAGAAAATATTGCACACGACATCATCTTTGTGGGTGACCAAAATCGTGTGGAGAAAATCACACAGTTTTTTGACAGTGTAGAGTTTTCGACTCAAAAAAGAGAGTTTAAAACTCAAACCGGTATGTTCAAAGGGAAACGTTTCACTGTGATGTCAACAGGAATAGGTCCTGATAATATCGATATTGTGGTCAACGAACTAGACGCATTAGTGAATATCGATTTAGAAACGCGCCAACCAAAAAAAGAATTAACTAGTCTAAACATCATTCGTATAGGAACTTCGGGTTCGCTTCACGCAGATATTCCTGTGGATAGTTTTGTGATGTCAAAATTTGGTCTAGGACTAGATAACATGCTACGTTCTTATTTGATTGACGAAGTATCAAACGAGAAAATAGAAGATGCTTTTGTAAGCCATACTAATTGGGATTTACGCAAAGGGAAACCATATGTTATTGCGTGTTCAGAGAAATTAGAAAAAGTTATTGAAAGCGATAAAATGCACAAAGGAATCACAGCTACAGCTGGAGGTTTTTACGGACCACAAGGGCGTGTATTACGTCTTAATATTCAGGATGAAAGTTTAAATTCTAAAATGGACAACTTTACATTTGAAAATAATCGCATTACGAATCTCGAAATGGAAACGGCAGCAATATATGGTCTTTCGGCGCTTTTAGGACACCATGCACTATCACTAAACGCAATTATTGCTAATCGTGCTAATGGGACTTTTAGTGCTGATCCGTACAAAGCAGTCGACGCCTTAATTGCTTATACATTAGACAAATTAGCTACTAATTAATTTATTTAGGAGCTGTTTCCTGCTATCCGCTGTATTCCCGATAAATAAAAACTACGGCTTAAAAAAGCCTTGTTTTTCTATATCGGGAGATGCCGCTCCTATCAGGGCTAAAAATGAATAACCATGAGTATCATCCTCCAAACCGAAAGACTGCTTTTAAGAGAAATTCTCGATACTGATCTCGAAGGAATGTTTGCATTAGACAATAATCCAAATGTGCACAGGTATTTGGGTAAAAACCCGATACTGACTATTGATAAAAGTCAAGAGTATATCAACAACATCCGGGAACAGTATGTAGCGCACGGTATTGGCAGATATGCCGTTATTCTTAAAGAAACCAATCAATTTATAGGTTGGTGTGGTATAAAATACATAACAGAACCTGAGAATGGACATGTCAATTTTCACGAAATAGGCTATCGTTTTATCGAAGACTATTGGGGGAAAGGCTACGGTTATGAATCGGCTAAAGCCTGGCTCGATTACGGTTTTAATACCATGAATATAAAAACCATCTATGCTTCGGCACATATTGATAATAAAGGTTCGCGCCACATTCTGGGAAAATTAGGGATGCAAACAAAAAACGAGTTTGAGTGGAATAAAATTCCGTGTATTTGGTTCGAATTAGAAAATAAAACGATTTAATATGACTACAATTAAAATAGCAGGAGTACCAGAACACTTTAATCTGCCTTGGCATTTAGCCATAGATAATAACGAATTTCAGGCAAAAAACATAGATCTACAATGGACAGATGTGCCAGAAGGAACAGGTAAAATGTGCCAAATGTTACGTTCAGGAGAAACAGATATTGCTGTGATTTTAACTGAAGGTGTTGTTAAGGATATTGTTGCAGGTAGCCCTACAAAGATTGTTCAAGTGTATGTTGATTCTCCTTTAATATGGGGAATTCACGTAGCTACAAAGTCGCCTTATAAAACAATAGCCGACTTAGAAAACACTAAATGTGCTATTTCAAGAGTAGGTTCTGGCTCGCAATTGATGGCTTATGCCAATGCGGGAAATCAAAATTGGAATACTAACGATCTGCAATTTGAAATCATCAATACTATCGATGGCGCTGTAGAAGCTTTAACTGCGGGAACCGCAGATTATTTCATGTGGGAACGTTTCATGACAAAACCACTGGTTGACAAAGGTACGTTTAGACGTGTGGGTGACTGCCCTACTCCATGGCCTTGCTTTGTGATTGCTGTGCGTGAAGAACTTTTAGAACAGCAACCTGAAGTCATTAAGACGATTCTCGAAATCATCAATCATAAAACCGAAGGATTTAAGGACATTACCAACATAGATCAAATTCTAGCCCACAAATACCATCAAAAAACAGCTGACATTCAGGAGTGGCTCTCATTAACAACATGGTCACAAAAACCATTGGCTAAAAATTTGTTAAACAATGTCCAAAATCAGTTATTTGATCTCAAAATCATTGATAAAAAAGTTACTTTTGATGAAATTGTAAAAACGTTTTGATTTTTACATTTTCGAAAATACAAAATGGATATTAAAAACTTTTCTTTTCAAGATATTAAGCAGAAACTCAGGGTTCAAAAGCCGTGGGATGATGTGATAATCTTTGTTTTGAATATTTTGATAGCTGTTCCGGTTTTCATCATTGCGCATCAAAATTTAATAGAGCTAAACTGGGAATTCAATTTAGATCGAATTTTATTGTTTATCCTTTTAATAATTGTAATCCAACTTGTTTTAAGGCTACTAAGAACCATTATAATCATTTGTATGATTGTATATATCTTGGTGCTTTTCTACGGAACTGTTTTTGGGAACTACGGTTTTAATAGCGTTTATGAAGATTACGATTCTATGATTTACACCATGTCTGATAATCCCTACCCTCAGGATATTATCATTTCTAAATTATTACCGTTCCCTAATAAGTCTAAGATTCTTTCTTCTATAGAGTATAAAAACCCTAAGGTTAGAAACTTTGCGATCATGGCAACTAGTAAAAACTTTAAAGAAGTACGAGGATATTCTGACTATAGGACTATCATTCAATGCTTTGCTGTCTTTAAAGAAATCAACAATCGCTGGAACTATGTAAACGACCCTAAGGATGGCGATTATATTGCTACGGCAAGTGAGTCACTAGATTATTTCTCAGGTGATTGCGATGATCATTCTATACTGATGGCTGCCGCAGTACGCGCTATAGGTGGAACACCCAGATTAATACATACTAAAGGGCATATTTATCCCGAAATATTAATAGGTACAATGAACGATTTAGAAACCGTGAATTATTTAATTAAAAACGTACTATTTGTAAAAGAAAGTGCTGGTAAACAATTGCACTACCACATTGACGAGCGCGACCAAGTATGGCTTAATCTTGATTATACTGCCCATTATCCTGGAGGTCCCTTTTTATCCGAGGAAATTCTAGGAGCCTTGACCTTAAATTAGGTTAAAAAATAAGCTGTTGATTTTTCTGGAGTGGTAATTTTTTGATTATCTATTTCAGCTAACGTATTTTCAATATTATTTGCCATTGTTTGAAGTGCTAAATCATTAGGCTCTACGCCAAAAGGATCTTCTAATTCATCTGCAATAGCTTCAAGCGCTACAAAAGTGTAGGCGATAAACACGATAATTACTGGGCCAAGCCACACCATTGAATTAATAAAACCAAATGGCAGTAGAAAACAATAGATGTAAACAGTGCGGTGCAATAAGATACTATAAGTATACGGAATTGGCGTACTTGCAATACGTTCGCAACCTCCTATAATATCTGAAATTTTATTGAGATTAGTATCAAAGTTGGCTTGGGTGATGGCATCAATCCTACCTGATTTTTTAGCGGTATTGACCCATATCCCTAACTCTTTTAAAAGCATTATAGGTTTGAATACCGTGTTCTCATATTTTATTTTGTCACCGTTATCTAAGAGCCGATCAAAATCATATCTTGAATCTGTATGTCTTAATTGATGCTTTAAAGCGTGGACTAAAGCAGTCATTAATTTAATAAAACGCGTTTGTTCTACAGCGTATCCCTCTCCTTCAACTAGAGTATGTGCTTGTCTAGCAAGTGATCTTGTATCATTTAACAATGCTCCCCACAATTTTCTAGCTTCCCAAAAACGATCGTAACTTACATTATTTCTAAATCCCAAAAAGATAGCAAGAGCAATTCCAAATAAAGTAAACGTCGCTGGATTTAAGCTTAAGCCGTATGCCAAAAATGTATCTCTATAATACACGATGGCCACAGAATAAATGAATAATAACAGTAACCTGGGTAACAATTGAGGCAAAACAGAACCGTTCCACTCAAACAACATTAAGAACCAATGGGTTTTCTTTTTTATAATCATGGTGATTGTGTAATGTTAACTATTTATTTTATTCATTATCATTTTAAACGGAAATAAGCAGAATAAAATCTAAATTTTAGACTTTATTCTGCTTAAAGTTTCTTGCGAAATATTAATGTACGAAGCGACAATTTTATTAGGTAGTCGCTTAACAATGTCAGGATTAACCTGAAATAATTGACTATATCTCTCCGTGGCATCTAGGGTGCTAAATGATAACATTCTTTTTGAGTTGTTTACATAAGCTTTCTCTAAGTACAGGTTGTAAAAATCTTTCCAAGCCGGTACTGATACCATTAATTTTCTAAAATCGTCGTGAGAAATCGCTAATAACTCTGAGTCTTCAACTGCCTGAATTGTCTCTTGAGCAGGCTCTTTAGTTATAAAACTAACAAGTGCGGTGACAAATTGATTTTCAAATGCAATGTACCTCGTGCGATCTTTTCCTTCATTATTAATGTAGAAAATCCTAAGACATCCTTTTTTCACAAAATAATTGTATTGGCTTACCTTTCCTTCTTCAAGTAGAATTTCGTTTTTTCTAACGGAAACACTTTGGAAACAAGAAAGCACTTTTTCTAAATCTTGCGCTGTAATCTTTATATTTTTATGTAGGTAGAGAGTGAGCTCTTGGTGCATGTTAGTTTAGTTATAATCTCTGACAAATTTACGATATTCAATAATATCTTCAATTGATAAAACTGTAAAATCATGCTGTCCCGCAAAGGCAATAATTTGCGTAGTTGTTGCCATTGTTCCATCTGGATTCATCAACTCACATAAAACTGCTTCCGGTTGCAAATTAGCTAATCTCATTAAATCAACGCTTCCCTCTGTATGTCCTTTTCTTTCAAGAACACCATTGTCTCTAGAACGCAGTGGGAAAATATGTCCTGGTTTAGATAAATCAGCGGTGCTTGCGTTTGCATGAATTGCTGCTTGAATAGTACGCAGGCGATCAGCTGCAGATACACCGGTTGTTACTCCAGTTTTAGCTTCGATTGTAATTGTAAAAGGAGTTTGAAAACTACTTGTATTTTCTTTAACCATATACGGTAATTCAAGTTGGTCTGCTTTGTCATTACTTAAACAAAGACAAACGATACCACTACATTCTCTAATCATCAAGGCCATACTTTCTACAGACATATTGTGTGCTGAGAAAATTAAATCACCTTCATTTTCTCTGTTTTTATCATCAATTAAAAGAATTCCTTTGCCTTGTTGTAAGTCACTTAATGCCTTATTAACGCGTTCTTCACTAGTGTATCCAAATTTTACTAATGGATGTGTTTCTGTAGCTATCATTATATTTTGTGTTGTTTAATTTTCGAATACAAATTTAGAACTGTTAATCACCAATTTCTTTGACCTATGTCAAATAATGACTGATGTACGTTTATTCGATAATAAATAAAATAATTAGTTGTTTAGAGCGAATAGTATCACAGTATTTGAGAATAGTATTGAAATAGATGATTTTATATTAGTAGCAATAAAGTTTTCAATAATTCCGATTCATTTAATTAAAGTATAACAGCGTTTTTAATCAAAATCTCCGTTACTTTTGCCAGATGTTAGAAATTCTATATCAAGACGATTACATTATAGCAATCAATAAGCCTAGCGGTTTATTAGTTCATAAATCATTTTATGCCCGTGATGCAAAAGTATATGCTATTCAAGAGCTGCGCAATCAAATAGGAGGACAACATGTTTATCCTGTTCATCGTTTAGACCGAAAAACTTCTGGAGTACTGTTATTTGCATTAGATAAAGAATCTTTAAAAATTATGAATGAGCGTTTTGCTTCTCGAGAAGTCGAAAAGAAATATTTGGCCATTCTGCGCGGTTGGACAGTGGATGAGTTAACTATTGAATACGATTTAGTAAATGACGATAACGTTACCCAAAATGCTATCACTTATTTTCATCGTTTGCAAAGTGTTGCCATTGATTTAGAATTCAATAATAAACCTACTTCCAGATATTGTTTAGTTGAGGCCATACCTGAAACAGGACGCATGCATCAGCTCAGGAAGCATTTTAAGCACATCTTTCATCCTATTCTAGGCAGCCGACCGCATGGTTGCAACAAGCAAAACAAATTGTGGCTAGAGAACTATGGCGTTACAGGAATGATGCTTCATGCACACCAACTGGTTTTTAATCACCCCGTAACTAATGAACGGCTAACTGTAAATGCAAAGGTAAACGAAGAGTTTAGCAAAGTGGGATCTATTTTGAACTTGGATTTAAAAAAGTATCAGTAGCATTCTCAGTTATTTAAAAATTCGCTGTGTTTTTTAAAATAGTTGTTGTACCAATCTATCTCCTAGCTGTTTTAATTTAATCGAATAAAAAAATTGCTAATCATACTAATTTCAGCACTATAATAACAATGCAATAGCGTCAAGTTTTAGAAGCGGTTACCATGCTAGTAAAAATTTGGGCAAAAAAAAACTCCAACATTTCTGTTGAAGTTTTGTGGGCGATGAGGGGTTCGAACCCCCGACCCCCTCGGTGTAAACGAGGTGCTCTGAACCAGCTGAGCTAATCGCCCTATTCTTTAGCTTTTCACGAAACATGTTGTTTGTTATTACTGGTGCAAAGATACACCTAGAATTGATATATACAAGGGTTTTTGAAAAATATTACTATGGGATCTACTACATTTTTACAAAAAATTGAACAAAAAAAAACTCCAACATTTCTGTTGAAGTTTTGTGGGCGATGAGGGGTTCGAACCCCCGACCCCCTCGGTGTAAACGAGGTGCTCTGAACCAGCTGAGCTAATCGCCCTATTCTTTAGCTTTTCACGAAGCATGTTGTTCGTTATTGCTGGTGCAAAGATACATCTAGAATTGGTATTTACAAGCGTTTTTGAAAAATATTTTGATAAAAATCGCGCTCTTTTTTCTTCCATCCTCACACACAAATACTTAGTAAAAAAGATAGTGAATATTATTTTTTTGTAATGATTCGGTATAGTGGTACATTTGCATCATAAACAAATTATAATGGCAAGGTACAAGGAAAATGATTTACCGAAAGCGAAATTAAATTCGAATTCACTACAAAAAGCGCTACGCATTTTTAAATATGCTAAAAACCACAAATGGAAATTTTTCGTTGGTTTGGTTTTCTTACTACTAACGAGTGCCACTGCCCTAGCCTTTCCTAAATTGATGGGAATGTTAGTTGACTGTGTAACTAATAAAGATCTTGATAAAGCTAATAATGTTGCCCTGGGTTTAATGGGAATTCTGGTGCTTCAAGCTATTTTTTCATTCTTTAGAATTTCGCTATTTGTGAACTTCACTGAGAATGCATTATCTAATATTCGATTTGCACTTTACGAGAATTTGATAAAATTACCCATGAACTTCTTTTCTCAAAAACGTGTGGGAGAATTAAACAGTAGAATTAGCGCAGATATTTCGCAATTACAAGATACTTTTACAACAACTATAGCCGAATTTTTACGTCAGTTTATATTGATTGTAGGTGGATTTATAATCTTAGCAAGTATTTCACCCAAACTTACCTTAATGATGCTTTGCATCGTTCCTGTTGTTGCAGTGGGTGCTGTTCTATTTGGTCGTTTTATTCGAAAATACGGAAAGAAAACACAGGACAAAGTAGCCGAAAGCCAAGTTATTGTAGAGGAAACTTTGCAGGGAATTACTAATGTGAAGGCTTTTGCTAATGAATGGTATGAACTACAACGCTACAAAAACAAGATTAATGAGATTGTAAAAATAGCTATTAAAGGAGGACAATATCGAGGTTACTTTGCTTCATTTATTATACTGTGTCTTTTTGGCTGCGTTGTTGCCGTAGTATGGTACGGAATCACCTTAACCATAAAAGGCGAAGTTGAAGGTGTGGGAGATTTAATTTCGTTCATACTATATACAACATTTATTGGTGCTTCTTTTGGAGGTATTGCCGAGATGTATGCGCAGATTCAAAAAGCAGTGGGTGCAACAGAACGCGTATTTGAATTATTAGACGAAACGCCGGAACCAATCGCAACAACAGAGCCTTCTCATACTATTGAAAAACTAAACGGAACCGTTCGCTTTGAAAACGTAGCGTTTAACTACCCTACACGTAAGGAAATTTCAGTATTAAAAGATGTAAATTTTGACGTGGCTTTTGGCCAAAAAATAGCGATTGTAGGTCCTAGTGGTGCTGGTAAATCTACCATTGCTTCGTTATTACTGCGTTTCTATGATATTGAAAAAGGAGCCATTACAATTGATGGTAAAAACATTTATGATTACGACTTAGAAACATTAAGAGGAAACATGAGTATTGTGCCGCAAGATGTAATCCTTTTTGGAGGTACAATTAGAGAGAATATTGCATACGGTAAACCAACGGCTAGTGAGGACGAAATTTTTGCGGCAGCGAAACAAGCCAATGCACTTGATTTTATACAAAGTTTTCCAGAAGCTTTTGAAACTGTCGTAGGAGAGCGAGGAATTAAATTATCAGGTGGACAGCGCCAGCGTATTGCTATCGCTAGAGCTTTATTAAAAAACCCAAGTATATTGATCTTAGATGAAGCTACTTCGTCATTAGACAGTGAAAGTGAAAAATTAGTTCAAGAAGCACTAGAGATATTAATGAAAGGTCGTACAAGTATTATTATTGCACACCGCCTTTCGACCATTAGAAGTGCAGATCAAATCTTAGTATTAGACAACGGAATCGTAGCCGAAAAAGGAACACACCAAGAATTAATCACATTAGAAAACGGAAAATATAAAAATCTAAGCAACTTACAATTTACAGAATACTAAGATGACAAAAACAAAATCAAGGTTAAATAAAGTTGCGGGTTGTTTTTTACTTCTAGCATTGCAAGGTATCAGTTCACAAGCCCAGGAAAAGAAAAGTCCGCTTACTGTAAATTTATCTGAAGATGGTTCCAAATACATCAAATTTGGTGCTAATCTCCAGTTGTGGGCTCGTTATACTGATTTAAATCCTCAAAGCAAAGTGGGTGAAAATGTGGTCGCTTCAACAAGTGATTTCGTAATTAGAAGATTGCGTATTCAAGCAAGTGGAATGATTACAGACAAGGTTTTCTTTCATTTTCAGTTAGGGCAGAATAATATCAATTTCACACAGAATTCTGGGCCAAGTAATGCACCACTATCTATATTAGACGCTATTGGAGAATATCGTTTTAATAATAAAATACATGTAGGTGGAGGATTAACAGCTTGGGGAGCGGGAACAACACGTTATTCAGCTAATAGTTCTGCGTCGCAATTAACTCTTGACGCCCCACTATACCAGCAAAATATTAATATATCATCCACTTTTGGAAACCGAAATTTAAGTATTTACGCTAAAGGGATTCTTGATCATTTTAGTTACCGTGTAGCTATTACTAACCCCTATCGATACGCTACATCAAGTTTGAATGCAAACACTACTATAAGCACTAAAACACCGCATGCACAATATGCAGGAATGCTTACCTACTCATTTGCAGATATGGAATCAAATAATGAACCGTACAATAAGGGAACGTATTTAGGGACAAAAAAAATCTTTAATATTGGTATAGGTTATTTAACGCAGTCAAAGGCAATGTGGCGTAGTAATCCAGATGATGCTTCAAATCCTATATTGACAGATATGAAAGTTTTAGGACTTGATTTGTTTTATGACAAACCGTTGAGTCCAAAAGGAGATGCTTTGACAGTTTACGCTGCCTACAACAACTTAGATTACGGGAAAAATTACATTAGAAGTATTGCCACTCCCAATCCTGCCATTGTTGATGCCACGCTTATTAATGGCTCCGGAAACGGATTTATAGCTGTAGGAACAGGTAATATTTATTACGCACAATTAGGTTATTTATTACCTAAAGGTGCTACGACTAAAAGCAAGGGCCGTTTACAAGCTTACGCGGCAACTCAAATTGCAGATTTGCAAATATTAGAAACACCAATGAGTATGTATGAATTAGGAGCTAATTACTACTTGACAGGAACTCTAGGTCCTAAATTAAGTTTAGGATATCAAAATAGAGCATTATTTGAAAATACTGGAGGCAAATACACACAAAATGATCGCAAAGGAATGGCGATGTTACAATTTCAGGTTTCGTTCTAGTACCACTACAACATATTTAAAAAAAAATAGAGGTCCCATTAATTATAATGGGGCCTCTACTTTTATAAGTCTATTTGTAAAATTCTTATTTACGACGCTTGCGTTCTTTTTTAAGCATTTCTAGCTCACGACTTGTTTGTCCTGCCACCGATGTGTTTTCTTCGGCGCGTCTAATTAAGTATGGCATAACATCTTTCACAGGTCCGAATGGCAAATACTTGGCTACATTGTAACCATTTTGAGCCAAGTTGTAACTAATGTTATCACTCATTCCATATAATTGGCCAAACCAAATGTGTTCAGTATTTGCAGCTATACCTTTAAATTTCATGATATCCATTAATTTATAAGTGCTTTCCTCATTGTGTGTACCAGCAAATATAGAGAGACGATCTAGGTGTTCAAGCATGTATTTTACTGTCGTATCATAATTTACATCAGTAGCTGCTTTAGATTCACATATAGGAGATGGATATCCTTTTTCAATGGCACGTGCATTTTCCTTTTCCATATAGGCACCACGAACAATTTTCATACCTACATAAAAATTCTCCTGATCAGCGATCTGGTGAATTTTCTTTAGATAATCTAATCTATCCCAGCGGTACAATTGCAATGTATTAAAAACAATTGCTTTTTCTTTATTGTATTTGCGCATCATATTAGTGACGATTTCATCTGCTGCATCTTGCATCCAACTTTCTTCACCGTCAATTAATAAAGCGACATCTCTTTCATGTCCGCGCTGGCAAACTTGTTCAAACCGGTCAAGAACACGGTCCCACTCTGCTTGCTCTTGACTAGTAAAGAGTTCGTTATTTCCTTTCTTTACATATAGTTCAAAACGTCCTAAACCTGTAGGTTTAAATACAGCAAAAGGAATAGCCATTCTTTCCTTAGCAAACTCAATAGTTTTTAAGGTCATTTTAAGAGCCGCATCAAATTGATCTTCTTCTTCTTTGCCTTCAACAGAATAATCTAATACCGAAGAAACGCCCTTTGTATACATTCTATCCACAACAGACAAGCAATCTTCTTCATTAACACCACCACAAAAATGATCAAAAACAGTGGCTCTAATCAATCCTTCAACAGGTAGATGCGCTTTTAAAGCAAAATTAGTAACCGCTGTTCCTATTCTAACAAGTGGTTGATTAGCTATCATTTTAAATAGAAAATAAGCACGATCTAATTCAGTATCGCTCTTTAATGAAAATGCAACTTGTGTGTTGTCAAACAATTTTTCCATATACTGGTTTTTTTAAGCAAATATAGATATAGTTCTATTTCAATGTTATTAATATGCTAAATAAATTGTCTTAAATTTTAGTTTTTAATAATTATTAACAAAAAAAGTCTGTTGGGAGAAATAATTAATAAATTTGGTAAAATTTTAACTTAAACAACCAATGGCTAAAAAGAATAAGGTAATAGAAAATACAGTGCAAAATAATACAGCAACAGCTGATAATAAAAATTATTTTGATGTGCTTGCCATGGTACTTGTTTTTAGCATCATGCTTATAGATTTCTTTCCACAATTTGGAAGCTTAGAGATTATAGCTCCACAATACTTGTATTTGTCTATTATTAATATTGCTTGCGGATTATTTATTTATAAAAATCCAGAATTACTTTCAAATTCATTATTTCGTAGACTTAGAGAAAGTTTGATCATTAAATCATACCTACTATTTCTTGGACTATGTACGGTTTCAATTTTTACTGCAAACAACTTTTCGCTGGCCTTAATGAACTTAGTACAATTACTCATTGTAGGCTGTCTCGCATTTAACATTGCCGTTTTCTTAAACAATAGGTTGTATCTAATTTACAATATTGCTTTGTTGATTGCTGCTTTTGTATTGATAGAAGGGCTCGTTGCTTTGAATAGTTTTTTTACAGTAGTTAAAACTGATAGTATGCTAGCTGCCTTGTCGCAGTTAAAAGGAAATACTGGAAATATCAACATTTTTGCTGCTAGCATAACGGGACGCATCCCTTTTTTACTGCTTGCTATTTTACATTTTAAAGATTGGAAAAAATGGTTTGTTGTTTTTAGCTTATTTTTAAGCGCTTTTTTAGTTTTACTTACTGCTTCTAGAGCGTCTTACATTGCTTTATTTATAATCGTTATTAGTTTTATTATTGTACAATTTATATTAAAATCAGAGCGTAAAGACAAAGTAACTGTGCTATCAGCTGTTCTAATTCCTCTGGTAGTCGTATTTGCAGCCTCTAGCTATATGTTTTCTAAGAGTGAAGATACCGGCCGATTTGCATCAATATCGAGTAGGGTTGCAACTATAAATCCTGTAAATAGTACTGATGGCTCCGTAAATGTTCGTTTAAAATATTGGGATAATGCGCTTAAGATAGCCAATGAAAATCCTGTATTTGGAATAGGTTTGGGAAATTGGAAAATTGAATCATTACCATATGAAAAAGAAATTAGTAATAGATTAACGGTTTCAGATCATCCTCACAACGACTTTTTAGAAATTGCTGCCGAAACAGGCTACCTAAACCTAATCGTTTATTTGAGCATCTTTGTTTTTGCTTTAGTGATAAGCATTAAGAGAATTCGAAAAAAGGATAATGAACTAAGTCAAATGATTGCTTTTATTACGCTATTATTACTGTTTGCTTATGGTATTGACGCCCTATTCAACTTCCCGTTGTATCGTGCTACTATGCAACTCAACTTTGTATTATTACTAGTATTATCTCTTTTAAACACAGTAGAATTTGAAGAATCTACAGTAAGTAGTAAAAGTCAATTAACTGCTGCTATTATTGTTTCATTAGGGCTATTCACATGTTATTTCTCGTATGCTACATTTAAAAGCTTTCAGTTTGAAAACGATACTATAATTGATTTAGCACAAGTCGACAGCCCTCGAAAATATAGCTACACAGATATTGTAAATAGATTACCTTCATTTCCTAATGTTGCTAATAACTCGCAACCTTATGTTGAAGTTGCTGCTATCTATGCTCTTGGCGAAAAAAGATTCGATCAAGCTTTGAAATATTTCAATCAAGCAGAAAAAATCAATCCTTATACTGGAAGGTCATCATTTTACAAATACCGTCTGTACCAAGAGACTCAAAAGCCTGACAGTGCCGCTTTCTATGCTCGTAAAGCATTTGATACGCGACCACGTAATGAAGATTATTATTTAACTGCTCTAGTAGTAGAGGCCGCTGCTAAGGACACTACAGCTATTTTAAAAGTTCACAATAGGTATACGCAATATGTAAAAGAGCCTAGCGTATGGATTAATACCTCAAGTGCACTTGCTCAGTCTCGTTATCCTAATGATTTTATATTGAAATTTATAGACAAGGGATTAGCGTTGTTCCCTAAAGACAGTACCTTGATTGAGAGAAAAAAGTCTTTTCAAAGAGATGCTTTATTAGCCAAAAGTGCAAGTAGTACTGCTACCGTAGCAATTACAGCTCTTGTAAAAGCTAATAACTATGCAGCGAAATCAGATTTTAAAACAGCTTTGCAATTTTATAAACAAGCTGCCATAGAGGATCCTAAAAACAGTATAATAACACAGAATATAGGGATTTGTTATTTTAAGACAAATCAGTTTAAATCGGCTATTATTTATTTAGAAAAAGCCTTAAATTCGCCCTTGTTAACTGATGGTAAGACTGAGTTTATTCTTGGCGCAAGTTATCTTAACACAAATAACAAAGAAAAAGGCTGTAAATACCTGATTGAAGCCGAAAACAAAAACTATCCTGAGGCTGCAAAAATAGTAGCACAATACTGTAATTAATACATCATGTCTGAACAAATAACAACTATACAAGCGAGCAATCATCCTATTTATTTTAATGCTGAGGGATATGAAGCTTTAAACGAACATTTAAACAGTAATAAGTACTCCAACATATTTATTATAGTTGATAGCAACACTAACGAAGCTTGCTTAACTAAGTTACTTCCTGTGCTTGAAACTGATTTAACGATTGAAATTATCGAATTTGAAAATGGCGAGATCAATAAAAATATTGAGACTTGTGTCGAAATTTGGAATGTATTAACCGAGTTAAGCGCAGATAGAAAGAGTCTAGTGATCAATTTAGGTGGTGGTGTCGTTACAGATCTTGGAGGATTTGTAGCTTCGACTTTTAAGCGTGGTATCGACTTTATCAACATACCCACTACCCTACTTTCAATGGTAGATGCTTCTGTGGGTGGTAAAAATGGTGTTGACTTAGGAAATTTGAAGAACCAAATAGGTGTTTTTAATTTGCCTGTAATGGTCATTGTGCATACTGATTTTTTAGAAAGCTTGCCTCAAAACGAAATGCGATCTGGTCTTGCAGAAATGTTGAAACACGGTTTGATTTTCGATAAAAAATACTGGGAGCAGTTTCTAAATTTAAAAGAATTGGATTATGCAGATTTTGATGCTTTAATACACCGATCTGTTGCTATTAAGAACGAAATTGTAACGCTTGATCCCACAGAGAAAAACATTCGAAAATCATTAAACTTTGGGCATACTCTAGGTCATGCTATCGAAAGTTACTTTCTAGAAAGCACAGACAAAACAACTTTACTCCACGGTGAAGCGATTGCTGTAGGAATGATACTAGAAAGTTACATCGCTTGGAAAAAATCTTTACTTTCACAAGAAGAATATCTAGAGATAAAAGTGGCGATAAAAGCCATATTTGATACTATACTATTTAGCTCAAGTGACATCGATCCGATACTTGAATTACTCATTCACGACAAGAAAAATGAGTATGGTAGCATTCAGTTTGCCTTAATTGACGGCATTGGGAATATTAAAATAAATCAATTGGTTGAAAATGAATTAATTCTTGACGCTTTCAAAGATTATCAATCTTAATTATTTTTTAGCTAAAAGGATTGCATTGCGTCTAATTTATTTTTTACATTTGTCCCAATGAAAAACACAAAAAACAAAGGTGATTACGGGTCTAATCGAATTGAAAACAATAGTACTTTTTCAAGTGTGTTGAAGGGTTTCTATTCTATTAAAGGAAGTTTTACTTTTGATATTTTTCAGTACCTGAAGCTTGAGAATAAAAAATTACAAATTATTTATGCAAATATTAGAGTTTGAATACGTGCAGTTCACTATCAAATTTTAAATAATCTTTATACTCAAACTCAATGAATACAAAATATTCTGATCTAATAAATCAAACATACTATTTCCCACAAGAAGAATTTAAATTAAATAAAGACAATCTTCAGTTTCATAATATTGATTTAATGAAATTAGTTGAGCAATACGGTACTCCTTTAAAGTTTACTTACTTGCCACAAATCTCTAATAATATTAATAAAGCAAAAAGTTGGTTTCGTAAATCAATGGAGAAGAACAAGTACGACGCTAAGTATTTTTACTGCTACTGTACTAAGAGTTCGCACTTTGAGTTTATCATGAATGAGGCCTTTAAAAACAACATTCACGTAGAAACATCTTCGGCATTTGATATCAACATTGTTGAGAATTTGATGGCAAATGGAAAAATTAATAAAAGCACTTATGTAATTTGTAATGGTTTTAAAAGAGACCAATACATTGAAAATATTGCTAGATTAATCAACAACGGTCATAAAAACACTATTCCAATTATTGATAATTACGAAGAGTTAGACCTACTTCAAGCAGAAATTAAAGGAAAATTTAAAATAGGAATTCGTATTGCTGCAGAAGAAGAGCCAAAGTTTGAATTCTATACCTCTAGATTAGGAATAGGATATAAAAACATTGTAAACTTTTACAAAAAGCAAATTCAGGACAACGATAAGTTAGAGCTTAAAATGCTACACTTTTTCATTAATACAGGTATCAATGACACTGCGTATTACTGGAATGAATTAGTAAAATGTATTAAAGTATATATTGCACTTAAAAAAGAATGTCCTTCATTAGACGGATTGAATATTGGTGGTGGTTTCCCTATAAAAAATTCATTAGCTTTTGAATACGACTATCAATATATGATTGACGAAATCATCAATCAAATTAAAATAGCTTGTGATGAGGCTGAAGTTGATGTTCCTAATATCTTTACAGAATTTGGTTCGTTTACTGTAGGAGAAAGTGGTGGAGCAATCTACCAAATCTTGTATCAAAAACAACAGAATGATAGAGAAAAATGGAATATGATTGATTCCTCTTTCATTACCACTTTACCAGATACATGGGCAATTAACAAGCGTTTTATAATGCTTGCTGTTAATAGATGGAATGAAACTTATGAGCGGGTTCTATTAGGTGGATTAACTTGTGATAGCGATGATTACTACAATTCTGAGCAAAACATGAACGCGATTTACTTACCTAAATACAATAAAGAAAAACCGCTTTACATTGGTTTTTTCAACACGGGTGCATACCAAGAGACAATTGGTGGATATGGTGGATTACACCACTGTTTGATTCCGCAACCTAAACATATCTTAATTGATAGAGATGAAAACGGAATTATTGCAACAGAAGTTTTCTCAGAACAACAAACTTCTGAGGATGTGCTAAAAATTTTAGGTTACAACACAAAATAAAAAATTACATAATCAGTCAAAATAAAATTTCGCTATATTTGAAAGCATACAATATTCAATAGCCGATTTTTTAAAAATTAAAATCCAATAAAATGAGTAAAGGACCAATCAGTCAGTTTATCGAAAAGCATTACTTGCATTTCAATTCTGCGGCTTTAGTAGATGCAGCAAAAGCTTATGAACAACAGCTAGCAAATGGAGCTAAAATGATGGTAACTCTTGCTGGAGCAATGAGTACTGCCGAAATTGGAAAGATTTTTGCAGAAATGATCCGTCAAGACAAAGTACAAATCATATCTTGTACAGGTGCAAATTTAGAAGAAGATATCATGAACTTGGTAGCGCACTCACATTATGAAAGAGTACCTAACTACCGTGATTTGACTCCAGAACAAGAATGGGATTTACTTGAAAGAGGTTTAAATCGAGTTACAGATACGTGTATTCCTGAGCATGAAGCATTCCGTCGTTTACAAAAACATATTTACAAGATTTGGAAAGACGCTGATGACAAAGGAGAACGTTTTTTACCACATGAATTTATGTATAAAATGCTTTTATCAGGCGTTTTAGAAGAATATTACGAAATAGATTTAAAAGACAGCTGGATGTATGCTGCAGCAGAAAAAAACTTACCAATTATCTGTCCAGGATGGGAAGATAGTACTATGGGAAATATTTTTGCTTCTTATGTTATCAAAGGAGATTTGAAAGTCTCTACAATGAAATCTGGAATAGAATACATGACATTTTTAGCAGATTGGTATCCTAAAAATTCTGCTAATGGAGTTGGATTTTTCCAAATTGGTGGTGGTATCGCTGGAGATTTCCCAATTTGCGTTGTTCCTATGTTGTACCAAGATATGGAAATGCCTGAAACTCCTTTTTGGAGTTATTTCTGTCAGATTTCAGACTCTACAACGAGTTATGGTTCGTATTCTGGAGCAGTACCTAATGAAAAAATTACTTGGGGTAAACTAGATATTAAGACTCCTAAGTTTATTATCGAATCTGATGCTACGATTGTAGCACCGCTTATTTTTGCTTATATATTAGACCTATAGAATATCATTATGAAAAGAGTAATTGTTGATTACGCAAAACTTACAAACGAAATCTTAAACTTATTGGTTGAAAGATTTCCTGACGGTTATGATGACTCAGATATCATTCGTTTTAGAAATGCTAAAAACGAATTAATAGAAGCAGTAGAAGTACGTACTGAAGACACTATTTATTTAGTTAAAGTAAGTATGAAACTTGCTGATAGAATAGAAAATCACGACGATGATGAAGATATCGACGATGTAATCGAACCAATTATCCCAATCAAAGGTTTAGACCTTGACGATGATGAGGATGACGACGATGACGACGACAATATAGACAAGCCTGATGTTGATGATGAAGATGACGACGAGGATTCAAATAAAAAAGATTACTCTGACGAAGACGACGATGACGACGAAGATTAATTCATGATAAATAAAAAAGGAACTCTATTAAAAGAGTTCCTTTTTTTGTTTAAAACTATTCCCAAACGCTTTTAAAGCTTACCATTTCCTTTGCAATATGATCACATCTCAGCTATTACACGATACACTAAAAGACAATTTTGGATTTGAAAAGTTTAGACCTAATCAGGAAAAAATAATCAATTCAATAATGGCTGGCAAAGACACGCTAGCCATTATGCCTACTGGTGGTGGTAAATCTATTTGCTTTCAGTTACCAGCCTTGGTCTTTCCGGGATTAACTATAGTAATTTCGCCACTTATCGCGTTGATGAAGGACCAAGTAGATAGTTTAAAAACAAACGGTATTGAAGCCTGTTACATAAATAGTAGCCAATCAGCTGGAGAACAACAGGCACATATCGATGCCATAAAGGATGGTCATATTAAAATAGTATACATCGCTCCTGAGAGTTTATCATACATTGAAAATTTATTTAATACCATCTCTTTAAGTTTAATTGCAATAGATGAAGCGCACTGTATCTCGTCATGGGGTCATGATTTTAGACCAGCGTATACTAATTTGGGCTATTTAAAGAATCGCTTTCCCTCTACTCCTATCTTAGCCCTTACTGCGACTGCTGACAAAGCAACTCGTAAGGACATAAGTGCACAATTAAATTTAACAAATCCTGAGGTTTTTATTTCTTCTTTTGATCGAAAGAATTTAAGCCTTGAAGTAAGACCAGCTCTCGATCGCGTAAAGCAAATACAGGATTTTATCGAAAGTAAACCCACAGAATCAGGGATCATCTACTGCTTGAGTAGAAAAACTACCGAAGAATTAGCCCAGAAATTAAGTAAAGCAGGAATCAACGCAAAGGCATATCACGCTGGCTTAGACGCGGCAACGCGTTCCAAGACACAAGACGAATTTATCAATGACGACTGTCAAGTGGTTTGTGCAACAATTGCGTTTGGAATGGGAATTGATAAATCTAATGTGCGCTGGGTTATTCATTATAATTTACCTAAAAATATAGAAGGGTACTATCAAGAAATTGGTCGTGCTGGTCGTGACGGACTCCCTTCTGAAACGATATTATTCGAAAGCTATGGTGATGTCATTCAGTTACAAAAGTTTGCTTCTCAAGGTTTAAATTCAGAAGTGCAGTTGGCCAAGCTAGAACGAATGAAGCAGTATGCAGATGCCTTTAGTTGTCGTCGGAAAATATTGCTTTCTTACTTTGGAGAATTAGTAACAGAAAATTGCGGAAATTGCGACATTTGTAAAAATCCACCAGAATTTTTTGATGGAACGGTAATCGCTCAAAAAGCACTTTCTGCTATTATTCGATTAAAAGAATCGGAACCATTGCCCGTCATAATTGATTTTCTACGTGGCTCTAAGAATGCTTATATTTTCGAAAAAGAATACCAAAACCTAAAAACGTATGCTGTGGGAGCTGATATTTCGTGGTTTGACTGGAATCAATACATAATTCAGTTAATTAATCAGGGGTATTGCGAAATTGCTTTTCACCAGAAAAATAAAATTCGCTTGACAACTCTTGCAAGAGAGGTCTTATTTGAAGGTGATAAGGTGCAATTGACTACTATGGTTAAAGCAAATACTGAAAAAGTAGCTGCAGCTGAACCACGAAAAAAGAGTGCGACTGGATCTTTATTCGAAATATTAAAAAAATTACGTTACGATATTTCCAAGGAAGAAAGTGTTCCTGCTTATGTTATTTTTAGTGATGCGGCTTTACGCCAAATGGAAACCATTAGACCGATGAGTGACGAAGAATTTATCACCATTGATGGAGTCGGGAAAGTAAAACTAGAAAAATATGGTGATGCGTTCATCAAGTGCATTATCAATTTTCATAAAGAGAAAGCTACAAAATCAAAAAAAGCGAGTAGTACGTACAAGGAAACATTAGAATTATTTGAAAAAGGCTACACTGTAGAACAAATCGCAGATAAAAGAAAACTAGGTGTAGGAACTATTATGTCTCATTTTGCTAAGTTATATTCTGATGGAGTAGCAATCGATTTACATCAATTTATTTCAAAAGAAGAGATCACTCAAGTTTATAAAGCAAAGAAAAAACTAGAAAGTCCTACTACTTTAAAACCATACTATGATTTTCTAGAAGAAAAAGTGGGCTATGGTAAGATAAGACTGGCATTATCAATTATTGAAAAAGAACCAATTTATAATTAATGAAATGATTCAATCATTTTTACCCTATATTGATCACAACACTCGAATTCTAATATTAGGAACAATGCCTGGCGTTCAATCATTAGCAAGGCAAGAATACTACGCGCATCCTCGCAATCATTTTTGGAAGATAATGTATACTTTATTTAACTCCTTACCTATGGATGATGCGTTTTCTAAAAAAATAAATCTGTTGCAAGAGCATGCTATAGGATTGTGGGACGTATTAGAGAATTGCGAACGCAAAGGCAGTTTAGACGTGCACATTAAAAACCAAAAGGAAAATGATTTTATATCACTTTTTGAGCAATATCCTCAGATAAATACAATTATATTCAATGGCAAAGAAAGCCACAAATACTTTTTTAAAAAATTTGGACAAATAAAAGGCATCACGTATTATGTAATGCCTTCTACTAGTCCTGCAAACACCATGTCATTTGACAAAAAATTTGCATTATGGTCTTCTTGCTTCTAATATTATAAATAACGCTCTTCAAATATTCTTTGATGATGCACTTGGTGCCCTATAATTAAAAAACCAATAGCCCTCACTGAGATATTTTTATCAGAAGCTATTCCTATTCGCAGTAATTGCTCTTTAGAAAAACTATTGAATAAAGAAAGCGTTGCTTGTCTTACGACTGCCATCTCAGTTAATAAACCTTGTAAATTCCGTTCGCTTGCAGTAGTATTGACAACATATTCATTCTCGTCAAAACCAGGCAAGGGTGTACTATCATTTCTCGAAATTCGTAAAGCGCGATAAGCAAAAATTCGCTCAGTATCAATTAAGTGTTGAATGATTTCCTTAATGGTCCACTTCCCTTCGGCATAACGATAATCAAATTTATCCATTGGTATATTCTGTACAAAACGGATGAACGCATGAACAGAAATTTCTAGTTCTTCGATTAAAATTCCAGTTCCTGCTGCTTGCATATACCCTTCAAAATAAGGTGCATATTCATTTTTATTGACATCAATTACTAACATAATTATTTTTTAAGCTGAGTTTCTACTTGCGTTTGTGTTTCCAAAAAGTGATCGCATAACAATTTTTTCATATACTTTTATCAAAGCGTCGTCAGGAACCTCTACTTTATTTAATTCATTAATTCTAAGTAAGGCGTATTGTTGTATCGTTAACAATGGCAATACTATACGTTCTCTTATTTGAATAGAAGCTTTACCATCTGCATAGTTCTCCATCAACTCTGTGTGTCCAGCAATTTTTAATAATAAACGTTTTGTTTCTAAAAATTCATCATAGATAATTTGCCAAAATTCACCAAATTCCGGGTCCTTTTTCATGTATGCTGTCAGGGGGAAAAATGATTTTGCCAAGGACATCATACTATTCTCTAAAAGCGTTTTAAAGAATAAGGAATTATCATATAAATCTTGAACACTATCCCACTGATTGTTTTCTTCAAAATATTTTAAAGCAGAACCTACCCCAAAAAATCCAGGTACATTTTGTTTTAATTGACTCCACGATCCTACAAATGGGATGGCTCTTAAATCAGCAAAATCTAATGTAGCCGACTTACTTCTTTTTGACGGACGACTACCTATATTCGTTTTAGCATAATACTTCAACGTACTCATTTGCTCCAAATACGGTATGAATTTAGGATGATTTTTAAAACTTAAATATTTTTTATACCCTAAATCGGCAAGTTGATCCATCACTACTTTCTCATCAGTTGAGAGTTCGTTCTTGTTCTTACTAAAAACCTGATTTGTAACTCCTGCACTTAATAAGTTCTCTAAGTTATACCTGCAGGAATCTAATGTTCCAAAATTAGAACTAATCGTTTGCCCTTGTACGGTGATTTGGATTTCGTTATTCTCTATTGTTGGCCCTAAAGAAGCATAAAATTTATGTGTTTTTCCGCCACCACGAGCTGGAGGACCACCACGACCGTCAAAGAATATCACTTTTACGCCATATTTTCTAGACATTTCAGTCAACGCTTCTTTAGCTTTAAAAATACTCCAGTTAGCCATTAAATACCCGCCATCTTTAGTTCCGTCAGAGAATCCAAGCATAATTGTTTGTTTCATCTCACGTTGCTCTAAATGTGCAGCATAGGTAGGATTTGTGTACAGCTGCTCCATCACATTATGTGCACTCATTAAATCATCAACCGATTCAAATAACGGAATAACATCAACTGTGGGTTGGTCCCAATCTGTCAAACGAATCATTGCAAAAGTTTCCATGACATTAAGAGCGCTTTCATTATTACTAATGATATACCTGTTAGCACCTTCCTCCCCATTCTGCTTTTGAATAGTCTTAATCGCTTGTATAGATTCAATTGTAGAACGCGTAATTTCGCTATCAAAATCTGCACTGTTCAAATTTCCTTTAGCATTAGCCAGAACCTCAAATTTTTCAGTTTCAGATAATTCATAGTAATTTGCTGGAAAAGCTGGATTTTCGTTTTTTTGATAAAAATCAAAAATATCTTTAAAAACATCATTATGTATGCGACTGTTTTGACGAATATCTAAAGTAGCAAAGTGAAAACCAAAAAGATTTACTTTAATTAATAATGCATTTAAGTCATCTAAATACAATGACTGATGTTGTTCAATTACAATTGTTTTTATTTTATTTAATTGCGCCTTAAACTCTTCTAGAGTAATATAAATCTCTCCATTTGAATAAAAGACGGAGCGGTAAAGCTTATGCTCCAGTTCAGCGACTAAAACATCTACATTAAAAAAGGTAAGTTTTCTTTTTAATGCTCGCATTTCGATATAATAACACTTTAAAATTGATGTTCGTAATCGATCAGCAACATTTAAGGTAATACTTGTAGTAACGAATGGATTACCATCGCGGTCACCTCCGGGCCAGAAACCCAGCTTGATCAGCGCATTTTGGATTTCGACATCTTTAAAAATATTTTTTTGAAGGTACTGTACCATATCTCCTGATGTGTGGTAGAAAACATTCTCTAAGTACCAAATTAAACTAACCGCTTCGTCAAATGGATTTGGCTTTTCATTTTTTATAAAAGGTGTCTTACCTAATTGAGCCAGCAAGTGTTTAATTTTCAAAAGCTTATTATCTCTTATAGCATCCGTTAGATCATTGATAATCCCTAGGACTGAACCAGGATAAAACTGTGTGGGATGTGCTGTTAAAACAGTACGCACATTGAATGATTCAAGAAAAGCGATTAGCTCTTCTTTCTTTCCTTTAGCATCCGCTTTCTCCTTAATATCTCTTAAAGAACCACGGCCTTCCATATTGTTTACAACGGGGAATGCAGCATCTTCTACAGCATCAAAAAGAACAATTTGACGTTCAATATATTGTATAAAACGAAACATTAAGCTAATTTGATCTTGTTCAGATTTGTTGTCGAGATACTTGTCTGAGAATTGCTCCATAATTTCTTTTGGAGTTTCCTGCTTCTTGAAACCAGACTCACAAACCTCTGTAAACAAAGGAAGTAATACACCTGTATTATCAATGGAATCAAACGGTAATGTGATAAACACACTATTGTATATGTTGTATTTTGAGAGCACGTTTTGATTAAAACGTTCAATTTTAGGTAGCGTGTACATAATTTGTTATAGTTGGTTGGTTATTGTAGAAAATAGTTATAAAAAAATAACCCCAAGAACTAACTTGAGGTTATATATTGAAATATAGCAATCAAGCTAGTGTTACATATTTTTGAAAATAGTGTGCATCAAACGCTTTTTATCGTTAATGCTTTCCTCAAGAGAAATCATAGTTTCAGTTCTATATACACCATCGATATCGTCAATCATGAAGATAACGTCTTTAGCGTGCTTAGTATCTTTTGCTCTAATTTTACAAAAAATATTGAATTTACCAGTCGTCACAGAAGCTACTGTTACAAAAGGAATTTCGTTAATACGTTGTAAAACAAATTTAGTTTGCGAGGTATTATTCAAGAACACACCTACATAAGCAATAAATGAATATCCTAATTTATCGTAATCCAGTACTAATGAAGAACCCATAATGATTCCTGCATCTTCCATTTTTTTAACTCTTACATGCACGGTTCCAGCAGAAATCAATAATTTCTTTGCAATATCTGTAAATGGAACTCTGGTGTTGTCAATCAACATATCTAAAATTTGATGATCTACTTCATCTAAACGGAACTTACTCATATTTTTTTATTTATCTTATTATTTGCTAAAACAAAGTGCAAAAATATACATTAAAACAAGAAAACAGTCTGATACATTAGTTTTTTATCAATCCGTTAACATAATTTATGCTATTGTCTAACTTAAAGTTGGCTTTTTGACCTATTTTTGGAAAATTAGATTCATCATCACTATATGTTGCCCCCTTAGCATCATATTCATGGTGAGCGAAAAAACCCTCTAAATTACCGATTTCTGATATATATGCATTAAAACATACATTATTATCAATCAGCTCTTCTTTGTATTGCGCAGCAAAATTCGTTATTTTTTCAATACCATCATAATTTATCTTGACATTTTTATATATAAAATCATAAAAAACGACTTTATTCTGAGGAATATTCAAATATTCACTTAATCTATTGATAACTATATCGTTTTCGCAAAATGACTGAAAACTCACAATTAACGACATAAATACAAATTTGCGAGTTTGCTCTCTTGCATAATCATCAGGAAAGTGCCCCGCTTCAAATAAAATCGTGGCCGCTCCTAAAGATTGAAATGTATCCCCTATGCAATTGATATTAAAGGAATCATCAAATCTACCAATCCCATCAGGAAGGTATTTTATCAACTCCTTATTAATGCTTGCGATCACATTTATTGCGTTTAGACGATTTTCATTAATCTCTCTAGCCTCATTATAGGCTGGAGCTAAGAAGGATAATGTGGCTGGCACGCCTGTTGTATCGACTCCAAAAATAGTACGTTGATCATGTAGATTATAGCAGTAATCAGGTTGGAAACTTTCAAACGTATTCCTCAACAACTTGCTTTCAGGTTGCGTAAGATTTTGAGAATCTCTATTCAAGTCCACATCGTTAGCATTTGCTCTTGTATATAAGAACGCACCATCAGGATTTAGCATAGGAATCGCTAAAAAAGTGAATTTCTTTAAGAATTGTTTAGCTATATCAGAGTCACTATGCAAGAAATTTAGAAAATCAAATAATGCTTTTGTAGTAGTACTTTCGTTCCCATGCATTTGAGACCATAGAAAGATTTTGATCTTTCCAGAACCAATTTGGTAACTGTAAATAGCGCGATCTTGAACCGACTTTCCAATATTGTTTAGTTCGCTATTCTTGTTTAATCGGTTTAATATTGGCTCAATATCTTTTAAGGTTATATACCTTCCTGAGATACTCGGCTCTTTATATAGATGGTGTAATTGTTCTAGATCCATTTTCCATTTGCTTTAGTTTACAAAAGTAAACAACTTTAAATTTACAATTGTAATTTACAATTGTGTCTGTAAAATTAATATTGTAAACAGTAAAACCGAACTATTCCCAGGTTTATTCTTCTTTAATCTTAGCTAATTATACAAAACTATTTAAAATAATATAGATACATGTTAATCAGTTAATTAAGTATGACCAATTAAACTTTTAATTTATAATTATTGAGGTGTTATTGCTTAAATAGTTCTATTTTGTTGCTTACTACTAGCTGTTTTATTACATTTGTAAATCAATATTGCTAAAGCCTAATTTACAATGGTAAACATAGAGGATTTTATAAAAAGACTGGAAATAATTCTCGAATACTATGGTGTTAACGCCTCGTCGTTTGCAGATAACATAGGAGTGCAGCGCTCTAGCTTGTCGCATCTTTTATCAGGAAGAAATAAGCCTAGTCTCGATTTTATATTGAAAATACTAGAAGTATATCCTGAGGTCGATTTATACTGGATTTTGAATGGTAAAGGAAGCTTCCCCAAGTTGGCTTCAAAACCAAGCAGCAATAACGCGCAAGCTACTCAAATCACTTCCCCTACTCCAGAACCTACTATAGCGCCTCTTTTTACCGAGGATTCAGAATTAATCCCTGATCCAAAAGCAGCAATCTCAACACCATCTATCACCAATAGCACTATCGAGACGGAAATTGACAAAATAGTCATTTTCTATAAAGATGGAACTTTCAAAAGTTATCGACCATAAAAAAGCCTCAATTCTATTATAGAATTGAGGCCTTGCATTGTAGTAGTGGTATTATATATTATTTTCTTAAAACAAATATTGATGTAACACCAGCTTCTGCTCTTATATTTGTAGGCGCAGCATCTCCTGTTGTTGTAGGATAACTAAAAGTCAATACTTGACCACCTGCATTTAATCTTTCAGCAACGTAAATGTTATTTGTTACGTCATCATAAGCAACATCTACAGGGTTTCCTAAAAGTGATTTAGCACCATAAATTCTAACTTGGTTAGACATAGCAATTGTTCCAGCAGCCGCAGTTGATGAAAAAACTGATGAGAAGTTTTTAATCACAACCAGTCCACCGTCTGTTGCTGAAGTAGCGCTAGCGACATCAGTAAGAATCATTACATCGTCATTTGATGAGTAAGTTATTCCGTGTGTTCTTGTAAGTCCTTCAATTGTAACACGTTTTGTTGTAGTAATAGCACCACTAGCGTTACTTGTGAAATTTTTGAATTGAACAATGTCTCCTGTTAAATCAGCGACAGCATAAAGATCGTTTCCATCCATATGAATTCCCCACAATTTGAAGCTAGTAGTAAAAGATTTTAATAGCGTGAAGCCTGTGCTAGTGCGTTGGTATAAAAACAACTTATTTGTGTTTCCATTACTATCTGCCTGATCTTGTGTTACAACAACCATATCTCCTGAAACCGCAGTTTCTCTTGGATTATTAAAATCGCTTCCTGAACCAGATATAGACAACGACAAGTTTGCAAGTCCGCTTGCTACCGCGGTTTTGATACCAGAGTACGTTTCTAATTTATTGTTTGTTCTAGAAACAACTGTAATCGCATCAGTATCGCCATTGTAAGATACACCTTCAGCATCTAGCGACGCGATAGTAAAATAGCTAATTGTAGGCGTAGTTGCTAAAAGATTAGTGTAACTTACCTTTCCTGAAGTATTACTTGAAGTTACCAAGCTTAATTCTTTTGACTCTACTGCATTATCAGAATCATTATTATCACAAGATGTGAAAACCAACATCATAACAGACGCACAAATAAATAAATTTTTCATAATTTTTTGTTTTATTAATTAACAATCATTTACGATAAAATTATAAGTGCGGTTTTAAAATTTTCGAAAAAAATTAAAATTCGTATCCTTTACTAGGTACTTTTCCTTTTACACCTTGAAAATGTTGAGAGAGTATTTTCATGTCATTTTCTAAATTTCCTGATGGTTCTAATGGAAGCCCTAGATTAACTTGCTTTCTTCCAAAATCAAAAGTCACAGGAATAATAGGAACCTGAGCTTTCATTGCAATATAATAGAAGCCTGTTTTTAATTCGGTTACTTTTTTACGTGTTCCTTCTGGTAATACAGCAAGTCTAAAAATTTCCTTTTTTTCGAAAATAGCAGCGACTGAATCAACTTTATTTAATCCACCGCTCCTATCAAGAGGTTCCCCTCCCATGTACCTGAAATAGGCTCCAAAAGGAAAACGGAAAAGCTCTTTCTTTCCCACCCAATGCATTTGTAATTGCGTAATTCCTCTAGTAAAAATTCCAAGGTAGAAGTCATGTGCACTTGTATGGGGCAAAACCATCATAACGCACTTTTTTATCGAAGGATCAATTGATCCAACAATCTTCCAGCCCATGAGGTTAAAAAATATCCATTTGTACAAAATCTTCTTCATTCCTTTATTTTTTTGTGCAAAATATATAATTTAAAAGTTATTTTTGATAAAAAGCAGTAATGATGTTTAAAAAATTAATTAGTTACCTAATTCCAGTCACTATTTTCTTATCTAAATCTTCATTGAGTAAATCACTTGAAGTAACTTGGGTAAAAGGAAAACTAATATTAGACTCTGAAAATACCAATTATTCTTATGGTGATTTGCAGGATATACTTAGATTAGGTTTAAAAGAAATAGGTTTTGCTAAAGTTAAAAGCATGGACGAAGTTCTGGTCTTAGGCGTAGCTGGTGGCAGCGTTGTCAAAACATTAGTAGACGAGATAAATTTTGATGGAAAGATAACTGGAGTAGAAATAGATCCTTCTGTAATTGATATCGCAAACAAATTTTTCAAATTAAACGAAATTTCGCAACTAGATATTATCGTAGAGGATGCTTTCGAATACATATTAAAAACAAAAAATACCTACGATCTGATTATTATTGATATTTTTCAAGATACAAAAATGCCTAATTTTTTATTTGAATCGTATTTTGTTAACCGTATTTGCACTCTAATAAATGATTATGGTGCTGTATTGTTCAATACGATGTTGTTGAGCGATAATGACAACAAACGAAATGAAAAGTATGTAAATGACTTTGATTTAGCCAATTTTAAAATAAGAACAATACCTAGGGTCGAACAGCATAATGAATTAATTGTTATCGAAAAACAAATGTAACCGCACCATATGAAGAAATTAATGCAGAAGTTGCTGTTGGGTAAAAATCACCAACATAAAAACCCAGATTATAATCCTATTAGAACGAGAATTGATAACATCAAGGCAATTTGGAACAACGACCAGCACGATGATATAGGCATCGAGAAGATTGTGCGATTGTTTCTTGCAAGCTCACAACTATTTTTACCTGGTTTGTATATTAAATATTTTGCGTCTTCAAGAGGGATACAGCATAAAGATCTTGCGGTAGACTTTTTTGTATTATTTAAGGTCTTATTTCCCTTACTTATTATTGCAAACAATTGGCAAAACAATGCTATATTAATTGCAATAATGATTTATTTTGTATTAGAAACGGTGTTATACATTCCCACACTAATCTTTGCATCAGACTTATTCAGCAGTCCCAGATCGTATAAAAGATCAATTTTACTACTCTTCTTTAATTATGTCGAAATGGTTCTCGCTTTTGCTGTGCTCTATTCTTGCGACAACTATTTCAATAAACCCTTTACGCATTGGTTTGACCCCATCTATTTTAGCACTGTTACTTCCTCGACAATAGGTTTTGGTGAGTACTACCCTATTAAGCCTTTAGGTAAATTTCTAGTTACAGTACAATCGGTGTTAGTATTAATGTACGTCGTCTTATTTTTAAATTTCTTTTCGACTAAAATCGAACCTAAAGGTTATTTCAATGAAAAGGAAAACCCAAAACGATAATTAAAGCATCTTTCTAGCTTTTTCTAAATCTTCAATTGTATCTATTCCAATGCCTATGTGTGTAGTTTCTAACATTTTGATACGCTTGCCAAATTCTAAATAACGTAATTGCTCTAATTTTTCGGATGCTTCCAAAGATTTCATTGGTAAACTGTAAAAATCCAATAAAGCTTGCTTTCTAAAGGCATAAATTCCTATATGCTGCATGTAACGCACACCCACATTTTTCTCCCTTGGAAATGGGATTACAGAACGCGAGAAATACAGAGCAAAGTTATTCTGATCAGTAACTACCTTTACATTATTAGGGTTATTAATGTCTTCTTCATCAGTAATTTGGCGCATAAGTGAAGCTAAATCAACTTTTCTATCGGCATCATTCCCGAATACTTCAATCACTTTTTTCAAAGGTTCAGCGTCTATAAAAGGTTCGTCACCCTGCACATTTACGACGATATCTACATCAAGATTAGCTATTGCTTCAGCAATTCGGTCGCTCCCAGATTCGTGTTCTTTCACGCTCATGATTGCTTTCCCGCCTTTCGAAACAATTTCGTTATAAATTAAATCAGAGTCCGTCACAACAAAAACATCATCAAATAGACGGGTCGATATTGCGGCTTCGTAAGTTCGTAATATTACCGTTTTTCCTCCTAGATCTTGCATTAATTTTGCTGGAAATCGAGTTGAGGCGTAACGTGCTGGTATAACTGCTATTATTTTCATGGTGTTGTTTAAAATGCTATACAAAAATACTATTATTTTAAAATTTCTGTTTAAACTTAGTATCTTTATTTACTAAGCAAACTAACACAGTAATAATGAAAACATTCTCGCTCTTACTACTTCTCGCATTAATTTCATGTGGCCCTGTAAAAATTAAAGATTTTAACGACGATTATACGCAAGAATTAGTTGGTTCGGTGGAAACAATAACTATCCAAAAACACGAGTACAAATTCCTTAAAAAAGACACCATCAATCTTGTTACAACAAGCTTTTTAAATTATGATAAAGGCAACAAATTAATAAGTGAGAAACATCAAACTGCAAACGGATCCAGAGAGACTTTTTTTAAATATCAAGAAGACTTATTAATTCAGAAACAAATTATTTCAAAAAACGACACTAGTTCGATTGTGTACAAGTATGACAAAGAGCGTAATGTTACCGAAGAGATAGCTACTAACAAAAACGGAATATACAACGTAAAAACGGTAGTATTTGACAAATACCATAACCCTATCGAGTTGCACAATCAATTTAAAGAAAAAATAAAGCAGTCTGTATTTATAGACTACGACTACAAGCGAAAATCGTTCCTGAGTAAAAGTGTTTTGGACACCATAGCTACGCTTGAAATAGTAACTAAAAATGATTTTAATAAAAGAGGCTTCATAACCAAAAGACAGAGAATTGCATCATCATCAAACGCTAAATATTACAGCTATGAATTTGATAAAAAAGGAAACCTGACTTCAAAAATATATCATAAAGGAGATGGCACAATAATCGAAATTATAACGTTCAAAAATACTTATGATAAAGTAGGGAATATTATAAGTAGAGAAAGATATCTAGTCAATAAAATGATTGATAAAACAACTTACCATATCACTTACTATTAAACTTAATAATCCTTCTGCAATTTGGTTTAGTTTCATCATCTTCCCATCATATTACATATAAACACCGGGCATTTTAAAGCTTATCTTTACTTAAAGTATTACATTTACTCCACAAAACTATCATCTTTAAAACCAATTAAGTACAATTTATTTTTTGCTCGAGTCATTGCGGTATACAACCAGCGTATATAATCACGGTCGATACCATTAGGCAAATAAGGTTGCTCTATAAAAACGGTGTTCCATTGCCCTCCTTGAGATTTATGACACGTGATTGCATACGAGAATTTTACTTGCAATCCATTAAAATATTCGTTGGCCTTTACCTTTTGGAATTTCTTGTATTTGGTTGTTTCGCTCTCATAATCTTTCATCACTTCTTCATACAATCTGTTTGATTCTTCATACGTAAGTGATGGTGATTCACTTTTTATTGTATCTAATAAAAGCACTGTTTCAAATGGTTTTTGATTAGGATAATCGACCATTCTTATTTTTACAGAGGCAAATTTAAATCCGTATAATTCTTGAATTTTAAATATTTCGAGGACTTCGATTATATCACCATTGGCAATAAAACCAGCTTCGTCTGAGTCTTTTAGCCAGAAGTAATTGTTTTTTACCACCATTAAGAAATCTCCAGTAGATAGTTCGCTTTCTTTATCCAGAATTTTGGTTCTTATTTGCTCATTATATTGATTGGCTCTCTTGTTAGATCTTACAATAAACGCGGTATCTTCAATACTGTAATTACTATATGCTGAATTGATGGCATCTTGTATATCGTAGCCATCTGTCAAACGAGTAATGTCTTTAAACTTCTTGACATCAAACTGAAAATCGGTTATAAACGAGTCCTTTAACAGCTCACGTAGTTCTGTTGCATTGTATAATATCCCTGAATTCTCTTCTTGACGCATTACTTCATTCAGCTCAATATGTTCTACTTCCTTATTATAATTCATCCCTAAGGTTTGAATATCGAGTGCCGGACTAATATCTAAATTCACCGGTGGAAGCTGAGCAGTATCCCCTAGCAATATCATCTTACAATTAGTCCCTGAGTATACATACGAAATCAAATCATCTAGCAATGAGCTGTTTTCATACAGTTTAGAATCAGAGTTTGTATCTGAAATCATTGAAGCTTCATCAACGATAAAAATCGTATTTTTATGTTTGTTAGGCTGCAATGTAAAAGACACACCGCCTCCTGATGATTTTTTAGGGAAATATATCTTCTTGTGAATGGTAAAAGCCGGCTTATCACTGTAATTTGCAATCACTTTTGCGGCACGTCCAGTAGGCGCTAGTAGCACATATTTTTTATTTAACTCTACTAAATTGTTTACTATTGTCGAAATTACTGTGGTTTTACCGGTTCCTGCATATCCCTTGAGTACAAAAATGGTATCATTATGCGTATCAGTTAAGAAAATAGCAATCTTCTGAAAAAATATGTCTTGATTGTATGTTGGTGCAAATGGAAATTTTTTTCGTAAAAGACTGTAAAACAAGGAAGAATTCATTAGTGTATGCTGTTGATAAATGAACCTCAAATATAAGGATGAAATTTTGAGCAACAATATAAAATCACCACAAATGACCTTAAAATTGCATAACATCTATAGTTTAATTTAACATGGATTGTTTGTAACTTTGCATTGATCCAATTTATATTAAAGAATGATATCCATTACCGATAAAACCTTACAAGATTTACAATTTCCTACAGTTTTAGAAACGATTTCGTCGTTGTGCAATACTGATTTAGGAAAACAAAAAGCCATTGAAATAATCCCTTTTAAAGACAAAGAAAGCTTGATGGAAGCATTGATGCAGACATCAGAGTATGTTTCGTCTTTCGAAAATAATAATGCCATACCTAATCACGGTTTTGAAGCAATCTCTCACGAAATCAAATTTTTAGCCATTGAAGATAGCTTTCTAGAAGTAGGTAGTTTTAGAAAAATTGCGACATTGTCATCGACAGTTAATTTCTTACTGAATTATTTCAAAAAGTTTGATGATTACTATCCCAATTTAAACAGTCGCGCAAACGAAGTAGAATTTACAAAGGATATTATTAGCCAAATCGATGTCATTGTAGATAAATATGGAGAAATAAAAGATAGCGCTTCACCAGTTTTGCTGGATATTAGGCGCAATATGAACAGTGTACGTGGAAAAGTGAATCAAAGTTTTGGTTCGGCTATGACACAATACAATAGTTTAGGCTACTTAGATGATATCAAGGAAAGCTTTGTTCAAAACAGACGTGTACTTGCAGTTCTAGCTATGTACCGCCGTAAGGTAAAAGGATCAATATTAGGAAGTAGTAAAACGGGAAGTATTGCTTACATCGAACCCGAAGCTACCTTACAATATTCTAGAGAGTTGAGTAATTTAGAGTACGAAGAGACCGAAGAAGTCACACGTATTTTAAAACAATTATCTAATGCTATTCGTCCTTTTTTACCCCTTCTTATCGAATATCAAAACTTTTTAAGTGATATTGATGTGGTCGCTGCCAAAGCAAAATATGCCAACCGCATCAACGGAATACTACCTCAAATTACTGAAAATCGTCGTTTGTATTTTAGAGATGCCTACCACCCTATTTTGTATTTAAACAACAAACAGAAAAAGGAAATCACCCATCCACAAACCATAGAATTACAGCAAGAAAACCGTATTATAGTAATCTCTGGACCTAACGCTGGAGGTAAAACAATCTCTTTAAAAACAGTAGGACTTTTACAATTAATGTTGCAATCTGGAATGCTTATTCCAGTTCACGAAAGATCAGAAACTTTTTTATTCGATAGAATACTTACCGATATTGGTGATAACCAATCAATTGAAAATCATTTAAGTACGTACAGTTACCGCTTGAAGAACATGAACTACTTTTTGAAAAAATGCAATGCTAAAACGATGTTTTTAATCGACGAGTTTGGTACTGGGTCTGATCCGGAACTTGGTGGAGCGCTAGCCGAAATCTTCCTTGAAGAGTTCTATCATAGGGAAGCTTTTGGGATTATAACAACGCACTACTCCAACTTAAAAATACTAGCCAACGAATTGCCTTTTGCAACAAATGCCAACATGCTTTTTGACGAAAAAACATTAGAACCCATGTACAAATTAGTGCTTGGTCAAGCTGGTAGTTCGTTTACATTTGAAGTAGCGTTAAAAAACGGAATTCCGTTTAGTTTAATCAACCGTGCAAAGAAAAAAATTGAAGTAGGAAAAGTCCGCTTCGATAAAACAATTGCAACCTTACAAAAAGAGCGATCAAAGATGGAGAAGACTTCTCAGAATTTGAAAGAGGAAGAAACCAAAGCTCGTGAGGAAGGAAAAAAAATGGAGAACATTAATACTAAGATCAAGCAAAAATTAGAAAGCTATCAAGAACTTTACGATAGCAATCAAAAGACTATATATATAGGTCAAAAAGTCGAAGATCTCGCCAATAAATATTTCAACAATAAAAACAAAAAAGATCTGATAGGAGAATTCTTGAAAATTATCGAAATAGAAAATTCAAAACGCAAGAAAGCCACTCCTAAAGAAGTGAAGGCGATTGTAGAAAAGAAAAAAGAAATTGTAAAAGAAGCAGAAGTTATTGTTGAGGAAATTCGCAAGGAGAAGAAAGAGAAAAAACTCAAACCAATAGTAGAAAAACCAAAAGCAATGATTCGCTTAGGTGATCGTGTACGTATGCTAGACGGTAGAGCTGTTGGAACAATTGACGCTATCGAGAAAAACAAAGCCACAGTAAATTATGGTACGTTCACCTCAAAAGTAAGTATGGATGAGCTGGAACTCGTTGAAGCAATGAAAAAGAAATAATTAGGATAGTAAGCGTTATTGCTCGTGCCTCGCAATTACAAAGCTAATTCGTAAAAAAAAACTCATTGCGATGAAGGAAGCAATCATAAAAGAAATAAATATGGAAAACTTACCCAAGAATAAAAAAATAGTCCTTTTTGACGGTGTTTGTAACTTGTGTGACAATGCTGTTCAGTTCATTATTAAGCATGACAAGAAAGATGTTTTTAGGTTCGCTTCTTTGCAGTCAGTTTTAGGACAACAGATTATTAAAAAAATAGGTATTGATGTTACTCAAATTGATAGTATTATTCTTTATGAACCTGGAGTAGCTTATTACTATAAAGCGGAAGCTGCTTTACATATTGCTTCAGATCTCAAAGGAGCTGTAAGTTTACTAGGTGTTTTCAAAGTATTACCATCTGGTTTTTCTAATTATTTTTATGATTACATCGCTAGAAATCGTTACCGCTGGTACGGTAAAAAAGACAATTGCATGATTCCTACTCCGGAATTAAAATCAAAATTTCTAGATCTATAGGTTTCTTATTTTTTTCTGCCCCTGATTGCAACGGCAGCCCCGACTGAAGAAAGTTATTTTTTACAGCATTGACAGAGCGACCGGCGGAAGCTCCTGTAAATACTTAGTAAAATAAACTTTGTGAATGAGGGCTAGAGTGGAAAGCAGGACTGGGCCCGAACATAAAAACATCTAGCCTGAAATACTTATGTTAAAAAAAAGTGAAAATTTTTGTCAGGATTCTCAATTACTATCGACTGTTCTTATATAATTTAAAAACAGTAGTATATGAAAGTTATGAAACTCGCAGTCTCCCTCATTATTTTATTAACCTTTGGTTCTTGTATAAGTGAAGACATTGTTGATGATGAAATTGTCGAAATAATCAGAATAAACAATTCATTTTCAAATTTCAATGTTGGTTCAACAGTTATCCTGGACGCCGCTTTTTTTGATAATCAGGGTATAAAACAAACCGTTGATTTTAATTTAAGTTCGCAAAATCCCACTGTTCTTGAAATTGATACTACTACTAATGAAATCATAGCCAAAGCTAAAGGTACTTCTACGCTACTAGTTTCTACAGTTTATGGTGGTAAAACAATTGAAAATTCGGTTGTTGTTACTGTAAACGAGTTAGGGACTGCCCCTGCTCCTACTGCTTCTAATATTAAAATAGGAACGATTAGTAAAACGAGTTCTTATGATGCTGCTGGTGATTTTGAAATCACAGAAATTACTGGTGGAATTCGCATAAAATTTGCCAGTAATTATAGAGCTGATAGATCTTTGCCTGGTTTTGCTATGTATTTAACCAATAATCCTAATTTAATTACAAATGCCTTGAAAATCGATAGTCAAGGAGATGCAGATGGCGTGATATACAGTGGTGCCTTTAGCATTGATGTGATGGGTGTGGGTATAAATGACTTTGGGTACTTAACACATTGGTGTGAGCCGTTTAGAATTAAAGTAGGTGTAGCAGAAATCAAAAACAAATAAGACATGACATATAAAATTATAAAACTATCACTAGTATTCCTTTTTGTAACAAATTTATCATACGCTCAATGGAATAAGGGAAAAGGAAATGGCTATTACAAACTTTCTGCAAGCTCCTTAGTAGCCGATGAGCATTATACTAGCACTAAAGATAAAGACCCTAATATTACTCGAGGAAATTTTGTAGTAAGTGCGTATGCTGAATATGGTTTAACTGAAAAATTTGATGTAATCGCATATGTCCCTTTACTAGCAAGGGTTTACCAAAACAAGCAGGTATCTCGAACAAGTGGAAATGTTATAAATGATGGAGAAAGCGTTAATAGTATTGGTGATATCGATTTAGGTATTCGCTACGGTATTTTAAAGAATGATTTTTTAGCCTTATCTGCAACGTTAAAATTAGGATTGCCCACTGGTAAAAAGTCAGGAGGGCTTGATGGTAGCTTACAAACAGGTGATGGCGAATTCAATCAGGGTGTACAATTAGATTTAGGTATACCTTATAAAATAGGAAATCAAAATATGTATGGCAAAATATATTCTGGTTTTAATAATAGAACGAATGGCTTCTCTGACGAATTTCAATTTGGTGGAGAAATAGGAACAAAGTTTAATGACAAAGTATTTTTGGCGGTTAAGTCAGCTAATGTCCGATCGTTTAATAATGGTGATGCTACGGGAACTGGTCAAGGTGTTTTTGCCAATAATGTTGAGTTTACCAACTTATCCGGTGAGATAGGATACTATATCTCTAGCAAATTAGGCGTGACATTTAATTATACCACTATCTTGTCTGGAAAAATCACCTATGCTGCTCCTACTTATAGTGGTGGTGTATTTTTAGACATTCAATAACATGTAAATACCACTTTTTTATATTTGAAAAACTCATTTATTGCTTAGGCGATGGTGAGCTTTTTTTTTCTTTAAAGCCAACTGACTTTTATCATATTTTAATATAAGTCGAACTAGTATTTTTACACTATAAAATTTAAGCTATGAGAAAAGGAATACTCGTCAACTGGGATAATGGTTCAATTATAATTGTATTTGTATTTGGTTTGGTCATTGTAGGATTGGTCGCTGCAATACTATTATTGATGAACAACGATAAAAAGAAAGAATAAAAAAAGGATATCTGTGAGGATATCCTTTTTTTTATATAAAGCAAAGAATAAATTATCCTCTGATTAATTTTTTGTATTTCAAACGTTTTGGAGTCAAATCTCCACCTAAACGTTTTTTCTTATTTTCTTCATATTCAGAGAAACCTCCTTCAAAGAAATACACTTCAGACTCTCCTTCAAAAGCTAAAATATGCGTACAAATTCTATCTAAGAACCATCTATCATGCGAAATTACTACGGCACAACCAGCAAATTGCTCTAAACCTTCTTCTAAGGCACGCAATGTATTTACGTCCAAGTCATTAGTAGGTTCATCCAGTAGCAATACGTTTCCTTCTTCTTTTAAAGTCATTGCAAGGTGTAAACGGTTGCGCTCTCCTCCAGAAAGTGTGGCTACTTTTTTGTTTTGATCGCTACCTCCAAAGTTGAAACGACTAAGGTAAGCACGCGAGTTCACCTGGCGTCCACCCATCATGATCAATTCTTGACCGTCACAAAAGTTCTCCCAGATTGTTTTATTAGGATCGATATTAGAGTGTGCTTGATCGACATAAGCGATTTTTACAGTTTCTCCTACAGAGAATTCTCCACTATCTGTTTCTTGCTCTCCCATGATCATTCTAAAAATAGTAGATTTACCAGCACCATTGGGTCCGATAATTCCAACTATTCCAGCTTGTGGCAAAGTGAAATTCAAATTGTCATATAATAATTTATCACCAAAAGCTTTAGCAACAGCTTTTGCTTCGATAACATTTGTACCTAAACGTGGTCCATTGGGAATATAGATTTCCAATTTCTCGTCTAGTTCTTTTTGATCTTCGTTTAATAATTTATCGTAGTTCTGTAAACGTGCTTTTTGCTTTGTTTGACGACCTTTAGCTCCTTGACGAACCCAGTCCAACTCACGCTCTAAGTTTTTACGACGTTTAGAAGCTACTTTTTCTTCTTGTGCTAAACGACTTGATTTTTGATCTAACCATGAAGAGTAGTTTCCTTTCCAAGGAATACCTTCACCTCTATCTAGTTCAAGAATCCATCCAGCTACATTATCAAGGAAATACCTATCGTGCGTTACAGCGATTACCGTTCCAGCATATTGTGCTAAATGTTGTTCTAACCATAAGACAGATTCTGCATCAAGGTGATTGGTAGGTTCATCTAGTAGCAATACATCTGGTTGTTTTAATAACAAACGACATAAGGCAACACGACGACGCTCACCTCCTGAAAGATTTTTAATAGGTGTGTCCCCATCTGGAGTACGTAACGCATCCATTGCAATCTCTAATTTAGTGTCAATTTCCCAAGCCCCTAATGCATCGATTTTATCTTGCAATGCTGCTTGACGGTCCATTAACTTGTCCATCTTATCTGCATCTGAGTAGTTTTCCTCAAGACCAAACAAATCATTGATTTTATTATACTCCTCAAGAACTTCCATAGTTTCAGCTACTCCTTCACGTACGATTTCAATAACCGTTTTAGAATCGTCCAGAATAGGCTCTTGCTCTAAGTATCCTACTGTGTAACCGGGAGCAAAAACAACATCTCCTTGGTAGTTTTTATCTACTCCAGCAATAATTTTTAAAAGTGAAGATTTTCCAGAACCATTAAGTCCTAAAATTCCAATTTTAGCTCCATAAAAAAAGCTTAAGTATATGTTTTTTAAGACCGCTTTATCTGCTCCTGTATAAGTCTTGCTCAATTTTGACATTGAGAAAATTACTTTTTTATCGTCTGACATTTTTTATAATTTAAATTTTAAAATAATTTACACCCTTCCTTTAAGCGAACTAAAAACCCAAGCGTTAGCTAAAAAACCAACACCTACTGCTACAAAACCCCATCCAGATACATCTCTATATTTAAAGGCGCCTAGACCTATTAACAACAAACCCATTAATATCATTATCAAAGTAGCCCATCCTAAAATGGTATTCTTATTCATTCCCATATTTTGCGTTATTTTTAATATGCAAATATCGATAATTTTTAACCGTTAATTAAATATTTTATAGAGCATTTCTCTTAAAAGATCATAATTAGACAGAGATTGTGCGCCCACACCTTTACTTTTCACGTCAATATCACGTAATCCAGCCACAATCTGGCTCACCTTACGCATGGGATAATTCTTTAATGCAACATCGTAATCCTTTAAGAAAAATGGACTTACGCCTAATATAGCAGCGACATTCTTAGGATTTCTATCCTTTAAACCATGATATTTCAGCAGCTGGATAAAAAAACTAAAGACTAGTGATGTAGTGACCACCATAGGGTTGTCTTTAGGATTATTTGCAAAGTTATCTGCAATAGTGTAGGCTTTTATTTGGTTGCGCTCCCCTATTGCCTTTCTTAATTCGAATACATTGAAGTCTTTACTGAAACCAATATTTTCTTCGATATCTTTAGGTGTAATCATACTGCCCTTTGGTAATATAATTTGTAATTTTTCTAGTTCGTTATTAATCTTACTCAAATCAGTTCCTAGAAACTCCACTAACATTGCCGACGCCTTGGCTTCGATACCATATTTCTTACCAGATAAAACTCTTTTAATCCAGTCTCCTACTTGGTTTTCATACAGCTTCTTACTTTCATATACAACACCAGTTTTAGCTAATAACTTTGTTGTTTTCTTTCTTTTATCTAATGTCTTGTATTTATAGCAAAGAACAAGCACTGTTGATGGCATCGGGTTTTCGGCATAACTCTCTAGTTTGTCAATAGTACGACTTAACTCTTGAGCTTCCTTTACTATAACTACCTGGCGATCTGCCATCATAGGGTACCTTTTTGCAGTAGAAACAATATCCTCTATCGTTACATCTCTACCGTAAAGTACCGTTTGATTGAATCCCTTTTCTTCTTCAGAAAGTACATTCTTCTCAATATAATCAGATAATTTGTCAATGTAATACGACTCCTCACCCATTAAAAAATAGATGGGCTTGATATTTCCAGCCTTAATGTCATTAACAATTTTTATAACCTCGTCCATGTATTTCTTGTTTGAAGTTTAAAATAGTAAAGTTTCCTTATATCGTGTACAATTTTAGACCTTAAATTTTAAACTAAATAACTATTTTTGCCTCATGCAAAAACTTAATTTTCCTTCTTATACTTTTCGATTCAAAAATAACGAAAATAAAGTGTCTATCTTTGATGAAATCAGGAAAAAATTTATCATCCTTACTCCTGAGGAATGGGTTAGACAGCACGTTATTTTATATTTGCTAGAAGAAATGAAGTACCCTAAATCAATGATAAATGTCGAAAAAGTTTTAAAAGTCAACGACTTGCGCAAACGTTATGATGGCGTCGTTTTCAATCCTGATGGCTCTATCTTTCTATTAATCGAATGCAAAGCGCCAGAAATTAAAATTGGCCAACTCACATTTGACCAAATTGCGCGCTATAATATGACTTTGAAAGCAGATTATTTAATGGTAACAAACGGATTGAATCATTACTTTTGCCAAATGGATTATAAGAATGAAAAGTACCATTTTTTAAGAGAACTACCTATATATGGTACTCCGTCTAATATACTTTAATTATACAGTACCTTAATTTAAACCAGATACTTTGAAACAAATTGCAGTTGTAATACTAAATTGGAATGGAGTCCAACTATTAGAACAATTTTTACCTTCTATTATAGCCTATTCTCCAGAGGCAACTATATATGTAGCTGATAACGCTTCAACTGACGCTTCGATAGCTTTTGTCACTGCTAATTATCCTGAAATTAAAATAATTATCAATAAGAATAATTATGGTTTTGCCCAAGGATATAATGAGGCTTTACAAAATGTTGAAGAAGAAATTTATGCGCTCGTTAACTCAGATATTGAAGTGACGCAAAACTGGTTGCAACCAATTCTTGAAACATTCAATAGCGAATCATCAACTGCTATTATCCAACCTAAGATTTTAGATTATAAAAACAAGGCATTCTTTGAATACGCTGGCGCAGCAGGTGGTTACATTGACAAGTATGGTTATCCCTATTGTCGCGGACGCTTGTTTGATACCGTAGAAGAAGACTTAGGTCAGTATGATGATCACGCAACAATCTTTTGGGCTTCTGGTGCTTGCTTTTTTATTCGAAAAAACATTTATAGAGAACTTAAAGGATTTGACAGCAGTTTTTTTGCTCATCAAGAAGAAATTGATCTTTGCTGGCGAGCCAATAATAAAGGATACATTATAAAATACAACTACCTTTCTAAGGTATATCATGTAGGTGGAGCGACGCTACAACAAGGCAATGCTAAGAAAACCTACTTGAACTTCAGAAATTCGCTATTAATGTTGACTAAAAACGTACCCAAGGGAAAATTATTTTTTATTCTCTTTTTTCGCATGATTTTAGACGGTATAGCTGGCTTACAATTTTTATTTAAAGGAAAAGTAGCACATTTTACAGCCATTTTAAAAGCACACTTTGATTTCTATGCTTTAGTATCAAACGCTTATAAAAAAAGAGATAATTTTCAGATGCAAAAATACTATCGCGCTAAAAGTATCGTTTATACTTACTATATAAAGGGTGGCAAGGTATTTGTTAAATAAATTTAACAGAACTTTATGTTCGTATTGTAACCTTTAAAACCTAAATTTGTAATTAAACTAAACATTAAATTTATGAAAAAAGTCGTAATGGCCTTATCTGTAATGGCACTTTTAACTTCATGTGTTTCTAAAAAGAAATACGCAGACTTGGAGATGAAAAATAAGGAAACTCAAGATTTATTAAACTCTGCTACTGTAAAACTGAATTCTTGCCTTGAAGAGAAAGCTGGACTTACTGCTACTGTATCTGGTTTAAGAGAGCACAATCAAACATTAATCTCTACTTCTAAGGACATGACTGTCTTGACAACTAAAGGTGCAGAGAATATTGAAAAAGCTTTAGAATCGATTAAAGAAAAAGATTTAAAAATTAGCAGAATGCAAGATGCATTAACTAAGAAAGATAGTGTTACACTTGCTGTAGTTACTAGTTTGAAAAGTGCTGTTGGTATTTCTGATCCAGACATCGAAATCAATGTTGAAAAAGGAGTGGTATTTATCTCTATTGCAGATAAATTATTATTCAAAACTGGAAGCTACGAAGTTTCTGATAAAGCAAAAGGTGTTTTAGCTAAAGTAGCTAAAGTTGTGAATGACAAACCAGACTTTGAATGTATGGTAGAAGGTCATACTGATAACGTTCCTTACAATGGAAGCGGAATTTTATTAGACAACTGGGATTTAAGTGTAAAACGTTCTACATCTATCATCCGTGTTTTAACAAACCAATTAGGTGTTAAACCAGAGCAATTAATTGCTGCAGGTAGAAGTTCTTACGTTCCTTTAGTTGCAAATGACTCTGCAGAAAACAGAGCTCGTAACAGAAGAACACGTATTGTTGTATTGCCTAAAATTGATCAATTCTATGAAATGATTGAAAAAGAAATGAAAAAACAAACTAAATAATTGTAATTCATTTTATAAATTTAAAAAGCGTCTCTATCTAGAGACGCTTTTTTTATGCCTTGATTTTAATATGTATTTTGGAATTGATATAAAAAGAAAAAGCAGGTCTTGCGACCTGCTTTAATGTATCCTTAACCTTTTCTAATAACCAATTAAATATAATTAAGAATAACATGCTTATATTTTACTATCGTTAACCGATGCGCTAATATACAGATTAATATGAATAAACCAAATCTACAATTAAAGTATATCGATATCTCCTTTTCCTTCACGCACAATTAGTGGTTCATCTCCAGATAAATCAATTATAGTAGAACCTACATTGTCACCATAACCACCATCAATAACAAGATCTACTAAATTTTGCCATTTCTCAAAAATAAGCTCTGGATCTGTAGTGTATTCAATAACATCATCTTCGTCACGTATAGAAGTCGACACAATAGGATTTCCTAACTGACGAACAATTTCTAAAGCGATTGCATTATCTGGAACACGAATTCCTACTGTTGTTTTTTTCTTAAACTCCTTTGGTAAATTATTATTTCCTGGTAAAATAAAAGTGTACGGTCCTGGCAATGCTCTTTTTAAAATTTTAAATGTAGCCGTATCTATTTGCCTTACATAATCAGAAATATTACTTAGATCATGACAAACAAATGAGAAATTAGCTTTCTCTAATTTAATGCCCTTAATCTTTGCTATACGCTCTAATGCTTTTGTATTAGTAATATCACAACCCAATCCATAAACAGTATCAGTAGGATAAATTACTAAACCTCCATCTTTTAAAACCTTAACGACTTTTGCTATAGCAGCTTCGTTAGGCTTATCTTCATATATTTTAATAAACTGTCCCATTTTTTTTCTCCTTTAACTACAACGTTAATTTTTTAATCTCTTTTTACTTTTTACAACACCTCTTTCGGCAAAATCTAAACCATAGGCAATCCATCTTTTCAATTGCCGCTCTGTTTTAAAACCTTCTGCATCAATGTAAATAAAACCAGCTGTTATCCTACCCGTAAAATCCATAGCCCTAACATCGTTTTCTTCGAGTAATGCCTCATAAAATTCTGGTAACACTCTAAGCATGATAACGTCTTGCATCACCCCTATACACATTTTATCATTAATCATAAAAGTGATCCCCCCAAACATTTTCTTCTCCTTGAAAGAACAGTTATTTTCTAGTAATATGGTGGTGATTCGAATAGAAAGTAATTCGTTAAAAGGCATTTGTGTATCTATTATGTATCAAGAATTATTCCAAAAATTAAAATAGCAGTTTCCTAATCGCTAACGCATACTTGAATTGATTTCTAGCAAATTAAAAATGTATTGCAAAGCAATTTACTTTAAAATCACTTATCCTATAACATCTAACTTAGCAAAACGCAGCAGTAATTTTTTAAGTCCGCCAACTTCAAATTTGATTTCTGCTTTTTTATCAGCGCCTACTCCTTCGATATTTATAATTTGACCTTTACCAAAACGCTCGTGCATCACAATATTACCTGCAGATAAATTATTATCAAATAAATTAGGCCCTGCAGCATTAGGGTTTCCACCCAATGGTTTCAACTTTCTTACCGTCGCCTCTACCCTTTGACCAGGAACAACTTTTGGTGGTGGTGTTCCATTAGAAGGTTTAGACAATCTCATTTTTGATTTATCTACGTCCCCAAAAACGTCTTTATCAATAAGCGGCTTAAAACGGTAATTGCTCTCAGCAGGAGTTAGATATTCTAAAAACTGACCATCGATTTCCTCTATAAAACGGGAGGGTTCACTATCTGTTAATTTTCCCCAGCGGTATCGCGACTGTGAATACGTTAGGTAAGCTTGGTGCTCGGCACGGGTTAAAGCAACATAAAACAAGCGGCGTTCTTCTTCTAGTTCGCTTCTTGTGCTCATACTCATAGCACTAGGAAATAAATCTTCCTCCATTCCTACCACAAATACATGCGGGAATTCTAATCCTTTTGCAAGGTGAATAGTCATCAAGGCTACACGATCTTCATCATTAGTATCCTTGTCAAGATCTGTCGCTAAGGCTACATCTTCCATAAATTCAGCTAAGGCACCTCTAGCACCATCAACTTCCTTTTGACCTTCGGTAAAGTCTTTTAAACCATTTAATAGCTCTTCTATATTTTGAATTTTTGCCATTCCTTCTGGAGTAGCATCTTTTTTCAATTCTTGAACCAAACCTGTTTTTTTAGAAACGTGTTCTGTTACATAAAAAGCATCATGATTTTGATCAATTGCTTGAAAACTCAAAATCATCAACACAAAATCTTTTAATTTCTGCTTGGTTCCGTTATTCAACTTTAGATCAATCTTATCAATATTTTGCATTACTTCAAATATCGAACGCTTGTAATGATTTGCCGCTACAACTAATTTTTCAACAGTTGTATCCCCTATTCCTCTAGCCGGATAATTGATCACACGCATTAAAGCTTCTTCATCTTTAGGATTAATCACCAATCTTAAATAGCAAAGCACATCTTTAATCTCTTTTCTTTGATAAAAAGAAAGTCCGCCATAAATACGGTATGGAATATCACGTTTACGTAACGCATCTTCCATTGCACGTGACTGTGCATTAGTACGATACAAAATAGCAAATTGACCATTTGTCATCTGGTTTTGCATTTTTTGTTCGAAAATTGTACTAGCTACAAAACGTCCTTCTTCAGCATCAGTCATGCTTCGGTGCACTTTTATCTTGGGTCCAAATTCATTTGCTGTCCAAACAATCTTGTCTAGCTTAACCTTATTTTTATCTATAATTGTGTTGGCCGCTTCAACAATATTTCGCGTAGAGCGGTAGTTCTGTTCTAACTTAAACGTCTTAACCCCTTCATAATCTTTTTGAAAGTTTAAGATGTTGTTAATGTTTGCCCCCCTAAAAGCGTAGATACTTTGTGCATCGTCACCTACCACACAAATATTTTGAAATTTGTCTGATAATGCTCTTACGATTAGATACTGCGAGTGATTTGTATCTTGGTACTCATCAACCATGATGTATCTAAAACGGTTTTGATATTTAGCTAACACCTCAGGAAAACGCGTTAGCAATTCGTTGGTTTTAAGCAATAAATCATCAAAATCCATTGCGCCAGATTTGAAACATTTCTCTACATATTTCTCGTAGATTTCCCCCATTCTCGGTTTCTTAGACATCGCATCTGCTTCCTGTAATTCTTTATCATTAAAGTATGCTTTTACAGTAATCAAGCTGTTCTTAAAATTAGAAATCCTCCCTAAAACTTGCTTTGGTTTATAGACATCTCTGTCTAACTGCATCTCTTTAATAATTCCTGATATAGTTCTTAACGAATCTTGAGAATCATAAATAGTAAAGTTAGATGGATATCCTAATTTATCAGCCTCAGAACGAAGGATTTTAGCAAATACAGAGTGAAACGTTCCCATCCACAAATTTTTTGCCTCGCCTGACCCAACAATATCCGAGATACGCTTTTTCATTTCGCGTGCCGCTTTGTTTGTAAATGTTAGCGATAAAATATTGAAAGCATCGATTCCTTGGTGCATTAAATAAGCAATTCTTATTGTCAGTACACGTGTTTTACCTGAACCTGCTCCAGCGATAATAATCATCGGACCTTCTTTTTGCAATACAGGTTCGCGCTGTGCTTCGTTAAGTTGGGAAATATATTGTTGCATGAAAATTTTCTATTTGTGCAAAAATAAGAATTTCAGAGTTAATATGGTTGGAACTCATGCATTTTTACCACGAAACATATCAGGCTTTCTCATTTTTTTTATTCGAAAGAAAATCAGACTTGATAAGAGCATTTTGTGGACTACATAGAGAGTTAATAGTTTGTTTTCGAAAATAATAAAAAGAGTCGTATTACAATTTATTTTCGAAAATGAATAGGCTGTAAAAGTAGCTTAAAACAATATTAATCGTTCCAAAAAACATCATAAGCAAATCGGATCAATGTTCCTACAACCACCACCAAGAAGAAGATTCGAATAAATCCATTCCCTTTACTGATGGCTAACTTTGCTCCTAACCAACCCCCAAAAGCGTTGCAAGCAGCCATAGGTAAAGCAATTGCCCAGATAATCTTTCCTTTTAACGCAAAGAGACATATCGAACCAAAATTTGTTGCCAAGTTGACCATTTTAGCATTCGCAGAAGCGTGAAGAAAATCAAATCCCATCAAAGCAATGAAAGCTACAACAAAAAAACTTCCTGTTCCAGGACCAATAAAACCATCATAGAAACCAACAATAAAGCTAATCATTACTGCGTTCAAAATTAATTACCTCTCTGATAAATCTTTAGCAACATGCTGTCCAAAATTCTTTTTAGCATAGGTATAAACTGCTAATAAAGATAAAATAAAGAGTAGCAACGGCTTCATGAAATCGTTACTCATATAGGTGAGTAATGTCGAACCTAAAAACGCAGATGGCAACGCTAATGCCATCATAATAATTAGCAAGCGCCAGTTCATCGTAACCTTTTTTAAATACTGCGCTGCCGCAAAAGAGGTACCACTAAAAGCTGGAATTTTCAACGTTCCAATTACAGTTGAAACTGGTAAATTAGGTAGTAAAATAAGGGCTGCTGGGGTTTGGATTAATCCGCCACCACCTACGATGGCATCAATAAAACCAGCAATAAAGGCAGCAATGCAAAGAAAGACAATAATGTAGGTTTCCATAAAATTAAGGCAAAGATTGAAAAGTAGTGTAACTAACTTTTAATGCAAAAATACTCTTGACAATACTAAATAGCACCATATTATTCCATTAATTTAAAGTAAAAGTATATTTTTGCTTTTTAAATAAAAATATCATGAATTCTGTATTAATTGCGCAAATATTAGGGTACACCATTCCGTCCATAGCCACTGCTGCCATAGCATATTACTTTTTTAACACTCAATTAAATGAGCATTTAGAATTAAAAAAAGAACGGACAAATCACGATGATCGCTCAATTACCACAAATCGTTTGCAAGCGTATGAACGACTAACCTTGTTTCTAGAGAGGATACGCCCTTCACAACTTATGGTACGCATCACGCCTATCTCTACCCTTAAATTTGATTATCAAAATTATGTAATTGCGCAAATCGAGCAAGAATACGAACACAATATATCGCAACAGATATACCTAAGTGAAGAAAGCTGGTCAATTATCACAGCCGCAAAGAACGAAACAATACAACTAGTGAGAGTCGCTGCCAACATTGAGACAGTAACAAATGCAGATAGTTTAAGGGAATATGTATTAACAAATAATATGGATAGCACTGCGCCAAGCAAAGCGGCCTTGTTGTTTATGAAGCAAGAAGTTACACAGTTGTGGTAATTATTTTGTTTTTTAAAAAGTAGTTATTTAGGCTGAAGTTCAAGTAGCAACCTGTTCAATTGAAATTGTTCGCCTTCATTTAATGATGGTAAAACACGTTCAAAATCTAGGACCATTTGAGAGTCTTTAAGCATTAAACGGATGTTGTCACGACCAAATTTAGAAAATTGCCACATATGGTGCGTTGTAGCATTGACAAGATTAGCTAGTACAGTATCATTAATTAGTTTAAAGGTTAACAGTTTTTCTAAAGCATTTTGTCTTGTTGTCGCTTCATAATTTAAAGATGAATAGTTGATTAGCTCCTCAATTAAAGGTTCTTTATCAACGTTGTAATCTGCAGTCGATAGCGCTAACGATAACCACAAAGTGCGTAAATTGTAGTCATTAAAACCAATCCAATTTTTAGTTTCATTTAAGTAAGTAACGCGATTGCTAGGGAAATTATTCCATAAGTAGAACAACGCTATTTCCTGTGTTTGATACGACTTATCCTTTAATAAGGTTTCATATTCACTTTTAAAATCTACTGGAATTTTTGATAAACTAGCAGCTACCGCTTGACGAATTTGAATATTATTTGTCCCCATAGCAACCGATAACAAAGCCTTTTTTTCTTCAAAAACCTCAGATTTGAGTTGGTTAACAATCGCAATTTTTACTTGAAAGTAAGCATTCGATTTTAAGGTTTTAGTAAAGAACTCCTCTTTTTCATTAAGCGGTACTTTCTTTAACTTATCAATTTCAAAAAGCAATTGCATTGTTCTATTTTTCAATAGTAACTCATTAGATTGCTGTGTATTAAACGGTATTGATTCAAGCCAAACTTTGCTAAATTCATCACTATCAAAATGAGCTACTTTCTTAATTTCGTTAAACAAATCATCGGTAGTAACAGTCTGGTAAGCATACTTTTTTAAATAATTTTTAATTGCTTTTTTAAACGCTCTTTCTCCTACTGTCTCCCTAATTACAAACAGTGCCCAAGCTCCTTTTTGATAAAAACTCAACGAACTCGCTTTAGCATCTAGGACCGGAGCAGTGTCGGTGCGTGAGGCATATTTTATTTGCTGTGCTGACTCATACATTTTATAATAAAAATAGTCGTCTCCATAAATAGAAGACTCTGCCATTAAAGCGTAATAAGTAGCAAATCCTTCCTGTAACCAATGGTGTTTTCCACTTTGAGCTGTAACCAAATCTCCAAACCATTGGTGTGCTAATTCGTGCGCATTGACATAGCTGTAATTTCGATCCTCATAGCCCACACTATCCACAACATATCTGCTAGATAAAATGGTAGCCGAAGTATTCTCCATTCCTGCATATAAAAAATCTCTTGCTGGAATTTGGCTATAGCTTCCCCATGAGTATTTCACACCAATTTTCTTCTCTAAATAATCAAAAAGCTCTTTAGAATAACGATAAGTGGGTTCAAAACGAACACTGTCTTGCGGTTCAAAATAATTCACTAAAGCCACACCAGACTTGGATTGAATCACTTTTTTACTGTATTTACCTATAGCTAGCATCACTAAATACGAACTCATAGGTTCTTGCATTTTATATTCCCAATTAGTAGTATTATTAACCGTTTCCTTATTAGCTAATGATCCATTTGAAACAACCTCATACTGAGCATCAAATCCTATACTCAAATTAAAAATAACCTTCTCATTGACATCATCAAAACTAGGCAGCCAGTTGCTCGTATACCTGCCTTGACCCTGTGTCCAAATTTGTAAATTGTCCTTTGCCTCTGATCCTATAAAATACAAGGCTTGCTTAGGTTTTACACTGTATTTAAAGCTTAAAACTTGACTTCCTTCCTTAAAAGGATGCACAATTAAGAGTTCTTTTTTATTGTTTAAAAATTCTACAGAAATCCCGTCTAGTAATAAATCACTAAAGTTCATATTTTGCGCATCTATTTTGATGGTATCACTAGCTGATAACACGTCAAATTGATAGATTATATCACCTGAAACCACTTTACTAGCAACATCAATTGCGATCTTACCATTCATGGATTTAAAATCTACTTTTGCCGTTTGTTGAGCAAAGGCAGCTGTTGTAAGTAATAAGAAAAAGTATTTTATCATTGTATTTATTTGCAAGAAAGTCTCGGTCGTTATTATAAATATACTCCACAAACTAGGCTTTTTTATTTTCGAAAATAAATCAAACAATAGCGATCGTTTCTGGTCAAGCCAAAGTTACAAAGTTTTACACGTTTGTCATCATGACAAGAGTATAATCAGAAGCTAATTTTGTACGTTTGTAATCCCTAAAAAGATACTATTTTGACAAAGAAAGCCTTATTCAACTGGAGCAGCGGCAAAGATTCTGCATTAGCACTTTACAAAACATTGCAAAATCCAGATTATGAAATTAGTTGTTTACTTACCAGTGTGAACCAGCAATTTCAGCGAGTATCGATGCACGGCATTAGAATTTCACTGCTACAAGAACAAGCAAAGAGCATTGGAATACCACTTAAAATAATGGAAATTCCTGAAATGCCCACGATGGAAGTGTATGAAGAAGTCATGACTCAAACACTGACGCAGCTAAAGTCTGAAGGGGTAGATTACTCCATCTTTGGTGATATTTTCCTAGAAGATTTAAGAAAATACCGCGAAGAAAAATTAGAAACTATAGGATTTAAAGGCATCTTTCCACTTTGGAAAATACCAACTATGGATTTAATTCAAGAATTTATTTGCTTGGGTTTTAAAACCATTGTTGTATGTGTAAACGAGCACTTTCTAGACAAGAGTTTTGTAGGACGTGTAATTGACGAACAGTTTATCAAGGACTTACCTGCAAATGTAGATGTTTGTGGTGAGAATGGTGAATTTCATACTTTCACTTTTGATGGACCAATCTTTACAAAACCAGTTGATTTTGAAACAGGCGAAATCGTTTATAGAAAATACGAGAGACCTGAAAAGGAAGACAGCTCAGATAAAGCTTGCGATACTAGTGCCACAGACGCTTTTGACTACGGCTTTTGGTACTGTGATTTAGTTGCAAAAGACACTATCGACTCATTTTAAGTGCAAAATAAAATAAAGTAGCTATTTTAAAAAAAGCCAATCGTTTTGAGAGCAATTAGATGCGCTCCTCATACATTTTTAAAAGATTGGTAACTGAATTCCAGTTTCTAATGGTTGCAGTAAGATTGAGTTTCTTCTCTATGTATTTTTGGTCTAAACGCGTTTTCCCTGCTCCTACTGCATATTTTATAAATATTCTATTTTGATCCAAGGCAGCTACATCAGGCTTAAATTGACTGATTTTTAAATCATTAATATTCTCTGATTTCAACTCTTTAGATACAAAGGCCACGTAAAGTTTTTTCACATCAGCATCTTTCTCCTTTAAATAAGGGTTATTTTTAAAGCAATTTTGCAAATCACTAATCCCAATTACGATTGTAGGAACATCGTACCCAAAAGCTTTAAAAATCTCTTGTTTAATTATAAATCCTACTTTAGCGGCATTTACTTCCTCAGTATCAACAAACACATTCCCTGACTGCACATAGGTTTCCACATTTGTAAATCCTATTTTCTCTAAGGTTGTTTTCAACAAATCCATTTTGATCATGTTGTGTCCAGAAACATTGATTCCACGAAGTAAAGCGAGATGCGTAGTCATTTTTGAGTTTTTTTTAATTGTCACAAAGGTATCGTCTTTGTGATAGAAATCACAATTTATTATTTTACGCTATTCATGGACTTTAATAGCATCTCTTTAATTTGAGTGCCAAAATAATAACTCAAACTCATATCAGCATTTGACTGGTTTTCTAATACCACTAAGCTTGTTTTAGTTTCAGGAAAGTACACGTTTAAAGAAGCATAGCCATCTCCAAGACCGGTATGACCAATGTATTTTGTTTTCCCTAAATCGTTGATTCTAATACCGTATCCATATCCAGTTTTTTCTTTACCAAAGGCATCATGCTGCGCTAAAACTGCAGCAGTAATCATTTTAGCATAACTTTCTGGTTTTAAAATGGCGCCCTCATGTAAACTTTTATTCCATAAAGCCAAATCATGAACAGTACTAATCACTCCGGCGGCGGGAATACTCGACGCATTCTTCTTTATCTTTTTTGCAACCGTAAATGTATTGTTATCATTAGTGTTTCCTGCAACTAAATTAGGAGCGACCCTAGAAGCATTTGCTACAGTATTTTTCATTCCTAATTTTTTGAAAAGTGTTTCTGCAACTACCGTATAGCTTTTATTTGTAACAGCTGAAATAATTTCGCCCAGCAAAACATTAGATAAATTCCCGTATTTAAATTCGGTTCCAGCCTCAAACAGCAACGGTTTATTTAGTGTTGCAATACCATGAGTATGATTTAAAAGTTGATGTACAGTAACCTTCTTAGCCCAATCCTTTTTTAAACGAGGTAAATAAGTAATTATAGGAGCTTGTAAATCGACCGTTCCTCTCTCTACCTCTAATAAAATCAATACAGCGGTTATTTGTTTGCTATTCGAATTAATCACAAATTGATCGTTAACCTTTAATGTTTTTTTGTTTTTAAAAGTGTCATAACCTACTGCCTTCTCATAACGTACACTATCGTTTTGAGTAACCAGGACCACTCCATTAAAAGGTCTTGGGCTTACAAGCGTTAGCAAACTATCGATTTTTACGGTGTCGTTATCGCTCTTTTGGGCTTTGCTACAACTCGTACTTAATAAAAGTAAAAGACTAAGAGCAACAGTAATCTTAGATAGTATATTCATTATTTCTTATTGTAATTATTCACAATTAATTTGCTTAGCATCATTGTACTTACTGGAAAAGTAAACTTTTACAAAAATCAATGCTATCGAAAATTTGTATAAAAGGTACAACCAAATATTTATTTCCCATGAAAAAAAGGCCTATCTTACTTGGTTGCTTGACCATGCTTTTGCTCAGGAAATTGTACTGATAATAGCCATTAAAAGACAGCAGTTTTTAGATAGATTCATCAAACAAATTTGCTGTTTTTTAAATTGGTTCCAAATATAAGATTATTTCTATTAAATACTGATAATCTGAATTAGTGATTTTCACTCAATTAATGGATCGTGCATCAATGAATTGCAGCTAATTTAAGACTGCTGTTCAAAATTATCGGAACACTTTGGCACCTTGTTGAAGCTAAACTTTATAATAATATTAGTAACTATCCGTTGTAAAAAAATGTAATTTGGCACATTGATTAACACCGTTACACGAGAGATATGGACAAGATAAAAATACTTTGGGTTGATGATGAAATTGATTATTTAAAACCGCACATACTGTTTCTAGAGAAAAGAAATTATGCTGTGACTACCTGTAATAACGGTCGTGACGCTATTGATATATTTGACGAAGAGAATTTTGACGTTGTTTTTTTAGATGAAAACATGCCTGGTATGAGTGGTCTTGAAACCCTATCAGAGATGAAAGAGAAAAAGAATGCCATTCCTATGATTATGATCACAAAAAGTGAGGAGGAGTATATCATGGAAGAAGCCATAGGCTCTAAAATTGCTGATTACTTAATTAAACCAGTGAATCCAAACCAGATTTTGCTTAGTTTAAAAAAGAATCTCGATCACTCCAGATTAATTTCGCAAAAAACAACTCTTGATTACCAAAAAGAATTTAGGAAAATCACTATGGAAATGGCGATGGTAAATTCTTACGAAGATTGGATAGAATTGTACAAAAAATTGATATTCTGGGAGCTGCAATTGGAAACAATTAACGACCAAGGAATGATTACCATTTTAGAATCACAAAAAGCAGAAGCCAACTCAATGTTTGGAAAATTCATTGAACGCAACTACGAAGAATGGTTCTTACCTAGAGCGGACAAGCCCGTACTGTCTCACGAACTTTTTAAGGAAATTGTAGTTCCTGAATTAGTTAAAAAAGACAAACCAGTACTTTTTATCGTGATTGACAACCTGCGCTATGATCAATGGAAAACTTTTGAAAGTGTCGTTGCTGATTATTACAAGTTAGAAAAAGAAGTACCTTATTATTCTATATTACCCACCGCGACGCAATACGCACGTAACGCTATATTCTCTGGTTTACTACCTGTAGACATGGAGAAACAATTCCCAGAATACTGGAAAAATGATCCCGAAGAAGGTGGTAAAAACCTATTTGAAGCCGAGTTTCTATCTGCTCAATTAAAGCGATTGGGTCTTAAAATTAAAGAGGACTATTTCAAAATCACAAATTTAGCTTCGGGTAAAAAATTGGTTGAGAATTTTAAAGGATTAAAAGATAATGATTTAGTTACGGTAGTCTACAACTTTGTCGACATGTTATCACACGCTAAAACAGAAATGGATGTGGTAAAAGAGCTCGCATCTGATGATAAAGCTTACCGCTCATTAACGTTGAGTTGGTTTAAAAATTCCCCTTTACTAGAAATCATTCAACAGGCTCAAAAACTGGGATTCAAGTTGGTTTTAACTACAGATCATGGAACGATTAATGTAAAAAACCCTTCTAAGGTCGTGGGAGATAAAAACACGAGCTTGAATTTGCGTTACAAAACCGGTCGCAGCTTGACGTATGAACAAAAAGATGTTTATGCGGTAAAAGATCCTAAAAAAATAGGTTTACCTACCATTAATATGAGTAGTTCTTATATTTTTGCAAAGAATGATTTGTTTCTTGCTTATGTAAACAATTACAACCATTATGTGAGTTATTATAAAAACACCTATCAGCATGGTGGTATTTCACTGGAAGAAATGATTATTCCTTGCTTGGTGTTTAACCCAAAATAATATTCGAAATTATGTTTTGAATTGTACATTTTAAGCTGCAAAGTAAGCATTAACAGTAAAGTAATAGGTTCAGAACTTAAAATAATAAAGAGAGATGGAATTTATTTTTTCATTAGAAGATATCGCCTCTGTGGCAGAGATTATTGTGATTCAAAATCCGCATAAAGTGATTTTATTTCATGGTGAAATGGGTGCTGGCAAAACAACTTTTATCAAGCAATTTTGTAAAACGCTAGGTGTTACAGAAGCGACTAGTAGTCCTACCTTTTCATTAGTAAACGAATACCAAACCACAGACCATCAGACTGTTTACCATTTTGATTTCTACCGTTTAAAGAATGAAAATGAAGCGCTTGATATGGGTGCAGATGATTACTTCTACTCTGGGAATTGGTGTTTTATCGAATGGGCAGAGAACGTACCTAATTTAATTCCTGACGAACATAGCGTTATCACGATTGAGGTTCTAGAAGATGGCAAGCGTTTGCTTCATTTAAGATAATTATGAACATGAATAAAATTGATTTGGTCACGATTGTACCGTTTAGCCAAGAATATAAAACAGCAATTAAAACTCTAAATGAAGAGTGGTTGCAACTGCATTTTAAAATTGAAGCCGAAGACGAGCGCGTACTTTCTGATCCAAAAAAGCATATTATTGATCAAGGAGGTCACATATATTATGCGTTTTTAGAAAATCAAATTGTAGGTACTGTTTCCTTGATTAAAGTGAACGACAACGCCTATGAACTGAGTAAAATGGCTGTAAGTAGTAAATACCAAGGTTATGGCATTGGAAAAAAATTACTCGAACATGTTATTAAAGAGGCACAAGCTATTAAAATAGACAAGCTCCTACTCTATTCGAATAGAAAATTAAAATCAGCATTGCATCTTTATTATCAGCATGGATTTATCGAAGTGCCACTAGGAGCAACAAATTATGAACGTGCCGATATCAAGATGGAAAGAAATATGAAATAGTTTAAATCATTTGTTTAGAGATTTCTAAACATCTAATCGCCTATTTTTAATCTTTTTATGTATTTTTACTCTAAATTAGTATCACAAAATGTCAATATCATTATCACCATTTACAAAAGAACAATTGCTACCTCAAGAAGAAAAACTTGAAGTTGCACGACATAAAAGCGAGCTATTCATAGGGATTCCTAATGAAACTAGCTATCAAGAACGTCGTATTTGTTTGACTCCTGATGCCGTAAATTCACTTACTGCCCACGGTCACCGAGTAATGATTGAAGCTGGAGCGGGATTAAATTCTAGCTATTCAGATAAAGAATACAGTGACGCTGGAGCCGAAGTAACTAAGGATACTAAAAAAGTCTTTGGATGTCCGATGATCTTAAAAGTAGGAACTCCTACTCTAGAAGAAATCGCAATGATGAACAATCAAACAATTTTGATTTCGTCAATCCAATTAAAAACAAAAACAAAAGAATACTTTGAGGCGTTAAGCAAGAAAAAAATTACAGCTCTCGCATTCGAATATATAAAAGATCAAGATGGTTCGTACCCCGTAGTGCGTTCCTCTAGTGAAATCGCAGGAATTGCATCGGTACTCATCGCATCAGAATTGATGATTACAAACGAATTTGGAAAAGGACTCCTTTTTGGTAATATTACTGGTGTACCACCTACAGAGGTGGTCATTTTAGGCGCCGGGACTGTAGGAGAATTTGCTGCTAAAACCGCCTTAGGTTTGGGCGCAACAGTAAAAGTTTTTGATAATTCAATTACTAAATTACGCCGTTTACAAAACAATCTTAACCACCGTATTTTTACATCTACGATTCAATCAAAGGCCTTATTAAAAGCTCTACGACGTTGCGATGTCGCTATTGGTGGGATGCGCGGTATTGAACGTTGTCCAGTTGTTGTAACTGAAACTATGGTAGAACACATGAAAAGTGGTGCTGTAATTGTTGACGTGAGTATCGATACTGGAGGTTGTTTTGAAACTTCTGAAGTGACTACGCATGAAAAACCAACATTTATAAAAAGCAATGTTGTACACTATTGTGTCCCTAATATTCCGTCTCGTTATTCTAAAACGGCCTCGCTATCTATTAGCAATATTATCAGTCCGTTTATTATGAAAATCGCTGAAGATGGCGGTATTGAGAGCGCAATTCGTTGTGATGTTGGACTCAAACATGGTGTTTATTTATACCACGGTATTTTGACAAATAAAGCCATAGGTGACTGGTTTAATTTACCTAACAACGATATCAATTTAATTGTATTTTAAAGAATCTTTCCTTTACCTTTGCCAAAAAATAATTCATGAAATTTGCACAACGTTTCGCCTACTATTTAGTGGGATTAGTTCTAGGTCTTTTTTTTGTAGCACTAGTTTTCAGCGGTAAAGATACGCGCTGTAATTATTTTCCTAACGCTCGTGTTTTGAACGACATTAGAAACAAACCTTTTAATTATTCTGAAAAAGCTTCCCAAGTGCTTGCTGAGCCGTGGATTGACACTATCGATATTAAAAACACCTTGCAATATGGAGACGTAGATTTCGATAAAAGCAACACTGAGATGAATAAAGCTAAAGTGTATGTAATTGAAGGTAAAACAATGAAAAATATTCCTATCACTCTTAAAATTAGCAATCGTGCCGAAAAAGCAACGCTAGAAGATATTATAAAAAACTAGTACGTTTCTCTTTTGGGCGTGCCACCATAAATAAAAAGGAGCTAATCAGCGTTGTGTTGATTAGCTCCTTTTTATTTATGCTGTCGGGTCATCCGCTCTGCTTTGGCAGATTGCTACTACCCCTCACGCGATCTCTGCTTCTATTTACATAATCTTACACCCACTTTATCCCTGCTTTACCTTGACTCTCTAAGTAAGCATTCGTTTGACTAAAATGTTTATTACCAAACCATTTTCCTTGATTAGCACTCATAGGTGAAGGATGTCCTGATTCTAACACCAAGTGTTTTTCACGGTCAATCTTCAGCCCTTTTTTATGAGCAAAAGCACCCCAAAGTAAAAACACTACTCCTTCCTTCTCTTCTGAAATTTTTGCAATCACAGCATCAGTAAAGACACTCCATTTTAAATGTTTGTGACTATTAGGTTGGTCTTTTCTCACTGTTAATCCAGCATTTAAAAGCAGTACTCCTTGTTCTGCCCAATGTTTTAGATTACCTGATGCAGGTTCAAAAATATGACTTAAATCAGAACATAACTCTTTATTTATATTGCGCAATGATGGCGGAATACGTACTCCATCATTCACCGAAAAACTAAGTCCATTAGCCTCTCCTTGTCCGTGATAAGGATCTTGCCCTATAATTACAACTTTTAAATTTTCTAAAGAGCAAGTATTAAATGCTGAAAATATTAGATCTTGCGGCGGAAAACAGCTGTTCTCAGTATATTCTTTATCTAATTCAACAACCATTTCATCAAAATAAGGTGCGTTTAGCTGATGTGATAAAAAAGTAGTCCAATCTGGTGTGAGATTAATTTTCATAGTCTTGTGTTGAATTACAAATATAAACATAAGTGAATACGATGATCCATAATAGTATAAAAGTATAACTTTATATTATTTAAAAACAAAACCGCTAAATGGCAGCGACTGCAACCCATAAAAATAAAAAAATATTGTAAGTTTGTCGCTGAATTTGCATCCGGTAAACGGACTCATAAAATCCAAATTTAAACTGCAGCTATGGTCATTCCAGAAACAATTCAAATAGAAAAAACTAACAACCGACTCGCAATACAAGTCTCGTTGTCTGGGCTTTCTTATTGTTGTTTCAATACCTTAAACAATACGGTTAGTAGTTTCAATACTGTTGTTTTTGACCTAAGTAATCCTGAGATAAAGATCGAAGCACACTATGCTGCTGCTTTTGAAACCTATCCTGAATTAACTGCTCAGTATGACGAAATACAAGTTGTGCACAGCAATAGTCTTACTACCTTAGTCCCTGCCTCATTATTTGACGAGAACTATTTAGCGAGCTACATGCAATACAACACAAAGGTTTTTGAATCTGATTTTTTCTCTTATGATGCAATTACAGAATACCAGATTAATTTAGTGTACATTCCCTATGTCAATATTAATAATTTTTTAATCGACAAATACGGTAGTTTCGATTACAAACACGCTAACAGTGTGTTAGTAGGTAGATTGCTAGGTGAATCTAAAAATAGCGAACACAAAACAATGTACGTTCATTTTGATCAAAAACATTTTGAAATCGCAGTAATTCAAAACGAAAAGTTGCTACTTTTCAACTCTTTTGAATACAAAACGGTAGAAGACTTTATTTACTACATTCTTTTTACTGCTGAACAACTGAGTTTAAATCCAGAACATTTCCCGCTAACATTACTTGGAGACATTAGCACTGAAAGCGATTTCTACAAAATAGCTTATAAATACATTCGCAATGTTTCTCTACTTGATGTGGAGGATTTGCGATGGAACAATTACTTTTCTGAAGCCGAAAACAGAAAAAATTATATACTTTTCAACTCATGAGAATCATTTCAGGAAAATACAAAGGACGACGCATATCTCCACCTAAAGGCTTACCAGTACGCCCCACCACCGATATGTCTAAGGAAGCGTTGTTCAACGTTTTAAACAATCACTTTAATTTTGAAGGGTTAAAAGTGTTAGACCTTTTTGCAGGTACAGGAAATATAAGCTATGAATTTGCCTCTAGAGGAAGCACGCCAATTACTTCTGTAGATGGAGATTTTGGCTGTGTGAAATTTATAAAGCAAACGGCTAGTGAATATGATTTTAATATTGCTGCAACTAAAAGTGACGTTTTTAAATTTTTAGAGAAAAACAACGCTTCATTTGATATTGTATTTGCCGATCCTCCTTACGCTCTTGATCAAGCTACTTTTGAAAAAATAGTATTACTCGTTTTTGAAAGGAATACGCTTAATGAAGATGGGATGATGGTAATTGAACATTCTAAATACACAAAATTAGACCACATGATTCACTTTTCATTCAAGAAAAGTTATGGTGGATCTATATTTAGCTTTTTTGAACTGCCTTCAAATAGTGAGGAATTAGATCCTGAGTTATTTGAAAATGACGAAGAAGACGAATAATACATAACATTACACAACAAAAGCCTTAGTTCTCACTAAGGCTTTTTTATTGCTTTTTTTTTATTGTTCAAACTCAATGTTACTACATGGTTACGTAAACTATAAATAGTGATAGATAACACACATAATTTTACTCACATCAAGTTTCTCTTGTATTATTTATTAATTTGCAAAACATACACTTTGTTAAAAAACTCTTTTTAGTCTATCCAGATTGTCTTAGTATTTACAAATTCTTGAATTCCGTACGAAGCAAGCTCTCTACCATAACCACTGTTTTTAACTCCTCCAAAAGGCAAGCGAGGGTCAGAAACAACTAGTTTGTTAACAAAGCTGCTACCTGCTTCTAGCTGCAGTGCGATTTTTTCGCCACGTTCATTATTGCTGGTTAGCACACCTGATCCCAAACCAAATTGAGAATTATTAGCCAGTGCAATTGCATCAGCATCATCTTTAGCACGAATAACTGAAGCTACTGGACCAAACAATTCATTGTCAAATCCTTCCATGCCTGGTTTTAAATCAGCTAAAATTGTCGCTGGATAATACGCTCCTTTACTATCAGGGATGGTTCCTCCTATTACTAATCGACCTCCTTGAGAAACTGTTTTTAGCACTTGCTCATGTAGCTCGTCACGCAAATCTTTACGCGCCATAGGTCCGTAATAACTCGATTCATCTGTAGGTTCGCCCATTTTTGCCGCCTGCATCTTTTTTGTAAATAGCGCTAGAAACTCGTCATAGATAGCATCAAGAACCACAAAACGTTTGGCTGCAATACAGGTCTGCCCATTATTTTGCAAACGTCCAAAGGTTGCAAGGTCGGTTGCTTTTTCTAAATCAACATCATCAAGGACAATGTAAGCATCACTACCACCGAGTTCCATTACCGTTTTCTTTAAATTCTGTCCGGCGATAGAAGCCACTGAACGTCCCGCAGGGTCGCTACCTGTTAAAGTGATTGCTACAATATTTTTATCCTCGATCACTTCTTTAACAAGTTTAGAGTCGATGTTTAAGTTGTTAAAAGCACCAACAGGAAAACCTGCTTTTTCAAATGCTTGTTGTATCGCTAAGGCACATCCTTGTACATTAGAAGCATGTTTTAATACTGCTGTATTTCCAGCCATCAACGCAGGAACAGCAAACCTAATAACTTGATAAAAAGGAAAGTTCCATGGCATTACTGCTAGTATTATTCCAAGTGGCTGAAAAGTAACATAACTCTTAGTCGCTTCTGTAGCCACACTTTTATCTGCTAGTAATTCTTGTGTGTGCTCAGCATAATAGCGACAAATTAAAGCGCATTTTTCGATCTCTTTTCTAGACTGTCCTATCACCTTACCCATTTCACGAGTGGCTAACTGCGCATACTCTTCTTTGTTTTCTTCAAAAATAGTAGCTAGGCTATTCATCAATTTTGCACGCTCTGAAAAGCTTTTCATTTTCCAGGATGCATACACTTGTTGTGCTGTTGCAATTTTATCTTTTGCCTCTTGACCAGATATGCGGTCGTAAGATGCTATATTTTCTCCCGTAGCGGGATTTATTGTTGTCGTTGAGCTCATGATATTAATTTTATATAATCATTAAAATTACTTAATCAGATGCAAACTATGGAATCTTGTATGCTAATTAATTGCTAATTTTTAGTCTTACTCTATTTGCAGCGCTGTAATAGGAGACTGTAAAACAAAAAAGGACTACCAATGGTAACTTTAAAGGTTAATAAACCCTGAAAGTTACCTTGAATAGCTAATAATTACTATTTTTGTTAGAAAAAACGAGCTTATGCAAGTAATTGAATCCTACAAACCTTTTGAAATACAAGAAATTGAATTAACATCATGGGAACAAAGACCTGTGAAAAATAATTTTTTCGAATTGGTCTTGGTGAAAAAAGGTAGCGGTACACAGTGCATCAATTACAATCACTATTCCTATAATGAAAACAGCATCTTTTTATTACCACCTTTAAAGTGTCATTCTTTTACTATCGAACAACCATCAAAATTTGTGTTTTTAAAGTTTAACGATGCTATTTTTAAAAGTGCTAACCGACTCTCAATTGATCGCAACGAGTGGTTTAAAGAAGCTTCTTATATTTTATCTAATTATAATCAAATGCCGGGTGACATTATTAAAAGCGATTTAGATAGAAATTACCTGAAACAGCTTATAGAAATGATCTTACTGGAAACAGAAAGCGATGGTGATGAAGCCGTAGGTTTTATCATGAGCCTAATGATGAGCATTCTAGAAATACTGATTCGGAATATTAAGAAAGGTAGTTTTAACGAACTAAGTATTGGTAATAACGACGAACGCATTACAAAGATGCTAACGTATATAAATGAACATATTGACAAGCCAGATTTAGTGAAAATTGATAATTTGGCTCAAACATTTGCAATGTCCCCCACTTATGTGAGTGAATATTTTAGAAAGCAAGTCCATATCCCTTTGAGGGAATATATTATTAAAGCAAAATTAAAACTAGTCGAAATTAGATTGTTAAATTCTGCTTTCACAGTCACTGAAATAGCCGATGATTTAGGATTTACAGATGTTAGTCATCTTTCAAAAACCTTCAAGAAATACTCAGGAAAGTCTATTCGCCAATTTAAATTAGAGGGAGAATACGTATTGTTAAAAAGAACTACTTGTTCTGCTTAAGCCGCAGCATCATTTAAAATTAAAAAAGGGAGATTCATACAGAATCTCCCTTTTTTATTTACATACTTTTCACAAACTCTAAGAAGACTTGCTTATGTTTTTCCAGGTCCAAATCTGGCGAAAGCGAAGCTCTTACAATATAATCTTTATCACCTTCCTTAGTTGTCCCTTGTGTTGACGTCGCTGGAATTGTCCAGTAACAACCTTTAAGTTGGCCGTAACTTACGCAAAACTTACTTTCATTAGGAATTTCAGTTATCATCATATTAATTAATTTGAGATTTAGTGCTCTTTTATGAGCCTCTTTCTCCTCTGGACTGTTTCCCTTTGTAGGTAAATCTAATGAAAACACAGAAGGCATAAATCCTTGCTCTGCTAGTTCTTCTGAAACAAAATTTATTTTGGCATCAGCCAGAACTTCGTGAATATAATTCACAAACAGTCGTGTGTTTTTATATGCAGCTTCAATTCGTTGATTCATCGAAGGCAATTGTTTTGCTAATATCTCATATTGAAAATCAGTTGCTTCATTATCGCACAAACTTAAATGCAGCGCAATCTTACTCATTAAAGCAGTTGTATTGTTGTTACCCACACAGTATCCTGCAGTACATTGTCCGCCACTAGGGAACTTTGAGCCACTGGCAAACGAGATAGTGCGTACACTTGACAACACCGCCCCTTCTCCTAAGAAATTTACATTAGGACAAAATGTTTGATCTAAAATAAAAACAGGATCAATTGCCTTGTTTCCCGCGGGAGTGGTACGAACTTTACTTAAAGTAGCTTTTAAATCAGCTAAATTAGGCACTTCGACTCTTGGATTTGTAGGTATCTCTGCAATAATTAATGGAACAGCATCTTCTTGAGCCATCGCAGTCAAAACGCTCTCAATACTTTGCACCATGTCATTATCACCGTCTACTAGTAAATCAACAATAGAAACAGCAGCTATACTCTCAGCAACACGTCGCGCTTGATCATTTGTTCCTCCATAACAATTAGGGGGAACTATAATTTTAATTGCTTTTCCTTTGTGATTTTCTAAGGCATCATGAACTAATCCCATCAAAATCGCATATTGAATTGATAAACCACTAGAAGCTACTAATGGAGCAATTGTAGTATTAGTTATTTCGCGTATTGATGCTAATGTAGCCGTTTTATCTTGCTGTAATGTACTTGCATAATATTCAAAAGCAGTTTGAGTAACTAATGATTTTAGCGCAGTCATGCAATTTATTGGTGTCATTGCTACCGTTTCTCTTCTACGTACGTGCTGAATATCTGATATGTATTTTTTATTATCATCGCCGTTCACAACAAGAACACTTCCCAAATGATCATAAAGACCAATATAAAAGTCAATACTATCATTTAAAGCGACTCTTCCAAATTCTTTTTCGGCTGTAACATATACTGTACTACCATCAAATTTTGTTTCTACTAAGCTACTTCCAACTTTTCTAAGATCAAAGTTATAACCATATATTTCTTTGACAATAGCCGCATCAAATATTTTATCTAAAGCTCCGTCGTGTAAGATTTGCGTTTTTTTACCTTCTAGAGCATTCTTTCTCAAAATAGAAAGTACCGGAACAGTTTTAGACGAAAAACTAATTACATTCTCTGAATCTACCGCGCTTAATTTTGCTATAGCCCATTCTAAAACGCAAGACAATGGATGACCTAACCTAATATAATCGTAAGCTGTAGGTAATTCATTAAGTGCGGTGGTAGTAGCAACATTATCTTTGTATAACGTCTCGAACTGATCTAAAAATTCAGTCTTAGCTAACTCTTCATTGTAAATATCTAGTCTATGTGTAGTGGTAAGAAGCCAACCAGCAGGCATGTTTTTAAGAACTTCTTTGATATAATTTCTCATGTATTTTGCTTTTTTAATTTCTAAATTAGAAAGTAATACAAAATTACAATAATTTGGGAAGGCATGAAAGCCTAGCACTAGCTTTTATCACCCTCAGTTCTTTTTTCGAATACAGTGAAAATTATTAAAGCAGCCTATGGTTTAAACGCGCTATAAAGATTAGAAGTCAGCTGATAGCTATTTTAAATTTATAGCTACCATTATTAGTTTTTAAGTAGACTATTCTGAATCACTTTAAGAAGTTCATTTATTTCAAAAGGCTTAGTCACAAAATCATTCATTCCTGCATTTGAGCATTCAAAGAGCTCTTTTTCACCTACGTTTGCTGTCAAAGCAATGATAGGAACCGTTTTTTTATTTTTTTTATTAAGGTTTCTTATATGTTTTGTAGCTGTAATTCCGTCCATTACTGGCATTAAAACATCCATCAAGATCAAGTCAAAATCATTTTCCTTAACAATATTTAGCGCTTCTAAACCATTGTAAGCAATAGTTACAGTACTGTTTTTTAATTTATTTTTAAGTTGTTTTTCTAATACCATTAAGTTGATTTTATTATCATCAACAATAAGTATATTCAAAGCAGTTAATTTAAAATCTGATTGAGAACTCTCTAATTCTTGCTCATTTTCAATCACAATAGGAAGCGGTAAATCGATAAAGAAAGTTGTTCCTGTACCAGCAACAGACTCAAATCTAATTTGGCCATGCATTAAATCCAGTAATCCTTTTGAAATTGTCAATCCTAAACCAACACTGTTTGTAGAGGAATTTGTGGTAGCGTATTTCTGAAAAAGCCTAGTTCCTAATTCTTCACTTATACCAGATCCAGTATCAGAAATTTGTATTGTCAAATTAAATTCTTGAGCATTTTCATCGTTGTATGAACCTCCTACAATCATTTCGATCTTCCCCTCTTGAGTATATTCGATTGCATTGTTTAATAGGTTTAGAATAATTTGGTTAATTCTATTTCTATCTCCATATACCTTCGTAGGTAAGCTATCGTTAACGATAAAATTAAAAGTCAATCCTTTTTCTAATGCTAATCTTTCGTTCATTTTAAACGAAGAACTCAAAGCACTATTTAAGTCAAATGACGAATATTGCAATGAGAATGCGCCATCATTTAACTTAGTGAAATCCAAAATATTATTAACTAAAGCCAATAAATGATTGGAAGAATAGTCCATTAACTCTAAGAGATGTTTATTTTCCTCTGTATGATCATTACTTTTTAAAATATCAGAGATCCCTTTAATTGCATTTAGTGGTGTCCGTATCTCGTGACTCATAATGGCAAAAAACGATTCTTTATTGATTTGGAGTTTCTTCAGCTTTACCCTTGATTCTTCCAACTCGATATTTTTATTTTTTAAATCCTCAATGATATACTTAACTAAATTTGTTCGTGCAGTTAACAGCACTATTAAGTAAATCATGATCATTATTACAGTAAAGTAAAAGAATTCATTGTAAATGTCTTTATTATAATTGTAAATCCCACCCAAGTCATATCCAAAGTAATCAAAATAGATAATGGTGGGAACTGTAATAGCAACATATAAAATTGCATACAAAACCAGCCTATGATAGCGTATAATAATAAGTAAGACAACGGGTATGATATAAAGGAGTACGGTAAAATTAAAAAACTTACCGTACAGTATGTAGGCGTATGTAAAATAAGCCATCAACATATAGGTAGAAATAAGCGCTTTCTTTGAAAATCGCAATGTTTTTGTACTAGAAAAGTATACAAATACTAAAAAGATTGGTATACTACCCCAAGCAACATAATTCAATTCAATATAGAACAAGAATACAGTAACAATAAAAAATTGCGCTGTAAAGAAGTTAAAACTAAAATTATTAAGTTTACTAAATTTATATAATGGTCGTTTTACTGAAGGCTGTGGGGATTCTGGGTTTTCCATAAAATAAAAGTGGTAGTACGTTACAATTATCTACTTATTACTAGTTAAAAATACACTTTTTAACAGGAAAAACAAATTAAAAACGAAATCAATTAGGCATGCATACTATTTTCCTTAATTGTGAGCTATTACATTAGCTTAGAACTATTCAAACACTACAACAGCTGTACAATTAATGTGCGGTAAATTATTCTCAAAGATTTAATAAAACTAGCTACAATCTCCTAATTTTTATAATCTAAAAGTACAATGCGAACAAAAAGTGTTTCGGAAATTAATGTAAAAAAAAAAGCAAGGTTAAAAAACAGTGATAATGCTTTTTAACCTCGCTTATTATAAGTGTTACTTTAACTACACTGTGGTTTGACTATCAAGTAATTCTTTTAAAATATTCTTGAATGTATCTACCGGTTGCGCTCCAGTAACAGCGCTTTTTCTATTAAATACGACTGTTGGCACCGAGTTCACTCCCATGTCTTTCCAATATTGCTGCTTATCTCTTACATCTTTTTCTACTGTTTTGTCATCAAGTTTCGATAATCCTTCATCAGCATTTAAACCTACTTTAAGCATGGCTTCTCTTAAAACTTCACGATTAGAAACGTCTTTTTGATCTGTAAAGAAAAACGCTATCAATGCTAAATTTAATTCGGTTTGTTTTCCAAATTGCGCTGCATAGTCAAGCAATACGTGCGCTTCAAAGGTGTTTACCATGCGCATTTCCTGATTATAATTGAACGCAAAATCGAGTTCGGCTCCCGCTTGTGTCATTCTTTGCTGCGATTCGTCTTGTTGTTGCTCATTCGAACCATATTTTTCAGAAATGTGCTCTCTCAAGTCCTGCCCTTCCTTTGGCATATAAGGATTAAGTTCAAATGGTTGCCATTCGATCGTAACCTGATCTTCAATTCCCATTTCGATTATTGCTTTTTCTAATCTCTTATATCCTATTATGCACCATGGGCACACCACATCTGATACAATATCTATTTTTATTTTATCTTTCATAACTATTAATTATCGTTAGCGTCATTCCCTTAAATCAAGGAATGCAGTGGGTTTATTTATTAGCTCGTATTATTTCTTCGATTTTATCTACGATGGCTAAAGGGGCTTCTTCTTGTAAGAAATGGCGGGAAGCAATTTTATGTATTGTAGCTAGATTAGCAACTTTCTTAATTTCTTCTCCATAGGTGTCAAAAGTTAAAAAAGGATCATCAACACCCCAAATTGCCTGAATAGGATAGCTTACATTCTGCACCGCTTGATAACACAAATCTCTAAAAGAGGCTGTATTATCAAAATTTCGCATCAATTTAAGATACGCATCTCCCCCATCTTTTAGCTTTAATATATCGAGATGCGCTTCAATTTCTTCATCTGGAACAACACTGATATCGTTAACTCCCATCTGTGAAAACATTAATTTCCATGTTGGATGTTGCAGCATTGCCAATTCGATTTCGCCTAAAACAACTGATTCAAAGGGACGCATGGGCCACGGTTTAGTAAAGTTTACTACATCAATCCAAGTATTTAAAATTGTAATTGACAAAATACTTTCTTGGTTTAGAGCAGCCAAGGCAAATCCCACCGGACCACCCACATCATGAATAACAAGATGGTACTTCTCTAGTCCCAACTTAACTGCAGCATTGGCTGTAAATTTGGCCAAAGCACGAAACGAATACTCAAAATCTTCGGGACGGTCTGATAGTCCCAAGCCTGGGAAATCTATTGCAACACCTCTATAGCCTCTTTTAGCCAACTCGGGAACGATGTTTCTATATAAAAATGAAGAGGTAGGTACGCCATGTAGACACAATACAGCTTCGCCTTCTCCTCTATCTAATGCAAAACAACTTAGACCGTCAACGTCAAAATATTTACCAGAAGCTTCGTGTCTTTTTATAGTTGCCGTTTTTTCATAACTGTCTTTCATACCTTCCATTTTAAATTATGATTTAACAAACAAAATAAAGCGGCTGTGTAATTTACTTTCGCTTAAAGCGAAAGATAATTGTCTTTAACCTATAAAGAATTAGGTACACAACCACTTATGGTGTTAGTACTTAATTATGCTATTTCGGTTAAAATTTGACGAATCATTTGATTAGTAAAACCCCACTCATTGTCATACCAGGTCATCACTTTTAGTAAATCGCCATCGACCACTCTAGTCATTCCTAAATCTACTGTTGAAGCATGTGGGTTTTTCACAATATCTGAAGAAACTAAAGGTTCGTTTGTAGTCGACAATACATTTTTATAACGATCAGTTTGTGCTTCTTCTTGAAAAATAGCGTTGATCTCCTCAACAGTAACAGAACGGCTAGTCACAAAAGTCAAATCTGACATAGAACCTACGGGAATAGGCACTCTTAATGCCACACCGTCAAATTTCCCTGCAAATTCTGGTAAAGCTTTTGCTGTTGCAATCGCAGCACCAGTTGATGTAGGAACAATATTAGCGGCACCAGCACGACCCATTCTAAAATTTTTATTAGAAGGTGCATCTACGATTGCTTGTGAGGCCGTATAAGCATGAACAGTGGTCATAATTGCTTTATTGATTCCCACACGACGTCCTAAAATTTCGACAATAGGACTTATATTATTGGTGGTACAACTGGCACAAGAGAAAATTTCTGTATTTCCATCCTTTGTATTTACACCGTGAACAACCGTTGGAATATCCTCACTTTTTGTTGGAGCTGAGATAATCACTGATTTTGCTCCAGCTTTAATATGTTTTTTAGCGTCTTCACTTTTAGTAAAAAATCCAGTACTTTCAATTACAACATCAATATTATTTTCTTTCCACGGCAAATCTTCAGGATTGCGCTCTGAGTTATACTTGATCGTTTTTCCATCTACATATAAATTAGTAGCGTCATGCGTTACTTCTTTCTCGAAGGTCCCATATACAGAATCATACTTTAATAGATAGACTATATTTTCTATTGATACAATATCATTTACTGCGACCAGTTCTAATTGTGGCGTATCTAAAATTACTTTTAATGCTGCTCTTCCTATACGACCCATTCCGTTTATTGCTATTCTTTTCATCTTATTAAAATTTAAATTATAGAATTGTAAGACGTTTGTCTTACTTGTTTTATTATTGATTATTACTTACTCTGAAAAATCTGCTAGAACTATATTTTCTGCAAAGCTTTGGTAGGCTGATCCAACTTGTTTTGCCATATCATCGGGAAAAATATGGAATACTCCTTGCTCAATTCCTGCTGCGATAGCCTTGGCCACAGATTCAGTTGTCGCTCCACCATCAAACCCTGCACTTTTACCCATATCAGTAGCTACAGGGCCAGGATGCACACTAATAACTGTGATTCCTTTTGCACCTAATTCTGTACGTAGCCCTTGAGTTAAAGAGTATGAGGCTGCCTTTGAAGCAGAATAAGTCGAAACTTGAGCGAAGTTTTTCATAGAGGCTATTGAATTCAATTGAACCAATACACCTTTATTTTTTTCTAATGTATTTGCAAAAGCGTTAGCTACGCGTAAAAGTCCAAAAGCATTTACTTCTAACTGAAATTTGAAATCTTCTTCAACATTATCACTTATAGTTGCCTGTGGCGTTCCCACGCCTGCATTATTTATTACAATGTTGGCATCAGTTGTTTTCTCGGCAAGTGCTTGAATTGATTGAGTACTAGAAACATCTGCTTGTATCGTTACTACGCGGTCACCAAATTTAGATTCTAAATCTTTAGTTGATTTAACATCTCTAACTGCCAAGTATACTTTGCTCGCACCCTCTTCAAGAAAAGTACTTACAATTGCTGCACCAATTCCTCTATTTGCACCTGTTACTACTATTACTTTATCTTTAATCGCTTTATTCATTTTGTCAATCTCTTTATTTATTATAAATTCATTTCCCTTAGTTCATTCAATTAGCTTTAGTAGATTTATCCCTACCTCTACTACTGTCTTATGCTACCTATAATGCATACTGTAAGTCAACTAATTTGCATCGAAATCTGTTAAACTACAATACAATTATTGAACAAAAACACGAATCAATACGCTATGGAATGATTGGGTAATGACCGCTTTTTTAAGTTGCTGCTAAACAAAGCTAAGCATTCGATTAGAAACAACATAGCAATTAACTTTTCTTTAGCCTAAAGGCTTAAATAATTAAGCTTTTACAAACATTACGTAATTTACTGAAAACCAGATACAATTAGATAAAAGATTAAAATGATGATATATTAAAATGAAATAATACAAAAACGGACTAAGACTATCGATAGCTCGTAGCAAACCTATTTATCATAATAAAAGCGTATCGTATAAATTATCGAGCACATTTTATTTTCGAATTTTCTAATTATTTAAAAAGAAGAATTATTTAAACTGAAACTTGATTTTAAAACTCAGATAAATAAAAAAAACCTGCTCACTATAAAATTGAGCAGGTTTTTTACATTCTAAAATGATAAAAATTACATCCACGTAACAATATCATCAAAATTTCTTCTTGATTTTTCATGTGCAGGATCGTTTTTTCTATATCCAAAAGCAATCATGAAAGCAAGACCATATTTATCCGTGTCGATTCCGAATTTTTCTCTTAGCAAAGCCTCTGCTTCCTCTTGATGGAAACCTTCAATAGGACAACTATCAATTCCTATAAGTGCTGCTGCAGTCATCATGTTCCCTAATGCAATATAATTTTGCTTAGAAGACCAATCAAACAACTTTTTATCAGAATCTAAAGCAAAATCACGTTCTTGAAATTCTCTGTAGAATTTAGAATACATTTCGATTACTTCCTCTGGCATTTTCTTTACATCCTTCATCATCGTTTGAATGTAATCTGCATTGTGCTTAACCATAGGTGCCTTCATTGATAAGCCTAAAACAAAGTGACTTGCTGTGTCTAATTTCAAAGGAGCTCCCCAAGCTACGGGTTTCAATAATTCACGTAATTCTTTATCCTGAACAACTACAAAGTGCCAAGGTTCAAATCCAAAAGAACTAGGAGACAAATGGGCAGTTTGTAAAAGAAACTTCATATTATCATCAGAAATGATCTTTGAAGCATCAAATTCTTTAGTTGCATGTCTAAAATTAAATGCATTTAATATTTCGTCTTTAGCGATATTAGGTGTGGTCATATTTGTATTCTTTTTTTATTTTATTTATCAGCATACAAATATAGGGTGACAAAACAGTAGTTTAAAAGTATATTAAAAGGGAATAACGGTACAAAACAAGGATTTTTAAAACAGTGTCCCTTTTATATTTAAAACACACTGCCATTTTTTCAGTAAAAAATACCATAACATGACAGCACATTGTAAAGAGCTACAAAACAACCAATTACACGATACAAATCTCATAGCTTTTAATAAAATGATAAAAAAGCAGTTTTCTTCTCTAAAAGGGGTTTTTGGCTTAATTTTGGCAATAAACACTACAATTAAGTTTAAACAGAAGCCTTTTCAACAATGAAATGGAGGTTTTAAAATTAAAAAAATATGACTCAAGTTAAAGAGAACAACACGGTTAAAGTACATTACACAGGAAAACTAGCAGACGGACAAGTTTTTGATTCTTCTGAAGGGAAAGAGCCATTGGCTTTTACTCTTGGAGAAGGACGTTTAATTCCTGGTTTTGAAAAAGGCCTAATTGATATGAAATTAAATGAGAAAAAAACAATCAACATTACTAAGGACGATGCTTACGGTGACCCTCGTGAAGATTTAATTATCGAAGTACCAAAAGGCGAATTACCTCAAGAGATGACTCCTGAAGTAGGTATGGGATTAGTTTCTAGAACTCCAGAAGGACAAGAAATGAATCTTATGGTTGTTGAAGTAAGAGAAGAGACAGTAGTATTAGACGGTAATCACCCATTAGCTGGTAAGGATCTTATTTTTGATCTTGAAGTTGTTGAGATTTCTGAATAAGTATACACTATATTATTTATAAGGCCTGAAGAATAAAAATTCTTCAGGCCTTTTTTTTGTTTATCGCTGAGTAGGATTGAACTGTTGTTTAATTAAAAAAAGTTCATGTCTATTAATTTCATGATATAATATAGTAAACTACCTCCTATTCAAGGCTCTAATCAATTTTTTATCCCGCTTGTTTGCTGTTGCTTTTTGTAATGAGAGTACAGCCCAAATGGAAGCAGGAATCCAACCAATTATAGTTATCCGCAAATTAAAGCATAGCATCGCTGTCAAGATTTTACCTCTTAGAAAAAAGTATTGCGTTGGAAAACAATAGCAATAAGTATCCTATACAGTTTTAATATAATTAATTACAACAATAAGGTACTCAATTGCAATGTAGTAAACTCAAGTACTATATTTTATCCTGAAACACTACCTGCTATAATGCAATTATGAACTCATAATGCACTCTAAATAGATAAATTATAGACAGATATATCGTTTGCGAAAAGCAATTTATTACCTATTAATTCAAAAATATAATATTTAACTTACTAATTAAAACGATGTAGTTGTTCTATTTTTACTTATTACTCCCTGCAAGCGGCTTTTTGAATTATTTACATATTCAGTTGGCTATTCTATTAATATTTTCAATAATATTCAATAAAGCGTTCATTATACGTAATATAATTACGTAATAATTCTGCTGTTTTTATGCGTAATATTCAACAATTAGAGTTTAAAAATACATTTATCATTATTTTTTGTCGCATAAAAATTTTTTGTTTTGAAAAATAATATACATTTGTTTTTATAAAACGTAATTATTACGTTTTATAAAAACAGCCAAACCTAACACCATAGAATATGAACTTATTACAAATTAAAACAGCAACTGCTAGACCATTACTACAACTTTTCAAACCAAGTTCTAGACTCTTTTTTACAGTTATAACTGCAACTTTACTATTTTCTCAAAATGGTATTTATGCGCAAGATACCAGCAAAGGGGAAGTTAAAAATACAGTTGTTGTCGATGATGATTATAAACCGTTCAACATACACATGCATTTAAAGAATATGCACACTTGGCATGGTTTCGTAGTAACACCTAGTCCTATGGTGGCTACATCATTAGAATACAATTCTAAAAACAAGAAATTTGTCTTTGGTTTGTGGGGTGGCGCTGGTTTTTCTGGAGACCCAATTACAACTAATGACGGCGATCGAGTAAATGCTAATTATAAAGAAGTATCCATCTATACATCCTATCATATTACAGACAAATTCTTTGTTGAAGCGGTCTCTCACAACAATTATACTGGTGTAGAGGAACGAGGAGATGTCCTACATTACTGGAGTTATAAAAAAACACAAGGATATAATTTTGTAGATTTAAACTTTGGTTACCAAGTTACTAAGAAGACCTCACTTTACTTAGCAACTATTATAGCGGGTAGAGCTGGTGATTATGAAGTGCAGCGTGATGGCTCATTAAAAGATTCTTACACGCACTATTTAGAAGTGAAACATAAGGTTTGGGAAAAAGAAAATAACAGTTTAACACTATTTACTAGTGGAGCATTTTCTTTCCTTACCGATAAAACATTTTATACAGATCAAAAAGCAAACATTATAAATGTAGGTGCAGTATATGCGCGAACAGTTAAAGCGGGTAGCTTTTCTTTTCCAATAGAAATGACAGCTATGTGGAATCCCGAAAAACAAAAAACAGTATTACAAGTTGACATTGCCCTTTTTTAAAAAATTCACGAACGATAACTCTTAAAAATTATTATATGAAAACAATTTTCAAAAAAGCAGTTAAGCCACTATTAATGTTGGCAATCACTTTAAGTGCAGTTAGCTGTATCGATAAAGGTGATAACAAAAAAGCAGATGCCCCTTCAACTGGCACTGAACTTACTAAAATAGAAAGTGTAAAAGATCTTAAAGGAATGAAGATAGGATACTGTACTCCGTCCCTTGATGCTCCTTACTACCAAGCGCTTTTAACTAGTATCAAAGAAAATACGGAAGTTAACGGAATGGAGTTTTTATCTGCTGACGGTCAAGGTGATATCAACAAACAAATTGCTGCCGTTGAAGACTTAATTACAAAAGGTGTTGATGCTTTATTGTTAAACCCTAAAGACCCAATGGCTTTAGTGGCCGTAACTAAAGTAGCTAAAGCAGCAGGTATTCCCGTATTTATTATCGATAGTTCAATAGATCCTTCTGCCGATTTTGTGACAACAATCCAATCAAATAATTTGGCTAATGGAGAATTAGCTGGTGCTTGGGTAGCAAAGAAATTTGGAACTAAAAAAATGAAAATCGCTTTACTAAGTGGGAATGCTGGAAATCCTGTAGGATTAACTAGAAAACAAGGTTTGTTACAAGGAATCACTGAAGAGCAATTGCGAACTTTAGGATATATTGATCTAAATGTAGTTACTCAAATGTACACAGAATGGACTTACGCAGGTGGGTTAAAAGCTATGGAAGATGTTTTAGTAGCCCATCCAGATATTAATGTCGTTATTACAGAATCTGATGTTTGTGTTCTAGGGGCAATAAAAGCGATTGCTCAAGCGGGTAAAACAAATGATATTTTAATAGTTGCTGGTGCAGACGGTCAAAAAGAAGCGATTAAATACATCATGGATACTGATTTTTACGGTTGTACTGCCATGAATAGTCCCGTTCAAATAGGTCGAAATGCAGTAGAATGCGCTATACAATACATCAATGGAAAGAGAGATTTTCCTATCAAATCATACACAGCTCCTTTATTGATCACTAAGGAAAACGCTGCTCAATATTACAATCCAAAAGCATTGTTTTAAAATTTAAAAAAGTACTCAAATGGGAAATTCAGAAAGCGAATACCGTCTTGAAATGACTGGAATAACTAAAAGTTTTGGAGTTGTTTCTGTTCTTGAAGGTGTAAATCTAAAAGTAAAACACGGGGAAATCCATGCCTTGCTTGGTGAGAATGGTGCTGGAAAATCAACACTGATTAAAATTTTAAGTGGTGTACACCAAAAAGACAGCGGGACGGTATTGCTAAATGGCATTGAAATCAGTCCTAAAAATACCCACTATGGTCAACTATTAGGTATTAGTGTCGTATATCAGGAGCTTTCATTGGTAAACGATTTGTCAGTTGCCGAAAATATATACCTGCATAAATTGGGTGCAAGTAAGTTTTGGATGAATTGGAAAAAAATCACAAAAGACGCACAAGAACTAATCGATTCATTAGGTTTTGAGATAGATGCTTCAGCAATTGTTAGAGATTTAAGTATCGTTCAAAAACAAGTGGTCGAAATCGCAAAAGCATTATCAGAAGATACTAAAGTTTTGATTCTCGATGAGCCTACAACTGTCTTTGATCCAAATGATGCTAAAAAATTATTTGCAAATTTAGAGCGATTGAAAAAAGGCGGTATGTCTATTATTTACATTTCGCACCACTTAGAGGAAATATTCAAAATAGCAGATACCATTACTGTTTTAAAAGACGGTGTTGACACAGGATGCGTTTCTACAGAAAACATCGATAAAGATGGCGTCATCAGGTTGATGATAGGTAGAGAATTGAAAGATTTATTCCCTGTTCGAAATGTAACCGTTAGCAAAGATCCTGTATTTGAAGTTGAAGGATTAAGTGGAGCCGATGGTTTTGTAAAAGAGGTCTCTTTTTCGGTATGTGCTGGAGAGGTTTTAGGAGTCGCTGGTTTAGGAGGAAGCGGTCGTACAGAGATGGCTAAACTAATTTTTGGTGCCGATAAAAAGAAATCGGGGACACTAACTTTAAACGGGAAAGTCATCAGCACTAGAAATCCTGTAGATGCAGTAAGACAACAGATAGGTTTTGTATCTGAGGATCGAAAAGAAGAAGGTGTTTTTCTTCCTTTATCTATTCGAAAAAATATAAGTATTACCAGTTTTAAACCTATTGCTAGCAAGCTCGGTTTTATAGATAATGAAAAAGAGCAAAATAATGTTCAAAATTTAATAGCAAAACTCAACATCAAAGCACCAAATGCTGAGATTGATGTGCAAAATCTATCAGGTGGGAACCAACAAAAAGTAGCTCTTGCAAAATGGTTGAGTATTGATAGTAAACTTATCATCATCGATGAACCTACAAGAGGTGTTGATGTAGGTGCAAAAGTCGAAATATACAACTTGATTAATGAAGTGGCTAAGAAGGGAGTCGCTGTAATTGTAATCTCGTCTGACATGCCTGAAATAATGGGAATTGCAGATCGAATATTAGTCATGCATAAAGGAAGCATTTTTGGTGAGTTACCTAAAGAAGAGTTTTCTGAAGAGAATATTTTAAGGTATTCTATTGGTGAGGAATTGAAAATTAAATTTTAAATAATATAAAAATACAACCTAATGAATTTAACTATAAAACAACAGCTTAGCACGCCAAGCGGAATTCTAAAGTTCCTAATTAAGCACAATACAATTGTCATTTTTGTATTGCTAATGATTTTCTCAGCTTTAATATCTGATGTGTTCTTTACACAAACCAATTTATCTAATTTATTAAAGCAGGTCTCAGGAATTGGCATTATCAGTATTGGGATGCTAATTGTCATCTTAACAGGAGGAATTGATCTTTCTGTTGGTTCGCTAGTAGCGCTGCTTGCCGTAACCTTTGCATTGCTAATTAATGTTGTCATTCTTCCGGCTGCTATCGTACTTACAATTGCAATGGGATTTGCCCTTGGTAGTGTTTCGGGTTACTTAGTTGCTTATCAAAAGATGGCCCCTTTTATAGCGACCCTAGCTTTAATGACTATCGCGAGAGGTTTGGGTTTTATTTACGCTAAGGGTTCGCCTGTTACTTTTGAATCTGCTGGAGGAGCATTCATGTCTGATTTTGCAAACAATGCAACTCTTGGCGTTCCTAACATAGCAATCATCTTTTTTATTATTGTTGCTATGGCTTCGGTAATGTTAAAATATAATGTGTTTGGTCGTTTAGTAATCGCTATGGGTAGCAATGAAGAGGCTTCTCGCCTATCTGGTATCAAAGTCAATAAATATAAATTTTTAGTATATGCGTTGTCTGGATCATTAGCTGCCATTGCAGCGATAATAACTGCTTCGAGAACTAATCTAGGTTCTCCTAATATGGGCGTTTCATGGGAACTTGATGCTATTGCAGCTGTAGTTATTGGAGGAGCAAGTTTAAATGGCGGTAAAGGGACTGCAATCAATACTTTGATGGGTGTGCTAATATTAGGATTAATAGGGAACATCTTAAATCTTTTAAATGTGCCTTCTTACCCGCAACAAGTCGTAAAAGGAGGAATTATCATTCTAGCAGTATTATTTCAAAAATTTGAAGGAAAAAAACAATAAATCATGAAGCATTATAAATTAAATAACAGCAACTTATCAGCAATCTCTGAACGTGTGGCTGTACCAAATTACAACAGACAAAATATTACAACAGGCATTGTACATGTAGGTGTTGGTGGTTTTCACAGAGCGCATGAAGCAATGTACATTGATCAATTGCTAGAGGATACTGCTAATGCTAATTGGGGTATTTGTGGAGTTGCATTACTTAATTTCGACCAAAAAATATACAATGTCTTAAAAGATCAAGACGGTTTGTATACGCTAATAATTAAAGAATTAGATGGTACCTTAACTAAAGAAGTTATAGGGTCTATCACAGAGTACTTATTTGCGCCCGATAGTCCAAAAGCCGTTATTGAAAAAATGGCTGATAAAGCAACAAAGATTATCACTCTTACAATCACTGAAGGAGGATACAACTTAAACGAAGCAACTGGAACTTTTAATTATGATAATCTTGCTATTATTGCAGATAAAAATAATCCATCTGATCCCAAGACGATTTTTGGTTATTTAACGCAAGCATTAAAAGTTCGTCAAGCTCAAAATAATGGTGCGGTAACCATTTTATCTTGTGACAATATTGAAGGAAATGGTCATGTCACTAAAAAAATGTTACTAGCCTATGTGCAATTTGCTGAACCAGAATTATTAGACTGGATAGAGGCTAATGTTTCTTTCCCTAATAGTATGGTGGACCGCATAACACCTGCAACAGTATCTTCAGATATGCAATTATTACTAGAAACTTCAGGTATAGATGATCAGTGGCCTGTGGTTTGCGAATCGTTCCAGCAGTGGGTTATCGAGGATGATTTTATCGCTGGACGACCTAATCTAGAGGTTGTAGGAGTACAGTTTGTCAAAGATGTTGCTCCTTTCGAGAAGATGAAATTAGGATTACTAAATGCAGGACACAGCGTGGTGGGGATTTTAGGTAGTTTAATGGGGTACAATACTATCGACGAAGCAATCCATAATCCAGAGATCGCGCAGTTTTTAGCAAATTATTTAGACAATGAGGTCACACCTACTTTAAATAATCTTGAAGGAGTAGATTTAGCTCAATATAAGAAAACATTGGTAGCACGTTTTAGCAACGTATATATCAAAGACCAAATCGAACGTATTTGTTCAGAGACATCAGCAAAAATGCCTAAATTTATTATGCCAACAGTTGTAAGTCAACTAACCGCCAATAGAACTGTCACAAACGCCGCATTTGTTATTGCAGCTTGGGCAATTTATAGTTTGGGAATAAACGAGAAAAACGAACGCATCACTATTAAAGACGCATTGCAAGATTTACTATTTGCAAAAGCGCAACTAGCGCAAACAAATCCGATAACTTTCATACAAATTGAAGCCGTATTTGGTTCAGTTAGTACATCTGAAGTATTTGTAAAAGCATATACAAAAGCTTACAACGACATCAACGCTTATGGTATGACGAAATGTATAATCGAATTGAATAGCAATTCATAAATTTCAAATTATGATAAAAGCCACTTGTTTTGGAGAAATATTATGGGATGTATTCCCTACTCACAAAAAAATTGGAGGTGCTCCGCTTAATGTCGCCATACGATTAGCATCTATGGGTAATGAAGTAGGGATTATAAGCCGTGTGGGAAAAGGTAAAAAAGGGAAACAGCTCATTCAATTTTTGAATGAAAACGCTGTAGCTACTCTTGCAGTTCAAATTGATGAGCAGTATAAAACGGGCAAGGTTAAAGTTACTCTTGATGAAAAAGGATCTGCTTATTATGATATTATGCAACCGAGAGCTTGGGATAATATCCAACTTACAGATGCGGCAATCACACTTGTAAAGGAGGCTGACATATTTATTTACGGAAGTTTAGCTTCTCGTAATGAAGTAACGGCAAATACGCTAAACGAACTTTTAAAATTTGCAAATTATAAAATATTTGATGTTAACTTACGTCAACCTCATTATACGGCTGCAGTATTGGAAAATTTATTGGTTCAGGCCGATTTTATAAAATTCAACGATGACGAAATATATGAAGTAGCTACTCTTCTAGGATCTACAGATCAGTCATTTGACCACAATATTTTGTTTATAGCTGAGAAAACAAAGGCTAAATGTATTTGTGTAACTAGAGGAAGTCAAGGTGCTGTTCTATACATAGATAGTACTTTTTATTATAACTCAGGATATCATGTTGAGGTAGTCGATACTGTGGGTGCTGGAGATTCATTCCTAGCAACCATAACCAGCAAATTAATGAATAACGATGATCCGCAAGAAGCTATCGATCATGCCTGTGCAATTGGCGCACTAGTAGCCAGCCGAGAGGGTGCAAATCCAGTAATAACGGCTGAGGATATTACTAATCTTATTGGCACGAGCACACTATAAACAGAATAAATAGTACACACGTTAGGAATTAGATACTGTTATAGTATAAAAAGAAAAGCTTCATAATTAATTTTATGAAGCTTTTCTCTTTATACTAATAAACAGTACTCCCTTTCTATTGTTGGTTTTCCTCCATAATACATTGCTTAATTTCTTTACTCCTAATTTTCTCAACTGCAGCTAGATAGGCATTTGAAAATTGTGTGTGCTGGGCTAAATCGTCAAAGATGGCTTTTATTTCGATAAATTTCATTGGGTTTTGTATCGAAAGTGCCGCCGTTCTAATCAAAGTACCGCTCATAGTATCGATAATCTCGTAACTATTGCCATGATCATCGATACCGTCATTATATTTAGACCATGCAGCAATAATAAATGCTGCTTTCTTTATTTTTTTATTCGAAAGCAACTGTGCTTTTACTGTCGATAATATAAACAAAGGAACCTTAGCAGAACTCTCCTGACAAATACGGAACAACTGGTCATTGATATGTGAATTCTGAAATCTTGTCAGAATACTTTTTTTATACGCATCAATTGCTGCTGCCGATGAATCGACTAATGTGGGCGAAACTTCCTCGTCTAGAAATGATTGTAAAAACGTTAAGAAATCTACATCACTTGCTGCCTCATAAACTGTCTTATACCCATGTAATGAACCTAAAATTCCTAAAATAGTATGGCTCGCATTTAATAACTGTAGTTTTAAATTTTCAAAAGGCCCAATAGCATCAGTGTACTGCACTCCTACTTGCTCCCACGCCGGTGTTTCATGAACAAATTTATCTTCGATCACCCATTGTGAATAAGGCTCAACAATAACAGGCCATTGATCGTCAATAGCAAAATCTTGCTTTAAAGCATTGCGATCAATCGAGCTTGTGATGGGATTAATGCGATCGACCATCGTATTAGGGAAAGTTGTGTTATCAATAATCCACGTAACTAAATCTGGCTCAACCTTACTTACATAATCTAACAACGATTGACGCATTGTATCCCCATTGGATTTTATGTTGTCGCAGGACAATACTGTACAACCTGATAAATTGCGTAGTTTTCTCAATTTAAAAGACTGCGTCAAATAACCAAAAACTGTTCTAGGATTAAAGGGATCTTTAATATCCTCTGTAACCGCAGGATGATTTATATCAAATGCGCCTGTAATTTCGTTTAAATGATAGCCATCTTCTGCAATTGTTAGAGAAATAATCTTGATATCAGGACTTGCCATGCGCTCTATAACCGCTAGCGGATTTTCTGGACCATAGAAATATTCAACAATGGATCCTATTATTTTTGCTTTATGTGCACCATTTGCTTCTTTGATATATACGGTGTACAGTCCATCTTGATCCTTCAAGATATTATACATTTTTCTATTAGAATCTAATAAATCAACTCCACAAATACCATAGTTTAATTCTTTATGCTTGTCAATGAGTTCGTTGACATAATATGCTTGATGCGAACGGTGGAAATTCCCTACACCTATGTGTAAAACACTAGTTTTTATAACGTCCCGATCGTAAGATGGTACGACTACCTTTGCTGGTAAAAGATCTAAATTTTCAGCATTTAAGGAATAAAATTTGGCCATATTAGTAGAGTAATCTTTAATTGATAGAAGTTGTTTTCAATATATAAAAATACACTTTTAAATTGAAATCTCCCCCCAGTTTAGGAGAGAATAGCCTGCAAAGTAAAAAAGCTATTTCTAACTACAAAGAAGAAACAAACAGTAACTTATTCGTGCATAATTTCTTTATATTTGTATTTGATCGTTACTTGAGTAATCACAAATTATGGATTTTAGAAAAATAAATAACTTATCGGTAGCATGTGTAATTTTTGGTCTAGATGCTGATAACCTCAATGTGTTACTAAACAAGCGAACGCTGAATCTATTTGACGATAATTTTCCAGTTATTGATGACTGGATGCTTCCTGGACAACATGTTTACAAGAGCAGCAACTTAGAACAATCTGCAGATTCTATTTTAAAAAACTTCACTAAGGAGCCGCTTACAAACAAGAAACAATTTAAAACATACGGTAGCAATCGCCGCGTGAACACTGAGAAAGATCTATTATGGACAAGAAGTAAAGGAGTAGAATCTCGCAATCTAACTGTTGTATACTATTTAGCACTACCTATAGAGACTATTAATATAGAGGAAAAGGAAGATCTTAAATGGTTTCCCATAAATAAATTACCCGAGATAGGGTTTGATCACGAGTCTATTATTACAGATGCTTATGAGGATTTAAAAAGTAAAATAATGACTGAACCCATTATGTTTAATTTAGTTCCCATGAAATTCACTCTTAACGAGTTGCAAATAGCTTATGAAATTGCCTTAAACATAACACTTGATAATCGTAATTTTCGAAAGAAAGCAATCAGCAAGCCGTACATTGTACCTCTAGAAGACAAAAAGAAGACAGAAATGTCAAAGAAGCCTTCTAAGCTGTATATGTTTAGTAGCGATATTTTTGAAAAGCTTTCAGTAAAAGATCATATCGTTAGTTCGATACTCTAATTCGTATTAATTAATTAATTACTAACTACAGTATCTCGCAATCAATCTCTTTTTTACCCCAATAACGCTCCCAATAAATGCTATAACATTTATACCTATTTTTTGTATAATTAATGGCACTCCAGGAATAAAAGCGTCCATCATTTTAATAGCAATTGCAGCCTGATAGCTATTTTTTGGCAAACCATTTTTAAAAACTTTTTTATCATTTGCCAAGCCATAAATTATTTGCAAGCCCATTTGCATTTCTCCTGCAGCTGTTACTTGCACTTTAAAAAGTACATCCTTGCTTGATTCATTCAAAAACTGGTGACGGTCAAATGGTCTAATTACTAAAGTTTGCCCTTTTTTAAGAATCATACGTACTTTATTTACATTGACGTTCAATTCTCCTGAGATAATTGTAAATACTTCGGTGATTTTTGTGTGATAATGCACTCCCGCTTGCTTCCCTCCTGGTTTTACAAGTGTGGTAAACACAAGTTCTCCCATAGAATTTGATTGAATTTCAATCTCATCTTTGATTATAGGATTAGAAAACTTAAGTCTGGAAGTAGTCATGCATTTTTTTTAATAGCTAGATCAAAAATACCACAAACACTTTTGAAAATTACTTTTATAGCCTTTTTAATTTATGCTACTATTCTATTACTCTTGATCTCTTGTAAAAACCAGTACACCCTAGCCCTGATAGTAGTGTAAAGCCTTAACGGAAAGAAAACTACATTTTATGGATGCGGCAGAGCGACTGCAAGAAGCTCCTGCGGGATACTATAAAATGAGTTTGAAGCCGGTAAGCTTGTAACGAATAGCAGGAACTTGCTACTTAATAAAACCGTTGAATTAGGCCATTTACAACCGCTATTTTAGCTTTTTAAATACTTACATTTGCAAAAAAAATAAATTCCTTCATGACAAAAGCACATTACTTCAAGTTGATTCTAATATTAGGATCTCTTACTGCTCTTGGACCTTTTTCTATTGATATGTATTTGCCTGGTTTTGCTCAAATTGCTACCGATTTAAACACAACTGTGGCAAGTGTGGCAATGACTTTATCTAGTTACTTCATTGGTATTTCTGCGGGACAATTATTATATGGCCCACTGCTCGATCGTTACGGTCGTAAAAAGCCACTGTTTATTGGGATGTTAGTCTATATTGCAGCTTCTCTAGGTTGCGTGTTTGTAAAAGATATCGATACTTTTATTGGACTGAGATTTATTCAAGCTGTGGGAAGTTGTGCTGCTACAGTTGCTTCTGTTTCAATGGTTCGTGACTTCTTTCCTGTGAAAGATATACCTAAAGTTTTCTCTCTGCTTATGTTGGTTGTAGGATTATCTCCTATGCTCGCACCCACTGTAGGTGGATACGTAACCGACTGGTATGGTTGGCATATGGTGTTTGTTATTTTGATGTTTATTGGAATAATAATCATGCTTGCAGCACAATTTGGACTACCCGATAGTTATGTGCCAGACACTACTATTTCGCTAAAGCCAAAGCCAATATTACTTAATTTTGCTAGTGTTTTAAAAGAACCTCAATTCTATACCTACGCGTTTACAGGGGCAATTGCATTCTCTGGTTTGTTTACATACGTAGCTGCATCTCCTATTGTATTTATGGATATTTATAAGGTAGATCCTAAAATGTACGGTTGGATTTTTGCATTCATGTCACTGAGTTTTATTCTTGCTAGTCAATTAAATTCGGTTTTATTAAAGTGGTACAGTAGCGAGCAGTTAATACTAGGTGCTTTAATCACGCAATCTGCCGTGGCTCTAGTCTTTTTATTTCTAGCGATTAATAACATGTTAGGGCTATATCAAACCATTACTATGTTATTTTTATTCTTAGCATGTTTAGGAATATCAAACCCCAATACAGCCGGACTTACACTCGCTCCATTTACTAAAAACGCGGGTAGCGCGTCAGCATTGATGGGAGCTATACAATTAGGTTTAGGTGCGCTTGCTTCATTTGCAGTGGGGACATTTGTAAAAGAATCTATTTATCCAATGGTCATTATTATGGCAGCGTCAACTATCATTGCGTTAATTGTACTACTAATAGGAAAACGAAGAATTAAAATACAACACTAAAATAAAAAAACAAGCTATAAGCTTGTTTCTTTATTTAGTTTAACCTTTTTATCTGGTCTAATTATCATTCTTAAAGATTGATCACTAGCTAAGTAAGCAATCATCCAGTTATAAAAAGTTTTAACTCTATTGCGATAAGTGATTAGCGAAATTAGGTGAACAAATAGCCAGATACTCCATGCAAAAAATCCTTTGAAGTGCATTTTAGGCTTGGGTAGATCTACAACTGCCTTATTTTTACCTATAATAGCCATCGATCCTTTATCATTATATTCAAAAGCTTTTAATGACTTGTTTTGCATCATTAACTTGAAATTCTTTGCCAAATTAATTCCTTGCTGAATAGCTACTTGTGCAACTTGTGGGTGTCCTTGCGGGAAATTTTTATCAGTTAATTGTAGACAAGTATCTCCTATCGCATATATATTAGTGGTAGCATTTACTTTATTGAATGCATCTGTTGCCATACGTCGACCGCGACCGTAACTTTCTAAAGGGATTCCTTCAAAAGTCATTGCCGAAACACCAGCGGCCCAGATTAAATTTTTTGTTTGAATTGTTTCTCCATTTTCTAAAAATACGGTGTCATCAACATAATCTAAAACGCGGTTGTTCAATTTTACAACTACGCCCAAATCTGTTAAAGCATTTAATGTATCTTTTTGAGAATCTTCACTCATGGGTGCCAATAAAGCGGGTCCACCATCGATGAGGTATATATTGCTGGCTGCAGTAGCCAGTTCTGGATATTCTTTCATGAAGACACTTTTCTTCATTTCGGCAAACATTCCTGACACTTCCACACCTGTAGGTCCTCCACCAGCGACTACAATCGTTAATAGTTTACGACGCTCGCGCATGTCTTTACAAATGGCGGCTTTCTCTAAGTTCTTTAAGATAGTATTACGCATCACAATGGCATCGTTTAATGTCTTCATTGGGATGGCGTTTTTCTTCACATTCTCAATTCCAAAATAGCTAGTCTCTGCTCCTGTAGCAAAAACCAATTGATCATAGTGAAGTTCTCCGTTGTGCAAAATAACTTTATTCTCCTCAGGAACTACTTGCTGTAACTTTCCTAACCTAAACTGTAAGTTCTTTTTCCCAGCAAAAAATTTTCTAAAAGGATAACTTATACTTGAAGGTTCTAAGAAAGCTGTGGCTACCTGATATATTAAGGGAGGAAAAAAGTTGTAATTGTTCTTATCTACTAAAGTAACGTGCACGTCTTTTTGATCTAGTAGTTCTTTGGCTAGATTTAGACCTGCAAAACCTCCTCCTATAATAACAATTTCCATATGCGTGATTTTAAGGGTGTACTAATTTTTATTAATCTTCTATTTAAATGCTACTTTTTACTATTCAAACTTTAAAATTTAAACAAAGTAATTATACTATGAATTACTTAATTAGCTGCTAAAAAATAAAGCTATAAATATAGAGAATTTATAAAAAGCAGCTAAATCAAAACTATTAAAAAAGGGTTAAAATTATTTTACTACTTAAAAGAGACTCCTAATTAAAAAATTAACATTCTACTTAGTGTATTCCTTTTTTTTGTAACTTGTACAAAACAAGTTGATTATGAATATCAAACAAAAGTGGCTTGACTTAATAGGTACAGACAAGGAATTTTCCCTAGAAAAGAGAATTTTCCATGGCGTATGTTTGATTACTTCTCTTGTTCTTTTAATTTCGTTTCCTGCTAACTTCTCTCTCGGTCTACTTATTTTTGGATACGTACTGCTAGTTGCACTAATATTATTACTGATTCTATTTTACTTCTCTAGATATAAGCAGCAGTCCCGCGCTACCTTCTCAATATTTGCGATTTGCATCTCAGCAATACTCATTATAGGATACCTCTTTAATTGCGGCATAAATGGTCCTATTATTTTAATTTTTGCAATAACTTTTATAATCTATGCTTCTATCGTTAAAAAAGAGCAATTGCTTTTTTGGATGTTGTTTCAATTAGGGATTGCTTACAGTTTGCTCTTTTTAGAATATTGGTATCCAGACATGATCTATGTTCATTATGATCATCCGTCTTTTAGGTACTTTGATACCGCACTAACCCTAGGTATTTTGCTGCTAACGATATATTTAACAATACGTTATTTAAAGACAAATTACAGACAGCAGCAAGAGTTGTATATTAGGAAGAATGAGGAACTACAAAAGGCAAATGCAACTAAAGACAAATTATTTGCCATCATATCTCACGATTTACGTTCGCCTTTTAATGCTTTAATTGGCTTAAGCCAAATTTTAAAAGAGCAACAAAACGAACTAGCAGAAATCGAGAAAGAAGAATTTGTAAATGCCATTTATGATACCTCTACAAAAACATATAATTTGTTACAGAATCTTCTTGAGTGGTCACTTTCGCAAACAAACGAAATTCAATTTTCGCCACAGCTTATTAGTCTCAAAGATTTTATTCCTCAAGCCTTAGCAATGCCACTAGAGGTTGCAAGTAGCAAGCAAATTACAATTAACTTTAACATATTTGAAAATCACAGTATTGTTGCAGACAAGAATATGATGCAAACTGTACTTCGTAATTTAGTTTCTAACGCCATAAAATTTACAGCTGTGGGTGGAAAGATTTGCATTAGTTCCCTAATCGATCATGAGGGTACCACATTACTAATCTCTGACAATGGCCTAGGTATGAGCGAGGATACTTTGAAACATTTATTTGATGAATCTGGAACTCATAAAAGTGAGGAGCATATAGAGGAAAGAGGCACAGGATTAGGATTACTGTTATGTCGTGACTTTATTTCAAAGCATGATGGACACATATGGGCAGAAAGTGTGCAAGGAAAAGGCAGTACCTTCTATGTATTCTTAAAGAAATCGTGTGAAAAATCAAACGTGTAATAAAAATAAAAAAAACCATTACATACTCCTTGAAGTATTGTAATGGTTGATAATCTAGGAAACAGCTTTTATTTCTGTTTCATCTTTTGTCTTTTGACTGGTTTCTCTACCGGCTCATTTTTATTTTGCAAAATATAATTAGCCATTAATTTTTCGATCAATTCCTCTTTAGTCAGATGATGGAAAACCGTTTTTACTTTAGTTTTTAAGTCTGCATCAATTTCATGATTAGGCTTAGTTTTGAATATTTGCTTTGCCCATAATAACATGTTGTTGTCTTCAATACTTGCGGCACTTGGTTTCTTGAATTGGGTAAATTTAATACCTAACTCTCTTTCAAAATCAACTATTTCTTTTTCTTCTTCAGGTTGTAATACTGTCAAAGAAAGCCCCTTTGCTCCTGCTCTTGCAGTTCTACCACTACGGTGAACGTAAGCTTCATAAGCATCTGGTAAATGGTAATTCACAACATACGAAATTTCTTTTACGTCAATTCCTCTCGCTGCAAGATCCGTAGCTACTAATATATTGATATGTCCTTCACGAAATTGTTCCATTATACGATCACGAATTCCTTGTGACAAACTACCGTGTAGTGCTCCAGATGAGAAGCGATTGATTGCTAAATTTTTAGCTAATTTGTTTACAGCAGCTTTTGTTTTACAAAAGATGATTCCGCGTTCGCCTTCTTTCGAATTTAAAAAATGCATTAAAACATCTAATTTCTCGATTGGATCAACTACAATATATTCATGGTCGATACCTTGATTTCCCACAGTCTCCATGCTAGCACTTACTTGCACTACATTTTTATTCAAGTAATTTTGAACTAACTGCTTGATTGTACCTGGTAAGGTTGCCGAAAACAAAAATGTACGGTGCTCCTTAGGCAATTCTGCTACAATTTCGTCTAAACTTTCTTTCAAGATAGAAACCATTTCATCAGCTTCGTCAAGAACAAGAAAGTTAGTTTCTTTCAAATTTATTGCTTTGCGCTGAATCAAATCAATTAAACGTCCCGGAGTTGCTACAACAATATGAGTAGGCTGTGATAAACGCTCTATTTGCGGTTTGATAGGAATACCTCCACAAGTTGCTGCTATAGAAACTTCAGGTAAATACTTAGCAAAATCCTCTAGGTTTTTAAATATTTGTTGTCCTAGCTCTCTTGTAGGAACAAGAATAATGGCTTGAACGTTCGTTGCAGCGCTGTCTATTAATTGTAAAAGTGGTAATCCAAACGCAGCTGTTTTACCAGTTCCGGTTTTTGCCAGACCAACTAAGTCCGTTTTATTTTGCAATAGTAACGGAATTGTTAATTCTTGAATTTCTGTTGGAGTAACAATTTTCAATTCGGTAAGTGACTTTAAGATAGGAGATGCAATTCCTAAATCTGAGAATTGTTTTGACATTTGTTTGGATTTATTATTTTATAAAAAACAGGGCATTTGTATATAGGGTTTCTAGTTTTTGCAGTCCTTTTAGGAACGCAGCACTAGGTAGCTATCCCGATGGCTGCCGGGAAGCTCCTTATTTTATTCCTCGTCATCAGGTTCGTTCATGATTTTCTCACGATACTTTTTCCCAATTAATAAGGTCATTTTTAATTTGTAATCGTCAACAAGCCATTCGCGGTAGTTCTTACTGCATTGACTAAGACACTTTGAATAGCGCTTTATACGACAATCAATATCTTCGTCTAGCTCTTTACCTAATGATTTAGCTTCTTGTAACGTCTCTGTATTATCAACACACATTGCTGCATGTTGCTCCAGTGATTTTTCAAGAACAACCTTAGATCGTAGGTTTTGTGCTATGGCAAGCTTGTGCTCCTCATCTACATCAAAAGTTACCTCGGCAGTTTTACTAAATTTAGCACGTAATTCTGGAGGCATTGCATATTTAAAGTACAATTCAATCTCAGTATCATCACGCAAGTTCTCTAAATAAAATTCTGGTGATTTAAAGATATGTTGCCAGTTTACAGGTTCACTCCACAACCCAAAACGAGCTGCATTGTTTCCTAAATCAATTACTGAGAACATGTCTTTATTTGGCAATTTACGCGATCCACGACCGATCATTTGGTAATATAACGTCAAGGATTTAGTTGCTCTATTCAATATAATAGTTTCTACAGTAGGCTCATCAAATCCAGTAGTCAAAATCCCTACAGAGGTTAAAATTGCATCTGGCGTATGCTTGAACCAGTGTAGTATTTCTTTTCTCTCTTCAGTACTACTCGTATTGTCTAAATGACGAATAGGATATCCTGCTTCTCTAAAAGTTTCATATACATATAATGATGTATTGATACCATTGTTAAAAATCAAGGTCTTTTTACCTAATGACTTTTCGGTATAAGCATGCAGTAATTTCTCTTGCATCGCCATATTAGTATACAAATCATCAGATGATTTAACGGTATAGTCTCCGTTGATACCTACCTTTAATGAAGTAAGACCCACATCATAACTATAAGTGATGGCTTTTGCCAAGAATCCATTGTCGATTAACGAACTTATCGTATCACCTACGATTAATTCATCATAACTTTGATGCATTGGTAATTTTATATTCGAACTCAAAGGTGTTGCGGTAACACCTAAAATAAATGCGTTTTTAAATGAGCTTAATAATTTTCTAAAGGAGTTATAATGCGCCTCATCGATAATAACCAAACCTATATTATCAAGGTGTAATTTTTCATCGTTGATACGATTTTTTAAAGTTTCGACCATAGCAACAAAACAAGAGTACTCGTTTTGATCTGGAAGCTCTTTTACCTTACTATTGATGATTTTGTTTTTTACATCAAAACCTTTCAACATTTTTGAAGTTTGCTTACACAACTCGATACGGTGTGTTAAAACAACTACTTTCTTGTCATTATTAGCCAAGTATCTACGTACAATCTCAGAGAAAATCACCGTTTTTCCTCCACCTGTAGGAAGTTGGTACAGCAAATGGTGCTTCTTGGGTGCAGTATCGATACGTTCAAAAATGGCATCAATGTCATTTTGTTGGTATGCGTAAAGTTGTTTTTTAGTTTCTTTTTTTTCTTCTATTGAATTTTCAAACATTGCTTTTTCTTGGGTTTTTGCAAAAATACACCGAAAAAACAGTTTATCAGCAGTAATTTCGATAAAATATAATGCTAACCTTAAATAAAATTGATTTATAGTGGAATTACACTCATAATCGTTCTAAAACTGCTTCAAATTGCCCTTTATTCTTCCATTTTAACCTTTTTGCCTCTTCATAAATAGCTGTAAATCTCCCGTTAAATTCTGAAAACACACCATTTGAGACCGCATATTGCGTCGCTTGCTCAAAAGAATTCAACATGCTTTTAAAAAACAATTCTTGAATAATCGTATTTTCTGAAGCATAGGTTTGGGCAATTTCGATATTGTACAACATTAAGTTAGTAACTACAAATGGGTCTACACCTAATACTATAAAGTGCTTGATGATTTTTTGAGCCACAGATCTACGCATCTTAGCTTTCGGTTTTTTGCGGCCTTTTTTCAAAGGGAAATATTCATGCGAAATTTTAAGCTTGGCTTCCTGCAGCAGTTTCTCTTCCTTTGGATTAAAAACAAAATCATAATACACTTTTACTGGAGGGAATTTGTCATACAAATCTACCAACTGCTCCTCTAATTGTTCCTTAGTAAGAGTAGCTATATATTTTTTTAAATCTCGTTTACTCATAGTGCTTCAATTTTACTACCACAAAGTTAAATTACTTTAGGCAGCAATGCCATTATAATGAATCATAATACTTAATTTTGCGGTTTATTACTTAAAATTATCTCCATGCTCAAGCTTTTTAAAATTGTCGCAATCCTTGAAGGAATTTCTTATCTTGTACTGTTTTCAAATATGTTGTTTATAAAACCAACAAATTTTGAATTATATCACACCTTATTATACCCTATTGGTATGAGTCACGGAGTGCTTTTTATAGGATACCTATTATTAGCTGCGCTTTTAAAAAAGAGTATGGGCTGGTCATTCACAACGTTTGGTATTATTTTAGTTGCTTCATTAATTCCTTTTGGAACTTTTTATATCGAACAGAAATACCTGAAAAATGTATAAAACAATCGAAAAAGTATTTGGTTTTCTATATCCTATGTTTAGGAAATGGGGAATGGGATACAGTTTTTCTTCTTACTTAAGCTTGTTCATCAACATTGCCTTGTTGTGTGTCTTAGCTTATGGTATCTATATTATTTTTCGTCTTATACTTGTTACAATTATTGTTTTTATTGCACAACGAACAAAGACACAATTTGATGATTTTTTAGTTTCGAATAAAACAGCAAAGTACATTGCACATCTAATTCCGCTATTGTTCATCTATAAATCTGTTCCCGTTATTCTTGAAAAATTTGAATATTGGGAGAGTATTTTTGGTAAACTAATTGGAATATATATCGTTTTTCTAGTCTTATGGATTGTAAGAACCGTTTTTAATGCGTTAAGAGATTACTTAAAACAAAAGCCACGTTACAGTGACAAGCCTATTGATAGTTTCATTCAAGTAATCATGATTGTGCTATGGATGGTGGGAGTTACCGTGATTATCTCTAAATTATTTGATCTACAGTTTAAAGAACTTTTAACCACATTAGGAGCTGTCTCAGCATTAATTATTTTGATTTTTAGAGATATCATCTTAGGGTTTGTGGCTAGTGTACAGGTGTCTATAAATGATATGGTTCGAATAGGAGACTGGATTACAATGGACAAGTTTGGTGCCGATGGAGATGTTATAGAAATCAACTTGACTACGGTAAAAGTGCGAAATTTTGACAACACAACCACTACGATTCCTACGTATAGTTTGAGTTCTGATTCCTTTCAAAACTGGAGAGGAATGCTAAAATCAGACGGGCGTAGAATAAAAAGACATATTCTAATAAAGAGTAGTAGTATTCGATTTCTATCTGATGCTGAGTTAACAAAGTTAAAAAGCATTGGCTTAATTAGTGCGTATATTGATACTCGAAAAATCGAAATCGAGAAGTTTAACTTAGATAACAATGTTGACAAGTCCCTAGCAATCAACGGTCGCAACATGACAAATTTAGGACTTTTCAGAAAATACATCACACAATATCTACGTAACCATCCTGCATTAAATCAAGAGATGCTTTTAATGTGTAGGCAGCTGCAATCTACTGCTCAGGGAGTTCCTATCGAAATTTATGCTTTTTCAAGCGACAAACGATGGGAGAACTATGAGTATGTAATGTCTGATGTGTTTGACCATATTTTTGCCTCGGTTAAATACTTTGATTTAGAAGTTTTTGAACTCCCTTCAAAAGGAACTTACACTGCATAAACCATAGCTATGAAATTGACAACTGCTAACTTGCAAATACGTTTAATTAGCCCCTTAGATATTGAATCCATCCATCAGTTGCATTCAATCCCCGAGGTGGATCAGTTTAATACTTTAGGTATTCCAGCAGATTTACAGGAAACGACTCAGCTTATTGAATTTTGGCTTTTAGCCAATAACCAGAAGGAAATCACAAACTATACTTTTGCTATCGAATTAACTGATAGTAAAACTTTCATAGGGCTACTCGGACTCAAATTATGGCCTAAAAAAAATAGCAGAGCCGAAGTTTGGTACAAATTACATCCTAATCATTGGAGAAAAGGGTACGCAACTGAAGCCCTGAATGCACTGCTTGATTATGGATTCAACCACTTACAACTTCATAGGATTCAAGCAGGTTGTGCCGTCGATAATATTGGGTCTATTAAAGTGCTTGAAAAAGTAGGCATGCTTAGAGAGGGTCGTTGTCGACAAGTATTACCTTTAAAATCTGGTTGGTCTGATAATTATGAATACGCCATTCTAGAAAGTGATTACGAAGTACTTAAAAGGTAAATTTATAATAAACGAGATAGCAATTTACTATCTCGTTTTCTATTTAAAGCATTCTATTTCTAACAAATTCAATCTCTTTTTTGCCGTGTGCCTTTGGTTTTCCATCTTCACCCAAGTTTACCATTGTTGTACTGTCAATACTAATAATGGTCTCGCGTGTCATCATATTTCTAGCTTCGCATTTAAGCGTTAATGAGCTATTACCAAATTTCACCACGTCAATACCAATCTCGATAATATCTCCTTGCCTTGCTGAACTTCTAAAATTTATTTCAGACATGTGTTTTGTCACCACTCTCGAATTTTCTAATTGAATGATGGTATACAGTGCTAGTTCTTCGTCAATCCAAGCTAATAATTGTCCGCCAAACAAGGTTCCGTTTGGGTTTAAGTCTTCTGGTTTTACCCATTTTCTAGTGTGAAATCTCATCTTAATAATTTAGTATTGCTAAAATAAGATTTAGAAGTCAAAAAATGTTTAATTTTATAAAAAAAAGATGAAAGATAGAGAGCAATTTTTAAAAGAGTTTCGCTCAGAAACTATAGGATCTGTGGGTGCTCAGTCGTCAGCAGAAGAATTATTTCAAAACCAAGTACTACGTCCGATACTAAAACTACAGAATGAATTATTTATCGCTTCATTCAAAAACTATATCTCAAAAAATAAAGGTGATTTTGCGAATTTCACATTAGAGAAAAAAAATGCTTTTATAGAAAATAGCATACAAAAAGACACTAAATATAGAAATACATTGAAGGGTATGGTTGTAGGATTATTCACTCTAGAAGAATACCGAACCTATGCATCAAATACTTCCAACTTGAATAAAAGAATGATGAGCATGCTACAAGAGCGTATTAAAAGTCAGCTCACCGTTCTATAGAAATAATTAACAAAAAAAGCGGTTTGCAATAGTACTAAACTAGTGCAAACCGCTTCTTTCAAATTCTACAATTTTATTTATTAAATCTCTCGTATAGTTTAGGACATACCTTTTGCATTGTTTCTGGTTCGTCAACATTCCATGTAAACTTCAAGATTGGATAATTCTCATCGTTTGTAGTGAATTTGTCGTAATCAATATAGTCAAATAACTCTTGATTGGTTACCGCTTTAAATGCACTTACCGCTACATACCCAAAAGCTTCAAACTCGTACTCCTCCTCTTCACTTGCGTCAATGATTTTTAAAATAGCATCAGTATTTTTTACCGCACTATAATACGCGTCTTTACCTTTAGAGATGAGCCATGATCTAAAGTAATCAAAGCCACCATCTGTTGAACCATTATTTACTATATAGGCTGCACACCATAACTCTTGATTATAGGTGTCAAAAAGCAACTTATCAGTACGCAATCTAAAACCTACGATTTCCTTAGGTGATAATTTCTCAAGATCAGCAATTAAAACTACTTCCTGATCTGCCTGATTAGAACTATTTTTTATAGAATTGTCAATAATATTCCAGTAGGTAGCTTCATCAAGCATTTCGCTTGATTTTTCTAAACTTAGCGTATCAGCAATCGCCGGTGTTAATACAGTTACTGCAAGTGGTTTGCTAACAGCTGTAGCCGTTACACTTGTTTGCCCATAAGTTAAGGTGCTAATAAAAATAATAAGCAGTAATGATGTAATTGTTTTTTTCATAAAGCACCTTTTAAAAAGTTATTTTCAGCATATTTTCCAATGGTAAAATTAGCTAATTTTCTCTGGTAATATCAATTCCTGCCACATAAAAATTTGGATCAATTTTAACGACAGCTTTATCGTTTGGAATAGCTGTATTACTCCACTCAGTGCTAGGTTCCAGCCACTGCTCCTTGCCATCAATTGTGATTTTTACCGGCATTTTAAATCCTTCAACACAATTTGTCCAACGATATCCAAGTGTATTATTTTGAGAAAAATATTCTAATGTAGGTATGCGTACATCTCTTAAATACTGATTAAAAACAGTGGATAGCGCTACTCCCGTTTGCGTAGTCATATAGTCTTCTATTTGCTTTGTAGTTACCGTTTGATGATAGAAAGTACTATTTAACCCTCTTAAAATTACTCTCCATTTTTCGTCGTTATTCACAATCTGACGGATAGTATGCAACATATTCGCGCCTTTGTAATACATGTCGCTAGAACCTTCATTGTTCACATCATAATGCCCTATAATGGGTTTGTCATTTTCGATATTTTTTCTAATTCCGCGTACGTATTCATCTCCAGCTTCTTTGCCGTAGTAATATTCTACAAAAAGGCTTTCAGAATAATTAGTGAAACTTTCATGAATCCACATGTCGGCAATATCTTTGTAAGTGATATTATTAGCAAACCACTCGTGCCCAGACTCGTGAATAATGATAAAATCAAACTTTAATCCCCATCCTGTTCCACTTAAATCTCTGCCACGGTAGCCATTTTTATACCCATTGCCATAGGTTACTGAACTTTGATGTTCCATACCTAAATACAGTGCCTCTACAAGTTTATAGCTGTCTTCATAAAATGGATAAGGACCAAACCAGTGTTCAAATGCCTTTAACATTCTAGGAACATCTGTGAATTGTTCTTTGGCTTTAGCCAAATTATCTTTCAACACATAATAGTTAAGATCTAATATTCCTTTTTCTCCTTTGTATTTTTCAAAAAACGAAACATAGTCACCTATATTTATATTTACACCATAATTGTTGATAGGATTGGTTACTACCCAAGTATATGTTTTGGTTCCGTCTTTTAGTTTTTTTACCTCTTTCAAGCGACCATTGGAGACATCCATTAAATCACCAGGAACATTTACACTTATAGTCATACCCTCTACTTCATCATACATATGGTCTTTGTTAGGCCACCATACACTTGCTCCTAGGCCTTGACATGAAGAAGCAATAAATAGTTTTCCGTTGGCATCTTTTTTCCAGGTAATTCCACCATCCCATGGTGGATTGACTGCTACTTTAGGTTTTCCTCCGTAAAAAACAGTTAGTTCCTTAGTAGAACCGACAACTTGTTTAGCGAGTAATTTTATAAAAAAAGCATTGCCTTCTCTAGTATATTCTAATGGTTTACCGTCTTGCATTACTCGCGTGATTTCCATTGGGTTTTGCAAATCAATTTGCATAATATTATAGGCATTCAATACTTTGTATTCAATAGCGTTAGACCCTGTAATTGTACTATCTAATGGATTTACTTTGATATCCAATTTATAGTTTTTCACATCCCACCAAATACGTTCTTTAGTTACAGTTCCACGTAGGGAATCCTGCCTCGTAAACACCGCTTGGTCTTTGCCCAAAAGCCCTTGCGCACTAACCATATTCAAAGTCAAAAGCGCTATTAGAGAAAGATAATTACATTTTTTCATTATAAAATATTTCAATTTCTATCGAAATTATTACCGTTATTATTCCTTAAATATTTTCGATAAATTTAGCTAATAGCTGGACACCATAAGCGGTAGCATGTTTGCTCTTAGCAAATTCATCTGTACCAAAAGCTACTCCAGCAATATCTAAATGCGCCCACGCCTTATGCCCTTGTGTAAAATATTCTAAAAATTTGGCTGCTGTAATTGCTCCCGCTAATGGCTTACCGCTATAGTTGCGCACATCTGCGATATCACTTTCAATATCCGTATTGTAAGCTTCCCACAATGGCAAAGGCCACATGCGCTCGCCTATACTATCTCCAGCTTTTTGCAATGCTGTCGCAACAGTATTATTATTAGTAAATAAAGCTGCACATTCGTGACCAAATGTCCCCATACTGCTCCCCGTCAAAGTAGCAATATCAACAATATACTCTGGACTATAATTTTTCACCATATATGCTAGCCCATCCGCAAGAATCAATCGTCCTTCGGCATCTGTATCAATAATTTCAATAGTTGCTCCGCCGTAGCTTTTTATTACATCACTAGGTAGAAAAGATTTGCTGCTCACCGCATTCTCCGCACAAGGAACAATTGCAGTAACTTTTACCGGTAATTGTAAGTCAGCTATTAATTGCATCGCTCCAAAAACCGCTGCACCACCTGCCATATCACATTTCATATCTAACATTCCAGCAGTTTTAATGTTCAAACCACCGGTGTCAAAAGTAATCCCCTTCCCTACTAGACCTACATGTTTTAGATTTTCAATAGGTGTATTTGGTTCATAACTCATAATGATGAATTGGAGTTCGTTTTGACTTCCTTTCCCCACAGATATAAAAGCTTCTAACCCTTCAATTTCGCATGCCTCTAGCCCTAAAGCTTTTACTTTAAAACCATACTTACTTCCACGGTCAACAGCCCATTCTGTTAAGTATTTTGGTGTAACACGATTGGGAGGTAAATCAACTAAAGCCAATGTTTCTAATTGTGCCTTCGCTATTTAAATAGCTCTTTCAGTGACCTCTTTATAGTTATTTTCTGAAAGGATTTGAAGCTCAAATTCAGGTCCTAAAAAAGGATGCGTAAATTGCTTTTTATAATGTCCCAGATTATAGGTCCCTAAAACCAAACCTGATATACTTGCTTCCAGCTGTTCGCTTGTAAACTCTTTTGGCAATGCTAACACTACTGATTTCCCAAAAATATCTTTACTATTAGCTGCAACTCTTCTAAAAATAGTTTTAAGTGACTTGTAATCAATTTCTTTTCCTAATCCTACAAAAAGATAAGTAGTAGCTTTACTTTCAACTAAATACGAACTATCTTTTTTACCGTAAAATACTCTTGAAGATACTTCTACATCATCAAATGTAATCGGAATTACATTGTGAGCAGTGGTTTCAAATACCGGAACTATAATTGTTCCTTCAAAATTATTAATGTCTTTAACTTGTATCGTTTTCATAGTTACTTTTTCAAGATTATAGTATTATTAGCTTTGTTACTTGTAGTCCTATAATACAAAGTAAATATAGGAATTGCGTTTTGATTGAAAAACAAAACCCAATAATAAATCAATTTACTATTGGGTTTCGTTTAAATTTATTTAAAAATCCTATTTTATTTTTGGCGGCTTTTTAAAACCTTAACCACATCTTCTAATTCAAATCCTTTTGCTTGAAGCAGAATTAAGTAATGAAATAACAAGTCGGCGCTTTCACCCAAAAACAAGTCATCGTTATCGTCCTTAGCTTCGATAACCACTTCTACCGCTTCCTCTCCTACTTTTTGAGCGATTTTATTCATTCCTAATTTGAATAAAGAAGCTACATAACTTTTCTCAGAATCAGCATTTTCTTTTCTTGTTTTAATAGTTTGCTCCAACTGTGAAAGGAAACCGTAATCTCCTTTGTTTTCTGTTTGCCAGCAAGTATCTGCACCTGTATGACAAGTTGGACCAACAGGTTTTACTTGAATTAACAAAGTGTCGCCATCACAATCGTTTTTAATATCCACTAAGTTCAAAAAATTACCACTCTCCTCGCCTTTGGTCCAAAGTCTTTGCTTGGAGCGACTAAAAAAAGTGACTTTTTGAGTATCAATTGTTTTTTGGTACGCCTCTGCATTCATGTAACCCAACATTAAAACTGCTTTAGTTTCACTGTCTTGTATAATTGCCGGAATTAATCCGTGTGCGCTTTTTGAAAAATCTATGTTCATTATCAAGTATTAAGTATTAGATTGTAAGTATTAAGTATTAGTGGCAAAGTGGTTCAAATTAAATAATGATAACTTAATCATTACTACTTATGACTTACTCCTAAAGTCTTACTGCTATATTATTATTTTTAAGTTCTTGTTTCAACGTTTTAATTTCAATCTCTTTAAAGTGAAATACACTTGCGGCTAAAGCGGCATCTGCTTTTCCTTCGGTGAAACTATCTACAAAATGTTGCATGTTTCCAGCACCACCAGAAGCAATTATCGGAATATTAACTAAAGTTGATAATGTAGCCAAAGCGTCATTAGCAAAACCATTTTTTGTTCCGTCGTTATCCATCGAGGTAAACAAGATTTCACCAGCTCCTCTTTCGGCTACTTCAACGGCCCAGTCAAATAAATTTAGTTCTGTGGGTACTTTTCCACCCATTAAATGTACAATCCATAGCCCGTCTATTTGTTTGGCATCAATAGCAACGACCACGCATTGGCTTCCAAATTTACTAGCCAAATCATTAATCAACTGCGGATTTTTTATCGCTGATGAATTAATCGAAACTTTATCTGCTCCGTTTTGCAACAACACTTCCACATCGGCTACAGAGGATATTCCACCACCCACCGTAAACGGAATATTAATTGTAGCGGCCACTTCACGAACCAACTTCACCAATGTTTTTCGGCGTTCTTCCGTTGCTGATATATCCAAAAAAACCAATTCGTCAGCTCCTTCATTCGAATAGATCTTGGCTAATTCTACCGGATCACCAGCATCACGCAAATCTACAAAATTTACGCCTTTAACGGTACGTCCATTTTTTATATCTAAACAGGGTATTATTCTTTTTGTTAACATCTCGTTTAATTTGAAAATTTGAAAATTAAAAAATTTGAAAATGCATTACCTCATTTCCAAATTTTCACATCTTCAAATTATTTAGATTCTAATATATATTGCTCTAGTTGTTTCATCGAAATCCTTCCTTCGTAAATTGCTTTACCAATAATGGTTCCTTCACAACCTAATTCAGCTAATTTAGGTAATTCATCAAAGGTCGAAATTCCACCTGAAGCGATTAATTTTATTCCTTCGGCTTTCGCCAATATTTTAGCATATAAATCAAAACTAGGTCCTTCCAGCATTCCGTCTTTTGCGATATCGGTACAAATCACGTACTGAATTCCTTTTTCTTGATACCCTTGAATAAAAGGAACTAACTCCTGATCTGACTCTTCTAACCATCCTGAAACGGCTACTTTTTCGTTATTAGCATCTGCTCCAAGGATAATTTTATCAGCACCATATTCAGTAATCCATTTTCCGAAAATAGCTCTATTTTTTACAGCGATACTTCCACCTGTGATTTGGTTCGCACCACTTTCAAACGCAATTTTCAAATCGGCATCCGACTTTAAGCCACCACCAAAATCGATTTTCAAACTCGTTTGACTCGCAATTTGCTCCAGAATTTTATAGTTGACTATTTTGCTCGATTTTGCTCCGTCAAGATCTACTAAGTGCAAATATTCAATTCCGTGCGCTTCAAATTCCTTGGCTACTTCTAGCGGGTTTTCATTGTATATAATTTTGGTGTTGTAATCGCCTTTTGATAAGCGAACACATTTTCCGTCGATGATATCTATTGCTGGTATAATACGCATGATTTCTTTTTAGTTTCAGGTTTAAAGTTTAAAGTTGCAGAAAATTCCCAAGAATTTTCTCCCCTACATCACCACTTTTTTCTGGGTGAAATTGGGTTCCGTAGAAATTGTTTTTTTGCAAGGCCGAAGCATATTCTAGTTCGTAGTTTGTCGTAGCAATCGATTCAGCGCAATTAGGAGCGTAGAAACTGTGTACCAAATACATGTACTCGTCTTCTGAAATGTCTTTAAACAAATCTGATTTCAAATTGTAAATCGTATTCCAACCCATTTGCGGCACTTTTACTTTCGATGAAAATTTAAGCACATCAACGTCAAAAATCCCCAATCCTTTCGTATTTCCTTCTTCGGTTTTGTTACACATCAACTGCATTCCAAGACAAATTCCTAATACAGGCTGCGTCAATGTTGGAATCAACTTATCCAAACCACTTGCCAAAAGCATTTTCATCGCTGAACTCGCTTCACCCACACCCGGAAAAATTACTTTATCCGCTGACTTAATCTCGGCTGGATCATTACTCAAAACCGCTTTGTATCCCAATCTTTCAATGGCAAACATGATGCTTTGAATATTTCCTGCTCCGTAATTTATAATTACAAGCCCCCCAGCCCCCGAAGGGGGAGTCGAAGTGGATTGTGTGTTATCTTTTTCCATAAATTTTAGTTCAAACTTAGTTATTCCCCCTTCGGGGGTTAGGGGGCTACAACATCCCTTTCGTACTCGGCAAAATCATTTTCTCAGTATCGCGTTTTACGGCAACTTTTATTGCTTTGGCGAAAGCCTTAAAAATAGCTTCAATTTTGTGGTGTTCGTTGTCTCCTTCGGCTTTGATATTGATATTTGCTTTTGCTCCATCAGAGAATGATTTAAAAAAATGCAAGAACATCTCTGTTGGCATTTTCCCTACCATCTCACGTTTGAATTCCGTTTCCCAAACCAACCAGTTTCTACCTCCAAAGTCAATCGCCACCTGTGCTAAGCAATCGTCCATAGGTAAACAAAAACCATAACGTTCAATCCCTAGCTTGTTCCCTAACGCTTTTGCAAAAACTTCTCCTAAGGCAATTGCTGTGTCTTCAATCGTGTGGTGCTCGTCTACTTCTAGGTCTCCTTTTACATTGATTTCTAAGTCCATTTGCCCGTGACGTGCAATTTGGTCTAGCATGTGATCAAAAAAAGCAATTCCGGTTTCGATTTTGCTTTTCCCAGTTCCATCAAGGTTCAAGTTAATGTAGATATCCGTTTCGTTTGTTTTTCTCGAAATCGTAGCCGATCGTGCTTCTAGTTTCAAAAACTCGTATATCACTTTCCAATCTGTAGATTGTAAACTAATCACATCATCTAATTCTTCCCGTTTAGAAGCGATTTCAGAACTTCCAGCGCCTTCAGATTCATTCATGAAAATCGCTTTGGCTCCAAGATTTTTAGCCAATTCCACATCTGTCAATCGGTCTCCTAACACAAACGAGTTCGCCAAATCATAAGCAGGATTATCGATGTATTTAGTCAACATCCCCGTTCTCGGCTTGCGTGTAGGTGCATTATCTTCAGGAAACGAACGGTCTACAAAAATATCATCAAATAAAACGCCTTCATTTTCGAAAGCTCTCAAAATGAAATTCTGCGTTGGCCAAAACGTATCTTCTGGAAAACTGTCTGTTCCCAAACCGTCTTGGTTGGTAACCATTACCAATTCGTATTCTAATTCGGTTGCAATTTTAGCCAAATACTGAAACGCTTTTGGATAAAATTCTAATTTATTTAAACTATCTAATTGGTATCCTTCTGGTTCCAAAACAATCGTTCCATCACGATCGATAAAAAGTACTTTTTTCATTTATTTACGCTTTGAGCCTGTAGCTTAGTTATATTTAATATTCTTATTTGGGCGTGACCCTGCGGGTCTAGCTCCCGAAGCCTCGGGATGTTCCCGCTTTTTTAGGACTTCGTTCCTCCGTCCTAAAAAGAGCTCCACTACTATCCCTCACGCAAAACGTTTGGCGATAAAATTATGAATTTAATTCTATTCCTAATTAGCCAATTGCTTTTAAGGCTTCCATTAAAATCTTATTTTCATCCGCTGTACCTATCGTTAAACGCAAGGTATTTTCACATAAAGGTTGTGTTGTTCGGTTGCGAATCACGATACCTTTTTGAATTAATTCATTGTATCTTTTATTAGCATCATCCACTTTTATTAGAACAAAATTTGCTTCTGTTGGGTAAATTTTCGATATAAATTTTACTTCACTTAATACTTTAAGTAATTCATCTCTTTGTATTACAATAGAGTCAATTTCTAATTGTATTTTCTCTTTATCAGCCAGTCTTTCTAATGCTCTTTGTTGTGTCAACTCATTCACATTGTAAGGTGGCTTGATTTTGTTTAAAACCGCAATAATTGCTACAGAAGCGTAACAAATTCCCAAACGAATTCCAGCCAAACCATACGCTTTTGATAAGGTTTGCGTAATAATCAAATTAGGATATTCATCTAGTTCGTTCAACCAACTTGGTTTTTTTGAGAAATCAATATAGGCTTCATCAATAACGACTAATCCCTTGAAATTTTGCAATAAAGTGACCACACTTTCATCAGCAAACGAATTCCCTGTGGGATTATTAGGCGAACAAAGGAAAATCATTTTTGTATTGGCATCAACAGACTCTAGAATAGATTCGATCTGTGGTTGAAAATCTTGAGATAGTAAAACTTCTCTATTTTCTACAGCATTAATGTTAGCCAAAACACCATACATTCCGTATGTTGGTGGTAAAGTTATTACGTTATCAACTTTAGGTTCGCAAAAAGCTCTAAATAGTAAATCCAATACTTCATCGCTTCCGTTTCCTAACAAAACTTGATTCGTTTTAAGATTTCTTTGCTTCGCTAAAACGGCTTTAACACTGCTTTGCTGTGGATCAGGATAACGGTTTACGCCATTTTGATACGGATTTTCATTAGCATCCAAAAATATCATTTGAGCCACATCAAAATCCTTAAATTCATCACGCGCCGATGAATACGGCTTCATAGTCTTGACGTTCTCGCGAACTAAATTATTTATATCGAAATTTTCCATTTTCTTATGTTTTTAGAGGTGAAAATCAGAATCAAGAGTCAAGAGAAAAGACTATTATATTGTGTCTACTTCTCCTAAAACTTTAATCTTATCTCTTGAATCTAGCCTCTTGTTTCTTATCTCTTGCCTCTTTTCTCTTGTGACTTATTCTAAAGTCTTCAATCTCAATGTTACTGCATTCTTATGCGCTTGCAAACCTTCTGCTTCAGCCATAACTTCAATCGCTTTTCCAATGTTTTGAATTCCTTTTTCAGAAATTTTCTGGAAAGTCATTGACTTAGTAAAACTATCTAGATTGACACCACTATAGTTTTTAGCATAACCATTTGTTGGTAAGGTATGATTAGTCCCAGAGGCATAATCACCCGCGCTCTCAGGAGTATAATTCCCAATAAAAACCGAACCTGCATTTTCTATTCCGTTGATGTAAAATTCATCGTTAGCAGTACAAACAATAAAGTGTTCTGGTCCGTATTCGTTAATTAAGTCTAAGGCGATTGTATCGTTTTCAACAAAAATCAATTTAGAGTTGGCTATCGCTTTCTCAGCAATTGATTTACGAGGTAATTGCTCTAATTGCATTTGAATTTCCTCTTCAACGGCATCGATTAATTTTTTAGAGGTAGAAACCAAAATCACTTGGCTATCTGCTCCATGTTCTGCTTGCGACAATAGATCTGAAGCTACAAATGCAGGAACAGCAGCATCATCAGCAACAACCAACAATTCAGAAGGTCCAGCTGGCATGTCAATTGCTACACCAAACTGTGTTGCTAATTGTTTTGCGACAGTCACAAATTGATTTCCTGGTCCAAAAATCTTGTACACTTTAGGAATTGTTTCTGTACCAAAAGTCATTGCAGCAATTGCTTGTATCCCTCCTACTTTTAATATTTTAGTAACGCCACATAAATTGGCAGCATATAAAATTGCTGGATTTATATTTCCGTTTTTGTCTGGTGGCGAACACAAGACTATTTCTTTGCATCCCGCAATATTTGCAGGAACAGCCAACATTAATACTGTTGAAAACAAAGGAGCTGTTCCTCCTGGTATATACAAACCAATCTTTTGAATTGGTCTTTTTTCTTGCCAACATTGTACACCTTCAACTGTTTCAACTTCCACTTTGGCTGTTTTTTGAGCCGCATGAAATTTTTCGATGTTGCTTTTAGCCAATTGAATCGCTTCTTTCAATTCATTAGGAATTTCAGCTACCGCTTTTTCAATTTCTTGTTGTGAAACTTCTAAATTGTCAAAAGTTACTCCGTCAAAAATCGAAGTATATTTGGTTACAGCAACATCTCCTTTCTTTTGAACTTCCTTAAAAATCTCTTTTACAGTTTGCTCTATATCGTCAACCGTTTTTGTAGGTCGCTCTAAAATAGCAGACCAAGTTTCTGGTGTTGGGTTGTATATTTTGTTCATATTAGCCCCCTAGCCCCCAAAGGGGGAATTGTTACAGGAGAGGTAACCTGTATTTTTATTGTAGTTACATATTTCAAGCTATAGTTACTAGTTCCCCCTTCGGGGGTTAGGGGGCTACAGCACCATTTTCTCAATTGGACAAATCAAAATCCCTTCGGCACCGGCATCTTTTAACTGATCGATTACATCCCAGAAAGTATCTTTATCGATAACAGAGTGTACGCTGCTCCATCCTTCTTGCGCTAGTGGCAATACGGTTAAACTACGTAAAACAGGCAAGATCTTACCTACTTCCTCAATTTTATCATTAGGTACGTTCATCAAGATGTATTTTGATCTACGTGCTCTTAAAACAGATTCGATTCTGAATTTTAAAGTGTCGATTAATTTTTGAACATCTGGAGTTACTTTTGGCGAAACCGCAAGTACTGCTTCACTTTTGTAGATAATTTCAACTTCTTTCAAATTGTTTTTAAACAAAGTACTTCCGCTAGAAACGATATCTACAATTGCATCGGCAAGACCAATATTTGGAGCGATTTCAACCGAACCTGAAATTTGGTGAATATCAACATTTACTCCAAAAGAGTTGAAATATTCGATAACTGTGTTTGGGTATGAAGTAGCGATGCGCATTCCTTCTAGGTCTTTGATAGACTTGTATTCGAATGTTTTAGGGACAGCAACCGATACTTTACATTTAGAAAACCCTAGTTTTTGAACTACTTGGATTCCTTTTCCTTTTTCGACTAATAAATTATCACCAACAATAGCAATATCTACCACACCGTCAATTAAATATTGAGGAATATCTGAATTTCTAAGGTATAAAACTTCAAGAGGAAAGTTAGACGCTTCGGCTTTTAACTGATCGATTCCGTTGTTAATCGAGATTCCGCAGTCTTTAAGGATTTGGATACTGTCTTCGTTTAAACGTCCTGATTTCTGAATTGCAATTTTTAAAGTACTCATTTTATTTTATTTTTTAATAGTTATGTCTGAGTACAATTTAAGGCAATAAAAAACCCGTTTGATGTACTCAAACGGGTTTTTTAATATGATGATTTACATGCATACCATTAACACATCGCTTGAGAGCAATAATGAAAATGATGATGATGTAATTTATTTGTAAACATGACTTGTTGTATTTTTCTTATGCAAATATAAAAGATTTTTTAATTAAAAAGCAATTATTAGTTTAACTTAATGTTGCTTTTTTGTTAAAAAATTAATTCACCATTTAATCTTCCTTTGATTCTGAGTTGGGAATAGTATTCTGAATAGGCTGTTTTACTAGCCCTTCGCGAATTTCAGTATGCCTAATCTCTCCTCCAGAGGTGCCTACAAATGATCCTAGAACAGTGGCGCTTAAAGCCAAAACTAAAGTGATGTAAGAAGCGATTTTTAAAAATTTGTGCTTTTTTAAATTGGTGTAGAGAGAAAGTAGGCTAAAAATGGCTGTAGCGTATAAAACTATGGCCAATTTTTCGGCTAATTCTTCATGTTCATGAATGATTTGATGGCCTATATTGGGCATGTCTTCTACCATTTCTTCTGCTCCATCACCAGTGGCCATGCTGGCAAATGCAAAAATTGCAGCCACAACAAATAAAATATAAGCCGTGTTTTTGACTGAAATATTTTTTAAAACCAAACCAACAATCAAAGTTCCTAAACCAAAGATGGTTCCTATTATTGGAAAATGATTAAATACTAAGTGCCAATGCGCGTCGTTCATAACTACTACTATAAATTTGTTTGTTTATACTTTTATACCAAATAAATAACCTACCCATGCCGAAAGTCCCATGGCAATTGTACCCCAAATTGTAATTCTCAAAATTGCTTTGGAGATGCTTGAACCACCTGTTTTTGCAGACATTGCTCCTAATATGATAAGAAACAAAATCGTAGATGCATAGAGCCAATATTCCATACCTTTTATTGGTGCAAAAAGAACCACTAAAAGCGGTAAAACACCACCAATAGTAAAAGAAGCTCCTGAGGCTAGTGCTGCTTGAATTGGATTCGCTTGACTGATTTCATTAATACCTAACTCATCTCTTATATGTGCAGCTAATGCATCTTTTTCAGTAAGTTCAAGCGCCACTTGCATTGCCGTTTCTTTTTTAAGTCCTCTTCTCTCATAGATCTGAGCTAATATGCTTAACTCTTCATCAGGCATTTCTTTAAGTTCGACTTTCTCTCTTTCAATATCTGCCTTTTCAGTATCAGTTTGAGAACTTACAGAAACATACTCGCCTGCGGCCATAGATAAGGCCCCGGCTACAAGTCCAGCAACAGCTGCTAAAACAGTAGGTTCTCTGGTTGCACTTGCGGCAGCTATCCCAATAGCCAAACTCGAAATAGAAATGATACCGTCATTTGCTCCAAGTACAGCCGCTCGTAACCAATTGCTACGATGGATGTAATGATTATCTAAATAATTATCAATTGTTAGCGTTGGTTTGCTTTTGTCGTTTGTCATGTAATTCGAATTACTTTATTGTCTTTTTGAAATCTTTTTTTAATCTAGATTTCGTTTTCTGTCTTTTAAATTTAGCTAAACTACGTTCTAATTAATTTGCTACATCAAAAACACCTTTAACGAGTACTTTAGACTTGCTATTAATTTGATCGTTTGCTGTAATTGCTACATACTTCTCTGATTGTTCGCCAGTACTTACTGCTACTTTTTTGAAGTAGTACGTGTTGTTTTTGTTTTCCTTTAATAAAAGTACGTACTTTTTGGTGTTTTCGGTAATTAAAGCTTCAATTGGTACAGCCAGACTTTTTTGGGAATCAACTATAATATTGGCTTCAACAAACATTCCTGTGATTAATTTTTGAGTCATTTTATCCTCTAAATGAGCATGTACATTGATCGTTCTATCATTTCCTTCAATAGATTTTCCAACCAAATGCACTTCGGCATTAAAAGTTTCTTTTGATGCTTCAGGAACGGTAAACTTAACCACTTGTCCTTCTTTTACTTTCAAAATATCATTTTCAAACACGTTTAGTTCCAAATGTAAGTGTGATGTTTGAATGATATCCAAGATCACATCCGATGGAGCAACAAACCTACCTACATTAGCATTCATGACCACAATATCTCCCGCTATCGGAGCATAAATAATAATAACCGAGGTTAATTTCCCTTTTTCAACATTAGAGGGACTAATATTAAGCATCACTAGCTTCGCTCTTAAACTTTGATACATTCCTTTGGCTCTGCGGTAATCACTCTCTGCTTTTAAATAATTTTTTTGTGAAGTTATTTTTTCATCAAATAGTGTTTTCTGACGCTCATATTCGGACTTTAGGTACTTAATTTGCTCTGCAACATCCAAATATTCTTTTTGAATATCTAAAAATTCTGTGTTTTCTAAAGTAAGTAAAGCTTGTCCTTTAGTTACTTTGTCACCAACCAATAGTGAAGTAGCTTTCACATAGCCGCCAATAAAAGAGGTGATTTGCGCTCTATTTTGTGGTGGAACATCTACTTTTCCAGAAGTTTTAACCGTTACATCAAAATCTTGTTCCATAGGCTCGGCGATTGCCATTGCACCAGATTTAAATTGTGCTGCTGTAACCGTTATAAAATCAGTGTTTTTAGTTGACACTTCTTCCTTTTTTTCTTCTTTGCAAGACACAAAAAGCATGGAAAGAGTGAATATATATAGTATTTTTTTCATTTTTGACGTTTTAGTAATTTAAGTATTGAATGTCTAATTGTGTTTTGTTAAATTGAAGTACATTATCTAAATAGTCTATTTGTATGATGGTTGCGTTTTCTAAACTTTGAATATATTGAAAAAAGTCAATCTCGCCATGTTTATAGCTCATGCTTCCAACTTTAATAATTTCGTCAGACAGCTTTTTGCCATATTGATTGTAGTAGTTAATCGCTTCCTGATATTTTGCTAATTCTTCCTTTTTCTGATTTAAATAACTTTCCATTTTTTGATTTTCATTCTGCTTCTGTTGCTCCCAACTTTGCAATTCGAGTTGCGCCACTTTCGATTTAGAAACCGTAGCTGTATACAAAATAGGAACTGCTATACCCACTTGAAAACCATTTAAAGATTGTGAAATTCCTTTATTCGAACCTCTAAAAACATCAAAATGTAAATCAGGTAACCAACTTTGTTTTTGTAATTTAATTTGGCTTTCATAATTCTTACTAACCGTTTCTAAATAAGCAGTATATACTTTTATACTTGCATCATTACTTAAAAATTGCAATGGAAGAACTTTGCTACTATTGATTACTATTTTATCATTCGTTTGAACTAGATTTTGGAGTGCACTGTACTCTAATTGCTTCTCATTCCCTATTTGCGTCAGCTTCGTTTTTATTTGCCTGAATTTAGATTCTGCAGTGATTTTTTCTAGGTAATTGGTCTCCCCTAATTCAAAACGTCTGTCACTTGCTTTAGAGAAAGTATGGTACAAACTATCCAAGTACACATACAATTTCTCTTGATGTTGCAGGTATACTATTTGGTGATATCCTTTTGCAATAGCTAATGAAAGTTTGTTTTGCTGAATCTCAAAACTAGCTTTTTCCTTTTCGAATTCGGTTGTATTTACTTTCTTTCGAGCACCATAAACCGTAGGGAATTCAAAGCGTTGTTGTACACCAAATACTTTTAAGGGTTCGTTGTTGTACGCTACATTATTTTGATCATAATTGTAATAAATATTTGTTTTATCGAAAGAAAAAGCACTGTTAATATTGGCTTTGTACTTCTCCACTTGCAACTGATACGCCTTTAATCCTTTGTTATTGCTAATTCCTTTTGCAATGAGACTATCAAGTTCTGACTGATTGTTTTGTCCGAAAGCAAAAGAGGTTGATAAAAACAACAAAATAATTAAAGTAGTGCTGTTGTGTGCTTTAAATTGTGGTTTCTTAAATTCATTTTGATCGAATAACTTGAATAAAATAGGCAATACAATCATCGTTAAAATAGTAGCAGTAAACAAACCTCCAATCACCACAGTCGCTAGCGGGCGTTGTACCTCTGCTCCTGCCGATGACGAAATAGCCATAGGTAAAAAACCTAATGCTGCAGCTGCCGCGGTTAATAATACCGGACGCAATCTATCAGTCGTTCCTTTTAAAATTAGTTCGTCAATATTTTTCATTCCTTGGTGTTTCAATTCTTTAAAATGTTCAATTAATACAATTCCGTTTAGCACCGCGATTCCAAAAAGGGCAATAAAACCAACACCTGCTGAAATACTAAAAGGTAATCCTCTAATCCATAAAAACAGTACTCCACCAACAGCAGACAGAGGAATGGCAGAATACACCATCAAAGCTTCTTTTACAGAACCAAAAGCAAAATACAATAAGATAAATATTAAAAATAATGCAATAGGTACGGCAACCATCAATCTGGCTTTTGCGCTTTGTAAGTTTTCAAACTGACCACCATATTGCACATAATAGCCCGTAGGTAATTTGACTTGAGTAGCTACAATTTTTTGAATGTCGGTAACTACGCTTTGTAAATCACGATTTCGAACATTAATACCTACCACAATTCTACGGTTTGTATTGTCTCTAGAAATTTTAGCAGGACCCTCTGTATAATCAATATTTGCTAATTCTTGCAAGGGCACTTGCTCTCCTGATGGCGCTGTAATATAAAGGTGTTTTAAGTCATTGATACTTTTTCTATTGGCTTGATCTAAACGAATCACCATATCAAAACGTTTCTCGCCTTCAAACACATTTCCGACTGTTTTACCAGCAAAGCCAAGCGCAATCATGTCATTAAGATCTGAAATGTTCAAGCCATATCTCGCAATTTTAGAACGATCGTATCTCACGGTCATTTGTGGTAAGCCTTCAGTTTTTTCGATTATAATATCCGAAGCTCCTTCTACTTTTGCAATCGCTCTCTTAATTTCGTTGGCTTTTCGAGCCAAAACATTTAAATCTTCACCAAATATCTTCACTGCCACATCAGAGCGTGTACCAGATATTAATTCGTTAAAACGCATCTCAATCGGTTGTGTAAATTCAATTTCCATATTCGGAATTTCTTTTTCTATCGCCGCTTTAATTTTGTCGGCTAATTCATCTTTTGTAGCTGCAGAAACCCATTCTGATTTTGGTTTTAGTTTTACAATGACATCACTTTCCTCCATACTCATAGGATCTGTAGGGACTTCGGCAGCACCAATACGGCTTACTACTTGTTCCACTTCTGGAAAATTCTTAAGTACTATTTTCTCGATTTTTGTAGTTGTAGCAATTGTTTTTGTTAGAGTTGTTCCTGTTTTCAAAACGGGTTGAATTACAAAATCACCCTCATCAAGTGTGGGGATAAACTCTCCTCCCATGGTAATAAATAGGGTAATTGCTATTACTAATAAAGCACCTGCACCGTACAACACTTTTTTGGTATTGATTAACGCCCAAGTAATAATAGGCAAATACCATGAATTTAACTTGCGGATCAATCGGCTAGAAATTGATTTCGGGTTTTCGATTGTGGGTTTTAAAAATAGGGAAGAAACGACTGGAACATAAGTAAAGCAAAAAATCATAGCTCCTACCAAAGCAAAACTAAAAGTCATTGCCATAGGTTTAAACATTTTACCTTCGATACCAGTCAATGAAAGAATCGGGATAAAAACAATGAGTATAATCAATTGACCAAAAATAGCGGAGTTCATCATTTTTGAGGCGCTCTTATACGTAATTTGGTCTATTTCGAGTTGCCTGTCTTCTTTCGAGAGTGGTCCTAATTGTGCCGATTTACTAGCTATCTGGAAAGCGATAAATTCGACAATAATCACCGCGCCATCAATTATAATTCCGAAATCAATTGCACCCAAACTCATCAAATTGGCATCAATTCCGAAAATATTCATCAAGGAAATAGCAAATAATAAGCATAAAGGAATCACAGAAGCAACTACCAAACCAGAGCGCCAATTTCCTAACAATAAAACCACTACAAAAATCACAATCAAACAACCTAAAATTAGATTTTCGGCAACAGTCAAAGTAGTTTTCCCTACTAGCTCACTACGTTCTAAGAATCCGTTGATATAAACACCTTCAGGCAATGATTTCTCAATTAAAGCGATTCTAGCTTTAACATCAGTAATTACTTGTTTAGAATTGGCTCCTTTAAGCATCATTACTTGCCCTAATACCTTCTCGCCTTCTCCATTTCCTGTGATGGCACCAAAACGATTAGCACTACCAAAACGGACTTGGGCAACATCTTTTATGTAAATAGGAAAGCCATTATTACTTGCAACAACTATTTTCTCGATGTCTTCTAAGTTGTTCACTTTACCTTCGGCACGAATAAAATAACTTTGATTTACCTTTTCGATATACGCACCACCAGCGATACTATTGTTCTTTTCTAAGGCAGTAAACACATCAGTTGTTGCAATATGCATCGCTTTTAACTGCGACGGATTGATGGCTATTTCGTATTGCTTTAAATAACCTCCCCAGGTATTGATCTCAACCACCCCTTTGATTCCTGATAATTGTCTTTTTACAACCCAATCTTGAATGGTTCTTAAATCGGTAACGGAATAATTATTTTTAAATTCGGGTTTTACCTCTAAAGTGTATTGGTAAATCTCTCCAAGGCCGGTAGTTATAGGTCCCATCGTAGGTGTTCCAAAGCCAGCAGGAATTTTCTCAGAGGCTGATTTGATTTTTTCGGCAATTAATTGTCTTGGTAGATAGGTTCCCAAATCATCCTCAAAAACAATAGTAACAACAGACAATCCAAATTTTGAAATAGAACGAATTTCTACTACACCAGGCAAATTGGCCATTTCAATTTCGACAGGATACGTAATGTATTGTTCGATATCTTGAGTAGAAAGATTTCCAGAAGTCGTAATGACCTGAACTTGATTATTCGTAACATCAGGTACTGCGCCAATGGAAATTTGGAATATAGAGTAAACTCCGAAACCGAATATTCCAAGAGTAAATAGTAATACGATGAGTTTATTTTTTAAACTAAAGGATATAATTTTTTCAAGCATTTTTACTTTCTTTTATATTTCAAAAATACAGCAAGAATTTAAGAAAAGACTTAAGAACTACTTAAGTTTAGCTTCGTCTAAGCTTAAATTTACCGATGTACCATTATTTACTTTACTTGTAAACTTAATTTCAATAGCAAGCAATAAACATAATTTCTTGACTATAGAAAGCCCTAAACCTGTTCCTTTAATTTGTGGATGTTCATTAGCATCAGATCGAAAAAAAGGATTGAATACTTTTTCCAGATCGTCGGCGGCGATACCTATTCCTGAATCCACAATACTACATTCTATTTTGTTATTTTTACGCTGTATATTTATTACAATTACACCATCTTGTGCAGAGTATTTAATAGCGTTAGAAAGTAAGTTGCTAATAATTATCGAAAACAAATAATTATCCGTTTGTACGTAATAATCTTCATTGAAATTTGCTCGTAGTTGAATGTTCTTATTCTCTATAGTGCTAGAAAATCTAGAAATCACGTCTAATAAAGTACCGTTTAAATACAGATTTTCGATAGATAAACTCTTCTTTTGGTTTTCAAACCGTGCTAAGAGTAGCAATTGATCTACTAATTGGTTGAGACGGTCAATTTCAGTGATGCAAAAAGTAATTTTATCAAGATATTCTTCTGTATTTCTGGGTTTTCTAACCAAGACTTCTAGTGTCCCTTTTAGCACCGTAAGTGGTGTTCTCAGCTCATGAGAAGCATCAGAGGTGAATTGTTTTTCTCTATCGATTGCATTTTCAATTCGATCTAATAAATTATTAATCGTCTTAGAAAGTGTGTATAATTCATCCTTATTTTGTGGTAAAGGAATACGAGCGGTAAGATTATCTCTAGTGATATTATTTGAGGTGTTAATAATTGCACTAATAGGTTTAATGCTACGACCTGCGATGAAACGAGCGATAAAAAATAGCAGTACCAGAATCAAAGGGTAGGTAATAATAAGTACTTGTGCCAACCGATTTAATACTAGCGTAGGTCCTTCAAGTGACATTGCAATGATAATATGCCCAATGCTAACATTATTCGAAAAAATAGGCACTTGAATTTGTCTTATTTTATTTTTTAATAATTTAGTGTCATACAATTCATTATCTGCTGCTGATGGATCAAAATGTAAAACTTCATTTTTAAGGTTAGGAGATTTTTCCAAAACGTTACCCTCCTTATCAAAAAAAGCTATAAACACAGGGTTTACATCAACAGTATTGTGTTCTCTTTCCTTCCATTCATCTTCATGAACAAGGTGAAAATCATTTTTATTAATCTTTATTTCGTTCAAATGAGTAGTAACTTCGAGCGCTATGTCACCGTCAATATCGTTATAGAAAGTTAATCGCACTACCGAATATATCACACAAAAAACTACAAAAATTAATAATGCAGTTGTGATAATATAGTTTGAAGCAATTCTATTTTTGAATGAAAGTTGTTGCATGTTTAATCGTTAGCGATATAGCCTACACCACGGATGGTTTTTATGTAGTCTTCTTCAATTTTTAAATTAAGTTTTTTGCGAATAGCATTAATAAACACATCAATTACTCCGGTATCATAATCAAAGTGAATGTCCCATACGTCCTCAATAATTTGGTTTCTCGTACACACTTTTCCTTTGTTGCGTACTAAATAGGAAAGTAATTCAAATTCTCGTTGTGTCAAGAAAACCTCTCGATTGCTAACGGTAACAAGGTGTTTTGTCAAATTAATTTCAATACTACCTAAAGATAATAATTGAATATCTGTTTCATTTCTAAAATGAATCTTAATACGTTCCACAAGTTCCTCAAAGCTAAAAGGTTTTTTAATATAATCATTTGCCCCTGCTTTTAAACCTTCGATAGTTTCTTGCACCGTATCCTTGGCAGTTAAAAAGATGATTGGTGTTGTATTATCTTTCTTTCTAATGGCTATACATAGTTCTAAACCACTCATTTTAGGCAACATCCAATCTAGTAATATTAGATCAAAATGATTTTTTTGAATCAATTCAAAACCCATTCCTCCATTGGTAGCACAGCTCACGGTGTATCCTTCCTCTTCTAATCCTTGTTGTAGAAACTGTATAATTCCTACTTCATCTTCAACTATTAAAATGTGCATGTTGTATCTATTTATTCAATTTCAAACTTGAATCCTAACGTACCTATGTTAGCCGATAATCCATCACTGCGTTCATAATGATTTAATCTCAAATCAACTGATTTTAATCCTAAAATAAAAATTTTGGCTTTAGCAAAAATATCGGTGTAGGTTAAACCAAAACCGTATTGATTGCTAGTAAATCGTGATAAATCATAATCCGATGTATAATATTTTTCGGTGGATAAATGGGTATCAAAGGGCGCAAAATAATCTGAAGCAGTTTGCGTGTAATAGCGGTATAATGGCGAAACAGTAAATTTAGTCGACAGCTTAATTGGTACTTCTATGGATGCTGTATGCGCTTGAATTCCCCAATTATCTTGATAATAACGGTAGTAGGTTTTAGCAACCACATATTCGTTAATATAAAAATTAACGCGGGCACCAATGGGTATTTTAAAACGCGAACTTGGTAAATTTTCATTGTCATCCGCTAATTGGTAAACCCCTATATTCTCCTTACTATTATAAACCGGTATGTACTGTGCTTGACCTATAAAAAAATTGGCTTTATCAGCAAAATAGACTCTTTGATAAGGCGTACCGAGTAAACCATCTTGCATCAAAATATCCATAAAAACCGACATTTGGATTTTTCGAGTCAGAATTTGAGAAAAGGAAATCGATGCAGAATAGGAATTACGATTCGTCTTATCATAACTTTTAAAAGCAGTAGGTAAATAATCTGTAGAATTATTCCCGTCTTGGTCTAAGATGGCAACTCCCTTTAAATAACCTTGATTTTGAAAATTGATTCCGTATTTGCCATACTCATTCAATTCTGTTGGGTAAATAGGACGCCACTGATCTAAATAAGCATTTGCTTTGATGCTAACTTCCGTATTTTTTTGATTGAATAATTTGGTCATTCCACCACCAAAACCAATAGAAGTATAGTCGTACTCATTCGAAAAAGAAACATCAGCATTCCATATTGTATTTCTATCATCTGAGCTATGACTATAATTAGCATTAACAGATGCCAATTGATCACTAGCAGATGCTCCTGAACTCGCTAACCACGGAGTACCTTCAGGATATGAATTTGCACTGTTTGAATCTGATGCACCACTATTTGTTTTATTGCTACTTTCAAAGGGATTGATGTTACTAGAAGAAGCCGATGTATATGCCGAAATACCCACATCAATAGTTAAAACATCATCAGCATTTAATGGCATCGATACTATAATATTACTAGCTATATCACTTAAATCTTCAGACCCCACTCCTCCACCTACTGCAGAATGTGTTCCATCTTGTTTGTAATAACTCAATAAAAAATCTACTTCTTTATTTTCTAAAACCCGTTTCTTAAACACCGTAGTTGTATCCTTATCTTGCGAATAAACCGCAAAATTAAATAGCACTACTACTGTTAAAAATATTTTTTTCATTTGAATCAATTAATTACATCCACAACCACCACCTGTTTTTCCTCCATTTGCTCCAGCCGCGGCTTCACGATATACCTGAAAAGTAGTTTCGTAACGTTCTGAAGACTTTGCTGCTAGTTTCATATCGGGATCATTGATGTACTGTTTGTCATATTCTTTTACAGCTACACAGGACTGCATTGCAAAAGCCACTATCACTAAAAGGATTATCTTATTCATTTGAATACTTTTTTAAATCTATATTTTTTGAGGCGGTAATTTTACCATTTTCTTCTACGTATATGCAACCTACACCAGCTAGCTGATTAATTAAATCAATTCCTACGTCTACACCAAGGACAAATATTCCTGTAGCAAGAGCATCAGCCAGTTCTGTAGAGGATGCAAATACCGAAACACTAATTACTCCAGTTGCAGGATAACCGGTGCGGGTGTCAATAATATGAGAATAGCGCTTTCCGTTAAATACTACATATTTTTCATAACTACCAGAGGTTTCTACAGCACTATTTTCTAAAGGAAATGTAGCAAAGATTTTATCCTTGTTCAATGGGTTTTTAATTCCTACTTTCCATTGCTTACCATCAATTTGTTTTCCCCAAGTGTTGATATCACCTGAAATATTTACAATTCCAGACACTACCCCTTTTGCAATTAACATAGCCTTTATTTTATCAGCGATAAACCCTTGTCCTATACCACCTAAACCTAATTTCATTCCTACATTTTTGAGAAAAATGGTTTGGTAGGTAGGGTCTAGAATGATATTTTGATAACCAACTTTAGCCACCGAATTTTTAATTTCTTCTGCTGTGGGCATTTTTTTCATGCTACCATCAAACTTCCATATTTTGTCCATTGAGGCGTAACTAATATCAAAAGCGCCTGATGTAAGTTTTGAAATATTGATTGCACGTTGCACTAATTCAAATACTTCTGTGGGAACTTTTACTGGTTTTACGCCAGCATTTCTATTCACTTCAGAAATAGGAGTCGTAGGGATCCAATCAGAAATTAAATTTTCTAGTCGGGACACTTCGGCAACAGCCAGATCAATATATATATCAGCCTGAGGAATATCCTTAGCAACAACCGTCATTTCAAAGGGACTTCCTAACATCGAAAGTGTTCGTTTATGAGTTACCTGCGTAAAACCTATATTAACGGTAAGGACTAAAAATAATATTGAAAATAATTTCATTATCTTATTTTATAAAATCATTTAACTCTTGGATATATTCTTCTGGGGAAACATTTTTATACGTCGTTTTGCCCAAAACTTTCCCTTTAGCATCTAAAACCACTACTAATGGAAAGATTCCATCAGAATTGTACTTTTCAGCTAAACCTCGATTTTGTTTTTCTAGTTCTCCTTCTAATTGGTTTTGCTTCTTTCTAGGAAAATCAGCTCTTTCTAAAATATAATTAGCAGTAGCGTAATTCTTGAAAGCTTCTGACTGCCAAATATTCTTGTCTAACTTTATGCATGGTGCACACCAATCTGATCCCGAAAAAACCAAAACAATAGGTTTACTCTGAGCTGCAGCATCACTAGAAGCTTCTTTAAAGTTTGTTCTCCAATCTTGAGAATACCCTAGTGAGGCTATGAATAATAATAAAAGTGATAGTATTTTTTTCATTAGTTATTTACGTATTTTTAACTCTCGAAAAGTTAATTATAAATGTAGGCATATTATGATTTCAAAAGTACTATAAAAGTGGAGTTTAAAATTGTTAACGCAAATTTTCTTAAGCCAAACTTAAGAATAGAAAGTTCGAGAAAACAGTAGTTTAATTAATTTTACTCAAAAATATAAGTATGTCATTTTTAAAAAAACTATCCCCTTTCTACAACTTAGGTATCTTTTATATTGTAGTCAGTTTTATTTTGAGAATCGTGTTATTATTTCACCCTATAACGCAGGCAAGTTTCAGTACTGCTGACGCGTTAAAGATTTTCAGTTTAGGGCTCGTCTCTGATTTTTTTGTATTTATCATTGCTAGCAGCCTTTTATGGTTGTATTTAATTTTTATATCCAATAGTAAATATTACAAGCCTTACGGTTACATACTATTAGGTTTGTTTATTGGTCTGCTACTTTACATCGCATCGGGAAAATCGATCCTTAATGAATATGGAGGCGCATTACCTATGATTGGGATGATCTTTATAGGGATTAAAACATCTTTATTTGCATTACTTTTATTTTTACCAAGACTTAGAGACAAAATACGATTCTGGTTATATAGTTTTGTAGTGTTTTTATTTGTTGTCGTGATCTTACAAAACGCGATAAGCGAATATTTTTTCTGGAATGAATTTGGTGTTAAGTACAACTTTATAGCTGTCAATTATTTGGTTTACACCAATGAGGTAATTGGGAATATTATGGAGTCTTACCCAGTGATTCCGCTATTTTCAGGTTTATTCATTATTGCAGGATTCGTTTCTTTTTTTATTATTCAAAAATCAAAGGTGTATGTACAAGACATTCCCACATTTGTAGAAAAACTTAAAATTTCTGTTATTTATTTTGTGCTCTTTGCACTATCATTATTTGCTGTACCTAAACTAGCACAATTAGAAAACTCTCAAAATACCTTTACAAATGAATTACAAGCAAACGGAATGTATCGTTTTTACTTGGCTTTTGTAAACAGTGAATTAGATTATTTTAAATTTTACAAAACCCTTCCTGAAAAAGAAGCCTATGCGATCTTAGACAAGCAGATACCTGGAATTAATGGATCATCAACTCTACGAGATATTAAAAGTGCTGCAGCTGAAATGCACAAGAACGTTGTATTAATCACAATCGAAAGTTATAGTGCTAACTTCATGAAAGCATATGGAAATGATAAAAACATTACCCCTTTTCTAGATAAACTAGCTACCGAAAGTATGGTTTTTACCAATTTTTATGCTTCGGGAAACAGAACGGTTCGTGGACTCGAGGCGGTCACTTTGTGCTTGCCTCCTACGGCAGGTGAAAGTGTAGTAAAACGAAAAGATAATAAAGATAAATTTACTACCGGAAGTGTTTTTAAGGAGAAAGGATACGCAGTCAAATACCTTTATGGTGGTGACGCATTCTTTGATAATATGGAAGATTTTTTCTTAGGTAATGGCTATGATGTTGTTGATAAAAAAACATTTACTCCAGAAGAAATAACCTTCTCTAATGTATGGGGTGTTTGTGATGAAGATATGGCAAACAAAGCCATAAAAGTGATGAATGCAGAAGCTAAAACAGGAAAACCATTCTTTAATCACTGGATGACCGTGAGTAATCACAGACCGTTTACCTATCCTAATGACAAAATTGATATTCCTGGAGATGCTAAATCCAGAGATGGTGGAGTTAAATACACTGATTATGCCTTAAATAAGTTTTTTACTATGGCTAAAAAGCAAGCTTGGTTTGCTAATACTGTCTTTGTTATTGTTGCTGATCATTGTGCTTCGAGCGCTGGTAAAACAGAATTGCCTATAGATAAATACCGCATTCCTGCCATGATTTATAGTCCAGGATTTATTGCGCCACAACGATACACTAATCTAGTATCACAAATTGATCTTATGCCTACGGTTTTTGGAATACTTAATTTTAATTACCATTCTAAATTCTTTGGTCAAGATGTTTTAAAAGCAGATTATAAGCCTAGAGCGTTAATTGCTACCTATCAAGATTTAGGAATGATAAGAGATAATGTACTCACTATCTTGTCGCCAAAACAACAAGTAAAACAATTTCAATTAACATTGATTCCTAAAGAGGGTATTGAAGATGCTTTCCAATTGTATTACGATCAAAAGCCACTTAAAACAGAAAGGAAGGATCTAATTAACGAAACCATTTCCTACTATCAAACTGCATCTGACATACTGAAGAAAAAAAGAGATCAAAAAAATTAAACATAAAAAAAGCCTGTGAAATTCACAGGCTTTAACTTTTTTATAAAACGACAATTATTCTGCGTCTTTATCACTTTCGATTCCAAAAAGGTCTCCTTTTTTGAAAAGCTTGTTATCCTTTTTAAGAAATTTAGCATTACGTTTTGTTAATGAAGAAGCATCAAGGTTATCTAAGTTAGGTTTTCCTGCATTTACCCAAGCAGTGTACCAAAAACTTGCTGTTGCTGTAACTGCTTTTTTCATTTGGCTTTCTACCATTCCGTTTAAAGCTTCATGGAATTTACCAGCATATTCATCTGTGTAACGAACACCGTTGTATTTATTTTTTACGATATTGCCTTCTGCGTCCGTTACAAATATTTGATTTGGCGCTAAGCTTGTACGTAACCCTTTATCCGCAGCTAACAACGCTGGAACTAAGCTGTGCGTGTCGTTGATCATTGCCCAAATTGCTTTGTCTACGTCTTCATAATATTGTGCTGGAGCTACCGTAAATTTATAATCTTTTACAAACAGTTCTGGTAACCTACTTTCCCATAAAGAATGAATTCCTTTTTGGTCTGTTAATTGGCCATCATGATTGTCAGAAGTGTGTAATGGCATGTGTGCATCCCCAATATAGTGCCCTAATTCCGCTGCAATAAATAGAATTTCTGACTTTCTTTTATCTTTAAAAGCTTGTGTCAATCTTGCCATCATGTCTTGAATATGCCAAGGCAAAGTCCCACTTTTTGATAAAAACTTATCGTCGTATTTCTTTTTGGCATCAGCCATAGTCTTAGGATAATCTTCTGATCCTTCAAAATTTTCCATGTCTAGATAATGTCTAGGACCTTCGGCTTTATCTTGTAATATGTATTTTCTTAAATCTGGAACTGTTGATTCTTGAGTGATAAAATCGATGTGATTGTAAAAGAAAGCAAGCATAGGTTTAGGCAAAGCCATAACTGCAGCTTTATTGATTCTCTCATGTCCTACAATTCCCCATGAGATTGTAAGGAAGCAAACGGCTAGAGCGGCCACTATAATAGCGGGACGTTTCAACTTAAAATTTTTCATTTTTTATGTATATTAGAACTACAAATATATTTTAATTTTAAGTAACTATATAAATTATACGAATAACATTACTAGAATTAACAATTACATCATATCACTTAGCTTTGTAGCATTCACAATTGCAAAAACAAACAGTCTCCATCTTATTTAAAATCTATTTTAAGCAAAATAAATAATCGAAAGTAATGCCGCAACTCCAATGAAAACCCACAGTAAAACACCTTGTAACAATGGTTTTATACCCACTGATTTTAAAGTTTTATAATGCAATCCAGCGCCTATAAGAAATAAAGTTACGGTTAATCCTACCTTAGCAATAGCAACAATAGCCGTGTTTACCGCAGTGATTCCTGGGAGGTAGCTATTGAGTAACATAGCCACAATAAACAAACCAATAAAATAAGGAACCTTGATTTTGCTGCTTCTGTTCTTGAATAAACTTGCTGTTACTAACGCCACTGGAATAATCCACAATGCTCTAGCAAGTTTAACAGTAGTTGCGACCTGTAAAGCTTCAACACCATATTTATTAGCAGCACCTACCACAGAGCTGGTGTCGTGAATGGCAATGGCACACCATAAACCAAATTCATGCTGGCTTAAATTAAGTGCATGCCCAATAACTGGAAATAAAAACAAAGCAATAGAGTTCAATATAAAGATGACTCCTAGCGCCACTGATGTCTGCTTTTGATCTGCATTTATAACCGGAGCGATTGCAGCAATTGCGCTACCACCGCAAATGGCAGTTCCACACGAAATTAAATGGGCAGTTTTCTTATCAATAGCAAACCATTTACCTATAAAGTATCCTAAAATTAAAGTACTCAAAATTGACGCTACAGTAAAGAAGAATCCTTCTTTCCCTGCAGTAAGCGCATCGTTGACGTTCATCCCAAATCCCAAACCTACCACAGCAAACTGTAATAAAAGAGAGGTCGCCTTATGGTTATATTCGATAAATGGATGCCCTGAAGTATTAGCTACTACCAATCCTAAAAGTAACGCTATAGGCGGACTCACATACCCTGAAATACAAACGATGATAAGTATCACAAATAGAAAAACTTGTAGCTTTCTACCGTGCATTATTTTAGTGATGTTGTGTACTATTGTTGGCTTATTTTCCAAAACTGCTTTGTTTGTAATTTGTCATACAAAGATGACTAGAAATAATGATTTACACCAATAGTAAAATGTAATTAACTATAACCTGAAGTTATAATGATCTAGTATATTTCTAATAAATAAGTCTGATAAAGCAACGGATTTTCCCTGCAAAGTAATAATATAAAAATTCCGATTAATCGTGACATTTTTTATATCTAAAATCGCTAGTTCATTGTTTACAAGCTCTTTATTAATAGCATGAATCGATACAAAGGCGACACAATTTGAATTTAGAAGGTATGATTTGATGCTTTCAGTACTGCCAAGTTGCATTTCGATTTGTAACTGGTCTAAAGTAATTGCAAATGGTTTCAATCCATATTCAATAACTTCTAGCGTTCCAGAACCTTGCTCACGCATTAAGAACTGCATTTGTAATAAATCGCTTTTAGTTATTTCTTTTTTATCTAGCAGTGCATGATTTGCTTTACACACTAATACCAACTCATCTTTTAAAAAAGGGGTGTATTTAATTCCCTTATTTTTTAATTGTCCCTCCACAATTCCTACTTCAATTTCCTGCGCCAGTAAGGCTTTTTCTATTTGTTCAGTATTTCCGTTACGCAAAGTGACTTTTACATCTTTTAGTTTTTGATGAAAGCGAGCTAAGACTGGAGGAATAATGTATTGCGATAGTGTCGTACTTGCTCCTACCCTAAGTAAACCACGCTGTTCATGAATTAGCGCACTCATATCAAAGTCTATGTCTCTATAAATTTCGAATATTTTTTTAGTATGCTGCAGCAATAGTTTGCCCGCTGCAGTGACCGCAATCTTACTACCGCTACGTTCAAAAAGTTTGATTTTATACTCTTCCTCTAGTTCGTGAATATGCTTAGATACTGCGGGCTGTGTAATAAACAGTTCACCAGCCGCCTTTGTAAAACTCAGCCTATTTGCTACAGTTAAAAACACTTTTAATCTAAAATCCATATTGTTTGTTTCTATAGTAAACCGTTGTATTTTCTACAGAACCATTCTAAACTTAATGCAAGTCCGATACCCACTAATAACCAATACCAATCGATCAAAGGTACTTTCTTAAATTGCTCTTTTTGAACTGTTTTGTAACTCTCGTCTTTAAGTAGAGTTTGCACTAATTGTTCAAGCTGATCTGGGTAAAAAGCAGCAGCATGAGTAGCTATGGCAAGACGCTGTAGTTTTTCGGCATCAGGGTTTACTGCTTGCTTTTCTATATCAAAGTGCAATACTTCAAATTGATTTGTAAAAGAAACTTTGGATTTTGTCTCACGCACTGTAAATTGATACGTCCCTGCCTCTAGCCCATCTAATGAAACTTTATAATCACTAGCACTTTTTAAAAACTCATAATTACGCGTTTTTTTTGTGCTTAAATTTATTACAGTGATGGTTAAAATAGCATTCTCATCAAATTCATAATTCTTATCAAAATACTGTGCACTAATAGTAATAGCGTCAGAGGAGTTATAGCTGTTCTCAAAATTTACAACTAGTGATTTTTTTCTATTATTCGAACTCATAAATTGTATAATCTTATCTATAAAAAGATCATACTGCGTATACGAATCAGAATTCACATGACTCTGCATGCGCCATTTCCAGCTATTTTCTCCTAATAAATATCCTGTACGTTGTTTGTTGTTATCTGCAAAAGCAAGTAGCGGTGCATTTGTTTGCATTCCTCTTACTTTTGAACTCATTAAAACAGAAACATAGGGAGCAACAGTTACTTTTCCGTAATTATTTTCTAAAGGAGGAAAATTTTCAAAACCAATATCTTCGGTTGAAAAATAAGGAAATTCTTTATTGAAAGAAGCCTGATAGTCTTCAAGCTGCGAACTCATTTTAAACGCTAAATCCTTCTGCTGTTCGTCTAAAAATTTATAATCTGTAGCTGTTCCTGTTATTATAAAAGAATTTACTCCCGCTTTTTTATTCAAATTAAAAACTTCTTTAAAAGAAGCATTAGGTTGGTAATAGACAAGAACTTGGTATTTACTCAAGTCTATTTTATTTTTTGGATCTAAGACTACAACTTCTCTCTGTTCATTAGATTCAATCGCGTGCTTTATAGCGCCTAGATCAGGATGATTCATAGTACTAATTAATGCCACAACTGATTTTTGATCAATCACATCTACTGCAAAACTTTGACTGTTGTTATCTGTGTTGACTTCTTTATTTGAACTGCTTACGCGCGCAGTGTAAATAACTGTACCCAATTTAGTAGCAGGCAAATTAGTAGTTACTATCGCGGTATTATTTGAGGGCGTCAGTAATAGAGACTGCTTAAATACTTGCTCTTTTCCGCTAGATATAGAAAAGGAAGCATTTACATTTTCAGTACCACTGTAAGATATAAAAACTTCAACCGGAAACTTATTCTTGAGATACGCATATTTATTAGCATTGATTTGGTTAATCTTCAAATCAAATACTTTTGTCGTATCTCCCACAATTACCGGAAAAACCTTATTTGTAGGTTGAAATGCAAATTCATAATCGGTACCCGTCGTTTGGTTTCCATCGGTAATCAGTACGGTGGCAAATTTTGAATTGCGATTGCTATTTTCTAAATTCTTAGCAACGTTACCTATATTTGACTGCTTTCCAGCAAAAGAAAATTTCTCTGAAGCTTTAAAATTACTATCAAACTGATAACTTTGAATTGTAAATTTTTCTGTTAAATCTTTATTCGAAACAAGTTTTTGGTACAGTTCATTAACTTGAGTGGTTGCTTTTAAATCTTTTATCGAACTAGAATTATCGACCGCTATGGCTAGAACAGGCTTTTCATTAATGACGATACTGCTCGTAATCTTGGGATTAATCAGTAGTAAGAAAATAAAAAGCAAGCTTAAAAACCGCAAAAAAGCCAAAAACAAATGCAATTTAGATTTGTTTTTGGCTTTATAATAATATTGAAAAAATGACAAACCTCCTGCAACTAATAATGAAAGAATAACTAATAGTACGGTGTTTAAAGTCATGTAATTTTTATTTCCTTTAAAAATATGAAAATTTAAGAATCTTTAAATCTTTTAATCAATAAATTTTTAAATTTTAAGTAAGCATTCCACCATCAACGTTCAATACTTGACCAGTGATGTATGCGCTCATATCTGAAGCTAAGAATAAACAAGCGTTAGCAACATCTTCAGTTGTACCACCGCGTTTTAAAGGAATTCCATCTCTCCATCCTTGTACAACATCATCATTCAATTTTGCTGTCATTTCAGTTTCGATAAAACCAGGTGCGATGGCATTGCAACGTATGTTACGCGAACCTAATTCTAAGGCTACTGATTTAGTGAATCCTATAACTCCCGCCTTTGAAGCAGCGTAATTAGTTTGACCTGCGTTTCCTTTTACTCCCACCACACTACTCATGTTAATGATCGATCCAGCACGCTTTTTTAAGAATGTTCGTTGAATAGCTTTAGTCATATTAAAAACCGACTTTAAATTCACGTCGATTACTTTGTCAAAATCTTCTTCAGACATACGCATTAGCAAATTGTCCTTAGTTATCCCAGCATTATTAATTAAAATATCCACTGTTCCAAACTCAGCAATTACGGCATCTACCATCGTTTGCGCTTCATTAAAGTCTGCAGCATTAGATTGATACCCTTTGGCTTTGATTCCCATAGCCGTAAGTTCCGCTTCTAAAGCTACCGCAGATTCTACAGATGAGCTGTAAGTAAAGGCAACATTTGCACCATGCTTAGCAAAAACCTCTGCAATTCCTTTTCCAATTCCGCGACTTGCGCCTGTTATGATGGCAACTTTTCCTTCTAGTAATTTCATATTCAAAAATTAGTTTATTTTTTATTTAGAGCTATTCCTGCTATCCATTGCAATCTTTTATATTTTTAAGAAAAAATATAAAAGGATTTCCATTTCTATCAGGGCTAAAAACGACTTGTCAAATATATACTTTTTCCTTTTTTAAAAAAAATTTACATCTCATTTAGAAAAAATAGAATCACTTTTTTAAATTTTGAAAATCTTGCTTACTAAACGGTCCCAGAATGCACTATAAATAGCAATAAGCGTAAATACTAACAAGAATAAGTGATACCAAGCATTAGATATCAAATCAAAAAAGTCTAGTTTTCCTGCAGCAAAGCTTAAAATCAATAAAACTTGCGCTCCATAAGGCAATATACCTTGAACAATACATGAAAATATATCTAAAATAGCTGCTGTTTTTTTAGGACTTAAATTGTACTCATCATTTATTTCTTTAGCAATAGGACCCGTAATTACAATAGAAACGGTATTATTTGCAATAGCTAGATTAGCAAAACCTACAAGAGCTCCGATACCTGCTTGTGCCGATTTTTGACTTTTAATTCGTTTTTTAATCTGGACTAACAAGTACGTAATCCCTCCTGCTTGGTCCACCATAGCAGCTAAACCACCGGTTAACATAGAAAGCAAGAAAATCTCTGTCATTCCCGTAAAGCCTTCATATATTTTTTGAGTAAATTCCATAAAGGTAAATGATCCACCTACATATCCTATAATCCCTGCTAATACAGTACCTATTACTAAGGTTGAGAAAACGTTTACTCCTATTAATGCTAATATGATTACGAGTAAATAAGGAACGATAGCGATCCATGAAAAATCAGTTTTGGCGATATCAACCGTAACAATTTCAGAGTTAAGACCTAGATAAAAGAAAACCAGGATCGTCACGATAGCCGCTGGAAAAGCAATAAAAAGGTTAATTTTAAACTTATCCTTAAGTTCGCAACCTAGTGACTGCGTCGCCGCAATAGTCGTATCAGATATCATAGATAGGTTATCCCCTAACATTGATCCTCCTAGTAAAGCTCCAGATATAAGTGGTAACGAAGCCCCACTTTTATCAGCAAGCGAGACTGCAATAGGACCTATAGCCACAATTGCACCTACAGAAGTACCCGTAGCCGTAGAAAGGAAAGCAGCTATTAAAAAAATACCCAAAGGAAAATAAGCTACATCAATTGTATTAATCCCTAAACTTACCACGGCATCTACTCCGCCCATGGCTTTACTCACAACTGCAAAGGCTCCAGCAAGTAAATAGATAATACACATGGTCATAATTTTGCTTTCACCACAACCCGCAATTAAAGTAGCCACTTTATCATCGGTGCTGGTTTTGTAAAGTAAAAAGGCAGCGATTATACCCACTAGTACTGCCACTGGTGAAGGGAATGCGTAAAAATCATCCAGCACAATTCCTGCGCCTAGAAAAGTAAAAATAAAAACAAATAGCGGAATCAAAGCAAATGGATTCCCAGTATTTTTTGAAAATGTAGACATAGATATATTTTAATAAGTTAAAATTATCAAGACAAACAAAGCTAAAAAATGGGAATGTAAAACAACATTTTTTCCAAAGGATTTGGCTTATCGTTTTAGCACCTTGCTCGTTGTTGCAGGTTGCTATCTCATTTAGAGATTCGTGATAACGGCTGCAAAAGTAATTATTATTTCTTTAAATCAATAAAATAGCAATATTTTTTTGCAAAAAAAAAAGCATTACCAAAGTAATGCTTTTTAAAATATTATATTTTATGAGAAAGAATGCTTAAAAAGCCACATTCCATCTTGGTAATTTTCCATTTTCATCTAAGAAGTTTTGTAAAACTTGTCCTTCTACTGCAGTAGGGATTCCTTTTACTTCTTCAGTGAAAGTCTCGTACCATACTACTTCTAATGTAGTAATGTTTTCGATTTTCATTTGTGCTGGCCAAGAATATTTTCTTCCTGTTTTTGCAAATTGATGACCGTTAACGATTTTTTCAAAAAGTCCACCGTTTTTTATTTTTAAAGTTCCATCATTTTGTACCGTTCCAGTAGAACCTACCATGATTAACTCTTTTTTGTCAGCTACATCGTATACTAAAAATACTCCACTCCCGTCAGAAGCATTACATTTTTCCTCTAAACTCTCGTCTACAGTTAATGAAAATTGGTTGCTACTTTTAAATTTCTCTAATTCTTTATACATACTTTATTATTTATTATCTAATTTCTCTTTACAAATAAGGATTAGCAATTAATAAAAAAGCACTTATTCATAAATTTGTATTTGATGCAAACAATCAAAAAAGGGAAAGTTCAGTTATTTCAAATACGGTGCAAAGGTATTTCTTTAATTTTGTATTATAATAAAAAAGCCCCACAAATGTGAGGCTAATTTTATTTTTATTTTGAGATAGTGATTATCCTAAAACTTCTTTAACTTTTTTACCAATTTCAGCTGGAGAATCTACAACGTGTATTCCACATTCTCTCATGATTTGTTTTTTGGCTTCTGCAGTATCATCAGTTCCACCTACAATTGCACCTGCGTGACCCATTGTACGTCCTGCTGGAGCAGTAACTCCCGCGATGAAACCTACAACTGGTTTACGGTTACCATCAGCTTTAATCCAGTGAGCAGCATCTGCTTCTAGTTGTCCACCAATTTCACCTATCATTACGATACATTCTGTTTCTGGATCGTTCATTAACAATTCAACAGCTTCTTTAGTTGTAGTTCCAATAATTGGGTCTCCACCAATACCAATTGCAGTAGTGATTCCTAATCCTTGTTTTACTACTTGGTCAGCAGCTTCGTATGTTAAAGTACCTGATTTAGATACAATTCCTACTGTTCCTTTTTTGAAAACGAAACCTGGCATAATACCAACTTTAGCTTCACCTGGAGTAATGATACCAGGACAGTTAGGTCCTATTAATCTAGCATTTCTTTCTTTAACGTAAGCATTAGCTTTGATCATATCAGCAACTGGAATACCTTCAGTAATCGCGATGATTACTTTGATACCTGCATCAGCAGCTTCCATGATTGCATCAGCAGCAAAAGCAGGTGGTACAAAAATAATAGTTGTATCAGCACCAGCTTGATCTACAGCGTCTTTTACAGTGTTAAAAACAGGACGTTCTAAGTGAGTAGTCCCCCCTTTTCCTGGAGTTACACCACCAACAACGTTAGTTCCGTACTCAATCATTTGAGAAGCATGGAAAGTTCCTTCACTTCCTGTAAATCCTTGAACAATTATTTTGGAATCTTTATTAACTAAAACACTCATGATATATATTTTATGTGATTTTTAAAAATTGTGTTGCAAAAGTAAGGTTTTGAAATTATTTTGAGCGCATTTATTATCAAAATAAATTAAGATAATTGACTCATTTGGTACCCTCGGTATAATTTACCGTCTTTGAGTTGCCAAATTGCCATAAAATGTGCTAAAAGCATTTCTTCCCTTGGATTTTCAATTGTTTTTACAAAATGAGAATAACGTACCGATACGCTATCATCTTCTGTTACAATATGACTTACACGCACTTTAGAGCGCACATAAGCTTTACCTAATTCTGCTGCAATGTCGAGTATTCCTTGAAAATCAAGCTGTACAAATCCCTTACTGCTATTCCAATCCAAAACAATTTCTGGATGTAGAAAATCCTTCATGACTGCACTGTCAATTAAGGCATCAGACTTATAAAAACTTTGAATAATTTCTTTTGAAGACATATTATTTTAATTTCGTTAGAATTTCTGGTATTTTCTTAATATTGGCCAATTGCTTTAATTTCTCTCTTGATTCTTCAATTGGAGTTCCAAAATACGTTTTACCGCCTTCTACTGATTTAGTAACTCCGGTTTGTCCTAGAATCACTGCTTTCTCACCTATGGTGATCCCGCTAGTTGTACCTACTTGACCCCAAATTGTTACTTCATCTTCGATTATAACACAACCCGCTATTCCAGTTTGTGAGGCAATCAAACATTTTTTTCCTATTACCGTATCATGACCTACATGTACTTGGTTGTCAATCTTTGTACCTGCTCCAATGGTTGTATCACCCGTTACCCCTTTGTCTATTGTACAAAGTGCACCAATGCCTACATTATCTTTGATAACCACACGTCCTACAGAAACCAATTGATCAAAACCTTCTGCTCTTTTTTTATAATAAAAAGCGTCGGCTCCAAGAACTGATCCTGCATGGATAATAACATTATCACCTATAACAGTATGGTCATAAATAGCCACGTTAGGATAAATCAAACAGTTTTTACCAATAGTAACATTATTTCCAATGAATACATTTGGTTGGATAATCGTCCCCTCACCTATTTTAGCCGTTTGTGCAATAGCAGTAGTAGCTTTTTCAAAAGGCTTAAAGTGCTGTGTTAAAGTATTAAAATCTCTAAATGGATCCTCAGAAATAAGCAATGCTTTTCCTTCAGGACAAGCTACCACCTTATTAATTAAAATAACAGATGCTGCCGAGTTTAATGCTTTATCATAATACTTAGGATGATCTACAAAGACAATATCTCCCTTCTCAACCACATGAATTTCGTTCATTCCTGTAATTGAAAAAAGAGCATCGCCCACATAATCACAATTGATTATGCTAGCGATTTCCTTTAAAGATTGGGTATTTGAAAATTTCATATACTAATCAATTATTCCTTAACGCGCTCCATGTAGTTTCCAGAAGCCGTGTCAATTTTGATTTTGTCCCCTTCATTAATAAACAAAGGAACGTTGATTTGAGCACCAGTTTCTACCGTAGCAGATTTTGTAGCGTTTGTAGCCGTGTTTCCTTTAACACCTGGCTCAGCATAAGTCACTTCAAGTACAACAGAAGCTGGCATATCTACAGAAAGAGGTAAATCAGTCTCTGTATTAATACTTACCATAACGCTTTCACCTTCTTTTAATAAATCTGGTGAGTCAAGGATATTTTTATTCAATGAGATTTGCTCAAAAGACTCTGTATTCATGAAATGAAATTCATCTCCTTCAGGATACAAAAATTGAAATTTATGGTTTTCAACACGAACTTCCTCAATTTTGTGACCAGCAGAAAAAGTGTTATCTAAAACTTTTCCGTTACTTAAACTTCTTAGTTTAGTTCTAACAAATGCAGGTCCTTTTCCAGGCTTCACGTGTAAAAATTCAATAATTTTGTAAATATCGTTATTGTACTTAATACACAATCCGTTTTTAATGTCTGATGTTGATGCCATTATTTTTTATTTTGGCTACCACTTTCCGTCGTAGCAATTTATATTAATTTTTATGTTTTATTACACAACTCAATTGCTGCACAATTTGGAGATTATTAATTAATAATTCCCAGTATATCCCTTCATTACACCACGAGACGAATTTCTAATAAAATCAATGATTTCATCGCGTTCTGGAGTTGCTTCCATCTCTGCTTCGATAATTCCTAATGCTTGTGTAACGTTATAATTTTTTTGGTACAAAATTCTATAAATCTCTTGAATTTCTTTAATCTTCTCAGATGTAAATCCTCTTCTTCTAAGTCCTACAGAGTTAATCCCTACATAAGACAAAGGCTCTTTTGCTGCTTTTGTAAATGGCGGAACGTCTTTTCTAACTAAAGATCCTCCAGAAACCATAGCGTGATCTCCTACACTAATGAACTGATGAATTGCTGCCAATCCTCCAATTACTGCATGATTTCCTATCGTTACGTGACCACCTAGTAATACACCGTTTACAATAATTGCATTGTTTCCTACATGGCAATCGTGTGCAATATGTGCAGCAGCCATGATTAAACAATTGTTACCTATCAATGTTTGCCCTGATGCAACCGTACCCCTATTTATGGTAACGCACTCTCTAATGGTACAGTTATCCCCTATTATTGCCAACGATTCCTCACCACCAAATTTTAAATCTTGTGGTACTGCCGAAATTACTGCTCCTGGAAATATATTGCAGTTCTTTCCAATTCGGGCACCTTCCATAATGGTGACATTCGATCCTATCCATGTTCCGTCACCTATTACCACATTATTGTGAATAGTTGTAAAAGGTTCGATAACTACATTTTTGGCGATTTTTGCGCCAGGATGAACATATGCTAAAGGTTGATTCATCTGCTTTTTTTTATGTTTGCATTAATTATAAAAAGTGAGCTAATATACTGCTCACTTATTTACAATCCTATTTTATTGTTTTTTGGCAATTTGAGCCATTAATTCTGCTTCTGCAACTAATTTACCGTTAGCATATGCATTTGCTTGCATGTGACAGATCCCTCTTCTAATAGGAGTAATCAAATCACATTTAAAAATTAAAGTATCTCCAGGCAATACTTTATGCTTGAATTTTACATTATCAATTTTCATGAAATAAGTCAAGTAATTCTCAGGATCTGGTACGGTGCTTAGTACTAAGATTCCTCCTGTTTGAGCCATAGCTTCAACAATTAAAACCCCTGGCATTACTGGCGCTTCTGGAAAATGACCTACAAAGAAATTCTCATTCATTGTAACATTCTTCATTCCCACAACATGCGTTTCTGACATTTCGATAATTCTATCAATCAATAAAAATGGTGGTCTGTGAGGCAATACCGCCATAATTTTATGAATATCCATTAACGGCTCTAAATTCAAGTCGTAAACAGGCACATAATTGCGTTGTTCGATTTTTATAATTTTAGCCATTTTTTTAGCAAACTGTGTGTTTACAAAATGACCTGGTTTATTTGCAATAATCTTACCTTGGATTTTAGTACCTATCAAAGCTAGATCTCCTAAAACATCAAGTAACTTATGTCTTGCTGCTTCATTAGGATAGTGCAATGTAAGATTGTCTAAAATACCATTAGGTTTTACATTGATATCATCCTTACCAAAAGCAACTTTTAAGTTTTGCATTGTAGTTTCAGAAATCTCTTTATCAACATAAACAATAGCGTTATTTAAATCACCACCTTTAATTAATCCGTTATCTAATAATGCTTCTAGTTCATGTAAAAAACTAAAAGTTCTAGAACTAGCGATCTCTTGTTTAAAGTCGGCTAGGCTCTTTAAATTTGCATTTTGAGTTCCTAAAATTTTAGTCCCAAAATCAACCATTGTAGTAACAGAGTACGAATCACTAGGCATCACTAGTATTTCGCTTCCAGATGCTTCATCTGTATACGAAATCACTTCTTTAACCACATAAACATTACGTTTACCATTTTGCTCTTCGATACCAGCATTTTCAAGTGCTTCAACAAAATATTTAGATGAACCGTCCATAATAGGAAGTTCAGAAGCGTTTAATTCGATAATCACATTATCTAAATCACAACCTACTAAAGCTGCTAAAACATGCTCAGGAGTTTGAATTTTAACGCCTAACTTCTCTAAATTAGTTCCTCTTTGTGTGTTTACTACGTAGTTAGCATCAGCTTCTACCACTGGCTGCCCTTCTAGATCAACTCTAACAAATGTAAAACCATTATTTATAGGAGCTGGTTTAAAAGTCATCTTAACTTCCTTACCAGTATGGAGTCCAACACCCGTTAGTGAGACTTCGGTTTTGATGGTCTTCTGTTTAACCATTGTTTGCTTTTTTTTGGTTTAATATTTGTTTTTTTAACTCTTCTAATTCGTTTACAAGTTTTGGTAAGTTCCTAAAATGAACATACGACTTACTATAGTCGCTGTATCCAAATGACGGACTTCCTTGCAGTATTTCATTATCTTTGATGTTCTTACCTACACCAGCTTGCGCCTGTATGCGAACATTATCTCCTATTGTTAAGTGACCCACGATACCTACTTGGCCACCTATCATTCCGTTTTTACCTATTTTAGTAGAACCCGCAATACCTGTTTGCGCAGCAATTACTGTATTCTCACCAATCTCCACATTGTGTGCTACTTGAATTTGATTGTCAAGCTTAACCCCTTTTCTAATGATAGTCGACCCCATGGTGGCTCTATCTATTGTGGTACACGAACCTATATCAACATTATCTTCTATGATAACGTTCCCTATTTGAGGGATTTTTTTATAACTTCCATCTGCAACGGGAGCAAAACCAAATCCATCTGCGCCTATAATAGCACCAGAGTGAATAGTACAGTTATTCCCTATTACAGTATCTGAATATATTTTTGCACCAGCAAAAATAGTGACATTATTTCCAATTTTAACGTCATCTCCAATAAAACAATTTGGATATATTTTTACATCATCTCCTAGAACGACTCTAGAACCAACATAACTGAAACTACCAAAATATAAATTAGCACCATACTTTGCATCTTCTGCAATTACTGATGGTTGCTCAATTCCTATCTTTACGCCTTTAGCTTGGTCATAAAATTCCAGCAATTTAGAAAATGACATGTAAGCGTCCTCTACTTTAATTAAGGTAGTGGCAACCTCACCCTCAGGAATAAAAGCTTTATTAACAATTGTTATAGTCGCTTTTGTAGAGTAAATGAAATTGTTGTATTTAGGATTAGAAAGAAAAGTTAATGATCCTTCTTTACCTTCTTCGATTTTTGCTAACTCATGCACTTCAGCTTTTGGGTTACCAATGATTTCTCCTTCTAGTATCCCCGCTATTTGTTCTGCTGTAAATTTCATCTTATTTGATTGTATTTTTAATAGTATAAGATGCGTGATGACCGCAGTTCTCTAAACACATAAAAAAATGATTAACTTTTGATTCGCACAAAAATATAAAAAAATAGATTTTAAATCTTGATTTATACAAGTTGTTTTGGGAAACAAATATAATATTTGGTTACCGCTTTTGATAATGATTTTAAATTCAGCTGATCAGATGACTCTATGACGTCTTCAACAGTACGGTCTTTCTTTAAGATTCGTATGGGTTCGGCCTCTTTGCTGTAGGCTTGATTTTTTATCTTTCCTTTAAATATAAAATAGTCTGTATCGTGTAAACTTATTTTATTTTCAGCTGCAAAACGCTCTTTTAAAGGCTGTAAATCTTCGCTTGGCACTTTTTCATTCGTTAATTTAATTTTTAATAAATCACGATTGATAATCATTTTACTCAATGACGACAAGATAAAATCAGCGTGGTACTGCCATGCTTTTAAGGCACTAATGATATCAAAATCATCTAATCTTGAAAACAATTCTAGAGTAGCGGCATCAAATGCTTCTAAGGTAATTTTGTTTTGTAAAAAAAACAGTAAAGCATCACTGCAAGGCAAAACAGTCCCTTTTAAGGTTAGCTCGCGTGCTCGTTTTAATATTTTTGTCAAAATTAATTCTGCAACTAAGCTTGTTTTGTGTAAATACGCCTGCCAGTACATTAATCGACGGGACATTAAGAATTCTTCTACAGAGTAAATTCCTTTTTCTTCTATTACCAAGACATCATTCTCCACGTTCATCATCTGAATCAAACGTTCAGAATTCACATTTCCTTCTGCAACACCTGAGTAAAAACTATCGCGCTTTAAGTAATCCATTCGATCCATATCTAACTGACTCGAAATCAATTGCAACATGAATAACCTGTGGTATTCTCCTTTAAAAACCTGGATAGCAAGATCTAACTGTCCGTTGAATTTCACGTTGAGCTCATTCATGAATAATAGCGAAATCTCCTCATGATGCACATCTTCAACAATACTGCGTTCCATGGCGTGAGAGAAAGGGCCGTGGCCTATATCGTGTAATAAAATCGCAATGTACAAGGCATTTTCTTCTTCGTCAGAAATACTAATTCCTTTAAAACGCAACACATCAACGGCTTTTTGCATTAAATGCATGCATCCTAGCGCATGATGAAAACGTGTGTGATTTGCCCCTGGATAAACAAGGTAAGAAAGTCCCATTTGAGAGATACGTCGCAATCTTTGAAAATAAGGGTGCTGAATTAGGTCGTATATTAATGCGTTTGGGATGCTAATAAATCCATAAATAGGATCATTAAATATTTTTAGTTTATTTATTTGAGTCACGCTGTGTATCATTTTAGGTCAACAAATATAGGGAAATTAGATTTTACTTAAGAAAGTGTTTTTATTCCTCTTTTTTTCTACTAATCGAATGATTTAAGCAGGGCTTTTTTTCGAATTAAACAACCGTTTAAAATTTAACATAACATTAAGTTCGACTAGTTCGGTGTTTTGCGAACCAATTGTAACTTTGCAAAAAAAAACATGGAAAATACAGCTAAAGAGAGAGAAGAGCTTATTGAAATGTTCGGGATGCATTTTGAATCATTATATCAAGTACCGCCACTGGCAGCAAGAATAATGGGCGTTTTAATTGTAGATGGATGTAAATCAGGATTGACCTTTGAAGCACTAGTTGAAAAACTGTCTGCTAGCAAGAGCTCAATCTCTACTAATTTAAAATTGCTACTGAGCATGGAGAAAGTTTTTTACTTCACTTTATCGGGAGACCGAAAAAAATATTTTAGATCAGCGCGTTTAAGTGATCGTTTGAACAATTACTTAAAGATGATCGAAGCAGAAGGAAAAATAATAAATAGAATGCATGAATATAGAGTCAAAACAGCTTCATGTGTTGAAGAAATAGCCAATTTGAATAATATTGTTTCATATAAAAATCATATTCAGCAAATTGAAAAATCATTTGAACACACCATAGCTGAATTTAAGAAGATCGAAATCCAGAATGACATTAAGCAACAAATAAACAATTAAATAACTAAGTAAATAATCCCAAATGAAAAAGAGATACTTCATTAGCGCAGTGCTACTATCTATAAGTTTGCTATCGTGCAAAAAAGAAAATACAGAAGCTGCTGCCCCTCCTGTGATGCCATACAAAGTGGTGGAATTAGGAAAATCAAGTACCACCTTATTAGCAGAATATCCTGCTAGTTTAGAAGGAATTACCGATATAGATATTAGAGCAAAAGTAGATGGCTATATCGAGAAAATTTATGTTCAAGAAGGACAAGAGGTTAGAAAAGGACAAATATTGTTCAAACTAGAAACTCAAACTGCCAATCAAGAAGCGGCTGCTGCCAAAGCTAAAATTACTGCTGCTCAAGTTGAAGTAAATAGATTGAAACCATTAGTAGATCGCAACATTATAAGTGATGTACAACTAGAAACTGCAAAAGCAAACTTAGCAGGTGTAAAAAGTACCTATCAAGGTATTGTGGCGCGTATTAATTATGCAACAATAAAAAGCCCTGTAAACGGAATCGTAGGTAGCTTACCCTTGCGTTTAGGTAGTTACGTAAGTAGTCAAACTGTAGAGCCGCTAACGCGTATCTCTGACATTAGTACTGTTTATGCGTACTTCTCAGTAAATGAAAAACAGCAGTTAGATATTGTTATGAATGCCGAAGGAAAATCTTTCCAAGACAAAATTAACAAAATGCCAGCTGTGAATTTAGTCCTAAGCAACGGTTCTTTGTATGAAAGCAAAGGAAAAATTGAAACTTTTAGTGGTCAAGCCAATGCACAAACAGGATCATTTAATGTGAGAGCTAGTTTCCCTAACGGTAATAAATTATTGCGCTCAGGAGCAAGCGGTACAGTACAAATCCCGACAGATTTGCAAGATGTAATCATCATTCCTCAAAGTGCAACACTTGAAATGCAAGACAAAAGAATTGCTTTGATCGTTGATAAAGACAATAAAGTAAAAGCAGTGCCTATTGAAGTGCGTCCTATTCCAGGTGGGCGTTTCTACGTGGTTGATAGCGGACTTAATCCTAATGATAAAATGCTTATCGAAGGGGTAGGTATTGTAGCTGAAGGGACCTTGATCAAACCAGAAGTAGTAGATTACCAAGCAACAATTGATCCTACAAAATAATAATTGACAATTCAATCTCTCATATAAATAATCAAATATGTTTCAAAAATTTATAGACAGGCCGGTATTGTCAACGGTGATTTCGATCATCATCCTAATACTAGGAGCTATTGGATTAGTATCTCTTCCAGTATCGCAATACCCAGAAATAGCGCCGCCTACCGTAACAGTAACGGCAAATTATCAAGGAGCAAGTGCCGAGGTGGTAATGAGCTCTGTAGTAATCCCGCTAGAAGAACAAATTAATGGTGTTGAAGACATGACGTACATGACTTCGACTTCTAATAATGATGGTTCTGCTTCGATTAACATTTACTTTAAATTAGGTACAAATGCTGATTTAGCTGCAGTAAACGTTCAAAATAGAGTGTCGCGTGCCACTCCTTTATTACCGCAAGAGGTAACAAAGGCTGGGGTAACAACCTCAAAAAGACAGAGTGATAATATCTTGATTTTCTCATTATACAGTGAAAATCCAGATTATGACATGACGTTTCTTCAAAATTATGCCAACATTAATATCCTACCTAAAATTAAAAGGGTTGCTGGTGTAGGAGAAGCAGTTATTTTTGGTCAAAAAGATTACTCGATGCGTATTTGGCTTAAGCCTGATGTAATGGGTGCTTATGGATTAGTTCCTTCAGATATTACTGCATTGTTAGCAGAACAAAATATCGAAGCGGCTCCAGGATCATTAGGAGAAAACAGCAACCAATCTTTTCAATATACCTTAAAATACAAAGGGCGTTTACAAGAAACAAAGGAATTTGAAGAAATTGTAGTGCGTTCTACACCTAACGGTGAAGTATTAAAGCTAGGTGATGTTGCAAGAATTGAGTTAGGTGCTGTAAACTATTCTAGTAATACACTGACTAACGGAAACCAATCTGTGGCGATTGCCATTGCACAAACTGCTGGTTCAAATGCACAAGAGGTTATTGATAACTCCCTTGCTGTATTAGACAAAGCAGAGGTTAACTTCCCTAAAGGAGTTAAATACACAACCTTAATTAATGCAAATGACTTCCTTAATGAGTCGATTACAAAAGTAATTCACACCCTTATTGAAGCCTTTTTACTAGTATTTGTTGTGGTATTTATCTTCTTGCAAGACTGGAGATCTACGTTGATTCCAGCAATATCAGTACCGGTAGCGATTTTAGGAACATTCTTTTTCTTGAGTGTCTTTGGGTTTACCATCAACTTGTTGACGTTATTCGCCTTAGTACTAGCCGTAGGTATTGTGGTCGATGATGCAATTGTGGTAGTTGAAGCCGTCCATGCAAAAATGGAAGCCGGTGAACACGATCCTAAAAAAGCAGCTCATAGTGCGATGGGTGATATTAGTAGTGCCATTATTTCGATTACCTTAGTGATGTCAGCGGTATTTATTCCGGTTTCGTTTATTAGTGGATCGGCTGGGGTTTTCTACAAACAATTTGGTTTAACACTTGCAGTTGCTATTGTATTGTCGGCAATTAATGCCTTGACTTTGTCTCCTGCTTTGTGTGCAATTTTCTTAAAACCGCATGATAACGCTAAGAAAACGGGATTTTTAGACCGTTTCTATACTGCGTTTAATGCAGGGTTTGACACGACAACTCAAAAATATAAAAAATCAGTTGAGTTCTTTATCAAGCGTAAATGGTTAGCCTTTGTAGGTATTGCTGTTTTTGCTGGAATATTTGTTTTACTATTAAACATTACTCCTAAAGCGTTTGTACCTGGTGAAGATACTGGAGCAATTATTTCTGATGTTTCGCTTCCTCCGGGAACGTCTCTAGAGAATACTGAAAAAGTATTGTTAGAGATCGAAAACAAAGTAAAAGACATTCCTGAGATTAAAGAAATCTTGCGTATTTCTGGTCGTAGTTTGATCAGTGGAACGGGTAGTAATTACGGAATGGTAATTGTAAAATTGAAAACTTGGGACGAACGTAAAGATGCCAACCAAGAAATTTCGATGGTGGTAGGTGAACTGTTCAAGAGATCAGCTGCTGTGAAAAATGCCAAGGTGCTTTTCTTTGCTAGACCTACCCTAGTTGGTTTTGGTTTTGCTAATGGTTTCGAATTTCAATTACAAGATCAAAAAGGGGGTTCTATTCAAGAGTTGAGTGATGTTAACAATAAGTTCTTGGCTGCTTTAAATAGCCGTCCAGAAATTAAATATGCTGCAACTTCATTCTCTCCTAATTACCCACAATACCGCATTGACTTAAATGTGGCTTCGATTAAAAGATCTGGATTGACTGTAACTGATGTTCTTGGAACTATGCAAGGTTATTATGGAGGTGTTTATGCTTCTAACTTTAATAAGTTTGGCAAGCAATACCGTGTGGTTTATCAATCAGAACCAGAGTTTAGAACCAATCCTGAATCGTTGAATAAAATTCTTGTTCGAAATAAAGACGGACAAATGGCTCCTATATCGCAGTTTGTTAGCCTTGTAAAAGTGTTTGGACCGCAAGCAATTGAGCGTTTCAACTTGTTTACTTCGGTGAAAGTTACTGGTGCGCCTAATGATGGTTTTAGTACGGGAGACGCGATTAAAGCAGTTGAAGAAGTAGCTGCTCAAAGTTTACCTCTTGGTTATGGTTATGAATTCTCAGGTTTAACGCGTGAGGAAATTAGTGCCGGTGGTCAAACCTTATATATTTTCATGCTTTGTTTAGTGTTTGTGTATTTCTTACTTGCTGCACAATATGAAAGTTATATGTTGCCGTTTGCAGTATTGATTTCGTTGCCTGTTGGTCTTGCTGGTGCCTATATCTTTGCTTACTTTTTTAATGTAAGTAATAATATCTACCTCCAGATTACACTGATTATGTTGATTGGATTGCTGGCTAAGAATGCCATTTTAATAGTCGAATTCTCCGTTGATGCAAGAAAAAAAGGAATGTCTGTTGCACAAGCTGCCGTTCAAGGTGCTGTTTCTAGATTACGTCCTATTTTGATGACTTCATTTGCCTTCATCTTTGGATTATTACCATTAATGTTAGCACAAGGTGCTGGAGCAGTTGGGAATAAAGCGATTGGAACAGGTGCTATTGGAGGAATGTTGATAGGAACATTACTTGGAGTATTTGTTATTCCAGTATTGTTCATCGTTTTTCAAAACTTGCAAGAACGCATTAGCTCTAAGCCTATTCCTGTAACAAATCACGATGCAGATGTACCACTTTTAGATGAAAAAAATGAAAAATAAAATATATAGAATCGCACTCTTAGGAGTTACCGCAACATTACTGCAGTCCTGCTTTGTTGCTAAAGATTACCAGCGCCCCGAGCTAAAAACAGAAAACTTATACCGCAGTGAAGTAGCGTCATCAGACTCTACTTCACTAGCAAATATCTCATGGGAGAAAATGTTTACTGATCCTTTATTGCAAGGTTATATTGCAAAAGGATTACAAAACAATCTTGACGTGCGTATTGCTATGCAAAATATTGCTGCAGCTCAGGCAACGATGAAGCAAGGTGAGGCGGGCTACTTCCCTACACTATCTGCTTCTAGTGACTGGACGCACAACAAAATTTCTAAAAATAGTCAATCGGGTACTTTTTTACAAAATCTAGATGTAGATCAGTATCAAATATATGGTTCGCTTTCTTGGGAGGCTGATATCTGGGGGAAAATTAGAAGTAATAAGCGTGCTACAAATGCATCGTTTTTTCAATCTACCGCAGTAAAACAAGCCATTCAAACACAATTAATCGCGAATATCGCTTCAACTTATTTCCAACTTTTATCTGTCGATGCACAGATAAAAGTGGCTGAGGAGAGTTTGATCAATCGTAACGAAAGTGTAGAAACCATTCTAGCGCTTAAAAAAGCTGGAAATGTTACTGAAGTTGGTGTAAAACAAACTGAAGCGCAAAAATATGCTACAGAATTAATCATCGCCGATTTAAAGAATAATACTATTATTCTCGAAAACATGATGAGTGCATTACTAGGGGAGCCATCAGGAAAGATTGAACGTGCCACATTTGATGCGCAAAATCCTTTACCTGAAATCACGCTTGGGGTACCTGCGAGCTTATTGCGCAACCGTCCTGACGTTATCGCTGCTGAATACAATTTAATCAGCAACTTTGAAATGACAAACGTAGCAAAAAGTGGATTTTATCCTAGCTTAAAAATTACAGCTTCAGGTGGTTTACAAAGTATTCAATTGAAAGAGTGGTTTAGTGCCAACTCTATTTTTGCTAACGTGATCACAGGTTTAACGCAACCTATCTTTAATCAACGTCAAGTGAAAACAAGATACGAAGTAGCTAAAGCGAATCAAGAAAAAGCGTATTTACAATTTGAGCAATCTTTGCTTACCGCTGGAAAAGAAGTATCAGATGCTTTAGCACAATACAATAACGAAACCTATAAATTTTCAATTCGTCAAAAACAGGCAGACGCTTTAACAAAAGCCGCTTCGTTTTCAGATGAATTATTGACTTACGGTTTAGCAAATTATTTAGAGGTATTGACTTCTAAAAACGACGCTTTGAACGCCAAATTAAGTTTGGTTGACAACAAGTTCCAACAATATAAAGCAGTCATACAATTGTACAGAGCCCTTGGTGGTGGATGGCAGTAGACGTTAATTCTGTACCGGAATTATTTAGGTAATTTTAATTTTGAAAAGCCCTTAAACAGAATTTGTTTAAGGGCTTTTTTTGTGGGTTTGTGGAATTGTAATGATAGAAATTTTAACTCTTAGTGTATCCAAAAGTGGTTATTAATTGTCTAAAATTCTTTTCTCTATCCTTCCAATACAAATATTAGAAAGGTTGTAGCACAAGCAGATATTAGAATATAAGACGCTAGTTCTTTCCTCTATGCATGTATTTTTTCCTTTATAACCATCTTTAAATTTAGCTTACAATCTAAATGTGTTGTAAAGGCTGTAGTGCGTTAGCTTTTATTGGAATTCAAATTGGTCGGTTAATCTAGTTTTACGTTGGTAAACATCATAAATTTTAGCTGTAACCAAAGATGAAAATAATAATAAAGCAATTATCAGTTGATAGGAATACAATGAATTAATAAATTTACCCGATAATTTTATTATAGATATCAACAAGATGTAAGTTACAAAAATCACCATAAAACTTAACCAAGCTAAAATGCATTTCTTATTTAATTTTGAATATCCGTAAGTCAATAAAATCAAGCCCAGTGAAATAATAGCAAAAGAAATTTTTATCACAAAAAAGTATGCAAATAACGGTGCTATTGAAATTATTGACAATATTATTAAAGTAAAAACATATGAGAATCCGTTCTTTACTGTTTTGTCATCTTCTTTTAAGTAATGATTATATATTTCGTTTTTAATTTCACTTTCAGTGTATCCATTTTTCAATAAATATTCTACCGTTTCCTTTTGAGTATAATATTGATTATATTTTTTTTCAATATCTGATTTTAATTCGTTTTCATTTTCCATATACGGTTTTGATGTTTTTGGTTTAAACAATTATATAATTAAGTCAGCTTAATTTTCAGTGTCTCCATTAAACTGACTCACAAAGTTTCACGGCTTCAAGAATTGGCGAACTTCGTGACCGAATATTTTCCGCTTATTTTACCATTTTTGGAAACCGCAGTAATAAGAGGTTTTCTCACATTAAATCTAAATCATCTATGGCATACACTTTATAATCTATTCCGAAATGTTTTGCGTATTTCTTTATTGTTTCATCAAAACCTGCTTTTCTTCTTAGTTTATTGACTTTTTCAGGGTTTTCAATGGGCCAAATTATCATTATTTTTTCTTTTGTTTTACTTAAAACAACTTCCCTTCATTGGCTACCATATTTTTGAAGTTTATTTTCTTCCATTAAAACTCTATCTAAGGTCAAAGCATATAAAGTGAACCGAATTTCATTCTTATCTGCTGTGCTTTTCAAAAGATTTAAGTATTTCTTACGTGTTTCAAAAGTTGCATGTTGAATGACTTCCCACGCAACATCGCTTTCTGTTTCTCCAACCAAAGATTTTCCTGGATAACCATATTTTTGAATAATTTTCTCAATTTTTAAAAGATTAATTGAATCATTTTTCATCATACTTTTCACAAGAATTTCTTTCAATCCAATATCATCAACTTTAAATAATTTTTTAAGTGAATCACTCTTTGACTCATAATCATCTTTAAAAAAATAAAGCCTTCTAAATATTTGGTCGTCTTTATTAATCATGTTCAATTCATTTTTTAATTCTTCATTAACTTTTATCTAAGCCGATATTAAACTTGAAATGATTACTAAAATTGCTGATAAAATTATTTTCATTTTTTGTATTAAGTTATTTACTTCGTATTTTTTTTACCATGTTGTATTATAATTCTTGACTTAATTATTTAGCGGAATTCCAAGAGGATATTTTCAGTTTTTTACTAACGTTCAAAAGAAAATCTATGCTTAATTTAGTACTAAATTCGCAATAGTAACAAACGGATGTTATAAGCTCTTCTATTTGGATAATTATTTAAAAATCAAGCTCATCAAAATCTTTTATATTAGAAAGTCTTATCAGTTGTTTACTATTTATTCGCTCCCAAGTTTCTTTAAAATTATCAGTCGTATAGTTATCTCCGTCCACATCTTTATTTAGATTGTCTCTTGTTAGTTTCTTTCTTGTCAAAAAATTTATACTTACCTCATATTGTGGTACTGGACCTCTACTTGAATAGGAATTATAGCCAATAAGCTCCATATCTCCATTTTGATACCTAAAGGTATAGCTCCAACTACCGTATCTTCCATGTCCATAACTTATATATAGTTTTTTATTTTTTCTACACTTAATTCTATTAATTCAAGATGTTCCATACATTCTTCATTATTCCAAAATATTACTGACGATGATTCCAATTTGTTTTTTGAAGAAGGATAAACAATTCCTTCTATAATGTTTTGTCTGTTCTTATTAAATGGATACCTAAAGTATTCTGTAACTACTTGAGTTGGGACATATTCAATATGTTCTTTGCCATCTTTTTTTATTTCATGTGTAAAATCTCTAACTAAATCATAAAGGAAACGGATTAAATAATGTGTTTTCACTTTCTTAAAATCAAAAATACTTGGAATATTAGGAAGTCTATTAAAGTCAATAACATAGATTTCCTTTTTTAGTTTAAATTTTGAAATTGTGATAGAGTCTTTTTTCTTATCTTCTCTACTTATAGTTTCTAAAAAAGCTGTGGTTGGGTCGAAAGCAGAATATAACATAGAAATTCCTGATGGACTAAACCTATTTGGATAAATTGCATATTTTTCAGGTGGTGCAACTAATTTTTCTTTTTCAATAACGACTTTGCTCGAATGATGTTGTCTACATCGATAAATAATTGTACCTTTTTCTATCTTTTTTATAAGATTAAGTGATTTAGTTATTTGACCGACCTCCTTTAAAATAGTAAATGCTTTTTGACTTTTCTTTGAAGATTGATTTTGTTGAAATAAATATCTTGATTTGTGTTTTATTAAGTCTTTGAAAAAGCTCCATTGGTACATTAATTCGTCTCGTTCAGTCTCATAATACATATCAGGTTCAGACCAAGCAATATCATCAATTGAATTTACAATATCCTCTGTTAATTCAAATGGGTCAGTTTCCAAGCCAATTTGCTCTTGAATTAACTCATTAGGATCGAAAGTATTTCCCAAATATCCACCTTCACGTCCGTTGTAGCTCATAAAATTTCCTGCATCTTCATAGAAATTTGAAATTCCTAGCATCATAAATTCTAATAAACTCTCAAGACTTACTACTTTCAATTTTTTATCGCAATAATCGCAATATCCAATATTATAATTTTTCTTTATAAAACTTTTGATTGCGCTATCATCAATATGCTTTATACACAGATTTTTATCTGGAATATTACTAATGTTTCGAGCGTTCAGTTCAATCATTCTTTGTTTGTTTTGTCCCAATAAAATTTGTTAGATTTTTTCATCTCATTCTCGATTCTGTGGTAAAATTACGCACAATGTAAAGTCATTTTGAGATGGCTGGAAGTTCGTAACCGGTGAATTTTCGGCTTGACGAAGACTTGATGCGAAACGCTAATTCCACTAAATTCCAGCTATATCAAAACGGCTGTTGTGAGCAGTTTTTTTTTACTCTGTTGACATAATTTTTAAAAACGTTTTCATAAAGTTTAATGATATTAAAAACGATAAAATATTTAGGAAAAATATAGGATAAATAAGTGCTTGATGATTCTTAAAAATGTCCTCAAAAAGAAATGTAAATATTGAAAAGATAACAGCTATAAAACCTGAATAAATTGATTTTTTTAGGGATGAATTTAGCGATTTCATTCCGCCAGATTTACGAATAAATTCCATTTTTTCATTTCTTATAGAATGTAACAAAGTTGAAATGGTTAGTAAAAAACCGATAATAATACTAAATGTTGTTATAAAAAGCTCAAGGAATTTTGAGTAATTTAATTTATGACAATAATGAATTGATACATAGTAAATTATAAAGGTTACTAGCATTGAAAGAATAATATTCAATATATTTTCAGATTTCGTCATTTCATTTTTGGAGTTTTTCTAATTCCTCTCTATATGCTAAAAAATCACCTTCTAATTGATCGTACTTAATTTTTATTTGGAAGCTTCCAATTGTTCTAGTTTTTTCAATGTTAATTTTAGTTATTAATCTATTTGAAATTAAATCAAATATATGATTATTTTCTGAATCAACATCAACGCCAGTAATTCTTAAATTTTGAACTAACGTTTCTTTTTTATCTGTTTTATATAACCATTGTGCTAATTGTCTAACGCTTGAAAGTGAGAGTGTTTTTTTTCTGGAACGACCATTCGAAATGATTATTTTGGCAGAAGAACCTTTTAAATCTTGCATTAATTGCAAAATATTATTTGCATTTTTTTCATTGGGCTTTAAAATCCCCATATCATTATTTGGAATTGCTAAATCCATTTCTAAACGAGTATATTTATTTGAATTTAAAAATTTATTGTATTCGTTGGGTAGTACAACAAATTTTAAATGACAATTTACTAATTCAAAATTCTTCATTATAAAATCTTCAACAGATTTTTGTGAAGTCCCTGGTTTTTTTGATTCTAATCCAATAATTCTTGTTATTCTATCGTAGATAAATGAACTGTCAAAACCAAGACCATCAAATTTTCCTATTTTTAATTCTGAGGGTTTATTTTCAATGTCATTAAATGAAGGAGGGATGTTAGATGTTTGATTATAAACAAAAGTTCCTAAAACATATCTATTATGCCTCTCTTCTAGATCATAAATATTTATATAACCATCAGAATGTGGAATACGTGTATAACTATTTTTTTTAATAAATATGTTCTTGTCACAATATTGAAAAAAGATATCCTTTTCCTCTGGATTTAGTCCCTCATTATTTGGAAATAATTGATAATAATAAACATTAGTGTATTTTATTTCACTCATATTTTATGTTTTTTAGTTGTAAAATTTTGCTAAATATCATATTCGGTTTTAAAATTGCTCACAACTATATAACACTATCATATAGTTATTCAATTTAAAATTTTCTTTACCCACCCAAAAACAAAAATCCACAGCAAAAGGAAAGTGTACTCTCTTTTTGTTGTGGATTAATTTTGTTTTTCCGTGGTGTTCAAATATAGCTTTAATTAATTTACTTTAGAAAGATAAATCTTAAAAAAATGATTTTCGATAAATAGTGAAAACAAAAAAAGTCCAAATCAAAAATACATTTGATTTGGACTCTTTACTATTTCGAAAAAAATAATTGTTGGTATAATTTCTTATTTAAATTCAACAACAAATTCTTCTGTTGGAGTTCTCACTTTTTTCATTTGTCCAATCCAGTCGTTTGGAGCATCTGCGTACCCTACGTACATTAGAGAAACACTTTTTAAACCTAATTTGTCAAGTTCTAAAATTTCGTCTACAACGCTATTATCAAAACCTTCCACTGGTGTGCTGTCTACTTTTAATTCTGCTGCTTGTGCTAATGAAAGTCCAAGAGCAATGTACGTTTGACGTGCGATATGAGCAAAATTCTCTTCGGCAGATTGAGCCAAATACATTTTTTTCAACATATCAGTATAACTACTGAAACGACCTCTTTCTAAACCGCGTACATCTGTAGTGTGGTTGTACACTTTATCAATACGCTCTTCAGTATAACGATCCCATCCTGCAAAAATAATTACATGCGAACAATCTCTCATGCACTCTGGATTCAAAGCACCTTTTACTAATTTTTCTTTCAACTCTTGATTCTCAACTACAAGAACTTGAAAAGCTTGCAATCCTGATGATGTAGGCGCTAAACGAGCTGCTTCTACAATTTTATCTACATCTTCCTTACTTACTTTTTTTGTAGGGTCGTATGCTTTTACCGCGTGTCTCCAGTTTAAATCTTCTATTAAAGCCATTCTTTTATTTTAAAAATTGATTATTATTCTTAGTCGTTTGATACGGTTAATTTAACCGGCATGTTTCCTCTTGTCGCATTAGAATACGGACAAACATTGTGTGCTTTTTCGATTAAATCTTGCGCTACTTCCATAGTAACACCTGGAATATTAGCGTGTAATTCTGCTTCTAGTCCAAAACCTCCAGCATCATTTTGTCCAATACTTACTTTTGCAGAAACAGTTGTTTCTCCTGTAGTTATTTTTTCGTTTTTGATCACCAGGTTCAAAGCGCTATCAAAACAAGCTGAATATCCTGCCGCAAAAAGCATCTCTGGATTAGCAAAATCTTCGTTAGCGCCACCTAATGCTTTTGGGTGTCTCACTTCAACTTGAAGCACTCCGTTTTCACTTTTTACTTGTCCGTTTCTACCACCTGTAGCGGTAGCTTGTGTTGTATATAATGTTTTCATTTTTTTGTATTTGTTATTTTGTGTATAATATTTTTCAAATTTTCTAAATCTTCTATCGAAATCCCCATCGAAGCCACCATTTTTTCTGGTATCGCTTGTGCTTGTTCTCGCAAAGATTTCCCTTTTTCAGTTAAGCTAATGTTCACCGATCGCTCATCAATTGTACTTCGCACACGAGAAACAAACTCTTTTTGTTCCATTCGTTTAAGCAAAGGAGTCAAAGTACCGCTATCCAGTTTTAACTTCTCTCCTAGTTGGTTTACCGTTTGCTTGTCTTGTTCCCACAAAACCAACATCACCAAATACTGCGGATAGGTAAGTTCCAACTCGTCTAGCAAAGGACGGTATTGATTAATAATTTCCTTAGCAAAAACATAGACCGGAAAACAGAGCTGCTCGTTAAGATGTAATTGATCTTTCATAGTTTCCATTTCTGAGTACAAAGATAGTGCACAATTATATTGTGTACAATTTATATAAATTAAAGTATTGTTAAAATACAGTTTACATTGTAGGACTGTGAATCGTAGAAGCAGTAAAAAAGCAAAAATATAAAGGAAATTTTCGAATAGTAATCCTTTTTACTCTTGCCTCATTGCATAATAAAAAAAGACAAGCTACAATTAAACGCTATAAGATACCAAGTACCATACTTTGTTAGTAAAAACTATTGCGGTTTACAAGAGTGAATTCGCAACTGCTGCCGGCATCATGATTTCTACATTTACACTAGGATAAAACGTATTGTAAAAAATGCAATAAAAATTTTATAAATCGCAATCATTGTCTGCTGTTACAGTTTTTATTTCCGTTTTATTACTAAAATAAGTTTACTATACTAACCAATAGCATTAGACCTAGGACAAATGGCAGAAAGAAAATGATTAAACTGATTATTGACCATAATATTGGGCTTTTGTTGGTATCGATTTGATTGCTAACTTTTACTCTAATTTCTGCAACGGTTAATTTAGTTATATCTATTTTTTTGATTCCACACGTTAGCGCATTTCTCATAGTGAGACCGTTTTCAAATGCTTTTAAAGTAGATTTGTTGTAAAATAAAACGCCTAAACCCATAGCCCAAAGAGTTAAAAGCCAAGGTATAATTAATTTCCCCCAACCTCCAGAGGCAATTTCCCAAGCAGATACTGCACTTTCTCCTCTCCAGGAGGTGTTATTTCCAGTAATTATGTGATGAATATCGTGCAGATAAACGTTATTTTTTCTGCTATCGAAGTTTGGAATTGGGATTGAAAAGAAACCAAATTTTATCCAAGCAAGCTTGTTATTTATTCCTCCATCTTCACCAAAATCATTGACATCATAAAATTCTTGGATTGCCTCTCCCACCGTTTTATTAAAAGCTATTCTATCCATATGCTCTATGTGTTGTAAGTTATAAAGTAGTTGGCAAATGCGCAACAGTAGAAGAAATCACTAGTACAAAAGTCCTATATCTGAACTTTCACCACTACCTTTTTTACTTTAGATGATTGTCCATCTTGAACACAAGGACGGTGTAAATCATCTGGAAAAAACACGGTAAACATACCTTCGGTTAATTTAATGTAAGCGGTCTCCCCTTCATAAAACGTGTAGTCTTTGTCCACATCGCTAGACACAACTTTCTGGTCTTTTTTAGTGATGACTCCCATCAATTCAGTTCCCGAAATCATATACTGAATATCAATATACTTAGTATGTCCCTCTAAGACACAATCTTTTATTTCCTTAGTGTCATACTCTTGAACAATCGCAAAAACCGCTTTTTCGGCAATATCATACGTTCCAGAAGCAAGAGCAACCAAATTATTATTCGCTAAAAATTCAAATCCTTTTGCAAGTCTTTCTGTAATGCCTGCGTACAGTTTATAATTTTCTATTTTATCTAGTATCATTTTTGGAATTGTTTGTTTAGTTATTAGTGCTATTACAAAAGTGTTAAAAAATACGATGCCATTTAAAAAATAAGTGATTTTTATTTGATAGTGAAGAGGAAAGAGCCAAGAGTGAAGAGGAAATATCTAAAGACCACAGATTACATCAGACAATCCACGGCAACTTTAAACTTTAAACCTGAAACTTTTAGAAATAGTGAACAGGAAAGAGCCAAGAGGAAAGAGTCAAGAGAAAATGTCTAGAGCGCGCGGATTACTAAAGACAATCCGCGGCAACTTTAAACTTTAAACCTGAAACTGTAAACCCTAGAGAAAAGTGAAGAGGAAAGAGTCAAAAGGATAGAAAAAATGTATAGAGACCACAGATTACCAAAGACAATCCAAGGCAACCTGAAACTTTAAACTTTAAACCTGAAACTCTGCCACGGCAACTTTAAACTTTAAACCTGAAACTTTTAGAAATAGTGAACAGGAAAGAGCCAAGAGGAAAGAGTCAAGAGAAAATTGTCTAGAGCGCGCGGATTACTACAGACAATCCGCGGCAACTTTAAACTTTAAACCTGAAACTTTAAACCCTAGAGAATAGTCAAGAGCAAAGAGAAAATGTCTAGAGCGCGCGGATTACTACAGACAATCCACGGCAACTTTAAACTTTAAACCTGAAACTTTTAGAAATAGTGAACAGGAAAGAGCCAAGAGGAAAGAGTCAAGAGAAAATGTCTAGAGCGCGCGGATTACTAAAGACAATCCACGGCAACTTGAAACTTTAAACCTGAAACTTAAAACCCTAGAGAATAGTGAAGAGCCAAGAGCCAAGAAGAACCATCTAAAGAGCACAGAATACTAAAGACAATCCAAGGCAACCTGAAACTTTAAACCCTATCAAATCAACCTGAAACCTGAATCCCTACCACGTCCAGCATAAACTTTTAACGTTAACCCCAAATGCTTTTCCAGATTTGCAAACAATAAACTATCTTCGCTTTTCATAACGAAAATCAATTTAAATCTGCGTTTTTGCTTTTGTAAATCCGTTTTATTTGCGTCCAATTCAACAAAATGAACAACCTCCTACTTACTCCCATAGAATATTTAAAAGGTGTTGGTCCCAGTCGGGGCGAACTTCTTCGTAAGGAATTGGGGATTCATAAGTATGCAGATTTGATTAATTTTTATCCTAATCGCTATATTGATCGCACGCGGTATTACAAAATCAACGAATTACAAAACAATGTAGCCGAGGTGCAAATCATCGGAAAAATTGTCAACGTAAAAACAGTGGAATTTGGTAAAGGGCGCAAACGTCTTGTGGCAACTTTTGTAGACGATACAGGCCAAATGGAATTGGTTTGGTTTCAAGGACATAAATGGGTACGCGAATCATTAAAAATCAATGAGGTCTGTGTAATTTTTGGGAAATGCAGCTCTTTTAATGGAGCATACAATATGCCGCATCCTGAAATTGAACTACTTAGCGAACATGAAAAGAGTTTGCGATCAGCGATGCAACCCGTGTATCCGTCAACAGAAAAACTCACCAATCGTGGGATTACAAACCGTACGATTAACAAAATAATGCAGCAGCTGTTCATAGAAACGCATACGCTGTTTACAGAAACTTTACCTGATTATTTAATTGCTGAATTAAAGCTAATCTCTAAAAAAGATGCATTAATCAACATTCACTTTCCTAAAGGCAGTGACGCTTTGGCGAAAGCCCAATTCAGATTGAAATTTGAGGAATTATTTTTCATCCAACTGCAATTGATAACAAAAAATTTGATTCAGAAACACAAGATTAAAGGACACCCTTTTTCTATCGTTGGAGAATTCTTCAATGGTTTTTATCAAAATCACTTGCCGTTTGCTTTAACGGGTGCACAAAAAAGAGTGATCAAAGAGATTAGAACAGACATGGGGAGCAATGCCCAAATGAATCGTTTGCTGCAAGGTGACGTAGGTTCAGGAAAGACAATTGTTGCCTTTATGACCATGTTACTTGCACTGGATAATGGCTTTCAGGCTTGCTTAATGGCACCTACAGAAATCCTAGCTAACCAGCATTTTATAGGTTTAACAGAACTCGCTGAGCCACTCAATATCAACATTAAATTATTGACGGGATCAAGTAAAACTGCCGCCCGTAGAAAAATACACGAAGAACTTGAAGATGGAAGCCTGCAAATTTTAATAGGAACCCATGCCCTACTCGAAGACAAAGTAAAGTTCAAAAATCTAGGACTGGCTGTGATTGATGAGCAGCACCGTTTTGGGGTGGAACAACGCTCTAAATTATGGAAGAAAAATAGTATTCCGCCACACGTTTTAGTGATGACGGCCACTCCTATTCCTAGAACGCTAGCGATGAGTTTGTATGGCGATCTTGATATTTCTGTGATTGACGAATTGCCTCCGGGTCGAAAACCAATACAAACCGTACATCGTTTTGACAGCAACCGTTTGAAGGTATGGAAATTCATTCGAGACGAAATCGCCCTAGGCCGCCAAATCTATATTGTATATCCTTTGATACAAGAATCAGAAAAGATGGATTACAAAGATTTAATGGACGGTTACGAGAGCATTTCGCGTGATTTCCCGTTGCCTGATTATTCGATTTCGATCCTTCACGGAAAAATGAAACCCGCTGATAAAGATGCCGAAATGAAGCGCTTTAGCGAAGGTAAAACCAATATTATGGTGGCTACCACAGTTATTGAAGTGGGAGTGAATGTACCCAATGCTTCGGTGATGATTATCGAGAGCGCAGAGCGTTTTGGACTTTCACAGTTACACCAGTTGCGTGGTCGCGTAGGTCGTGGTGCCGATCAAAGTTACTGCATCTTGATGACGAGCCATAAATTAAGTGCCGATAGTAAAACTAGAATGGAAACTATGGTAGGTTCAAACGACGGTTTTGAAATTGCCGAAGTCGACCTTAAACTTCGTGGTCCAGGAAATTTAATGGGAACCCAACAAAGTGGTGTTTTAAATCTACAAATTGCTGATATTGTAAAAGACAGAGATATTCTTGCGCTTGCTAGAAGTCACGCCATGAAAATTTTGAAAAACGATGCTCCATTAGAAAAACCAGAGCACGCAGCACTTAGAACGGTGTATATCGAACTAACAAAAAAGAAAAATATCTGGAATTACATCTCGTAATGCCCACTTTGATTTTTTTTGATCTTTTTTTCACTAAAAGTGAAACAATTTCCCTCTTTTAACGTCTAATTTTGAGTATTATCGAATGCTTTGCATAAACGACGCAATGGACACTATAATTACACCTTATTTATAACCAACTGATTGTTAGTTATACAATTTATTTGGAGGTATAATTGTATCAAGTCTGCCGTTTCATTTTGCAGGCATTTGTACGCATATTAGACCATTTATTAAAACACATACATTCCTTTTTTATCTACATTATGAAAATCAAATACATTATTTACACCCTATTAATTGTTGGTTTTGGTGCCTTTATAGCCTACCGAATTAGTAAAAACAATGCTAAAGACGAAGGACCGCAGGATAAAGGAGGCAAATCTAAGGCCATGCAGCTATCTGGAATTGTGGTTCAACCAGAAAGTTTTGACAACAATTTGTCTTTATCAGGTTCGATAGAAGCTAATGAGCAAGTAGAAATACGTTCAGAAGTGTCAGGAATTGTAGAGAGCATTAACTTTCAGGAAGGCGCTAATGTCACTAAGGGACAATTGCTTTTTAAGGTTAATGATAACGAACTAAGAGCGCAGTTGAGCCAAGCGACAACTAAAGAAAACTTAGCTGGTGAGAATGAGCGCAGGGCTAAATTACTACTTGAAAAAGAAGCGATTAGCCGTGAAGAGTACGATGTAGCCAGAGCCGAATATGCTTCAATGAGAGCGCAAAGCCAATTAGTGAGAGCGCAAATTGCAAAAGCGTCAGTGCGCGCCCCTTTCTCTGGTCGAATAGGTTTGCGTTCTATATCAAAAGGAACTTATGTGACGCCGTCCATTCTAGTGGCTAATCTTGTAAACATAGGAAAACTGAAGATAACCTTTTCGATACCTGAAAAATATGCCAACCAAGTAAAAAACAACACTGAATTAAAATTTAATGTTTCAGGATCTACAGATACGTATACTGCAAAAGTGTATGCGATAGAACCGTCAGTAGAAACTAGCACGCGTACGCTGCAAGTACGTGCCATAACAGATAATAAAGACGGTAAATTACTACCTGGAACTTTTGCTAATGTTGAGTTGCCTCTTGATGTAATTAAAGACGCTATTGTAGTACCTAGTCAAGCAGTAATTCCGGTACAAAATGGTAAAAAAGTGTTTATCTCTAATATGGGTAAAGCTAAAGAAATCATGGTGGAAACAGCAACAAGAACAGATGCTTCACTGCTCATACTATCTGGTTTAAAGGCAGGAGACACTGTAATTACAACTGGAATAATGGTCTTGAAAAATGATACAGCAGTACAAATTAGTATTAAAAAATAGCGTTTTGGCGTAAGCCGTATTAAAAAAATATAAAACTAAATGAGTTTATCTACATTAAGTATTAAAAGGCCGGTGATGACCATTGTGATGAACATTACAATTGTGTTGTTTGGAATAATTGGGTACAGCTATTTAGGTGTGCGTGAATTTCCTTCTATTGATCCTGCTCAGGTTTCAATTCGAACAAACTATACGGGAGCCAACAGTGATATTATTGAATCTCAAATCACAGAACCGCTCGAGAAAGCGATCAACTCTATCGACGGAATACGTAATATTACCTCTTCTAGTGCCCAAGGAAGTAGTTCGATTACTGTCGAATTCAATCTAGACAAAGACCTAGAAGAAGCTGCAAATGATGTACGTGATAAAGTCTCACAAGCCATTCGTAGTTTGCCGCAAGACATTGATGCACCGCCCGTGGTTTCTAAGGCTGATGCCAATAGTGATGCGATTATATCCATGACAGTACAAAGTGATTCTCGATCGCCATTAGAATTAAGCGACTATGCCGAAAATGTGATTTCGCAACGTCTTGAAACGATTCCAGGAGTGAGTGGTGTACAAATTTGGGGACAAAAAAGGTATGCGATGCGTTTATGGATTGACCCTGTGAAGCTAGCTTCGTATGGATTGACTGTTGCCGAAGTACGCACTGCATTAAACAAGCAAAATGTAGAATTACCTTCAGGAAAACTTACGGGTGATAATACTGAATTGACTGTGAAAACCGTTGGAAATTTGGCTACAGCCGAAGAATTCAACAATATCATTATTCGAACAGAAGGAGAAAAAGTGGTACGTTTAAGCGATGTAGGAAGAGCCGAGTTAGGACCTGAAAATATTGAAACTAAATTAAGCCAGTCTGGTTTGCCCTTAGTGGGACTTGCCATTGTACCCCGTCCAGGAGCAAATTATTTGGATATTTCTAAAGCATTTTATATCGAATACGAAGCTTTAAAGAAAGATTTACCTAAAGACATTCAATTGAACATTGCACTTGACAATACCATATTTGTAAAAAAATCAGTGCTTGAAGTAGCAGAAACCTTAGGGATTTCTATTTTTCTGGTAATTTTAATCATCTATTTATTTTTTAGAGATTGGGCAATTGCGTTTCGTCCTTTGATTGACATACCCGTTTCTTTAATTGCCACCTTCTTTATTATGTGGTTGTTTGGGTTTTCTATTAATGTATTGACACTGCTAGCGATTGTATTAGCCACCGGACTAGTCGTTGATGACGGAATTGTAGTCACCGAAAACATATTTAAAAAAGTCGAGGAAGGCATGACTCCTATTGAGGCAGCAATTAAGGGGTCTAACGAAATTTTCTTTGCAGTGATTTCGATCTCAATCACCTTAGCAGCAGTATTTTTACCTGTAATTTTTCTCGAAGGCTTCGTGGGCCGACTCTTCCGAGAGTTTGGTGTGGTGATAGGTGCTGCAGTGTTAATATCAGCCTTTGTATCCCTTACGCTTACCCCTATGTTGAATGCCTATTTAATGAAAGGTGGCGAACAGAAGAAATCAAAATTTTATATTGCAACAGAGCCCTATTTCCAAAAATTAAATAGCAATTATGCCACTGCTCTAAGTAAATTCATGACAAAAAAATGGTGGAGCTTTCCTATTCTTTTTGCTTGTTTTGCGCTGATATTTGTCTTTTATAATTTGTTACAAAAAGAAACCGCACCATACGATGATAGGAGTTCGTTAATTTTAAGAATGACCGCACCTGAAGGATCTAGTTATGAATATACTGATCGCTTTATGCAGGAAATATCAAAACTTGTAGACGACTCTATCCCTGAGAAAAAGGTAAGCTTGGTCATTACTTCTCCCGGTTTTGGATCATCATCTGTAAACAGTGGATTCATTCGATTATCACTTGAAGAGAAAGAAGACAGGAAATTGTCACAAGAAGAAATCGCAGAGAAACTAACCAAGTGGACCAAGCAATATCCTGACGCTCGAACATCAATACAGCAACAACCTACAATATCAGTAAGTCGTCGTGGTGGTCCCCCTATTCAATATATTATTCAAACACAAAGTTTTGCGAAGCTGGAAGAGAAGATTCCGCAGTTTATGGAAGAAGCAGGAAATGATCCTACATTCTCAATGACAGATGTGAACTTAAAATTCAATAAGCCAGAGATAAATGTTACCATAGATAGAGAAAAAGCAGAAAGTTTAGGAATATCTGTAATTGATATAGCGCAAACTTTACAACTATCCTTAAGCGGACAACGTTTTGGGTATTTTATGAAAAAGGGGAAACAGTATCAGGTCATTGGTCAATTTGATCAAAAAGACCGATCAAAACCACTAGATTTAACTTCGATGTATGTAAAAAATAACAAAGGAGAGCTGATCCAGATGGACAACATTGTAAGCACCGAAGAACAAAGTCAGCCACCACAGTTGTATCACAACAACCGATTCATGTCGGCTACGGTATCTGCAGCGCTTGCTCCAGGAAAAAGTATCAGCGACGGAATTGCAGCCATGGAAAGAATAAGAGCTAAAGTACTTGACGATACTTTTACCACTGATTTAGGAGGAGAATCCAGAGATTTTGTAGAGAGTAGTTCGAATACTTCCTTTGCTTTTGGCCTTGCTTTATTATTGATTTTCTTGATTCTAGCAGCACAATTTGAAAGTTTTATTGATCCCTTTATAATCATTTTAACGGTTCCCATGGCGGTAGCGGGAGCGTTATTCTCGCTATGGTTATTTGACCAAACATGGAATATCTTCAGCCAGATTGGGACCGTCATGTTGATTGGTTTAGTAACAAAAAACGGAATTCTTATAGTCGAATTTGCCAATCAATTACGAGAACAAGGAAAACCAAAATTACAAGCAATTCTAGAAGCATCAGAAGCGCGCTTGAGACCTATTTTAATGACTAGTTTAGCGATTTCACTAGGAGCATTACCTATTGCAATGTCTTTAGGAGCAGCTTCTACCAGTAGAATTGGTATGGGAGTTGTAATTGTAGGCGGAACTATATTCTCGCTGGTACTGACGCTTTTTGTTATCCCTGCTTTATATTTAATGTGGTCTAAAGCCCGCAAACACTACCCAGAATTTGATCACATTGAAGAATATGAAAAAGAAAGTAACTAAGATGCGTTATAATAAATTAGGTACAACATTATTACTGCTTGTTTTATGCATGATGCAAGGACACGCACAAGAAATTTTATCGCTAGAAGACGCGATAAAAATTGCCCTAGAAAACAACTACGAAATTAAGATAGCCAAAAACGATCTTAAAGTAAGCGAGACTAATGTGAGTGCGGGAAATGCCGGCATGCTACCAAAAGCTACCGCTACAATATCCCAAAATAACAACTTGCAAAACCTATCTCAAACTAGAGCAGATGGCACAAAAACAAGTTTAGATAATGGTAACAGTAATAGTTTAAACTATGGTGTAGGACTAGGCTGGACAGTATTTGACGGTTTTAAAATGTTTGCTAGAAAAGAGCAGCTAGAGCAACTTCAAAAATTAGGCGAGACACAATTAAAGCTAACCATTATTACAAAAATTAGTGATGTTCAATCTGCTTATTTCAACTTAGTGCAGCAGCAGCAGCAGCTGGCTGCCCTAGATACCACTATTGTGATTTCGAATCAACGCGTGAGCTTAGCTAAGAACCGTTTCACCATAGGAAAAGCATCAAAATTAGAGGTTTTGAATGCTCAGGTAGATATCAATACAGACAAAGTAGCCTTGCTAAGACAGCAGGAATTGTACAAAAATTCTAAGATTACTTTAAACCAAATCCTAGCGAGAGATACGCAGCTCGATTTTAAAGTCGAGGACCATTTTGAAATAGCCAGTCGTCTTGATTTTGCTGAATTAAAAGAACTGGCAGAAAAGCAAAATCCACAAATAGAGTCTTTAATTATCGCTAAGAAAGTCGCCGAATTAGAACTTAAACAAGTTAAAGGCGGCCGCTACCCTACCGTTGCTGTTAATACAGGCTATAATTTTGCCCGCAATGAATCTAGTTTGGGTTTCACCACACAGTCCTCAGCACGAGGATTGAACTATGGATTTAGCGCATCGTTAAACTTATTTGACGGATTTGCACAACGCCGAAATGAAAAGATAGCGGGCTTACAAATTGACAATGCTGCACTGCAAATCGATCAACAAAACCTCGCTTTAGAAAGTCAATTGGCGACAGCCTACCAAACCTATTTGACCAACTTAAAATTGATCACGCTAGAAGAGACTAATGAAGGAATTGCTAAGCAAAACCTAGATATTACGCTAGATAAATTCCGTATTGGGACAATCACTACAATCGAATTTAGAACTGCACAGCTTAACTATGTGAACGCCAAAGTGCGCTACAGCGATGCACAATTTCAAGCTAAATTATCTGAAATTGCTTTGAAAGAATTGGCAGGAACAATAAATTTTTAAGTTAGTTTTGTACTACTTGGAACTGTCTTACTACTAGCATTTTTAACTTTCGATTTACACTACATGATTTCTTATAACCCAAAAGACTGGATTACTTTTATTTTTCGTTTCCATAAAGCGGACACCTTTCGACAATTGATTCCCATGATGATTTTCATTGGTTTGTATTCTGGAGGTATCGCTTATCTCGAAATTGAATATTGGAAATTATCGCAAGATAGCCACGTCAAGAACATTTCTATCATGCATGGGATGCTCGGTTTTGTGATTTCGCTATTATTAGTTTTCCGTACTAATACAGCTTATGATCGCTGGTGGGAAGGCCGTAAAATTTGGGGAAGCCTAGTTAATAATTCTCGAAATCTTGCTTTAAAGCTTTCGGCAATACTTCATGATGAAACAGATCGTGCGTTCTTTAGAAAAATCATTCCAAGTTATGCCTCGATTTTAAATAAACATTTAAAAGATGAAGAAACGAGCAAACAACTCTTTGAAGATGTAGTTCTTGAGCACCACAAGCACAGACCCAATCAGGTCGCTAAAATATTGTTCCATAAAATAAATGACCTTTACAATTCAAAAAAAATCACAGGCGACCAACTTATCATTATCAACCACGAAATCCAATCGTTTACTGATATTTGTGGTGCATGTGAGCGAATTAAAAACACGCCTATCCCGTATTCTTATAGTAGTTTTATAAAAAAATTCATTTTCTTTTATGTGATGACGTTGCCTTTTGGTTACGTTTTCAATTTGGGTTATTATGTGATTCCCGTTGTTGTGTTCATCTTTTACGTTTTGGCAAGTTTAGAACTTATCGCTGAGGAAATCGAGGACCCTTTTGGCCATGATGCTAACGATTTACCTACTAGAAAAATCGCCGAAAACATCAAGCGCCACGTAGAAGAGATATTGTAATTATCAGTGTTGGTACGAGGTATAAACCGCATAATTATTTGATAATAATAGCACTTTAATCAGGACACAACTTGCAAACTCATAGCTAATTACTATAAAAAATAAACCTAAAAAAAAATGAAATACGCTGAATTTAATATCGATAATAAAATCGTAGAATTCCACAACACAATGATTGGATTCGAAAAAATTATAATAAACGATCAAACGGTTTCTAAAAAGTACTCATTTTCTGGAGTTACTCACCAACTTCCCTTTAAAGATTGTTATTTAGAATCAAAGTATGTACAATTTGGTAATCGAAAAATAGCGCTAACCCTAATTAAAGATGGCAATATAATAGATGAAAAAACGATAGCAACGAATACAAAGCAACGCATTTTTTGGATGATGATTGGAGTCCTTTCGGGAATTGTAACGTACCGATTTCTAAACTACATAGTACAATTTGCAAATTAGTAGTGGGGCTGAAACAGTAAAGTAGCTATTGGATTAACAATAACATTACTTCCAGTGTAGTTCTCTTAAAGTGCCTTCAAATGTTCCTGCCCTATCAAACAAAGACTGACATCGAGAAAATAACTATATTTTAAATTAATTATAAAAACGTCACAATTTATCGTATTTTAGTCGGGGAAAAGCACTGCTTGTTTAAATAAGCTGTAATGCTAATTCCTAACCAAATAGAAAACTAATTAAAAAAACTATGATAAAAACTTTCCTTACCTTAATTATCGCCTTCTTTACTGCAACAGTATTTGCCACTGAAATTGAAGCAACCGTTGTTTTTGAAAATCTCACAAATAGAGAACTAACATCTGGACAGTTGATTATTATCAACACTAATACAAAAATTGATGTTACCAGCGCCAAAACTTTCAAAATAAAATTAGCTGCTGAAGGGAAATACTCATTCACATTTGTGGCAGAAGACTTTAGCGTATACACAACATATCCTGAGTACATAGATGCTAATAAAAATACAATTACTATTAAACTATTGAATAAATCAGAAGGTGTAACAGATTTTAATATGGAAGCGCTTCCTTCTACCTTAACTGAAAAATCAACAAGTCTTGAAATTGAAGATTTAATTATAGAAGGTTCTGTGAACTTTATTATAAATGGATTAGATCAAACCATTCCGGCATCATACAAAGCTTTTAAAGGGAAATATGGTATTGGTGCTACTAAAGAAAACTGTAAAATAGCAGCCGCAGTAGGCGATAAAGCCAAAGCAAATAATGAAATTATTGCGAAATTTTTAAATGACAAATACGGCGACAATTGGTTGAAAGAACTAGATGCTAAGCCATTTGGACTTTAAGAATGTATTTATAAATTAAAGTCATCACTTGATGCTCTTTACTTAATCGAGGTTCAATATTATTTTATTGCCATAAGCAATGAATAGTATTGAACCTTCTTTTTTACTCTAAACTTAGCTGTTACAAAGCCGATCTTAAGGAGGAATGTGAGATCCTTTCCATCTCTTAATAGGTAATACTATTTAATATTTTCATTCGGTTTAAAGTATTATATCTTTTAAACGTCTTACCATAGATGGGCATATTGAAAAATAGGCTAATGGGCATCTTATCAATCTTAGAATAAGCAATTAGTAACAAGGTCCTTTACCCCTCCTACGATTTCAAAAAATATAATTGTTAACTTTATAGTGTCATTCCTTATGTCAAAACCAAATTTGTAGCTCATGAATACTAAAGCAAGAATCAAGTCAATTAGAGAAACTGCTAATCTAGATCGCTCTATTACTGGCCTTCCATCGTTTCAATTAGATGATTTAATTATTGCCGAAGACTTAGATTTTGACTTACCTAAAAATATTCGATTAGGTCATTTGGCTGAAAAAGTAGTTTCAGAGCTGATTCACTCTTCCTCAAATTATGAAATCTTATACGAGAATGTCCAAATTATCGAACAGCAGCAAACCATTGGAGAACTTGATTACATAATTAAAAACAAGCAGACTCATCAATGCTTTCATTTAGAATTAGCATATAAATTCTATCTACTAGATCCATCGCTGTCTTCTCACCTAATTGAAAATTGGATAGGTCCTAATCGAAATGACTCACTTAGTGACAAATTAAAGAAGCTAGAATCAAAGCAATTTCCTTTACTATACCATAAGCAAACGACACAGCAACTAAGCGATTTAAACCTACAAACTATGGAACAAAGATTGTGCTTGTTAGCATCACTCTATGTTCCCTATAATTTTAAAGGCATGCTGCCAATCGCTATACAAATAGCGGTGAAGGGATACTATATAAACTTAGCTAAATTTCTATCTATCCATCAAGAAGATAATCAATACTACTTACCCTCTAAAAAGGAATGGGGGATTGATCCAAGTACAAATGAAATTTGGCATGAATTAATACCTATTGAAAAAACCTTAAAAATTAATATCGAAGAAAAGCAAGCACCCTTATGTTGGCAAAAAAAAGGCGATGAATATGCACAGTTTTTTATTGTGTGGTGGTAGTCCCGCTACTGTTCTAGATTTAATTTACATCAAGTAATCTTATGAAAATAACGCGAACTATATAGCCCTGATGGCAACGGCATCCTCTTGCGTTGCCTCGCATAAGTAAGAGATACAGTGTACAGCAGGATTATTCGTGGTTGTTTATAAAATTATCCTGCTCTTAAAAATTTTAAAAAAAACAAGAATATCATTTGGAATATATATTCCAAATGATATATCTTTGTACCATGACAAAAAAAGATTCTATAGTACTTGCTGCGTTACAACTGCTTGCTGAAAGAGGGGTACATAATACGCCAATGTCTGCTGTAGCAAAGGTTGCAGGATCTGGAATGGGAACAATATACAACTACTTCCCTACAAAAGAGGTGCTAATAAATGATATTTATGTGTTTATAAAGCAGCGAGAGTTAAGCATGTTTGCTCCTTTTGAATTAGATATGGCTGTCAAAATACAGTTTGAGCAATATTTTAAATCGATTATTACTTTTTTTAGGGAAAACACAGCCTACTTTAGGTTTATGGAGCAATTACAAGCTTCGCCAATAATTACAGAGGAAAGTAAAAATAGTGGTTTAATTGCAGTAAAATCTGTATATGATCTTATCGAGAAGGGCAAGCTAGATGGCATTATAAAAGAAATTGATACAGCAGAATTGATTCAGTTTGTAGGTGGTGCAGTGCTATCATTCTTGCGCAATCATGCGAACAACACTATGATGACAGAAAATTTAATAAACAACCATATTAAAATGACTTGGGACGGTATCAAGGCATAAAAAAATTTCCATCTATTTTGGAACGAATATTCTATCCAAAACAAGCTAAATACAATTAATTAAATTAATAAAAAATGAAAAAAGCATTAAAATACATTGGACTGACAATAATAATTGCACTAGCAGCGGGATTGACTATCTTCTATTTCTTTCCACAGAAAATTATTGATACTACCAATTGGACCTATAGCCAAGAAGCAAAATTGGAGAAGAAGAGCATTGTCATTGATAACTATACCGTAAACTATTATCAAAGTAAGACTTGGGACAAAAAGCAAACGCTAGTGCTATTGCACGGCATGGGAGATGATAAATCTAGCTTTTTGCAATCGGCAATAGAATTATCTCAAAAATATAACTTGATATTACCAGACCTAAATGGACATGGTGAGAATGCTAAAGATAAGGACCGAAATTACTCCATTAAAGGCCAAACAATATTTTTAAATCAATTTTTTAAAGCTTTAAAAATTAATTATTTTTATTTGGGAGGCAACTCAATGGGTGGCCACACTGCACTTGCTTATACACTTAATTATCCTGAAGAAGTTAAATCGCTAATCTTAATCAATGCTCCGGGAGTGACACTTGATGACCACATTGTCTATGGAGGTTTTGGAAAACCGATGAAAACTGCTGAAGATCTTAATAAAGTACTAGACCGTGTTTTTTATAAAGCACCAGAATTACCCGCACCTATCGCTAATTACATGATAGAAACCATCAATAATAACCTTGATTTTGTAGATCACGTATTGGTGCCTTCAATTGTTAAAGGAGCTGATTTTAATCTAAAGAATAGTATTCATAACATAGGAGTACCTACCTTAATACTGTGGGGTAAACACGATAGTGTTGTGAAAGCAAATGTACCCATCTACTTACATAAAAACATAAAAAACAGCAACTTAGTTTACATCGAAAACGCCTCGCACTCTCCTCAATTAGAGCAACCAGAGGTAGTAGCAGAAGCTATTATAAGCTTTTTGAATGAAGTAAAATAAAAACAATTTAAAGTATAAAAAATCATGAAAAGAAATGTATTAATCACCGGAACATCTAGCGGAGTTGGATTTGAAAGTGCCCTATTATTTGCACAAAAAGGATACAAAGTTTATGCTACCATGCGCAATTTAGAAAAAGCAACTGAGTTACAAACTAGAGCTGAAATTGAAAAACTCGATATAACCATTCTTCAGCTAGAGGTAACTTCGATTGAATCAATCAATGCAGCAGTAGCAACTATTATCGAAAAAGAAAGACACATTGATATACTGCTTAACAATGCAGGAGCTGGCTTTGCTAAAACTACGGAGCAAGCTACCGAAGCCGAAATAAGATGGGTGACCGATGTTAATTATTTAGGTGTTGTGTTTTGTACACAAGCTGTTTTACCCTATATGCGTGCACAAAAATCAGGACAGATTATAACATTAACTTCGGTAGGAGGATTAGTGGGACAACCTTTTAACGAACTCTATTGTGGGGCAAAATTTGCCGTAGAAGGATTCATGGAAGGATTAGCTACCTATGTCTCTGATCCATTTAACATCAAGATAAGCTGCGTAGAGCCAGGAGGAATTACTACCGAATTTATGAAAACAGCAATAGGAAAAACTACTGTTGCGGGTGAATTTGCTACAGGAGAATATGCCCCTATTTTTGAAAAATATAGAACTGCTAGCCAAAAACGTGCTTCCGAAAGTACTACTTCTGTATATCAAACTGGTTTAGAAGTGGCTAAGGTTGTCATGAATGTAGCTGAAACTGAAAACCCACCTTTACGCATTAGGACTTCACAATGGGCTGAGGATTTTTGTAGATTGAAAACCCAAGCAGATCCAGATGGAACCTTACTAGTGGCACAGCTAAAAGATAGCTTTTTATAAAGCATATTTGAAGTAATTACCGTAATTTTAAATACATAATTACACAAACCTAACGAATGATTTTTAGAAAAGCGACCATAAACGATGCTCCTGAAATTGCTGAGTGCTTATTACTGGCAATGGACAGCATCGTTTTTGTATTTATTGGAAAAGAAGATCCGAAAGCTGCACTAACTTTCATGCGACATTTTACTGCTCAGGAAAATAATCAGTACTCTTATCAAAATTGTTTTGTGGCCACAATCGACACTGTTGTAGTTGCTGCAATTAATATTTATAATGGTGGAGCCTTGCCTGAATTACGCTCACCTATTATAAAGTATTTAAAGGACACTTATGATAGCCAAATCACTATTGAAGATGAAACACAGGATGGCGAATGTTACATCGATACTTTTGGAGTAAAGCAAAACCAACAAGGAAAAGGAATTGGTAGCGCATTATTATCTTTTATAATTGATCGGTTTGTCACAACTCAAAAACAGACACTAGGATTGCTTGTCGAAAAAGAGAATTTTGCAGCGATGAAACTCTATAAAAGTTTAGGGTTTACATACGTATCTGATAAAATATTAGTTGGCAAAAATTTATCTCACTTTCAAATTCAGCCTACTTTCTAAATTCAATACAAAGCTCAATTACACTTATGAAAACTGCTATAAATTAAAATAGTATATTAGCTCTACAGAATTTTATATAAATCAAATTTTAATTATTTACTATGAGGAAAGACAACGATTTAGGACTATTTATTTTAAGAGTAGCAGTGGGATTATTAATGTTATTACACGGCATTGCAAAGATAGGTCACACGACATTTATTGAAGGAATGCTAACCGAAAAAGGCCTTCCAGAAATTATGGCATATGGTGTCTACATCACCGAAATTCTAGCACCTATTTTAATTTTGATAGGTTATAGAACGCGATTGGCAGCTGCTGCATACGTTTTTGGAATCTTATTCATAATTGGCTTAGTGCATTCTCAAGAAATATTTCTACTCAACCGCAACGGTGGCTTAGAGCTTGAGTTACTAGCTTTGTATCTATTAGGTGGTTTAGCGCTATTCTTTACCGGTGGCGGAAAGTTAGCCGCTTCTTCTTACAACAAATGGGACTAATGCAATTGCAAAAAGTGTAGTAAAAACTTGTTTTTAGGAACAAAATGATAACACAATAGCTAAGGACAAACCAACACTTTATTCACATCTTCCATTTTCTATATTTTACCATTTTACACCTAAAACAGCATAAAAAATGCGTAATTCTGCTATTTTTTACTTATATTTACGAAATAACCTTTCAAAAAGGCTCAAAAACGTTTTGGATCTTACCAACAATTGAATACGAATTGTAGTTTTTAGTCTTTCTAATTATAAAATAAAAAATTATGAAAACGATGACCTGTAAAGAACTAGGTGGAGCATGTGACGCCCAGTTTCAAGCAACAACCTTTGAAGAGATGGCTGAATTAAGTAAAAAACACGCATTAGAAATGATTGAAAAGTCAGATGAAGCACACAGCAAAGCAATGAGAGAAATGCAAGAACTAATGCATTTTCCGCAAGGGATGAATGCATGGTATGAAAATAAAAGAAAAGCTTTTGAGTGCTGCCCTTCTACAAATTAAGGATACTAGACTCCATATAAAAACCCTTTCAAAAATTAATTTGAAAGGGTTTTCTATTTTTGTTGGTAGTAGGAGTCTTAGATCCCCGCTACTGCTTTTATTTCGTCAATAATTCTTAAAGCTAATGTATCTGCTTTTTCCTGTGAAGGCGCTTCGGTGTAGATACGAATGATTGGTTCTGTATTTGATTTTCTCAAATGCACCCACTCTGTAGCGAAATCAATTTTTACACCGTCCACAGTAGTGATATCCTCGTTTTTATATTTTTCGGTCATAGCAACAAGAATTGCATCAACATCAATTTGTGGTGTTAACTCAATTTTATTTTTGCTCATGTAATATTCTGGATATGAAGCACGCAACGCAGATACTGACATTTTTTTATTTGCTAAATGCGTTAGAAATAAAGCCACACCCACTAAACTGTCGCGACCATAATGCGATTCTGGATATATAATTCCTCCGTTTCCTTCACCACCTATAATGGCATTATTTTTTTTCATCAAGTCAACCACATTCACCTCTCCTACTGCAGATGCTTCGTAAGTACTATTGTGATTGTTTGTCACATCACGCAAAGCACGTGAAGAAGACATATTAGAAACTGTATTTCCTGGATTTTTGCTTAAAACATAGTCAGCACAAGCTACCAATGTGTATTCCTCTCCAAACATTTCTCCGTCTTCACAAATAAATGCCAAACGATCTACATCAGGATCAACTACGACACCTAAGTGAGCGCCTTCTTTAACCACTAACTCAGAGATATCTGTTAAATGTTCTTTTAAAGGTTCTGGGTTGTGCGGAAAATGCCCGTTTGGTTCGCAGTATAATTTTACTACCTCTACTCCCATTTGCTCAAGTAATTTTGGAATAATAATACCTCCTGATGAATTTACACCATCCACTACCACTTTAAATTTGGCTGCTTTTACTGCTTCAACATCTACTAACGGTAAGTTCAATACTTCATCGATGTGAATATCCATGTAGGCATCATTCTCCGTCACTTCACCTAAACTATCCACATCCGAAAAATCAAATGCTTCTGCTTCAGCAATTACTAGAATTTTTTCACCTTCGATACCGTTTAAGAATTCTCCTTTTGCGTTCAATAATTTAAGCGCGTTCCATTGTTTTGGATTGTGAGATGCAGTCAAAATGATTCCACCATCAGCATTTTCAAGAGGAACTGCAATTTCTACTGTAGGCGTTGTAGAAAGACCTAAATCAATCACATCAATTCCTAGACCAATCAACGTATTTACAACTAAGTTATGGATCATAGGACCAGAAATACGAGCATCACGACCTACAACTACTTTTAGTTTTTCATTGTCAGTTTTAGGTTGGCTACTGTTTTTCAACCATGTTCCGTATGCCGATGCAAACTTTACAGCGTCAACAGGAGTCAGGTTATCCCCTACTTTCCCACCTATCGTTCCACGTATTCCAGATATTGATTTTATTAATGTCATTCTTATGTTTTTAAATATTAGTTGATTCGTACAATTTTCACAAATATAATAATTGCACGTTTAATAAAGTGAAATAGAATTCATAATTTAGGCGAATGAACTTTTTAGCACACATATACCTTTCAGGAGATAATGATTTTATCAAAATAGGTAATTTCATGGCCGATGGAATTCGAGGGAAACATTTTGAAGAATTTCCAGTCGATATTCAAACGGGCATTACTATTCATAGAGCGATTGACACCTTTACAGATGCCCATCCCGTTTTTAGACAAAGCACCAAAAAATTGCATGCGCGCTACCATCATTATGCAGGCGTTATAGTAGATGTATTCTACGATCATTTTTTGGCTAAAAATTGGTCTTCTTATTCGAATGAAAACCTTGAGGAATTCATCCAGAATTTTTATGAATCTCTAAGACAAAATCAAGATGTTCTCACTGAAAAAACAATTGGATTTATGCCTTATATGTTTGAGCAAAATTGGCTTTCAAGCTATCAAACTGTAGCAGGCATCAATAACATTTTAACCCAAATGGACGGTCGAACGAAGAACAAATCTAAAATGCGATTTGCAACCGAAGAGCTTCAAGAGTACTACACAGAATTTAAAGAAGAATTTACTGTTTTCTTTGAAGATTTACGTGCTCATGTTAGCGACCAAATGAGCAACTAACACAAAATACAACACCTACTAACGACTAACCAGAACAAATAAAAAAACCACCACCATGAAAATAGTACTCCCCTTATTGTTCATAGCTTTAATTAGCTGTAAAACAATTGCAGTCGCGCAAGCACCCACTGGCTTAGTAACAAATAAAGCGATGGTGGTTTCGGCGCGGGAAGAAGCATCTACGATAGCTGTAGAAATATTGAAAAAAGGTGGTAATGCTTTTGACGCTATGGTTGCCACAGAGTTAGCCTTAGCTGTTTCCTATCCTCAAGCAGGAAATTTAGGAGGAGGTGGTTTCATGGTGTACCGCAAAGCAAATGGTGAAACTGGTGCTCTAGACTATAGAGAGAAAGCTCCACTAGCTGCCTTTAAGAATATGTACCTTGATGCTAATGGAAATGTAATTCCTGGCAAAAGTACAGCAACAGCACTAGCGATTGGAATTCCGGGAACGATTTCAGGAATGTTTGAAGTACATGATAAAATGGGGAAACTACCAATGGCAAAAATCCTAGAACCTATCATAGCTTTAGCAGAAAGAGGCGTTATAATTACAGCAAATCAAGCAAACAGTTTAACTGATTATCGAGCTACATTTATAAAGGCTAATGGAAAAGAAAGTTTATTTTCGAAAGTATATGCTGTAGGAGACACCATAAAATATCCTGCTCTTGCTAGAACTTTAAGACGAATTGCTCAAAACGGAAGAGACGAATTCTATAAAGGGGAAACAGCTCAAAAATTAGTTGGTTTTCTCGCAGCAAGAGGTGGTAACATGACCTTAGAAGATTTAAATAAATATAACGCCAAGTGGAGAAAACCACTCACTTTTAAATACAAAGATTTAAAAATCACCTCAATGTCACCACCTAGTAGTGGCGGTATTTGTTTGAACCAAATTATGAAAATGATCGAACCTTATGATCTCGCTTCCATGGGGCATAACAGTACCCAAACAATTCAAGTAATTACTGAGGCAGAGAGGAGAGCTTATGCTGATCGCAATTTCTATTTAGGTGATCCAGATTTTGTAAAACTTCCTATAAAAGAATTACTGGATTCAACCTATATTAAAAATCGAATGAGCGATTTTACATTTGAAAAGGCAACAAAATCATCAGCAATTGCAGCAGGCAAAATTTCAGGTTATGAGAGCAAGCAAACAACCCACTATTCTATTGTAGATGCTGAGGGTAATGCCGTTTCAGTAACCACTACATTAAATGACAATTACGGTTCAAAGATCTACTGTGATGAATTAGGTTTTTTTCTAAACAACCAAATGGATGATTTTAGTGCTAAGCCGGGTGTGCCTAATCTATATGGACTCACAGGTAACGAGGCAAACAGTATCGCTCCAGAGAAACGCATGCTGAGTTCGATGACACCAACAATTGTCGAAAAAAACGGTGCGTTATTTATGGTTGTGGGCACACCAGGCGGATCTACAATTATCACGTCGGTGTTACAAACCATATTAAATGTATATGAATTTGGTATGTCGATGCAAGAAGCCGTCGATGCGCCTCGCTTTCATCATCAGTGGTTGCCAGACGAAATCACTTTCGAACCAAATTCCTTTGATGAAAAAACATTGCAAGCCCTTCGAGAAAAAGAGTATCAAATCAACGAAAACAATAAAGAAATTATAGGTCAAGTTGACGCAATTCTAGTGCTGCCAAATTCAAAATTAGAAGGTGGTGCCGATAGACGAAATGACAACAAAGCAGTAGGCTTTTAATATTCGAAATACATATATTACAATGAAAAAATCTATTGTTTTAGGGCTTAGTGTACTTATATTGAGTTGCAAATCTCAAAATCCCATTGATAATGCTAGTAAGCAGGGACTAGTTGTTAATAAAGCGATGGTTGTTTCGGCTAGAGTCGAGGCTTCAAAAATAGGAACGCAAATCATGCAAGAAGGTGGAAATGCTTTTGACGCTATGGTTGCCACTGAATTAGCCTTGGCAGTCGCCTATCCCTATGCAGGAAATTTAGGTGGTGGCGGATTTATGGTGTACCGTAAAGCAGATGGAAGCTCAGGAACTCTCGATTATAGAGAAAAAGCACCACTTGCAGCTACAAAGGATATGTTTCAAGATAAAGACGGCAACGTGATTCCCGGGAAAAGTACGCAAACGGCATTAGCCATAGGCGTACCGGGAACAATTGCAGGAATTTTTGCAGTACACGATAAATTAGGTTCGTTGCCAATAGCTCAAATCTTACAACCTGTAATTGAATTAGCAGAACGAGGTGTGGTAGTGACAGCAAAGCAAGCAGAACGATTACAGGATTATCACGATGTTTTGAATAAATACAATGGAGCTGCTAGTGTACTATCAAAAACTTACAAAGAAAAAGATACCATTAAATATCCTGCGCTTGCGAACACATTAAGGAGAATTGTAAAAAATGGGCGAGACGAATTCTACAAAGGCGAAACAGCAAAAATATTGACTAGTTATCTAAAAGAGAAAGGCGCCATTATTACCATGGAAGATTTAGCAAGCTACCAAGCTAAATGGCGCGACCCACTAGGTTTTAAGTACAAAGATTTGACAATTATTTCTATGGCTCCCCCAAGTAGCGGAGGAATATGCTTGGCTCAAATTTTCGGGATGATTGAACCATTTAATTTATCCAAAATGGGACACAACAATCCAGAGTCAATTCAGGTAATTGTTGAAGCAGAGCGCCGTGCCTACGCCGATAGAAATTATTTTCTAGGTGACCCTGACTTTGTTAAAATTCCGTTGAAAGAATTGATGGATCCTGCGTACTTAAAAGAGCGAATGGACAGTTTTGATCCTAGCACAGCCACGCTATCAAGTGATGTAAAACAAGGAGATGTAGCGTATAATGAAAGTATGGAAACAACCCACTACTCTATCGTAGACCAATTTGGAAACGCTGTGTCTGCAACCACTACACTGAATGCTGGTTATGGTTCAAAATTTTACTGTGAAGAACTCGGTTTTCTGTTGAATAATGAAATGGATGATTTTAGTTCGAAAGCAGGAGTTCCTAATATGTTTGGACTAGTAGGAAATGAAGCCAACAGTATTGCACCTGGAAAACGCATGTTGAGTTCGATGACACCCACAATAGTCGAGAAAAACGGAAAATTATTTATGGTTGTTGGTTCGCCAGGAGGATCAACGATTATCACCTCAGTACTACAAACAATATTGAACGTTTACGAGTACGATTACAGCATGCAAGCATCAGTAAATGCAGCTCGTTTTCACCATCAGTGGCTGCCTGATTTAATCACATTCGAACCAAATACTTTCAGCACAAATACACTAGAAACATTAAAAAATAAAGGCTATCTAATCAATGAAAAAACGACGCCTGTAATTGGAAAAGTAGATGCTGTGTTGGTTTTACCAAATGGACATTTAGAAGGTGGCGCCGATTTTAGGGGAGACGATGCGGCTGTAGGTTTCTAACTGTAAAAACAACCTAATTAAGATGGTTTTAGGCTAAAATATTTAAGAATACGTTTTCGTTAGCATTATTAAATATTTTGCTCAAAAGAAGCCTTCAAAAATTTATTTAGGGGATAAAATAATAGTAATTTAGCATTTTCAAACAAAGAATAATGTTCAAAAAAATAAAGTCTAAATTAGAAGGAATCATTGCTTGGTCACAGTCCATGTTGACTGAAAAGCAATTTATCTTTTTATCTAGTATATTAGTGGGTATCACGTCAGCGTTTGCGGTGATTGTTTTAAAAACATTTGCACACTGGGTTTTTTCATTTGCGACCTACATCAACGGAATATTAAAGTTAAGTTTTATAAATAGTATTCTTCCTATTGCTGGACTTGTGCTGACTGTTTTTGTGGTAAAACGTTTTCTAGGAGGTTCTATAGAAAAAGGAACTTCGCAAATTTTATATTCAGTTGCTAAGAAAGCCAGCATTATTCAAAAGAAACAAATGTATGCTCAAATCTTTACTAGTTCCTTAACGGTAGGTTTGGGAGGATCAGCAGGACTTGAAAGCCCGATTGTGGTTACTGGAGCAGCCTTTGGGTCAAACTACGCTCAAAAATACAAATTAAGCTATAAAGACCGTACGTTGCTTATTGGTTGTGGAGTAGCAGCCGGAATTGCAGCAGCCTTTAACGCTCCCATCGCAGGAGTATTATTTGCGGTAGAATTTCTACTTGTTGATGTAAGTATCTCTGCTTTTACACCTATTATGATTGCTGCAGCGACAGGAGCATTAGTATCTGTAATAGCGCTAGACGAAACAATATTATTAAACTTTAGACAACAACAAGTATTCGATTATCATAAAATTCCTTTTTACATATTACTGGGTATACTTACCGGTTTTATTTCTATTTATTACACGCGATATTTCCAGCGAACTGAACATTTTTTTCATAAGCTAAAAATGAATCCTTACAAGAAAGCCTTGTTTGGTGCTGCAATGTTAGCTGTATTAATTTTTATATTTCCAACACTTTTTGGAGAGGGTTATGAAAGTATTAAAGTTTTATCAGATAATAATCCTGGTAAAATATTAGAGAATACTTTATTTAGCGAATTCAGAGACAACAATTGGGTATTATTAGCATTTGTAGGTTTGACTATGATGTTAAAAGTTTTTGCGACTGGAATTACATTAGGAGCTGGTGGAAATGGAGGTAATTTTGCTCCTTCCCTATTTGTTGGTTCGTACGTGGGTTTTGTTTTTTCGAAATTCATAAACATGACAGGGCTTACGCATCTACCGGTGAGTAACTTTACTATGATAGGAATGGCAGGTATATTGAGTGGATTGTTTCATGCTCCTCTTACTGCGATATTTCTAATTGCTGAGATTACTGGCGGGTACAGCCTGATGTTACCTTTAATGTTAGTCTCCTCGATAAGTTTTGCTATATCTAAACGTTTTGAAAAACACTCGATGGATGTTAAAGAATTAGCTAAAAAAGGCCACGCATTTACAAGCAATAAAGATACCAATGTACTTTCTACACTAGAAACAAGTGCCATTATACAAACAGACTACTTGACGCTATCTCCAGACGAAAATTTAGAGAAATTGGTAGATTTGATTTCGCATTCAAACCAAGTGATATTTGCAGTCGTCGATGCTGATAAACATTTAATTGGCGTGATTCATTTTAACAATATTAGAGAAATCATCTTTAACTCATATCGTGTGAAGTACACCTTAGTTCAAGATATCATGGTAGAACCCGGAGAGGTCGTTTATCCTTTTAATAGTATGGAAACGGTAATGAATAAATTTGAGCGATCAAAAATGACATTCCTACCGGTAATTAAGGATGAAATATATTTTGGTTTTATATCTAAGTCCGTTGCTTTAGAAGCCTATAGAAGTAAGTTAAAAGCTATGACTATAGAATAGTTTTTATCAGTGATACACTTGTAAAGCACAAAATAAAAACACTTCTTTCATGGTAGTGTTTTTTTTGCTATATTTCTAAAATAATAGCACCAAAGTTCGTGTTTGAGGGCACACAAATACCTCAATTTAACCTAAAAATATACATTAGAAATTACTGTCCCAATACTGTATTTTCTAATTCCACTAAACCTATGACAATTAAAGCCATAATCGTAGACGACGACTTAAAATCAAGAGAGTTAATTCATAACTTTTGTAAAATCTTCAGTGACGATAAAATCACAATTGTAGATTTGTGCAGTTCTGTTGATGAAGCAATCCTATCTATCGATACTAACAAACCTGATTTGGTTTTTTTAGATATAGACATGCCACAAAAAAATGGTTTCGAACTAGTTCGCCATTATACGTCAGTTCCATTTGAAATCGTGTTTGTAACTGGTCATGCTAACGAGTATGTAGAAGCAATCAAGTGCAGTGCCTTAGATTATTTAATGAAACCAATCAATCCCTTAAATATTAAATCGATAATAGATCGATTCGAACATAAAACTGGGATAAATAGAAATCAAGATAGATTTGAAGTTTTAAAAAACAATTTGAGTTCTAGTAATCAGTCTATAATACTGCCTAATAATGACGGATTTAAAGTTGTCGTTGTTAGCGAAATCATTTACTGTGAAACGGGTAACGGAAATGGAAAATGTACCATTGAAACAGCTACTGAAACTATTGTTGTTTCTAAATCGTTGAAAGAGATTTTTCAATTGCTTGCTGATGACACATTCTTAAAAGTGAGTAGTAGCGCAGTTGTAAATAAAAAATTCATAAAGTCATTCCATACCAAAAACAAAAAATTGACGCTCTTAAATGACTATGCAATCACTGTTACAGAGTATAATAAATCAAGCCTAATGGATGCGATTAGTCAGTAATTACATTCTTCTTTTTTTATTGTTGACTACTGCTCTTTCTAGCGCGCAGTACCGTCCTTCAAAAAACTACTCTACCGCCGATGGTTTAGCTAGCAATGCCGTACGATCTCTATTTCTTGACAAAAATCACGAACTATGGGTAGGGACAGAGAATGGTATTTCTAAATTTGAAAACGGACACTTTTCATCCCTTGTTTTACCTAAAATAATCACCAATAATAGCTGTTGGGATATCGCCCAAGATGCCCAGGGTAATATGTGGTTTGCAACCTATGGCGGCGGTGTTTTTAAATATGATGGAGAAAAATACAGCCTCTTTGACAATCGTAAAGGACTACCAGATGACCGCGCTCACAAACTACTTTCTTACAAGAACAAGATCTATGTGGGTACCGAATTAGGAATTGCTATCATTGATATAAAAACAAATAAACTAGTAGTTCCTAAAGGAAGCATGCCGCATTACGGCGTATTTATAGTAACTGATTTCATGCTATATAAAGATGAAGTCTACTTCTCTACATCTAATGAAGGTATTTTTAAAGTAGTAATAAAAAATGATATTCCGCGTATTGAGCAAGTATTTGCAGTGGAACATGCGTTCTCATTAGGTCTCTATGACGGTCAATTATTTGCGGGAAATAAAGCGACTCTTAATCAATTCGAAATTAAAAATGTACTTGCAAATAAAGCAGCAACTAAAAGTTTTGGGAATACTACGGTTTGGGATTATGCGATAGACAAGGAAGGCACTTTATATGCAGCAGCCTGGGGCGTATTTGATCAAAGCGGTGGCCTCTACACTATAGCCAACAATAAAATGACTGCTATTTCAAAAGAATATGGAATAGATTCTCCCAATATTTTAAACGTAGTCTACAATCCTAAAAATGAGGTTTTATATGTAGGATCAAAAGACCGCGGAATATATGAAGTACAATTAGGTAGCACTATTGACTACAATCCGTTTGCTAATAAGAAGGTAATAGATTTTGAAATAGTAGCTGATCACAAAGTTATAGCACACGAAGATGGGCTTTCCTTTTTAGATGGTTCGAATGTGATTTCGAAAACAATTACTAACGAAACTTTCAAGAAATACGAAGTAGACTATATCAGCAATGATAAAAACAACGTACCTACACACAAAGAAGGCTACTTTGAATTAGACTATAAAATTCCAGCTACTCAAATTGAATTTTATGAGTTAATCAAGCACCAGCAATCATTATGGCTAACTAGTAATATAGGTATTTACGAAATTAACTTCGCAGCTGAGATTATCAATTACCTACCCTTACATAGTTATAAAATAGAATTTACAAAGGATCACAAATTTATTGAAACAATCCCTTATGCTGGTGTGCGCATTTATGATGACGTATACAATTTAAGAGCAAAACACTACTCTGAGTTTGATAAAAATACGCCGTTAAATGTTGTAGGTATATTAAATAACCGAGATAAGGCGTATTTTATATCCTTGTTTCAAGGGTTGTATACCTATGTGAATAAGGAGTGTCAGTCATTATTGAGCGCTAATATATGGAAAGAAGACAAATTAAAATTTATTACTAAAAACCAAGATAGCAACTTAATTATTGCTTCCGAGCTAGGTGGAGTAACTATTGTAGATGATTCAAAATCTTTTAAAATTCTTCAAAATATTCCAAAAAGCCAGTTGATGGGAAATACCATAAGCTTTCTAGAATCATATAAAAATTATATTTTGATAGGTACTGATCTGGGGATTAACATTTATCACAATGGCGTCTTACAATTATTTGACAAAGATCAAGGATTGAAAGATGCAGAAATAACAAGTTCAAAATTATCTGGAAACAGCTTATGGTTGGGTACCAAAAAAGGCTTTTATACTATCAATTTAGATAAATTGACGGCAGATAAAAGCACTATTTCTAGTATCGAAATAAAAGATATAAAAATAAATTCAGTACCTATTTCGCGAAAATATTTTAAATGGATGCGCTACACTGGAGAAGAGCTAATTTGCGATTACAACCAGAATACGATTGCAATTGACTTCATGCCAAAAGGCCACTCCTACTCAAATAAATTAAGATTTAGATACCGCTTAAAGGAAAGTAATCAATGGAGTCCGTACTCTGATAAGCCATTTGTTTATTTATCTTATCTGCCAGCAGACGACTACAAATTAGAAATTGAAGTAACTGATTTGCACTCAGGGAAAATTAGAAACTTTAAAATTTTAGAGATAAATATCAAGCAGCCATTTTGGGAGACAACATGGTTTATGGCTTTGATTGCCCTAATCACTATCCTAATAATTGTATTAATTACTGCCAATATAAAAAAACAAACCAAACAAAAAGCTGCAAATGACCGGGAACTTTCTAAGGCTAAGTTAGAAGCCTTACTAAGTAAGATGAATCCCCATTTTACGTTTAACGCCTTAACGAGTATTCAAAGTTTTGTGTTTAACAAAGACGTCATCGACTCCAGCATTTACATAAGTGAAGTTGCCAATTTAATGCGACAGACACTAGATAATTCATCCAAACAAACCATCAGTATCGAGGATGAAATTAACTATTTGCAAACCTATATTTTAATAGAGAATAAAAGATTTGAGGATCGAATTTTACATAAAATCAGTGTAGATACAGCCTTAGATCAGGAAGAGGTTTCGATCCCAACAATGTTACTGCAACCCTTTATAGAAAACATCTTTAAGCACGCATTTAACGACAAACACTTGAATCCGAAATTTGAAATTACCTTTAAAAAGCTCGGTCAAGAATATGTCCAAATTTCGATTATAGATAACGGCTACGGAAAAAAAGAATCTGCAAGCAAACACATATCAAAAGGATTATCTATTGCTAGGGAACGCTTACAAATCATGCAACCTGATAATATTAATCCAATACAATTAAAATTTGCAGCAACCGGAACTACTGTCGTGATAACATTGTTTCTTGAAAATTAAAATTAAATTATAGCGCAGAATATTACTGATATAGCATAGAAACCCCAAATTACGATTTGGGGTTTTTTATTGTTTTATAAATTTTTAATTTCGACTTTAAATCCCCAAACATTTTTAGATACAGTGCCCTTAATGGTTTGCTTTGTCATCTAAATCACACAAGAAAAAATAAGCTGATTTGTAAACATGATTTACATCTTTTAAGATTTTGCCATTATAGCAAGATGAATTTAAAAACATATAACCAAACTAAATTTTACATAGTCCCATGATTGACCCTGACCGACCATATAGCCGATTAGCAATTGATATTCAATTTGCAAAAATCAAAGCGAGTATGCAAAAAGCTGCTTTAGTAAGAGGTGGTGATGGTCGCGCTTTATACATAGATGTCTATACTGGTAAAACGCTTAGAGGAGGCGATCCTTATGACTACGAGCACATACGCTCCTCTGAAGAATTGTTTACTAAATACAAATCGATTCTTACCGACGAGCAAATTGCACAAGTAGTCAATTGCCCTGAGAATGTTGCAGTAACCTTGAGAACCATAAACCAGTCTAAAGGTAAAAAACGCATGGAAGTGTGGATGAATCATAGCGAAAATATTATTAATAATGGGGTTGACTTGAAACTAGCCTTTCACAACTTAAAAAAAGCTGATCTAGGTATTTTGAAAATGGTTGAGAGTTTTACAAAATAGCTAGTACTGAACAATTTGTGATCTAATGAAAGATTTGCAGCGCCCAAAAAAAGGAACAGCATAGAATAAAAAATTCAATAAAAAGAAGATACCAGCGAGAGGATATCAAGAACATAAAAATTAAAATTATCATGCTACAAATATTATTGAACACCACCACCACTGCTATTAAATATATTGTATGGGTTTCACTAGTTATAGTCGCTATACCGTTAATGATCTATTCGTTTTTGAATTTGTACTTTTATGAATTCACGATGGAAATGGGCTTTGGATTTTGGATATTATTTTCGGTACTTACCGTTATAGGATTTGTTGTCTTGCTAAAACCAATTTTTTGGATTCTTGAAGGTATAGAAACACTAGTTGAATTAGTATTAAATAAGGCTCAAAATAATAATCCCACTGAGTCATGCATTTGTAAATAATCCTAAGCTGGACATTACTACTTCTTCTTCCACAATATTCTTACGTAATTAAAACTTCTATTCGTATTAAATAGCCCCGATTGCAGTGAAAATCCTTATTAGGCAAGTGTTTTGCCTGATAAGATTGAAACGAAAAGCGGGAGGGAATTATGTTGTGAACAATTTATATTCTGCTTCCAAATTTCATATAATAAACTGCTAACGCATTGATTTTAACATAAACTTCTAAAGTGTTCTATTGAAAGAATAAATCAAAAGATTAACTTTGCTTTTTTGCAAAATTATGTTAGATAAAGACAATACAATCGAGGTTCAGGGGGCACGTGTTCACAACCTTAAAAATATAGATATTTCCATTCCTAGAGAAAAATTAGTGGTAATTACCGGGCTTTCGGGCTCTGGGAAATCATCACTGGCTTTTGATACTATTTATGCTGAAGGGCAACGCCGTTATGTCGAAACTTTTTCGGCTTATGCGAGACAGTTTCTTGGTGGTTTAGAACGTCCAGACGTGGATAAAATTGACGGACTTTCGCCGGTGATTGCTATCGAACAAAAAACGACAAGTAAAAGCCCTAGGTCTACTGTGGGAACCATTACAGAGATTTACGATTTCTTACGCCTACTTTATGCTCGTGGCGCTGATGCTTACAGTTACAATACGGGCGAGAAAATGGTGAGCTACTCTGATGAGCAAATCAAGGAATTAATTATCCAAGATTTTCTAGACAAACGCATCAATATTTTGGCTCCCGTTATTAGAGCTAGAAAAGGACATTATGGTGAATTATTTCAGCAAATTGCTAAGCAAGGTTTTTTAAAGGTTAGAGTAAACGGTGAGGTTCGCGAGATCACTTCGGGAATGAAATTAGATCGTTACAAGACTCACGATATCGAGATTGTAGTTGATCGCATGCTGGTGGAAGATACTGCTGACAACCAAAAACGTTTATCTGAAAGTATCAATACTGCCATGCATCATGGTGAAAATGTGTTGATGGTTTTAGACCAAGATTCGAATGAAGTGCGTTACTTTAGTCGTAATTTGATGTGTCCTACATCTGGGATATCATATCAAAATCCAGAACCAAATTTATTTTCATTTAACTCTCCTAAAGGTGCATGTGATCACTGTAAAGGTTTGGGAACGATTAACGAAATCAACGTTAAGAAAATCATACCTAATGCGAAGATGTCTATAAAAGCAGGAGGTTTTGCGCCTCTAGGCGAATACAAATCGTCCTGGATTTTTAAGCAATTAGAAATAATAGGAGAGAAATACAGTTTTAAAAATACAGATCCAATCGAATCTATTCCCGCGGAAGCAATGGAAATGATATTGAATGGTGGAAAAGAAAAATTTACCATCAACTCTAAAGATTTAGGAGTTGCTAGAGATTACAAAATAGACTTTGAGGGGATTTCGCATTTTATCAAAAACCAATATGATGAAAGCGGATCGACCACTATAAAACGATGGGCGAAGGAATTCATGGACGAAATTAAATGTCCGGTTTGTGAAGGATCTCGTTTAAAGAAAGAAGCTTTATTTTTTAAAGTAAATGATAAAAATATCGCCGAGCTGTGTGCTATGGATATTTCTGATTTAACGCTTTGGTTTAAAGATTTAGATAAGCACTTATCAGCAAAACAAAAACGCATTGCTACAGAGGTTGTCAAAGAAATTAAGGATCGATTGAACTTTTTAATGAACGTAGGATTGGATTATTTGGCTCTAAATCGAAGTTCAAAATCACTGTCAGGTGGAGAAGCACAGCGCATTCGATTGGCAACACAAATTGGTTCGCAATTAGTAGGTGTACTCTATATTCTCGATGAGCCAAGCATTGGTTTACACCAAAGAGACAATGAAAAATTGATTCATTCCTTAGAACAATTGCGCGATATAGGAAACTCGGTTATTGTGGTTGAGCATGACAAAGACATGATTGAACAAGCCGATTATGTAATTGATATAGGTCCGAAGGCAGGGAAATTTGGAGGCGAGATTATCAGCATAGGTACTCCTGCTGAAACTTTAAAATCAGATACGATTACCGCTCAATATTTGAACGGAAAAATGAAATTTGAGATTCCCAAAAAACGCCGTGAGGGAAATGGAAAATTCTTAAAACTTACGGGAGCAACAGGAAATAACTTGAAGAATGTTTCTATTGAATTGCCTCTTGGTAAAATGATTTGTGTTACTGGAGTTTCAGGAAGTGGGAAGTCAACTTTAATCAACGAGACCCTCTACCCTATTTTGAATGCGTACTATTTTAATGGTGTTAAAAAGCCACAGCCGTATAAAAAAATTGAAGGTCTTGAACATATAGACAAGGTAATTGCCATTGACCAAAGCCCTATAGGACGAACACCGCGTTCTAATCCTGCTACCTATACTGAAGTTTTTACTGAGATACGCACATTGTTTACTAAAACATCTGAAAGTATGATACGTGGATACAAGGCAGGACGATTTAGCTTTAATGTTAAGGGTGGTCGTTGCGAAACTTGTCAAGGTTCCGGAGTGCGTACGATTGAGATGAACTTTTTACCTGACGTATATGTTGAATGCGAAACCTGTCAAGGAAAACGATTTAATAGAGAAACACTAGAGATTCGTTTTAAAGGAAAATCAATTTCTGATGTGTTGGATATGACGGTTGATGAAGCGGTTCCGTTTTTTGAAATGATCCCGAAAATCTACCGTAAATTGAAAACTATTCAGGATGTCGGTTTGGGATACATAACACTTGGTCAGCAAAGCACAACGCTTTCAGGTGGTGAAGCACAACGTATTAAATTAGCTGGAGAATTATCTAAAAAAGATACCGGAAACACCTTTTATATTCTTGACGAACCTACAACTGGTTTGCATTTTGAAGACATTAGAGTGTTAATGGAAGTGATCAATAAGTTAGTTGATAAAGGGAATACCATTTTGATTATCGAACACAATATGGATGTGATTAAACTAGCTGATTATATTATCGATATTGGTCCTGAAGGAGGAAAAGGTGGTGGCCAACTCGTTGCCAAAGGAACTCCTGAAGAAGTAGCCAAAAACAAAAAAAGTTATACGGCAAAGTTCTTGAAAAAAGAATTATAATCGCGCCTTACATTATATAAATAGCTGTTGATTTCACTTACGAAATTGGCAGCTATTTTTTTTACTCAGTATCTTAACATGACAATCTTAAAACTCTAGTTTACAATAGTATAATAGAAACATAGCTGCGCTTTCTAACTTTACCACTACGTTTTATAATAGTGCAAATTACTACCTACTTTGAAGAGAGGTGATTTATGTGTTGCTGTTATTTTCGAAAATAAAAAAAAGTAAAATATAAGAGTATGGCAAAATCAAGATTAAAAAATCCCGAACAGTATGAAGCTTTAGTTGAGAAAGGATACAGCAAGGAAAAATCAGCACGAATTGCAAACACTCCAGATTCAGGAACCAAAGGCGGTAAAGCAAAACCATACGAAGAATGGACCAAAAAGGAACTTTACGATAAAACTAAAATGGTAGGAATAGAAGGCCGTTCTAAAATGAATAAAGGACAATTAATTGACGCTTTGCGAAATAATTAATGCCTCAAAAATCATGGTGTAGTTTTGCAAAACTTTATTAACAAAGCTTTTATATCTAGCCTAGGTAGATTGTTACAATTTATAACATTCCTATAACATTAATTTGTTCTTATTTGTGCTAAATTTGTATAAATTTCCCTAGCACTTTATTTAATTTTAATTAACCTATTATAAATACTAGCTTTTGCTGCATTAGCAGGCATAGTATTTTACGGAAGGATACCAAATGAAAAAAACAGAATATGCTATTGTCGATATTGAGACTACCGGTGGCAATGCAAATGGCAGCCGGATTACAGAGATAGCAATTATTATTCACGATGGTGAGGAGGTTTTAGAGCGATACGAAACACTAGTGAATCCTCAAAAAAATATTCCTATGGCGATTTTTGCGCTCACAGGAATTACTAACGAAATGGTCAGCACAGCACCCATCTTTGACGATGTTGCAAATGATATTTATGATTTGTTACATGGCCGTGTTTTTGTGGCTCATAATGTGAATTTTGATTACTCCTTTGTTCATCATGAGTTAGCACGCACAGGGCTAAAATGGACTGCTAGAAAATTATGTACCGTGCGTGCTGCGCGTAAAATTAAACCAGGATTACCGTCATACAGTTTAGGTAAATTATGTCATTCGTTAGATATTGATTTGGAAAATAGGCACCGCGCTGGCGGAGATGCTGATGCTACTGCTATATTATTTTCGAAATTAATGGAATGGGATACTGACGGTGTGCTTAATTTGATGATTAAAAATACCGCACAAGATCAACGTTTACCTCCTAACCTTCCTCCTGCTGATTTTGACAAACTACCAGCAAAGCCCGGTGTTTATTATTTTTACAATCAAGACAACAAAGTAATATATGTAGGGAAAGCGATCAATATTCAAAAAAGAGTCGCTTCTCATTTTACCGGTAATAGCACTACTGCTCAACGACAAAATTTTTTAAAAGATATTTATAACATCTCTTTTGAAGTTTGTGGTAACGAACTCATAGCGCTATTGCTAGAATGTGCCGAGATTAAACAGCTGTGGCCACAATACAATCGAGCTTTAAAAAAATACGAAGCAAAATATGGTATTTTCACCTATGAAGCGCGCAATGGTTATAAATATTTGGCGGTAGGCAAACTAGGTAAATTTCAGCATAGCATTAAAGATTGTAATAGTCAGTTTGAAGGAATTAATATGCTCAGTAAACTAAGTTCGATGTTTTCAATAGACATGCGTTTTTGTTATTTTGCTGCAGTCAATGAAGGAGAACATCTTGCTCCTAAAAATCAAGAAGCCTTACCTGATATGGAAAGTCATAACGAAAAAGTAGACGCCGCAATTATACATTTAACTCAAGAACAACCCTCCTTTGCAATAATTGATAGTGGTCGCTCAAATAATGAACGTAGTTGTATTTGGGTAGATAACGGTAGTTTTTATGGTATGGGTTACATTAACATTGATGAAACAGATATTGATGAAGATACAGTCAAGGAAAGTGTCACTAGATATAATAGTAATCCTTATATGATGCAGCTTATATACAATTATGCCAAGAATAATTCTAGAAAAGTTTATTTTAAGCAAAATATCATTCAGCTTGAAGATGTTATGGTTTAACTGTTTATACAAACAAAAATTAGAGTGTAGTTAGTGCTACACTTTTTTTATGCAAATTTTTTAACTATTATAATAGCTGTTATTAAACCATATTCACAATACAGTTTATCTAAGTATTTTTTTTTTCGAAAAATTAAATCACAAAACAAGTTGTAAAGTTAGTATTCTGGAATGCTGTATTAAATTTATCTTAATCCTTCTTTGGTACAATTGGTTTACCGTAATTTTGATAGAAGGTCATCCTTGACGACCAGTTAAGAATTCGAAAAAATAAAACAAGTATGAAAAGTTTAGAAAATAAAAAAGTAATGATTAGTGGCGGTGGAAGCGGAATAGGTCATGCAATCGTTACAGAATTATACAAAGAAGGAGTAAAAGATTTTGCAGTAATAGGTCGAAGTTTAGAAAAACTTGAAGCATTGAAAAAAGATTTCCCTAACGCTACATTTGAGTTGTATAGTGGAGACATTGCAAAACTTACAGATATAAGAGAGTTTGTAGAACTGGTAGAGAAAAAGTGGGGTTCGGCTGATATATTAATCAATAACGCAGGTGTGGTTAGCGCAGGTGCTTTTAGTACGATATCTGATGATGATATTATTTCTCAGGTAAATATTAATGTAACCGGACTTATTTTAATGACCAAGTATAGCTTGCCTTTATTGAAAAAAAGTAAAGAGGCAGCATTGATAAATGTTTCGTCAGGATTAGCCCTTATTAGTATGCCTTTCTATGCGCCTTATGCAGCAACTAAAGCAGCTGTGAAAGCATTCTCTGAATCAATTAGACGAGAATTGAAGGACTTCCCTATTCAAGTGACTACCTTATATCCTACTGCAACCGATACTCCTATGATGACAAAAACCAAACTTGAAGGGATGCATTCTCCTGAGATGGTGGCTCAAAAATTAATAGCAGGAATTAAAAATGGGGACATCGATGTCGTACTAAGCGATATGGATAATGTGATACAAAATCGTGAGAACCCAGTTGCATTCGATAAAAAAGTGGAAGGAATGTACGACGCAATTAAAAAACGTACCGAAGAACACCGATCAATGTAAAATAATACCATCCTTATATTTTTATTAATCCGTAAACCAGAAAAGGCATTAATTGCTACAAGCTGTTTTACGGATTTTCTATTTTACAGAACAATAGGTATTCAATAAATAGCTTGACTAACTTACTAACTTATCAATTTTAAGTAACTAAAACCTTATAGTATAGTTTGCATTTTGCTCATCGTCTTAGAAAACAGCTTGTTTAATACCTATTGCCATATTCATAAATTAGGCTATTAAAAATAGGGAATTAGTAAAAAAGACCTAGAAATTATCTACCAGCAAACAATTAATATTTTTTTAGGAAGCATATTTTGGCTTGCGTACAATGATTGCTTAAATTAGGTAAATCAATTATGTAGAACGAAAAAAACCTTTTTATGAATAATTTAAATTACGGAATAGTTGGTAATTGTCGTAGTGCTGCACTAATATCTGATATTGGTTCCATCGAATGGCTGTGCTTACCTGAATTTGATTCCTCATCTGTATTTGGAAAAATACTAGATGCAAAAATTGGAGGAAGTTTTGAAATTCAGGTTGCGGATGATTACAAAATTTCGCAGAAATATCTTGAAAACACTAGCATACTAATTACCACATTTGATAACGGTAGTGATGCATTCGAAATAAATGACTTTATGCCACGATACCGTAAAGAGACTGGTGGCTATATGATACCACCAGAAATTATTAGGTGTTTTAGAAAGATCAGCGGAACGCCAAAGTTCAAAATAGCGTACGATCCTAAACTCGAATATGCGTCAGGAGAAACGGTAACCTACGTAAAGGACGACCACATCATCAGTTTGAGTAACTCAGAAAAATTTGACTCCTTATTTTTGTATAGCTGCTTTGATTTGGAGGATCTTAAAGAAGGAAGAGAAATAACGCTTTCTGGAGACGGCTATATTCTTCTAGCGTATAATGAGAAAATACTCCAACCTACTCTACCAAAAATCAATTTGGAATTTGAACGTACAAAAACGTATTGGCTGGGATGGTCAGATAAAACTACAAAATACAGTAAGTTCAATAAAGAAATCATTAGAAGTGCTATCACTTTAAAATTGTTGAGTTATGAAAAAACCGGAGCCGTACTTGCGGCTGCCACAACATCATTACCAGAAACAATTGGTGAAGTTCGTAACTGGGATTACAGATTTTGCTGGATTCGGGATGCATCGATGGTTGTAAAAGTGGTCTCAGAGTTAGGTCACAAAAAAATGGCTAAGAACTACCTGCAATTTATAGTTGATTTAATTCCTGATAAAGATGAGAAGCTCCAAATCATGTATGGTATCAACAAGGAGAAGAAACTTACAGAGCAAACGCTTGATCATCTTAGCGGCTACATGGGCAGCAAGCCAGTTCGTATAGGAAACGCGGCTTATTCCCAGCGCCAAAATGATATTTACGGTATCTTGATGGATGTTATTCACCAGCAGCTAATCACTTTTAACAACGATACAGAGAATGGTGAGGAACTATGGAATATTACTAAAGGTATTGTTTGGGTGGTTGAAAAACACTGGCAAGAACCTGATAAAGGAATATGGGAATTTAGAACAGAAGAGCGACATTTTACCTTTTCTAAAGTTTTATGCTGGACTGCAATTGATCGCGCTATTAAAGTAGCTACAATATTAGGAAAGAAATCTAATGCAGCAAAATGGCAAACATTGGCAGCAGCCATCAAAAAAGATATTTTAGAAAATGCATGGAATGAAGATGCACAGGCATTTACACAATCGTATGGATCTCCAGATCTAGACACATCAGTGCTATTAATGGAAAATTACGGATTTATAGATGCGATGGACTCAAAATATGTTGCTACGGTGCATGCCATTGAACGTGATTTGAGCAACGATGGATTGCTCTATCGTTATAAAAATAAAGATGATTTTGGGTTGCCGTCTTCATCATTTACAATTTGTACTTTTTGGTTTATTAACAGCTTGTACAAAATTGGAGAAACTCAAAAAGCTAAAAAACTATTCAAGCAATTGCTAGGGTATAGTAATCATTTGGGCCTTTTTAGTGAAGATATTGATTTTGAAACCAAAAGACTTCTTGGGAATTTCCCACAAGCATATTCTCACCTTGCGCTCATAGAAACCGCAATTAACTTATCTAATGTCAGTGACGAAGATTGTGTACTTGATGCCATTGGTAGAAAATAAATTGATTTTTTAATTAACAGCCGTATTGAAAAATGCGGCTTTTCTTTTTGCAAATAATTTCTTGTTTGCCTGATAACGTGTAAACATTTTTAAATAGTAAATTCAATTCTTTACATGTCAAGGTGGAAGAAAATAATACCTGCAGTAATTTATGCTCGCAAATTTGGCTTAGAAATAAAAAAAGCATTTAAGTTTACAAGTAGACTTAAATGCTTTTTTTACTTACTAATCTGAGAAAGATTTTAACCTAATACTTCTGCGATTTTTTCAGTTGACAGCAATTTTATTAAAGCCTTCTCTTCAGCTTTCAATTTGCTATTGGTAGAGGCTCTTTTAGGTTGGTATTTCCAGATAGAACCACTTTCAAAAGACGCAATCACTGTGGGATGAACATAATACTTTTTACAAACTGTGCGCGTATTTCCTAATTTTGCCGAAACATCGTCAAGAACACTAATTATTTTTTTCTTGCAATCGTTTGCCGAAAGAGGCTTTTCTTGTTCTAAGAAACAACTCAAGGCATTTAAACTTCCTGACCAACATCTAAAATCTTTAGCTGTAAAATCCATACCAGTGCATTCCTTAATATAGCCATTAATATCTGCCGAGCCTACGGTATGGTGATCACCGTTATCGTCATAATATTGAAATAATTCTTGACCGGGAATATCTCTACATCGTTTTACCAATCGCATTAAACGCTTGTCTTTTAAAGTAATTTTGTGCTTAACACCTTTTTTACCTTTAAATTCAAACGAGATTAGTCCCTTTCCTATTTTTGCATGTTTGTCTAATAAAGTAGTCAAACCAAAAGAGCCATATAATTTTTTATAAGCTTCATTCCCTATTCGAATATTTGTCACTTCGATCAACTTAATCACTAAGGCGATTACCTTTTCATAAGGCATGCCCTTTTTATTTAAATCCTTCTCCATTTGCACTCGGATTTTAGGCAAAACTTTTGCGAACTGGCGCAAGCGATAAAATTTAGATTGATTGCGCAATTTGTTCCAGTTTGCATGATAGCGATACTGCTTTCTACCTTTAGTGTCAATTCCTGTGGCTTGTAAATGCGAATTTTCATAAGGTGAGATCCATACATTTTCCCATGCTGGAGGTAGTACCATTTTTTTAAAACGTTCTATTATTTCTTTATCAGAAACAGCTTCGCCATATTCATCTTTATATATAAAATCTTTTCCTTTTTTAAATCTAAAATATCCTTTGTCAGCATTACTAAAATACCTTAAACCAGCTAATTTTGCTGTTTGCTGTGGATTATTATCAATCTTTGATAATTTATTTTCTAACCTAGTCATATTTACTTCTTTAAATAACACTAGTAAAGATAATCTAGTAAGAAGTTAGAAAAATTATAAGATTACAGTTGCTCCTTATATTATTTCAATAAAAAATCGCATTTAAAAAATAGCATAAAGCTACTTTTAAACGCGATTATTAAATTTAAGTTAGTTGCTACTTTACAGCAATGCTTCTTAGTAAATCCAGAACTTCGTTGTTACTTTTTATATAATAATGAGCTGCCGTTTTTACGTTACCTACTTTTACTGTATAGGCCGAATCAGGTAATTCTTCAAACATAAATTCATCAGTCCAATCATCACCTATTGCAAAAATAAAATCATATTTATCATTAGAAATAATTCGAGATGCTGCTCTCCCTTTATTAATGTTACTATTTTTAACTTCGAGCACTTTATTTCCTTCCAGTAATGACAAGGTATTATTGAATAGCAAACTCTTCAAAACATGTTTTAATTCCATCGTTCGTAGCGCTGCCATCTCTGGATCAGCTTTTCGATAATGCCATGCCAGTGAGTATTCTTTCTCTTCAATAAGAGTTCCGGGAGTGCTATCAGTAAAAGATTCTATCACAGGACGAATGTTCTCTTTCCAGCTGGTTTTTAATTGGTCAAGTGTGTGCCACTCTCCTCCCGCTTTACGCAACCAAGCGCCATGATCAGTTACCAAGGTATAACTTTTCTCCCCAAACCAACTCTCTAACGTCTTGCGATCGCGTCCGCTAATTATTGCAATTTCAGTATTTGGATCTTCATTTATTTTATCAAGTAAATCATAGATTTCTTGCGTAGGAATCGCATCACTAGGATTATTTTTAAAACCCACTAAGGTTCCATCATAGTCTAATAGTAGTAATCGCTTAGATGATGCCGTGTAATTTTGTGCAATTGTAGCACGCGTGCTAGGATCTAACTCTTTAGCTACAGGGACAGGGACAGTATTTCCAGCTGTTTCTAATGATTTTAAAAACTCTTTTGCCCAGCGCTCCACATTGTATCTTGAAATTCTTTTTTGTAAAGCTTGAATTCTTGTCTTTTGTTCTTCTTGCGGCATTTCCAGAGCGTTTCTAATACTATCTGCCGTTTGATCAAAATTATTAGGATTTACAATAAGTGCCTCGTGCATTTCCTTAGCTACACCAGCCATTTCACTTAAAATAAGTACCCCATTCTCCTTTGTTCTTGTCGCAACATACTCTTTTGCAACGAGATTCATTCCATCTCTAATTGGGGTAACCATAGCAACATCTGATGAGACGTATAAGTCAATTAAATCATCAAATGGCAATGCTCTATAAAAGTACCAAATAGGAGTCCAACTAATTGTAGACAAATCACCATTAATGCGGCCTACAAGTTCATCCGTTTCTCGCTTTAATTTTTGGTATTGGGGAACATTTTCTCTCGATGGCACAGCCAGCATAACCAATCTCACCTTTCCTTTGTACTCAGGGTATTTATTTAAAAAGTATTCAAACGATTTAATTCTGTTAGGAATTCCCTTTGTATAATCCATTCTGTCTATGGAAAGAATCAATTTACTTTCTTCATTAGATTTATTATGGAAATCTAAGTTCTTCATCAATTCTGATTTATTCTCTTCAGGATATTTATTGTGATCTAGCGCCGCATTGTGGTAGCGATCGTAGTCGATACCCATAGGAAAAGAATCGACTTTAATAATGCGATTATCAAATGAGATTTCGTTGAAATTAATTTCTACATCTGCAATTCTACTTACTGAACTAATAAAATGCCTCGCATAATCATAGGTATGAAACCCAACGAGATCAGCACCTAGCATTCCTTGTAAAAGCTCATCTCTCCAGGGACACGTTCTAAACAGTTCGTAAGAAGGATACGGAATATGTAAAAAGAAACCAATGGTAATATTTGGGTTTCTCTTTCTAAGTAATTCTGGTAGTAAAAGCAATTGATAATCATGCACCCACACGGTATCACCATCATTGACATGCTCTAGAACAACATCAGCAAATTTTTGATTAACGGCTACGTAAGATTCCCACTGCGTTAACTCAAACTTAGTGTAGGCTTGAAAATAATGAAATAAAGGCCACAAAGCCATATTGCTAAAACCGTAATAATATAACTCAATATCCTCTTCACTAAGTGGTACAGGAACACATTTTTCGGCAGCTAATGCAGCAATAACTTGTTCGTCTTGTTCTTTAGATAGATTTTCTTTGGCTAATCCTGACCACCCTATCCATACGCCGTTGCCTTCAGAGTGAACCGACTTCATTCCTGTCGCTAATCCTCCTGTGCTGGATTTTACAATTAATTTATCGTCATCAAATTTTAAATCTACTGGTAATCTGTTTGAAACTATTACTGTTTTACTCATCACAAAATTTTGGTTATATTAGTGAGTTGGATCTATGCCAACATCTATTTTAATTACTTATTATATCAATTAGCAAGAGATTCATCCGTTACAAGATGCAACTGAGAGCTACTAAATTTACCCGTCACAATAGTGCCTAATTCATCTTTCCATTGCGTTATCACATTCTCTATTAATTCTTCTTCAAAACCAATTATTTCCATGGTTTGCACTCCAAATTCCTGTCTTACTTTTTGTCCTATTTTAAACATAGCTAGTGTTTTATATAAATTTAGTTATTAAATTTTTAGTATAAAATTAATACCCAAGATTTACGGTATTAATGTCAATATCATAATTATTGTAAATTTAATTATCAAAACCACAATTCATTTTATAGTATTAAAGCCACTTCTTATAGTATTTTAATACATGGCGTTCAGCAGTTTTATTTTCGAAAATAAAAATGACAATAGTACCATAACGCAAAATTGGATAGCTACAATGAGTATTCGATACTTGTTATTATCGAATGGAAGCTGTTACAATTTCACTTGACAAATAGTAGCTGCTTTGTAGTACTAATAATTATAATTTACTTATTTTTGGTAAACCAATTTGGACAACCAAAAAAAAGTTATACATATAATGGACACTACTAATTATTTTCAAGCGATAAATCCTACTACAAATGAGGCTTTAGAAAAGCAATTCAAAAATACTTCAATAGAAGAATTAAATGATGCTGTTGTAAAAGCGACTCTAGCATTTTCAAGTTATCGAAAAAAAGACAGTGCCGCTATTGCAGCATTTTTAGAGCAAATCGCTGAAGAAATAATGAATCTAGGAGACCAGCTAATAACGGTGTGCAATCAAGAAACAGGATTGCCAATAGGTAGACTTCAAGGAGAACGCGGACGAACAGTAAATCAATTGAAATTATTTGCTACTGTGGTTCGTGAAGGATCGTGGGTAGATGCTCGAATAGATACCGCCCTCCCTGATAGACTGCCCATTCCTAGACCTGACATTAGACACATACTCATTCCGCTAGGACCTGTAGCTGTTTTTGGCGCAAGTAATTTCCCTCTAGCATTTTCAACTGCTGGCGGAGACACTGCTTCGGCACTAGCTTCTGGCTGCCCCGTGATTGTAAAAGGCCACGAAGCACACCCCCATACCTCTGCCTTAATTGCAGCTGCAATTTTAAAAGCCGTAGCTACCTGCAACATGCCCGAAGGCGTATTTACATTATTGCAAGGAAATTCACGAAGCCTAGGAGAAGCATTGGTAAAACATAAAGATATCAAAGCGGTAGGTTTTACAGGATCATTCAATGGAGGAAAAGCGTTGTTTGATTATGCTAATCAACGATCAGAACCAATTCCAGTTTATGCTGAAATGGGCAGCACAAACCCCGTATTTATCTTGCCTGGAGCACTAAAAGATAAAGCAGAAAAAATAGCCGAAGGATTGGTGGCCTCAATTGCTATGGGTGTAGGACAATTTTGCACTAGTCCTGGTATCACTTTTATCGAAAATGGAACTGGGCTACAACAATTCTACAACACATTAAAAGGCAAAGCTGCAACTACAGATTCAGGGACTATGTTAACGCCAAGCATTAAAATTGCTTACGAGCGCGGACTAACAAAACTACAAGAGATCAAAGAAGTAGAAGAAATCGCTTTAGGATTAAAAGAACTTGCTGTCAATAACTCGACTATAAGAATATTTAAAACAACAGTGGAAAATTATCAGAAAGAGGCTTTTTTAGCAGAAGAGAATTTTGGCCCCTCTAGCATCATCATAGAATCTACTTCGAAGGAACAAATACTTGATGCTGCAAGAAATCTCAAAGGTCATTTGACGGCAACTATTTTTGGTACTGATGAAGATTTCGAAAATTATAGTGAGTTATTTGATATTTTAGAATTAAAAGTGGGTAGAGTATTAGTTAATGGGTATCCTACTGGAGTAGAAGTTTGTCACGCTATGGTTCATGGCGGACCATTTCCAGCAACAACTGCAGCCAACTCAACATCTGTGGGAACGGGAGCAATAAAACGCTTTGTTAGACCAGTGTGTTTTCAAGATTTTCCGCACAATAAGTTACCTAAGGCACTGCAAAATGATAATCCGCTATCTTTATATAGAATTGTCAATGGTACTATCACGAATGGTAAAATAGCATAAGCACATACCAGCGGCTTGATCAAAATTGTAATACTCGAATGACTATATCTGATCCTCAAGAAATATAATTTTGATTTTATTATCTTTTAAATGTAGCTGTTGGTATTTATAAAACATAAAAAATGCCCCAAATAGTATTTAACTTTTTGGGGCATTTTCAATTAGATTGCTACTTTTTTTATTAAATATTTAATTCTCCTTGATCCATCAAATCTGGCTCATCACCAGTGATTGCTCCCATTCCCATTTTAAGTAAAGTGACTAGCGTATTGTTTTTAGGATCCCAGTAGAAAGCCTGATCAGGTCGCACAGAGATAGCCGTAATGTTGGGGTCATTGACACCATCAAACCAAGCATCATCTGAACTTTTATACAGCTCTTTGATAATCTCTAAGTTGGTTGTTACAATGGCCTTCCCAAAAACATTTAAAAATTTCATTTTACTTGGATCAGAATAGACCAAATGCATTGCACTATTTAAATTGATATTTTTATTGTGCTGACTATTTCTATTACTTAGAAACCAAATCAACCCTTCATCGTCTACTTTCTTAGTGCTCATAGGGACCATATGTAAAGGATATTCCTTAAGTCCACTTGCAAACATGGCAAAATCAATGTCGGTTGCTAGATCTTTTATTTTCTGTTTGGCTTCTTCGCTAAATAAATTTTTTGTGCTCATATTAATTATTTTATAGAGTTGTACTTGTATTATTCACTAAAGATATAGCTAAGCTTTCATAAGAATTCTATTTCATTATAATCTTGAAAATATTTTACAAAATAATACAAAATGTGAAGTATTATTAGCAAGCTGTTACTACAACTTTAAATTTAAATTAAGTGTAAAATCCCAGAAGTTAATCACTACTAAATGTTAACAAAAGCCAATAACTATTAAAGTGTTGTTAAATTATTTCAACCGAAAATACCTACCTTTGGTCGATTAAACTTGAAATAACGAGATTTTACTTGTATTTTAAGGAAAATTTAAGATCCAAAACTGAAAGCCAATATATTAATTTCTCATTTATGATAAAGAAATACTCTTTTCTAACTCTACTATTATTCCTTTTTGCGCATACTGCTTACTCACAGTTAAGTGATTTGCATTATTTACCGCCGTTAAAACAAAGCTCTGATAGACAAGCGGTTGTCCAACAAGCGTTTTATTTATCAACCCCAGAGGCAACTCCTTTTACGGTGCAAGTTTTTCAAGGTACAGGAACAACTGCTGTGGCTACTTTAACCGTTTCTAATGGCAGTCCCATAAAATATGATTTAGCAGATGGTGATAACAATATTACGCTGGTAACAAATGTAAATACAGGAGAGAGATTAACCAATAGTGGACTGCGATTTGTTGCCGCTAGTGGAAAAAAATTCTATGTGAATTATCGTGCAAGATCAGGAGCTCAAGCCACTTCGTTAACTTCAAAAGGAAGGCAAGCACTTGGTAAAGAATTTAAATGGGGAGGAATTCCGAATAGGGCCAATAATGCTTCTTTGACCAATACTTTAGGAATTATGGCTACTACTAATGGTACCGTGGTCACCATTAAAGGTTATGATCCCAATTGTGTCTTTAGAAAAGGAAATACTAGAGGTGCAATCACAGATGATATATTAACTATTAATTTGGATGCAGGAGAGTCTTTTGTCTTAGAGGCATCACCAAACGAAGCAGAAGCCAATAGAGATGGTTGGTTAGGAGCTTCGATTAGCGCCACACAAAATATTGCTATTAGTAATGGGGGATTAAATGTAGGAATCAGGGCAGGCTCAGGCTCGCGAGATGCTGCTATTGATCAACCAGTTCCTCAGAATATCGTAGGTCGTGATTATGTATTCGTACGTGGAAACGGAACTGATGAAACTGAATTTCCTATCATCATAGGAACTCAAAACGGAACCGATATTTTTGTTAACGGATCTTCCACTCCTATTGCAACAATAAATAATGGGGAATATTTTGAAATTCCAGGAAGCAATTATTCCTCAGGCAATATTGGTGCCAATATGACTGTGATTACTTCAAAGGAAGCATATGCTTATCAATGTTTAGCTGGTTCTAGTGGTATACAAACTATAGGACTTAATTTTATTGCTCCTGTTAACTGTTTGCTTCCTGATAATTTGAGCAACATACCCGATATTAGAGATGTAGCAAATTTAAATTTTACGGGGGGAATTACAATTCTTGCCTCTACTTCTACTCCAAATAGTAATATCACTGTTACTGATGGTTCAGGAGTCGTTGCGTTACCAGCACCTACAAATGCTGCGGGATTACCTTGGAAGTCCTTTTTTGTCTCCAACTTAACAGGGAATGTGTCCGTTCAATCAACAGGTCCTATTGCCGTTGGTTTTATAGGAGTAAATAATAATGCAGGTATTGCAGGATATTTTTCTGGTTTTGATACTGTACCTGTTGTTGATTTAGAAATCACAGGTGGTGGCTGTTTACCAGGTTCAGATCTAAAAGAGCTATCGGGAAGTTTTGATGCCTACCAATGGTTTAAAGACAATACTATAATTCCAGGTGCTACTTCTAACATATATACCCCTTCAACTCCAGGTGATTTTTTTGTAAGAGTAACCAAAGGAGGGTGTACTTATGATTCCTCTATATTATCAGCTTATAATTGCGACCCTGAAATTATTTTGACTAAAACAGTTGATAAAAGTAATGTCCTCGAAGGTGACACCGTAATTTTTAAAGTGAGTGTAAAAAGCTTAGGTGTAAATCCTGTAACCAATCTAGTTATAAACGATTTGCTACCGGCAGAACTTTCATTTGTATCCGCAACAGCTGTGCACGGAACTTGGACTGCACCTAATTGGAATATTGGAACAATGACCAGCGGTGAAGTATTTAATATTTTTATTACTGCAAAAGTTAATGAGGTCACTGCTAGTTCAACGGTTATCAATACCGTTTCTAATACCGAAGATATACCTGAGGCAGATGTACAAGTAGACGATGATACAGAACCAATTAATATTACAAATAGCGAAATTGATGTTACTAAGACTTCATTAGCAGCAGCTGATGGAAGTTATGATACTTTGGGTGAAATTATTAATTATTCCATTGTTGTCAAAAATACGGGTGATACTAACTTGACCAACATTACACTTACAGATCCAAAGGCAGATACAGGAAGTATATCACCATCATCTGTAGCGACTTTGGCAATAGGTGCTTCAACAACATTTACTGCAACCCATACAGTAACTCAAGCAGATATTGAAGCTGGACAAGTAGTAAATCAGGCTACAGCCAAAGCTACACTATCAAACGGTTATGTGATTTCAGATGTATCCGATGATCCTACCAATGCAACTAGCACAACTAATGATCCTACGGTCACACCTATCATCCAGAAAGGAAAATTAGTTTTAGAAAAGATCGCACAACCTGCAGCTGATGGCCTTTATGACAACTTAGATGAAAAAATTAATTACGAAATAAGAGTTATCAATACGGGAAATGTAAGTCTAAATAATATTACCGTAACCGATCCAAATGCAGATGTAGGAACTATTCTTCCTGCTGTTTTAGCAAACTTACCGGCTGGAGAATCTGCAGTTTTCTCAGCAAAACACACCATTGTACAAGCCGATTTTAATGTTGGTAAAGTTTCGAACATAGCCACTGTTACTGGTACTGAACCAGTAGGTGGAGCTACAATTACAGACCAATCTGACGATCCAACGACCGCTGCTCAAAATGATGCTACAGTAGTTTCTGTCCCTGAAATTGGTAGACTTGAAGTTACTAAAAGAGATGCTGCGCCTGCAGATGGTAGTTTTGATACTGTGGGTGAAATTATTACTTACACTATCTTTGTAAAAAATACAGGAACGGTCACATTAACGAATCTGAATATTATTGATTCGAATGCAACAGGGATTATACTAGAATCTACTACAGGCGTAGATGGTGACACTAGTGACAAATTTGTAGATGAAATCGACCCAGGAGAAACAGCTACATTTATAGCAACTCATGTTATCAAGCAAATTGATTTAGATAATGGAAAAGTACAAAATACAGCTACAGCTGGAGCTCAAGACCCCGGTTTAGGAAGTGTTACAGATTTATCTGATGACCCTGACAATCCAAACAATACAATTGACGACCCTACGATTACTTTACTGACTGCTAAACCCTCTCTAGTAATTACTAAAACAGTAAACGATGAATTGAACGTTGCAGTGGGACAGAATCTAACGTATACCTACGTTGTCACAAATAATGGTAATATTACTATTGACAATGTTTCTATAAGTGAAATACATGTTGCTAATGGCACTTTATCATTGCCTGCTATTCAAAGTACAACAGGAACCGACAATGATACTTCAAACAACAAAATCGAAATTTTGGCACCTGGTCAAACAGCTACGTGGACGGCTACTTATTTGGTCAATCAAAATGATATCAACAACCAACAAGATATTACTAATACCGTAACTGCGACTGGAACACCTAGAAATACTAGCGTTGCTCTTACTAATCCTACCGCTGCAAAAACAGTTACAGTTCATCCTATAGAGACCATCTGTAGTAATGCTATGCTAAACCATGATTTGACTACTGATGGTCCATTTTCAGGAGCTTCATTTTCTTGGGTTGCTGTTGCAAATGACGAAATTACAGGAATATCAAATACAGCAAAAACTACTTCCGTAATTAATGATGCACCTACGAATCAATCAACATTTGATCAAATCGTTCAATATAATATTACGGTTAAAAATGCAGCTGGAATAACAATAGATACTTATAAATACTTAGTAACTATTCACCCTGAATTAGAAGTACCAGAAAATGATGAAATTATCGTGCAATGCGCTTCGGAGATAGTTGAACCTGATGCTCCTATAGTTTTGGATTATCAAGGAGTTTCAGTTACACCTGTAATAACATCAAGTGTGACAGGAGACCAAACGTGTGAAGGAAGTAAAACATACACATATAAATATACGGATTGCGGAAATAATGTTTCAACATATACCTACACATATATTATTGACCGCACAACAGCACCTGCAACTCTTCCTGCAAATGGAGCTAGCACGGTAGAGTGTATCGCTAACGCTACTACTCCAACTCCTCCAACTGGAATCAAAGATGTTTGTGGAACTACGATTACAGCGTTTTTAGCTTCTACAGTAGATTCACCTGCAACTTTATCTTGTGAAGGAACAAGGACTTATAATTATACCTATACTGATTGTTCTGGTTTAGTTTCGAATTGGAAATATACCTATACAATCGACTTGACTACAAAACCAATTGTTCCTGTTAACGCAAGTTCGACTGTAGAATGTCTTGCTAACGCTGTTCAACCAGCTGCTCCAGCAGTTACTGATAAATGTGGAAACGCACTTACGCCAGTGATCACTGCTTCGGCTGATCCTGTTTGTGAAGGAACTAAAGTTTATACCTATACATACACTGACTGTGCTTCTAATGTTTCGGTTTATACCTATACTTACACAATTGACTTGACTACAAAACCAGTTGTTCCAGCTAATGCTGGTTCGACAGTAGAGTGTCTTGCTAATGCCATTCAACCAGCTGCTCCAGCAGTTACTGATAAATGTGGAAACGCACTTACGCCAGTGATCACTGCTTCGGCAGATCCAGCTTGTGAAGGAACGAAAGTGTATACCTATACCTATACTGACTGTGCTTCTAATGTTTCGGTTTATACCTATACCTACACGATCGACTTGACTACAAAACCAGTTGTTCCAGCTAATGCTGGTTCGACAGTGGAATGTATTGCTAATGCCGTTCAACTAGCTGCGCCAGTGGTGACGGATAAATGTGGAAATAATATTATACCTGTAATCACTGCTTCGGTTGATCCTGTTTGTGAAGGAACTAAAGTATATACCTATACTTATACTGACTGTGCTTCGAATGTTTCGGTTTATACCTATACCTACACAATTGACTTGACTACAAAACCAGTTGTTCCCGCTAATGCTGGTTCGACAGTAGAGTGTCTTGCTAATGCCATTCAACCAGCTGCGCCAGTGGTGACGGATAAATGTGGAAATAATATTATACCTGTAATCACTGCTTCGGTTGATCCTGTATGTGAAGGAACTAAAGTGTATACCTATACATACACTGATTGTGCTTCTAATGTTTCGGTTTATACCTATACCTACACAATTGACTTGACTACAAAACCAGTTGTTCCCGCTAATGCTGGTTCGACAGTAGAATGTCTTGCTAATGCCATTCAACCAGCTGCGCCAGTGGTGACGGATAAATGTGGAAATAATATTATACCTGTAATCACTGCTTCGGTTGATCCTGTATGTGAAGGAACTAAAGTGTATACCTATACATACACTGATTGTGCTTCGAATGTTTCGGTTCATACTTATACCTACACGATCGACTTGACTACAAAACCAGTTGTTCCAGCTAATGCTGGTTCGACAGTGGAATGTATTGCTAATGCCGTTCAACTAGCTGCGCCAGTGGTGACGGATAAATGTGGAAATAATATTATACCTGTAATCACTGCTTCGGTTGATCCTGTTTGTGAAGGAACTAAAGTGTATACCTATACTTATACTGACTGTGCTTCGAATGTTTCGGTTTATACCTATACCTACACAATTGACTTGACTACAAAACCAGTTGTTCCTGCTAATGCAAGTTCGACTGTAGAATGTTTGGCTGATGCTGTTCAACCAGCTGCTCCAGCAGTTACTGATAAATGTGGAAATGCACTTACGCCAGTGATTACAACTTCGGCTGATCCTGTTTGTGAAGGAACTAAAGTGTACACCTATACCTATACTGATTGTGCTTCTAATGTATCGGTTTACACCTATACGTATACGCTTGACTTGACTACTAAACCAACTGTTCCAGCTAACGCAAATTCGACTGTAGAATGTCTTGCGGATGCAGTTCAACCAGTTGCTCCGCCAGTTACTGATAAATGTGGAAATGCACTTACACCAGTAATCACCACTTCGGCTAATCCTGTTTGTGAAGGAACGAAAGTGTATACCTACACATACACTGACTGTGCTTCTAATGTTTCAGTTTATACCTATACCTACACAATTGACTTGACAACAAAACCAGTTATTCCAGTTAACGCAAGTTCGACTGTAGAATGTTTGGCTGATGCTGTTCAACCAGCTGCTCCAGCAGTTACTGATAAATGTGGAAATGCACTTACACCAGTAATCACCGCTTCGGCTGATCCAGCTTGTGAAGGAACTAAAGTCTACACCTATACATTCACTGATTGTGCTTCTAATGTTTCGGTTTATACCTATACTTATACACTTGACTTGACTTCTAAACCAGATGTTCCTGTTAACGCAAGTTCGACTGTGGAATGTTTGGCTGATGCTGTTCAACCAGCTGCGCCAGTGGTGACTGATAAATGTAGAAATGCACTTACGCCGGTAATTACGGCTTCGGCAGATCCAGCTTGTGAAGGAACTAAAGTATACACCTACACTTATACTGACTGTGCTTCGAATGTTTCGGTTTATACCTATACCTACACAATTGACTTGACTACAAAACCAGTTGTTCCGGCTAATGCCGGTTCGACAGTAGAATGTCTTGCTAATGCCATTCAACCAGCTGCTCCAGCAGTTACTGATAAATGTGGAAATGCACTTACGCCAGTAATCACTGCTTCGGCTGATCCTGTTTGTGAAGGAACGAAAGTGTACACCTACACTTATACTGACTGTGCTTCGAATGTTTCGGTTTACACTTATACGTATACACTTGACTTAACCTCTAAACCAGTTGTTCCTGCTAATGCAAGTTCTACTGTAGAATGTTTGGCTGATGCTGTTCAACCAGTTGCACCAGTGGTGACTGATAAATGTGGAAATAATATTACGCCAGTGATCACAGCTTCGGTTGATCCTGCTTGTGAGGGAACGAAAGTGTACACCTATACATACACTGATTGTGCTTCTAATGTTTCGGTTTACACTTATACTTACACTCTTGACTTGACTTCTAAACCAGTTGTTCCTATTAACGCAAGTTCAACTGTGGAATGTTTGGCTGATGCTGTTCAACCAGCTGCACCAGTGGTGACTGATAAATGTGGAAGTAATATTACACCAGTGATCACTGCTTCGGCTGATCCTGTTTGTGAAGGAACGAAAGTCTACACCTATACATACACTGACTGTGCTTCTAATGTTTCGGTTTATAACTATACTTACACTCTTGACTTGACTACAAAACCAGTTGTTCCTGCTGATGCTGGTTCGACTGTAGAATGTTTGGCTGATGCTGTTCAACCAGCTGCACCAGTGGTGACTGATAAATGTGGAAATAATATTACACCAGTGATCACTGCTTCGGCTGATCCTGTTTGTGAAGGAACGAAAGTGTATACCTATACATACACTGATTGTGCTTCTAATGTTTCGGTTTATACCTATACCTACACAATTGACTTGACTACAAAACCAGTTGTTCCAGCTAATGCTGGTTCGACAGTAGAGTGTTTGGCTAATGCCGTTCAACTAGCCGCTCCAGCAGTTACTGATAAATGTGGAAATGAACTTACGCCAGTAATTACGGCTTCGGCTGATCCTGTTTGTGAAGGAACGAAAGTTTATACCTATACATACACTGACTGTGCTTCTAATGTTTCGGTTTATACCTATACTTACACAATTGACTTGACTACAAAACCAGTTGTTCCAGCTAATGCTGGTTCGACAGTAGAGTGTCTTGCTAATGCCATTCAACCAGCTGCTCCAGCAGTTACTGATAAATGTGGAAACGCACTTACGCCAGTAATCACGGCTTCGGCAGATCCAGCTTGTGAAGGAACTAAAGTGTATACCTATACATACACTGATTGTGCTTCTAGTGTTTCGGTTTATACCTATACCTACACAATTGACTTGACTACAAAACCAGTTGTTCCTGCTAATGCTGGTTCGACAGTAGAATGTCTTGCTAATGCCATTCAACCAGCTGCTCCAGCAGTTACTGATAAATGTGGAAACGCACTTACGCCAGTGATCACTGCTTCGGCAGATCCAGCTTGTGAGGGAACGAAAGTGTATACTTATACTTATACTGATTGTGCTTCGAATGTTTCGGTTTATACCTATACTTACACGATCGACTTGACTACTAAACCAGTTGTTCCTGCTAACGCAAGTTTGACTGTAGAATGTTTGGCTGATGCTGTTCAACCAGTTGCTCCAGCAGTTACTGATAAATGTGGAAATGCACTTACACCAGTAATCACCACTTCGGCTAATCCTGTTTGTGAAGGAACGAAAGTGTATACCTACACATACACTGACTGTGCTTCTAATGTTTCAGTTTATACCTATACCTACACAATTGACTTGACAACAAAACCAGTTATTCCAGTTAACGCAAGTTCGACTGTAGAATGTTTGGCTGATGCTGTTCAACCAGCTGCTCCAGCAGTTACTGATAAATGTGGAAATGCACTTACGCCAGTAATTACGGCTTCGGCTGATCCAGCTTGTGAAGGAACTAAAGTGTACACCTATACATATACTGACTGTGCTTCTAATGTTTCGGTTTATACCTATACTTACACAATTGACTTGACTACAAAACCAGTTGTTCCGGCTAATGCTGATTCGACAGTAGAATGTTTGGCTAATGCTGTACAACCAGCTGCTCCACCAGTTACTGATAAATGTGGAAATGCACTTACGCCAGTGATCACTGCTTCGGCTGATTCTGTTTGTGAAGGAACTAAAGTGTATACCTATACTTATACTGACTGCGCTTCTAATGTTTCGATTTATACCTATACTTACACAATTGACTTGACTACAAAACCAGTTGTTCCGGCTAATGCTGGTTTAACTGTGGAATGTCTTGCTGATGCTGTGGAACCAGCTACGCCAGTTGTGACTGATAAATGTGGAAACGCACTTACACCGGTAATTACGGCTTCGGCAGATCCAGCTTGTGAAGGAACGAAAGTGTATACCTATACTTATACTGACTGTGCTTCTAATGTTTCGATTTATACCTATACTTACACAATTGACTTGACTACAAAACCAGTAGTTCCGGCTAATACTGGTTCGACAGTAGAGTGTCTTGCTAATGCCGTTCAACTAGCTGCTCCAGCAGTTACTGATAAATGTGGAAACGCACTTACGCCAGTAATCACTGCTTCGGCTGATCCTGTTTGTGAAGGAACTAAAGTGTATACCTATACTTATACTGACTGCGCTTCTAATGTTTCGATTTATACCTATACCTACACGATCAACTTGACTACCAAACCAGTTGTTCCAGCTAATGCTGGTTCGACAGTAGAATGTTTGGCTAATGCCATTCAACCAGCTGCTCCAGCAGTTACTGATAAATGTGGAAACGCACTTACGCCAGTGATCACAGCTTCGGTTGATCCTGTTTGTGAGGGAACGAAAGTATACACCTATACGTACACTGATTGTGCTTCGAATGTTTCGGTTTATACCTATACTTACACGATCGACTTGACTACAAAACCAGTTGTTCCAGCTAATGCTGGTTCGACAGTAAATGATATTTCAAAAGCTATTCAGCCTACCACTCCTACCGTTATCGATAATTGCGGTAAAGCAATCATTCCAGTTGTTACTGAAAATGCGAGTCCTGTATGTGATGGAACTAAAATATATACATTCACCTACACTGACTGTGCCGGAAATAGTGACGTTTATGTTTATACTTACCAAATCGACGTGACTTCAACATTGGTTATTTCGAATAAAAACAGAATCTCATGTAGTAGTGTTCCGTTAAACTATGATTTAAAAACGGTAACGCCATTGGTCAACCCAACTTTTCAATGGTCTGCAATTGACAACCCTAATGTAACTGGAGAAAACAATAGCAGCGGAACGATATTAAATGACATTTTAGTTAATAAAACAGGAGTTGTTCACACTGTAAAATACACTATAACTCCTTTCAACAATAAAGGATGTGAAGGTCCTACATTTGATATCACAGTTACTGTGAACCCTGAACCTTTTGTAGCAATAATGCCTACAGCAACTATCTGTAGCAACATTCCTTTGAACCATGATTTAAATGCTGATGTTAACGTTACAGGAGCAAACTTTAAGTGGACGGCTGTAAATAATCCTAATGTAAGTGGTGCAACAACTACTGTTAGTAGTAGCACTACAATTACAGACACATTGATAAATACTACGGGAGTTGTTCAAACTGTAATTTACAAAATTACACCCGAGTCTACAAAAGGATGTACAGGTGCCGAATACACCTACACGGTTACCGTAAGTCCTGAAGCTAAATTAGTAGTTACTAAAACTACTCTAGCTGCAACAGATGGTGCTTATGATAGTCTTGGAGAGGTTATTAATTACCAAATTACAGTTGAAAATCCGAACGAAGTAGCACTGAACAATTTGTCAGTGACGGATGTAAACGCAGATGCTAATAGCATTAGTCCGCTTACAGTTCCTACGGTTGCAGCCTTTACCAGTGTTGTATTTACAGCTTCACACACAATTACTCAAGCTGATTTAGACGCTGGCTTTGTAGATAACTCTGCTACAGGAACGGCTTTTGACCCTTGTGGCACTACCGTAACAGATAGCTCTGATGATCCTACTACCGCCGCTGCAAATGATGCTACAAGAACAATTATAGTACAAAAACCAGTAATTGCTTTAGAGAAAACATTCCTATTTAACGATGAAAATGGTGATGGTATAACTCAACTTAATGAGACAATTACTTACCGTTTTAAAGTGACTAATACTGGAAATGTTAACCTGACAGGAATCCAAATAACAGATCCTTTAATTACTGTAAATGGAGGACCTATTAATTTAGCTCCAACAGCAACAGATGCTACTACTTTCTTTGGAACGTACACCTTAACCCAAGGAGTGATTGATGCAGGTAGTTTGACTAATTCAGCAATTGTAACTGCGGTAGATCCAAAAGGAAATGAAATTAGTGACATCTCTGATGATCCTAAAGACAGCACAAATGCAGATATCAATGGAAATGGAAATCCAGATGACAGCACTATTTTTACAATAGTATCTAAACCTGAATTAACATTGAAAAAAACTGGTGTGTTTATTGACGCTAATGGCGATGGATTAGCCCAAGCTGGTGAGCAAATCGAATATACATTTGACGTGACTAACACTGGAAATGTAACAATGAGCGGCATTACAATTAGCGATCCATTAACCGCTGTTAGCGGAGGACCTATTGTATTAATCCCAGGTCAAACTAACAGTAGCACTTTTACTGCTGTATATACTTTATTGCAAGCTGATGTAAATAACGGAACCGTTGTAAATACGGCAACAGCTTCTGGGAAAGCTCCTAATGGCAGCACTGTTACAGATGCATCTGATGATCCTTCAACTATAGCTGATAACGATGCTACTGTGACAAAACTGACTCAAGATGCTCAGATGACCTTGTTGAAAACATCGGTATTTAAAGATGAAAATGGTAATGGTTTCCCTGAGGTAGGTGAAACAATTGATTATATATTCAATGTGAAAAACAATGGAAATGTAACCTTAAATGACATTAAAATCTCAGATCCGTTGATTACTATTTCTGGAGGTCCTGTCACTTTACTTCCTAACAAATTAGATGTTGTCACTTTCAAAGGTTCGTACACACTAACCTTAAATGACATCAATGTGGGGACTGTTATAAATAGTGCGACAGCTACAGCAAAAGATCCTAACGGAGATGTGGTTACAGCCCTATCTGATGATCCTACTAATTCTAGTAATGTTGATACTAATGGTGATGGACACCCTGATGATAAAACGGTTACTAAGTTAAAAGCGAACCCGAAGTTATCAGTTAGTAAAACGGGCGTTTTCAATGATCGAAATGCAGATGGAATTGCACAAGTAGGCGAACAAATAACATACACATTTGATGTTAAAAACATTGGAAACGTAACGCTTAGCAACATTACTATAACAGATGCATTAGTAACTATAAGTGGTGGTCCAATAACCTTGAATCCTACTCAAAATGATACTACTACTTTTACTGCAATATACACGATCAAACAAAGTGATCTTGATGCTGGTAAAGTAACTAATACTGCAATCGCGTCTGGTGTGAGTCCGAACGGGACTATTGTTAAAGACACATCTGATGATCCTAACAATGGTACCAATCAAGATACCAATGGAAACGGTGAGCCTGATGATGCTACAGTAACTCCTCTTCCAGGAAAAGGAATTATTAGCTTAATTAAAGTAGCTTTAGCACCAGCAGATGGAGCTTATGATACTGTAGGGGAAGCTATCAATTACAAATTGACAGTGACTAATACAGGGAATATCACCCTTACAAACGTAATTGTAACTGATGCTAATGCAGATACTGCAAGCATACTTCCTGCTGTAATTGCTACAATTGCACCAGGAGCTAGCGCCGTTGTAAATGCTAAACACACTTTAACACTTGCAGATATCAATTCGGGAGGAGTGACAAATAGCGCGTCAGTAACATCAAAAGATCCTTTTGGAAATAACGTTACGGATATCTCTGATGATCCAAACAATACGAACGATGATGATGCAAATGCAGATGGTGATCCAGATGATGCAACTCTCACTCTTGTTACACAAAAACCATCGTTGTCACTAGAAAAAACAGCTACTTTTAACGATGAAAATAATGATGGATTACCACAATTGAACGAGACAATCACGTACAATTTCAAAGTAACTAATACTGGAAATGTTTCGCTTTCTAATGTGCGTATTACAGATCCATTAGTAACTGTTAACGGTGGTCCTATTTCACTGGTACCTGGACAGATTAACAGCACAACATTCTATGCAACATATACCATTACTCAAGCAAACATTAATGCTGGAGCTATTGAAAATTCTGCTACTGTGAATGCTAAAGATCCTAAAGGAAATACAGTATCAGACACTTCAGATGATCCTACTAACGCCACAAATAATGACGTTAATGGAGATGGGGAACCAGATGATACAACGGTAACACCATTAGCTACTAACCCACAATTGACTATTACTAAAACAGGTACTTTTATAGATGCCAATAGTGATGGACTTGCGCAAGCAGGTGAAACGATTAAATATCACTTTGATGTAACTAACAGTGGTAACGTAACAATCTCTGGAATAACAGTAGCTGATGCACTTGTAACTGTAACTGGAGGACCTATTACGCTACTGCCTAAGGCAAGAAACACAACAACTTTTCAAGCTGTTTATGTTTTAACACAAGAGGATGTAGATTTAGGTTATGTAATTAATACGGCTACTGCTTCTGGTAAAGATCCAATGGGCAACACCGTTTCTGACAAATCAGATGACCCAACAACGTCTGCTAAAAATGATGACACCACCACTACTCTAGCTAGAGAATCGCAGTTGTCTTTATTTAAAACAGCAACATTTAATGACGAAAATGGAGATGGATTACCCCAAGCAAATGAAACAATCAATTACAAATTTGACATCCGTAATAACGGTAACGTAACTGTATTTGATGTTAAAATTACTGACCCAATAGTTCCTGTTATAGGAGGTCCTATCGATTTAAGTCCTGGACAAATTGATGATGTAACTTTTACTGCTGTTTATACCATTAAACAGTCTGACATTGATTCAGGTTCAATTTCTAACTCTGCTATTGCTGCTGGTCAAGATCGTGACGGAACAGCCGTAACTGATGTAAGTGATTTCTCTGATGATCCAGACAATCCTAATGATATCGACTTAAATGGAGATGGTGATCCAGATGATCCTACTGTGAGTGCTCTTACAGGTAAAGCATCTTTATCGTTAACTAAAATTGGTACTTTTAATGACTTAAATGCAAATGGTTTTGCAGATGTAAATGAAACAATTAGCTACGCATTTGAAGTGACCAACACAGGAAATCTTTCGATTAATGCTATTGTAATCACTGATCCATTAGTAACAGTAACGGGAACAGCAATCAATTTGGCTCCAAGCCAAAAAGACGCTACTACTTTTACGGCTCTTTACACCATTACTCAAGCAGATCTAGACGCTGGACAAGTAACCAATTCAGCTACTGTCGCTGGTCAAGATCCTAAAGGAAATACGGTTAAAGATACTTCTGATGATCCTGCAAATACTGCAAACGTTGATGATAACAACAACGGAAATCCTGACGATCCTACAGTGACTTCGTTCCCTGTACAAGGTAAAATAAGCATTACAAAAACAGCCGTAATAGCTGCAGATGGTGCCTATGATACTTTAGGTGAGAAAGTGGTGTATACTATTGTTGTTACAAATACCGGTAGCACTACATTAACAGCAGTGACTGTTACAGATGCTAATGCAGATAGTGGTAGCATTGTGCCGCAAACAACAACGGTACTAGCTCCAGGGCAATCTGCAACTGTAGCGGCTACTCACACTATTACGCAAGCCGACTTAAATGCAGGATTGGTAAGCAACTCAGCAACTGTAAAAAGTACCGATAAATTAGGCAACACGGTTTCAGATATCTCTGATGACCCTACTAACCCTACAAATACGGATGCAAATGCTGATGGTGACCCTGATGATGTAACCGTAACGGCATTAGTACAAAAACCAGTTCTAGCTCTTACAAAAACAGCAACAATAGCTCCTGATGGTTTATGGGACGAAGTAGGTGAAGTTATTCTTTACAACCTAGTACTAACAAATACAGGAAATGTTACGCTTACTAATGTAGCAGTGGTAGATCCTAATGCAGATGTTGCAAGTGTACTACCTGCTAACTTTGTAAAATTAGAACCAGGACAAAAAGTGTTACTTACTGCCTTACATACGATCACACAAAGTGACTTAGATGCGGGTAGCGTAACAAACTCTGCCACGGCAAATGCTGTAGATCCTAAAGGAAACCCTGTAAGCGATTTATCTGATGACCCTAACAATCTAGCTAATGTAGATGCTAACGGAAACGGAAATCCAGATGATGCGACAGTAACTGCCATTCCGCAAACAGCGACAATGGACCTGACTAAGGTAACAGCTACTCCTCGATTTACAAATCTGGGTGATATTCTAACCTATACTATAACAGTTAAAAACACTGGAACAGTAAGCTTATTAAATGTCGTTATACAAGATAACAATGCAACTTTCACAAGTACAAATACAAAAAATACCTTGAGCCCTGGTGCAGTATTTATAGCAACTGCGCAACATATTGTAACTGCAGATGATTTACTCTTAGGTTTTGTCGACAATAGTGCAACAGTAACCGGAATGATTCCATCTTCAGGGGTTGTAGTTACAGAGGATTCTGATGACACAAATGACGCAACAAATGTAGATATTGATGGCGATGGAGATTTTGAAGATCCTACTACTAGTTACCTAGATACAGATAGCGATGGTGTTGCTGACATCATAGATATTGACGATGATAACGACGGTATACTAGATACTGTTGAAGGTACTGTCGATAGCGATGCAGACGGATTTATCGATAGCCTAGACATTGATGCTGATAATGACGGAATTCCTGATAACGTAGAAGGACAAGCTACAGAAACGTACATCGCTCCTACTGGAATCGATGCCAATCTAAACGGTCTTGATGATGCCTACGAGACGGGAACTACACTGGGGATTACTCCTGTAAATACTGATGGTACTGATTTACCAGATTACCTAGATGATGACTCAGATAATGACGGCGTTACAGATACCATTGAAGCATTTGATAAAAATCATGATGGAATCCCTGATTTGTTCCTTTCAGGAAATGATGCTGATCATGATGGATTAGATGATAGTTTTGAAGGTAGTAACACCCTAGATGGTTTTGTGGTGAATAACGGACTTAGAAATGGTAGTTTAGATACTAACAATACTGACCTAACAGACCAACCTGATTATCGCGATACTGACGATGATAATGATGGCGTATTTACCATCTATGAATTAGATCCTAATGGTGACGGAAACGGACCTGATGATACTGATAATGATGGAATTCCTGACTATTTAGATACAGATGATGATGGTGACGGAATTTCAACTAGAAAAGAAGGTGCAGATCCTAACGGTGACGGAAACCCGAACGATGCTATAGATGCTAACGCAAACGGAATCCCTGACTATCTAGAGGTAGGGAACTTTAACCCTAACATACCAGATGATGAGATTGAAGTATACAATTACGTTTCGTCTAATTCTGATGGTAAAAATGATGTACTTGTATTAGGAAGAATCTTTGAATTCCCTGAAAACACAGTTGAAATTTACAACCGTTGGGGTGTGCTGGTTTACGAGACTAAAGGATATGGAACAAGAAACAACTACTTTAGAGGGTACTCTGAAGGTAGGGTAACCATTTCTAAAGATGATAAACTTCCATCAGGAACCTACTTCTACGTGATTAAATATAAATCAGGTAGTAATCTTAAGAGAAAAGCAGGGTATCTATTCTTGCAACAGCAATAATAATTAGAGTAAGTAATTAGGGCTATCCAGAATATTTTGGATAGCCCTTTTTTTATTTTTATGAAGGAGCTAATCCTAGCTTTCACTGCATTCTTTTCTTTAAAAATGTTTTATTCTAAGCCATAAAAGGAGCTTCTTACAGTCGCTCTTTTACGTCAAGATAAAATACATTTCTATAGAAAAGGAATTCCGCTTCAGTTAGGGCTAGAACTCGGTGCACTCATCATACTCATCCATGTAATAAATAATCATTTTAAAGTATATAATCATTAATATAAGCTAGAAGAATGTTATTTTTGTAACCTTAGACTACAGGTAAACACCTACTTTAGCATCATAAAAATGAAGACATATTACAGCAATAACGGAGGTGAGAATGAAGGCCCTTTCACACTCGAAGAATTAAAATCACAGCCTATTTTAAAAGAAACTTTAGTATGGACTAAAGGAATGGAAAAGTGGCAACCTGCCCACACGTTTCCAGAATTACAAGCACTTTTTCACAGCCCAGTTGTCGATATTCCCATAAAAAAAAGTGGCTACATGGAAGAAATTCCAGCAAGTAAAAAAGCGACTGTACTTGGTTTAAAAAAGAGTTATTTTTACTTAGTTGTATTGCTAGCCATAATTTTTGTAGGTGTTGGGGTTTTAAAATACCTTCAGCAATCAAAACAAGCCATCTTAGACGAGCGAAATAAAGAAACACAGTATGGGAACGTTCAAGTTGAAATTCAGCAAAAAGAAGCAAACCAAGACCGCATACAACAAGAAATCCAAAAGAGAATAGTATCTGAGAACAACGCCAAATTTAGAAAAGACACCATCACCTCTAGAATTGAAGAGGTAAAACAATTACTAGTTCAAAGTAAACAAGATTTGGCACTACTTAAAGAAGATTTACAAAACGCTGAAAAGTTTAGATTGCTTCGTAATGAAGAACGCAAGCAAGACCAAATTGATGCTGCCCAAATCGAAATCGAAACAAAAATAAAGTCAATAGACAACCTAGATAATGAATTGAACCGACTCTATCTTGAGCTCGAAACCATTCATTAAACTATAAAATGTAATATTGCGCTTTTATAAAATACTATCGCACTTTAACCAACCCGTAATACTCATGCGGGTTTTGTTAGTTAATAGCACTTCATGAAGCAATTCATTGCTTTGAAAAAAGACGGTTTTGCCCGCATTAGGACTTATAAATTGATCCACTCCGTTTTGATGAATCATTAGTTCGCCCCCATCACTTTCTTGCCAGTCTGGATTTAAGTAACTAATAATAGAATATTTTCTTGAGGGATTAGATTTAAACTGATCTAAATGTTGCAAGTAAAAATCACCCTCTTCATAAAGTGCGTAGTGAAATTCATAGTCTGTAATACCTGCATAACAGCTTTCGTTCAGGTATAAAATGAAAGCTTCCATTTGTTCAAAAAATTGATTCTCAAATGGATCGTTGTGCTTTTTATCTAACCAGTAAATTGAGTCACTACGAATCTCACTATCATAAGCAATTTTATCAGCATTGCCTATTCCAGCTGCTTTAAATAAATCCTTACTTTGTAGATTTAAAATATTTTGTCTTAAATTATTTGAAAGTTCTGTAGTCAAGAAATTTTCAGATATACCTACTCTACTATCGATAAAAGTAGTAATCAAAGCCTCAAAGCTATTTTCCATGGGAGTGTACGCAGCCGCAAAGACGGCCAACCTTTGTAAGGTAGTATAAATCACTACACTTATTACATCCATCCATACAATCTGAACAAAAAAAAAAGCACTTAGAAGAATTTCCTAAGTGCTTTTTTTACTAATAAATGCTTTACTATAATTTACTAATATAGCTTCCGTAGATATCTTTAAACTGGTAACCTTTTGTAATACGGTCCTTGCTTAATTTGTTGTTTTCGACTAATGCCCATAAAATAAATTCTTTCATAAACAATTTGTCTTCCTCGACTAACTCCGGTTGGTATTTTTTAATCAATATTTCTAGAGGAACGATTGTATTCAAGATGCGACTGTACTCTTCATCTGTAGCATCGTCCAATAATTCAAATCCGCTTTCAGCAAAGAACCATTCGATCAAATCAGTGTAAGCCGTTTTTGCATCTGGTTTTTCTAATTTTTCAATTTTAGGGAAATAGGCTGGGAAAAAAGTATGAATAGCTGATCCTAATAAACTTTGAGCCACTGCAGCAGCTCCCTCCTGCTCTCCTTCATAAACTAATTCTACCTTACCAGTAATAGCAGGAATAATACCCATAAAATCAGACAGACGTAAACTAGTTTTATCTGCTCCTGAAAGTAGTGCTCTACGTTCTGCAGTACTTAGTAAGTTTTCATAAGCAGTAATACTCATTCTCGCACTTACGCCACTTTTATTATCAATATATTCGCTATCTCGAGCTTCAAAACTAATTTGTTCTAATAAATCTTTAGCAAGAGAAGGCACATAAACAGTCTCTGTTTGCGATTGATCTAGTTTAGCTTCTTGCTCTGTAATTGTACGTGCAATTTTAATACTTTCTGGATAGTGCGTCAAAATTTGTGAACCTATTCTATCTTTCAATGGCGTTACAATACTTCCACGATTTGTATAATCTTCAGGGTTTGCAGTAAATACAAATTGCATATCTAAAGGCATTCTTAATTTAAAACCTCTAATCTGGATGTCTCCTTCCTGCAATATATTAAACAATGCTACTTGTATACGAGCTTGTAAATCAGGTAATTCATTGATAACAAAAATGCAACGATTGGCACGCGGAATCATTCCAAAATGAATTACTCTATCATCTGCATAAGACAATTTTAAATTGGCAGCTTTAATAGGGTCAATATCTCCAATTAGATCGGCTACGGTAACATCTGGGGTTGCTAATTTTTCGTAGAAACGTTCGCTTCTATGCAACCACGAGATTGGTGTATTGTCTCCTTCTGCTGCAATAATATCTTTAGAAAAACGAGATATCGGGTTAAACGGGTCGTCATTAATTTCTGATCCCGTCACAAACGGAATGTACTCATCTAACAACTCGGTCATTTTACGTGCAAGTCTCGTTTTGGCTTGACCACGAAGACCTAATAAATTGATATTATGACGTGATAAAATCGCTCTTTCTAACTCTGGTATAACGGTATCCTCAAATCCATGAACCCCTTCAAAAGCGGGTTTTCCTGACTTAATTTTTTCTCTTAAATTATTTCTTAGCTCTTCTTTAATCGAAATACTTTTATATCCCGCTGCTTTTAAGTCTCCTAATGTATGTATGTTTTCTATTTTCATTTTTCTTGTTTAAAAGTTGAGTTTCACAAATTGATTACTCAGCTTAATTCTTATTTTGTTAAGTAGCACTTTTACGATGGCTATCTAAATAGTGTAAAATTTACTTGATTTTCTTTTTACGATTTGTTTCATAATCTTCAAAAATCATTTCGCCTAAACCTTTAAGTCCGGTATAAAATGCCTTTCCTTGATTGGCCTCAGTAAATTTATTTACAAATTTTTGAAGGTAAGGATCATTTGCAATCATAAAAGTAGTAATTGGTATGTGCAGTTTTCTAGCTTGCTGAGCTTGGTTGTAGCATTTATCTACAATGTATTCATCAAGACCATTACTGTTCATGTAGTACGATCCGTCGCGCTCTCTAATACAACTTGGTTTACCATCAGTAATCATAAAGATTTGCTTGTTGGTATTTCGTTTTCTACGCAACATGTCCATCGCTAGCTGTAATCCTGCAACTGTATTAGTGTGAAACGGTCCCACTTTTAAATACGGTAAATCTTTGATAGCAATTGGCCAGGCATCATTACCAAAAACCAATATATCTAATGTGTCTTTAGGGTACCGCGTCGTGATCAACTCAGCAAGAGCCATAGCCACTTTTTTTGCAGGAGTAATTCTATCTTCACCATACAAAATCATACTGTGACTTATATCAATCATCAACACGGTACTCATTTGGGATTTATGCTGTGTATCTTCGACAACTAGGTCATTTTCGGTCAGCATAAAATCAGCTACACCGTTGTTTATTTGGGCATTTCTTAAGCTCTCTGTTAACGAAATACTTTCTAATCCGTCCCCAAAATGGAATTCTCTAAACTCACCTGTATGCTCATCACCAGTACCAGAATGCTTGGTTTTATGGTTCCCACTGCTCGTACGTTTTAAATTACCAAAAATTTGGTCTAAAGCTTGTTGACGTATCGCTCTTTCTGTCTTAGCAGTTATACCCAGTCCAGATGTACCGTCGTCTTTAACTTCGTCTCTTATATACCCTTTCTTCTTTAAATCTTCTATAAAATCATCAATTGTATAGTGTTCATCGGTGAGTTTGTACTCTACATCTAATTCCCGCAACCATTCAATGGCTTCATCAAAATCTCCTGAAGTATGCGTGATTAATTCTTTGAAAATACCAAAGAGTTTATCAAACGGAGACTGACTTGGCGCTTCGTATTGCTTGAAATAAAATCCTTTTTTATTATCATTTTTCATAACTTTAAAATTACATCATTTATAATATTCATGAAACAAACGATTATTAATTTTTAGTTAAAAAGATTTTACTTTTTTGTGCGTATTTTAGTCAGCTATATCAAACAATTATTCTTAAATTTATATTTCCAAAATTTAAGAAATGCACGATTTAGAACATTGGGGAATTATACTTTCCAATCAGGTTGATAAAAAGACTTTTATTGAAACCATATTAACTGAAAACACCATCACTGAATTACAAAGTTATAAAAATAAGAAAGGTGTATTATTCTCTGATATTGCCATAGAAGCATATATCAACAAGGAGTATTACGAAGATGATGTAACGAACTCCCCTATACAAAAAGGACGAAAATTAAGAACATTCTCCTCTGGTGAGCGTAAAAAAGTATATCTAGAATATTGTATCAATCAATTTCCTGATTTCATGATTCTTGATAACCCTCTTGATCATTTAGATATTAGTTCTAGAGCGGCAATAGCACTGCAATTAGAAGAGATTTCGAAAAAAATTCCTTTGATTATTATTGTAAATAGACAAGTAGATCTCTTTTCATTTGTAACTACTAAGGCAGTTATTAAAGACAATTCTTTTAGTTTTCATCCCTTTGAAATTGACACCACCTATCTAAATTCACAGACTAATCCTGTTATTCCGCTTCCAATTGAAGGAGTACATTTAGATCTAGATGTTTTAATAGAAATGAAGAATCTAAACGTTAGCTATTTAGAAAAAGGTATTTTAAAAAATATCAATTGGACGATTGAAAAAGGAGACTTTTGGCATTTACATGGCCCAAATGGTTCTGGAAAGAGCACCCTATTATCGTTAATTACAGGAGAAAACACAAAAGGTTACGACCAAGATTTACATTTATTTGGGTTCAAGAAAGGAAGTGGTGAATCGATCTGGGACATCAAGAAAAACATTGGCTATTTTTCTACCGCAATGACCGATTTATTTCAAAAAAACGATAGCTTAGAAAACATGATTCTATCCGGTTTTTTTGATTCTATCGGACTTTATGTAAAACCTACAGACCTACAGAAAAAAGCAGTTACGCAATGGTTAGAAGTTGTTGCAATGACCCATCATAAAAATACCTTATTTCGCAATCTATCAGTAGGCCAGCAACGTATAGCATTAATTATTAGAGCCGTATTAAAACACCCCCCATTATTGATTCTAGATGAAGCATTAGAGGGATTAGATGATTCAAATGTGGCATTAGTAAGCAGCTTGATAATGCTTTTATCGACACAAACCGCCATAACAATTTTATATGTTTCCCATCGAAAAGAAGCGACTATCCATCCCAAGAAATTCATAGAATTAGTACCTAGTCCTGCTGGCTCTACTGCTACAATAAATTAAGTTTGGGCGTGACCACAAGGGTCGTGCTTTACACTCTCAATCTCCCCAGAAAATTGGGAAGGATTTCCGTTGCAATCACTCACGCAAAAAAAACAAATACAAAACAAGAAGTTGGCTTTAATAAAAGTCCCCATCGACGTAGAACCAATTTCCTTCCTCTAGTTTAAAAATAGAATGTTCGTGATGTACTTGAGATTGTCCTTCACTATCAATATAAAAAGCCTTAAAAGTAACGGTGTTCACAGTGGCATTGACCACTAGCAATTTAATCCACTGGTTGCTCAAAGCCCAATCTTGAATATCTTCAAGCTTATGGTGCTTTCTAGTTGAAAAATGAGTTGTAGCAACAAGATATTTGGCGTTATTAGTGGCAAAAGCAGCGTATCGTGATCGCATTAAAGCTTCGGCAGTTGCAGGTTTTGCAGTGCCATTCAAGTAAGGAGCACAACATTTATCAAATGTTAAATGAGAACCACAATAACAATGTGTCATCTAATTAAAAATTAAGTTGCGCTTCTCAAAGCAATGATTTTTTGTTGCAATTGATTTAATAGCACTTGATACTTACTAATCTCAATCAAGTCGTCATCATCATCTGAAAAATCTAGTAAATCGTCTAATTGCTCGCTTACCTCAATCAATCTATCGTTTGCTTCATCTGCATCCTTAGCAACAATTAAATCAATAATCTCTTGCACATTTTGTTTTAAAGAAACGTATTTATTCTCTTCCATATATTATAATCTAAATTTCACCAGAAGCTTTAGCTTCATTAAATTTTTTTGTGATCTCTTTTAATTTTTCGGCTCTTGTTGTTTTCGCTAATTTAGCTTTATCTTGAGCTTTGTGTAGCTTGTCATTATGTTTCTTGATATTTCTATCGTTATTTCTACTCATAGTTCTCTTATTTTAATTACCATTTAAACTCAGCTATTCTTTCATAATAATCAAGTTTGTTTTATTTACTGCAAAGTTCGTTTTTTTTTAAACAACAATAGTAACAAAAAAGAACAAGAGTAGACAAATAGCTGTAGCTTAACAGTTTTACATTATTTACACCTTAATTAATAACAATAGCTGAAAATAAATTAAAAAAATGTAAATAATTACTCAATTTAGCAACTTTAAAGCAAAATAAGTTGCTATGTTAAATCATTTGGTTACTTTTAAGTAAGCAAAACCGCATTAAAACCTACAAATCTGGTAATTGATGAAAGTACAAACATATTGGTCCAAAATCTTAAATTGGCATATAATTAATCCTAGATTCTCAGGATTGATTGTGTTTGTATTTCTAGCTATTGTTTTTTCGATCACCGCTGTAAGACAATTCTTGTCTGAGACAGAGATGAAGAATACTAAAAGAGCAAATACATTGGAGCTAATTAATCGAAATATTGAGCAATCCTTAAAAAATGATTACATAACAGCACTAACACTTGCCCTCACTATAAATGATGAAGGTGTACCACAAGACTTTGAAGAAATAGGGAAAAAATTGGTAAGCTCTAGTCCTAGTATAAGCGCTGTTCAATTGGTTCCTAATGGTATTATTAAATACACCTACCCTGCCGAGGGGAATGAAGCTGCGATGGACCTAAATATATTTAAAGCAGAGCATACAAAAAAAGACGTACTCAAAACCCTGAAATTTCGCAAAATGGTCTTTTCAGGACCTCTAGAATTAAAACAAGGTGGAAGAGCCATTATAGGTAGACTGCCTGTTTATATAAAAGGAAAATTCTGGGGTTTTACAGCGGTCATTATTAGCTTAGATAAATTTCTTGATGCTGCGGGTGCTAACATTATTGATCATAGTAAATATGAATTTCAATTATCCAAAAAAAATTATCGCACTGGAGCAACAGATTTGTTTATAGCTCAAAAAACCAAGTTCACAAAGGACAACTTTGTCAAAAAAATCATTCCTGAAGGGGAATGGGAAATTTATTTAATCGATAAACAGACCAATCGATTAATGATTAACTTATTTGTGAGTCTGTTTCTTGGACTAATTCTAGCCATTACTTTTGCAATGCTAACTATTTTACTACTTAAAAGAGCCACGCAATTAAAAGTTTTAGTAGATAAACAAGCGCTAAATATTAAAGACAACGAAATAAAATTTAAAACAATTTTTGATCAAGCCGCAGTGGGTATTGCCAATGTAAATGGTAGAACAGGACAGTTTATTGAAGTAAATAACTATTTCTGTAAGATGCTGGGATATACTCAAGAAGAGATGAAATTAAAAACGTTTCAGTCAATCACACACTTAGATGACCTTACTGAAGACCTTGATAATGTTAAAAAATTAAAAGATAGAGAAATAGAAGAGTATTCGATGGAAAAAAGATACTTCTCTAAAAACGGAGCTATTGTATGGGCTAACTTAACTGTTACGCCACTGTTTAACCAAGATCAAAAACAGATTAGTGTTATAGGTATTATCGAAGATATAACTGCCAAAAAAGCAAACGAAGAACTTCTAAAAAAGAATGAAAATCACTTTAAAGCACTATTTGATGATTCTCCACTACCAATTAGAGAGGAGGATTATTCCGCAGTAAAAATCGAACTCGCATTACTAGGTTTAATGAATAAACCTGAGGACGAAATCAATACATTTTTAATAGCCAATCCTTTGATTGTAGAAAAAATTAGAAATCTCATCAAAATTAATCATACTAACAAAGCATTTCTAAATTTATACAAAGTAAATTCAAGCAAACAATTGATTGCTTTTAGAAAAAATAATCGACCTGCTAGTACAGTGGGACACTTTATAAAATTATTGATTGCAATTGCTACTAACAAGCAAAAGTTTCAAATTGACACAAGCATTATAGATATTGAAAATGTCCTGCATCACATCACCTTCAAATGGAATATTATTGAAGGGTATGAAAATAGCTTAGCCAAGACAATTATAACAAGCGAAGACATAACAGAACGTAAAGATGCAGAGAAAATAATACAGCGTTCTCAAGAGAAAATACAGTCGTTGATAGACACTGTTGATGGTATTGTATGGGAATGTAATCCCAGTAGCTTTGCGTTCACTTTTGTAAGTAAAAAAGTGGAAGAAATACTAGGCTATACCGCCGAAGAGTGGTTAGCTTCTCCTACCTTCTGGAGTGATCATATTTATGAAGAGGATAAAGAGCCCATCATTGATTTTTGCAAGTTCAAAACTGATCGTATGGAAGATCATGACTTTGAATATCGCATGGTAGCAAAGAACAATAGCATTGTTTGGCTGCGCGACATTGTTACTGTTGTAACTGAAAACGACAAAATCATTAACCTAAGAGGGATCATGATCGATATTACAAAAACCAAGGAAGTTGAAAAGCATTTAAAAGATTCTTTCAACTTGGTTAGTGAGCAAAATAAGCGCTTGCTTAATTTTTCATACATTGTATCACACAACTTACGTTCGCATACTAGTAACATTACCTCATTGACAGATTTGATCCAGCACTCAGAAACAGCAGAGGAAAAAGACGAACTAATTGATTTGCTAAAATTAGTAAGTAATGCTCTTAATGATACACTTTATAATTTAAATGAGGTCGTAAATATTCAAACAAACCTAAATCTAATAGTAGAGAAAATAAAACTCAAACCCTATTTAGACAACACCTTGACTATTTTACGCAATGAGATAAGGGCAAATGACATTACAATAAATTCAAATATTACTAATGCGATTACCATCCAATATAACCCCGCTTATCTAGAAAGCATCTTATACAATATGATCTCTAATGCTGTTCGATACTGCGATAAAATCCGACAATGTGAAGTAACTATAAATTATTCCTGCGAGGAGGGTGTCAAGTACTTAAGTATCAGTGACAACGGAATTGGTATTGATTTAAATCGTAATGGTGATAAAATATTCGGTATGTACAAGACTTTCACTGACCATGTAGATTCTAAAGGTATTGGGCTATTTATAACTAAAAATCAAATCGAGGCAATGGGAGGATCGGTTACAGTCGAAAGTGAATTAGGAAAAGGAACTACTTTTAAAATACAGTTAGCATGAGTCAAAAAAAGATATGGGTTGTAGATGACGATCGCATTTACAAAACGATAATTAAAAAGATAATCGACAAATCAGCTATGTTTAGTGATACTACAACTTTTTCTAACGGAAAAGAGGCAATCAGTGCATTGAAGGATGCTATTTCAAACAAGGATATACTTCCAGATATTGTATTATTAGATATAGAAATGCCTGTGATGGATGGCTGGGGCTTCATGGAGGAATTTGCATTAATAAAAGAAAACATTCCACCGCGCCTTATTATCTACATTTCAAGTTCTTCTATAGCTATAGAAGACAAATTAAAGGCTAAAAACAATCCTAATATTGTAGGCTATATGTCTAAACCTATTACCATTGACGATCTTAAATTAATCGCTGATTTTAATTAAGGTAGTAGCGTGCTTTTAATCTCCTCTAGACTTTTTTCGGTAAAAATTAATTGCTCGATAATGGTTTTTCTAAGCACGTCTAAATCCTCATAATCATAATACTTAGCCCATGAGGTTAATTCGAATAAGTTCCGAATTTGCTTTATTTTTTTAGTGGTATCAAAGCTGGTACGCAATACTGCTTTATGATCGTACTGTGGATTATTTTTATGCTCATAGTTGACTGTGCGATTAACATAATCTGCAGCGATATAATATAGCTTTTCTATGACATTATCAGGATAGAAGGAATCCCAATTAGCAAAACCTAATTTAGTTTTTGATACAGATGGAGGATCAAGTGCAATCAATCTCCATTTGCTATTAGCAAGCCTGCCCCAGTGATGCGATAAACGATACATGCCTTTATCTGTATAGTAATAGGTACTTCCTGCTTTACTATTAAATTGTGCTTTCAAACCTTCAATTCTCGAAATAGCAACTTCTTCAAAAACGCAAAAGGTATTTTTAAAAGCATTAGGAGCTGGTTTTATATTTTTTTCCATGCGCAAATATAATCAGAAAGTACAGAATAGAAAACAAGGAATAAATGATTAACTTTGCCACTTTAAAATCTAAAAATAAATATCATGACAAAGACTTCAGACGAAAAAATGTTGCAGAAAGGGGTTTACACAGGAGTAATTGAAAAAGATGAAAACAACAATTTCTTTTGCGGAGCTTATCTTTTAGATTACAAGATGGTAGTTGCTAAACATGCTTTAGGAGATTTAGTTACGATTAAAACCGTAATCGAAAACCCAAGCGATATCAGTCATAATAAATACCCTAAAAAGTCTAAAAACTTTGATAAAGCAAATCATAAGCCACAACAATAAATAGTTTTTGTGATTGTAGTTAGAACCCAACAATGATTTTCTTATTTTTTTTTAAGGACTAAGTAAAAGATTAAAAAAAAGTGTACCTTTGCAAAAAATTGTTGTTTTTTAAGATCAATTGAATAAAATTCTAATTAAAAGACAAGTAGTTACCTTATTTATGAAAAAAATAGTTGAATACCGCAAGTTACTTAATGTAGATAAAACTGCAGAATTAAAAGATTTAAAAACCATTTATCGTAATGCGATGAAAGAATCTCACCCTGATAAATTTCAAGGAGATGAAGCTGGTTTAAAAGCTGCAGAAGAAAATAGTAAAAAAATTATTGAGGCTTACCACTTTTTAGTAAGTATCAATCCAGAAACTATTAAAGTTAACTTACCAGAATACACTGAAACAATTACTACTGCTACAATTACAGATTACAAATTTGTTGAAGGTAGATTAATCATCAATTTCTCAAACGGAAGTGTTTACGAATACATTAGTGTTCCTAAAGCTACTTACGTAAAAATGGTAAATGCTGATTCTCCAGGTAGATTTGCAAAAAGACATATCTTGAATTCATTTACATGGAGAAAAACAATAAATCAAGACTAATTGATTTGCCTTTTCTACTCTAACTGAGTTAAAAATAAAAAGCCCAATTTTTAAATTGGGCTTTTCTTGTTTTGACAATTAATCATTCAACAATTATAAATTCTGACCTTCTATTTTTTTGAAGTTCTTCATCGGTGCATGTTCCTTCAGCACAAGGCCTGATTGGTTCCGTCTCACCGTAGCCTTTTGCCGTAAGTCTTTCTTGAGCAATTCCTTTAGAAACCATAAAAGTCATTGTTGATTGCGCTCGCTTTTCAGATAAATTCATATTCAATTCTGATGAACCACGATTATCAGTATGGGATCTTATTGCAATCTTCAACTTGGGGTGTACAGTCATAGCCGCAATGACCTTAGCAATTTCAAAGCCAGCATCTCCTCTTATATCCCATTTGTTAGTATCAAATAAGATTGGGCTTAACTTTAAAATCCTACCCAAGTCTTCCCCTAGGCTTGCTTTGTAAACATCTTTTTCCAAGTATACAATTTGTTCTTTCGCGAAAGCGTTAACAATTTTCTCATTAGTCCCATAGCCTTCCTTATTAACTTTAGCAAAATATTGTTTTAAGGGAATCTCCTTAAATTTTGCACTACCATCTGTATCAGTACTACTACTTTTAATCTCTATATTTTCAAGATCTTTTAAAGAAACAACAGCATTAGCAATTACTTGGTCTGAATCTATATCTTTAACAATAATAACAATTGCTGTGGTTTCAACGGTGCTTAAAGGAGCTAATTCCTGTAAGGTATAGATATCATCTCCTCCCTTACCTCCTATCCTATTTGATGAAAAATATCCCAATTTACTGTTTATATTAATAATGTAATTAAAATCATCCATTGGACTATTGATAGGTCTACCTACATTTTCGACAAAAGAAAAAGTACTATCGCTATCAATTTTTGCAGCAAAAACATCTAAACCACCAAGGCCCGGTAATCCATCAGAAGAAAAATATAAGATGTTATTCTCGCTAATAAAAGGAAAAGTCTCCCTTCCTTCTGTATTAATTTCTCTACCTAAATTCTTTGGTATACCTACAGAACCATCGTGACGTATAGCAACTTCAAAAATATCAGAAGCACCTATTGTTCCCGGCATATCAGAAGCAAAATACATTTTATCTCCCCTGCTATTAAGCGTAGGATGCGCACAAGAGTATGCATCAGAATTAAATGGCATTTCAAAAATCTCTCCCCATTCATTATCATTATTTAGTGTTGCGCGGTAAATTTTGAGACGCGTTAAACCTTCAACATCGCGCTTTCTCTTATTGCCTATGTAATTATTTCTAGTAAAATATACCGTTCTCCCGTCTGGACTAAATGCCGGTGTGGACTCATGGAATTTAGTATTTATTGCTTTCGAAAATTTCTTAGTCACTGTAAATTGCCCGTCTACCTTTAGTGAAGCAATGTATAAATCAGTGAATGGCTCATTATCCCATTTGTGTATGCTTCTAGATACAACACCAGTATCTCTAGCGCTCGCAAATACAACTTTATCCTTGTAAAATGCGACCCCATAGTCAGACTCTGTAGTGTTCTCCCTTAAGAGGGAAATAGTATACCTATTTGAATTTTTTTCGATCTTATTTAAGTAATTCTGATTAGAGATAAGGATAAGAGAGCGGTTATCAGTAGGCTTGGTCCTAACAAACTCCTCCATTACTTTCCTTGCCTCAACAATGTCACCTGACGCTTTCAAAGCGTGCGCGTACCTAAAATAGTACTCTGGAGCCATATTTTTATCCGAATTATACAATTTCTCATACCACGGCAATGCTAAAGTCAGGTCACCCTTAAAATAATTAGCATCCGCCATGCGCTGATACAATTCAACTGATTTATACCCTTCATCGGCTACTTTTTTGAATATATCAATCGCTGGAGAAAAAGAATAATTTTCGAAATCTTTGTTTGCTTTCTCTACCTTATTTTCTTGTGCTAATAGTGTATTAGTGCAGATTAACAAGACCAATATCGTAAGTTTGTTTCTTAAAATCATAGCTTAAGTTTTGTTTTAAAAGTGTCTAGGCGTTAGTAACTTATTAAATCTGTTGAACAGTTCAAATCGCGCAATAAATTCAAAAGAACCATCATTAAAATTAGTATTACCAAGTTCAGTAACTTCTCTATCATACGCAAACCCTAATAATATAGAGTCGGTAGCATTAAACCCTGCCATAGCGCTCCAAGCGGCATCTAATCGATGAGCTACTCCTATTGTAAGTTTGTCATTATAAATAAAATTAGCTGAAAGATCTAGTTGTAACGGCGCACCCACAACTGCTTTAACTAAAACGGTAGGTTTAAACTTAAAATTATGATTCAAATCGAATACGTACCCACTTATAAAGTACAAATTGATTTTTTCCTTCGCCACTGAAAATGACGAGTCATCGAAGTATTTTGTTTCTAAGATATTAGGAACAGAAAGTCCAGCATAAAATTTTTCATTGTGATAGTAAAGACCTGCTCCTACATTAGGTGCAATTGTACTTCTCATATCGTTTTTAAGCATTGTTGGTTCATTTTGATACCTACTTAGCCTATCATAATCGATGTTCAAAATATTAATTCCACCTTTTATACCAAAGGATAGCTTGCCCTCTAGGGATGTTTCAATAGTATAAGAAAACATTCCATCAATAACATTTTCTGTAGTAGGACCTATTTTATCAGCCACCACAGATAACCCTAATCCTATACGATTTGAAACCGGTGAGTTAATATTAAATGTTTGTGTCGATGGTGCTCCCTCCAGCCCAACCCATTGTGATCTATGCAAAGCAGTAATACTAAGAACTCCTCTGGAACCTGCATATGCAGGATTGACACTCATAGTATTGTACATATATTGGGTGTATTGCGCGTCTTGCTGTGCGTAGCTACTAAGCCCAACAAGTACCAGTAATAGCAGAAATATATTTTTCATCTTCTAGTTTTTTATTATTGTTTAATAAGACCAGCCATTAGACTGGTCTATTTTGAGCTTAGCATTAATTGATGTAGATATACCCTGAAGTATCAATACTAACTGATTCCTTATTCACGTAATTGATCACATAGAAATAAGTTCCTGAAGGCAACATATCATTGCTGCCAATTGTTAACCTACCAGTTGACTTACCATAAAAGAAATTCTTTTGAGAATTATAACCTTTAGTATCCCATACTAGAACTCCCCATCTATTATAAATTCTAACAGAGTTATTAGGAAATGAATCAAGATTTTCAATAACTAGAATATCATTAAACCCATCTCCATTAGGAGTTATTAATTGGTTAACATGAATCTCTTTTTCAGATTTATTATTAGGCTCAAGATAATCAGGTATACCGTCACCATCTGTATCACGAGGATTTGTTGGATTTACGCCTATCTCTTCACCATTTGCAAAACCATCTCCATCACAATCTCCAGCTAAGAAATTAATTGATTGCGCAACGGTAACATGTTCTTCGAGTGAATCACATCCATTTAGTGGATTTGTTGTATCAATAACCTCAACACCATCAATAACACCATCCCCATCTGTATCTGGATTTAAAGGATCAGTTCCTAAAATTACCTCCTCACCATCTTTCAAGCCATCACCATCGGTATCTAGATTCAAGGGATTTGTTCCCAGAGTGACTTCCTCACCATCTGTCAGTCCGTCTCCGTCTGTATCTGGCTTTAAGGGGTCAGTTCCCAAAACACTTTCATCTTGATTAGTTACTCCATCACTATCACAATCTGCGCTAGATATATCCACACATTCTATAATTGCCAAAGTAACCGTAGCGGCACTGCATAATCCTGCGGTGGTGCATACTTGGTATGTAAACGTATCTTGCCCTGTCGTAAAATCAATATTAGGAACATAGTTAATCGTACCATCATTATTAACCGTAATAGTTCCATTCTTTGGAAGCGAAGAAATAGTGACATTTAACACGCTACCTGGAGCAAAAACATCGTTTTGTAAAACATCCAATACTGCAGGCTCACCACTATTTATAGCAATAAAATCAGCATTTGCAATAGGTTCAGTATTGTTAGGACTTACTGCATTCACTGTAAATGTTACTGTTCCTGTAATGCTTATTTTCCCATCTCCAACAGTATATTCAAATGAATCTTCTCCCACAAAACCAATTGCAGATTGATAGGTATAATTCCCATCTGTACCAATAATGATTTCTCCTCCTTCTACTGTGGTAAATGTTCCGGCTGTTACAGTTAACGTATCGCCATCAGCATCAGTGTCGTTCGATTGTAAAGTAGCAACTGAATTGTACAAAACATCTGAAGTTGTAGTTGCTGTATCGTTCACCGCTACTGGAGCTGAATTTGCTGGAACACTCACTGTAAATGTAACCGTTCCGGTTGCAGTTGCTTGACCATCTCCAACAGTATAAACATAAGCATCAGTTCCTATAAAAGCTGTAGGAGATTGATAGGTATAATTCCCATCTGTACCAATAATGATTTCCCCGCCTTCTGCTGTGGCAAATGTTCCCGCCGTAACAGTCAACGTATCGTCGTCAGCATCTGTGTCATTAGATTGTAAAGTAGCAACTGAATTGTACAAAACATCTGAAGTTGTTGTTGCTGTATCGTTCACCGCTACTGGAGCTGAATTTGCTGGAACACTCACTGTAAATGTAACCGTTCCGGTTGCAGTTGCTTGACCATCTCCAACAGTATAAACATAAGCATCAGTTCCTATAAAAGCTGTAGGAGATTGATAGGTATAATTCCCATCTGTACCAATAATGATTTCCCCGCCTTCTGCTGTGGTAAATGTTCCGGCTGTTACAGTTAACGTATCGCCATCAGCATCTGTGTCATTCGATTGTAAAGTAGCAACTGAATTGTACAACACATCTGAAGTTACACTCGCTGTATCGTTCACCGCTACTGGAGCTGAATTTACTGGAGCACTCACTGTAAATGTAACCGTTCCGGTAGTAGTTGCTTGACCATCTCCAACAGTATAAACATAAGAATCAGTTCCTATAAATCCATTCGCTGATTGATAGGTGTAATTCCCATCAGCATCAATAATGATTTCTCCTCCTTCTACTGTCGCAAATGTTCCTGCTGTAACAGTCAATGTATCGCCGTCAGCATCTGTGTCATTCGATTGTAAAGTAGCAACTGAATTGTACAACACATCTGAAGTTACACTCGCTGTATCGTTCACCGCTACTGGAGCTGAATTTGCTGGAGCACTTACTGTGAACGTAACCGTTCCCGTAGTAGTTGCTTGACCATCGCCAACAGTATAAACATAAGAATCAGTTCCTATAAATCCAATTGCAGATTGATAGGTGTAATTCCCATCTGCAACAATAATTATTTCTCCTCCTTCTACTGTAGTAAATGTTCCGGCTGTAACTGTTAAAGTATCGCCGTCAGCATCAGTGTCATTCGATTGTAAAGCAGCAGTTGAATTGTACAACACATCTGAAGTTACATTCGCTGTATCGTTCACCGCTACTGGAGCTGAATTTACTGGAGCAGTTACAGTGAACGTCACCGTTCCTGTAGTACTTGCTTTTCCGTCTCCTACAGTATAAACATAAGTATCAGTTCCTATAAATCCAATTGCAGATTGAAAGGTGTAATTCCCATCGGTATCAATAATGATCTCTCCTCCTTGAGTGGTTGCAAATGTTCCAGCTGTTACCGTTAAAGTATCGCCGTCAGCATCTGTATCATTCGATTGTAAAGCAGCAGTTGAATTGTACAACACATCCGAAATTACACTCGCTGTATCGTTCACCGCTACTGGAGATGAATTTACTGGAGCACTTACAGTGAACGTCACCGTTCCGGTTGTAGTTGCTTGACCATCTCCAACTGTGTATTCGAACGAATCTTCTCCTACAAAACCAATTGCAGATTGATAAGTATAATTCCCATCAGCATCGATAATGATTTCTCCGCCTTCTGCTGTGGCAAATGCTCCCGCCGTAACAGTCAACGTATCACCATCAGCATCTGTGTCATTCGATTGTAAACTAGCAAATGAATTATATAACACATCTGAAGTTACAGTTGCTGTATCGTTCACCGCTACTGGAGTAGAATTTGCTGGAGCACTTACAGTGAACGTCACCGTTCCTGTAGTACTTGCTTGTCCATCGCCAACGGTATAAACATAAGTATCAGTTCCTATAAATCCAATTGCAGATTGATAGGTATAATTCCCATCTGCATCAATAATGATTTCTCCTCCTTGAGTGGTTGCAAATGTTCCGGCAGTAATAGTTAGAGTGTCGCCATCAGCATCAGTATCATTCGATTGTAATGTAGCTGTTGAATTGTAAAGAACTTCGGTAGTAGCTGTTGCAGAATCATCCACTGCTACTGGAGCTGAATTCGTCGGAATTACAGCATTCACCGTAATAGTTAATGTTCCTGTAGTAGTTACTCTTCCATCACTAACAGTATAAACATAAGTATCAGTTCCTACAAAACCAATTGCAGATTGATAGGTATAATTCCCATCGGCATCAATAATAATTTCCCCGCCTTCTACTGTGGTAAATGTTCCGGCAGTAACCGTTAAAATATCACTATCAGCATCTATATCGTTCGATTGTAATGTAGCAACTGAATTGTACAAAACATCGGAAGCTACATTCGCTGCATCGTTCACCGCTACTGGAGCCGAATTTGCTGGAGCACTCACTGTAAATGTAACCGTTCCGGTAGTAGTTGCTTTTCCGTCACCAACTGTGTATTCGAATGAATCTGTACCTACAAAACCAGTCGCTGATTGATAGGTGTAATTCCCATCTGCAGCAATAATAATTTCTCCTCCTTCTAATGTTGTAAATGTTCCGGCTGTAACCGTTAACGTATCGCCGTTAGCATCTGTGTCATTCGATTGTAAAGTTGCAACTGAATTGTATAACACACCTGAAGTTACATTCGCTGTATCGCTCACCGCTACTGGAGCTGAATTTGCTGGAGCACTTACAGTGAACGTCACCGTTCCTGTAGTACTTGCTTTTCCGTCTCCTACAGTATAAACATAAGTATCAGTTCCTATAAATCCAGTAGCTGACTGATACGTATAATTCCCATCAGCATCGATAATGATCTCTCCTCCTTCTACTGTGGCAAATGTTCCCGCTGTTACAGTTAAAGCATCACCATCAGCATCAGTGTCATTCGATTGTAATGTAGCTGTTGAATTGTACAACAAATTTGAAGTTGCACTTGCTGTATCATTTACTGCTACTGGGGCTGAATTAGTTGGTATTGCAGCATTCACTGTAAATGTTACTGTTCCTTGTGTAGTTGCTTGACCATCTCCAACAGTGTATACATAAGTATCAATTCCTACAAAACCAATTGCAGATTGATAGGTATAATTCCCATCGGCATCAATAATAATTTCCCCGCCTTCTACTGTGGTAAATGTTCCGGCAGTAACCGTTAAAATATCGCCGTTAGCATCTGTGTCATTCGATTGTAAAGTTGCAACTGAATTGTATAACACACCTGAAATTACATTCGCTATATCGTTCACCGCTACTGGAGCTGAATTCGTCGGAATTACTGCACTCACTGTAAATGTAACCGTTCCTGTAGTAGTTGCTTGTCCATCGCCAACAGTATAAACATAAGTATCAGTTCCTATAAATCCAGTCGCTGATTGATAGGTATACTTCCCATCGGCATCAATAATTATTTCCCCGCCTTCTACTGTTGCAAATGTTCCCGCTGAAACAGTTAACGTATCACCATCAGCATCAGTGTCATTTGATTGTAAAGTAGCAACTGAATTGTACAACATATCTGAAGTGACACTTGCTGCATCGTTCACCGCTACTGGAGCTGAATTTGCTGGAGCAATTACAGTGAACGTCACCGTTCCGGTAGTACTTGCTTGACCATCACTAACAGTATAAACATACGTATCAGTTCCTATAAATCCAGTCGCTGATTGATACGTAAAATTCCCATCGGCAGCAATAATAATTTCTCCACCTTGAGTGGTTGCAAAAGTTCCGGCCGTAACAGTTAACGTATCACCATCAGCATCTGTGTCACTTGATTGTAAAGTAGCAACTGAATTGTACAACACATCTGAAGTGACACTTGCTGCATCGTTTACCGCTACTGGAGCTGCATTTGCTAGAGCACTTACAGTGAACGTCACCGCTCCGGTAGTAGTTGCTTGACCATCGCCAACAGTATAAACATAAGTATCAGTTCCTATAAATCCAGTCGCTGATTGGTAAGTGTAGTTTCCATCGGCATCAATAATAATTTCTCCGCCTTCTGCTGTGGCAAATGTTCCCGCTGTTACCGCTAAAATATCGCCGTCAACATCTGTGTCATTCGACTGTAAACTAGCTGTTGAATTGTACAACACATCTGAAGTTACACTCGCAGTATCGTTAACCGCTACTGGAGCTGAATTTGCTAGAGCACTTACAGTAAATGTAACCGTTCCGGTAGTAGTTACTTGTCCATCGCCAACAGTATAAACATAAGTATCAGTTCCTATAAATCCAGTCGCTGATTGGTAAGTGTAGTTTCCATCGGCATCAATAATAATTTCTCCGCCTTCTGCTGTGGCAAATATTCCCGCTGTTACCGCTAAAATATCGCCGTCAACATCTGTGTCATTCGATTGTAAAGTAGCAACTGAATTGTACAAAACATCGGAAGTCACATTCGCTGTATCGTTCACTGCTATTGGAGTAGAATTTGCTGGTGCACTCACAGTAAATGTAACCGTTCCAGTTGTAGTTGCTTGACCATCTCCAACTGTGTATACGTAAGTATCAGTTCCTATAAATCCAATTGCAGATTGATAGCTGTAATTCCCATCGGAATCAATAATAATTTCTCCTCCTTCTACTGTCGCAAATGTTCCCGCTGTTACCGCTAAAATATCGCCGTCAGCATCAGTGTCATTCGATTGTAAAGTAGCAACAGAATTGTACAACACATCGGAAGTTACACTCGCTATATCGTTAACCGGTACCGGAGCAGAGTTTACTGGAGCACTCACTGTAAATGTAACCGTTCCGGTAGTAGTTGCTTGACCATCTCCAACAGTATAAACATAAGTGTCAGTTCCTATAAATCCAGTCGCTGATTGATAGGTGTAATTCCCATCTGCATCAATAATGATTTCTCCGCCTTGAGTGGTTGCAAATGTTCCCGCCGCAACAGTAAACGTATCGCCGTCAGCATCTGTATCATTCGATTGTAAACTAGCAACTGAATTGTATAACACATCTGAAGTTGTTGTTGCTGTATCGTTAACCGCTACTGGAGTAGCATTTGCTGGAGCACTCACAGTGAACGTCACCGTTCCGGTAGCACTCGCTTTTCCGTCTCCAACAGTATAAACATAAGAATCAGTTCCTATAAATCCAGTCGCAGATTGGTAGGTGTAATTCCCATCGGCATCAATAATAATTTCTCCTCCTTGAGTGGTTGCAAATGTTCCGGCAGTAATAGTTAGAGTGTCGCCATCAGCATCAGTGTCATTCGCTTGTAATGTAGCTGTTGAATTGTAAAGAACTTCGGTTGTACCTGTTGCAGAATCATCCACTGCTACTGGAGCTGAATTCGTCGGAATTACAGCATTCACCGTAATAGTTAATGTTCCGGTAGTAGTTGCTTGTCCATCGCCAACGGTATAAACATAAGTATCAGTTCCTATAAATCCAGTCGCTGACTGATAGCTGTAATTCCCATCGGCATCAATAATGATTTCTCCTCCTTGAGTGGTTGCAAATGTTCCGGCAGTAATAGTTAGAGTGTCGCCATCAGCATCAGTGTCATTCGCTTGTAATGTAGCTGTTGAATTGT
>NZ_JABSNL010000001.1:458151-516566 GCF_013294025.1 Flavobacterium aeripolare
TGAATTGTAAAGAACTTCGGTTGTAGCTGTTGCAGAATCATCCACTGCTACTGGAGCTGAATTCGTCGGAATTATAGCATTCACCGTAATAGTTAATGTTCCTGTAGTAGTTACTCTTCCATCACTAACAGTATAAACATAAGTATCAGTTCCTATAAATCCAGTCGCTGATTGATAGGTGTAATTTCCATCGGCATCAATAATAATTTCTCCTCCTTGAGTGGTTGCAAATGTTCCGGCAGTAATAGTTAGAGTGTCGCCATCAGCATCAGTGTCATTCGATTGTAAAGTAGCAAGTGAATTGTACAACACATCTGAAGTTACATTCGCTGTATCGTTAACCGCTACTGGAGTAGAATTTGCTGGTATTGCAGCATTCACCGTAATAGTTAAAGTTCCTGTAGTAGTTACTTGTCCATCTCCAATAGTATAAACATAAGTATCAGTTCCTACGAAAGCTGTTGGAGATTGATAGGTATAATTCCCATCTGTACCAATAATGATTTCTCCTCCTTCTACTGTTGCAAATGTTCCGGCAGTAACCGTTAAAGTATCACCATCAACATCTGTGTCATTGGATTGTAATGTAGCAATTGAATTGTACAACACATCTGAAGTTACACTCGCTGTATCGTTCATCGCTACTGGAGCTGAATTTGCTGGAGCACTTACAGTGAACGTCACCGTTCCGGTACTAGTTGCTTGACCATCTCCAACAGTATAAACATAAGTATCAGTCCCTATAAATCCAGTCGCTGACTGATAGGTGTAATTCCCATCTGCACCAATAATGATTTCTCCGCCTTCTGCTGTGGCAAATGTTCCCGCCGTAACAGTCAACGTATCGCCATCAGCATCTGTATCATTTGATTGTAAAGTAGCAACTGAATTGTATAACACATCTGAAGTTACATTCGCTGTATCATTTACCGCTACTGGAGCTGAATTTGCTAAAGCACTTACTGTGAACGTCGCCGTTCCAGTAGTACTTGCTTGACCATCTCCAACGGTATAAACATAAGTATCAGTTCCTATAAATCCAGTCACTGATTGATAGGTGTAATTCCCATCTGCACCAATAATGATTTCTCCGCCTTCTGCTGTGGCAAATGTTCCCGCCGTAACAGTCAACGTATCGCCATCAGCATCTGTATCATTTGATTGTAAAGTAGCAACTGAATTGTATAACACATCTGAAGTTACAGTTGCTGTATCGTTCACCGCTACTGGAGTAGAATTTGCTGGAGCACTTACAGTGAACGTCACCGTTCCTGTAGTAGTTGCTTGACCGTCTCCAACAGTATAAATATAAGAATCAGTTCCTACAAAACCAATTGCAGATTGATAGCTGTAATTCCCATCGGAATCAATAATAATTTCTCCTCCTTCTACTGTCGCAAATGTTCCCGCTGTTACCGCTAAAATATCGCCGTCAGCATCAGTGTCATTCGATTGTAAAGTAGCAACAGAATTGTACAACACATCGGAAGTTACACTCGCTATATCGTTAACCGCTACTGGAGCTGAATTTGCTGGAGCAGTTACAGTGAACGTAACCGTTCCGGTAGTAGTTGCTTGACCATCTCCAACAGTATAAACATAAGTATCAGTCCCTATAAATCCAGTCGCTGACTGATAGGTATAATTCCCATCAGCATCGATAATAATTTCTCCTCCTTGAGTGGTTGCAAAAGCTCCGGCAGTAATAGTTAGAGTGTCGCCATCAGCATCTGTGTCATTTGATTGTAAAGTAGCAACTGAATTGTACAAAACATCTGAAGTTACACTCGCTGTATCATTCACCGCTTCTGGAGTGTTATTACAATCTAAACTCAAGCCTGAATCATTGGCAGTTCTAGTGTCAACAAAAGCACCATAAATACGTATAGTATTTAGAACACTCGCTACAGCAGCTGAACTAATCTTGATTTCGTCATAACGTTTAGTTGTTTTGAAGCCAACATTATAACGTCCTGTAGAGGAACCAAAGATATCAATGATAACAGTTAGATCTAATAATTCTGTTCCAGTTCTAGATTCTTGTAAATTCCCATCTAAATAAGTGGTAATTTGTAAAGAGTTTAATAGATCTACAGCTAACAAACCATTACTATTTTGGATAGCAAATCCTGCAACGCTACCAATAGGAAAAGTATTTAAAATATCTTTGATCGCTATAGAAGGTTTATTAAGAACTCCAACAGCTGTACTGATAGTTGCATAGTCTTTGGTACTATTCGAAATTACATTTTGAGTATCACTAACAGAACATCCTACACAAGCCACACCATCTATTCCGGTATTTTGACTATTTATAATTACAGGAAAACCAGTAGCACCTTCATTTAAATAATAGGTGGCATCACATTGAATAGGTACTGAACAAACCTTTCTGACAAAAGCATTATACACTTTAACTATTCCCACATTTACTCCCAAGATAGGATTACTAACAACCAATCGTACTTCGTCAAATTCTTGAGTTGAAACAAATCCTATAGTTGAACGGTTACTTCCAGTCAATAAAACGCTATTAACCGAAATCAATCCTGAATCACTAGAAAACGTCTCTGTTTTAACGCCATTATTATATGCTTCTATCGAATAGCCTTTCAGCAGGCCTACATCTAATAACGAGGTACTTTCAATATTAAAACCAGCATAAGTTCCTATGGGATAGGTTTCAAGAACATTTTGTACAGCAATTGAAGCACTATAGTCTAATGCTCCAGCAACTAAATTTAGTGTTGCGAAATCTGTATCACTTTCAGTAAGTATTGCATCAGAGTTGCTTACCGAACTTCCAACAGTCAAAACGCCAGAAATTCCCGTATTTTTACTATTAACAACTACTGGAAATGCAGGATTTGTAAGTTTCGTTTCAGTATTACAGGTTAGATCAGCACCAATGCAAAATCGTTCTATCACCGCTCCATATATCTGGGAAGTAAATAATACACCTACAATAGAAGTATACTCGATTTTAATTTCGTCAAATTCTTTTGTAGTAACAAAGCCGAGAATAGCGTTACCACTACCGTCAATTAAACTAGAGTTTATACCTATAGTGGATGTAACTGCTGGGTAAGTTTCTTGTGGAACTCCTTCTAGGTAAGTAATAATATCCACTTTAGCAGCTACCGAAGCTTGCAAAAGTCCAGCAGCACCAACTTTGAAACCTGCAAATGTTCCTGCAGTATAATTAGTGATAACGTCCTTGACAGCAACTGCTCCCTTAGTACCAACACCTGCAGCTATTGTGAGTGTAGCAAAATCTGAAGTACTCGCCGAAATTACATTATCAGTATTATTAACTGAGCAACCAACACATAGTCCAGTCAAAAATCCCGTATTTGCAGTACTTATTGCAACTGGGAAATTAGGGTTAGTCCAATCTGTTTTTGTATTGCATTCGAAATCAGTACTACTTGGAGCAGAAAATTGTTGAATTATAGCATTGTACACACGGTAATTACTAAGAACATCTAAAAGTAGTGATGTGTACTCAATTCTAATTTCGTCAAAAGCCGAACTTGTTATAAATCCTATTGTAGCTGTTCCGTCTGCGTTTAAAATATTTGCATTAATACGCACAAGAGAATTAACCGCGTTATGTGTCTCTCTCAAAACACCATTTTGATACGTTCTAATTGTTACACTAGCACCTAAAGATGCCTGAATCAAACCAGCAGTTCCTATTCTAAATCCAGCATATGTTCCAGCTGCATAGGTATCGTTCGCATCTTTTACGCTTAAAATGGCATTACAACCTAGTCCAGTGAAATTAATATCAGTGAAATTATTAAAATTACTATCGACGAGGTTACCTACATTTGCCACATTACCTACACAACTTAGAAATTCACTAACGTCATCTGTAACAGTGGCTTGCAGCTGATCGAATACAGCCCCATTCACTAAGGGTACTTTTACATTAGCTGGCGGACTTCCCGGATTAATTGTCGCAATACCGCTATTTAAATTCGTTTTAAAAGCGTGTGCTTGTGGTCCTAATAATAAGAGTAGCAATAATGCAAAGGCAAAACCCAATGACTTTACTCCATTAAAACTGACCTTTTTTAAAGTAGAATTACTCATAAAAAATGTTTTAAATTATAAAAAATATCGTGGTATTTGTATGCGTATTGTTGGTATTTAAGGGAATTTAGCCATTAAACAACACATCAATAAGTCAGAGATTGACAACTATGATTGTATTTGTACTAGTTTGTAACTAAAAACCGTATGAAAAGTATTGTTCAAAATACTATGTAAAAGCTATTGCAAAAAGTATAACATTTTAAATAATGTAATTTGGAGATATAAATTCATCCTTTAAAACTAGCTCCGTTTAAAAAAATGAAATTGGAATAGCGAATTGTAAAGAGGGATGTCGCATTCGAACTTATCTCTTTTTAAACTAAGAAATAAGCGAATTAATTGTTCGTACTTAATGAAGGACAGTAAATATCCAATGTACTTGTAAGAAGTACAACCTATTCTTTTTTTGGGGGCAAAAAACGTCATAGTGCTTTATTTATATGTTAATATATAGGTATAATAGTAGGTTTATTACAATAATGACAAAGTTAAAAATAGTAAAATATATTTTAAAAATTGATATATGTCAATGATAAATCCATATTAATTATCATTCGAAAATAAAAAAGTCTTTTAAAATCTTTAAAACTATTGATTAACAAACTCTTATAAAACCCTATTAATTTATGTACGTAAACATCACCCAAGTGGATTTAAAAATTTCAAAAAAAAGATAAAATTTAACATAAACTAGATTATTCTTTCTGTTTTTGTACTACTTATAGCATATAATTCAGTCAATTTTAATATATTAGCACTTCCAAAAAACCAAAACTACATTAAATCGTGAAAGAAAAGCTACAATTACACAAAATGCAGCTCAAACGGGCAAAAGAAGTACTCGAAGTTCTTGAAGTACAGAAAAACCAAATAAATTTAAAATTAGAAAGCAATCCCTCTTGCCCTGTCTCTAATAAAGATTTAAGATTAGTATTACTAGATATTAGGATCACATTAAATGAAATAGAACAAGCTAAAAGTGACATTGAAAACACACAGGCTGAAATTTTGAAGGTTGTTTAGAAATTATAATTCTGATCCATTATAAAAAACCTGAAAAAGCATAGGTATTGATTTTTATGCTCACTACTTTGATAGGTTGCTATATTAGATAAACTATAAATCGCGAATTTTCTTAGAAAAATATCGTTCGCCCATTAATATGACAATTTTATAAGATATTAACTTTAAAATATAACAAAAAATTAGCTGATAAAATTATTTATACTTTAATAAAATTAAATACTTTTGCAGCTTAACTCAATTAACTAATTTATAATGAAAAAATTAATTTTATTCCTTACTGCTGCAGTAGTATTTACTTCATGCAATAAAGATAAGTACACTATTTCAGGAACTGCTAAAGGAATTGAAAATGGTAAAACCATTATCGTTGAAACACAAGATGCTAACGGTATGGGAATGATAGCTGTTGATACAGTTAAAGTTGAAAACGAAAAATTTGAAATTGAAGGTAAAGCAGTAGAGCCTATTTTCCATACATTACAAGTTGAAGGTGTTCAAGGAAAAGTACCTTTCATCTTAGAAAATGGAGATATTACAGTTGTTATCGACAAAGACAGTATCCAAAAATCAAAAGTTTCAGGAACATACAACAATGATGAGTACGTTAAGTTTAACGAAGAAATCAAAGTAGTTCAAAAGAAACTTATGGACTTTCAAATAAACAACATGCAAGCTATGAATACGGCTCAGCAAAACAAAGATACTGCTGTTATTAATACCTTAATGCAACAGTTTTCTAAACTTCAAGAAGAAGTAGCTGTATCGTCAAAAGCAAAATACATTAAGTATGCAGAAACGCACCCAAAATCTTTAATTAGTGCATTGATTCTGCAAGGAATGGCTAACGACCCATCTGCAGATAGCAAGAAAACAGAAGCTATATACAATAGTTTTGATGAGTCTTTAAAGAACACAAAACCGGGTAAAGAGATTAAAACAAAATTAGACCAAATGAAATCGCCTACAACTGGAGCTGCTGCACCTGCTGTTGGTGACGCTAAATGAAGATCAGATTTTTCAGCGCCTAATCCAGAAGGTAAAATTGTATCTTTAAAAGAGAGTTTAGGAAAAGTTACAATTGTTGACTTTTGGGCATCGTGGTGCGGTCCATGCAGACAAGAAAACCCTAATGTAGTTGCCATGTATAATGAGCTACATAGTAAAGGTTTAAACATAGTAGGGGTTTCACTAGATAAGGATGCCGCTAAATGGAAAGAGGCTATTGCTAAAGACAAACTTACATGGACTCATGTATCAAACTTAAAATTTTGGGACGAACCAATAGCTGCACAGTATAAAGTGGAAGCAATTCCAGCTACTTTTATATTAGACGCTACTGGTAAAATTGTTGCAAAAGACCTAAGAGGAGCCGAATTAAAAGCTAAAGTCTTAGAGTTGCTAAATAAATAAGATAGATTTAAACACTTCTATTTCACTAAAACCTCCCTTGCGGAGGTTTTTTTTATTTCAAAAAGTCACACACTCTTTTACAAATAATCTTATTTCTTATCAGCGATACGCACTCCTATGTACTAATTCATTCCAAAGACACTTTGAAAGACTATTTATAAGATGCGAAAAGCCTTTGAAACTGCTGCAAAAGAAGACATCTAGACAGCAAACTTACGTTCATTTCTAAAATATTTTATTTTTATATTATTCACTTCCAATAGATTAAAAATAATATCAAAAATAATCAAAAATTAACTCCAAAATTTGTTTGTAGAAACGAAAAGTGTTCCTATATTTGCCACCGCTAACAACAACAACAAACGTTGTTATCAAAGGCCTCGGGGAGATACTCAAGCGGCCAACGAGGGCAGACTGTAAATCTGCTGACTACGTCTTCGTAGGTTCGAATCCTACTCTCCCCACTATAAGGGATGAAGATAAGAAAGTGAAAGCTTTTCAATATTTTCAAAAGTCCTCAAAAATAGTGTTAAGCCTGCAAATCTAACGATTTGCAGGCTTTTTTCATTTTCTGCACCTAGTCAAAATTTATAAAAGCGCTCAAAGTTTCTATGGCACAATCGTGGCACATTTGCATTTTTAAAAAAGTGCCACAGAATATCATCTAAAACCCCATTAACAAAGGGGTTAACGTGCTTAACGACTTGATTTTAATAACTTATAATTCTACATTTATTAACCTTAAAAGTCGAATTATGTTAGAAAGCAGTTTTGGGCTGGTTTTCTTTTTGAAAATCCCCCGCAATGAAAATAAAATTAGAACTATTTATCTTCGAATCACTGTAGACGGAATTCCTAAAGAAACATCTACAAAACGGAAGTGGGATATCTCACGTTGGGATCAAAAATTAGAAAGAGCAACTGGTTCGAAAGAAGATGCCAAATCTATTAACTTCTTCTTGGATTCTCTTATTCTTAAAATTAATCAATATAAGACTGAGAACATGTATAGCGGTAAGCTTATAACTGCTCAAAAAGTTATGGATTACATTTTGGGTAAAAATACTACCAGAGCTAAAGTACTTGAAGAGTTCCAAAAACATAACGATGAAATGACGGCTCTATTGGGTAATGGATACGCAAAAGGAACTCTAGATCGTTTCACTATTACTATTAATCATTTAAGATCTTTTATTCGACTTAAATTTAATGCAGAAGATCTTGAATTTTCTGATTTGAATCTCGCATTTATAAAAGACTTTGAATTTTACTTACGATCAGTTCGTAATTGCAGTAATAATACGACCTTAAAATATATTGCTAACTTTAAAAAGATAGTACTACGTGCTATTGATCATGAAGTCATTTTAAAAGATCCGTTTAAAAACTTTAAAGGTAAAAAATCAAAAATTATAAAAAAACCACTTTCTACTCAGGAATTATATGAGCTAGAAAGGCACTATTTCAGTACTGATCGGCTTAATGTAGTCAGAGACGTTTTCGTTTTTCAATGCTACACAGGACTAGCTTATATCGATGTGTATCAACTAAAGAAAACTGATATCAAAGTGGGTATTGATAAACAATCATGGATCATGTCTGAAAGACAAAAAACAGGCTCTTCAACTAATGTTCCTCTCCTACCTCAAGCACTAAAAATAATTGAAAAATATAAAGATCATCCGCTTTGTATACAACGTGGCAATGTCTTGCCTGTAGCCTCTAATCAAAAAATGAATGAATATTTGAAAGAGATCGCTTTACTGTGTGCTTTCCCGTTTACTCTCAATACACACATGGCTCGTAGGACCTTTGGAAGTACCGTTACGTTGCAAAATAACGTCCCAATCAATGTTGTGAAGGAAATGCTTGGACATTCCTCTGTAAAGCAGACAGAAGCGTATGCTATAACGGAACAAGTTACAGTTGGACGAGAAATGGCATTACTTAATAAACGGATAAATAAAACGGATCCTGTCATGTGTGAATCAGATCTAGCCATCCTCTCTAGATTAGAGAAAGAAATAAAAAAGATCAAGCAAAAGTATAACCTTTCTTGAAATCAAAGCAAATACTGTTTATTAACCAGAAATAAAGACTCCTAAAACATATTTATTCATATCACAAAAAAAGGTTGCTTCCATCATGGAGCAACCTTTTTGTCTATTAGACAGACTTCACTTCTAACACCTGGATGGTAGGAAGGAAAATATTCAATGTATCCTAAATTCTGTAATTCTTTGAAATACTTATGATAGGTCGGTAGTGTATTAATATGGGAAAGTGCCATGATTTTGCTTCGACTCACTTTAATATTTTGTATCTGCCCCTGCTTGTAGCCCAAGCTTACTATAGCTAGCAAAAGAGCGAAGTGCCAAACGTTTAGTCTAGGATCTTCCATATAAATTAGGAAATAATTCATCAACCGATCTTCTTTAAGTTTATTTGCTTCTTTCATCTGTGAAAAGTTTTAGAAGATCAGCCTTATTATAGTAATATGAGCCGACTATTTTCTTAAAACGTACCTTTTCGGTTACTCGTAGGTTTTGAACAGATCCTGGTGACATATTCATCAATTTTCTGACTTGCCTACTTTTGATCCATTCTTGCTCCGTTACGTCGCTATGACCTTCTTTCGTCTGTGTTATTAAGTTTCCAATATTACCTAGTAATTCCAAACCAAATTGCCTTAAATCCTCTTTTGTTACCATATCATTCATAATCTCCAATTATTAAAAATTTAAACAATAAATACTTTTAATCTTCAATCTCGAATAACTACTTACTATGCTCATGATTTTATTGAGATAGAAAACTATTCACAAATCCTTTTATGTAAATCATAATGCAATAAATAGCCCAATTTTAGTTATTTTTCTCTAAAGTATATACTTAATACATTTCATATATTCAGCTGATCATCAATGGTTTTATTTGTCTTTAAATGGCCGTTTAAATACTATTTATAAAAGGGCTTAAAACTTTCAGTGAAAATTATACATTCTTTGAAAGCGATTCATACTTCAATTAATTTGCAACCAATTCAGATCCTCAAAGCACATTTATACCTTCGCTATGCTACAGTATAAAAGAGCTTTTAGGATACGCAGCAAAGAATCTTGAAAATTAAAGCCACTAACTACGTATAATTTTCAAGATCCTTTTCCATGGCTTATTTAGCCATAATATTACTTCAAACTATTAGCTGATTAGTACCCTCAAACAGTACTTTTAGTCGAGTACCTTCTTTCTTTACCATCACAAATAATACACAGGACAACCTTGCTTCCATCCTATCTGTATTCAAAAGCCAGTATGCTAATTGTCCCATTTCAAGAGCAAAGGTATACTAGTGTTTTTAACGCAAAAAAAAGGTCTTGCCCTACGGGTTTATCAAAAAATCTCCATCCGCCGCGGCGAATAGTATTTATTTGATAAAACCTTGTTTTTGCTAAACACTAACCTTTTATGCTCTCGAAACGAAACATAACATACTCCGACTCTTTGGACGAATAAAAAAAAATGTCAACAATGAAATGTATTACAATTTATATTGGATTTAGAGTGAAACAAAACAGCTCCTCCTCTCATTACCAAATAAATTAATTTAAAAAAAAATAATCCTAAAAACAGAAAATCATGAACATCATCGGAAGATTAATAAAGGATGCGGAAATACACAGAACCACGCAAGACAAACAAGTAGTGAATTTTTCTGTAGCCATCAATGATAGCTACAAAAATAAGCAAGGCGAACGCATAGAGCAAACAAGCTATTTTGATTGCTCCTACTGGATAAGTCCAAATGTTGCAAAAATAGTCACCAAAGGCGCTTTAGTCGAGCTTACAGGTAGAGTAAGTGCAAGAGCCTAGACAGCTACTAACGGAGAATTAAAATCAAGTTTGAATTTTCATACATCGACAATAAAATTGCACGGAGGTAGTAAGAAAATTGAATTTACACAAGGAATTACAAAACAGGATAATACAAAGATCATCACACCAGAACCTGTTGAAGATTTACCATTTTAACACTAAACACATAATAATTTTTTCAACTTTTAAAACTTTAAAAACTTTAATATCATGGCACACAATCTAAATTTCAACGAAAGAACGGGACGCTATTCATTTTTTAGCGTACAAGAAAAAGCTTGGCACGGCTTAGGGCAAATAGTAACAGACTATCCGACAAGTGCAGAAGCAATTAAACATGCAGGACTTGACTATGAAGTCATAAAAAGTCCTCTTTATTCCAAGGTATCAAACGTAATTGATTCTAATGACTGTTTAGCAATTAGAGACAATGAACTAAAAGTGCCTAATTATTTTGCCACTACCCGTACCGATAACAATACTGTTTTGGGTGTAGTCGGTAAAGAGTATCATATTGTCCAAAATCGTGAAGCATTTGGTTTCTTTGATGCTATTGTAGGTGGAACAGATGGAATTATGTACGAGACTGCAGGCGCATTAGGTAATGGAGAACGCATTTTTATTACAGCAAAATTACCTAACTATATTCGTGTTGGTAATGGTGATGATGTTACAGAAAAATATATTTTTCTCACGACTTCACACGATGGTAGCGGCAGTATTACTGCAGCTTTTACGCCTGTTAGAATTGTTTGCCAAAATACACTAAATGCCTCTCTTCGATATATGAGTAATGTAGTAAGAATTCGCCACACTTCAGGAGCAAAACAACGTTTGGAAAATGCGCATAAAGTAATGGGATTAGCAAATGAATTTAGCAATCAATTAGAAAACATTTTTAATAATTGGGCAAAAGTAAAAGTGAATGATAATGAGGTTAAGAAAATGATACAACTCGCAATATGCCCTAACAAGGAAACGTTACAATATCTCCAAACTGGAAATGATGCTGAATTGTCCACCGTATTTAAAAACACGGTTGAAGATGCTTTTGCCTACGCTATGACAAGCGACTCACAACAAATGAACACCACAAAAGGAACTTTATTTGGCGCTTACAATGCTGTAACAGGATACTATCAAAATGTGCGAAGCTATAAGGACAATGAAGCAAAATTGCAATCTATTATTTTGGGAGGTACTGCACAATTAAAATCTCAGAAGGCATTTGAAATCTGTACTAATTTTCAAAATATGGGTACAAATTGCTTTAATTAATATTCCCTTTTAAAACTATAGACGGCCCACTTTGATAGTGGCCGTCTATTTTTTATAAGTCTAATTTCTTTGTATTACTGAATACATTTGTTGCAATGTCGAACTTCAAAAAGACCTTCCCTTCCAAATGATCGGGAAAATCTTTTTGAAGAAACTAGTTGAACCACTTCAGAAAAAAGTAATCAGTACGCAACGCTTCCATCTATTTTTTCTGAAAAGGTTCGAGTTAAATGATAGGATATTCTTTATCCTATTACTTATTATCGCCTTCATTTCTTTCCACAAAAGCGTAAAAAGAAAAGAAGCAAAAGAATGCCGCCTTATTATTGCAAATTTTCTACTTTGATTTGAGCTGGTTTCTTTTCGCTTGACTTCGTTTTTGAATAACTCCATAACATGAGTAGTCCAAAAATAATTAATCCAATGGAAATCCATTTGGTCACTCTTTCAAAGAATGTTATTACTACTAATTTTTCGTAACTGGAAAACCCTTCTCCCCACTAAAAGGGATTAAGATTAAAAAATGAAAGTTTTTCAATCTTTTCAAAAGTTCTCAAAAAAAGTGTTAAGCTTGAAAATCCAACGATTTGCAGGCTTTTATCATTTTCTGCACTTTGTCAAAATTTATAAAAGCACTCAAAGTTTCTATGGCAGAGTCGTGACACATTAGTATTTTTCAAAAACACACATTAAAATATGAGTTAAACTCTTATACACACAGAGATTAACGTACTTAACGACTTGATTTTTTGAAGTTATAATTCTACATTTATTAACCTTAAAAGTTGAATTATGGTAGAAAGCAGTTTGGTGTTTATTATCTTTTTGCCCCTCCCCGCAATGAAAGTAAAATTAGAACCATTTCTGTTAGAAGTACAGTAGATGGGATACCTAAAGAAACATCTTCGAGATGCAAATGGGATGTCTCATGTTGTGATTAAAAATAGAAAGAGCAATCGTAACTAAGGAATATGCGAAAATTATTAATATGTTCTTAAAGTCTCTTACGTTGAAAGTTAATAAGTACAAAACCGCTAACATGTATAGCGGAAAGCAAATTGCTTCTCAGAAAGTGATGAATTACATTTTGGGTAAAAATGCTACGAGAGCCAAAGTAGTTGAAGAGTTCCAAAAACATAATGATGAAATGACGACTTTTCTGGGTAAAGGATATGGGAAAGGAACTCTCGATCGTTTCACTATCAATAGTAATCATTTACGAGCTTTTATTCGACTTAAATTTAATGCTGAAGATCTTGAATTTTCTGATTTCTTTTCAGCTGCTAGCAACTATTTTAATTTTTCATCCTGCTTATTTTATTGTAATCTAAAACTACAATGTAGCTTCCTTTTTTTTCGATTAAGCCTTCGTTTCTAAACTCCGTTAAAGTTCTGCTAACCGTTTCTGGAGCTGTACCAGACATGGCCGCAAGATCATCTCGCGTTATTTTAATGCTGTTCCCTTGAACCTCATCTTCAAATATGAAAATTTTAAGCAGTGATTCTGCTACTCTTTTTCGAACAGATTGGTAGGCTATCAATAATAAATGGGTGTCCTTTGAACGAATTTCATTCGATAAAATTTTAATAAATTTCTCGGCTACATCTGGATACAATTTTATCAGTTCTTCAAATTGTTCTTTTGGAAAAAAACACAATTCGCTATCTTCAATTGCTGTTGCTGTATCTGTAAAAGTCGCATGACAAAGAATGGTGTTAATTCCCAAAAAATCATTGCATTGATAAATACCCGTCATCAGCTCCCGGCCATCTTCAGCCATTTTTACCGTTTTAATCTTACCTGAAATAACGAGGTAAATTCCAACAGCACGATCACCTTCATAGTGAATAACTTGATTTTTTTTAAAAGGTCTGCGAGCATGCGTATCTATTATTTTTTTAAGTTCAGCTATTCCCTCTTTACTAGAACTTCCCGTTACATTCGTACCAATAGTATCTTTATAAAACTCTTGTTCTACTTTTTTTTTATTCAGTCGGCTCTCTATTGCTTGCAACAGTTCAATATCATCAAATGGTTTGGTCAGGTAATCGTCTGCTCCCATTTCCATCGCTTTTCTTAAATCTGGTCGCTCTGACTTTGCTGTAATAAATATAAATGGAATTGTGCTTGTTGCTGGATTTTTATTAAGCAAATATAAAACGCCGTAGCCGTCAAGCTCAGGCATCATAATATCACATAAAATTATGTCTGGCATGTTAAAAATTGCAGACTCTACTCCTACTTTACCATTATTGGCTTGAAAAACGGTGTACCCGCTCAAAGTAAGTATTTCTACAACGTTCTCTCTGATGTCATTGTGATCTTCTATAATTAATACTTTGCTCATAATAAAGGAAATTTTAATGTAAATAGTGTTCCGTCCTGCGTGTTACTTTTAAATTCAGCTGTACCATTCATCAAAGAAACATAGCGACTAACGATATTTAATCCTAGCCCTGTTCCTGGAATGCTACCAGTATTGTGCGCTCTAAAGAATGCCTGAAATAAATATTTTTGTTCCTCTAATGGAATACCTATGCCATTGTCGTGAACAGATAAAATACAGTATGAATTCGTAATCTCTGTTACTAAATTAATACAACATTTATCACCAGAATATTTGATGGAATTAGTAATTAAATTAATTGCACAATTTTTTAATAAATTGATATCTAAGGACACCATGGTTTCTTTACCTAAATGCTTATAATTAATTTTCTGCTTGGCTTTTGCCAATAACTGCATCTCCTCGGTTACTTCTTTAGAAAATGTGGTTAAATCGAAACTCGTTAAACTAACCATCATTTTCCCTACTTCTAATTTTTCGACATAAAGAAAATCATTAAGAATAGCGGTTAAATTCATCACCGAATTTTTAATCTTACTCACATGTTTACTGATTGGATCGCTTTTAAATGGTTCGGCATACCTTTCAATCAACGAAGCAGAAAGTTGCACCGTACTTAGTGGCGTTCTAAATTCATGTGAAGCCATCGACAAAAATCTATTCTTTAATTTACTAAGCTCCTTTTCTTTTTCTAATGAAATACTGACTTTTTCTTTAGCTTTTTCTAAAGCAAAAATCGTATCATTAAGCGACTTAGTCCTAACTTCAACTAATGCCTCCAACTCTGCAGCATAATTTTTAAAACGTTCTTCGTCGATTTTCTGCTGGGTGAGATCATGTATAAATCCTGCATACATTGTTTTTCCTGAATATTGAACCTCACTGACTCCCAGTTTCATTGGAAATTCTTGTCCCCCTTTGCGTAATCCTATCAGTTCTCTACCAGTGCCTATTATACTTGGCTTTCTTGTGTTTTTATAATCTCCTAGGTAGCCATCATGTTTTTCCTTATCGTTTGAAGGCATCAGCATAGCTATATTTTGACCTATAACTTCTTCTTCTAAGTACTCAAATAGAATACAACCCGCGGGATTAATAGATTCTACAATTCCTTTTTCGTCAATAGTGATGATTCCATCCAAAGCATTTTGCACAAGGGCATATAAAAGAGCGGCGTTGTTCATCTAATTTTTGATCAAATTATGATGATCTGGATAAAGAACGACTATTTAAACTCAGTAAAGGAATTAGGTGACTTTAATGACAGCATAACTCGCACGTACTCTTTATTTTGATATAAAAAGAAATAATTAGGGTATTTTCTTTCAAATTAATAAAGTCTTTAAGTCGGTGATACATCCTTTTGATTTATAAAAGTGATTTACATCATAAAGCTAGATGTTTTTCGTCACGACTAATGATGCGCTTTTATCGCTCCTTTGCCATTATCAAATAATACAGTCTATGATCTCGTATAAAACCCTCCCAGTACACCGACTTCTTCTCAAAGAAGATGCTGAAATATTAACCATTTTTCAAACAGCATTAACACATATGGGGTCAAGAACTCCCATTTCTTTATATCGAAATATAGAATCATGTCTGCAAAATTTGAAAGAGATGCCTATTATGGACACTCCTATTTTATTTTTCTACTTAAATAAAAATGTGCAAAAATGTACCAAAGAAATCGCAACTATTAGAAAAAACTTAAAAAGTAAAGATCTCTCTATAATAGTGTATGATTCCAAGGCGTCCTCTTTTGATGAAGATATACTAGAGGCAGGAGCCAACATCTATATCAAGAAATCAAATAATATTATAGAGCGTAATAAAGTGTTGCAGCAAGTAATTAATAGAAACTGGCAATTTGAACAAGGCCGGTATAATAGAGAAACGTATTTTTTATCGGTTTAATTAAATTTTTACCAATGATCGAAAGTAAAATTTGAAAGACTGATCCACGTCATTTCGGATAACTTTTTATTTCTTCAAATTTGTAAACAGCGGCATTTAAAAGAAGAACCACAAACCCTGTAACAAACTCAAAATAATTATGGAAAAGGCAAACATGGATAGCTTAGTAACAATATTGGCATATGTAGAAAATTTAGGATTTACATCCCAATTTGAAGTAAATGGGAAAACGCTGATTTCGCTCAAAACCAATAATCATTTTGAACCTGAACAGATAAAAATAGTTCATTTTTATCGCTTTGAAGGTGATTCAAGTCAGGACGATAGTTCGATTATGTATGCCATTGAAACCGATAATAACGAAAAAGGAACTTTGATCGATGGTTACGGAACCGCATCTGACACATCAACTGCCGATTTCATGCGTGCTGTCACCCACATTCAAAAATAGTGGTAATCGTTCATCATCTTTAAAATAAATTATATGAATTCAAAAAACAAACTGTCCTTTGTCTTTCTTGTGGTATTAGTCAACTTTAATTTTTTATTGGCACAACAGCGAGATAGAACCTCATCTACAGACAGCATTTCTAATTACTCTGCGTACAAAAGAGCCTTAAGTTTTGGTGGTGTTATGCAAACGCGATATGTATATTCAATAACTGATAATACTGATATTGACGGTAAAAATTATATATCAAGTGATGAAACGGCTATTACAAACACCTTTACAGTTAAAAGAGCCAGAATACTGGTTAAGGCCAATATTAATGATCACTTTTCAGCGAATATATTAGTGAACCTAGCAGATTTCAGTGGGAATCCTACCAATAAAGTCTTAGAGAATGCCTATATCAAATACAGTCAAAGCAACTATTTTCATGTACAGGTAGGACAATTTCGCCCCTCTTTTGGTGTAGAAGATGCCCTCTCAGTAGATGTTATTCGAACTCTAGATTTTTCAAATCAATACTACTCTTTCGGTAAAAATGGCTGGCAAAGTTTTCAGATAGGGATGTCCGTTTTTGGAGATCTGACTAAGAAAGGAGATTTGCGTTATTTTATGGGCGTGTATAATGGTAATAATAAAACCCAGAAAAGTGACGATAATAACGGCAAAAATGGGTACTTAAGATTAGAAACTGATATAGTCAAAAATTTCACCCTAGGCGCAAATGTCGCCACAGGAAGCATCGCTACCAGCGGTACAGGATATGCTTATGGTGTCGATCTAACAGCTAGATTACCCTTGTCTGATAAATTTCAGCTTTTGCTTATGGCTGAAGCAAAAACAGGGTCTAATTTCCTAGAGTATAATGGGGCACTTGCAGATAACACGGTAATAATAAAATCAGCCTTATCAGACTATAACATGCACGGGTTTTATTTTCTCCCTACCCTCAAGTATGACTTACAGAGTAAGCGAATTCGTGCGATAGAATTCTCCTCTCGCTACGAGTATTTAGACGAAAGTTACAAAATGGACAGCAATGCCCGTCAAACCATCATTCCTAATCTTAGTTTAATATTTGCTGACGATTATTATGCAGCATTACAAATGGGAGTATCAATTGATTGGTATAAAAACGAAATACCCTTAACAACAACAAATAACCATAATCTGGCCTACGTTCAATTACAAATCCGATTTTAACACATAGCGAAAACATGAAAGAGATTAATTTTAAGTCCTTACTTATAACAACGATTATCGGGCTGACCATTTGGTTCATACCTGTTCCAGACGGAGTTCAGCCGAATGCCTGGCATCTTCTTGCCATTTTTATTGCAACCATTGTTGGTATTATTTCAAAAGCAGCATCTATGGGAACGATGGCTATCATAGGAATGACTTTATGTGCAACCACACAGGTTTTAGCTCCAGGTGATCCTAAAGCTTCGATTGTAAATGCCCTTAGCGGCTTTGGTAACTCGACCATTTGGCTTATCGGTTTGGCTTTTTTTATTGCGAGAGGTTTTATAAAAACGGGATTAGGTACTCGAATTGCCTATAACTTTATAAAGATCTTTGGTAAAAGCCCACTAGGATTGGCTTACGGTCTTAATACTGCCGACTTGATATTGGCTCCAGCTATACCTAGTAACACGGCAAGAGCTGGTGGAGTTATTTTTCCTATTATGAAATCCATCGCAGTAAATATGGGTTCGATCCCAGAAAAACCGGAAACGCATCGTAAAATTGGTGCATTTTTAACCTTAAGTAGTTACAATGCCAATATGATTACATCGGTTATGTTTTTGACAGCTACAGCCAGTAATCCTATGGCACAAAAGTTTGCCGCTGATCAAGGAATTGTAATTACTTGGGGAAGCTGGGCTATCGCTGCTGCCGTACCAGGATTAATATGCTTTTTACTAGTACCCATATTTCTATATAAAGTATTTCCGCCAGAACTGAAAGAAACGAAAGAAGCACCTGCCATTGCAGCGAAGCAACTTTTAGAAATGGGATCAATATCTAGTAAAGAATGGCTTATGGTCGCTACTTTTATTATCCTGCTGGTACTCTGGATTTTTGGTAATCTTTTTTCTATTGATGCCACTACGGGAGCATTGATCGGACTTTGTATTTTGCTATTAAGTAGGGTGCTTACTTGGGATGATGTAAAGTCAGAAAAAGGTGCATGGGATACTATCGTTTGGTTTTCATCATTAGTAATGATGGGCTCGTATCTTAATTCATTGGGTTTTGTAGGATGGTTTGGTAATTTGGTTGGTAATGAGCTTTCTGGCCTAAGTTGGCAATTAGCTTTCCCTCTTATAATAATCGTTTATTCTTACTGTCACTATATGTTTGCTAGTGCCACCGCACAAGTAGCTGCCATGTACTCTGTTTTTTTAGCAGTAGGTATTGCAGTAGGAGTTCCAGGAACTATGTTAGCTATATTTTTGGGTGCGTGTGCCACTTTGATGGGCTCTATTACACACTATGCGCATGGACCTGCCCCTATCTTTTTTGGAAGTACTTATGTAGATTTAAAGGATTGGTGGAAACAAGGCTTTTTTATGAGTGTGTTGTTTCTATTGGTTTGGTTCTTAATCGGAGGCGTTTGGTGGAAAGTAATTGGTTTATGGTAAGAAAATTAGTTCCCGATAGAAATATTTACAAAAACAGAATATGAAAACAACCACACTTCAATACAAACTAATCATGGCTGCCACGGGATTATTCTTGTGCTTCTTTTTAGTCATACATCTTTTAGGAAACCTGCAGCTATTGTTACCTGCAGCTCGTGCTCAGGAACAATTTAACTGGTACTCCCATCTCTTATCTGGAAATATCTTAATTAAAATAATCTCTTGGGTTTTGTACCTCTCTTTAATAAGTCATGCTGTATATGCATTGCTTATTACTCGAAAAAGTAAAAAAGCAAATGCAAGTAGTTATTATTATGATAAACGCAAAGTGTCAAGTCCATGGAGCAGTCGCAATATGGGAATATTAGGAACTATCATTTTGATTTTCTTAGTGATTCATTTTAAAGATTTCTGGTATGTGTATATGTTTACCGATCTACCACTAGATGCTGCTGGCAACAAAGATCTATACACTATTGTTATTGCAACCTATGATCAACTTTGGTATGTACTAGTTTATGAAGTTTCATTTTTAGCTCTAGGATTTCATTTACTACATGGCTTTTTTAGTGCCTCACGTACATTTGGTCTTTACCATCCTAAATATGTAAAAGCCGTCAAAGTTTTTGGTTGGATCTACACACTATTGATCACTTTGGGTTTTATGGCCATTCCGCTATACATCCATTTTATAAAATAAATATCATGATGAATTCAAAAATACCAGAGGGAGCAATCAATGAGAAATGGAATAACTACAAGGCAAAAGCGCAACTTGTAAACCCAGCTCACCGTAAAAAACTAAATGTAATTGTCGTAGGCACCGGTCTTGCCGGGGCATCATGTGCAGCCTCCTTGGCAGAGCAAGGGTATAGCATACAATCTTTTTGCTTTCAAGACTCCCCTAGACGTGCACATTCAGTGGCAGCTCAAGGTGGTGTTAATGCTGCAAAAAACTATAAAAACGATGGAGATAGCGTATTTCGCATGTTTTATGACACCATCAAAGGAGGTGATTTTCGCTCTCGCGAAGCAAATGTCTATCGATTAGCAGAATGTTCTGCAAATTTGATTGATCAAGCAGTGGCACAAGGAGTTCCTTTTGCAAGAGAATATAGTGGCTACCTAAACAACCGCTCTTTTGGAGGCGTACAGGTATCACGAACGTTTTATGCTCGCGGGCAAACGGGGCAACAACTAATGTTGGGTGCCTACCAAGCGTTCATGAGACAAGTAGGAAAAGGAAAAATAAAGTCTAACACGCGCCATGAAATGTTAGAACTGGTGGTGATTGATGGTAAAGCAAAAGGTATTATTGCTCGAAATCTTGAAACTGGCGTTTTAGAACGTCACGTAGCAGATGCTGTCGTGCTAGCAACGGGAGGGTATGGAAAAGTTTATTACCTTTCTACTCTTGCTATGGGATGCAATAGTTCTGCGATTTGGCGTGCGCATAAAAAGGGAGCTTATATGGCTGGAGTAAGCTGGATTCAGTTTCACCCTACCTGCCTTCCTCAAGTGGGAGCAACACAATCTAAATTAACCTTAATGTCGGAATCATTGCGAAATGATGGTCGCATTTGGGTACCTAAAAAAGTGGGAGATGATCGAATACCAAACGACATTCCAGAAGAAGAACGGGATTATTATCTCGAACGCCGCTACCCTACTTTTGGTAATTTGGCACCTCGTGATATTGCCTCGCGTGCGGCTAAAGAACGAATTGATGCTGGTTGTGGCATTGGCCCAATGAAGAATGCGGTTTGCCTTGACTTTTCTAAAGCCATTGCAGAACAAGGCAAAGACGCTATAGAAGCCAAATACAGCAATCTATTTACTATGTATTTGAAAATAAATGGCATCGATGCTTATAAAGAACCAATGCTTATTTCGCCAGCGGCACATTTCACAATGGGCGGTTTATGGGTAGATTATAATTTAATGACCACTATTCCTGGTTTATTTGCACTTGGTGAAGCTAATTTCTCTGATCATGGTGCCAATCGACTTGGTGCCAACTCTTTACTTCAATCTTGCGTAGATGGTTATTTTATATCGCCTTACACAATACCGGATTATTTGGCAGGTGAATTAAAAAATGCCAAAGCCACCACTGAAGATCCCGCATTTATAGAAGCGGAAAATGCCGTTAGAAAGCAGTTGAACCAATTTTTAAATACTGATGGACATCTTTCTGCGGATTATTTCCATAAAACAATAGGCAAATTATTATATGACAAATGCGGTTTATCTAGAACCAAAGAAAGCCTTGAACAAGCCATTATAGATATTGGTCAACTAAGGATTTCATTCGAAAAAGATTTAAAAATCACTGGAGACGACACCTTAAATAGTGAACTCGAAAAGGCTGGTCGTGTAGCTGATTATCTAGCCCTTGCCGAATTGATGTGTTACGACGCGCTACAAAGAGAAGAATCTTGCGGGGCGCACTTTAGAGAAGAATTTCAAACTCCAGAAGGAGAAGCATTGCGTAATGATGATGACTTCTGTTATGTGTCTGCATGGGAATTTAAAGGTAAAGAAATAGCACCGGAACTGCATAAAGAACCTTTGGTGTTTGAAGCTGTCAAACTAAGCGTAAGAAGTTATAAATAAAAGAAAAGAGAAAAAGCATGAAATTACACTTAAAAATATGGAGACAGTTGAACGCTGCTTCAAAAGGAGAAATGACTGACTATGAAGTAAATGAGGTGTCTGAACAGATGTCTTTTTTGGAAATGCTTGATATGCTTAATGAATCATTAATACAACGTGGGGAGCGCGTGATCGAATTTGATCACGATTGTCGCGAAGGTATTTGTGGTCAATGTGGTATTATGATAAATGGTAGAGCACATGGTCCTTTAACGCACACTACAACGTGCCAACTCCATATGCGAAGTTTTAAGGATGGAGACACCATTTATTTGGAGCCATTCCGTGCGGCAGCTTTCCCCATTTTAAGAGATTTAAAAATTGATAGAAAAGCTTTCGACTCGATTATCGAAGCTGGAGGCTACATTTCGGTAGCGACAGGACAAGCTCCAGAGGCTAATAGTATACCCGTGAGTTATGGAGCTAGCGAAGCATCTTTTGATGCTGCAGCTTGTATAGGTTGCGGCGCATGTGTGGCCACGTGCAAAAACTCTAGTGCGGCCTTATTTACTTCGGCAAAAATAAGTCATCTCGTTCAGCTTCCTCAAGGAAAACTGGAAGCAGCAAATCGAGTACTAAGCATGGTTAGTCAAATGGATGCTATGGGTTTTGGGAATTGCTCCAATACAGAAGCATGTGAAGTAGAATGTCCTCAGGATATTTCAGTTCTCAATATTGCTCGAATGAATTATGAATATAATAAAGCATTGTTACTGCATAAATAAAAAACATTCGCACAATGTCAGTAGTGCCACCAAATCGCTTGTATTAAGCAAAATCAAATAAATAAAGTAACATGAAACACATCCTAATTTACATTTTGTTTGTTTTAACGGCAGCGTTAGTAGTACTTAACCGTTATACGTCACTCTATATCAATAGTTCCATTTTACACTTTATAGTGTTATTTATTGCTGCATCATCATTTGTAATAATTATAGGCCACTTGTTTGGGAAATTACGAATTGATAAATCAATATTAATCACTTTTCTAATTATAGGAGGCATCACGTTGGGTAAGGCGTTTTTTACTTGGGAAGGAGACTGGAAAACTCAGACTGTTATTTATAAAAACAGTCAAAACGGAAACAAAACAATCGAGTTTCAACTGAAAGCCAGTAGGTTTGCTTTTGGGTATAGAGAGCGTATAATTGAACGTTTAAAAATAATACCACTTATCGATTGGACAACCGCTGTTGATACTACTGCCTTAGATAAATCAACATGGAAAAGAGTAGACATCAGAATAAATGAGTTGAACTTACCTATGGAACCTGGTAATTAAAAATCTAAATCACTAGTTGTAAAGGTCTACATGGCTAAAGCTATTTCATATTATACGTACTATTTACTTATGTCTTTAGGACTCCATATTAGTATTAAAATGCAATAAAAATATAAACTTAAAATAAAAGCACTTTAGATTCATAGGGGAAGTAAAGTTGTTCCGAAGGGTACATCACTAGAAGAATTCATATTCCAAGTACCTATCCTCTTTCTTCACTAACCATTAGAAACCTCCAGTATCAGCTGATTTTGGAGGTTTTACATTATAGATGGATAAGGTGACCAATATCATTTTTTAGAGTCAAACATTACTTTAATTTTGTTAGACCATATGAATGTCACCCGGAAAATAACGTCACTCCCTTTTGATCCTATTATTACTTACTGCATAGTAATTTTAGGCTGTATACTATTGGGATTATTGCTCAGGTGGTTTTTATTTTGGCTGCTTAGCTATTCTAACCGAAAAAGTCCAACTGTTTTAAAAACACAGCTACTTAAGCATTTAAAAAAACCTGCTCGATTTTTGTTACCATTCCTACTTATCTACGGTTCTTTTAATGTTATTGCATTAGATTCTTACATGCTAACAGTGGTAGAAAGTCTTATTATCATCAACTTTTCATGGATGTTAATTGCCTTATTAAATGCAGTAGAAGAAATTGTCCAAAAAAAATTTACTGTTGACGGCTTCCACCAAGCTAAAGAAAGAAGGGTCTTGACGCAATTGCGGTTCATGAAGAGTTTTTCAATTATCATCATTATTACGATCGCCATTGCAGTTGTTTTATGGAATATTCCTGCAGCAAGAAAGTTAGGCACAACTATATTAACATCTGCGGGTGTGATTGGTATCATCGCAGGTGTTGCTGCTCAAAAATCAATTGCCAATCTTATTACGGGCTTTCAAATCGCCTTTACACAACCTATAAAAATTGATGATGAGGTAGTAATACAAGGGGAATATGGCACTGTAGAAGATATCACGCTGACCTATGTAGTGATCAAAACTTGGGATTGGAGGCGACTCGTTGTACCGCTTAACTTCTTTAGTGATAACTCATTTGTAAACTGGACTTTTAGTTCTAGAGAAATAATAGGTAGTGTTTTTATCAGTGTCGACTATACTTTTCCTGTTGCTATGCTACGAACAAAACTACTAGTACTTTTAAATGAAAATTCCTTATGGGATAAAAAAATAGCAGAACTTTTAGTTACTAAAAGCGATGACAGAGCAATGGAGTTACGCGCAACTTTTAGTGCTAAGAATGCTTCCGAGGTTTGGAATTTACGTTGCCAAGTAAGAGAACAACTTATAGCATTTATACAAGAAAATTATCCTGAATGCTTACCAAAATTAAGACAATTGGACCAATTTAAAAAAAGTGAAAATGATTAATAATTTAGAAGACAACCTCCTTTTTAAAAGTATTTTTCAATCTTCTGTCGAAGGTATATTGGTAGTCGATGAGCAAGGCTACATCATTAAAGCAAATCCTGCTGGTGAAAATATGTTTGGTTACGCACCGCAGGAATTAATTAGTCAAAAAGTAGAAAGTCTAATACCTACAAAATTTAGAAACAACCATCAATCACATAGAGCACATTATGCAGTAAAGCCAAAGGCGAGACGTATGGGGCACAATTTGGATTTATGGGGATTAAAAAAAGATGGTTCACAATTCCCTTTAGAAATAAGTTTAAGCCCAACAACTATAGACAGTAATCAAGTAGTCATTGTTTTTGTGATTGATACCACAATACGCAAGGCGACACAACAAGCGTTAGTCGATAGTGAGAGCAGAATGGCAGAAGCACAACAAATTGCACAAGTAGGAAACTGGTATTGGAACTTGAAAACAAACGAAAGAAGCTGGTCAAACGAATTCTATAGAATTTATGGCCTTTTACCTGGTGATGAACGGCTTACTAAAGCTTCTGTAAGTAATTTTATTCATCCAAATGATCGCGAAAATGAATTGAAAACAATTGCTCATGCCATCGAAAATCAAACAGACTATCAATATGAAAAGAGAATAGTAAGGCTTGATAATAGCATAAGATACGTTATTAGCAAGGGGGTGATAACATATGATGAAAATGGCAAACCTTTTGAAATGCTTGGGACTACACAAGATATTACCCAGCAGAAAGAAACCGAGAAAGAACTGAAGGATAGTGAAGATCGTAACAAAGTTATTCTAGAAGTGCTACCTGATATGATGTTTATTTTAAATAATCAAGGAGAATATTTGGACTTATTTGCTCCAGAGACCAGAAAATTACTAAAATTAAAAGAAAATTTTATTGGTAAGAATATAAAAGAAATATTGCCTAAAGAAACGTATCAAGCCCTTAAAGTATCATTAAACGATGTCTCAGACAATAAAAAACCGCAACTTATAGAGTTTTCTCTAAAGGATCAAAAAACATTTCGCTTCTATGAAGCACGGATCGTCCGTTTTGACGATAACCGACTATTGGCTATTGTTCGAGACATTACATCTAAAAAACAGTTAGACAATACTTTATCTATTAGAACTAGAGCATTATCCGCTGCATCAAACGGAATTATTATTGTTGATTCACTACTACCCGACTCGCCTATAGTTTATTCTAACGATTCTTTTTTTACTATGACAGGCTATAGTGAGAGTGACATTATAGGACATAATTGCCGGTTTTTGCAAGGAACTGATCATGATCAAGAAGAAATTGGAATCATGTCTAATGCAGTAAAAAAAGGGGAAGCTTGCAATGTAGTATTACGTAATTATCGAAAAGATGGCTCTCTGTTTTGGAACGAAATTTCCTTAACTCCTGTTTTTAATGATCAAAAAGTAATGACTCATTTTATTGGCGTCTTGAACGATGTCACCCTTCGTAAAAAGGATGATCTTTTTAAAAGTGCAAATAAGGATGTAATGGATATGATTATTCAGTATCTCCCGCTTGAGCTTATAGGTAAAAAAATAATAGAAACAATAGAAACAGCCATTCCCAACTGTATGGTTGCCATTTTATTATTAAACAAAGAAACGAAGACGCTCTATAATTTAGCATCGCCTAGTATTCCAAAATCTTTTAGCGATGGATTGGAAGGAATTAGCATCCAAGAGAATACCTGTTCTTGTGGTACCGCAGTCAATGAAAAAAGAGAAGTCATTGTTGCCGATATTTCAATTAGTCCATTGTGGGAAGGATATACTCCCTTAGCGCAAGATAGCGGCATAAAATCGTGCTGGTGTTTCCCTATTTATTCTACAGACCAAGAAGTATTGGGAATCTTTGCTATTTATTCTAATACCATTCGGGAGCCATTGGCTATCGAGAAAGATATTATTCAAGATATTACCAGAATAGCTAGTGTAGCTATTGAGCAGCACAGCATTAGTAATGCATTAAGACAAAGTACAGAGAAATTAGCTGCCTACGCTGAACAACTAGAAAATAAAGTAAATGAACGTACGAATGCGCTTAATGTGATGGTAGAAAAATTAACAACATCCAATTTAAATCTTAAAGATCAAATACTTGAAACCAAAGAGGCCGAAAATAGAGTCTTAATCAGTAAACAATTACTAGATGATGTTTCTCATAATTTCCCAGGGGGATTTATATCTGTTGTCGATTTCAATTTGCGAGTTGTATTTATAGGAGGAGAAGAGTTAGTTGCTTTAGGTTTTGAAAATTTAGCTAAAAACGAAACATTACTTGACGATATTACTGGTGTTTCTGATTATTTAAAAACATTGATTAAAGATAAAATAGTGAAGACGCTTGAAGGCGAACACCTCTCTTTTGAAGTTGAGTATAGAGACAATTACTATTTAGTAAACACCACCCCTTTAGCAAACAACGAGAATAAGATCAAGCAAGTTTTATTAGTGTATAATAATATTACTTTACAAAAGAAAGCAGAATTTGATATGTTCACTACCTTAAAGAAAGAACAAGAATTGAGCGAATTAAAATCACGTTTTATTGCTATGGCTTCCCATGAGTTTAGGACTCCATTGAGTGCAATACTTTCCTCTGCTATTTTAATCGAAAAGCAAAATGGTGTTGGTAAAGAAGAGAAAAGGACAAATTATGTATCGAAAATTAGGTCAAATGTAAAGAACTTAGTGGTAATTCTAAATGATTTTCTATCCCTGAGCAAACTGCAAGAAGGAAAAGTAATTGTACAACCTGTATTATTTGATATGGTTGCTTTTTCAAAATCTTTAATTGAAGAATTGGAAGATATAAAAAAGAATGGTCAATTTATAACACTAAAATATGATCATTTAAAAATTGAAGCTTTTTTGGACCTAAAATTATTGAAGCACATCATTTATAATTTACTGTCCAATGCCATCAAATATTCTGAAGAGAATCAGGAAATAACTATAGAAGTAAAAAGTAACGATCAGCAAGTTGCCATAGAGATAAGCGATCATGGAATTGGTATTCCAACCGAAGATCAAAAGAATATGTTCCAGCGTTTTTATCGCGCTAATAATGCTTCAAATATTCAAGGAACAGGTTTAGGTCTCCATATTGTAAAGCAGTATACAGAATTGATGGGTGGTTCTATCCGTTTTACAAGCCAGTTAAAAGAAGGCTCCACTTTTTATATAACATTCCCATTACATAAAAAAACAAATGAATAAAGTACTGATAATCGAAGACAATCAAGACGTAAGAGAAAACACTGCTGAAATTCTTGAACTTGAAAATTATACAGTTATTACTGCTGAAAACGGTAAAATTGGTATTCAAAAAGCCCTAGAAAATAGTCCAGATATTATTATTTGTGATATTATGATGCCCCAAATAGATGGCTATGGTGTATATGATGCTTTAAGCAAAGATATCGTAACAGCTAATATCCCATTTATTTTTCTCACCGCTAAATCTGGAAAAACAGAAATTCGGAAAGGGATGAATTTAGGCGTAGACGATTATCTAATAAAACCATTTGAAGTGGAAGATTTATTAGGCGCGATTGAATGCAGACTTAAGAAAAAGGCCTTTTTGAAAAAGGAATATGCAAAAAATATAGATGGCGTTAGCGAATTCCTTACCGAAGCTTCTCAGTATTTAAATCTTGAAGATTTATCTAAAAACCGAAATATAAAAAGATACAAAAAGAAAGAACAAATTTTTACCGAAGGTAACGCTGCCCATCAATTGTACTTTATTCAAAGCGGAAATGTAAAAACCTACAGAACGACGGAGGCAGGAAAGGAATTTGTTATTGCCTTATATGGCCCTGGAGATTTTATAGGGCAACTGTCCCTTCTTGCTAGTGCAGGAACTTATGCGGAAACGGCTAGCGTCTTAGAGGATGCAGAAATTCTAGCGATTCCAAAAGATGATTTCACGCAACTACTCTACTTTAATAAAGAAGTATCCAATACGTTTTTTGGGATGATTTCTAATAATATCATCGAACTTCAGGAACAACTGGTCGATATGGCTTTTGCGACAGTACGACAACGAACTGCCAAAGTGCTTTTAGATTTAGACAAAAAAGGAATGACAAAAGATGAAAACCATATTGGAATAAGTATTCCTCGAGATGATTTTGCCGGACTTATAGGTACTGCCACAGAGACTGCTATTAGAATGTTAACTGAATTTAAAAACGAAGGATTAATAGCTGTTGAAACTAACAAAAGATTTGTTTTATTAGATAAAAATAGACTAAAACAAGTTGCTGATAATCATTAAAATTTTATTGAGTACTAAGAAAATAAATCTAGAATTACAAAATAACACTTTTATAATATAATCCTAGTTTAGGACAACACAGTTGCATTTAAAAAGGAGCTAAGACAGTACAAATGCTTTAGCTCCTTTGAAAGTATCAGTCCTACTTTATAACTGTATTTTTAAATTTATAACAACCAATGGTTAATTTTAAAAAGATAAACAATTACAAACAACTTCTAATACTTTAGAGACTTTCATTACCATGGTGAAAATCAACATTTCAAGCAATACTTTTCATTCTCTCTCCCACAAAAATAGCTACTAATTACAATGTGATAAATGACCTGCATCAGTTGGTAATTTTTTTAAACTTTACTTTTACTTCCCTATTTCTTTAAATTATTTTATGATAAATAAAATCGGTATTTAAAATTTAAGTGAATAACCTAATCAATTTTAAAAGACTGACCTGTGTCATTTTAGGAAAAACAGTAACAGCATATCTTTACAGTAAACTTCTTAAAACGATCTCTTATGGAAACAAATATTTCGTATTACCAAAACAAACAGGAATTCCGTCATTTTGTAAGCAATACTTTTCTTGACCTGATCAAGCTAAAAAAAGAAGACAATAAATCATCTTTTAATGCACTGGTATTAAATATAATACCTGAAATAAAAAAGTACGTCAATGGCCAACTTAATACTGTAATCAAAAAAGGACATTTTTCGAAAAATAAAATCAAAGCAGACGATATTATTGACCAACTTTTTATCGAAATCTACGATCATATTGATGAGGTAAAACAGCAAAAGGACTTTTATCTCTGGTTGTTTAAAAAAACAAATGAACTTCTAGATGATCTTACCATAGAAGAAGAATTTGATGAAATATTCTTTAAAAACATTGATGACTATACTAAACCCGAATGGGATGCAATGCAGGAAAATTTTAGCACAGATGGTGGTGGCGATCTTCTGATGATTGAAGAGCTAGATGATATGTCTTACAACCATAACGACTATACTTTAAATCATGTATTTATAAAGGACAATCAAAAATCATTTATCGAAAAAATTGACAAAGATTTAAGTGCCCAAGAAATTCAAAATCACATTCAAATGGTGCTGTACAATTTACCTAATTCTATGCGCAATGTATTTGAATTATTCGCTATTGAACAACTAGAACTAGAGGAAATTGCAAAAATAAGAAACAACACACTAGAAGAGGTTTCCCAACTTTTAACCGACACTAAACAAGTTTTACAAGCAAGTTTTGTAAAAAGATTCATTTAGATAATGACATTAATTTCCTCAATCACTAAACAAATAGCACAGCAATAAGTAAAAAACAATTCCTTATTAATTTAGAAACTTCAAGCCATGCAAATATTACTATACAAGAGAAAATACAAAGTAAATGAGAATATTCAAAATTTCATGCATTTTTACAATGCTGAAAACATGAAACATTTAGCTAGTGATTTATTAGATAAAGGATTATCTCCAGATCAAATTGCAAATGCATTTACAACAGCTATCAAAGTAGCAAATGTTTCAGGAATTGAAGTCGAAAAACATTTCATGCCTATTTATAGCAGCATCAATAATGAAATAATTCAAGACTGTAAACTATCTGATTTAGGTTATGGGTTGGTCTTGATGAACGCCGATTCTAATTTATCTTCTGTAGGCGCTTTTCAAATAGATATTTTAAAGGGATATTTAAAAAAGCGTTCCTAACTAATGAAATCAATAAAGGATAAACAGTATTGAACCTGTTTATCCTATTTTACTTTTACTTCAAATATCTAAGGGCTTTAATTATGTATAACCTATTTTAAGAAATCCGGATTTTCATAAGCTGGATTCGGGTATTTATAAAAACCTTCACCAGTAGCAACACCTAGTTTATTTTTATCAATAAAATGCTCTTTCAAGTATTTCACCGTTTTTATTTTTAACTCATCTTGTGTTTTTTCGGCTGCTATTATGTTGATATTATAGGCAGTGGTAATCCCTACAACATCTAGAATTCCAAACGGTCCTACAGGAGCACCAGTTGCTTTTATCCATGTTTTATCTATCGTTTCCACATCGGCAACTTCATTCACTAGCAAATTAGTCGCAGCACTTAATAAAGGCACTAATAAAGAGTTTAGAATGTATCCAGGTTGCTCTTTCAGTACCGGCAAAGCAAGCATCCCTATAGCTTTAGCAAAGCTTACTACATCTTTAAAAACTTCAGGATCTGTCCCAGCATGTCCCATAACTTCGGCCGTGTTGTGAATCCAAATCGTATTGGCAAAATGCAACGCTAAAAACTTGGATGGCCTTCCTGTAGCATCTGCAAAATCACTTGGTAAAAGCGTTGAAGAGTTGGTTGCAAAAATTGTTTTTTCGGGAGCAACTTTAGCCAACTTATGATAAAAATCAATTTTTATCGCTGGGTTTTCTGGAACCGCTTCAATTAATAAGTCGGCATTTGCAACAGCTAACCCCAAATCAGCATTGTAACTTAGATTTTTGAAAGTTTTATCCAATTGTTCTTGAGTTGCATTCAAATCTTTTTTGTAGGAAGCACCTAAATCTTTAAATTTCGCTTTTGCTTGGTCTAACACAGAATCATTTACATCATAAACAGTCACATTAAAACCATGAAATGCTGTTTGAAATGCAACTTGATACCCTAAAACACCACTTCCTGCTACGGTAATATTTTTATAGTTCATTTTATAATAATTAAATTGTTACTCTTCTTTATCCCAAATTTCGCTTATTATTGTTTTTAGGATTTGGTGCACTGCATCCTCATTTATTGCAATACATGCTACTATTTTTCTCATAATAAGCAGGATTACTCCAAAATTAGTACTTTCAAGAGAAACAATAACTGATCTGAGTCAGCTATGAAAAAGGCTCTAAACTTTGATAGTTTTAGAGCCTTTTTCTAACGGAAATTATCATGAGTAAATCCTCGCTACTACTAAAATAAATTTGCTATTCCACTTCCAACTTATTCTCTACTCTCCAAACTCCTGGGGCATAATAAGCTGTTGTTTTAGCTTTATCTTTTTCTTTCATAGAACGCACTTTACCCGTCAATTTAATGGTATGCCCGTCAGCTTTTACAGTAATATTTCCAGCATCAATATCAGCCGAACGTTCAAATGCTTTTTTTATTTTTTCCTTAATATCAATCGGGTTCACTGTGTTTTTAAGGACTATATTGTTCATAACATAACGAACACCCGTTAGGTTTTCTATAGCTTTTTTAGCAGCATTTTTCTCAAAATCCCACTCTACTTCACCATTTAAATACACCCAGCCATTGTCTACTTGTAGTTGTACTTTATTCTCTGGAACTGATATATCACATTTCAAAGCATTGACTGCTGCAGTAGCTATTTCAGTATCTGACTTAGCAGAGGTGGTGCCATATTTAACCTCAATATCTTCAGCTACTCCTTTTACTCCTACTACACTCCTGGCTGCCATTTCTGCTTCTTGTTTTTTTACATAACTGTCTACGATTCCTGATAGCGTTACAATTCCATCTTTTACAATTACACCAATTTGAATTTCGTCAATATTGGGTTGCCATTGTAATTCTTCCAAGACATTTTCTTTTATACTAAGATCTGTTCTCATAATTTCTATTATTTAAATTAAGAATGATTATGAAACAAATGTATGATGGCTATAAAGCATTGACAATGATCTATATCAGCACATATTTATTTCGTAAAAAATTAAAAGAGCATAAAAATTACTGGAAAATTTATTTTCTACAAAAAGAAAAAAACCAAACAGAATAATTCCTACTTGGGTTGATAAATTGCATTTCCATTTCCATTAAATTAGCAATCTTATTTTAGATGAGAACGCAACATCCAAGCTGTCTTTTCATGTTGCTCCATTAATCCTGTTATATAATCACTAATTCCATCTGCCTTCATTTTGTCGGCAATAGGTTTTATTTCTTCTCTAATGAAAACAATAATACTTTCATGATCTTCTAACAATTCAGCAAAAATACTTTGACTGTCATTCTTACCTTTGATTTCTTCAGTAAGGTGTGTTAGTTCCAAATATTTTTTTAAAGTTGCTGGTACATAATGCCCCAAAGCACGTATTTTTTCGGCAACTGTATCAACTGTGCTTTGTTGCTCATGGTACAATGTTTCTAAATATAAGTGCACTGCGTGAAAATCAGGCCCTTCAATGTTCCAATGGAAATTAAGTGTTTTTGAATAAAGAATAGATTCATCTGCCAATATCTTTGATAATTGGTCTGCGATTGCTTGTCTATTCTCTACTGAAATTCCGATGTTTGGAGTTTTCATTTTTTTTGGTTTTAAATTTTTAATTACTCAAAGTTATTAAAGCATAAGAGCAATTAAAATGACTTACGTCAGTATTAAAACTATTTTTTTGAAAGGATTTTTATGCTCTGCTACCCTCAATTACCGCTAATAAATTAGCAGCATCTCCATCAAATTTGTTTCCGTTAACAAAGAAAGAAGGCGTGCCATTTACACCGCTTCGAATACCGCTTTCAAAATCATTATCTATTTTTTCGGCTATACTACTAAGCTGCATATCCTCTTTAAATTTGTCGATGTCTAATCCTAATTTCTCCGCATGCGCAATAAAATCACTGGATTGTAAATTTTCTTGGTTTTCGAAAATGCTGTTGTGCATCTCCCAATATTTACCTTGAATTGCAGCGGCTTCTGCTGCCATTGCCGCTTCACGAGCATTTTCATGCATTTCTGACAATGGAAAATTTCTAAAAACAAAAGTAACTTGGTTACCAAATTCTTTTATTATTTTTTCTACAACTGGGTGTGCCGCCCCACAATGTCCGCACTGGAAATCCCCAAATTCTACGATTTCTAAATTAGCGCTTGAATCTCCTTTGATATGATCTTGTTTATTAACTTCTGGATGTAAACTCATTTTCTTGTTTTTTATTTATTCATATTTTCTAATGCTTCTAAAATACCATCCGCACCAGGGTTTTCTTCATTTGGAGAGACAAAACTCCATTCTATAACTCCTTCTTTATTAATTACAAATAAAGCTCTTTTAGATTGCCCTTCTTTCTCATCATAAGCTCCGTAAGCTTTTGAAACGGCCCCTTTAGGTTCAAAGTCGGCTAATAAAGGAAAATGTAGATTACGAGAATCTGTAAACGCCTTATGGCACCATACACTATCTACTGATATACCAAATATTTCAGCGTCATGTTTTTCAAAGTATTTGAGTGTTTCATTATATAAAGCCATTTGGTCGCTACAAACAGGACTCCAATCAGCGGGATAAAAGGCAAGAATTACATTTTTCCCTTTCATATCAGCTAATGTTATTTCTTTGTCCGGTGTTGCGTATAAGGTAAAATTAGGTGCAGTATCGTTTTTATGTAACATAGTATGTACTGTTTAAATTAAATATTGGAATCAAATTTTCATTCGCACCGTTAAAATTATATTCAAATATAATCTTTGTAAGCCCTTTTAAGATTACGGATTTTTAAGCATATGTTATTTCATTGCCATGTATTTATAACTGATTGTTAAAGCTGAAAAAAACAGCCAACCAATATAATGGCAAAGCTGTTTTTAAATCAAAATTGATGTTAATAAATTAATCTGATGCAGCGCCCTCTCTTCATTTTATAATAGGGTAGCAACATACTTTCAGTTTATCTACTAATAGCTTTAGCTGCTTTAATAAGAGCTTCTGGACTATGGATTGAGTCGTATACAGGTAATACTTTTTTATCCGTTTTGAATAAGCCATAAACAGCAGTTTGTGCTGTTCTAACCGAATATTCGACCGTAAACACTACATCTTTTGGAACCTCAGCAAATTGTCCCAAAAAAGCAAAATTTGTAGCTCCTTTTGGTAATACTTTAGGTCGGTCGCCCTTTATACGTGGCATAAACAAACTATCAATAAAAGGCATCGCGGTAGGAATACAATTTACTTTTCCTGCTTCTGTAACGGGTTTCATTATCTCTTGAACCTTTAAATGAAACCATAGTTCCTCTAAGATTTCTGCTCCAGTACACTCCGCCATGGTTTTGTTAATGTAGTTGCCTTTTCGATCAGGGTACAAACCATATCCCCAAAAAATCTTTACATTGTCTGGTTGATTAGGAAAATGAGGTTGGCGCGCAATAACAATCGACATCAGCCAATTAGAATCGGTTGCTGTGACCAACCCTCCTGTTCCATCCGTATTTCCAGAAAAATTTTCCATATAATCATGAAACGTACTGTCTTTCAATGTAGCGGTAAAGGAATACCATTTTTGTAAATCGATAGCATCACAAAACGGACTTGGATTTCCGAACGCGCGGTCTTTTTCGGCAATTTTTTTCCATAGTTTCCAAGAACCAGATTCCTCCAGCCCCTTTAATTTTGCCGGTCTGTCCCAAGCACCATTATCTGTACTTACTGTAATGGAACCATTGGTTATAAAAACATAATCATTCTTACTAAGTACAATTTCATTTTTATTTTTTAGATGCAGTACTGTAGCTGTTTTTTTATCAGCAGAGATATCAAAATCTACATCTACCACCTCAGAATCCATCGTAAATTGAACACCTTCTTTTTCTAAATAACGCTTTAGCGGTACCACAACCGAATCGTACTGATTGTACTTGGTACGCAAAACGCCACCTAGCCTATTCAATCCATCTAACATGTGAATAAAGCGTCGCATGTACCGTCGCATTTCGGCAAGACTGCTCCATTTTTGAAAGGCAAACATCGTAGACCAGATGTACCAAAAATTAGTTTCAAAAAATTCCTGGTCAAACCAATCTAGAATTCTTTTCTTTCCTAATGATTTTTCAGATGCAAATAGTAACCTTAACAACTCCGCTTGTTCCATTAACGAAAGTCCATAAGAGGAGACATCCAATATTTTTCCCTCTTTTAAAAGTCGTGCTTGTCCGTTAGAAACAAACCGTTTATTGAATTCATCAGACTCTTCCGTTACCGTTACAAGCTGATCTTCTAGCGATGGGATTTTCGATAGTAAGTCCCAATAGCAGGTATAATGCGGTTCGTGCATGCGCCCACCGCGGACTACAAATCCATCATCTGTACTTCCTGCACCATCAAGTGCGCCACCAGCGATAGTATCTTTTTCAAGAATATGTATGTTCGACCCAAGAACTTTGGCATCTTTAATTAGGTAAACTGCGCTTGCTAATGACGCAATACCGCTCCCAATTAAATATACTTGTGCGTTTTGAGCTGTTTTATTTTTTTTAATTTTCATGAGTTTATTTTGATATTATATTTCAATTACGCTGCTATGCAGTATTTTTTCAGCTTATTTTACATTGTCTTTAAAAAGGTCTTTTATAGCAGTGCCCATCTCATCCATATCATGATTGAACTCTCTTTCAAATTTATTTTCTTCTTCTTTGGCTGAATCTTTCATTTCCTTGACATCTTCAGTAAACTCTTTCCCTCTTTTAACTAATTTTTCTTTTTGCACTGCGTTCTTTTTTTCTAGCTCATCTACTTTTACTGTCAATTTTACTTTTTCTGCTTTATCTGCTTTAGCAATTTTATCTCTAAGTGCTTTAATTTGAGAATCTGTATTTTCAATGGCTATTTTAGCCGAAGCTTCAAACTTTTTCCAATCTGCATGCACGGCTTCTTTGGTATCAACACTAGTATCTTTTGCTCCTTCTAATAAATCTTGGTTTAGTTCTGTAACATCCTCTTTTACAGCTGATGCATCTTCTTTAGTTGTCTTTCCACAACTCGTTAAAATAGTTCCTGCCATCAATGTAATCATGGTTAAGGATAAAAATTTTGTTTTCATAATGGGTTGTTTTAAATGGTTATTTTTTGTTCTAATTTATATTGCTTTTTTAAAATCATGTTAGTATCAAATTCATAAATATTTACCATTCCTGTTTGCACCGTAACCTTTGGTATATCAGCAGAAGCAATATTTTCAATATGTGCCATTAGTGCTCTAATCGAATTTCCATGTGCAGCAACTAAGACAGTTTTTCCTTTGACTAGATCTGGTATAATGACCTCAAAAAAGTATTGTACTACGCGCACTTCTGTTTGTTCTAATGATTCACTTGCTGGCAAATCGTTGCTATTGATATTATCATACAAATGATCAAATTTGGGGTGTCTTTTATCAGTAAGTAACAAACTGGGAGGTGGAGTGCTAAAACCTCTTCGCACTTTTAAAAAGAGTTCCTCTCCCACTGCTGCTTTTATCTCCTCTTTATTTTGACCTTGCCAAGCACCATAATTTCGTTCGTTTAGTTTCCAACTTTTTATGAAATCGATGTGCATCATATTAGCATGTTCCAAGATAATTAGTCCTGTACGGATGGCTCTTTTAAGATAAGAGGAATAACAAATATCAATAGCAATACGGTGTTCTTTGATGATTTTGCCCGCTATATTTGCTTCCACTATACCTTCGGGAGCAAGGTCGACATTGGTCCAGCCAGTAAATACGTTGGCTATATTCCACAAACTTTTTCCGTGCCTTACCAATATCAGTTTTCCCATATAAGTTTACTTATGAAATGTTTATTAATCCCTTATTTCTTCGTATAAAACGTTAAGTAAGTGAGCTAATTTTTCTTGTTGTTTTTGTAGTCTCTTTTTTATTGAGTTTATTTTTGCTTTAGCAAATACATCTTCAACGGCATGTTCATAGTCTTTAAGACGGGATTCTAATTTCTTAATTCTATCTTTTGTTATGTCTTTTACTTCTTTTAAAGCCGATTTCCTTTTACCTTCAAAAGCTGCTATTTTCGACTCTCTTTTTGATTTCAAATCGGTAATCTTAGCTTTAATTTTGTCTTTTTCTTTTGTAGTCGCTTTTCTCAGTTGCTCACGTTCTTCTTCAATTTTATCTTCGATGTCTTCTATATGCCCGTCGATATAATCGTCAAAATCAATCCCAGCTTCACTTCTAATAATTTCTGACGCAAAAGGTTTTACGACATCATCAATAAATAGCGAACTGTCTTCGCCAACCATGGCAATAATTGCTATAGTTCCTATATTCATTTTGTTACTCACTTTCTGGATAAGTGCTTCTCCAAAATCATGACGACTCACATCCCATGCTGCTCCTGCAACTACACCTGTATACAAGCCTACAATTAATCCTACAGGACCCGCAACAGAACCTAAGAGCCCACCAAGAGCGATTACTGTTAACGTTCTCCAACCTTCCCCTTGCTCCTTGTAAAATAAAATTCCGTACTGATTGTGCTCTATTTTACGAATCATTAAATGTTCATAAAGCGTTATATCACCATACCCATCTAACTCTTTGATCTTGTGCAAAGCCTTTATTGCATTTTCTTCTTCCGTGAACGGGATCACTATTATATTTGTCATAATTTTCGATTATAAACTGTAGTTCTTTGCTTTTATATAATGAAATACTTTTACTGAGAATTCTTCGGTTCCCTACAAGCTCTTTCTATTTTTTAAAAACTGAAAGATGAAGATCCATATTTTTCCGAGGAAAGTACTTTGTGTTTAACTATACGTTAATTTTATCTTTTTTAAGGCCAGTCTCATTAATAAAGAAGCTTAGAATAAGTGCTACTACAATAGCTCCTATAAGAGGAAGAAGCGCTTCCTGAAACTGAGTTAAAGTTAGGGAGCTGTCTGGTGTAGGTCCCATTAAAAAAGAGACAAAAGGTGACAATAATCCAGTTGTTCCAAAAACAATAAAATTCATGGAACCTGCTGCTGTCCCTTTTACCTCAGGTGGATTTGCTTCTTTAATCATAGAAAAAGGAATCATAGCTGCTCCTGAAGCAATACCTAAAATTAGTGCTACGGAATATCGCATCCAGATGGTGCTTTCTGCAGGCATATAAACAGCTGTAATTCCGACAACCAACATAACAAGAGCTCCCCCAATTAAGACAGGTTTCCTTTTACCCATTTTATCCGAAATATAACCGAGCAAAGGACACCCTATTACCCACCCAATAGGGACTATTGAGGCAATTGAAGCTGCATCCGACATGGGTAAATTCTCGCCGGAATGTAGAAATGAAGTTGCCCAAACAAGAGCTCCAATAGTGGTTGGAACAAAAAGAAGCCCACCGATAATTCCAGCGTACCAACTCTGGGGATTCCCAAAGACAATTTTGAAAGGTGAAACTAAGCTTTTTATAGAAAGTGAGCCATGATGCGTTGCGCTATCACCAGAGTCCTTGGGCATCACGAACCATGTCGCAATCGCCAGCACAAACCCAATAAAACCAAACGTGATCCACACTGTTTGCCAAGGTACTTGAAAACTTCCAGTAGGATCTATTGCCATGTGAACAGGTTTAGAACCAAACGCTGCACCAGCCATACCTAGACATTGTGTCAAGCCTATAAATATGGCGAGCATTCTTGCTGGAAGATATCTCGCAGCTACATAAGATGCTCCTATAAATCCAAATATCGCCCCGATAGCCTGAAGTACAAATCCTATCATTCCAGCGATTTCACTACCCTGCGCAAATAGTAAACAACCAACACCAACTACTGCGATACCAGCTGGAATAGTACGATGAGCTCCGTAACGATCTAATAAAACTCCCGCTACTAGTGCCATTATCGCGTAGGCTATATAATATGCCGAAATAATTGACCCTATTTCATTTTCGCCCCAAGCTGCTGTCAATTCTGACTGCATGACTCCTGGTGCAGATCGCACAGCATATTGATAAAAATAGAAAAGCGCGCAAAGAAACCAAGCTAGAAGATAAACCTTCTTTAACTTTAATGGGGGGGATTTTGCCGTTCCCATGTTAGTACTAGTGGAGTTAGACTCGTTTGTCGTCATACTGTTATTTTTTAATTATTTAATGAATTTTAAATGCTCTTAATTGACTTATTAGTCATTGAGAATTCTTTTCTAACGTAAACTTGGCGGACGACCATTTGCCTTAGCGACTAGATGTCCCCATGATATAAGTTCTGCTGTACAATCGTCACGATCAATCACACATTCTATTAAAGTTGGACCCTCTTGATTAGCGAGTGCCTTCTTAATAGCATCCGCTAGTTCCCCTCCTGTTTGCGCTTTAAAACCAAGCCCTTTTCCGTCCTCAGCATTGAAAGCTTTGATAAGACCTGCATAGTCCCAATTTTTGATATTATTATAAGGACCATCATGGATTTCGACTTCAATGGTATATCCTCGATTGTTAATTAAAAAAATAATAACAGGTAGTTTACGACGAATCATTTGTGCTACTTCTTGCGCTGTTAGTTGAAAAGAACCATCTCCAGTTAATGAAATAATGCGTCGTTGATTTGATGCTGAAACAGCATATCCAAAAACTGAAGGTATGGACCATCCAATATGTCCCCACTGCATTTCTACCTCAAAACGAGCACCATCAGGCAGATAAAGCGCAACACCACCAAACCAAGAGTCGCCAGTCTCAGCAAAAATGGTTGTTTGCGGTGTGATCAATTGTTGGACTTGTCTGAACAATTCGCTTCGCATTAGCTTTGTATCTGGAGCCGCCTCTTTTACTGCTTCTCTCTTGTATTTGATACGTTCAAACTCAACCATTGTAGCTGGCTTTTTTTCTACCTTACGAGCAAGCGCCGAAAGAAAGTCACGTAAGTGAAGGTCTGAAAAATCGTGTCCTAACATACGAACGTTCTTCTGATCCGCAATCATTACGTTCGGACCTTCTGGCATTGCAGTCCAACCAACAGTAGAATAATCATTAAAGAGTGGCGCTAGACATATAATACTGTCTGACCAGTCTACAATTTCTTGTGCACCCGGAGCGCTAACTTCTCCCCAATATACACCTACAAATTGTGGATGCTCTTCTGGGAAGAAGCTTTTTGCTGCAGCCATCACCGCTACAGAACACCCAAGTGCTTCTGCAAGTTGTATCGCTTCTTTTTCTGCACCAGCTGCTCGTAGCTTACTACCAATCAATAGTACAGGTTTTTCTTTACTAGCCAAGAATGCTACAGCCGTTTCTACTGCTTTATCTAATGTTTCTTTATCACTTGGAATTTCACTAAGGACAGCACTTGCAGGTCCAGGTGCAGCACACGGAAGTCCAGCTACATTACAAGCAATCTCAATATATGCAGGCTTCTTTTCGCGTAAAGCGGTACGAATAGCATGATCTATCAGCGATGGTGCCTCTTGTGCTGATGTAATAGATACTGCAGCACACGTGATGTGTTTGGCCATTTCAAGTTGGTAACTAAAATCATGTGTTCCTAGTGTATGATGTAATAAATGGTTTGTTCCATAATCATTGCTGTTTGGTGCTCCCACTATCAGAATCACTGGAAGGTTCTCAGCATAAGCCCCTCCAATGGCATCAAAAGCAGATAGTGCTCCAACACTAAAAGTTACTACTGCAGCTGCAGCTCCGTTTGCACGTGCGTATCCTTCAGCACTAAAGCCACAATTTAATTCATTAGTGCAATACACTTGATCCATTTCTTTGTTTGCTAAAAGCTGATCAAGCAACACAAGATTGTAGTCACCTGCGACAGCAAAATGGTGTTTCAAACCGATATCTTGTAAACGTTTGGCTAAATAAGTTCCAACCGTGTATTCTTTTTCTTTTTTCATGTTTCTATTATTTTATATTAAAGTCTTCACTTTTGCTCTAATAAGTATTTGTATTTCAGAGTTATTTTTTAATGAAATGCTTTTACTAAGGTTTCTATTTCAACCTTTATACTTTTATCAAATTTTGTAATTGGCGGAATTTCAAGATCAATTTCTAGTAGTTCATAAACCGCCATTTGGGCAGCTCTTATCGAGTATTCCACAGTAAAAACTACATCATCTGGAATCTCAACAAACTGACTTACAAACGCGAGGTTTTTTGAGTTTTTAGGCACTGGCAGCGGCCTGTCAGTAGATAATCGCGGCATGAACATACTGGTGATGTACGGCATTCTACAAGGAATGCAAATGGCATTAGCAAACACCACATTGTAATCAAATTTTAAGTGCCCGCATAGTTCACGAAGAATTTCTTCTCCTGAACAATCTGTCATGGGTTTCCCTACAAAATTCCCAACGCGGTCAGGATGTAAACCATAAGTAAAAAACACCTGCACATTCTCTGGTTGCTCTCTATAGTGAGGTTGCTTGTTTAATGAAAAACTCATGAACCAATTAGAATCTTTAAGTGTAACCTGACTTCCTGTTCCTGCTTTGTTACCAGAAAATTTTTCCATTTGATCAAAGAAAACAGTGTCTTTTAATGTAACTGTAAAAGATTCCCAGAACGATTCTGCTATATTGGAGTTAAACACTTCTGGTTTACCAAATCCAGGATATTTTTTAGCTAGTTTTTCCCAAATTGCCCAGCCTTGACTGTCTTCTTTTGTATAGAATTGAGGAGCTGTTGTCATAGATCCATAACTAGAAGCGTCTGTCATAGATCCATTTTGAAGGAATACCAGGTTATCGGCATCAATACCAACTGAGGTACTAGCTCCATCATTTTCATAAAAAAGGTTTTTAACGACCACTTTTTCGGTTCCAGTTTTTGAATCCAATTCGTAAGCAGTATCTAAATCCATTACCGTGTAATTCTTCATAAAATTCACTCCACGCGACTTCAACCAAACAACCAACGGAAGAATCATAGAGTCATATTGGTTATAAACGGTACGTTTTACGCCTGTCATTGTCTCTACATTAGGAAATTCTTGCATGAATCGGTGCAAATAACGTTTGAACTCTACTGCGCTATGCCAAGGTGAAAAAGCAAAACTAGTACGCCACATGAACCAAAAATTAGTCTCAAAAAACGAAGGTGAAAACCAATCAGAAATACAGCTATTGCCCAATTTTTCTTCACTAGCTTCACTTAGTTTCAACAATTCTGCACGATTTTCCATCGAGAAATCAAGTTTAGAGGCATCAACTATTGCGCGGTTTTTGTCAATTAAACGAGCTTTTGCATTTGATTTTACGCGCTCATTAAATGCAACTGTTTCTTCATAAACAGAAGTATTAGGATCTGTAAGCGATGGAATAGACTTGAATAAATCCCAAGTGCATTCATAGATATTTAAAGTCAGCATGCGCGATCCACGCAGTGTATACCCTTTTTCAGGGTTTCCACCTGCGTCTAGACTTCCGCCTAAAACGGGTAAACTTTCATAGATCGTAATATTTTCACCGGCTACTCCACCATCACGAATTAAAAATACTGCTGCTGCTAATGATCCTATTCCGCCACCTATGAAATAGGCTTTTTTATCTTTATTACTTTTCATAATCAAAATATATTATTCGTTTTGTTATTTTGTCATTATTGCTTCCTATAGTGAGTTATTACTACACCATTTTTTAAAATTCTGTTTACCGTTATGGAAGAGTTCACTTATCAAAATTTCAAATTTCAAAATTAGGTGGTTAGAAAGACTGTTGCACTGACCTAGATCAGCTAGGTTAAAAAAGACGAAATCAATTTAATTTTGAGGATTAACAATGATCGTGCGTGAGGGATTGAAGTGAAAATCCCACAGCAAACTCCCAATTTTTATTGGGAGTGCAGCAAGGAATTGTAGCGGAAAGCCCGACCCTTGTGGTCACGCCCAAACAATTTTTACAGTTTATCTATTCCTGAATTTATAAGTCTTACATTTTTGCCACAAAAAAAAGGTTGGCTACCAAATTAAAATTAGTAGTCAACCTTTGTTTTTATCATTCTATTTAGGAAAATAAAATAGTGATCTTTAGAATTACATATACTTTTCAAGAAATCTAAAAAATTCTTTCTTTAATTCAGCATAAATATGTCTTTGCGTTTCTATTTTATCTCTAAATTCTAAATGCTGTTTAGTTGATTGAATATCTAACGCATCCTCACCAATCATGCTTTGTCCAGCGATACGCTCTTCGTGTTTTTCAATAAGTTCTTGTAGATCTTCGATGACACCACCGTGCAACACAAATTCGTTTTGATAGTGCTCTAATTGAGCCAATACGTCCTTGTCTGTCCAGCGCGTTACGAGTTCGCTCAGTTTATTGTTGAAGAATAGTAGTTCGCCCTTCCATAAGGCAAGTTCCCCTTTCCATTGTTCGTGTTCAAAATGCATATTGGAGTTGTATAAAACTTCTTTTTTCATGATTTAGGCTTTTAATGTTAATACTGTGTGCAGTAAATATTTATCAAAAGTATTTCATATCAAGGTTATTGTAAATGACCTAGGTCAGCTAATGCACAACATTCTCAATTTGCCAGTATATAATAGTTTTTTACTGCAAAAGTCTTTTTATGATTCCGTTTGATTGGTAAATAATTACACTAACTTTTTGTCAAGTAAAACGAAAAAAAACACTGTCCTACACCTAATAAAAATAAGGCCTAAACACATAAAACTATATCACTTTTATCTACTACTTATTAAAAAACATCGTTAAATGATTAAAGATAACTGCAAGCTTTAATCTAATTGCCGCATCCCAAAAAACTAGACAAACACACTTACTTATTTAGCTAAACAGTACTACGTAATTAGAGTAAAAATACTTGAGTACACCACTTTGTATTTTGGCTTCACTTATATTTGGGTATGCAATGGGTTGCGTTCCATCAAATTTTATGAGTAGCTGAACACCCTTTCTTTTTCCCGCCCCAAAGTAATTATCCAATTATAACTAATAAGTCATCTAAATCGCTTTAAAATTCCGCATCCAAATTTTAACTAATTCGTACCAAAGCACCGAAACGATTCCTGTACCGATAGCGAGCCCTACTTGCTGCAAATTTAGTTTTGTAAATAAGAAAAAATCAATTAGTGGCTGCACGGTGAGCAGTAGTCCTGTAATAACAATCGTAATTCCGGTAATGATGAACACTAAATTATTTTTGTACTGCATCGTAGTAAAAATGGAATAATAAAATGAACGATTGATTAAGGTTAGAAAAATATTGGCAGTCACCAAAACCAAGAAAACCATAGTTCGCGTTACTTGCTCATTAAAACCTTAATACACCGAAAACTGATAGATAAATAACGTCCCAATAGTGATTACTATTCCTTGAATGATACTAGTGGAAAGTTCTTTCCAACTGAAGAAAGTATTTGTAAAAGGTCTTGGTTTTAATGACATTGCATTCTTTTCTATAGGTTCATTTTCGTACACGATAGAACAAGTGGGTCCCATAATTAATTCTAAAAATATAATATGTATTGGTGAAAAAATGTTAGGATAAATCCAGCCTAAAGCCAACGGTATAAATACGGTGAAAATGATGGGAATATGAATAGAAATGATAAATTGTATGGCCTTTTTTAAGTTGGCATATATTTTTCGACCTGCAGCAACCGCATCGACCATTTTAGCCAAATCATCATTTATTAGAATTAGAGAAGCCGCTTGCTTGGCAATTTCGGTTCCTTTTTTACCCATGGCGATACCTATGTGCGCCGCTTTGAGTGCGGGGCCATCGTTGACACCATCGCCCGTCATGGCCACAATTTCTTGATTCGCTTTTAGGGCATTGATGATTTTCAGTTTGGCTTCGGGATACATTCGGGTGAATAAATTGATTTCTCCCACTTGTTTTTGAAGTTCCTCATCGGATAACTGCAGTAATGCATCACCAGAAATACTTTTTTCGTAGCCAACAAATCCGATTTGTTTGGCTATAGAACCCGTTGTTTCGGCATTGTCTCCTGTGATTATTTTTACTTTTATTCCTGCTTTGTAAAACGCTTGTAAAACCGATTTAATATTCTTTTTAGGGCGATCATAAAAGGCCAATAATCCTATGAATTCAAATGAAAAATCTTGTTGCTTTTCTGGAAAATTATCTCCTTCAAATAATGCTTTCCCAACAGCCAAAGTGCGGTAGCCTTCTGTTGATAATAAGTGTATAGCTTTTTCAATTGCTGCTTTTTCTTTTTCAGTAAGCTGTGAAATTACAGTTATAGCTTCAGCACCACCTTTGGCGGCAATAATACGTTCTCCCGCTTTATTTTCAAAAATGTGGGTCATCATAGGCGGTTTGCCTGATAGTGGATATTCATGCACCATTTTAAATTGACAACGTTGATCTTTTTCAATTTCTGCTGCGTAGACTTCATGCAATGCAATTTCCATAGCATCAAATGGAACAGGCTCACTCGCCCACATGGAGATTGTAATTAACTGCTTTTCATCGGCTGACAAATCGTTTCCTATGTCGTTTATTTTTTGAGATTTCAGCGTGAATATTTTGGCTAAACTCATTTTGTTCTCGCTAATTGTTCCTGTTTTATCCACACAAATTATAGTTGCGCTTCCTAGGGTTTCGACCGTTTTCATTTGCTTGACGATAATACCGTTCTCCATCATACGCCAAGCGCCAAGTGCCATAAAGGTGGTAAAGGCAATCGGAATTTCTTCGGGTAACACGCTCATGGCGAGCGTTAAAGCTTTAAGTAAACTATCAAACAAAAGGTAGGAGTTGAAATAATTTATTGCCCAAACAACAAAAAAGACCAAAGCTCCCGCTATAGTCATCTTTTTGACAAAACTATTAATCTGTAATTCTAGTGGTGTTTTTTCCTCTTTAATTTCTTCGAGACTTTTGCCTATTTTTCCTAAGTTGGTTTCACTTCCAATGGCTGTAATAGTTGCAATAGCCAATCCGCTGGCAACGGTGGTTCCTTGAAAAATAGTGTTATCCTTTGTCGACTTGTCTTTGGCAACAGCCATAGATTCCCCCGTAAGAATAGATTCATTCACCGAGAAATCATTCGAATGTACAATGGTTCCATCCGCTGCAATTGCGTTTCCTTCTTCGACCAATAAGCTATCCCCTACTACTAATTCTTCGGTTTTAATTTCTATGGTAGCACCATTTCTAATGACTTTGCATTTAGGCTTAGTAAAATCTTTTAATTTGTCTAAAGCATTGCGGCTTCTGGCATTTTGATACGATGATATTACGGCGATTAAAATAATAGCCCCAGCTAGAAAAATTCCATCTGAAGTTTTTCCACTCACTAAATAGATAGTAGAAGCCACAAATAATAAAATTGTCATAGGCTCAGTGACAATTTGAATCAGCCCCTTTAAGAATTGGTTGGATTTTTTATAGCTAATTCTATTCTCTCCATGTTTTTCCCTTGCAGCACGTACTTCGGCACCGGTTAGACCTTTGATTTTAAAATTATTTTGGGACATAAAATCTATGTATTATCAAGAAGTGTCATTATACCGTATCACTAATGGTCTATTTAGTAGTGAAGTTACGCAAAAAAAGCAGCTATTAAATACTTATTTTTTCTAATTTTTTAATGGTTATTTCTATTGCAGATTATTTTTCTATGTTCTCTACTGTAGTGATAAAATCAGCTGTTTCAAGACTAGCGCTAGGACCGTAACCATTAATTAGCGTTCCTTTTTCCCCATCACTGCACTCAATTGCGTACATTATTGAACTGTCATCAGGATTGGATTCGCCTTCAAAACGGTAATAATGTGCTATTTTCACTTCGCTCGATAAAAAATGTTTACCTGTTTTTAAAGAAACTAGATTTTTTCCATTGATTTCAAATTGCGATTGAAAGCCGAGTTTTTCTACCTCGGCTAATACTGTAACTAAGCTATCCATATTTGTTTTTTCCATAATTATAATTGTTAGAGTAGTAATATGGCCCCTCTTTGCCCGCTTTAAAATAATTTTATGCTATTGTTTATCAAAATGATTTCTAACAAATGCATCGAGTTGGTTGTCGGTCATTTTATCTGCTGCTTCCACATCAATTTGTATGTCTTTAAAATGTAAATCTTTGTCTAAGTAATTCTGCAGTTCTGTTTTTGCATTGGTTGGACCAAATAAAAGTACGTGATCATATTTCAAAATCTTTTCTGAAATCTTCTTGTAGAAGGCTTCTGTCATTTGCTCCTCTTTATTGTGCATGGTAAACTCACTTCTTGATAGCACTTCTTCTTTTGTATCTGTAGTGAATTTTGAATCAATAGATTTGCTGTTTTTCTCTGAATTTAAATCGATAAAATTGGCAGTTGAATGATCCATCCAAATGCCTAAGTTTTTTTGTGTTTCCATTTCTGCTTTTGTTTAATGGTTATAAAATAGATAAGGGCTTACGTGTTCATCTGACTAAATCCCTTCTAGTCCTTTTGGGAATTCGGGAGGAGTAGCAACGGTTATCATGCTATGTAATAAAGTCATAGTAATTACTAGCTCGTTATCAGAAGTTTCTGTTTACGTTCTGTCTTCCATTCTTTTATTCGAAAAGAATCCAAACGGATAATACAACGGACAAAAACTTATAAAACTAGTAAGGATAAAAACTCCAGCAAACATTAAAAGAGCGATACCCACTGTTCCTGTAATTACATTGGCGAAGTATAAACCTATGAAAACTACTGCAATTAGGACTCTTACTGCTTTGTCAACTGTTCCCATATTTTTTTTCATCATAATACTGTTTGGTTTTGTGATTATTTAAGTTCAAGTGTTTTTTTGATTTCCTGATACTTTTCTCTACCAATTTCTCCTGATGCTAAACGTTTCTTTAATACATCAAGTGGTGTATCTTTTCTGGCTCTTTGTCCAGGTATGTTAAATGGGCTAGCAAAAATCCAAAATAATAATACCATCCAAACAAACCACCATATCAAGTGCATTCCTACGTAACTGTAATTGTTATATTCCATCATAATTTAATTATTTAAATGTGAGCGTAAAAACCAAGCCATTTTTTCATGCGTTTCTACAAGTCCTATAATAAAATCGCTGTTATCTAAGTCATGGTACTCGTTAGCAAAAACAGGAATATTATCTCTTAAGGACATGATTAATGTTTCATGGTCTATTAATAATTCTTTTAAGTAGCCTTGACTGTCATTCTTTTCTCGCTTTTGTGCAGTAAACTGTGTCACGCTGAGAAATGCTTTGAGCATCGCATCTACATAATGCCCTAAAGTGCGTATGCGTTCGCCAACGTTATCAATCATGCCATTTAATTCGCCAAACTGAGCTTCAAAGAATTTGTGCTTGTCAAGAAAGTTAGGGCCTTCAATATTCCACTGTGCGTGTCTAGTTTTGGTATATAATACATATTCATCTGCCAAGATCTTTCCTAGATCTCCTGCAACACCTTCTCTATTTTGGGCTGTGATTTCAATACTGTTTTTCATAATACTGTATTTAAAGCTCTTCATTTTGAATTCATGAACAAAGATGCGCCTTAAAGACTACTCATGAAATGACACAGCGTGGTTAAAAAAGTGATATTCATTACTTTAATTTGGTAAAAAAAATCAATAAAAAATATGAGTCTACATTCTTATTATTTCCTCTGTCCCTCTTAGGTAAAAAAGGCTTGATTTGAATGATGAGCAAATTATTAAAAGGTATAAACCTTTCAATGAAGCCGTCATTGCGATAAGTAAGCCGATGCCTAAAATTAGCATTATATCATCAAGATAATCGCGTTCGTAATAATTACATTAAAAAGGCTATTTCTATGATTAAAAAATAACATTAGTGATTTTTATTGGCTTCCATTTTATCTTTGGCTTTTTCTTTTTTTCTAAAAAAACCTCTTAGAAGAAAATTATGTTTTGCAGCTTCTTCTAACTCATTCAGTTTTTCTGTTGCTGTTCTCGTGTTTGTTACAATTGAATCTAGATCATTAGCCATTTTTTCATCTGAAAGCAATTTGGACACGATCCCTTTATCATTCTTTAACTTGGCTGTAAAAACATTTATATCGGCAGCACTTTTTTCAAATTTTGATAAAGTTTTCTTTAGACTGTTAGCATAAACAGGATCAGTCATAACTTTAGACAAAGAACCATTTTTATCGTTCATTTTTGTAGTAAAAACTACAAATTCGTCAGTTCCGGTTTCGAGATTTTGCAATGTTCGATCTATGCTTTTAGAAAACTCTTCATCGGTTAGCACCTTTGATAAAGCACCTTTGCCGTTATTGATTTTATAACTGAATTCTGATAACTCTTTGGTGATAATCTCGGCATTATCAATACTCTTTTTGAGTCCGTTCATCAAGTCCTCCATTCCTACGGCTTCAGTAGATTTTATTAGAGAATGATCTTTTACAATTTCTTGTGATGCACTTCCTGCAGCAATCATCAATACTTTGTCGCCCATCAATCCATCAGAACCAATGGTTGCAGAGGCATCTGTCTTGATATACTGTTGAATTTCAGAACGTATCACCATATTAACCATTACAATAGAATCAGACACGAATTCAATTTCTTTCACCGTTCCAATGTTGATTCCTGAAAGTTGTACATTATTGCCTATTTGGAGACCGCTTACATTCTTAAATTTTGCTTCCAAATGGAAGGTTGTTCCAAAAAGATTTTGGCTTTTGCCAATGAAATAAATAGCAACCAAGAACACCGTAAGCGATAGCACTACAAACATCCCAAGTTTCCAAGCTTTAATAATTTTATTTTCCATTAGATTTATTTTAAAAACTATATTTATGCTATTTGTAATTTATTCATATTCAAAAAAAGAACGCACCCATTCATCAGAACTGTTTTTAAGTTCTTCAAAACTTCCTTCTACATGTATCAATCCATCTTTTATAATTATGATCCTATTGGCGGTCATTTTTGCACAAATTATGTCATGTGTTATAACTATCGAAGTGGTTTTGTATTTTTCTTGGACCGATAGGATTAATTCACTAATTTCTTTACCAGTTATGGTATCCAGTCCTGCCGTAGGTTCATCATAGAGAATAATTTCTGGTTTAATGACTAAAGTTCTTGCCAGACCGATACGTTTAATCATACCTCCCGATAATTGAGAAGGCATTTTATCTATAGCTTCTTCAAGACCAACATTTTCTAATACCTCGATGATCTGTTTTTCAACCTCCTCTTTTGGTAAATCCTTAGTATGATGTTTTAACGTAAAAGCTAAATTGTCTCTTACAGACATCGAATCATATAAGGCACCATTTTGAAACAAAAACCCAATTCTCAACCGTATTTTATTGAGTTCCTTGTAGTTTAATTTTGTTACATCGGTTCCAAAGACGTCTATTATTCCCTTATCAACTTTTAGCAATCCTACTACACATTTGATCGTTACTGATTTACCAGAACCTGAACGACCAAGAATGACTAAATTATCTCCTTTGTTCACAGTTAAGTCAATGCCTCTCAATACGTTGTTTTTACCAAAGGATTTAGTGAGTTTTTTGATATTTATGATGGGTTGTTCTTGCATAGTTTTAAAAAAATAAATCGGTTATTTGTACTGCTAGCATATCCAAAATAAAAATTGACAGTGAAGCGGTGACTACTGCCGAATTAGCTGCTTGGCCTACACTTGCGGTTCCGCCTGAAGCATTAAATCCTTTGTAACAACCTATAACACCAATGAAAAATCCAAAAAAGAAAGTTTTTATGGTTGCTGGTAAAAGGTCTATAAAATCAAGATGCTCAACAACATCTGAGAAATAGCGCATTAAGCTAATACTGCTGTGCACGTTATACCCAATATAACCACCATAAATCCCTACTAAATCAGCAATAATAACAAGTAAAGGAACCATTAAAGAGGTGGCTAAAATTCTAGTAACCACTAGATATTTAAAAGGATTTATTGCAGAAACTTCCATAGCATCGAGTTGTGAAGTAACTTTCATAGATCCAATTTCAGCACCAATGGCAGAAGCAATCTTCCCTGCACAAATTAAAGCTGTAATCACTGGTGCAATTTCTCTTATTAGTGAAAGTGAAACCATACTGGGCAACCAAGATTCTGCACCAAATTTTGTCATTGTTGGTCTTGACTGTATGGTCAGTACTAAACCCATAATAAAACCTGTAATACTAACAAGGGGTATGGATTTGTACCCAATGGTATAGCATTGTCTTACAAATTCATTAAACTGAAAAACAGGAGTAACTAGTTCTCTAAAAAATCTTGCAATAAAAAAGGAAAATTTTCCAGCTTGAGTGAACTGCTCTTTTATAAAAGCTACCATGATTATTTTTTTAAATAGATAAATATTATTTGGTTAGGACCTAACTGATTTGAAATTTTTAGGTGAATTTTAATCTCTTGGAGCAAATAATATTATATTCATATGAATTGTAATACAGCTTATTACGTGTCGTATTTGATTTTATTTGCAACCTTAATACGAGTCTAGTAAATTTGAAAACCACATGATACATTTGTATATTCTCGATAAGGAGTGCTTCCTAATGATGATAGACTGTTGTATTTAATTAAAAACATAAATGTTAAGTTTTCTTATCTTTAAAAACAAGACGCTATTGATCTATTTAATCTTCGTCCAAATCATTGTGCGCATCGCCGCCCAAACTATACCCATTATTTTCTTCGTCTTCACTACCAATTTGTTCCATTGCATCGTCGAGTTCAGAACCGAGATTATCTAAGTCAGAACCGGAAACATCTTCAATAAAGTCCTTTTCGTTCCATTTGTTGTTTCTAGGCTTAATAATGAACTTTTTTTTCAAAATATTTTCTGGATCAATATCTTGTTCCTCTGTAAGTTTATTAAAGATATCATCGCTTGGTGTATAGTGTATTCGATCTAAATTACTTTGCTGTGATTCTGGTGATTTGAAAATATTTCTTGTTGATTTCATATTACTAATTGTATTGACAAATTATTGGTACCTGATTATTTAAAATTCTTACTAGGAATTACCCATTTTTTAATTGGTTAACATTACACTTCGATTTTTAATCGCCATGCTCTTATCATGCATCTCCCTTTTAAATTTTTCCATGGTTAGTCTTGCCATTAAATAACTTACTGTTGACTCTGCTCCTTGATTAAGATTGACATAACTATCTTCTAGTCCATCATAACAACCTCCTGTGCACGGGTTATAAATAATTTTGTGCAGATGATTGTTACCTAAAAACCAACTAAATGCCATTTCCATAGCTTGCTGATAGCGATTACACCTAAAAGTTTCATAGAATTTTGCTAGAGCTAGAATGGTGTAAGCCACATCGATGGGTTGCTCACCGCCAAGTATTTTCTCTTTCACTGGAGCATTATGGTGTAACCACCCTTTATTTGAAATAACTGTAATGTTATCATCTGACATAATTTTAGTTAATAAAAAATCAAACGACGTTTTTGCTATCTCTTTATAAACTATTTCTCCAGTAGCAAGGTAAGCACAGAGCATGGCTTCTGGTAAAATACTATTGCCATACGTCATATAGCTTTCAAACCAATGCCAAGTTGGTTTTAATTCGTGCTTGTACATTTGCATCAAGCGATTGGCTAATAACTTTATCAATGCCTTATATTCAAAACTCATTACTTTTTTATTACTGTAATAAATTCCTTTTATCGTAAAAGCCATAGCTCTTGTGGAATGCATGGATACGGCACCTATCAAGGCAGCTTGCATGGTATGCTTTGCATTTATGATTAATGATTTTGGCAGTATTTCGTGCATCGAAAGCAAAAATCCCAAAGCCCATATCGCCCGACCATTCGAATCTTCAAGATTTTCACTATTTTGTTCTGTAAATTTTTTATCTGTAGCTACATAATTTAAAAAAGTACCGTCTTTTTGTTGGCAAAAATGAATAAACTCATAATATCGGTTGATATAAGTTAAGTCTTCAGGATCATTTGTTAATTCAAAATGCTGGCACAGTGCTACTAATGCTCTCGCATTATCATCAAGCGTATACCCACTTTTATAATCGGGTTTGTTAATTACTGAGAATTGAATCATAGCAAATGATGTAGTCAGTTCTTTCAAATGATTTAAATTGATCTTGGGAGTAATATATTGCAGTCTAATTTTTCTATTAATAAATCTTTTGAATAAAGTAGCATGTGCAATTGCAGAGTTTTCCCAAGCTGTTGGCGCCATTTTATGAATACCATTGCTTGAAATTTCCTTACGCAACTTTGGATTATCGAGCAATAAGGTTACTTGTTTAGCTAATTGATTTGAGTCACCAAAATTGATTGTCAATCCTCCTTTGTTTTTGATTAACTCATTTGCATGTGGTATTGGCGTTGAAATTACAGGACAACCACAACTTATTGCATACGAAAACGTACCACTAACCGCCTGATTAGGATCATTTGACGTGAATAGATAAATATCTGTAAGTTGTAAATAATCTAACAATTCATCAAGTGGCAGAAAAGAATTAATAAATTTCACATGTTCTTGCAGCCCTAAGGTTTCAATTTTATGTTCTAAACCCTCACGGTATTTTTCTCCCTCTTCCAAAACGACAGAGGGATGCGTTTTACCTATAATCAAAAACACAACATTTGGACTTTTTGCAATGATGGCAGGCATTGCATCTAGCGTTGTTTCGATAGATTTACCTGAGCTTAATAAACCAAATGTAGAGATTACCTTCCTGCCTAATAAATTGTATTTTTCTTTTAAAATTTCCTTATCTATGTACTTCACTAAGTGGATGCCGTGAGGAATAACAGTAATTTTATCCATTGAAATTCCATAATCCTGATGCAGTAATTTTGCTGAGTTTTTTGTCATTACTATAAATGAGTCAACACTTGCATTAATTTGTGCAACATTCTCTCTCAATGCCGCATCAGGATTAGGTAAAACCGTATGAAAAACAATGATATTACTCTTATTTATAGACTTTAAAAAATCAATAAAATCAGCTTCGTTTGATCTAAATAGTCCAAATTCATGCTGAATAAGAACTAATTCTAGCGATGTGTTTTTGTTGATTTGCGCTGCAAGTTCACGATAGGAATTTTCATTATCTGTTTCTAAAACAGTGACCACTTTTTTTCCATAGCTGTATTTATGTTTCTTTGTTTCTAATGCTGCTATTTTTATATCAAATGTGTTTTCGAATTTGTTATTTAATGCAAAAATTAAATCTTGTGAATAGGTAGCAATGCCGCACTCGCGTGGCGGATAAGAAGTTATAAATAATACTTCAGATCTACTGCCGGCCTTAACTATTTGTTTAGTAGTCGCTATCGAGTTAATTAGAGGTTCGTTTACAACTACAAATGCATCATTATGCTTTGATCTTACGTTATTTATCATCTTCTTTTTTATAAAGTATTAATTCATTTAGCAATCCTGAAAAGGAAACAGAGGCACAGGCAATTCTTTCGTCTGCAGCGCCATAATAGATATATAAAGTATCCTCAAAAAGTGCTGTACCTGTTGGAAAACAAACATTATTAACTTCGCCGTTTAATTCCCAATCTAATTCTGGCTTAAAAAGTGGATAAGGAAGTCTAGCAATCTCTTTTTGTGGGTTTTCGAGATCCAATAAGGCAGCACATCCTGCATAAATGAAACCATCAGCACCATCTTTCACGCCATGGTAAATTAACAACCATCCTTGCGCCGTTTCTATGGGTGGACAACCTCCACCAACATAACTGATTTCATGATCAAATTTAGAACTGAGCACTACATAATCATTAAAATGTCTCAGATAATCTTGATAAAACACTTCTGTCAAATCTTTTAAATCTTTGACCCCTACAACAATCTGAACTTCAGGTCGAATGCGATGCAAAAAATAAAAATTTTCATTTATTTTTCGCGGAAAAAAAATCACGTTCTTATCCCAAACTAGATATTTATTATTGTCTTTTTCTAAGCTATTTGTGTGTTCATTGTATCGAAAATATTTTGGGTTTATGGCTGTTTCTTCTTCGGCCAATCTATCAAACTCTTCGAAACTGATTTGTGGTACTATAACCCCTTTTTTTTCAAAATGAATCAAATCCTTAGAAATAGCAAGACATCCTAGAGCATTGATTCCATCAAAACCGGTATACGTTAAATAATAGAGGTCTTCAATTTTTACAATTCTAGGATCTTCCATACCTTGGCACTCATAATCAAACTCAGTAATCAAAAGAGGTTTTCTATCTATTTCAAACAATGTCAAAGGACCATCGAATTTGCAATAACCAATGGTCGAATGATTTCCTTCAGCCACAGCACGATAGAACATATGAACAAAATTGCCTTCTTTTATGACAGCAGGATTTAGTACACCTTCGTTTTCAAACGGAAGTATTGTTTTACTTAATACCACACCTTCTTTCTTTACTTGTATCATTGTCTATCGTGTCTTAAATTAGTTTTTGTCTCTTTATCTGAAATACAGCCTCCGCAGAGGCAATGTTTATTGTTGCATATACATCTAAAAGACAAAAAAAGGTGCAGCGAATCCCAGAACTCGAGAGAATTTTTTTGCATCAATTGTTTCTAGAAATTTGTAAGGTGTAAGTACAATAATTATTTTCATGATAATTTTAGTTTAATTTTCGAAAATGCATTTATGGGTATAGTGGTGGGCAAGTCTGGCAACATTAATAAGGCTGGCTCAGTCTTCATATTATTCTGTATGTACTAATCATATAGCATGTATATTCTAAATTATTTTGCTTTGATCAACAAATGCATAATCATATTCTACTACTAATCTATTATTCACTGACAATACTCCTGGGGTATTCCAAGCAATACGCCCAGCCTCTTCCTTTTGGTATAGCGAAGTCACATCACCTGTTAAGGTAACCATAGCACCTAAAACCGTAACAGTAATATCTTTGGCATTGATAGACCAGTGGCGTGCCAATGCATTTTCAACATGTTTTTTCTCAATACCATCAGGAACTTGAGATTTAATTTTGATATTGCAAGTAACACCTTTAACTCCCATAAGATAATTTACTGCACTTTTGGCTGCATCTCTTTCATAGTTACAGGATAATTCTCCATCAAGAGTAACCCAGCCTCTTTCTACTTTGACCTTCACTTTATCTTTAGGCACTGACCAGTTACTATCTAAGGCATATACAACCTCAACAGCAATCTCATTGTCATCTTTGACAAAATCATTATTGATAACTGTAATGTTTTCAACTACAGCTTTTACACCTGCCACGTTTTTGGTTGCATTTTCTACTTCTATCTTCTTGTAATAGCGATCGACATTTCCTGTTAAGGTTACAATACCATCTTTTACCATCACTCCTATTTCTGCAGCATGCATAAGGGGTTCAAATTGAATAGCATTCTGAACATCTCTTTGTAACTCTTCATTTGTTTTCATATCTGTAGTGCTTTAATTTAATTGCTTTTATCACTAGCTTAGTGCAGGTCACTTTTAATAAATTATTTGACAAAGTTGAGGTACTTTTTTTCGAATGGAAATGATTGTAGGACTATCTAAAAGTGATGTGAAACACTTTTTTCAATATCAGTCCGTGAAACTCATAGTATTTGTTTTCATTACAAGTATTTAAATTGATTTACAATGTGAAGAAAAACTAAGTATATTCTAGGTAATACACTCAGCAGTTCCTTTATGATACAATGAATTAAAGATTCTTTTCAATAAAATAATTCGAAACTAGTGAAGCTACACTACTATTATTCGAAGTTATTTTCCCATTATTTTAATGTAATCTTGCCTGCCGCTTTTTTTATTATTTACTAGAACACAATTGATATAATCACTTTCATTATTATAACTGCATAATCAGGAAGAATGGATATGCGAAAAGGAATAGAAATGGGTGTTGCTGATTGTCCAACAAACCATTTTATTGATTTAGACTTTCAAATGCTATTAAAACTCAGCTAAACAAAAAAAGAAATGCAACATTATCACATAGTGAGTGATTCATTATCAGGTTCTACTATAAAACATACACTGGAGATTATGTGGCCATTTGCAATTTCATAATCCAAATTCTGTAACGAAGCCGCAATTTTTACTTTCGAAAAATCGTAATTTTCAGTAGTATAATTCGAAAATGGCGGCGCCAAAAATATGTGCTTTTTCCTAGGATAAAGACCAAAAGACTTTAGCTAATTTAAGATTCCCTAGTAACTCAATTTAATAAGATATGATGAAATAACGAGTGATTCTTCCATTTCTAGATCTACTTTATGAAAATTGGCTTGACTACAAATCGCTAGGCTTTTACCATTTTGCCCCATAAAATCACTTTTGCCAGAATCTTGTGCAAAGGAGCTTGAAGGATCAGGATTTTTTATGATTATAAAGAACGAAATTCTATATCCCCTTGGTATTGCTTCAGAATAAAACAGGCTCTGCAGCTAATGTTCCTTTTCTACCGCAAGCCCTTATAATAATCGATAAATATATGGATCATCCTCTTTGTATGCAACGTGGCACTGTCCTGCCTGTAGCCTCAAATCAAAAAATAAACGAATATTTGAAGGAGATTGCTTTATTGTGTGCTTTTCCGTTTGCTCCCGATACACAGATGGCTCGCATGACCTTTGATTGGTACGTACAAAGCTGTAAGAGGCTACTATCAAAATGTACGAAGCTATAAGGATAGCGAAGCTAAATTACAATCAATTATTTTGGGTGGTACTGCACAATTAAAATCTTAAAAAGCTTTTGAAATCTGTACTAATTTTCAAAATAGGGGTTATTTTAGCCCCTTATAAGTTCAGAGTGATATTCTAAATTTCAAATAGTACATTTGAGATATGAAATACAAGAAATGGAGTTTAGAAGAGAAGTTGGAAATTTTATCTTCTTGCGAAGAATTAGGCGTTGTAGAAACCTGTCGTAAATACAGTGTTAGTACAGGAAGTTTGTATAGTTGGAAGAAGAAGCATGAGAAACAAGGAGAGGCAGGCTTAAAAGTTAC
>NZ_JABSNL010000002.1 GCF_013294025.1 Flavobacterium aeripolare
AATAATCCGTAAGCTTATGTACACCCTTTCCAGTGCACGCAAGTGCACTGGGGAAACTTTCTAGTTCCTAGATTCTTTCAGAATGACATGGAATATAATACTTTTTTCTTTATCTCAGTATGTTAAGATATTGCAGCAAAGCTGCGTTTAAAGTTTAAGTTTAATGTTGCAAGTGGTATAACTTGAAACTATAAAAACCTTAAACTCCTTAAACAATAATCTTAAGGTGGTTATTGCGGCGGGGCTCACCTCTTCCCATCCCGAACAGAGTAGTTAAGCCCGCCTGCGCAGATGGTACTGCAGTTATGTGGGAGAGTATGTCGTCGCCTTTCTTTATCCTGAATTTATTTTAGGATCTCTAAGAACCCTTATCCAATCGGATAAGGGTTTTTTGTTGTGTAAACTATTGTACACAATTTTATGAGTTTAGCATAAACGACTTAATTTAATGCTAAGACTAGATTGTTTTACAGAGTTATTGATTTGAAATAATCAAGTCTATATGTTTATTTTCTAAATTGTATTTATTCACTACTTCTTAAAACCGTGGACAAATGTCTGATTGGAAACTTTTAATTGCTTTTTTTTCATATTAAGTGATGGGTGCATTGATTTTTATTATTCTTTGAGGGAACCAGGTTAATAGGGTTTACTATTTATACTGTATTGCCTTAATTATGGTAATGACTATCTTAGATTTGTTAGTTCAACTATATCAGGCCACTGCGGTAAATATTTAGTAGCTGCTTCTGTATTATTTGATTATTGGAGGTAAGGGAGTAAAGTGGGAAATTGGTTGCTCTTCAAGTAATGTAAACGTATGTGTTAAGCTAGTAAGTTTTGTTTTTAATTATTGATGACTTTTCTGTTAAATATCAATTAGCGTATGCATTGATATCAGTATAAAATTAGATTGCTAATATTCTTGTACAGATCATTTTATTATGTATACATACTATCAATTATTAAGTTAAAATAAGTTTTACGCTAGATGAAGGGCCTAATTTTAACGCAAAATGTGCGTTCTACGAATTAGTTGGTTAAATTTCTTTTAACGTAAGAGAGAGTTATAAGCTTGTAATATGAAATAATTGTTGAGATGTAGTCTAGTGTATTTATATTTATATTATTTGATTCTATCCAGGAGTATGTGCTATCAGTAGTGCTCTCGAAAGTTATAACAAGGCATCTTAAACTTGGTGATTATGGCATCATCATATACAAAAAATCTCCTTACTAAGTTGTAAAGAGATTGTGTCAGTAATATACTTTTTGGTGATCGTTTAAATTAAATCTAAGGTGCGTTCTAATTTCATTCCTCTTGAACCTTTTATTAGTATTGTACTGTCTGAAAATGCATTTTCATTTACAAATTTTTCTAATTGTTCGAAAGTATGATGAAAATGAACGTAATCAATAGTTTCTTTACATTGGTAAAAGTGAGTTCCAACGAAATGACAACTGATATTTTGGAAATTTTTCGCTGTTTCGACTATTGTTTGGTGTTCATGTTTACTTTCTTTTCCGAGCTCAAACATATCGCCTAAAATCATCACCTTATTTACTGCTTCTAATTGTGCAAAATTAGTTATTGCAACCGCCATACTACTTGGATTTGCGTTGTAGGCATCTAGTATTATTTTATTCGATCCTTTGTTTAATAGCTGTGATCTATTATTATCTGAAGTATAGAGTTCTAATGCTAACTTTATTTGTGTGAAATCGACTTTAAAATAAGTAGCAATTGCTATTGCCGCGCTTACATTAGATCCATTGTATAGTCCTATTAATTTAGTGGAAATAGTTTTATTTAAGACATTTATAGTGACTAGAGGGTCTGCTGTAATTGAGTTGATGTTAAGGTCTGCAACTTGTTTTTTTATTCCAAAGCTATACTTGCGGATATCTGCCGTCTTTTCCACTTGGATTTGATCATCTAGATTTACAAATGCTAATTTATCTGCTGATTTTAAATAATTATACATTTCGCTCTTGCCCTCAATTACTCCCTCTACACCACCAAATCCTTCTAAGTGCGCTTTTCCAAAATTAGTTATATAACCAAAATCAGGAGTAGCCAAGCTGCATAAAAATTCAATTTCTTTCTTATGATTGGCGCCCATTTCAACAATCCCAATTTCTGTGTTTTTATCGAATGATAATAATGTCAGTGGTACTCCTATATGATTATTTAAATTTCCTACTGTTGCTTTGGTGTTGAACTTTTGCGACAAGACGGCGTTAATTAATTCCTTTGTAGTTGTTTTTCCATTACTTCCTGTTAGCGCTATGATAGGTAATTTAAGATAATTTCTATGGTGCTTAGCTAACTCTTGTAATGTTTCAAGGCAGTTTTCGACAAGAATTGTTTGTTCGTTAATATAGTACGTAGTATCATCAATTAAAACGTATTTTGCGCCCAAATTTAAAGCTTGCTTAGCAAAGGTGTTTGCATTAAAGTTTTCTCCTCTTAGAGCTACAAATAGGCTGTTTTTTTCAATTTTTCTAGTATCAGTAGCAATGGCTGTGCATTGAAGAAATAGGCTGTGAATGTCTTGAATATTCATTGTGGATATGTTAAAAAAAAAGCCCTAATAAAAGGGCTTTTTGATATTATATTATAATTAGTTTCTTGCTGACTTTTTCTTTTTAGATTTTGGTCCTACGCTTGACATTGCACATCTGAAACCAATGTAATCTGTAGCCATATCTTGAGGGAAGTACCTTCTTTGTGCAGGGTCTAACCAATATGCTCTATCTCTCCACGATCCTCCTTTATATACCCTAGCATTGTCATTAATTAAAGTAGTTCTGGCGTTAGACCTATCATATTGTTTTACGATTTGGCCTAAACTATCAGTTGTTACATTATGATTAGGAGAGTTGTACATCTTTCTAGTATCTGATTCAATATCTGAATTAGATTCGTTGCCGTTCATGTAGTAGTTTCTTGACGACTGTCTGTCTCCATCTCTATAGTTTATATTGTTACTCTTGTCAAAATTTTGTCTTAGGTAGGTATCGTTAATGTCGATAGGTACTTGAGCGATTTCTCCGGGCAATGTTTTTACAATTATTTTCCCATTACTCAATGTGTCCATTTGCATTGTTTCGATAGTAACAATTTCTACTTTTCCGTCTTTACCAATTTTGTTCTTAGCGTATCTGTTTCCTCTATAGTAATTGAAATCATTTGCCTCATTGTCTATTATTGGTCTGTAAACATCCGCAACCCATTCGGCTACGTTTCCAGCCATATCATACAACCCAAAGTCATTTGCAGGGTATTTTTTAACTTCGTTTGTAATGTCGGCACCATCGTCTGACCAACCTGCAATTCCACCATAATCACCATTACCTTGTTTAAAGTTTGCTAATTGATCTCCTTTGCTTTGTCTTTTACTAGAACGTGTATTATTTCCAGACCAAGGATATTTCTTTTGACCTTTGTAAATATTGTACTCTCTTTGTCCTGCATCTGCTGCAGCTGCATATTCCCATTCTGCTTCTGTAGGAAGTCTATACTCTGGTAAAACAATTCCTGAAGAACGTTCTGCGTACACATTAGATTGTGCAATTGCGTTTCCGTTTGCGTCTACTTTGTTTCCTTTCTTGCTAGTTCCTTTTTTAAGAACTAAATTTTCATCACCTCCATAAGTTAATGTTGGAGCGATCAAATAAGTTTCGGTACTAAAAGAACTTTCAGCAGAAACATCATTCGTTTTAGCGCCTTTTTTAAGGTAACCATTTTTTTCTAGTGCAGCTTCGTTTACACGATCTGTTCTCCATTTGCTAAATTCATTAGCCTGAATCCAATTCACACCAACGACAGGGTAATTAGCGTAAGAAGGATGTCTTAAGTAATTATTAGTCATTGTCTCATTATATCCAAGTCTGTTTCTCCATACTAATGTATCTGGAGATGCACCTGAATAAATATATTTATATTTTTCCTCGCTAGGCGGGAATACTTTCTTTGTCCAGTCTAGGTATTCTAAGTACATGGCATTAGTAACTTCTGTCTCATCCATGTAAAAAGATTGAACGTGTTGCTGCGTTGGAGTGTTATTCCAATCATGCATAACATCATCTTGTACTTTTCCCATTGTGAAAGTTCCACCTTCTACAAATATTAATCCTGGTCCTTTTTGTTGTTTAACGGAAGCTTTTTTACCGTCAACATCCCAACCAGTAGCTCTAGATGTATTGCTAGAGCTAGATTTTTTACTACAGCTCGTAGCGCCTAAAATTAGAACCATAGGAACTATGAATCTTAAAGTCATGAATTTGTTTACTTTCATAATATTTTAAAGGTAATAAATTGGTTTTGCAATATAATAATTAACAATTAATGTGCAAGACCGTTTTAAATAATTTATACAGAAGAAACAATTAATTGTTCCTATATAATGCAAACGCAAAATTATATAAATTATTATTGATTTTTATAATTATGTGTCACAATTTTAGTTCCAAAGTTAAGATTTAATTAAGAAGATATTGGCAAAAAATAAATTTTGTGCTAGTTAAGAAATAATTTACAACTTTTGTGTATTGCTATCCTCTATTCGGTTGGCTTGTATTTGCTTATTAAATGCATCATTCTCGTTAATTTTTGATGTTTGTAACGAGTAAATTATGACATAGCGTGCAATTTTATACGTTAAAGTCAGTTTATAGTACTGTGTAGTTGCCGTAGTTGTCTTTTCTGCGCGCTAATTTTTGAGTGGTCATAATCTAATTTTTTGGTTTATCTATCGCTAACAAATAACTTTCATTTAAATTTCGATTTTTTTTGTGCGAATTAAATTGAAAAATGCAGATGCATTTAAGTTGTTAGTTTGCAAAGTATTTAAAACTTGTGATAGTTTAATAAAATACTATATTTGTTCAATGAATGTTATACTTCTATGAGAAAAACAATATTAGCAATTAGTTGCTTTGTCGGAATATCCTCGATTAATGCCCAAGATATGCGCATCTTAACTGGGGTTCCTTTTTTAACTGTTTCTGCAGATGCTAGGGCTGCTGGTATGGCTGATCAAGGTGTTGCAACTTCGGTAGATGTTTTTTCACAACAATGGAATCCTGCTAAATACGTATTTGCTGAAAATAAGCAAGGCTTATCTATAAGTTATACTCCTTACTTAACTGATTTAGCAAACGATATTTCACTGGGTCAATTAACCTATTATAACAAGATTAGTGATCGCGATGCCTTTGCGGGGAGTATTCGGTTTTTTGGTTTTGGTGACATTGAACTGAGACAAACGGGAAATGCTGAGGAGTCTTTTGTTACTGTTGCTCCTAGTGAATTGGCTCTTGATGGGTCATACTCTTTAAAGCTAAGTGAGAAGTTTTCTATGGCAGTTGCTGGTAGGTATATTCGATCTAATTTGAAAATAGCTTCAGCTGATGTTGACGCCAGTTCTGCTAGCACTTTTGCTGTAGATATTGCAGGATTTTATAGATCTGATGAAATCGCTTATAAAAACTTCAATGGTAGGTGGAGAGCTGGTTTCAATATTCAGAATATTGGACCTAAAATTAAATATGATAATGATCTTATAAATGTTGCTTATTTACCGACCAATCTTAAATTAGGAACTGGTTTTACTTTTATGTTGGATACAGATAATAAAGTTTCTCTTAACTTAGAATTAAATAAACTGTTAGTTCCTACTCCGCAAGACCCAGATTTAAATGGAGATGGCGAAATTACAAGTAGTGAGCGAGCGACAAACAATAATAACTATAGAGATATAGGATGGGTTCCTGGAATTTTTAAATCTTTTGGTGATGCACCTGACGGTTTTAGTGAGGAGCTTAAAGAGATTACTTATTCGGTAGGAGCAGAGTACTTGTATAGAGATGCTTTTGCTTTTAGATTAGGATATTTCAATGAAAATCAACTTAAAGGAGCTAGAAAATACTTTTCATTAGGTACTGGTTTTAAATACGATGTTGTTAAAGTGGATGTGTCTTACTTATTTTCTACATCAGCAATAAAAAATCCTTTAGAAAATACACTCCGTTTTTCATTAACCTTTAACTTTGGTGATAAATACACGGTATATTAAAAATTTAAAATAATAATAATTACTAATCCAAATTTCAGTTTCTTGAGATTTGGATTTTTTTTCCCTTATAGAAATGAAACAAATAGCTATTACAACACAATTTTCATCTTATGATTCAATAACTGAACTGTCAGTTGATATTCAAGAATTAATGCATGATGCTGTTACTGTTCGAAAAAATGCCTATGCACCCTATTCTCAATTCAAAGTTGGTGCGGCATTATTGTTAGACAATGGTAAAGTAATTTTGGGTTCAAATCAGGAGAATGCAGCATACCCATCTGGTTTGTGTGCGGAGCGTGTAGCTATTTTTCAAGCTGGTGCGGTTTATCCTGATGCTAAAATTTTAAAAATGGCAATTACTGCTGCCTCTGATACTAATAAAACAACGAGTCCTATTCCTCCCTGTGGTTCATGTAGACAATCAATAGCAGAATATGAAATTCGTCAAGAGACACCAATTGAAATTTATTTCATGGGTGAGGTTGGAGCTGTATATAAGTCAGATTCTCTTAAAAATTTACTTCCATTCATGTTTGATAAGAAGTTCTTATAAAAATAACAGAAAATTAGCTTTTTAATTTTACTTCTAAGTTTGAATGTCTTATTTTTGCGTTTCGCAAACTTGTTGGAGGAAACTATTTTGCGGAAGTAATTGATTAAACAATAAAAAAAACTTTAGCAAAAAGAACAACTGAGATGAAAGAAGTTACAAAAGAGGTTTATTTAAAGTGGTATGAAGATATGCTGCTTTGGAGAAAGTTTGAAGACAAACTAGCTGCGCTATATATTCAACAAAAAGTTAGAGGATTTCTACACTTGTATAATGGACAGGAAGCAGTGCTTGCTGGTGCATTACATGCTATGGATCTAACTAAGGATAAAATGATTACTGCTTATAGAAATCACGTTCAGCCAATAGGTATGGGTGTTGATCCTAAAAGAGTAATGGCCGAATTGTTAGGAAAAGTAACTGGTACCTCAAAGGGTATGGGTGGTTCAATGCATATTTTTTCAAAAGAGCATCGTTTTTATGGTGGACACGGAATCGTAGGTGGTCAAATACCTGTAGGAGCTGGTTTAGCATTTGCTGATAAATATTTTGAAACAGGTGGAGTTACAATGACCTATTTTGGTGATGGTGCTGCAAGACAAGGATCATTACACGAGGCATTTAATATGGCTATGTTATGGAAACTTCCTGTAGTTTTTATTGTTGAGAACAATGGTTATGCCATGGGTACTTCTGTAGAAAGAACAGCAAATCACACTGATATTTGGAAATTAGGATTAGGGTACGAAATGCCTTGCGGACCAGTTGATGGAATGAACCCTGTGAAAGTTGCAGAAGCAATGACTGAAGCAATCGACAGAGCACGTCGTGGTGATGGACCTACTTTCTTAGAGATGAAAACATATAGATATAGAGGTCACTCAATGTCTGATGCTCAGCTTTACCGTTCTAAAGAAGAAGTTGAAGAGTATAAAAAAATAGATCCTATTACTCAAGTATTGGATGTAATAAAAGATCAAAACTACGCTACTGAAGAGGAAATTGATGCGATAGATCAAAGAGTTAAAGTTTTGGTTCAAGAATGTGTTGATTTTGCCGAAGAATCAGAGTATCCTCCGATTCAACAGCTTTACGATGTAGTATACGAACAAGAGAATTATCCATTTTTACCTCACAAACTATAAAAATATTATGGCTATAAAAGTAACAATGCCTCGTTTAAGCGATACTATGACAGAAGGAACCGTAGCAACATGGCTTAAAAAAGTAGGTGATAAAATAAGCGAAGGAGATATTCTTGCTGAAATTGAAACAGATAAAGCGACTATGGAATTTGAGTCTTTCAATGAAGGTACTCTTTTGCATATAGGAATTCCTGCTGGAGAAACTGCTCCAGTAGATTCTTTACTAGCAATTATAGGTGATGAAGGTGAAGATATTTCTGCTTTATTATCTGGTGGAGAAGCTTCGGCTGATGCGCCAAAAGAAACGATTAGTACTCCTAGCGCAGATTCTAAAACTGAGGAAGCTCCTAAAGCTGAATCTAGTGCTGAATTGCCAGCTGGAGTTGTTGTTGTGACAATGCCACGTTTGAGTGATACAATGACTGAAGGTACTGTAGCGACATGGTTGAAGAAAGTTGGAGACAAAATTAGTGAGGGAGATATTCTTGCTGAGATTGAAACTGATAAAGCTACAATGGAATTTGAATCTTTTAATGAAGGTACTTTATTATATATAGGTATAGAAGAAGGGAATGCTGCCCCAATTGATAGTTTGTTAGCTATCATAGGTCCTGAAGGAACTGATGTTTCTGGTATTGCGTCTAATTATAAAGCAGGTGCAACAACAAATTCTAGCACCGAAACTACTGAGACAACTTCTACTAAGCAAGAAGCAACTGCTGATACTGCTGCGCCAGTTGAACAAGAAGCATCTGCTGATGGAAGAAGAATTTTAGCTTCACCACTTGCTAAGAAAATAGCAAGCGATAAAGGAATTCAATTAAATCAAGTGAAAGGTTCTGGTGAGAACGGAAGAATCATTAAAAGTGATATAGAAAACTTTACACCAGCTACTGCTGCAGCTCCAAAAGTGTCTGCAGAAAAAGAAGCTGCTCCTGCAACTGCTGCTAAAACAGAGGCTCCTGCAAAAGCTGCTGCGCCACAGGTTTATGTTCCAGTAGGAGAAGTATATAAAGAAGAAATCAAGAATTCGCAAATGCGTAAAATCATTGCGAAACGTTTAGCTGAGTCTTTATTCACAGCACCTCATTATAACTTGACAATTGAAGTTACAATGGATGAGGCTATGAAGTCAAGAGCCACAATCAATTCACTTCCTGATACTAGGGTGTCTTTCAATGATATGGTCATCAAAGCATGTGCTATGGCATTGAAAAAACATCCTAAAATTAACTCTCAATGGAAAGAAGATGCAATTACTATTAATCACCACGTAAATATTGGTGTTGCGGTAGCTGTTGAAGATGGTTTAGTAGTTCCTGTATTGAAATTTACAGATGCAATGAGCTTATCTCAAATTGGAGGAAGTGTTAGAGATTTAGCAGGAAGAGCTAAAAACAAAAAATTATTACCTACAGAAATGGAAGGAAGTACTTTTACTGTTTCTAACTTAGGGATGTTTGGTATCGTTGAATTTAATTCAATTATTAATCAACCTAATTCAGCTATTTTATCTGTAGGTGCTATAGTTGAAAAGCCAGTTGTTAAAGACGGTCAAATCGTTGTTGGAAACACAATGATGCTATCTTTAGCATGTGACCACCGTACAATCGATGGAGCAACTGGAGCGCAGTTCTTACAAACATTAAAACAATATATTGAAAGTCCAGTTACTATGCTTGCATAATTTCTAAACTTATATAAATATAAAACCCGTCTTGATTCAAGACGGGTTTTTTTATGCTAAAACAAGTAATAAAATAGTGTTGTTTCTAAACGATACTAAACTTTCTTTAATATTTTTTTATTGTTATGTGCTTGTGGTTATTTACTCAGAATACTCAAAATAAAGTGATTTAAACTTTGTTCTTCTCTTCAATCCACTTCGCCATGTACTTTGTGCTTTTTAGGCTGTGATGTTGCAATAGCTGCCCCATAAAGTTATTTAATCTATGTTGTTCTAAGTTGGTTCTTAATAGCTGTATGCAATTTTTAAAGTCTTCATTGTATTTGTCTCTCTTAAATCGATTCTCAATTATTTTTACCCCTTTTTTTTGTGCTTCGATCCACAATTGTCTGTTACTGTATAGTGCTGTTGCTTGTGTCGCAAAAGTTTCAGGGTCGTCGGTTATGTGGCCATTCCATGCTAGTTTGCCGTGCATTGACTCGGCACCAATTTGTGTGGTTATGCTTGGAGTGCCGTTAACCATCGCTTCGACTAGTTTGCCTTTTATGCCCGCTCCAAAACGGATAGGGGCTAAGACTATTCTAGCTTTGCTTACCACTTTGTCTGCATTTTCGGCTCGTCCTTTTATTAGGAATCCACTTTTTGAATTGTTTAATTGTAGCACTTTTTGAGTAGGGTAGGCGCCATAAATATTTAAGTTGGCTTCTGGGATTTTATTCTTAATCAATGGCCATATTGTTTCTTTTAAGTATTGCACAGCATTCCAATTAGGCTCATGTAAAAAGTTACCAATAAAAATAAAATCTATTCGCTCTTCATAAGCTGGTAATTTTTCTAGAGGTTTAATTTGGTTGTCGTCTAGTAATAGCGGTAAGTAATATAAAAGACTTTTTCTTATTTTGAATAGTTTTGTAAGTAGCTTCATTTCGAATTTAGAAATCATCAAGGTCAAGTCGCATCTTAAAATACTCGCAATCTCTCTTTTTGCTACTTCCTCTTGTAATAAATCGTTGTTGCTAAATCCTCGATTTTCTTTAAATGCTTTTTGTCTCGAAAGTCTTAAGCAATGTAAATCCTCTGTGTCTAAAATTCTAATCGCATCTGGACATTGTTCTGCTACTCTCCATCCAAATTGCTCTTCGATCATAAAACGATCAAATAAAACGATTTTGGGATTTAGGCTTTTAATATAAGTATCGAATGTTTCTGAGTTTAATAGAATGGACTTTTTTTCTACATTGTATTGACTAAGTTCCACCATGTGCTCGCTATCTTGAGCTGGACTAGCAAAAGTAATTTTGAAACCTTGTTCTTGAAAAAGACTTATCAGTGCCATCATTCTGCCACCTGCAGCGGAGGAATTAGGTTCAGGCCAAACAAATCCAATTATTAAAAGTGTGTTCATCGTTCTATTGTAGATTTATATTAGGTACAAAATAAGTCTATTTTGCTTAAAATAACTTTCAAATACTTAATTTATGATGGTATGTAGTCGTTTTTTTTTTGCGTGAGGGATAGTAGTGGAAATCCTTTTATGGAATGTAATGAAATAAAAGATTGTATCGAATAGCCCGACCCGACGACCCTGATTGCGATCGGGGTTTCGGAGGGACACGCCCAAAATGTTCCAATGTTGATTATGGAAAGGATTTAACTTAATTAGAAAGAAAACACTAATTTTGTAAAAAATAAAACGAACGGCGATGTTAGGATTGAAATTAGTCACAGACCCACGATGGGTAAATATAGTAGAATCGAATATTGAGGAGATTTTAACAGATCATGCTTGGTGCGAACAAAAAGCAGCATCAAATGCGATAAGTTTAATTACCCAGAATTCGGAGAAGGAAGAATTAGTTTCTGAGCTGATGATTATTGCTCAGGAAGAAATTGAGCATTTTAAAATGGTGCACGATCTTATAAAAGAACGCGGACTCAACTTTGGTCGAGAACGTAAAGATAGCTACGTTAACGAACTTTTTAAATTCATGAAAAAAGACGGTAGTAGGAACGATGCTTTGTGTGAGCGCTTGCTGTTTTCGGCTATGATAGAGGCAAGAAGTTGTGAAAGGTTTAAAGTGCTATCAGAAAACATTAAGGATCCTATATTAGCTAAGTTTTATAGAGATTTGATGGTCAGTGAAGCGGGACACTATACTACTTTTTTAGGCTTTGCTAGAAAATATGCAGACAATGTAGATGTTGAGAAGCGCTGGCAAGAGTGGATTACTTATGAAACTTCGATAATTACTAATTATGGTAAGCAAGAAACAATTCACGGGTAACAAACAAATAGTATGATAATCGAAAAGCCAATTCAGATATGAGTTGGCTTTTTTATTTGACTTTAGTGCAAAAAAAAACTTCTCAATTTCTTGAGAAGTTTTGTGGGCGATGAGGGGTTCGAACCCCCGACCCCCTCGGTGTAAACGAGGTGCTCTGAACCAGCTGAGCTAATCGCCCTAGTGCAATTTGATAATTTTAATTTCCTTATTGCGAGTGCAAATATAAGACTGTTTTTTGGATAAACAAGCATTTTAAAAAAAAAATTATAAAATTTCTGCAACTACAAATGTACTTCCGCCTATGTAGATAAAATCAGTGGGAGTCGCCAAAAGCAGTGCTTTTTCATAAGCTTCTGTTACTGAATTGAATGCTTTTCCTTTTAATCCAAAAGTATTTGCTTTTTCCATTAAAATTTGTGCGTCAAGTCCTCTGGGATTATTTGGCTTGGCAAAATAATATTTTGCATCTGTAGGAAGAATAGGTAGTATGTCATCAAGATTTTTATCATTAACTACTCCAAAAACAATATGAATATTCCTGAATTCTTCAGAATTGATTTGGTTGACTACTATTTCTAAGCCCTCTTTATTATGTGCGGTATCACAGATGACGGTTGGCTTTGTCCTAATTTGTTGCCACCTGCCTAGTAATCCCGTATTTCTTACAACGTTTAATAATCCTTCTGTGATGTTGTCTTTGCTTATATTGAAAAGCTGTAATGAATTAATTACGGCTATCGTTTGTAAGACGGTTTTTTTATTGTGTGCTTGATAATGTCCTATTAAATCTGACGGGTATTCTACAGTCACTAAATCAGAAGCGAAATAGATTTTTGATTTATTTTTAGCAGCAGTAACCTCAAAGACTTGTTTTGTTTCTGGTTTGTATTCACCTATTATAACGGGAATGTTTTCTTTGATTATTCCTGCTTTTTCGGCAGCAATTAAGGCAAGTGTGTTTCCCAGAAATTGCGTGTGATCTAAACCAATATTTGTGATAACAGATGCTAAAGGGGAAATTATATTAGTGGCATCTAATCTACCGCCCATACCCACTTCAAAGATTGCAATATCAACTTGCTCTTGCTTGAAATAATCGAAAGCTAATCCTACGCTCATCTCGAAAAAACTGATATCGTGCTCTTCAAAAAAGGTTTTATTAGAAGCAATAAATTCACAAACGAATTTTTCAGATATGGGATTACCATCTATTTTTACTCTTTCTCTAAAATCTTTTAAGTGTGGAGAGGTATATAGTCCCACTTTATAACCAGCTTCTTGGAATATAGAGGCAAGCATGTGAGAAGTAGATCCTTTCCCGTTTGTTCCTGCGACGTGAATGAATTTTATTCCTTCTTGAGGGTTTTTAAGGTGTGAGATAAGCGCATTAGTATTTGCTAAATCTTTTTTATAAGCAGAAGCTCCCTGAGTTTGGTACATAGGAAGTTGGTTGAACATCCAATCTGTAGTTTCTTGGTAATTCATTTTTGGTATTTTAATTTTTAAGATTGTAGCACGTTTATTAACTGCTGATTATTCTCCAAGTTTGAAGTTTACAGTAATAAATCCGATTTGAGTTTCGGGAGCATTAGAGTCAGCTTGCCATTTGTACTTTCTTGCAGTTGCTAGTGCAGGTTCTACTAAGCAGGGATTGGTATTTGTGGTTCCTTTTGTGTATTTTGCACTTACTACATTTCCGCTACGGTTTACAGTAATTTGTACTACAACAGTTCCAAATTCGTTGCATTTTTGTACTTCTTTACCTCTTGAGCTAATTGTTCGACCATTTAAACCCCATCCACCCGCAGTACCGCTACCACCGCCGGAGCCGTAGTAACTATTGGCATAGGGATCACCATTCAAGCTTCCTTTATCTCCAGGTTTATTGTCGTTTCCTTCTCCACCGCTTGCTCTACCGTCAGACTTTGGTCCGTTGATTAAACTAGATAACGCGTCTGAAGTACTTTTTGAGGGCTTAGGACTCTGTTTAGGTTGTGGTTTTGCAGCTTCTTTAATAACTTCTTTGGCGGGAGCTTTAGTTGGCTGCGTTTTTTTTACCTGCTTCATTACTGGAGCATCTTCAATATCTTGCGCAAGAACTTCGTCGTCACTAGATTTAGCTTCTTGAGCAGTTGTAGGTTGTGGTGCTGATGCGATTGCTTCTGTAGGTTGCTTGTCTCCAGATCCAAATTCTGTAGTTCCAAAATTAATGGCAATACCATTTTCTGGTGGTGGATCTAGAGAGGTCAGTCCTAAATAAAAAAACAAAATGAACATGATCACAAACAAAACTGTTGTGATGGCTAATGATTTTTTTTCCTCTTCTGTTTTAAAATATTTCATGTAAGCTGGTGCTGATTTTTATTCGAAAAAAAGGGTTTTATTTAGGTCTTACTGCAAGAACTACCTTGATTTGATTTCTATTAGCTATATCTAGTACATTGACTGCTTTTTCAATAGGTACACCTTCTTCTGCACGTAATATGATTGCTTTTTCTTTGTCGCTACCTAGTGTACTTAAAAGCTTAGCTTCTAGTTCGTTTTCAGGCACCGCTTCTTTATCGATGAAAAACTCGAGGTCTTTATTGATGCTTACTGAGATGTTTTTATTGCTGTCTGTTTTTCCTTTAGCTTTTGGTAATACTAGGTCTAGCGCATTTGTAGTAACCATTGTAGATGTCAACATAAAGAAAATTAGTAACAAGAAAACAATATCTGTCATAGATGACATATTAAATTCTGGACTAACTTTATTTCTTCCTCTTAAATTCATAATTTTATTTTGTTATCGGTAGGAATTAATCTTTAAAATTGTGTTTAAGCGGGATCGTTCAATAGGTCTAAGAAATCTACTGCATTGGCTTCCATTTGATGGACTATTTTATCTGTTTTAACCACTAAATGGTTGTAACCAACATAAGCAATAATCCCAACAACGAGTCCTACTACAGTGGTTGTCATAGCGGTATAAATTCCTTCAGATAAAGCTCCTACTTCAATTTGACCTCCTGCGCTGGCCATTTTATGAAATGCTTGAATCATTCCTACAACTGTTCCTAAGAAACCGGTCATAGGACCAGCTCCAGAAATTGTAGCAAGCATACTTACATTTTTCTCTAATTTATATATTTCTAATTTCCCAGCATTCTCAATTGCAGTATTGATATCGTCCAGAGGTTTTCCTATTCTAGAAATTCCTTTATCAATTAATCGTGCTACAGGAGATTTTGACTGTGCGCATAAGAATTTTGCATTATCGATACGACCGTTTCTAATATTGTCCCTAATTTGGCTCATGAAGCTACCGTCAATTTTTGAAGCTGCGTTGATTGCCATTAAGCGTTCAAAATACAAGTATAATGCTGCAAAAAACATTATAAATAAAGCGATCATAATGATTTGACCGGCTAATCCTCCGCTAGTTAGTAATTCGATAATAGACAAAGTCTTCTCTACCGGTACTGCTTCTGCTAAACTCTCTTGTGCTACAGATAGTGTGTCTGCTTGTAACATTAAACTCATACAAATTTTCTTTAGTAATGAAACGCTAATATATTATAAAAATTGTTACTTCTTTGTATAATAAAAGAAACAAAATTAGTTTTTAATCTGTGCTCTAATTTCCAATAATTATACCACAAATGAAGTAATTGAAATAAAAAATTTAGCCAAATGATAATTCACGAATGAAAACCATTTGGCTAAAATTAAACTATTATCTGGTTGCTACTACACTAGTTGCTTTAAAGCAATTTCGAAGGCAGTTGCACTAATATTTGTTTTGCTATTGTTTAATGCATGTGCTTTTACAATGGCGTTTTTAATAATTTCAGAAGTGTCATGAAAGATCGCTTCATCAGTCATTTGGACTTTTTTCTCCATGAAGTAAGCAAATACTCTAGCCATACCACAATTAGAAATGAAATCAGGTATCAAACTTACTTTGTGGTCAACATCTTCCATAATAGGCCCAAAGAAAATTTCTTTATCTGCAAAGGGAACATTAGCGCCACAAGATATTACCTCAAGTCCGCTTGCAATTAGACTGTCTATTTGGTCTTGTTGTACTAGTCTTGAAGCAGCGCAAGGGGTGAAGATTTCAGCACCAAGGGTCCATATTTTTTTGTTGATTTCGTCAAAAGGAATCATTTTGTCTGAAACCAATTTATTGCCATCTTTGTTTAAAAACAATTCTTTAATTTCTTCAAATGAGAAACCGTTTTCATTGATTAGTCCACCATCTCTATCGATGATACCTACCACTTTTGCGCCCATGTCAGCTAAATAAAAAGCAGCTGCAGATCCTACATTTCCAAAACCTTGTACAATTGCTTTTTTACCTTTTACATCGCCACCATAGGTGCTGTAAAAATGTCTAACTGCTTCTGCAACACCGTATCCAGTAATCATGTCGGCAATAGTATATTTTCTAGCTACATCTGGAGAGAATTGTGGGTTTTCGATCACCTTTACAACTCCTTGACGCAATTGACCTATACGGTTAATTTTATCAGCTTCTGTAGGTTTAAAATGGCCGTTGAAAACACCCTCTTGTGGATGCCAAACACCACACTCTTCGGTCATTGGGATTACTTCGTGTATTTCATCAACATTTAAATCACCACCAGTCCCGTAGTAGCTTTTTAACAAGGGAGAAACTGCTTTATACCAGCGTTGTAATACACCTTTTTTTCTTGGATCATTAGGGTCAAAATTAATTCCAGATTTAGCTCCACCAATTGCTGGTCCAGAAACAGAAAATTTAACCTCCATTGTTTTGGCTAGAGACAAAACTTCGTTCATGTCTAATCCTTTTCTCATTCGAGTACCACCACCGGCAGCTCCTCCTCTTAATGAATTAATTACAGTCCAACCTTCAGCTTCAGTTTCAGAATCCTTCCAGTTAAAAACAATTTCAGGTTCTTTATTTTCAAATTTCTTTAGTAAATCTTTCATTTTGTTGTGATATGTTTATTTTTACAAATATAAAAAAAGGAATAATGCGAATCATTTAATAAACTATAATTTTTTTAGAAAAATAAGTATACAAATATTCTCTCTTATTTTGCGGTTATAAAGTCCTTTTCAAGTGGTGAAGTGGGTCTAGGATAAATCCTTCCTGATGAGTGATCTCTACGTGCGCCAGTTACACTTTTTAAAACATTAATCTCTTCACGCAATTTCAAAATACCTAGAAACCCAAAAATTAGTGCTTCTTTAAATTCAATTGTTTTTCTGTCTGGAATCACAATATGTAGTAAAGGTAATTTCTCTTGAAGTTTTTCGATCAAGAAACTGTTGTAAGCTCCGCCTCCTGTAATTAAAATAGCTGCTTTTCTATTAGGCAAGACTGCTGCGATTTGTTGCGCTATATGATGCGTAAATGTTGCTATCTTATCTTCGATACTAATTGAATAAGAATCAATAAGCGGAATTGCAATTTCTTGTACAAATTCGTATCCCAATGATTTAGGGTGCGGTATTTTATAATAGTCAAGTTCGCTTAACTCCTGTAATAATTTAGTATCGACTTTAGCTTGTCTAGCAATTTTTCCTTGGTCGTCATAAGGTAGGTTTAATTGATTTGCATAAAAGTTTAATACGGTATTCACAGCACAAATATCATAGGCGATTTGGTTCCCGTCTTCAGTGTAAGAGATATTAGAAAACCCGCCTAAATTCATGCAATAATCATATTGATTGAAAAGTTTTTGATCACCAATAGGTACTAGAGGAGCTCCCTGACCACCTAGCGCTACATCGTCTACTCTAAAATCACAAACCACAGTTTGATCAATTAATAAAGCGATCTCCTTTTGGTTTCCTATTTGCAAAGTGATACCTTTATGAGGTTGGTGTAAAATAGTATGGCCGTGAGAGCATACAGCATCGATAGTATGCAATTTGTTTGTAGTGATAAATCGCTTTATAATGCTAGCTAGAGTAATGGTATACGCATTGTTTAGATGTGATAATGATGTAGCGTCGAGATTTAGAGCGTTTTTCAACTTTTCTACCCAGTCATCGCTGTATGCAACCGTTTGGGCTTCCAGGATTTTAAATTGCCAAATTCCGTCAATGATGGAAAATTGTATATGAGCGAGATCGACTCCATCGAGGGAAGTTCCTGACATAACTCCGATAACGTTATAGTTTTCTTTTATCATCATGCTAAATTATAAATCAAAATTGAAAATTTCATAAGAATAAAGTATCTTTGACTACTTTTTTTATGTATATAGGTAGTAAAGTTAAACTACATCAAATATTCATCAATTCTCAAGCTTTGAAAAATACTGTGTTGAATGCTGTTTAAGTTGTAAATTTACATCAAAAGAAAAGGAATAAGAAGAATAAAAAAATTAATAAAAAACGAAATAGAATTATGGATTTTAATCTAACCGAAGAACAATTAATGATTCAACAAGCAGCTAAAGATTTTGCTGTAGCAGAATTGTTGCCAGGAGTTATTGAACGTGACGAACATTCAAAATTTCCGACTGAACAAGTTAAAATGATGGCTGATTTAGGCTTCATGGGAATGATGGTAGATCCTAAATATGGTGGGTCAGGTTTAGATAGCATTTCTTATGTTCTTGCAATGACTGAAATAGCTAAGATAGATGCCTCTGCAGCGGTTATCATGTCAGTTAACAATTCACTAGTATGTGCAGGTTTAGAGAAATATTGTAGTGAAGAACAAAAAATGAAATATTTAGTTCCTTTAGCTAAAGGAGAAGTAATTGGTGCTTTTTGTTTATCTGAGCCAGAAGCTGGTTCTGACGCTACGTCTCAAAAAACAACAGCTATCGATAAAGGAGATTATTACCTTTTAAATGGTACAAAAAACTGGATAACAAACGGATCTACGGCTTCTACTTATATTGTAATTGCACAAACTGATATTGAAAAAGGACACAAAGGAATTAATGCTTTCATCGTTGAAAAAGGATGGGCAGGATTTGATATTGGTCCAAAAGAAAGAAAAATGGGTATTCGTGGATCAGATACGCACTCATTAATGTTTAATGATGTAAAGGTTCCTAAAGAAAATAGAATTGGTGCTGATGGATTTGGATTTGCGTTTGCAATGAATGTCTTGAATGGAGGAAGAATTGGTATCGCTTCTCAAGCATTAGGTATCGCTACTGGAGCTTATGAAGTTGCATTGAAATATTCTCACGAAAGAAAAGCATTTGGTAAGGAAATTTTTAATCACCAAGCAATAGCTTTTAAATTAGCTGATATGTATGTAAAAGTTACTGCGGCTAGATTATTAGTAATGAAAGCAGCGTGCGAGAAAGATGCAGGTATGGATATTGCACACTCTGGTGCAATGGCAAAATTATATGCTTCTGAAATTGCTTTAGAAGTAGCAAACGAAGCGGTTCAAATTCATGGTGGTAACGGATATGTTGCTGAATACCATGTAGAACGTATGATGCGTGATTCTAAGATTACTCAAATCTATGAAGGAACTTCAGAGATTCAAAGAATTGTAATTTCTAGAGGTTTGACTTCATAAGGTAAGCTTCGTATAAAGTATTTTAAAATCCATTTTCCTTAATTAGGAGAATGGATTTTTTTTTGCCAATAGTGATGTGGAATATTTTAGTTGTTTTGTTTATTTTTGTACTATGAAAAATATTATTATTACAGGAACGAGTAGAGGTATAGGGTATGAAATGGCATTGCAGTTTGCTAATGCAGGACATAATGTTCTGGCAATATCTAGAAAAACACCACAACAGCTTGTTGATCACAAAAATATTGAGTGTCTCTCAGTCGATTTGTCTGAAGAAACACAATTAGATAAAGTAACCCATTTTCTTTCTACCACTTGGAAAAATGTAGATGCTATCATTCATAATGCTGGTAGCTTAGTTAATAAACCTTTTCAAGAACTGAGACAAGCTGACTTTGAAAGTGTATACAAGGTAAATGTTTTTGCTGTAGCTAATTTGACACGTATCTGTATTCCGTATTTAAAAAAAGGAAGCCATGTTGTAACAATTAGTTCTATGGGTGGTATTCAAGGAAGCTTAAAGTTTGCAGGTCTTGCAGCTTACAGTTCTAGTAAAGGAGCTGTCATAACTTTATCTGAGTTACTTGCCGAAGAATATAAAGAGCAAGGAATATCATTTAATGTGTTAGCATTAGGATCAGTACAAACAGAAATGTTAGAAGAAGCTTTTCCAGGTTACCAAGCGCCTATAAAGGCAGTTGAAATGGCTGACTATATTTATAATTTTACGTTGACTGGGAACAAGTATTTCAACGGAAAAGTGTTGGAAGTTTCGTCTACTAATCCATAAAAGTTACTACTAGTTTTGATTGAAACACTTGCTAAATATATTCCCGAACACGCTGTTAAACCTGTATTTGATTTAATAGTAGGCAACCAAGTACATTTAAAGATTGTAAATGAACGAGCCACGCGTCATGGTGATTATAGAAAAGGTCCTAGCGGCAAACATGAAATAACGGTTAATTCTAGTTTAAATAAGTACAAATTTCTAATTACGCTTATTCACGAAATAGGTCACTTAGTTGCCTTTGAAAAGTTTGGTCGAAAAATCAAGCCGCATGGCCAAGAGTGGAAATACACATTTCAACAATTAATGGTGCCTTATATTAGACCAGAGATTTTTCCTAATCATCTTTTACCATTACTTGCGAAGCACTTCAGAAACCCTAGTGCAAGTAGTGATACTGATGCAAATTTAGCGCTAGCTCTAAAGCAATTTGACAAGCAAAATGATAACAACTACGTTTTTGAAATTCCGTTTGGCAGCGTTTTCAGAATCAAAAACGGTAAGATATTTAAGAAAATGGCGGTGCGTACAAAGCGTTTCGAGTGTCTAGAAATAAGCTCAGGGAAATTGTATTTGTTCAATCCAAATGCAGAGGTTGAATTACTACCAAATTAAAACAAAAAACGGAGACTGATTTTAAATCGATCTCCGTTTTTTTTATCGGTTTCTCGTTTTCGGTTATATCCTTTACTTTTAACCTCCAATTCCGGAATGTAATTCAATAAAATTAGCCATAGATGCAACTCAAGCGACAATTATGACATATTTTGGATATACAATTCTACAGAGATTTTATGTGTTATTCTCCTCGTATTTAATGGGGATAGTTTTATGATCCGGCACTAAGAAAGTTGAGCGAGCTGACAATCCATAAAATAGGTTTCCAGAAAACAACATAGGTAATAATGGTCAGAATTGAGAATAGTGCCCAAAACCCAAAATTGGCCTCTCTCACAAATGTTGGGAAAAATTCATTTAGTGCCACGTAAATCCCAAATGGAACAGCTAGAAAAGCAAAAACAACCCAAGCGGCTAACTTGATAAAAAAAGCGATGCAATTCAATAAAAATTGTGCTAACATAATTAAAATTTGTGGTGACTTTTGTCACATTAATAGAATGGTGAAAAGAAGTAATAAACATTTTGTAATTTCGACTTTATAAATTAGATGATATACAAATAAAACTCTGTCATTGAGTCGTTTGATTTAGTATGTTTTCTTGTAATTTTATTACAGTAATTTTTCTACTCACTAACAATGTTTAGGAGTAGATTATATAAAATAATCTCTTTTATTCTTTGTAGGTTCGTCGTCATCCATAGCTACAATTAACCCGCCAATAAGGAGTGTAAAGCCCGCGCCAATGATGCCGCCAATATTCCCTTTTTTTCCGGCGAATGATGCAATTGCCATTCCTGCCGCCGCACCTGCAGTTAGTAATTCACTAGCATTGCCTAAGTTTAATTCTGATTTAGATCTCTTTTCTGGATTTTTCATAATTTTTGATTTAAAATTGATATTGCAATGATATTGCATCCTACTGCCATTTTGTGTCATTATGAAAAAAAAGTATAAAAAATTCTTTTTACATTGGTCTATTTACTTTTTCCATGAGATGACAAATGAATTTATATTTAGTCAAAGAGTTCCTAGTATAAAGCCGATACAATATGAAAATAGTACAACGTAATTGTACTAAATTGACCCTCGCCTGAAATTGCAAATAGGCGAACCAAAATGTATTTGGTATTATCTTGAAATGAAACGTAATAGAATATCTCTTACTCTAACTAGCATAAAAAAAAAGTAATGTGCTAACATCGTTTGGCGGTATAATGATATATGTTTGTCAAAATTAAAAACGGAATGGCAGCAACGCAAAATTTAAACCTCACTCAATTACGTAGAATTAGTTTGTTATTGGCCTATTTAAAGGACAATCCTTATAGTACTTTGGACGATATAATTGAAGCATTTAGAGAAAAAGACAAACAATTGACCGAGCGTACTTTTTACAGATTAAATCAAACCTTAAAAAAGGAGTATGATATTCTTATTGTATTTGACTATTTTAAAAATGGTTATTTTTTTGACGAAGAGAATAGTAGAAACTTAGAGTCTTTTCTAAGCTTGTTAGAACTAGTAACAACTGCCGAATTATTCTCCTCCAATCTTCAAGAGAAAAGCAAAACCCTAGATTATGTTGAGTTTGAAAATACAGCTTCGGTTGCGAGTATTCCCAATTTTAAAATCATTCTAAATGCAATTCAAATGCAGTTGCCAATCACTTTCTTGCACAATAGTTTTTATCATCTCAAACAAGAACAGTACAACTTGAAGCCTTACTTCCTTAAGCAATATCAAAACCGTTGGTATGTGATTGGCGAAACCGAAAAAGGCTACCGTACCTTCGGAATAGATCGTTTGTCAGTTATTAGTATGGGGTCGCAAAAATTCAAAGCCAAATCTGAAGAGGCAAAAGAGTTGTTTAGCAACGTGATCGGACTCAATTACACAGACCATAAACTGGAAAGGGTGCAATTAAATTTTCATATTTCTCAAAAACCATATCTTGAGTCGCTTCCACTGCACCGTACACAAAAGGAAATAGCTGCTATTGAGGATGACAGTTTTACGGTAGAGTTGCTAATTCATCCTAATTTCGAATTCAACCAACAAGTTTTGAAGTACGGTAGTCTTGTTAAAGTTTTAGAACCGAAATGGTTAGTAGAAGAAATGAAAAAAGAACTAAAAAAAGCAGTGGCGAATTACAAATAATTACTGCAAATAATTATATTTGAGAAAGTTGTACTGACAGAAAACTACTAACAATAATAGCTGAATATCTATTGATATTATTTGTGGTTAATAACAATATAGTTATAGTTTAAAGATGCCAATGGATGTTGAACTTATATGCTGTTTGAATTTAATTGGGGTAAGTGGTGATCAGTTTTTGTGAATTAATGTAATTATTTTAAAAAAAAACGGACCACAATGAGGGAAACCGTAATATAATGAGATGAAAAAATGATATTCTTGCCTTATTTTCAAAAAAAGAACTAGTGAAATACATTTTACACCATAAAATATGCGAATCATGGACAAAGAAAGGCCATATTGCCGCACCGAAATTTCTATTGCCTTTACTAAACGTAAAGCAGTAATGCAAGCAGAAGCCTTGATACGTAGTGGTGACGGTTGGGCTATGTACCAAGATTGCTATACCGGGAAAATACTCAGAGGCGGAGAACGTTATGACTACGAACACCTACGATCCTCTGAAGAAATCTTCATGAAATACAGACACATACTAACCAACGAGCAAATTGCAGAAGTAGTCAATTTCCCTGAAAATGTTGGAGTGACTTAAAGGACTATTAACCAGTCAAAAGGAAAAAGACGAATGGAAGATTGGTTGAATTCTTCATTAAACAAGCCATAGTTGGGAGTCAATTTACAATATATTTTATCGAGCTTGAAGAAAGCGGATGAAGGGATTTTGAGAAATTATAATAATATATCAATCAAAACAAAAATATTAAAATGAATTTAGAATTAAAAAGAATTATCGACACTTATGAATTTGATGCTTTAGCAAGTGAATTAGAAAGTACACAAAATGTTGAGAACATCTACATCGGTGTATTGGGTGAATTTAGCTCTGGTAAATCATCATTGTTGAATAGTATTTTAGGGAAGAAAATACTTCCTGCAATGGACAAAGCAACTACAAAATCAATTACTTATATAAAATCGGATACAGCTCAAGATTCAGAAGTAGAGTACTTTGAAATCTCTAAAAATGATAGCGAATTAAAAATTTCATTAATAGAATTTCAAGATATTGCTAAAGGTATTCGAGCAGGTGAATCTCTCGTTTCTGTTAAAAGTAATGATTTTTTAAATAAAGGATATATTTTTATAGATACACCTGGAGTGAGTTCATTGGATCAAACAGATATTGACATTACTTATGGAATGTTACCAAAATTAGATGGAATTCTAGTCTGTATTGATTGTAATACAGGTACTTTGAACGCAAGCCTGGAATTATTTTTGCAGAGACCTGAAATTGAGTTGATAAAAGATAAAATTATTTTTATACTTACAAAATCAGATCAAAAAACCACCGAAGGAATAAATAAAATTATTGAAGGTTTTAAAATAGATATCAATAAATACTTAAAAGTAGACGACATTGATTCTAGAATAATTTCATTTTCAGCGAATGATATTTTTGAAAAAGAAAATAATAGTAGTAATGAGAAACTACTTGATTTATTTGAAGTTTCTATAAATTCAAGAAGAAATCACATAATCTCTCAGCGTCTAAAAGTTCAAGAGGAAACTTTGAAAAATAAAATTATAGATGCACTCAAGGATTTAAAAACAAAATTAAGTTTTGACAATTCTCAATTTAAAAAAGAAAGAATAAAATTAGAAGAAGATATTGAAAGTTTGCAATTGCAAAAAAGCAATATCAAGAAAAAATTATCAAAATTTGAGGATTTATTATCTGATGAAGTTAAATCAATTGGGAAAAGTTTTAGCTCGAGCATTAAATTAGAATTTGCAAGCGTGTCTCCGAATATGGAAAATTTAAGTGATTTATATAATCAATATACAGACAATGTAAATGAATTAATTAGAGCAAATGTCCAGAGATTTTTTCAAGAATATAACATTGTTGACCCAGCAAATATAAATACTGATTTTGGAATTTTAACCTCATCCATTAATTTAATTATTAAGACTAAAAATGCTTTTGCAGGCTTAACAACGGCAGTTGCAATTGCACTGGCAACTGGAGGTGCAGGTGCGGCTGCGAATGCTGCTGAAGCTACTGTTGCTACAAGTGCCGAATTAGGCGGTCAAGCTGCTTCAAAAGTAGTTGCAAGCCAAGCTGCTAAAGCGGTCGCAAAAGAAGCTGGTAAAACAATGATTAAAAAAGCTTTAGGTCAAAGATTAAAATCAATGGCTCTACAAGGTATTGCTGCATTAAATGATGGTGTAAAAGAAATAAATCCAATCGAACATATTGGAGCTTTTGTCGCTAATTTTGCTATCCAATCTAAAACAGAAATTGAAGTTTCGCAAATTGGTAGAAAAATTTTAAATAATACTATGGCTTCTATTGAAGATCAGATAAATTTATTATTTAAAGAGATTGAAGAAAAGGTGAAAATTCACGACAACAACTTAAGTGTCGCTTTTGAAAAATTAAAAAAAGGAAAAAATGAAGTAGAAAACACCAAACGTAATATTCAAGATGAAATTATTAAATTAAGTTAATCATGAATCTAGGAAAGATAATTGAAAAATAACCCTCAGAACTATGGAGAATAGTAAAAAAAATCCCAATCAACTTTTTAGCAATTTATTAAATGACATCATTCATTATAACGATATTTATTCTGATTTATGGGAGCATAAAGACGACATTTGGGAAAAAAAATTATTAAAAAAATTAGAAGTTGATGCTAAAATTTTATTAGAGCAATCTATTTTAGTTTCTGGAAACCAGCAACCAGTTCGAGTTGCAATCGTTGGGAATTTTAGTGCAGGTAAATCGTCTTTTATTAATTCTTTAATACAAGAAGAAATATGCCCTGTAAGTGATAAACCAACAACTTCTTCAGTTACAACTCTTTCGTTTTCTCATAAGAAAGCATTCTATATACTGGATATAAACGGTAATAAAAAGAAAATTTCGTCTGAAAATTACAGAGAGATGATTCAGCACGGAACAGCAGAAACAGTTAAAGAATCCGCCCATTTTTTTATTGAAGGTCCTTGGGAATTTGTAAGAGACATTTCATTATTAGATACTCCAGGATTTGAAAATCCTAATGATGTTTTTACACCAGATAGAAACAATCTTAAAGGCGGAGACGATGAAGAGACAGAAAGAGTAATTAAAAACGAAGCGGATGTTTTGTTTTGGCTAATGGATATTAATACTGGTAGTATTACTGGAGATCAAAAAGAAAGAATTGAAAAGTTAAAAAAAGAAACAACGAATGTTGAGATATATATAATCTTAAATAAAGCTGACCAAAAAGTATATGCTACGGCAAGACAAAAAATTTTGGATGACATTAAAAAAGATTTAGGTCACGTAATTAAAGATGTGATTTTATACTCTTCAAAAACAAGTAACCAAAATGATTCAACTGATTTTAATACAATTATCCAAAATATTAAAAGTAATATTCACAATCAAAATCAGTTGCGAAATGAATCTTGGGAGTTGAAATTTTCAAGCTCTATTGGAGGAAGAGGTAAGTTAAGATTTCACTACAACGATAATGGAATAGAGTCCATGTTTTCATATACTGAAGATTCTATTGATGAAGGTATTATTCCAAATAGACAGGAAATACTAAAAAAATTAAAAGAAATAGGATCTCGTAATAAAGAGATTACAGTTAAAAATTTACAAATAGGATTATCTAATTATGAATTTGATAAAAAAGGTTTATTAGGTTATAAATTAGAAATACAGGAACACTTAAAGTATTTAAATGAAACAAAAATTAAAAAAAGCGATCGCTACAACAATTTCAATAAACACTTAAATTATTTTAATGACGCTTGCATCTCTGAAGTTGTAAATTCCCTTGTATATTACAATACAAATGACTTAATCAAGCAAAATATAGATGCAATTTCAAATTCATTTATGAAACTCATTAAGGTTTTATTTAATAAATTCATTTTAAATATCGAAAAAGAATTAGAGTATAGTTATGCTGAATCTGAAATTGAAATTTTTGACTTGAAGTTTTTATTTAAAAGTTTGATATTTTCAAATATTGATTATGATCAACCGGTTCAATATGCTACAGATGAAACTCTAGGTTTCTTTAGAACCTATCTAGATAATATTTTTTTTGAAAGAGAAGTAACAATTCTAGGAAACAATATTGATGAATGCAACCAAATTATTAAAAAATTAGAAAAAATATGTTAAAACTATATACTCAAAAAAAAGAAACTCTTTTAGCTATTTACAATATGCTATTGGCAAATAACTCAGAGTTTACTAATGCCGATTTAAAAACAGAACTTCTTGAAAAGAAAAAATCATTAGTAAATGATAAATTTATTCTTGCAGTTGCAGGGCAGATGAAAGCAGGAAAAAGCACTTTGTTAAATGCAATGATTTTTGGTGATGATATTTTACCAGCTGATGACACTGAGCTTACCGCAAAAATCACTTTCATAACTTATGATGACAAGCCATCGTTTGAAGCTACACTATATACAGTTGATGAATTTAATGAATTAAGAAATTCATTAAAAGGAACTACTGATGAAAACGGCTTTAATGTACTTCTTAATAATTCATTAGAAACATTACAAAACAAAGGTTATTCAACTTATGATGAGTTATTGAGTAAGAAGATTGTTAAAGGCACTGATTTTAAGGAATTAATACATTTTGTGGGTAAAAATGGTACTTTTACTCCCTTCGTAAACACCCTAACATTAAAAACTAGTTCTAAGTGGGTTAGAAATATTATTGTTGTAGATACTCCGGGAATGAATTCTCCAAATAAATTAAGAGATAACGTAGTTAAAAATTGGATTATAAAAGCTGATGCAGTAGTATATTGTAGTTACGTAGGACGAGCAATGGATGCAACAGACCTTAGATTCATCAATGATTATATGCTTCATATTTCACCTAAACACAGATTAGTTGCCTTAACTAAATCTGATTTAATTAATGGTGAAGACAAATTGAGGAGTACAATAGACGATATGATTGATTCGGAATGGAATCGAGAGAAAAAATTAATTCCAAGTAAGGATTCTATTTTTCCTGTTTGCCAAATGGCTGTTTTATTGGATAAAATGAACAAATCTAAATTGCCTTTTTCTAAAAGAATGGAGGAAGAATATGATACTTTTGATAAAAAAAATATTTTTGATCATGCTAATATTCAATTTTCAAAACTAGAGGAAGCAGTCGAAAATAAAATGATTTCTAATAAAGATGAAAATGTCATCGAGGCAAATCAAAATTATTTATCAACTCTTCTTGATAGTAAATCATTGAATATTAAAGAAGAAATAGATATTACAGAGAAAAGTTTAGACCTTTTAATATCGGATCAAAAAGGACTTACTGAAAAAGAAAAAATCATTCAAAATGATATTAAACATATAAGTGAAAATCTTGATGTACTAAGTAGTAAAATTACAAATTTATATAACAAAGAGGTTAGTACTTTGCAAATTTTTAATGGATTTATAACGGTAAAAGCAAATATCCAAAGAAAATTAGAAGGGATGAATTTTAATGAATTAAATATTCAAGCTTCTATCATAGTCAATAATTATATGACTAAGTATCTTGATGAATTAAAAGAACAGTCAGATAAATTTTCAATAGATTTTTCAAAAGGCTTACAAAAAACATTTGATCAATTCGATTTTCAATTTGATTATATAAATACTGATTTATTAAAAGAAAAAATTCAAATTAAATGTACAAGCCTAATCAATTTACAAATTGAAAATCTAAAATATAAATTATATGATGCAGCTACTAAATTAAAACAATTGTATAGTGACAATGTTGGTTGGTGGTCTCGTAACTTTACTTGGACAGACAAGCATAAAGGAGTTTTAGCGCTTGAAGCTTTTATTATGAATGAAATAGAGCCTATAATACAAGAAGTAAATAAACAAGAAAGTATTTTAAAAATAAATTTATCTTCAGACGTTTCTGAAATAATAAGTAAGATTGAAGAAAACAATCGAACTTTGTTATCGAATAAGTTATCTGAGATTGCACAATTAAAAAATAAATCAACTATTGAACTTGAAAATCAAAAAAAAATAGAAAAAGAAAAGCTACTGCATCTAAAAGAAAATCAATCAAAACTTGATACATTAAAAGAAGAAATTAATAATAAAATTAACGCTGAAGAGTTATGGGAAGCATAGGTTTAATAATTATTTTAGTCATTGCATTCATTACTTTTTGGATTTATAAAACTAAAAAAGGAAAAAGCGATCACTCACTCGAGAAAAATAACCAATCAAACAACAATTTAAATAATGACAAAAAGGAGATTAAAATTGAATTAGATAAAATAAGATCAAAGCATTTGAAAAACTTAATTAATTATTATGTGACATTGTTTTCACAAACGGAATTAGATAATCAAGTGGATAGAGATCGTATTGCTGAAACTTATCCAATAACTATAAGTAGAGAACCATTTAAATTTACTTTTTTATTTACTAAATATGATTCAGCTTTAGTTAATGAATGTATTTTAGAAATAATCGAAATGTCGAATAATTTGGAAATAGAAAAATCTACAAGCGAGCCGTTTCTACAATTTGAAAATTTTGTAAAAAATAAAGCAAAGTTGAAAGCGCAAAAAAAATTTAATGATTTTCGTGGCACTTTGCCTAAAACTTTATAATTATTAAAAATAGTTTTGTGTTTGTAGGAAATTCAAGTTGTTTTTTACTAAAAACACATAAATTACACTTAGTATTATTACGATACAAACATCTTCCATAATGAAAAACAAGCTAGACTCCATATCGCTTCTAATCGCTTTCTCAGGTTTAGTGCTTTTTGAGCTACTAGTTCGTATGGATATTTTAAGCCATCCAGCTTGGAAAATCGTGAATGCAGGTTTTGAAGCGGCAAATATTGGTGGCTTTGCCGATTGGTTTGCGGTCAGTGCTTTGTTTCGGGAGATTCCTATTCCGATTGTGCGGAAGCATACCAATAGTATAAAAAAACGGAGACTGATTTTAAATCGATCTCCGTTTTCTTTTTAGAAATTATATTTTTAAGATTACTCCCTTAAATAAGCTTCTCTTACTTTTCTAAATAAATTTGATGAGTACACAAATGCTACAACATCTTCATTATCTGTTTTAAATATCTCGTCTTTATTTCCTTGCCACGCTTTTATACCGTTTTTTAAGAATAAGATGTTGTCTCCTATTTCCATCACCGAGTTCATATCGTGCGTATTGATCACAGTTGTAATGCCATATTCCTCAGTAATTTCCTTGATTAAATTATCAATTAGGGTTGCTGTATTAGGATCTAGTCCTGAATTAGGTTCATCACAAAAAAGGTATTTAGGTCTATTAACGATAGCCCTCGCAATAGCAACACGTTTTTGCATTCCTCCAGAGATTTCTGATGGTAATTTATCATGAGCATCCTTTAATGCAACTCTTTCTAGAACAAAATCTACTCTTTCTTTAACGGCTGCTCTGTTATCTTTTGTAAACATTTTTAATGGAAACGCTACATTTTCAGCTACAGTCATCGAGTCAAAAAGGGCGCTTCCTTGAAATACCATGCCTATTTCGGTACGCAACTCTCTTTTCTCATCATCCTCTAATTCAGAATATACACGGCCATCAAAACAAATTTGCCCAGATTCTGGTGTGTGAATTCCAAGTAGGCTTTTTAGTAATACTGTTTTTCCAGATCCACTTTGTCCTATTATTAGGTTTGTTTTTCCTGTTTCGAAAACAGTGGATATACCCTTCAATATTTTATTGCCGTTGAAAGACTTCTCTATGTTTTTTATTTCTATCATGATCCAAGTAGTAATTGCGTTAATATGTAATTGAAAAGGATTATAGAAACTGACGTCCATACAAACGACACAGTACTTGCTTTACCTACTTCTAGTGCACCACCTTTCATGTAGTAACCATGAAAAGAAGGTATAGTTGCTAGCAACATCGCAAAAATTAGTGTTTTAATAAAGGCGTATACAATATGAAAAGGAATGAACTCCATTTGTGCTCCTAATATAAATTCATCGCTAGATGTGAAACCGCCATAAACACCTGCCATCCAACCACCAAGTACTCCCAGAAACATACTGATTCCTATTAGAAAAGGGTACATCAGTAGAGCGATAATTTTAGGAAAAACCAAGTAATTAAGTGAATTTACACCCATAACTTCTAAGGCGTCAATTTGCTCTGTTACCCGCATCGTACCTATACTTGATGTTATGAATGAACCCATTTTCCCTGCCATAATAACAGAGATAAACGTGGGAGCAAATTCTAAGATAACCGACTGTCTTGTGGCAAATCCTATCAAATATTTTGGTATCAAAGGATTGGTTAGGTTCAACGCTGTTTGAATAGCAACAACCCCACCAACGAAGAAGGATATAAATGCAACAATTCCTAAAGAGTCAATTATTAAATCGTCAATCTCCTTGAAAATTAGTTTTTTCATCACTGACCATTTAGTCTGCTTGATGAAAATTTCTCGTAGCATTAAAAAGTAGCGACCTACTTGTGATAAATATCGAATGAGCATCATAGTTTTGTGAATATGGGCTAAATTACAAATTTAGCGATTGTAAATAGTATTTTATAAATAGTAAAGTAATTGATTTAACTAAAATAGTTTCTCCTTCATTTTCTTTAAACGGTAATTTCTAATGAATAGTGCTTCCTCTTTAGTCACCATTAAATCTATACCAGCGCGTTTGGCTTTAAAAAACCCTTGGATATAGTCAAAGAATAGTAAAGGTTTTTTTTTCATAAAAGACAACTTAGCTGATGCAATAGCTGTGATAAGAAAGCCGTATCCCAAGGTGTAAAAAGCTTCACCTTGCTTAAAACGGGCTGTTCTATTATAATTTGCTCCCGTAGGTTTGAGGTGTTTAACTTGCAAAGATGCATCAGTTACTACTTTCCAGTTATAGAATTTACAAAGTAATTCGTCTACCGTGTCCCAACCCATCTGTGATTTTAACCCGCCTATTTGTTTAAAAGCTTCTTTTCTGTACGCTTTCAAAGCCCCACGAATGTGATCTTTATCTGTTAGGTTTTCTAGTACATATTTTCCGTCTTTCTCAATATAGCAAAATCCTCCTACCATACCTATTTTAGGGTCAGCGTTAAAATGGCGCGATAATGTTTCTATATAATTCTTAGGGAATATTAGGTCAGCATCTATTTTCATTATTATATCGTACTGCTCATCTAATGTTGCAAAACCAGCATTAAAGGCTTGGATAACTTTGCTTCCCGGTAAATGGATGGCTGTCGATTGCTTATTTACTAACGATATGTACGGATGCTCTTTCGCGAAAGCGTTGACTACTGCTTCCGTATTATCAGTAGAATTATCGTTGACTACAACAATCCTCTTTGGTAAAACTGTTTGTGAAACCAGTGATTGTAAGGTCAAGTTTATTAAAGTAGCTTCGTTGTGAGCAGGTATAACTAGATAGTAATTCATGATATATTTAATACAGTTCCAACAGTTTTTCTAGAAGGGCTAGGAGACGCGCTATCTAGTATTACGTGAAGACTTATTTAATTTTAAACTCTTTCAGCGTATATAATGTAGTACCTGTTTGTGAAATAACGCAACAATGGACGGATTCCAATTTTTTTAACTGGGTTTGTCCATTTTTGACGGTCTATAATTTTCCAACCTGCTTTTTCAAGTAACCAGTCTAATTGCCAATCTTCAAATTCGTGATAATGACGGTCCCACATATCTGTTTTGCTACGATAAGCTGGAGAGAACCACAAACGCATTGGTATAGAAATTAGCAGTTTATCTGACTTGATTTCTTTTAAAATTGTATAAGGGTTTAGCAAATGTTCGAAAATTTCAAATGCTGTAACTACCTCTTTTTTTTCTTCTGAAAATACTGATTGATCTAAATCTAAATCTTCGCCAGAGGTATTCTTAACAGTGTATCCATCTTCTTTCATAATTTTTGAAAAAGGATTTTCGACACCTAGATCAAGTATTGTTTCAGATTTTGAAATATGTTTGTTTAAAAATTCTAAAGTATGTTTAAACCTTTTATTAGGAAACGTTTTTTCGTACATGTGATAATAAATTTATGCAGTTGCAAATGTACAAAGATATCTTTCTTGTAACAGTGATTTGGCTTCTCTTTATTTTAGGCTTTTTATCGCGCAGTGGTTAGTTGCCTTAAACTAAATAGTCCGCTATTAAAATATAATAGCGGACTACATGATGTTTTATCCAGTTAGATTGAGAGCAGTTAATACCTATATATAAAAGCATTTACGTTCATTCCAGCTCCTACCGAAGCAAAAAGAAGTATGTCTCCTTTATTTATTTGTTGGTCTTTTATTTCACCTCTAATCAATAAATCAAATAAAGTAGGTACGGTAGCCACGCTGCTGTTTCCTAGTTCATGAATACTCATAGGCATAATGTCTTGAGGAACGGGTCTGTCATAGAGTTTGTAAAAACGTTGTATGATGGCTTCGTCCATTTTTTCATTGGCTTGGTGAATCAATATTTTTGCCACATCATCTATTGCGATTCCGCTCTTATCTAAACAGCTTTTCATAGCTGCAGGAACTGTTGTAAGTGCAAATTCATAAATTTTACGACCGTGCATTTTTATATAACGCGTATCTTCCTCTAAATCTTTGTTGTACGACTGTCCAAAAAATAAATAGTTAGCTTCATCCATAGCGTAGGTACCACTCTCATAAGAAAGTAATCCTGTATCATCATCAGAAGCCTCGATTATTGTGGCGCCGGCACCATCAGAATAAATCATTGAATCTCTATCGTGGTCATCAACGACCCTCGATAAAGTTTCAGATCCAATCACTAAACAGCGTTTTGCCATTCCAGATTTGATGTAAGCATTTGCCTGAAGTACACCTTCAATCCAGCCTGGGCAACCAAAAAGGATATCGTAAGCAACGCACTTAGGGTTTTTTATTTGTAATTTATTCTTTACTCTAGTCGCTAAACTAGGTACTGTATCGGCTTGTGTAGTACCAAATTTTACCTCACCAAAGTTATGTGCAAAAATGATGTAATCAATGGTTTCAGGGTCGATTGCTGCATTCTCAATTGCTTTTTGTGATGCTAGAAAAGCTAAGTCAGAAGAGGTTTGATTTTCTTCAGCGTAACGCCTGTGTTCAATTCCTGTTATTCCTTTGAACTTCTCTATTATAATATCGTTTGGACGAGCAAAAGGGGTTCCGTCTTCATTTAAAAACACATGATTTCCAAAGTCTGTATTACTTACTTTCTTCTCAGGAATATAACTTCCTACTCCAGTTATTTTTATTTTCATCGAATTGTTTTCCAAAATTTTAGGCTAATTTAAAAATAAAAAAATGATTCTAGCTATGATATTTACTATGCGTGCATATAATTATTAAATCATAGGTATTTGGCTTAAATACTGATGATTTTTTAATGTTTTTTCGAAAACGTTATAGTATTGCTATTCTATTGAAATAACTTAAAATTAGGCATACGATTTGTCCCTTAGCCTAATGATATCGCTCGTTTTAAGTAAAGTGTTGTAAAAAAAATGCCTCGAACAAGTCGAAGCATTTTAAATATATCAAATTTTGTTTTTACATATACGCTTCAATTGGCGCACAGCTACAAATTAAATTTCGATCACCATAAGTTTCATCAACGCGACGAACACTTGGCCAGAATTTATTTTCGGCAACATATTCTAATGGATAGGCTGCTTTTTCTCTAGAATAGGGTAATACCCAAGTGTCTGCAGTAAGCATTGCCAAAGTATGTGGTGCGTTTTTCAAGACATTATTAGGCTCTTCAGTAGTAGCTGCTTCGATCTCTTTTCTAATAGCTATCATTGCATCACAAAAACGATCTAACTCAGCTAAATCCTCAGATTCTGTAGGTTCAATCATCAATGTTCCAGCTACAGGGAATGAAACTGTTGGAGCGTGATATCCATAATCCATTAAACGTTTTGCAATATCAGATACTTCGATTCCTTTAGTTTTAAAGCCACGACAATCTAAGATCATTTCATGTGCTGCTCTTCCTTTCTCACCAGAATATAAAATAGGGTAGTGCTCTTCTAAACGCGCTTTCATGTAATTAGCATTTAGTATGGCATATTTTGTAGCGTTAGTAATTCCTTCAGCTCCTAACATACAAATGTATCCATAAGAAATTAAGCAAACTAAAGCCGATCCATAAGGGGCTCCAGAGATTGCAGTGATTCCTTGTTCACCACCTACATGCACTAATGGATTTGTAGGTAAAAAAGGAACTAATTTTTCGTTTACACATATTGGTCCCACACCTGGTCCACCGCCACCATGAGGAATAGCAAATGTTTTATGTAAGTTTAAGTGACAAACATCTGCGCCAATAGTCGCTGGATTTGTCAATCCTACTTGTGCATTCATGTTAGCACCGTCCATGTAAACTAAACCACCATTGTCATGTATGATTTGAGTAATTTCTCTAATAGCACTTTCAAAAACACCATGAGTAGATGGATAAGTTACCATTAAACAAGATAATTCATCTTTGTATTGTAACGCTTTCTCGCGTACATCTTCTACATCAATGTTACCGTTTTCCATTGTTTTAGTTACGATAATTTTCATTCCAGCCATCGCTGCCGACGCAGGATTTGTACCGTGAGCCGATGCAGGAATTAAACAAACGGTTCTTTGATTATCACCTCTTGATTGGTGGTAAGCACGAATGGTCATCAATCCAGCATATTCTCCTTGAGCTCCAGAGTTAGGTTGTAATGTTGTACCAGCAAAACCAGTAATCACATTCAATTGATGCTCTAGTTTTTTCAACATTTTAGTATATCCTTCTACTTGATCTAATGGAGCAAATGGATGTATTGTATTCCAGTAAGGCATACTTAAGGGCAACATTTCGGCTGCTGCATTCAATTTCATAGTACAAGATCCTAGCGCAATCATCGAGTGATTCAATGATAAATCTTTACGTTCTAGTTTTTTGATATAACGCATCAAGCTCGTTTCTGAGTGGTATTTATTAAATACTTCATGCGTTAAAAAGTCTGTTTTTCTATCTAAGAAATCAGGATAATTATTTTCGTTTACGTATTCTTCAATTTCAAAAGCATCTTTTCCTACTGCTTCAGCAAATACTGCAATTACTTGATTTACATCAGGAGCAAGTATCGTTTCATTAATCGAGATCGAGATGGTGTCTTTATCAATATAATAAAAGTTGACCTCATTTTTCTCAGCGATTGCTTTAACCTTTTGAGCATCTGCTTTTACAACAATAGTATCAAAGAAGGCAGTATTTGTTTGATAAATACCTAATTTGTTCAATGCTTCAGCAAGAGTAGACGCAGTTGAGTGCACTTTATTTGCGATATATTTTAATCCTTTAGGACCATGATAAACGGCAAACATTCCAGCCATTACAGATAATAATACTTGTGCAGTACAAATATTTGAAGTCGCTTTTTCACGTTTTATATGTTGTTCACGAGTTTGCAAAGCCATACGCAAAGCGCGGTTGCCATTTGCATCTTGTGAAACACCTATGATTCTACCTGGCATAGAACGTTTGTATTCTTCTTTTGTAGCAAAAAATGCTGCATGTGGGCCACCATAACCCATTGGGATACCAAAACGTTGTGTAGTTCCCACAACAACGGCAGCTCCCATTTCTCCTGGAGGAGTCAACTTAACTAATGATAAGATATCAGCGGCAACAGCTACTTTAATTTCGTTATCATTTGCTTTTTTAATAAAATCAGCATAGTCATAAACCTGACCGTATTTACCTGGGTATTGTAAAATTGCACCAAAGAAATCCTGAGAAAAATCAAATTCTTGGTGATTTCCTACTACTAATTCTACACCTATAGGGGTAGAACGTGTTTGTAAAACTGATAATGTTTGTGGCAAAATTTCTTCTGAAACGAAAAATTTGCATACATTGCTTTTCTTTTGGTCTCTAGTACGTACATCAAACAATAACGCCATAGCTTCAGCAGCAGCTGTACTCTCATCAAGTAAAGAGGCATTAGCAATTTCCATTCCTGTTAATTCAATAACCATGGTTTGAAAATTCAAAATCGCTTCTAAACGACCTTGAGCAATCTCTGCCTGATACGGTGTGTAAGCAGTGTACCATCCTGGATTTTCAAAAATATTTCTTTGAATCGCTGGAGGAACAATTGTTGGGTGGTATCCTAACCCAATATATGATTTGTAAACTTTATTTGTACGACCTAATAAACGAATGTGATTTGCATATTCGTACTCAGTCATAATATGCTCTAGTTCCAATGGGTTTTTTAATCGAATGTCAGATGGAATCGTTTCATCAATTAATTGATCTAATGAATCTACACCTATGGTTTCTAACATCTGTGGTAAATCGTTTTCCCTTGGGCCTAAGTGTCTTAAAGCAAATGAGTCTGTTTTCATGTAAGTATAGTAATGTTGTGTTTTTTTAGTGTTGCAAAAATAAGTATTATAAACAATCTAATTCGTGTTTTTAGATTGATTTTTTAGCAATTTTTCAACTAAATCTGGTATTTGTTCACAATTGATTAATTTTGTTTAATGGTAAGTTTAAAGCAGGTTTTTGATTTTTATCTCCGTAGTAGTTTACACGTGGCTTTTTCAGTGTATGCACTAGTTAGAATGACGCATTTTATGTTCAACATAATTAGCGACGAACCCATTGCAAATTTTGCTTTTCTAGGGACTATTGTGGGGTATAACTTTGTTAAATATGATGCATTGGCTCGAGCCAAAAAAAGAACCATGCGTAGTGAGTTGAAATTAATTACTCTTTTGAGTTCGATTTCGCTCTTTGGCGTGGGCTATTACTTTTTTAAACTGCAATTAATCACTCAGGTTGTATCAGTTGCTGTACTTGCGCTAACCTTGTTGTATACTTTGCCTTTTTTTCCTAATCGAAAAAATGCACGCAACTGGGCTGGAGTAAAAATATACATTGTGGCTTTATGCTGGGTAGGAGTAACTTTAGTATTGCCCTTAGTAAACGCTCATGTTGCCTTAGGAAATGACTTTTTCTTGAAATGCATTCAGCGGTTTATCTTGGTTTTTGTGTTAATTCTTATCTTTGAAATAATCGACATGGCAAACGATGACCCTCATTTGCAAACGGTACCCCAGCAAGTAGGGACTAGAAATACAAAAATTATTGGACTATTACTTCTTATTCCATTCTATTTTTTAGAGTTTTTTAAATATAAATTCATCGCAGAGCAGTTAATAGTTAACGGAATCTTAGTGGTGATCCTTTCCTTGTTTTTGGCTTTTGCCAATGAGAAACGCTCTACATATTACACCTCATTTTGGGTAGAAAGTATCCCAATAATTTGGTGGTTGATGGTTGTATTCTTTTAAATTTATTTTTTAACTATTTTCAGAAACTATCTTTAGATGTGCATTTCTATGCAACAAAAAGTTAGTAAGATGATTTTTTAACATCATTATGTCAAACAATTTTCCGAAAATCCCAAACGGAGTTTCGTATTCCATCACATCTTTCATAATCGTTTGTCCATCTATTTCTTCAAAAAAATGTTGGTGCTTGAAGGATTTGAAATGACCTTTTAATTGTTCGTCTACAAAATACGAGTACGGCTCCATTTGGGATATGATGCTTTGATGCTGTAGAAAGAAGCTAAAATGTTTACCTCTCCAAGTTACGGTTTCACCTTTATTGATCAATCCGTGCGTTGTTCCTGCTATGGCAACCTCACTAGTCTTACTTGCAGATTGTTGGTGCGTGTCAATATTGCGAGCATAATCAAATACGATTTGAATCGGTGCGTTAATTGCGGTTGCTAATTGTATCGTTGTCATTTTGTTAGATTTTTTAAGGCTGTTTCTAATGTTTTGTATTCGAATTCAAATCCGTTTTCTAAAAGTCGGGTCGGAATCACATTTCTACTTTTCAATACCAATTCAGGTTCGGTTCCAATGATTTTTGCTCCAATTTTTAAAATGAACTTAGCTGTGGGTAGACCGATGAAAACGTTCAATTGTTTTCGTAATTTCTCCATGAAATTTGTATTAGATATAGGTTGAGGTGAAACGATGTTGACAACGCCTTTCATTTGTTTTTCGATAATAAAATCAATGGCTCTAGCAAAATCTTCGGCATGAATCCAACTAATAAATTGGTTTCCTTTTCCCTGTTTACCTCCCAGTCCTAATCGTGTTAATCGTTTTAACGGTATAAAAGCACCACCATTTCTACCCAAAACAATAGAGGTACGTAAAGCGATTTTTAAGGTATGTGGCGTTGCAGTTTTAAAAAATGATTTCTCCCAAGATTGCGCTACATTCATAGAGAAATCATTGCCAATTTCTCCATTTTCTTCACTCATTTGTTTGTCTAATGAAAATCTGTAGATAGTTGAGGTTGAAGAGTTCAACCAGTGTTTTGGTGGATTTTTACAAGCAAGTACGGCTTGATTAAGGACTTTGGTACTTTGTATACGAGAAAGTAATATTTCTTTTTTGTTCTTTTCGGTATAGCGACAATCCACAGATTTTCCTGCAAGATTAATTAGCACTGTTGCATTTTCTAATTCTGTTTCCCATCCTGTCAATGTTTTAGCATCCCAATTGACCAATTTAATTTTACCGCTCACGCTGTTTTGTCCTCGTGTAAGAATGACAATTTCGTCAAATTTGCTTTCGAAATAATTTACCAGAACTTGACCTAAAAATCCTGTTCCTGCTGCTATGATTAGTTTTTTCATGATGTTAAATTTAAAAATTTAAGATGATTACCAAAGCGAGTATTCGATACAAAATCCATGTTAGAGTCAAATATTTAGGTAATTCGAGTAAGCTGATTCTTCTATAATGTTCATAGATCATAAAGTTCACGGTCAATCCAAACCAGCCCAAAATAAAATAATCATTTAGCTCAAAATAGCTGTTTAAGAATACTATCGGTAACAAAAGTAAACTTCCTATTATAGAAACGGTGATTAAATTCCCAATGTAATTCAATTGCTTTTGGTTGTCTATTTTTCGAATAAAAAGTGCTTGAAAACCTATTTGTCCAGTTGCTAGAAGGACTTCTCTAACGAAAGTTGCTTTTGGTAAAAATACAATCAATTCTGCGTATTGAAATAAGACTAAAGCCGTAAATAAAGTCGCAAATGCAATATAAAACAATCGGTACTTTTTGTTAAAATCAGGAATGCAATTGATTTGGTCACCGACATTCGTTTTGTTTGGTACTATTACTTTTCGGTTGTAAGAGATGAATTTGTATAACTTTTTCAAAAAGTAATTTATGGGTTTCCAATTACCTATTTTCTCCATCCATGGAAAAGAAGTTCCAATTACTTTTAATAGACTTTCAATTCCGTAGTAAACTCTTTTGCTTTGAGTGTCAAATAAGGCTATTTCGTTTTTGGCTCTTTGTATATCAATATAGTTTTCTTCTTCGGTTGTAATATTTACAAATGGTTTTCTACCTTGATTATCTAACATATTTGCTTTGATAAAACCGGCAGTGTAGAGGTTGCACATTGGGCATTCTTCATCGTAAAGAAGGGCGTGGTTGGCTAGGGTTTTCATCTTCTTGTGTTTTTGTTTAGTATGAAAGTAAAATACAAAGCGAGTAGTATAGGTATAGAAACTCCTATATACATCATTATGCTTTCAATTACTGATTGATTTATTAAAGAGTTGTGTGATAATGAAATGGCGAACATTAAAAAGAAATAGCCTAAAACACCTTTGAAATAATTAGTCACATCTTTGTTATTAGTTTCGTTTGTCAACCAAATGAGTCCAGATAATAGCTGATAGGCTGGCATTATAAATAGTCCAGTGAAGAAAACAATAAGTCCGCAATCTTTGATGAAAGGACTTAATATTCCAGTTATTACTACGGTTAGAACAATCGCTAGGTTTAAAAAATTTAGTATTTTCATAATTCTTTTTATTTTTAAACTTTCAGAAAAAAATGAAAGTTTTGATTAAATTTTTTTATTGTTACTTCATGAATTTCACAACGAGCTTAGTCAACCAATTGTCTTTGTATTCGGTAATTTTATCTAAAACATTATCGGCTTTTAAAACGAAATCATACAGCTTGGTTGTTTGATCTACAAAGTGTTTTTCTTCTTCGGTTTGGTTGGCAGTAATCGACGACACCTCTTTTAATACTTTTAAAGCAGGTTTGATTTCTCTCTTGCTGCGTTCTCTTGCAATTTTTACGGCTAATTCGTCTAAGTCTTTTTCAGCGGTGAAAAACTCTCTTCGTTCTCCCGCTTTGTATTCTTTGTAAACAATTCCCCAATCCATCAAAGCGCGTAAATTCATGCTGGCATTCCCGCGAGAAATTTGCAATTCTTCCATCACATCTTCCATCGAAACCGGTTCTGCTGAAACCATCAAAAGAGCGTGAATTTGCGCCATGGTTTTATTAATTCCCCATTGCGATCCTAGTGCTCCCCAGGTTTGTACAAACTTATTTTTTGCTTCTTTGAATTCCATAGTACAAATGTAAGCTAAAGTTTTTAAACTTTCAAAAATAAATGAAAGTTTATTGTAGAAGCCTACAGAAAATAAAAAACCATTAAGAAATTAAGTTTAGTTAAGCACTTGTTACTTAATTATCTTAATCTCTTAATGGTAAAAAAAATGCTTTTAAAATCTATAACAACCCCGCTCTTTTCAATAAAGCATCAGGCTTCGGTTCTTGTCCTCTAAAGCGTTTATACAATTCCATTGGTGGTTCTGTTCCTCCTTTTGAAAGTACATTATCTTTGAATTTTGTAGCGACTTCTCTATTGAAAATATCTTTTTCTTGGAAAAATTCAAAAGCATCTGCATCTAATACTTCTGCCCATTTATAGCTATAATATCCTGATGAATAACCACCCTGAAAAATATGAGAGAAAGCCGTACTCATAGCGTTTTCGGCAACCTCTGGGTATAATCTAGTAGATTCAAATTGCTCTTTTTCGAATGCTTTCACAGACGTGATTCCCGTAGGGTCTTGTCCGTGCCATCCCATGTCTAAAAGGCCAAAACTCAACTGGCGCATCGTTGCTAATCCTTCGTGGAAACTTGCGCTTTCTTTGATCTTTTCTACATATTCTTGCGGGATCACTTCACCCGTTTGGTAGTGCGTTGCAAACAAAGCCAAAGCTTCTGGCTCGTAACACCAGTTTTCCATCACCTGACTAGGCAACTCTACAAAGTCCCAAAATACGGATGTACCAGATAAACTTGGGTAAGTTGTATTGGCTAACATTCCGTGTAATCCGTGTCCAAATTCATGAAACAAGGTGGTAACCTCGTTAAATGTCAATAACGAAGGTTTGGTTTCGGTTGGTTTAGTGAAATTACAAACGTTAGACACATGTGGTCTTTCGTTGATTCCGTTTTTTACATATTGTGATTTGAAAGACGTCATCCAAGCACCGTTGCGTTTTCCTTTTCTAGGGAAAAAATCAGCGTAGAAAATAGCAACTAAATCTTTTTTCTCATCTGTAACTTCATAAGTCATTACCTCAGGATGGTATTTGTCAATGTCAAATACTTCGGTAAAAGTTAAACCGTATAATTTATCAGCGATTGTAAAAGCACCGTTCAATACTTTTTCCAACTGGAAATAAGGCTTCAATTTTTCGTCATCCAAATTAAAAAGTTGTTGTTTTAATTTTTCGGCATAATAACCACCGTCCCATTTTTCTAGTTGTTCGATTCCGTCTAGTTTTTTGGCGAAAGCCGTCAACTCTTCAAATTCTTTCAAGGCTGCCGGTTTGGCTTTGGCTAGCATATCATTCGAAAAAGAAAGTACTTTTTCTGGGGTTTGCGCCATGCGTTCTTCCAATACAAAATGAGCATGGGTCGCATAACCTAATAATTGCGCTCTATCAAAACGAAGTTTAGCAATCTTCAAGACGATTTCTTGATTGTCAAATTCATTGTTCTGAAAACCTCTTGCACCAAAAGCAATCGCTAGTTTTTTACGCAATTCACGATTGTCTGCATACGTCATAAACGGAACGTAGCTTGGATGATCTAATGTGAAAATCCAACCCTCTTTTTCTTGGGCTTTCGCCAAAGAGCGCGCGGCTTCGATAGTTCCTTCTGGTAGTCCAGCCAAATCCTTTTCGTCTGTCAAATGCATTTCGAAAGCATTGGTCTCAGCCAAAATATTTTCACCAAACTGTAAGCTTAACTTCGATAGTTCCTTATCAATAGCGCGTAATTGGTCTTTTTTATCTTCAGGTAAATTAGCACCATTTCGAGAAAAACCTTTATATTTTTTATCCAATAAAGTGGCTTGTTCTGCTGTTAGATTTAAAGATGCCTTATTGTCATAAACCGCTTTTACACGAGCAAACAATTTTGGATTTAATGTAACGTCGTTTCCAAATTCGGATAATAAAGGAGATACTTCTTGAGCGATTTTTTGCATTTCGTCATTAGTCTCTGCCGAGTTCAAATTAAAGAAAATGCTTGACGCACGATCTAAGATATCGCCAGTATAATCCATGGCAACAATAGTGTTTTCAAAACTTGGTGCTTCTGGATTGTTAGCAATGGCATCAATTTCGGCTTTAGCCAAAGCAATTCCTTGCTGAATGGCAGGAGCGTAATCTTCATTTTTAATTTGTGAAAAAGGCGCTGTATCGTATTTTGTAGTGAATTTTGATAGTAAAATATTCATTGTAATGTAATTATTTTGTGACTCGCTGTCAAGTCTATTTGTAGTGTAAAGATAGTAATTTATAAAATTCTAGCTGTTTTATCTAAGTTGATTCTTTGTAAAAGATAGGTCTAGATTCTTGTGTTATTTTATTGTTATTTATGTTCTGAGTGTCGTTAAATAGACTAAATTGTAAAAATCATGATTGGCCATAATTAAAGCGGTCTTAAAAAGTAAGATAAAATGAAATACCAAGTAGCAATAAAAAGAATAGATACTGTAAATGAAGTAGAAGGATATTGGTCTACCGATGATTTAATACAATTGTGTGAACGATTTAATTTTCCAGATGCTGCTACTGCAGAGGTGAAGAATTTACCAGAATTGCTAGAAATGGCGATTTCTGATTACGAACCGCACGAGGCAGCTGCAATTGTACTAGATTATAAGTTAGGCGAGGAGCTTAATGAGGGACAAATCGAACAGATATCGCACAACATGCTTATTGATAAAGTTTGCGAAGAATATCCTGAAATTCACATGCAAGGAAGATTGTTTCACGTTAATCAGTTGCTTTTTAAAGCGTATAACGGAAAATTTCCAAATGCAAAAGCTTCTGTAGTTCATTTTTCTATGACTCGTATAGATGGTGAGCCTGCGGAATTAACTCCTGAAAATGTACTGAAATTGTTGAACAACGGTTTATCTGATCGAAATTTAATCAAACGATTATTTGACGACCAAATGACACAGAACATTCCGTTTCCTAATGCCGCAGCCATTATTTGGGAACTGAATACTACAGACAACATTAATTTTAACTTGGTAACTTCAGAAAACTGGATTAACAATGACGATATTATTGCATCTGAATTTGAGGCTGTTCTTGAAGAAATCGAAGAAGAGGACTAAGCTTTACAGCTTATAATAAAAAAAGGCTTCCAGAAATGGAAGCCTTTTTCGCATCGTACGTATTTGTACATTATTTTTTCAATCCTTCAGATGATTTATAGACAGCTTCTTTCAAGCTTAATTTGTAGGCAATCATTTTATCCATAATCACTTTGTCATGGATACCTAAAATTTGTGCCGCTAATATTCCAGCATTTTTTGCTCCGTTTAAGGCCACTGTTGCTACAGGAACACCACCAGGCATTTGTAAAATAGATAATATAGAATCCCATCCATCAATTGAATTACTCGATTTTACTGGAACTCCAATTACAGGAAGAGGAGACATTGAAGCCACCATTCCAGGTAAATGTGCGGCACCACCAGCACCAGCAATAATCACTGATACACCGTGTGTGTGTGCATTATTACTAAAATCAAATAATTTTTCAGGGGTACGGTGAGCAGATACGATATCAACTTCCACTTCGATGTCAAATGATTTTAATATATCAATCGCGTCTTGCATTACGGGCATGTCTGAGATGCTTCCCATGATTACGGCTACTTTCATTTTTTATATTTTTTGTTTGATGATTATAAAGATGATATAACTAAAGAATAAAACAGCAATTAAAGTTATTAATAACGATAAAAAGCTTAAAATTCTCGGGGCTACATATTCGTTTTTATCTAGTAGTTTTATAATATTTTTTTTATGTAATGAGAATTATCAGATATGTTTAAAAAATCTAGTATGGCGGTTAAAAAATCCATTTGTAATTATTTAGCGGTAACCTAGACTGAAAACTGCGACTAAAAACTGAAAAACTACTCACTGATCACTCGAATAGTATTCTTAACATCCTCAGCTATTCTTCTTGCTTCCTTAATATCGGAATTTACAATGGTTACGTGTCCCATTTTTCTAAAAGGACGGGTTTGTTTCTTCCCATAGATATGTGGCGTAACACCGTTCCATCCTAGTATAGTTTCAATGTTTTCATAGATAACATTTCCAGAAAATCCATCTTCACCTACTAAGTTTACCATAATTCCGGCTACTTTACTATCTGTATTTCCTAAAGGTAGATCTAAAACAGCGCGTATATGGTTTTCAAATTGTGAGGTGTAACTTGCTTCAATAGAGTAATGACCAGAATTGTGTGGGCGAGGAGCAACTTCATTTACTAATATTTCGTCATCTTCTGTTTGGAACATTTCAACCGCAAGCAATCCTACGTGGTTGAATTTCTCTGAAACATTCAAGGCGATTGCTCTTGCTTTTTCAGCTACTTTATCATCTATTCTTGCAGGGCAAATTACATATTCTACTTGGTTTGCTTCTGGATGAAATTCCATTTCGACAACGGGGTAGGTTTTAATTTCGCCTGATGGATTGCGACAAACAATTACTGCTAATTCATTTTTAAATGGTACCATGTCCTCAGCTATGCATTCTACATCGGGTAGATTAATAAGGTCAAATGTCGAACGAACGATTTTTACACCATTTCCATCGTAACCAAATTCGGCACACTTCCAAACAAACGGGAAGTCTAACTCGTCTTTTTCCAATGATTTTTTAAGGTCAGCGAGATCTACAAAACGAAGGTGTTTTGAAGTAGGAATAGTATTCTCAACATAAAAATCTTTTTGCTTTCCTTTATTTTGAATTGCTTTTAACGTTTTAGGAGAAGGATATATTTTTAAACCTTCATTTTCTAATTTTTCTAACGCTTCAAGATTGACTAGTTCGATTTCAATTGTTAGCACATCGACCATTTTTCCAAATTGGTATACGGTTTCAAAATTCATTAGGTCGCCCTTAAAAAACTTGTTGCATGCCATTCTCGAAGGAGCTTCGTCGCTTGGATCTAATACATAGGTTTGAATATCAAATTTTCGAGTATCAAAAAGTAGCATTTTACCTAATTGGCCGCCACCTAAGATGCCCAATTTGAATTCAGAAGAGAAATAATTCATTGTGTTGTAGTTTGTATGAGCAAAGATACTTTTTATCGCTCAAATGAAGAAGCGCTATTTTATTTTCTTCAATATTTCACGTGCTACAGCTTTATATGCTGAGGAATGCGTAGGGTAATCTTGGATAAGGATTTCTTTTAATTCGGGGTGAATCCAACGAATTTCTTTACCGAGTTCGTATAATGTTCGAATAGCATACGCCTTTGTAGCTACTTTTCTATTTGTTGTAATTAACCAATCGAGGCAATTCTCTGTGATTAAGTTTTGTTGCTTACTGCTTAGAGTTAAGTGTCTGCTTATATGAAGGCAGGTTTTAGCAGCAGATCGAATGGCACTTTCATTTTTGAATTTATTTATGTTTTGACAAAAGAAATCCAAATGATCGGTTAACAGATGAGGCTGTGTGTCGATAATCATTTCGAGAATCCATGTAGCTTTGTGGTGATTGCAATCGAGTGTATTAAATGAGAGTGTAACCAAATCACATAATAAGGTAGGGTCATTTAAAATAATGGTGACATTAGCAAGGCGACTACTGCGATGCGCGGTGCTATTAGTAATGTTTTTATAAATTTGATCGTCCATCTAGAATCAAAATTAGCTCTTTTTTTAGTTGTACGCTATTCTTATGCTTTTAATTCTGAAATGGCAACTCAGAAATTCCTATCTTTGTCCATTATTTTAAACACAAAAATAATGATTCAACTTCACGATAAACAATTTGTTCCGTTTATATCAGCAGACGAAATTGCTCAGGCAATCGATAAAATGGCAGCTCAAGTAACCGCTGATTTAGGGGCAGAAATACCTGTTTTTATAGGGGTTTTAAATGGCTCTTTTATGGTGGTTTCTGATTTTATGAAAGCATATAAAGGTGCTTGCGAGCTTAGTTTTATAAAAATGGCTTCTTATGAAGGAACATCTTCTACAGAAGAGGTAAAGCAATTAATAGGTTTAAACCAAGATTTAACAGGCCGTACTGTAGTAATTATCGAAGACATCGTAGATACTGGAAATACACTTGTTGAAATTAAAGCTTTATTTGAGGCACGTAATATAAAGGAGCTAAAGATAGCAACTTTGTTTTATAAGCCAGAAGCGTACAAAAAAGACATTAAGATTGACTATATTGGAATCGAAATTCCAAATAAATTTATAGTAGGTTTTGGTCTGGACTATGATGGTCATGGAAGAAACCTTTCAGAAGTATATCAATTAAAAGAATAATCACGCAACACACATTATGACTAACATCGTCTTATTTGGGAAACCAGGAGCAGGAAAAGGAACGCAGGCTGAATTTTTAAAAGAGAAATATAAATTAACACACATTTCAACAGGTGATGTATTTCGTTTCAATTTAAAAAATGATACTGAATTAGGGAAACAATGTAAAGTTTTTATGGATGCTGGAGATTTAGTTCCAGATGAATTAACAACTAAGATGTTAATCGATGAGGTTAATAAACATCCTGATACTAATGGTATTTTATTTGATGGATATCCAAGAACATTATCACAAGCGAGAGACTTAGATGTTTTTCTGGAGTCGATAGGTTCAAAAGTTGCAGCAACGATTGCTCTTGAGGCAGATGACGAAATCTTGATTCAACGTTTATTAGAACGCGGAAAAACAAGTGGAAGAATTGACGATCAGGATGAAGACAAGATTAGAAATCGTTACCAAGAATACAATGAGAAAACAGCTCCTTTAATGGGTTATTACGAAGAACAAAATAAGTTTCATGCTGTTGACGGTATTGGATCTATTGATGAAATAACAAAAAGGTTGAGCACAGTTATAGATAGTTTATAGGAAACGCATTCTAATTTTTGAAAATTTATTTATTCGAAAAAAAATACTGTAACACAATTAATTTAAATTACCATTTTGCTATAAATCTTACATGGAAATACTAATAATTCTTTTTTTAATTATCCTGAACGGACTTTTCTCTATGTCGGAAATCGCATTGATTTCTGCTCGAAAAAACAGACTTGAATCTGCGGCTAAAAAAGGCAACAAAAGTGCTCAAATAGCACTTGAGCTAGCTAATGCTCCTAATAAGTTCTTGTCAACAGTTCAAATAGGGATCACGCTTATAGGTATTTTAACAGGTATCTATAGTGGAGATAAAGTTACTAGTGATGTACAACTTTTTGTGAGTTCATTTGATGCACTTAAGCCATATGCTGCAACAATGTCTGTGGTAATTGTTGTTGTTATTTTGACTTTTTTCTCTCTAGTGTTAGGGGAATTATTACCTAAAAGGATTGGTTTGAATTATCCTGAAACAATTGCAAAAAAGGTGGCAATGCCTATGAAAGTTGTGTCGATAGTTACGGCTCCTTTTATATGGTTGTTGACAAATTCGACTGAATTTCTAATGAATATTCTTCAAATCAGACCTAATACCGATGGTAAAGTCACTGAGGAAGAGATTAAAGCGATTATAAAAGAAGGTACAGAAGGTGGAGAGGTTCAAGAAATTGAGCAAGATATCGTAGAGCGCGTTTTTCATATTGGAGATAGAAAAATAAATTCATTGATGACGCATAGAAAATCAGTGGTTTTCTTGCCATTACATGCTACAAAGAGCGAGGTCAAGAGCTTTATGCTTGAAGAACTTCACTCTATTTATCCTGTATATAACGATAATTACGACGATATTGTAGGGGTAGCAAATTTAAAAAATATGTTTGCTAATATTGATGCTGAGAATTTTAATCTCGCCTCAATCATGACAGACGCTCCGTTTATGATGGAACATACTACGGCTTATAAAGCCTTAGAGCAGTTCAAGAAAACCGGTATTCATTATGCATTTGTCGCTGATGAATATGGTATTTTTCAAGGAGTCATTACTTTGAATGATATTTTAGAAGCATTAGTAGGTGATGCTTCTGAATTTTATAAAGACGATTTTCAGTTGGTAGAACGAGAAGATGGTACATGGCTGGTAGATGGTCATTATTCATTACATGATTTTCTAACTTATTTTGAATTAGACGATTTGATAAATGATTACGATGTTACCACAGTAAGCGGCTTAGTTATGACTGAATTGTCACACATACCTAAGCAAGGTGAGAAATTAGTTTGGAACAAGTTTCAGCTTGAGGTAATCGATATGGATGGTATCAAAATTGACAAAGTGATTGTAAAGTCACTACGCAAATAAAGCACAATATAAACGTTTTTAAAATAGAGACGTTTACTAGAAATAATAGATTAAGAATACAGAAAATTTAGTGAGCAATTTAAAATTGTTTTGATTGTCGCTAAATAAATACAATAGAAATTATGACTGAAGGGAACTTCGTAGATTACGTGAAAATATTTGTTTCTTCTGGTAAAGGAGGGAAAGGGTCTACGCACTTGCATAGAGAGAAATTTATTGAAAAAGGTGGACCTGATGGAGGTGACGGAGGTCGTGGTGGACACATTTATTTAGTAGGTAATAAAGGATTGTGGACTTTGTTTCACCTTAAGTTTGCAAGACACGTAAAAGCTGGAAACGGTGGAGACGGTAGTGGAGATAGAAGTACAGGAGCTGATGGAGACGATAAAATTATCGAAGTGCCATTAGGAACTGTCGTTAAAGATAAAGAAACTGGAGAAGTTTTATTCGAAATCACTGATGATGGAGAAAAACAAGTGCTTTCCAGAGGAGGTAAAGGTGGATTAGGAAACTGGCATTTTAGAAGTTCGACAAATCAAACACCTCGCTATTCTCAACCAGGTTTACCAGGTACAGAGATGGATGTGATTCTTGAGCTTAAAGTGCTAGCTGATGTAGGATTAGTTGGTTTCCCTAATGCAGGTAAATCTACTTTATTATCAGTGTTGACATCTGCTAAGCCAAAAATTGCTGATTATCCTTTTACAACGTTAAAACCAAATTTAGGTATCGTTGCATACAGAGATTATCAGTCGTTTGTAATTGCTGATATTCCTGGAATTATAGAAGGTGCTGCTGAAGGTAAAGGTTTAGGTCATTATTTTCTACGTCATATTGAACGTAATTCTACCTTGTTATTTCTTGTTCCAGTAGATACTCCTGATATTAAAGGAGAGTATGATATTCTGGTAAATGAGTTGACTAAGTATAATCCAGAAATGTTAGATAAAGAACGTTTATTAGTGATATCTAAGTGTGACATGCTAGACGACGAGTTAAAAGCCGAGCTTAAAACAGAATTAGATGTATCGTTTAAGGATGTTCCTTATATGTTTATTTCATCTGTAGCGCAACAAGGATTAACTGAGTTAAAAGATAAATTATGGAAAATGTTAAATGACTAATTAGTTGTTTATTTTCTTCTTGTTATAAAAAAATCCGTTTCAATATTTTGAAACGGATTTTTTTATTTTAACATTATTCATTTGGTATTCTTAGTACCTGTCCAGGATAGATTTTGTCTGGATCTGTAAGCATTGGTTTATTGGCCTCAAAAATTAGATTATACTTATTAGCATCTCCATAATATTTTTTTGCAATTTTAGAAAGCCAATCACCTGTTTCAACAGTATGGTACCTAGCTTCGGGCTCTTTTACTGCCACATCCATCTGATTGTCTACTTCAGATACACTCTCAATATTCCCTACTGCTAGTGCAATTTTTTCGGCATCTACTTGCTTATCGACTTCTCCTTTTAAGGTCACTGTTCCACCTTGTAGGTATATTTTTAAACTTTTAAAAGGCAATTTCATAGATTGCACGTGATTGAGCAGAGCACTAGCTTTCAAAGTTTCTTTTTCAGCAACTGGTGCTTCTTCCTCTTTTTTGCCAAATAATTTTGTACCGGCTCCTTTTATAAATGATAATAGTCCCATATTTTTTATGTATTGGTTAATACAGAACAAGTTAGCTATTTTTTTAAAGCTACAGTTAACTACAGTTTTAAAGTTTTGTGAAATTTTACAAAGAGAATGTTAACTAATCTTTACTACTGAGTCTATTACCCATGCTGGGCCTATAAGTAAAAATTGTAAATCTTTAATAAACGATGGTTTTTTGCCTTCTATTTTATGTCCATAAAATTGTCCTATCCATCCTACAGCAAAAACGGTTATAGAGAACCAAAGTAATGGAATATGTTGTCCTATTGCATAATTGCCTATTAAACAGATTGCCGTGAATAAAGTCATTTTTAGTCCCATAGGTAGCGATAGTCTAAAGTAAAATATCAATACAAATAATATCACCATAAAAGCCCAATTAGCAAATACGGGATGAATTGTGGCAAGAGGTAGTAGTAACTCACTTGGAATACTCATGAATAAACCAACCACTGAGAAAAATATTAGGGGAACACATATGTAGTGTATTTTCTTGTTAGTAACATTCTTATGACTAACGCCATATTCTGCAAACCATTCCTCTAGTGTTTTCATGTTTTATTTTTTACTAATTTAATAAAAAATAGCGAAATCTATCGAATAAGCTCTTTATTGTTGCGAATGTGGTTTTCTTTTTTGGATGAGGGATAGCAATGGGATTCCTTTTATGAGTTTTTACTCATAAAAGATTGCAATGTATAGCCCGACCCTCACAAGACCTTTTGGGATTGTGGTGGGGCAGCCCCTGCAACTTTATCTATCGAGCATAATTATTAAAAAGATAATCTAATGTTTCGGGAATATTGTTTGCTTGAATTTTGGGATATAAGATGTGTGAGTTTAACCAGTTAGTAATGATTTTGTCAAAGTTTTTATCGATTTGGTATACCACAGGCACGCCTAGTTTTTTTAGTGCAGCGGCATTACATTCTTGTTCATAATGATTACGAATGGGAATAGATAGTAGCTTTTTACCAAGATATAAGGCCTCTGCGGGTGTTTCAAAGCCGCCGCCAGTTATAATGCCATGACATGTGATAAGACTTTGATTAAACTGTTGCTGATTTACAGGGTAGTAAGTAATGTTGGCAATAGTGTGCTTGTATGTCGTACCTGCTAGAAACCAGTGAAAGTTGACATTATGCAAGTTTCTAAAAGCTTTTTCTAAGCAATCTTTATCAAATGAGGGAAGATAAACGGTAATGTGCTCAAGGTCTACGGCTGTTGCGGCAATTATCTCATCCTTGATAATGGGAGGCTTAATAAAGCTATCGTAGTTTTCAAAATGGAGACCAATATTTTGTGGTGCTTGGGCGTAATGTTTTAAAACCATTTCTCCAAGGACACTTTTCTTTTCGGGTCTGGGTGTGTTTTGTGATATAAAACTAGCTTGATGTCCAAACTGTACTGAAGGAACTTTTTGCAATTTGCAAGCGAGTGATGTGATAGCATCAAAATCATTGATAATAATATCGTAGTTCTTGAGAGGTAGGGAGGCTGCATCTTTGTAGATTTGTCTCGGTCGAATGTTTTTAGTGATGTTTAAGTAATCAAGGCCTCCACACTTACTGTAATACAAACTGCAGCCTTTACTGTGATAAGCGATGGGAATATTCAATTCTAAGGTGGCGTTGCTACCACTAAGGAAAAAGTCTACTTGACCATGTTTTAAAAGGTAAGGGTGTAATTGTGTGGCTCTACTTATATGTCCGTTTCCGGTGGCTTGAATGGCATAAAATATTTTCATAGTGGTTGGTTTATTAGCGTGCAATTGCTTGGTGTCGCTATTTAGAAATTATTACTGGCAAGAACTTTGTGAAGTAGGACGATATGTATTATTTGTTTTAAGGCTTAAAATGCTAATTTAGAAAGTGTATGTTATTAGAAAGTGTTTTAAAGATTTCTATTTTATTATACTTTTTAGTTTCAATGTTGGTCAATAAACTTTTCCATGCTTGTAATAATTTCTTATTTTTGAAAAATGAAACACTTATTATTTCTATTATTCCCTTTCCTACTTTTCGCTCAATCGAACTATGATAGAGCCCAGCGTTTTTTTGACGATAAAAAGTACGATCAAGCAAAACCTTTATTAGAGTCTTTATATAGATCGAATGCTACTAATTTGACTATTATTGAAAACTTAGGTGATATTGCGGGTTATAATAAAGATTGGCCTGAAGCAATAGCATATTATAAAAAGCTTAAAACATTAAAGCCTCAGGAGTCTAACTACTATTATAAATATGGTGGTGCAAGTGGTATGTATGCCTTAGAGGTCAACAATTTTAAGGCGTTAGGAATGCTTGACGATATAAAAGAATCCTTTGAAAAAGCAATTCAGTTAGATCCAAAACATATAGGTGCTCGATGGGCATTAGTGGAGCTTTATATCAAATTGCCAGGAATAGTGGGTGGAAGTGAGTCTAAAGCAAAGAAATATTCTAATGAGTTACTGGCTATTTCAGCGGTTGATGGTTATTTATCACGCGGGAAAATAGAGGAATACTTTAAAAGATATAAGGCTGCCGAAGTCGCTTACAAAAAAGCAATTATAGCAAGTAATAATTCGGTGGAGAGTTATAGAAAATTAGCAGATTTATATAAAAATAAGATGAACGAACCAGCAAAGGCAAGTGCACTCTTAGAACAGTTGAAAAAGTAAATTGAACATTTAAGAATACGATATGAGAACTCATTTTATAGCTATTGGAGGTAGCGCAATGCATAACCTAGCATTAGCATTAAATAATAAAGGATACCAAGTAACTGGTAGCGATGATGCTATTTTTGAGCCGTCTAAATCGCGTCTAGATAAAAAAGGATTGTTGCCTGCAACAATGGGTTGGTTTCCAGAGAAAATAACAAATGATATTGGAGCTGTTATTTTAGGGATGCATGCAAAGGCTGATAATCCAGAGTTGCTAAAAGCGCAAGAGCTAGGATTGAAAATTTATTCGTATCCTGAATTTTTATTCGAACAGTCAAAAAATAAAACACGTGTTGTAATAGGAGGGTCTCACGGTAAAACAACAATAACCTCTATGACCTTACATGTAATGCATTATCATGATATTGCTGTTGATTATATGGTAGGAGCGCAGTTAGAAGGATTTGACACAATGGTACATCTTACAGAGGAGAATGATTTTATTGTTCTTGAAGGTGATGAGTATTTGTCTTCACCGATAGATAGAAGACCTAAGTTTCATTTATACCAGCCTAACATTGCATTAATTTCAGGAATTGCTTGGGATCATATTAACGTGTTTCCTACTTATGAAAATTACGTAGAGCAGTTTGAAATTTTTGTTTCAAAAATCACAAATGGAGGTATTCTAGTCTACAATGAGGATGACGCTGAAGTTAAAAAAGTTGCTGACGCTGCTACTAATCCTATTAGGAAATTAGCCTACACCACACCTAACTATAAAGTAGAGAATGGTGTGACTTTACTAGAAACTCCAGAAGGGGATATGCCTATCGAAGTTTTTGGTGCTCATAATCTTAACAATTTGGCTGGAGCCAAATGGATTTGTCAAAATATGGGTGTTGACGAAGAAGCATTCTATGAGGCAATAGCTAGTTTTAAAGGTGCTTCTAAACGTTTAGAGAAAATAGCAGAAGGAAAAGGGAAGGTTGCATATAAAGATTTTGCACATTCTCCTAGTAAAGTAGCTGCGACTACTAAGGCTGTAAAAGAACAATATCCAGATAGAAAATTAATAGCCTGTTTAGAATTACATACGTACAGTAGCTTGAACGCTGATTTTTTGAAAGAATATGAGGGTGCGTTGCAATATGCAGATACCGCTGTCGTATTCTATTCTCCAGATGCTGTAAAGATTAAGCAGCTTGATGAAGTAACTTATGAACAAATTGCTACTGCTTTTAATAGAGAAGATTTGGTTATATATACTAATCCAGGCGAATTCAAAGAATATTTGTTTGGTTTAGACTTTGATAACTCGGCACTTTTACTAATGAGCTCAGGAAATTATGGTGGCTTAGATTTTGACGAACTTAAAAAAGTAATAGCTTAAATACTGGTGGAAAATAATTTTAAAATTATAAGAACCACATCAGAGCATCCTGACTTTGCTGTACTAGTGGCGCTTTTAGATAAAAGTCTGTGGGCTGCTTACCCTGAGTTGGCTAGCGATTACTGGGGAAATAATATTTTAGAAATTAACCCAAACGTTGTGATCGTTTATAGCGACAATAAAGCGGTTAGCTGTAGCTGTTTTAAAAAGAAAGACAATACAACCATCGAAATTAAACGCATGTTTGTTGCCGATGCGTATAGAGGAAACGGTTTGGCTCTAGTGATGCTAGAGGAACTGGAATCTTGGGCTACTGATTTAGGTTTTACAAGATCAGTGCTAGAGACACTTTATAAGCAAGAGGCTGCTATGAAGATGTATGCAAAAGCAGGTTACGAAAATATTGATAATTATCCTCCTTATGTAGGGCGAACAGCAAGTATATGTATGGGTAAAAATATTTAGATTCAATTGCCCCGATTGAATTTATGCGAGCGGCAAGTGTTGTCGTGAGATTTAATTTAAATCGGTAACAATGGAACAAAGTAATTTTCCAATTACAAACTGGTCAGAAGATGATCGACCTCGAGAAAAATTAATGCTTAAAGGCAAGAGTGCCCTTAGTGACGCTGAGTTAATTGCTATTTTAATTGGTTCAGGCAATCGCAATGAGTCAGCAGTAGATTTAAGTAAAAGGATCTTAGGTGGTGTTAGTAATAATCTAAATGCATTAGGAAAACTATCTATAGCACCCTTAACTCAATATAAGGGAATAGGAGAGGCAAAAGCGATTTCGATTATCGCAGCGCTAGAGCTAGGGAGACGTCGTCGAGCAGAGGAAGCTGTAGAATTAGTAAAGATAACGTCTAGTAAAGCAATTTTTGAATTAATGCAGCCTATCATCGGCGAGTTAGCTCACGAAGAGTTTTGGATTGTGTATTTAAATAATTCAAATAAGGTTCTTTCTAAGGAGCAACTTAGTAAAGGAGGTATTACGGGAACATTAGTTGATGTTAGGATAGTGTTCAAGAAAGCATTAGAATTAAGTGCTACGGCCTTAATTTTGTGTCACAATCATCCGTCAGGAACGCTAGTGCCTAGTGAGGCAGACAAACACATTACTAAAAAGCTGAAACTGGCAGGGGAGAGTCTAGAAATAAAAGTTTTAGATCACGTAATTGTAACCGAAAATAGTTACTTCAGTTTTGTAGATTCGGGAATATTTTAAAAAAATAAAAATGAAAATTAATAATATAAGTGATGTTTTTTTTGACTTGGATCACACACTTTGGGATTTCGATAAAAATTCTGAAATAACTTTTGGTAAAATATTAGCTAATAATCATCCTACGATAGACGTTAAGGATTTTATCGCTAAATATGTTCCCATAAATCAAGCTTGCTGGCAATTATATCAATTTGATAAAATAACGCATGATGAGTTGCGATACAACCGTTTAAAAGATTCATTTGATGCTATCAATTATACGATTAGTGACAGTCATATCGAGGTGATTGCTCAAGAGTACTTAACCTTTTTGCCAGATAATAATCACCTTTTTGATGGTACGATCGAAGTTTTAGATTATTTAAACGAGAATTATAAGCTGCACATCATCACAAATGGTTTTGCCGAGGTTCAGGATCGAAAAATAAAAAACTCAAAAATTGAGAGCTATTTTAGAACTATTACCAACTCAGAGTTGGCCGGTGTAAAGAAACCCAATGCTATAATTTTTGAATATGCTTTAAATTTAGCTGGTGCAAAAAAAGAAAATAGCATCATGATAGGTGATTCATTAGAAGCAGATGTTCAGGGAGCTCTAGACATGGGCCTTGACGCGATATTTTTTAATGAGAGCAAAATTGAAGTCGTCGATAATATTAAACAAGTTAATCATTTATTAGAATTAAAGAAATACCTTTAGAACATGAAAAAATACATTTTATTACTACTGCTAGTTGTAGGTAGTGCCATTAACGCTCAAACTGTTAACAATTATAAAGCAGTTATTGTACCTTTAAAATATGATTTTTTGAAGTCAGAAAACGCATATCGTTTAAATACTATATCAAAATTCAATACAAAGAAAGCTGGATTTGAGGCATTTTATGCTAATCAATCTATCCCAAGAGAAATGACTAATCGTTGTGATTTACTCTATCTTAATGTAGAGAAAGATAGCGGTTTTCTAGTTACTAAATTGTTTGTGACTTTCAAAGATTGTAATGGTACTATAATATTTCAATCTGAGACAGGTAAAAGTAAAGAGAAAGAGTATGAAGCAGCTTATATGGAGGCTTTAAACGAAGCATTCCAATCTGTTTATGCTTTGCATTATAAATATGAAGGTCCAGCTGCTAATGTAGCTGCAGATCAAATGGATCAAAATCAAACTTATAATAATAATCAAACAGTGTATGCTCCTGCAACTAAGATCAACGTTCAGGAAGAAGAACAAGCTACTGTTACAACAGTTGCATCCACAGAAGGATTGCTATATGCGCAACCAATAGCTAATGGTTACCAATTAATAGATGCTACGCCAAAAGTGGTTATGAAAGTAACTAAAACTTCTAATCCTGCTACTTACATCGCTGTAAAAGGTGATACTCAAGGTGTTTTAGTTTCTAAAAATGGGGCATGGTTTTTTGAATATTATCAAGACCAAAATCTTATTTCAGAAAAAGTTGAGGTGAAATTTTAAAAAGTTTAGAGCGATAATAAAAAAGGTCCTAAAAGCATTAACGTGCATTTAGGACCTTTTTATTTAATAACCGTATTTTCCTTTCCAGCGATTTTTTAAAAAATCTCTGGTTGTGTTTTCACGAGAATTAATTCCTGGCGTGTACAAGGCTGAGTTTTTCACTTCTTCTGGCAAATACTCTTGTTCTGCAAAGTTGTTTTGGTAATCATGAGAGTACTTGTATTCGTCTCCATAACCCAATTCTTTCATTAATTTTGTAGGAGCATTTCTTAAGTGAATTGGCACAGATAAATCACCTGTTTGCTTTACCAGTTGTTGTGCTGAGCCTATGGCTAAGTAAGAAGCATTACTCTTAGGCGATGTTGCTAAATAGATGGCGCACTGACTTAAAATAATGCGACTTTCAGGATAACCAATTGTTGCAACTGCTTGAAAAGTATTGTTAGCCATAATAAATGCCGTAGGATTTGCTAAGCCGATGTCTTCGCTAGATAAAATTAACATGCGTCTCGCGATGAATTTTACATCCTCGCCGCCTTCAATCATTCGAGCAAGCCAGTAAACCGCTCCATTGGGGTCACTACCCCGAATTGATTTTATAAATGCCGAAACGATATCGTAATGTTGCTCACCACTTTTATCATATAAGACGGTGTTTTGCTGTACTAATGCAAACACCCGTTCATTTGTAATTACAATTTCATCCTCTGCAGATGCGTTGATCACCAGCTCGAAGATATTTAATAATTTACGGCCATCTCCTCCAGAAAGTCTCAGTAAGGCTTCTGTTTCCTTTAAAACAATATTTTTTGTAAGTAGGTAGGCGTCTTTTTTCAAAGCTCTTTGTAATAGCGCTTCCAAGTCTGCTTTTGTAAATGCATTCAAAATGTACACTTGACAACGTGATAATAGGGCAGGGATCACCTCAAAACTGGGGTTCTCTGTCGTTGCGCCTATCAATGTAATCCAGCCTTTCTCAACGGCTGCAAGTAGCGAATCTTGCTGTGATTTACTAAAGCGATGAATCTCATCTATAAATAGAATCGGATTTTTTGCGGTGAAAAGTCCGCCACTTTGTTTTGCTTTCTCAATAACCTCCCTAATGTCCTTTACGCCAGAATTGATGGCGCTCAAGATATAAAACGGGCGTTTAGATTCCTGAGCAATGATTTGTGCTAACGTTGTTTTCCCCGTACCGGGTGGTCCCCATAATATTAATGAGGGAATAATTCCTTTCGTAATTTGGTTTGTTAATGATCCGTTAGGTCCTATCAAGTGGGACTGGCTAACGTAATCCTCTAAATTCTGTGGGCGTATGCGTTCTGCTAATGGTGCTTCCATTTTGCAAAATTAATCAATTTATTTGAAGCTATTCCAGCTATCCACTATATCTTTTTATAAACAGCTCGTGCCTCGCAGTTTATAAAAAGGATGCCGTTACTATCTGGGCTATTTCGATTAGAAATCTAAGAATGTTTGTAGGTAAGGTGACAAAATAGCATATAATATCTTTGGTTTCATTTTTGCAATTACAACAAAGAATAATTATCAGATACTATGGAAAAAGAATTCAAATATACAAATGCTGTCATCGCAGTGCCATTATTTTTTGTGCTTTCCATGTGGCTAGTATATTGGTTCGAAATAAGATTTCATTATAATTTTGTGACAAACGGTATTTTACCTAGAGAAATTAGCGGTTTGCAAGGTGTGCTATTTAGTCCCTTTATTCATTCTAATCTGGGGCATTTGTATAACAACTCAATTCCGCTTTTAGTCCTTTTAGCAGCCTTGCAATATTTTTATCCTCGTCATTCTTTTGCAGTAATTTGCTATGGTATTTTGTCCTCCGGACTACTAACTTGGTTAATAGGCAGAACAAGCTATCACATTGGCGCTAGCGGACTCATTTATGTTCTTGTAGGGTTTATATTTTTTAAAGGAGTGCTTACTAGATATTATCGTCTCGTTGCGTTATCGCTAACGGTAATTGTATTGTATGGTGGAATGATCTGGTATGTACTGCCAGATGTGGATAATTCAATCTCGTGGGAAGGGCATCTTGCAGGTTTAGTATCTGGAGTCGCTTTTGCCATTATACTAAAATCGCCTGAATATAAAAAAGTTCCAAAGTACGAATGGGAACTTCCAGAATATGATGTTGCCGAAGATAAGTTTATGCAGCGGTTTGATGAAAATGGGAATTTTGTAAACTTACCCGAAGAAGCGATAGAAGAGAAGGAAGTTGTTTATTCTTATTTTACTGGAGATATTAGAGTGAATTATAGTTATGTGGAGCGAAGTATTGCCAGCGATAGTGAATTTAATTAGTCAAATTACATGTCAACAAAAAAGGCTGTCCTTGATAGGACAGCCTTTTTAGTATTAAAAAAAACAGTGAGGTGTTATTGATTCACTTCTGTTTTATCTGTAATTTTTGGCAGTGGAGTTGGAACATTAGCTCCATTTGCGTTAATCTCATCTTGAGAATAAATTAAACGTTGCGGCGTTCCAGCAAATAGACTGTTGATTTTTATACCAGCAATGTTGTTTGTTCTTCTGAAATCAGTAAATGCTTCATAATTACCCAAGAAATAAATATATCTTTCTTCGTATATTTCTCTTAGTAAAGCATTTTGATTAGTTAAGGTTCCAGCCATGTTTTCCATACCTCCGGCAGTAAAATCAGCAGCATCATAGTTTGAGTATTTAAAAGTAAGACCTTTATAACCTAAACTTGCTACACCGCCTGTCACGTTACCAATAGAATATCCTGTATCTAACAACATTCTATAAGCGTTGTAAGATGCTAGACCTGTACTAAAAGATACACGAGCATCTGCCTCAGCGATAATTAATAACATTTCACCATAAGTTACTAGAGGTAAGTTAGAGTCTGATCCAAATTTACCCGTTTCAGTATCATAGTCAAGACCATTAATATTTAGCTCCGTTCCAGTGTATATGAATGCTAAACGTGCTGCTTCATCCGTTTTACTATTTGTTCTAGTAATTGCCGAAGTACTATTTAAAAGTGTTACTGCGTATCCTGCACCATTCATATACCCTTGTCTCTCATACTCTAAAAATTCATAGAATGGATTAAAGTTTTGTTGAGAAGTTGCACCTTGAAAAAGTGCATTAAAATCATTAGCTGAAGTATTAAAACCCTTAAGTGCGTTTGCTTTTGCTGCAGTATAATTCTTAACGTGCAAGTAATATCTAGCCTTTAAAGAGTATGCCAATTGAGTCCATTTTGCTGTGTTACCTTGGTAATGATAATCAAGATTTGCAGGGATTAATCCAGGTTTAGCAAGATTAGCTATAGCATCGTCAAGTAACGTTTGCAACTTAGCATAGATATCTGACTGTTTGTCAAATTTTGGTTTGTTAAATGGATCATTTGTAATAAATTCAGAGTAGGGAATGTCTCCCCAAAGAGAAGTTGCAGTACCAATACTGTGCGCTTCCACAATCTGAAGCGCTCCAAGCACTTTTGAATTGTTTTCTGCTATTGCTTTTTGTTGCGTGATTCTATCTTGCGTTAAAAAGTTAACATAAAGAAGGCCCCAAGCAGAATCAGAATCTGCAGATGTGTTCGCATTCCAGTCGTTTAGCGGAATATATTGTCTATCAATTCCAGTTGCCTGACCAAGCCACAACATTGTATTTCTTACATTATTTGTTGTTTGAAAATACTGGTTAGCTAATAATACTGATTGAAATATATTTTTTGCTTGAGCATCGTCCGCTTGTAACTTATTAGGGTTTTCATTGATACCCTCAACAGAATCTGTACAGCTCACTACAGCAAGTGCTAATAGTAGTGGTGTTATGTATTTGTTATATTTTTTCATTTTTTTAGAATTTTACGTTTAGTGAGAAAATAATAGATTTAGTATTAGGACTGTTGAAGTACTGTAAACCTCTACCGTTAGATCCACCTGTTAAGTTTGTTTCAGGATCTTGACCTAGAGTCTTGTCTTCAGTCCATAACCATAGATTTCTTCCCGTAAGTGAGAATGTCATAGACTGTATTCCCGCCTTGTCTAAAAATGTAGTATTTGGCAAACGGTATGCTACAGTTGCTTCTCTAAGTTTTACCCATGTAGCAGACTTAATAAATTGTTCAGATACTGCTCCAAATCCACCACCTAATGCACTATACCATGATTGATTAAGTAATCTAGGTCCAGCTCCAAAATCTTTAATATTTCCTCTCACGCTATATGAACCGTCGCTGTTTAACCATCCTTGTGAGATTGCTGTTGCTCCGTTAGATCCTGTAAGTGCTGTTGCTTCTGCTGCTGTTAAATTAAGGATATTAGCAGTTTCAACTGATTTACCAAAAACATTTAATGCTCCATTAGTTCCATCCCATAAATCACCACCAACAGACGCATCAAATAATACGTTTAACGATAACCCTTTATATTCGAATGTATTAGTTAAACCTGCTCTAAATTTTGGATTTGGATTTCCAATTACTCCTTCAGTAGCTGATGCTACAGGAAAACCTTGTGCATCTAACACTAACTCACCTGAGGCATCTCTGTCCCAACGACCTCCCCATAATACTCCTAGTGGTTGATTAAGAACAGCTCTTGATGATGTTCCAGCAAACCCATTAAGTAATATAGATTCTGATCCAGTTAATTTTGTTACCTCATTTTTATTAGTACCAAAAGTAGCTGCTATATTCCATTTGAAATCTGAATTTTTTAGGATAGCTGCGTCAAAGTCAATTTCTAAACCTTTGTTTGATAGCTGAGCGAAGTTTCCATAAAGATCACTAACTGATGATGATGGGTTATTTGCTGCTGCAACTAAATTGTCTCTAATAACATCTGTATAGTACGTTACTCCTAAATTCACTCTATTGAAAAAGCCTAAATCGATTCCAGCTTCATATTGCGTTTTTATCTCTGGTTTTAAACCAGGATTACCTGCCAATGATTCTCTTTCAAATCCACCATTGTAAGCTGCTGCATCATACGCAGGTCCCCAAGATTCTGTTCCTGTAGCTCCAGTAATGTAAGTGTATCCATTATAGATACCAGGCATAATAGCTACCTGTCCGTATGTTGCTCTAATTTTACCAAATGTTAAAGTTTCGCTTTTCAAATGATGTGTAAATAAGTAAGATAGTTCAACAGATGGATAAACATATGTCTTTAAGTTAGGGTCAAGTGCAGATGAAGTTTCTGCTCTGGCTCCTATGTTAGCATTCAAATAGTCTTTGTAATTTAAAGATGTAGATAAAAATGCAGCATTAGTTTTTGTATTACTTCTATTTAAGTAAGTCGATCTGTTAGCTAACAGTGAGTTAGAATAAACAAATTTAGGAGAATTGATTAAAAAGTTTTTATAATCACCACCTCTAAATACAGTGTTTATCTCTGCTGTGTTGATCCCTGCAGTATATTCAAAACGTAAATCATCTGTAAAATTAAAGTTTCCTATCCCTAAAACATCTACATTGTATTGTCTGTGTGTTACACCATCTTCTGATGCAAATCCACCTCCACCATTCTCAGAAGAGTATATTGGATACATAGATTGTCTATCATCTGAATACCCATCCACATTTGCACGACCAATTAATCTAAATTGATCAGAAAATTGGTGCTCTAGTTGGATACCTGCAATATATCTGTTAACTGTATTTGGATTCTTTTGTATATCAGTTGACCAGAATGGATTATTGTATATAGGACTTGTTGAAGTTTCAGTGGTACCTAGATCTTTTCTATATGATCTATGGCTTCCAACTGTAGCAACTCCAGCTGCTGTAAAGTTTGTTCCTAAGAAATCTCTATTGTCAAAATCTGGTGCAGTTCTATATAAACCAAGTAATAATCCACTCGTGTTTGAACCTTGTTGTACTCTATTTGAATTTGACGTAGAGTAACTCATTTTTCCAGTAAATGTAGTTTTTTCTCCTAATTTGTAAACAGTATTAAAGTCAATGTTTGTTCTTTCATAAGAACTATTTCTTACAACACCATCTTGTTTAGTATTACCTAAACTTAAGTAGAAACTCCCGTTTTCGCTACCACCGCTAAATGCGATATTTTGATTGCTTGTGTTTCCAGTTCCTAAGATTTCATCATAGTTTGAATCGTTAAAATTAGCAGTGCTATTTTTTTTCGTGATTCCGTAGTAAGTGTTACCTCTATCAGATACAAAATACGATCCAGCATTGTTTACTGCATCTGCTGCTCCACTACGACTACTAATCAAATCCCCATAAGATGAACCAGTGTTTCTTGCAAACGATCCATTAGACCCTTGACCAAATAGGTCTTGAGTTTTGAAACGAACGTTCACATCATCAATAGAATAAGATGAGTTTAACTCAATAGATAGTTTTCCTTTTCCTTTTTTAGTTGTGATAAGTACAACACCATTTGCCGCTCTAAAACCCCATAATGCAGATGCAGACGCTCCCTTAAGGATTGTAACGCTTGCTATGCTGTTAGGGTTGATATCTCCCACTCTTGATTGCTGGTTTACACCACCAACTTGATTACCATTGTCTAATTCTTGTCCAGAAATTGGGATACCATCCACTACATAAAGTGGTTGAGTGTTTCCTGTAATTGTATTTTGTCCACGTATTTGTACATATGATCCTGCTCCAGGGTCTCCAGAGCTAGATGTTACCACTACGTTTGATGCTTTCGCAGATAACGAGTTAAGTAAACCTGTCTCACCCGTAGAAGCTAATGCTTCTCCTTTTACTTTTGAAGACGATGAGTTTGATAATTTCTTTTTGGTTTCAATACCAAAAACGTTAATTGTTACCCCTTCTAATTCTAACGCATCTCCCACTAATTTTATATTAACAGTAGATGATGAAGCTTTGCGCTCCTGTGTTTTCATCCCAATGTAGCTAAATACTAGAATTTGACTCGTCGCAGCTTTGATAGCATATTTTCCATCAAAATCAGTTTGTGCACCATTTGTGGTACCTTTTACTGATATACTTACTCCCGGTAGCGGCATGCCTGAAGCATCCGTCACAGTTCCTCGTACAATTCCTTCTTGAGCGAAAGAGATTTGTGTCACTAATACTAAAAGTAGTATTAAGATTTGATTCAACTTTAGTTTCATTATTTATAAGTTTTGGTTTGTTATGCAAATATCATAAAAAATTGTTAATATTTTATTAAAGTATTTATTTGCAATTGCGTGTTTGTTTCGGTAAGGTAGCCCCTTTTACTTATTTTTGGTTTTAATCTGTATTAATGCAATATGCTTTAAATGAATGGTTTAAGGTTGTGTTTTCATAATTTACTTAAGACGCTTTTTACTTGTTACTACTCATGTTAAGTTTTGTTTTAACTGTTAAATATTTTTAAATTAACATATAAACGATGTATATTCTGTCGTTTTATTCTTTTTTATGAATATTTATTGTAAGAATTTTGGTTTAATTGCATATTGTGTAATTTTATTTTTTCTAAGTTAGATGGTAATACAAAATGGCCCAAATGTTAAAATTCTAGCACGTATGGCCTAGTGTATTTTTAGTTTATTATTTATGTCCTTAATTTTTCCAACAATTTTTTCTATTTCTAGTTTTTATATCGGTCTGGGGAAATTGACAAAATAGGAATGTTTAAGAATTGTTTTTCCTTTCTGTTAATTTTACATTCCATATTAGTTTTGTTTTTAGTAATCAATTATTTTGTAACTGCTTAGTAGTTATTTTGTAGGTAATATTATTAAGCAATAGTTTTTTTTGCTAAGATCTAATGAGTTCTTGTAGTTGGCCAAGGAAGTTTTAGGCTATGGAGGTTGATCATTTAAATAGCTTTTACTGTAGCTTAATTTTTGTATGACTTTAGTCCTGTGCTTTTGAGTTTACGTTTTGAATTGTGGATAGGGGAGGACTATGCATTTTTTGCAATTAATTCTTACACTCAGAAGTTTTTTTAGATAAGTATAAAACTGATTCGTTATGCATTAAATGATGGTTTTTAGCATAAAAAAAAAGCGTTAATAAGAAAATCTTATTAACGCTTTTAAATATTTTGAAGTTGTGTGTCTTAGCTTCTTTGTCTAACGGCCTCATATAAAAATGCGCCACATGCCACAGATACATTTAATGAGCCAATAGTACCAAACATGGGTAACTTTGCTTTCTCATCTACGATTTTTAAAACAGATGGGTTTACACCACGATCTTCCGACCCCATGATTATTGCGATAGGTTCATTAAGTGATAAATCGTAGATATTCTGGTCTGTTTTTTCTGTTGCTGCGATTGTTTTGATTCCACTTGCTTGTAATAAGAATATTGCATCTTTTATGTGCTCAACTTTACAAATAGGAATATTGAATACGGCACCGGCAGATGTCTTAACGGTATCTCCATTTACTGGAGCTGCACCAGATTTTTGGATAATAATACCATTTACACCTGTGCACTCTGCGGTTCTAATGATAGCCCCAAAGTTACGTGCATCAGAGATTTGATCTAAGATTAAAAATAATGGAGTTTTACCATTTTCAACAACAGTCTCGATTAGATTCTCCAAATCAAAAAATGAAATTGGTGATATATTAGCAACAGCACCTTGATGATTATTAGGTGTTAATTTGTTCAGTTTTTCAACAGGTACGTAGGAGAAATTTACGTTGGCTCGTTTCATAACCTTCATAAGGTCTTTCATTAACTCACCCGAAATTTCTTTTTGAATGTATACTTTGTCAATTGTTGATCCTGCTTGTATTGCTTCAATAATCGCTCTAATTCCAAATATTTGATGTTCTTTTTCCATGGTGCAAATATATAAAAAAACCATCAGTTTGAACTGATGGTTTTGAGGTTTATTGTATGAATAAGATTGACTATCTATTTAGCAACGTACCAGAAAGGGCCTTGCGTAATAATCTGCGAAGATGTTAATATCGGTACATTAGTCGAGTTAGCGTTATACTCTGAAAGTGGATAGATTAATCTCTTTGGTCTTGACGGTTGAATGTTTGCATTGTTTATTGTAGAAGTTATGGTTGGAAATCCAGTTCTTGTAAAATTTATGTAATTTTCTACTCCATGAATACTGCTTAACGCAATCCATTTTTGAGATAAAATAGCTTGTATTTTATTTGTACTACCTGTATAACCAAAGCCGTTGTTTGAGTCTATTTGAGATAAATAGGTACCTATCGGTGCTTCCAAATAGGTAAATGATGCTTGGACTCCTTCGTCAAACAATGTTTTTGCCACACCAATTAGTTTACCTCTCTCCACTGCTTCAGCTTGTAGAAATTTACTTTCAGACAATAACATTAAAACACCTGCTTTTGCAGATCCTGCTGCTGTTCTAGTAGCGGTACTAGTACCTACGTAATTAGTGATTCCTAATCCAAAACGCGAAGTAGGATTCGTTGCATTTGTTTGTCCTGGACTTGCTGTTTGCCCTTGGTCAGTTCCAACAATTTTCCCTCCAACTTTCAGCCATAATCTGTCGCCACGTGGATCAACAACTCCTGTTGTAACTCCATTTAGTAGATCTGCAAAATATTTTGAAGAAGTGAATAGGGTGTAATTCGTATCCGCTGTTGATCCTGCTGCATTTCTTACATTTGAATTAAAGAATGGATTTTGAGAATCGTCATTAGATGATGAGTAGCCCGGATTTATCAAAACGTTCGAGTCTATAAAATTGTTTGACGCTTTTAAAGTAGCATATTTACTATTAAGATATGTTACTGTTTCTGCATCTGTTAATTGGCTCTGTCTAAGTAAAATTCTTAATTCGATAGTATTTGCTAATTTGGTCCATTGTGCCATGTTTCCACCAAAAATAACATCAGTTGTAACTCCTTCAGTGGTTGCTGTAGGGCTCGCAATTAATGCTCTAGCCTCTTCAAGTTCTTTTACTAGTTCTTTGTATATAACGGCGTCATCTGTATATATTGGTGTTGTGTTTTCTTGCTTTTTGAAAGCTTCAAAATATGGCGCGTCTCCATACAAATCAACAATATACTGCATATAGTGCGCTTTCATAATTTTCGAAATAGCAATATAGTTCTCTTGATTAGGAAGAGGAGTGTCAATAATCTGCTGGAAATTACTAACATTTCTATACAAGCCATCCCATATTGTTGCATATGTGGTGTTGTCAAAATTGTATGAATATTCTAATCTAAGAGGGTTAGTGAATTGATAAATATTACCACCCCATGAATTACCCATGATGCTTCCAAGCCTATTCATGTTGATTGCTTGTATTCTAAAAGATTGAGCTTGTGCTCCTGGTAGAACTAATCTAGGAGGTAAATTTTCTGCTAATGCGCTATCAGGGGTAATGTTATCGTTTAAATAATCATTACATGAAGATAGTGAGATAGCAAATACTGCTAATATTAAACTTATTTTTTTCATTTTATTTTTGATTAAAAGGTTAGATTGATGCTACCACCAAATGTTCTTGTGCTAGGGTATTGACCGATATTTGAATATCCTAAACCGTTACCGCTTGAGCCTGAAGTTGAAGCTTCTGGGTCTGTATACCCTTTATTTCCTTTTGCTAGTACAACAAATGGATTTCTCGCGTTGATACCAACTCTAAGTGAAGTTAGGCCAAATTTTGTTGTTAGAGTAGATGGTATTGAGTAACTCAAAGCTAATTCGCGTACTTTAAAAGCTGATGCGTCTATAACATTGTGTTCCCCTGTTCTACTTAATGCATCATAATAATCGATAACTCCGTTAGTGTCATACCCAGCAGCTGATGCTACGGTAGTATTTTTTGTGTAAACTCCAGATCCTGGTGCCGTTTCTATGACAGAATTAGGAAGTATGAATCCAGTTTCTCTATCAAAACCTGCTGATTCCTCTAATCGTCCCGGCCAAGTTAAAGCATATTTAGTTCCAGAAATAATTGAGTGACCAGTTCTATAATCCATTACTACAGTTAATTTTAATCCTTTAAACTCAAATGAATTAGTTAAGCCTAATATATAGTCTGGAGTTGCTTTTCCTAAAATTGAATTAGAAGAAGTTCTTGATGGTAAACCTTGGTCATTTACGATAATACTTCCGTTTTCGTCTCTAACAAATGTCGTTCCTTTAATTAATGGGAACTCTTGTCCTACTTGAGCGAATATTCCAGTTCCGGTAGTTGTGTCTGTTAGTAAGTTGATTTCGTTAGCTCCTTGTGCTAATGCATTTATTACTGATTTATTAGTAGAGTAGCTTGCGCGAATATTCCAATTAAAATTTTCTGTTTTAAAAGGTGTTAATCCTAAATCAATTTCGAATCCTGTCGTAGTCATGTCGCCAATATTAGATTGAGATGTAGCTAATCCTGACGCAGATGATGTTGTTGCAGCTGTAATCAAATCTTTTGTTTCAGCTTTATAAATTGAACCATCTAGTGTGATTCTATTTTTAAAAAATCCTAAGCTCAAGTTTAGTTCTGTTGTTGTTACAAACTCAGGCTTGATGTTTTTATCTGTAGGTCTTTGATTGTCAATATATGACCCTAGATTACCGTAAGGAAACCCTGTAGGTGATACACCTATGTCGTTAATAGCGTAAGTACCAACTGCTGATGAATTTCCTACAGAGGTAATGTTGGCAGAAACTTTAGCATAATTTAATACATCTCCACGTAAACTTTCAAATGCTACAGTTGGAATAAATGATAGTCCTGCACTACTGTAAAAGAAACTATTGTTGTCTTTAGGTAGCACTGAAGACCAATCATTTCTTCCTGTTACGTTTAAAAATAAATAGTCTTTATAACCTAAATCTATATTCGCTAAAGCTGACGCTCTATTTGATTTCAAATACCTATTATCTAATGTAGATGGATTTGCTGGGCTTAAAACATTTTTAATGTTGTAGAAGCCAGGGATGTCTAAATTTGTTCCTCCTTGCGATGTTACTCTATAAGAGTTGTCTTGCATGTTGCTACCAATATTAGCCTTTAAATTTAAATCATCGTTTAAATCGTAGTCGAAATTAACTAGTAAATCTCCATAAAAATTCCTGGTAAATGATTGAGTTGCATAGTACTCAGATGTTTGATCCCTATTAGCTCCAATTCCTGCTAAAAAAGCATTTTCCTTGTAGGCGTTTATATGTGATTGTGAGTCTGTATTGGTAAACTGTAAGTTTCCCGTATATGTAACATTAATGTTTTTATTGATTTCATACTTTAAAGCTGCGATCGCGTTTACGAAAGATCTTGAAGCTTCACTACGATTGTTAGCTTGAGTCCAATAAGGGCTTAAGTAGTATTGTGTCCAATGACCTTCATTACTAGAATTCGCAAATTGTGATATTGGAATGTTTCCAGGAGTTTGAATTAAGTCACTAAGTAAGTCAGGTGATGTTTCACTCGAGCTTTGGTAGTTATAATTGATATTTCCATCTATGCTAAATTTACCTAAAGTTTTTCCGGCTTTCAATAAAAAACTATTTCTTTCTAGAACATCTCCTTTTACAACAAAGTCTGTTTTAAGGTTGTTTGCAGAGAATAATACGTACGAATCGCTGCTTCCTGCATTAAGAGAGAAACCGTTTTGGTATGTTGTGCCTGTTTGGTAAAATTGCTTCACATTGTCTTTGACATAAGAATAAGGTAAGCTCATTGAGTTTCCATCTTTTTGAGGAAGCCCTGTTTCTTTGATGCTACCGTCAAATTTTTCACCCCATGATCCGTTTTCGTATGGATCATGTGCTCCAAACCAACCTTGACCATATTTGCTCTGTGTAGTAGGAACATAAGCAACTGATTCAAAATCAATTACTGAATTTACATTTACTGTTAATTTAGAGCCTTGTTTTGCGCCTTTTACAGTAGAAACAATTATAACACCGTTTACTCCTTGTTCACCATATAATGCTGCTCCCTGTGCACCTTTAAGAACGTTAAGGCTTTCAATTAATTCTGGAGGTAATTGTTGTAAAGCAGATGCTGTTGAAATAGCATTGTCTATAACTACTAATGCTTCGTTGTTACCCGTAATAGATCTTGACCCTCTTAGAACTATTCTAGTGCCGCCATTCACACCTCCTGAAGTCTTGTTGATTTGTAGTCCTGATACCTTTCCTACAAGAGATTGTACAACGTTAGGATTTGCTGCTTGAGTAAGTTCCTCGCTTTTAACGATTTGTGAAGCAGAAGTTACTGCGTCTTTTTTTCTTTTTATACCTAGTGCTCCTACAATTACTCCTTCAAGTTCAATTGAATCATCTAATAGTTTGATGTTAATTGTTGAAGAAGTTGCCAAAACCTCTTGACGTTTCATTCCAATGTAGGTAAACGTTAGCGTTTGGTTCGGGCTTACTTTGATGGAGTATTTACCATCAATGTCAGTCTGTGTTCCGTTTTGTGTGCCTTTAATTAATACGCTTACCCCTGGTAGTGGTAATCCTGCATTATCGGAAACACTTCCCTTTACGGGTCTTTCTTGCGCGAAGGTTAATTGCGCCATTAGTACTAATAGTAGTACTAAGATTCCATTGAACTTTAGTTTCATTTTATGTTTATTTGAATTAGTCTTGCGAACTTCTTAATAATTCGTTAACTTTCCTAATAAGTACTGTAGTATTTTTCTATCTATTGCGAATTTTAACTTTTATTGATACAGTGGGTACTTTACTTACACGTGTTTATTGTGTTGATATCAAATGCTGGGATTATTTTATAGTTAAAAAAGCTGTTTTTATTTATATTTTTAATACATTAAATGCAGTTACTGTTTTTAAAGTAGTTAAAATTAGAATAAAACTTATTTGTAAGTTTTTAATTATAAAGATAAATAATAAATGACACGCTAATTTTTTTTCTTAAATTTTAATTGTTTTTATCTTAATTTTATGAAAATTAGTGTCTCTATCCTTGTGAAGCTTCGTTAGTTAAAGTTAATGTTATTGTAAATTAAGCGTTCTAATTCTTAATTGTAGTTCACGATTTTTAAGATAAAATTAAAGGTTTGTTCATTCGTTCAGATTTTCTGACATGGTGGTCTTTAATGTATAATGTTTTGGAACAAACTTTAAAAGTGATGTAGTTGAGAAATTCTTGTAAAAAAAGGATGTTTTAATTGGTTGTAATTTTCCGTTGTTAATTAGCTACGATTTTTAAATCCTTCTTTTTTGTTGTTTTTACCTTCTTCTTAACACAGTATATTGATTTTGGGGTTATTTATATAGGTGTAGTTAGCTGTTGTATTTAGGTGTATTTGCAAGTTGTTGGTCTTTAAATAAATAATGTTGTTGAAAATTAATGATTTATGGTTTGCAGGGTAAAAAATATTTAATACATTTGCAACCCCGTAAAAAGCGGGAATTAAATATACATAATAAATTTTTAGTATTAATTATGCCAACAATTCAACAATTAGTAAGAACAGGAAGAACTCAGATAACTAAGAAGAGTAAATCGGTTGCTTTAGATTCTTGTCCTCAAAGAAGAGGGGTTTGTACGCGTGTTTACACTACAACACCAAAAAAACCAAACTCTGCAATGCGTAAAGTAGCGCGTGTACGTTTGACAAATGGTAATGAAGTAAATGCCTACATCCCTGGAGAAGGACACAATTTACAAGAGCACTCGATAGTATTAGTTAGGGGTGGAAGGGTAAAAGATTTACCAGGAGTTAGATATCACATCGTTCGTGGTGCACTTGATACGTCAGGAGTAGCAGGAAGAACGCAAAGAAGATCTAAGTACGGAGCAAAACGCCCAAAAGAAGCAAAAAAGTAATTTAAAGTAATGTGCTAATAGTGTTGTGATTTATCGCAGCTATATTGGTGTGTTGTTTTATTAAAAAAAAGACATGAGAAAAAGAGCGGCAAAGAAAAGACCACTTTTACCAGATCCTAGGTTTAACGACCAATTGGTAACACGTTTTGTGAACAACCTAATGTGGGATGGTAAGAAATCAACAGCTTTTAAAGTTTTTTATGATGCAATTGACATTATAGAGGCTAAAAAGCAAGATGCAGAAAAACCTTCGTTAGAAATTTGGAAAGATGCTTTAACTAATGTTATGCCTCACGTAGAAGTACGTAGTCGTAGAGTAGGTGGAGCGACATTTCAAATTCCAATGCAAATTCGTCCAGATAGAAAAATTTCTATGGCGATGAAATGGTTGATTCTTTATTCAAGAAGAAGAAACGAAAAATCAATGGCTCAGAGATTAGCTTCAGAATGTTTAGCTGCGGCTAAAGAAGAAGGTGCTGCAGTTAAGAAAAGAATGGATACTCACAAAATGGCAGAAGCAAATAAAGCCTTCTCTCACTTTAGATTTTAATTCTTAAGAAATGGCTAGAGAACTTAAATATACAAGAAACATAGGAATTGCTGCTCACATTGATGCTGGTAAAACAACAACTACTGAGCGTATATTATTCTATACAGGAAAGTCACACAAAATTGGTGAAGTACACGATGGTGCTGCAACAATGGACTGGATGGCACAAGAGCAAGAAAGAGGTATTACAATTACTTCTGCTGCTACTACTTGTGAGTGGAATTTTCCAACTACTCAAGGTAAAATTTTACCTGAGACGCTACCTTATCACTTTAATATTATCGATACACCGGGACACGTTGACTTTACAGTTGAAGTAAACCGTTCGTTACGTGTTCTTGATGGTTTAGTTTTCTTGTTTAGTGCTGTTGATGGTGTTGAGCCTCAATCAGAAACTAACTGGAGATTAGCTGATCAATATAAAGTGCCTCGTATTGGATTCGTTAATAAAATGGATAGACAAGGATCTAACTTTTTGATGGTATGTCAACAAGTAAGAGATATGTTGAAATCTAATGCTGTTGCGATTACTTTACCTATTGGTGAAGAAAATGACTTTAGAGGTGTTGTTGATTTAGTAAGAAACCAAGCTATTGTTTGGGATGATGCTGGAATGGGAGCGACTTATGAAGTTGTTGATATTCCTGCTGATATGGTTGATGAAGTTAAAGAATACAGAGATATTCTTATCGAAGCAGTTGCTGATTATGATGAGAATTTGCTTGACAAGTATATGGAAGATCCTGAATCTATTACAGAAGAAGAGATCAATGTTGCTTTAAGAGCTGCTGTAATGGATATGGCGATCATACCTATGATTGCAGGGTCGTCTTTTAAAAACAAAGGTGTTCAATTCATGTTAGATGCGGTATGTAAATATTTGCCATCTCCAATGGATAAAGACGGGATTGAAGGAATTCATCCTGATGATGCTGAGTTATTAGAAGAAGATCAAACTAAAATCTTGCGTAAGCCAGATGTTAAAGAGCCTTTCGCTGCTTTAGCATTTAAAATTGCTACTGACCCATTCGTAGGTCGTTTAGCTTTCTTCCGTGCTTATTCAGGGCGTTTAGATGCCGGTTCTTATGTCTTGAACACACGTTCAGGTAACAAAGAAAGAATTTCACGTATCTACCAAATGCATGCTAACAAACAAAATCCAATCGATTATATTGAAGCTGGAGATATTGGAGCGGCAGTAGGATTTAAGGATATTAAAACTGGAGATACATTGTGTGATGAAAAACACCCAATTATTCTTGAGTCAATGAAATTTCCTGCACCGGTAATTGGTATTGCTATTGAACCTAAAACTAAGGCTGATGTAGATAAAATGGGTATGGCTTTGGCTAAATTAGCTGAAGAAGATCCTACGTTTACAGTTAGAACTGATGAGGCTTCAGGGCAAACAATTATTTCTGGTATGGGTGAGCTTCACTTGGATATCTTAGTAGATAGAATGCGTCGTGAATTTAAAGTTGAAGTAAACCAAGGTGAGCCTCAAGTTGAATACAAAGAAGCATTTACTAGAACTGCTCAACATAGAGAGACTTACAAAAAACAATCTGGAGGTCGTGGTAAATTCGGTGATATCGTATTTATTTTAGAGCCTGCTGATGAAGTTGATGGTAAAGCTCCTGTTGGATTACAGTTTGTTAACTCTGTAAAAGGTGGTAACGTTCCTAAAGAATATATTCCTTCTGTAGAGAAAGGATTTAGAGAAGCTATGAAGACTGGTCCTTTAGCAGGATATCAAGTTGATAGTTTAAAAGTAACTTTATTGGATGGATCTTTCCATCCTGTGGATTCTGATGCACTTTCTTTTGAGTTAGCTGCTAGAATGGGTTATAGAGAAGTGGCTAAAGCTGCTGGAGCTGTAATTCTTGAGCCAATCATGAAAATGGAAGTTATTACTCCTGAAGAAAACATGGGAGATATCGTAGGTGATATCAACCGTCGTAGAGGTCAAGTTAATGACATGGGTGATAGAAATGGAGCAAAAACTATTAAAGCAGATGTGCCATTATCTGAAATGTTTGGATATGTTACAACTTTAAGAACTTTGTCTTCAGGTCGTGCAACTTCAACTATGGAATTTTCACACTACGCAGAAACGCCTTCTAATATTTCGGAAGCAGTAATCAAAAAAGCAAAAGGAAACGCTTAATTTTAAGAAAATGAGTCAAAAAATCAGAATAAAACTAAAATCTTACGATCATATGTTAGTAGACAAGTCTGCTGAAAAGATTGTAAAAACAGTTAAAACTACTGGTGCAGTTGTTACAGGGCCAATCCCATTGCCAACTCACAAAAAACTTTTTACAGTATTGCGTTCTCCACACGTTAACAAAAAAGCGAGAGAACAATTTGAAGTAATGTCATATAAGAGATTAATTGATATTTATTCATCTTCATCTAAAACAATTGATGCTTTAATGAAATTAGAATTGCCTAGTGGAGTTGAAGTAGAGATCAAAGTTTAAGTATCTTAATAAAGGAAAATTGAGGGCACTTTGTTTAAGTGAAAACTTTTTTTGGATTGTGTGTAAATAAGTTATACTTTTGCACCACTTTAAAAATAAGAGTTCACTTAAATGATGTGTTCTATTTTTATATTTAATAATTAATAATTAATATTTATGTCTGGGTTAATTGGTAGAAAAATCGGCATGACTAGCATCTTTGATGAAAACGGGAAAAATGTTCCTTGTACAGTAATCGAAGCTGGTCCGTGTGTTGTTACCCAAGTCAGAACCAAAGGTGTTGACGGGTACGAAGCGTTGCAACTGGGTTTCGATGACAAAAACGAGAAACATTCCACTAAAGCGGCTTTAGGTCACTTTAAAAAAGCTGGAACTGTAGCTAAGAAAAAAGTCGTTGAATTCCAAAATTTTGCAACAGAACAAAAATTAGGGGATCTTATTGATGTCTCTATGTTTGTAGAAGGAGAATTTGTAGATGTACAAGGTGTGTCTAAAGGTAAAGGTTTTCAAGGGGTTGTAAAACGTCACGGTTTTGGTGGTGTTGGTCAAGCAACTCATGGTCAACATAACCGTTTAAGAGCGCCAGGTTCTGTAGGAGCTTCTTCTTATCCATCTAGAGTATTCAAAGGAATGCGTATGGCTGGACGTATGGGAGGAGAAAATGTAAACGTTCAAAACCTTAGAGTTTTAAAAGTAGTTACTGAAAAGAATCTACTTGTGATTAAAGGATGTGTTCCTGGTCATAATAACTCTTATGTAATCATTCACAAGTAATGGAAGTAAAAGTAGTAGATTTCAACGGAAAAGATACTGGAAGAAAAGTTCAACTTTCTGATTCAGTATTCGCAATTGAACCAAATAATCACGCTGTATATCTTGATGTTAAGCAATATTTAGCTAATCAAAGACAAGGTACGCACAAAGCTAAAGAAAGAGCTGAAGTAGCGGGAAGTACACGTAAGATTAAAAAACAAAAAGGAACTGGTACTGCTCGTGCGGGTAGTGCAAAGAATCCATTGTTTAAAGGAGGAGGAACAGTTTTTGGACCTAGACCAAGAAGTTATTCATTCAAATTGAATAAAAACTTGAAACGTTTAGCTAGAAAATCTGCATTCTCAATGAAAGCAAAAGAGTCAAACATAATCGTTCTTGAAGACTTTAATTTTGATGCTCCAAACACTAAAAATTTCATTAATGTTTTGAAAGCTTTAGAGTTAGAGAATAAAAAATCATTGTTTGTGTTGGGCAATACGAATAAAAACGTATATTTGTCGTCACGTAATTTAAAAGCGGCTAGTGTTGTAAGTAGTTTAGAATTAAGTACTTACGCTATATTGAACGCTAATAATTTAGTGCTTTTGGAGAGTTCTTTGGAAGTAATTGAAGAAAATTTAAGTAAATAATAGGATATGAGTATCATAATTAAACCTATAGTAACGGAAAAAGTAACCAAAGAAAGTGAAGTTTTAAACCGCTTCGGGTTCGTAGTTAACAAAAAAGCAAATAAAGTTGAGATTAAGAAAGCTGTAGAAGCTGCTTATGGTGTAACTATTTTGAGTGTTAACACGATGAACGTAAGACCGGATAGAACTACAAAATACACTAAAAGTGGTTTAATTACTGGAAAAACAAATGCAATTAAGAAAGCAATTGTTCAAGTAAAAGAAGGAGAAACAATTGATTTTTACAACAATATCTAAGATAGAAAAATGTCAGTAAGAAAATTAAAACCTATTACCCCAGGTCAGCGATTTAGAGTTGTGAATGGTTATGACGCTATTACAACTGATAAGCCGGAACGCTCTTTGATAGCGCCGATAAAAAACTCTGGAGGTAGAAATAGTCAAGGAAAGATGACCATGCGTTATACGGGTGGTGGTCACAAGCAGAGATATCGTATCATTGATTTTAAACGTACTAAAGAAGGAATTCCTGCTACGGTAAAATCAATTGAATATGATCCAAATCGTACTGCATTTATCGCTTTATTAGCTTATGCTGATGGTGAGAAAACGTATATCATTGCTCAAAACGGATTAAAAGTTGGTCAAAAATTGGTTTCAGGACCTGAGTCTCAACCGGAAATTGGTAATACTTTACCTTTGAGTAAAATTCCATTAGGAACTGTTATTTCTTGTATTGAGTTACGTCCAGGTCAAGGTGCTGTTATAGCTCGTTCTGCTGGTACATTTGCTCAATTAATGGCAAGAGATGGAAAATATGCTACAATTAAAATGCCTTCTGGTGAAACAAGATTAATCTTGTTGACTTGTTCGGCTACTATTGGAGCTGTTTCTAATTCTGATCACCAATTAGTTGTGTCTGGTAAAGCAGGTAGAACAAGATGGTTAGGTAGAAGACCTAGAACAAGACCTGTAGCAATGAACCCTGTCGATCACCCAATGGGTGGTGGTGAAGGACGTTCTTCTGGTGGACATCCACGTTCAAGAAATGGAATACCAGCAAAAGGTTATAGAACTCGTTCTAAGAAAAACCCGAGTAACAAGTATATCGTAGAACGTAGAAAGAAATAATAAGATATGGCACGTTCATTAAAAAAAGGACCTTTCGTTCATTATAAGTTAGACAAGAAAGTTCAAGAAAATATAGCAGGTGGAAATAAAGGAGTTGTAAAGACATGGTCTAGAGCTTCTATGATTACTCCGGATTTTGTTGGGCAAACTATCGCAGTTCATAACGGTCGTCAATTCGTACCTGTTTATGTTACTGAAAACATGGTAGGTCACAAATTAGGAGAATTTTCACCAACTAGATCTTTTAGAGGTCATGCTGGAGCAAAAAATAAAGGTAAAAAATAAGAAGCAATGGGAGTTCGTAAAAGAGAAACAGCAGATGCGAGAAAAGAGGCTAATAAGTCTATTGCTTTCGCGAAATTGAATAACTGCCCTACTTCACCTAGAAAAATGCGCTTAGTAGCGGACTTGGTAAGAGGTCAGAAGGTAGAAAGAGCACTTAACATCTTAAGATTTAGTTCTAAAGAAGCTTCACGTAAATTAGAAAAGTTAGTTTTATCTGCAATCAACAATTGGGAGCAAAAAAACGCTGATGCTAGTTTAGAAGAAGCTGGTTTATTTGTTAAGGAGATCAGAGTAGATGGTGGAATGATGTTAAAAAGACTTCGTCCAGCTCCACAAGGTCGTGCACACAGAATTAGAAAACGTTCTAATCACGTAACAATCGTGCTTGGATCTATTAATAACACACAAGCAATTTAATACAAGATGGGACAAAAGACAAATCCAATTGGAAATAGACTTGGTATCATCAGAGGATGGGACTCAAACTGGTATGGTGGAAATGATTATGGTGATAAACTTGCCGAAGATCACAAAATCAGAAAGTATATCCATGCTCGTTTATCAAAAGCTAGTGTATCAAAGGTAATTATCGAAAGAACTTTGAAACTTGTAACCGTTACTATCACTACTGCTAGACCTGGTATTATTATCGGAAAAGGTGGTCAAGAGGTAGACAAGTTGAAAGAAGAGCTTAAGAAAATTACAGACAAAGAGGTTCAAATCAACATCTTTGAAATTAAAAGACCTGAACTTGACGCGTATCTAGTTGCTACAAGCATCTGTCGTCAAATCGAAAGCCGTATTTCTTACAGACGTGCAATCAAAATGGCTATTGCTGCTTCTATGCGTATGAACGCTGAAGGTATCAAAGTTTTGATTTCTGGTCGTTTGAATGGTGCTGAGATGGCACGTTCAGAAGGTTTCAAAGAGGGAAGAGTTCCTTTATCAACTTTCAGAGCCGATATTGATTATGCATTAGCTGAAGCGCATACTACTTATGGTAGAATGGGTATCAAAGTGTGGATCATGAAAGGTGAAGTTTACGGAAAGAGAGATCTTTCTCCGCTTGCTGGAATGGACAAGAAACAATCTGGCGGAAAAGGTGGAGATTCTCCTCGTGGGAAATCTAACTTTAATAAAGGTGGAAAACCAGACGCTCGTAAAAGAAAGTAATTTTTAAATTAAAGAAAAATGTTACAGCCTAAAAGAACAAAATACCGTAAGGTACAAAAAGGTAAAATGAAAGGGAACTCTGGAAGAGGGCATGAACTTTCTAATGGAATGTTTGGTATTAAATCTGTACATGAAGATGGAATGTTTTTAACTTCTCGTCAAATAGAGGCAGCTCGTATTGCTGCTACTCGTTTCATGAAAAGAGAGGGACAATTATGGATCAAAATATTTCCAGACAAACCAATTACTAAGAAGCCTCTTGAGGTACGTATGGGTAAAGGTAAAGGAGCAGTTGAGTATTGGGCTGCCGTTGTTAAACCCGGAAGAATTATGTTTGAAGTTGGAGGAGTTCCTTTGTCAGTTGCTAAAGAGGCATTACGTCTTGCAGCTCAAAAGCTTCCAGTAAAAACTAAATTCGTTGTTGCTAGAGATTTCGAAGCATAATCTATATTATATTATGAAACAATCAGAAATAAAAGATCTTTCTGCAGCGGAGTTGCAAGAAAAACTTAGTCAAACTAAGAAGGCATATGCCGACCTAAAAATGGCTCACGCTATTTCTCCAATTGAGAATCCACTTCAAATTAGAGGTGTAAGAAGAACAGTTGCAAGATTAGCTACAGAACTTACAAAAAGAGAGTTACAATAATTGTAATCTGCTGAAAGATGGAAGAAAAAAGAAATTTAAGAAAAGAAAGAGTTGGTGTTGTAACTTCAAACAAAATGGATAAGTCTATTGTTGTTGCGCAAGTTACTAAAGTAAAACACCCATTATACGGTAAGTTCGTGTTGAAAACAAAGAAATTTGTAGCGCATGACGAAACAAACGACTGTAACATTGGAGATACTGTAAGAATTAGCGAAACGCGTCCTTTAAGTAAATCAAAATGTTGGAGATTAGTTGAAATCCTAGAAAGAGCTAAATAATTATGGTACAACAAGAATCAAGACTAAAAGTAGCAGACAACACAGGAGCTAAAGAAGTTTTAACTATCCGTGTTTTAGGAGGTACCAAAAGAAGGTATGCTTCTGTTGGTGACAAGATTGTAGTTTCTATCAAAGATACAACTCCTAACGGAAGCGTTAAAAAAGGAGCTGTTTCAACTGCAGTTGTTGTACGTACCAGAAAAGAAGTGAGAAGAGCTGATGGTTCTTATATCCGTTTCGATGACAATGCATGTGTTTTATTAAACGCTGCAGGAGAAATGAGAGGAACTCGTGTTTTTGGACCCGTAGCAAGAGAACTTCGTGAAAAACAATTCATGAAAATTGTATCATTAGCACCAGAAGTGCTTTAATTCGTTTTAAGATGATAAAGCTAAAAATAAAAACAGGTGACATTGTAAGAGTAATTGCTGGAGACCATAAAGGTTCAGAAGGTAAAGTTTTACGTGTTGACCGTGAGAAAAACAAAGCTATCGTAGAAGGTGTGAACATGGTTTCTAAACATACGAAGCCAAGTGCAAAAAGCCCTCAAGGTGGTATTGTAAAAAAAGAAGCTTCTATTCAAATATCTAATATCTCTCTAATTGATCCTAAAACTAAGGAAGCAACTAGAACAGGAGTTAGAGTTGAAGGAGATAAGAAAGTAAGATTTTCAAAAAAATCTAATCAAGTACTATAGTAATGGCGTATACACCTAGATTGAAAGAAGAATATAAGAGTAGAGTTATCTCTGCTCTTACAGAAGAGTACGGTTACGTAAACGTAATGCAAGTTCCTAAATTGGAAAAAATCGTTTTAAGCCGTGGAGTTGGAGCAGCTGTTTCTGACAAAAAACTTATCGATTATGCAGTTGATGAGTTAACTAAAATCACTGGGCAAAAAGCAGTGTCTACAATTTCTAAGAAAGATGTTGCGTCTTTCAAATTAAGAAAAGGGATGCCAATTGGAGCAAAGGTTACTTTACGTGGAGAGAGAATGTATGAGTTTTTAGATAGGCTTATTACTTCAGCTTTACCACGTGTTAGAGATTTTAGTGGGATTAAAGCTACAGGTTTCGACGGAAGAGGAAATTATAATCTTGGAGTTTTAGAGCAGATCATTTTCCCTGAAATTGACATTGATAAAGTGAACAAAATTTCGGGAATGGATATCACCTTTGTTACTACTGCTCAGACAGATAAGGAAGCAAAGTCGTTGTTAACTGAACTAGGATTACCTTTTAAAAAGAATTAAGTTATGGCTAAAGAATCAATGAAAGCCCGCGAGGTTAAGAGAGAAAAAACGGTAGCAAAGTATGCTGAGAAAAGAAAAGCTTTGTTAGAAGCTGGAGATTTCGTAGGTTTGCAAAAGTTACCGAAAAACGCTTCACCTGTTCGTTTGCATAATAGATGTAAATTGACTGGTAGACCAAGAGGGTATATGCGTCAATTCGGTATTTCACGTGTTACATTTCGTGAAATGGCTAATAATGGATTGATACCAGGAGTTAAAAAAGCTAGTTGGTAAAAAATTGAATTTTAATTGGTTAAAGGTTCGCCAGAAAGTCTGGCGAAAACCATAACCGCAAATATATACATATGTATACAGATCCTATTGCAGATTATTTAACTAGGGTTAGAAACGCTGTGGCTGCAAACCACAAAGTTGTCGAAATTCCTGCATCTAATCTAAAAAAAGAAATAACTAAGATCTTATTTGATCAAGGTTATATCTTAAGTTACAAATTTGAAGACAACGCTGTTCAGGGTTCGATCAAAATTGCTTTGAAGTATGATAAAGATACTAAAGAGTCAGTAATTAAAGATATCCAGAGAATTAGTAAACCAGGTTTACGTAAATATTCAAGTTCTTCTTCTATTCCAAGAATCCTTAACGGATTAGGAATTGCTATTGTTTCAACATCTAAAGGTTTGATGACTGGAAAAAAAGCAAAACAACTTAATGTTGGTGGAGAGGTAATTTGTTACGTATACTAATAAAAAGACTATAAGATGTCAAGAATAGGTAAAAGCCCAATTGTAATCCCTGCTGGCGTAACTGTAGAAGTTAAAGACGGTATTATTACAGTAAAAGGAAAAAACGGTCAACTAACTCAGGAGTTTTCGGACGTTACTGTAACAGTTGAAGGTGATCAAGTTCAAGTTGAAAGATCATCGGATCATAAAGACCAAAGAGCAAAGCACGGATTATATAGATCATTGATTAATAATATGATCTTAGGTGTAACTGATGGTTTTACTAAATCATTAGAATTAGTAGGTGTTGGTTATAGAGCTTCAAATCAAGGTCAAAAATTGGATTTAGCTCTTGGATTTTCTCATAATATCGTATTGGATGTAGCTCCAGAAGTTACATTGGAGACGATCTCTGAGAAAGGAAAGAACCCAATCGTAAAGTTAACATCAATTGATAAACAACTTTTAGGTCAAGTTGCGGCGAAGATTAGAGGTTTCCGCAAGCCTGAGCCTTATAAAGGAAAAGGTGTTAAATTTGTGGGTGAAGTATTAAGAAGAAAAGCAGGTAAATCAGCTTAAAAAATAAGAGATTATGTCATTAACAAAACCTGAAAGAAGACAGAGAATTAGATTCAGAATTAGAAAATCAATTAGTGGTACTGCTACTAATCCAAGACTATCTGTTTTTAGAAGTAACAAAGAAATATACGCGCAACTTATTGATGACGTAAATGGAGTTACTTTATTAGCTGCTTCTTCAAGAGAAAAGGAAATAGGAAAAGGTACGAACGTAGAGGTTGCTACTGCAGTTGGGAAACTAGTTGCAGAGAAAGCATTAAAAGCTGGGATAGAAGTTGTGACATTCGATAGAGGAGGTTACTTGTATCACGGGCGTATTCAATCATTAGCAGAAGGCGCGAGAGCTGCTGGACTTAAATTCTAATATATTATGTCTAATAAATACAAGAATGTAGAGTTAGTAAAACCAACTGGTCTTGAATTAAAAGATCGTTTGGTGAGTGTTAATCGTGTTACTAAAGTTACAAAGGGTGGTAGAGCTTTCGGTTTTTCTGCTATTGTAGTTGTAGGTGATGAGAATGGTGTTGTAGGACATGGATTAGGAAAATCTAAAGATGTTTCTGAAGCAATCGCAAAAGCGGTAGAAGATGCTAAGAAAAATCTAGTGAAGATTCCTTTAAATGGTCAATCAGTACCACACGAACAAAAAGGTAAATTTGGTGGTGCACGTGTATTTTTAATTCCTGCCTCTCATGGTACTGGAGTTATTGCTGGTGGAGCTGTTCGTTCAGTTCTTGAGTCAGTAGGTATTCACGATGTATTATCTAAATCTCAAGGATCATCAAATCCTCACAACGTAGTTAAAGCAACTTTTGATGCTTTATTACAAATGAGAAGCGCCTATAGTGTTGCAAAACAAAGAGGAGTTTCTTTAGAAAAAGTTTTTAAAGGTTAATTCAAGGAAATTATGGCTAAATTATTAGTAAAACAAGTTAGAAGTAAAATCAACTGTCCACTTGATCAAAAAAGAGGATTAGAAGCTTTAGGTCTACGTAAAATGGGTCAAGTTGTAGAACATGATTCAAACCCTGCAATCCTTGGGATGATAAACAAAGTTAAACACTTAGTTTCTGTAGAGGAAGCTAAATAACAAATACTGTTATGAATTTAAGTAACTTACAACCAGCTGAAGGGTCAACACACAATCAAAATAAAAGGTTAGGTAGAGGAGAAGGTTCTGGAAAAGGTGGTACTTCTGCAAGAGGTCACAAAGGAGCAAAATCTCGTTCTGGTTATTCTAAAAAGATTGGTTTTGAAGGAGGTCAAATGCCGCTTCAAAGACGTGTGCCTAAGTTTGGTTTCACAAACATCAATCGTAAAGATTACGAGGGTGTTAATCTTGATACGATTCAAGCTTTAGTAGATAATGGAATCATTACTGATTCAATCGATATGACAACTTACGTTGCAAATCGTTTAGCTACTAAAAATGAAATCGTTAAGATTTTAGGTAGAGGAGAATTGAAAGCAAAATTAAAAGTAACCGCTCACAAATTTACTGCTACTGCAAAAGCTGCTATTGAAGCTGCTGGTGGAGAAGCTGTAACAATGTAATTTTTCAATTTATGAAGAAATTTATTGAATCAATAAGTAATGTTTGGAAAATCGAAGAGCTAAAAAACAGGATTCTAATTACTTTAGGCCTGCTTTTAGTTTATCGTTTTGGAGCACATGTTACGCTTCCGGGAATTGATGCAACGCAACTAACAACTTTAGCAGGACAAACCAAAAGTGGTATTGGTTCTATTTTAGATATGTTTACTGGTGGTGCATTCTCAAAAGCGTCTGTTTTTGCTCTAGGAATTATGCCTTATATTTCGGCATCTATTGTTGTTCAGTTAATGGGAATTGCTATTCCTTATTTGCAAAAGCTTCAAAGTGATGGTGAAAGTGGTAGAAAAAAGATTAATCAGATCACACGTTGGTTAACAATAGGGATTACCTTGTTGCAAGGACCAACTTATATCTATAATCTCTATAGAACTTTACCTAGTAGTGCATTTTTATTAGGGTTTAATTCTTTTGAATTCTTATTTTCTTCAGTAATAATCTTGGTCACTGGTACTATTTTTGCTATGTGGTTAGGAGAAAAAATAACTGATAAAGGAATTGGGAATGGTATCTCGCTGTTAATTATGGTGGGTATACTTGCAAGATTTCCTCAAGCGTTTATACAAGAGTTTACTACAAGAGTTACAAATAACAATGGAGGTCCAATGTTATTGGTTATTGAAATCATTATTTGGCTCTTAGTAATTGTTGCCTGTGTCTTGTTGACTATGGCAATTAGAAAAATACCAGTGCAGTACGCACGCCGTACTACATCAGGAGATTATGAACAAGATTTGATGGGTGGTAATAGACAATGGATACCTTTGAAGCTTAATGCTTCGGGAGTTATGCCTATTATCTTTGCTCAAGCAATTATGTTTATTCCTGCTGCTGTAGCTGGGTTATCAAAATCAGAAGCATCTCAATCAATCGCTGGCGCTTTTAGTAATATGTTTGGGTTTTGGTATAATTTATTGTTTGCAACATTAATTGTTGTATTTACTTTCTTTTATACTGCCATTACTGTTCCTACTAATAAGATGTCAGACGACCTTAAGAGGAGTGGAGGATTTATACCAGGTGTTAGACCGGGTGCAGAGACTTCAGACTTCTTAGATAAAGTGATGTCATTGATAACTTTCCCAGGATCTTTATTTCTTGCTCTAATAGCTGTGTTTCCAGCGATTGTTGTAAGTGTTATGGATGTTCAACAATCTTGGGCAATGTTTTTTGGGGGTACCTCATTAATCATTATGGTTGGTGTTGCAATTGATACAATTCAGCAAATCAATTCATATTTGTTAAATAAACATTATGACGGATTAATGAAAAGTGGAAAAAATAGAAAAGCAGTAGCTTAATTTTATGGCAAAACAATCAGCAATAGAACAAGACGGATCAATAATTGAAGCATTATCAAATGCTATGTTCCGTGTAGAATTAGAGAATGGACATATTGTAATTGCTCATATTTCTGGAAAAATGCGTATGCATTACATCAAATTATTACCTGGTGATAAAGTGAAGTTAGAAATGAGCCCTTATGATTTGTCAAAAGCGAGAATTACTTATAGATATTAAAGGATATTCACTATGAAAGTTAGAGCATCAGTAAAAAAGAGAAGTCCCGAGTGCAAAATTGTGCGTAGAAAAGGGAGATTGTACGTTATAAACAAAAAGAATCCTAGATTTAAACAAAGACAAGGATAATTATGGCAAGAATAGCAGGGGTAGATATCCCAAAAAATAAGAGAGGTGTTATAGCACTAACCTATATCTTCGGATTAGGAAGAAGTAGAGCTATTGAGATTTTAGAAAAAGCTCAAGTTAGCCAAGACAAAAAAGTTCAAGATTGGAATGACGACGAAATCGGAGCAATTCGTGAAGTAGTTGGTTCTTTTAAAATTGAAGGAGAATTACGTTCTGAAGTTTCTTTAAACATCAAACGTTTAATGGATATTGGATGTTATAGAGGTATCCGTCATAGAACTGGTCTTCCTTTAAGGGGACAAAGAACTAAGAATAACTCTAGAACTAGAAAAGGTAAAAGAAAAACTGTTGCGAACAAGAAAAAAGCAACTAAATAATAAGTAATATGGCTAAAGCAACTGCAAAAAAACGTAAAGTTATCGTTGAATCAACGGGAGAAGCTCATATTTCTGCTACCTTCAATAACATCATTATTTCTTTGACAAACAAAAAAGGTGAAGTTATTTCATGGTCTTCAGCTGGTAAAATGGGTTTTAGAGGTTCTAAAAAGAATACTCCATACGCGGCTCAGATGGCAGCAGAAGATTGTAGTAAAGTAGCTCTTGAAGCTGGACTAAAAAAAGTTAAGGTTTATGTTAAAGGGCCAGGAAACGGACGTGAGTCTGCTATCCGTTCTTTACATAATGGTGGAATTGAAGTTACAGAGATTATCGATGTTACTCCAATGCCTCATAACGGATGTCGTCCTCCAAAGAGACGTAGAGTTTAATAATATATTTAAGTATAACTAGGTAGAATAAACGATTATCGAAGGATATGACCTGAATTCATAATCTCTACCTTAATTAATTTTTAGAAATGGCAAGATATACTGGTCCAAAAACTAGAATTGCTCGTAAATTTGGCGAAGCAATTTTCGGAGATGATAAATCATTCGAAAGAAGAAATTACCCACCTGGACAACACGGGATGGCGAAAAAAAGAGGTAAAAAATCTGAATATGCTATCCAGTTAATGGAGAAACAAAAAGCTAAATATTCTTATGGAATTTTAGAAAAACAATTTAGAGGTTTATTTAAGAAAGCATCAGCTACTAAAGGTGTTACTGGTGAGGTTCTTTTACAATTATGTGAAGCAAGATTAGATAATGTAGTATTCAGAATGGGTATTGCTCCATCTCGTAGAGGTGCTAGACAGCTTGTATCTCACAGACATATCACTGTTAATGGTGATGTGGTAAATATTGCTTCTTACCACCTTAAGCCTGGTGATAAGGTTGCTGTTCGTGAAAAATCTAAATCATTAGAAGCTATCGAACGTTCTTTATCTAATTCAAGTCATGTTTATGAATGGATTACTTGGAATAATGATGTTAAAGAAGGTACTTTTGTTACTGTACCAGCTAGACTTCAAATTCCAGAAAATATTAAAGAACAATTAATCGTAGAGTTGTACAACAAATAATAATTGACTTAGTCGAAATTTATGGCAATATTTAATTTTCAGAAGCCCGATAAAGTTATCATGATTGATTCGACTGATTTTGAAGGAAAGTTTGAATTCAGACCTTTAGAACCAGGATACGGATTAACCGTTGGTAATGCACTTAGAAGAGTTTTGCTTTCAGCATTAGAAGGTTATGCAATTACATCTGTCCGCATAGAAGGTGTAGATCATGAGTTTTCTACTATCTCAGGAGTTGTTGAAGATGTTACCGAAATTATCCTTAATCTAAAACAAGTACGTTTTAAACGTCAAATTGAAGATATCGATAATGAAGCAGTTACTATTTCTGTTTCAGGTAAAGATCAATTAACAGCTGGTGATTTTCAAAAGTTTATCTCAGGTTTTCAAGTTTTGAATCCAGAACTGGTAATTTGTAATTTAGACAGTAAAATCAAATTGAATTTTGATTTGACAATTGAAAAAGGTAGAGGATATGTTCCTGCTGAAGAGAACAAAAAACAGAATGCTGCAATTGGAACTATTTTTACAGATTCGATTTTTACTCCGGTAAAAAATGTAAAATATGCAATAGAAAACTTCCGTGTAGAGCAAAAAACAGATTATGAAAAGTTAGTTTTTGAAATTAAAACTGACGGTTCTATTAATCCAAAAGATGCTTTAACTGAAGCTGCTAAAGTTTTAATTCACCACTTCATGTTGTTCTCTGATGAAAGAATTACACTGGAGGCTGATGAAATTGCACAAACAGAATCTTACGATGAGGAATCATTGCATATGAGACAATTGCTTAAAACTAAGCTTGTTGATATGGATTTATCTGTGAGAGCATTAAATTGCTTGAAAGCGGCTGAAGTTGATACTCTTGGAGATTTAGTATCTTTCAATAAAAATGACCTAATGAAATTCCGTAATTTTGGTAAAAAATCTTTAACAGAGTTAGACGAACTTGTCGCTGTAAAGAATTTAACCTTCGGTATGGACTTAGCGAAATACAAACTAGATAAAGAATAAATTACTTCATATTTTGATCTCCAAAGCGGATAGTATCAAGATGAAAGTATAAAAATACAAGTCATGAGACACGGAAAAAAATTCAATCACTTAAGCAGACAGACAGCTCATAGAAAATCTATGTTAGCTAATATGGCTTGTTCTCTAATCGAGCACAAACGTATTAATACTACTGTTGCTAAGGCAAAAGCGCTTAAACAATTTGTTGAGCCTTTAATTACAAAGTCAAAATCAGATACTACTCATAACCGTCGTATCGTTTTTGCTTACCTACGTAGCAAGTATGCTGTTACTGATCTATTTAGAGATGTAGCTGCTAAAGTTGGAGATCGTCCAGGTGGATACACTCGTATCATCAAAGTTGGAAATCGTTTAGGAGATAATGCTGATATGGCAATGATCGAATTAGTAGATTTCAATGAACTTTATAATGGTGGTAAAAAAGAGGTTAAGAAAGCTAAAAGCCGTCGTGGTGGAAAAGCTAAGAAAGCAGATGAAGCTACTGAAGCTCCAGCTGCTGACACTGAAACTTCTACAGACGCTGCTGAATAATTATGAAGGTAATAATTCAATAATATTAAGGATAAACTATTTATAGTTTATCCTTTTTTTTTGTTTATTTTTTCGATACATGCCATCTTGAGTATGGTATTGCAGTAGTACTGCATGTGTTGATTATTTAACTAATTTACGTCATATTAAAATTATTAAATTTGCACCTATTCTATTAAAGAATTAAATTTGCAATATATTTAACTACACATGAAATATACAACACGACAAAGCGCTATTTTATTATTGAGTGATGGAACAATCTTTCACGGTAAATCAATTGGGATAAGCGGAACTACATTTGGTGAAGTTTGCTTCAATACAGGAATGACTGGCTATCAAGAAATTTTTACTGATCCGTCATATTTTGGTCAGATCATGATTACAACTAATCCTCACATAGGAAATTATGGGGTTAATGAAAATGATGTTGAGTCTGATAGTATGAAAATTGCTGGATTGGTTTGTAAAAATTTTAGTTTTAATTATTCAAGAGAAGGAGCTAGTGACAGTTTAGAGAACTATTTTATTAAGCAAAATTTAATTTGCATCTCTGATGTAGATACAAGAGCATTAGTTAGTTATATTAGAGATAATGGCGCTATGAATGCTGTTATTTGTACAGATGGAACGTCTATTGATGACTTAAAAATAGCGCTTGCTAATGTTCCAGATATGAAAGGTTTAGAGTTGGCGTCTAAAGTATCAACCACATCGCCTTATTTTTACGGTAATGAAGATGCTAAGTATAAAGTAGCGGCTTTAGATTTGGGTATTAAGACTAATATTCTCAGAAATTTAGCTAAGAGAGACTGTTATATAAAGGTGTTTCCTTACGATGCTTCTTTTGAAGATTTAGCTAGTTTTAATCCAGATGGTTATTTTTTATCTAATGGACCTGGTGATCCAGAACCTTTATTAAGTGCGATTAAAGTTGCGCAAGATATTATTAAATCTGATAAACCACTTTTTGGAATTTGCTTAGGCCACCAGATTATTGGTTTGGCAAATGGTGTAGCTACTTATAAAATGTTTAATGGCCACAGAGGGATTAATCATCCGGTAAAAAATTTGTTATCTGGTAAAGGAGAGATTACGTCCCAAAATCATGGCTTCAGTGTAAATAGAGAAGAGTTAGAAAAAAATAGTGAATTGGAGATAACTCATGTGCATTTAAATGATGGAACAGTTGCAGGGATGCGAATGAAAAATAAAAAATGTTTTTCTGTGCAGTACCATCCAGAGGCTAGTCCGGGTCCACATGATTCATCCTACCTTTTTGATCAATTTATTGACAGTTTATCATAGAGTAAAATAAAAAGGATTACATTAATTTATGTAATCCTTTTTATTTTCTAAACCGATAATGATCTAATTGATGATTTAAAATTGTTGCTAGTTTTTAAGCGATCATATTTATTTACAGTAATAACATTAGTAAATTTTAATTTTATTTAATTATTATTAAAATATACAACGTTTTCGTTAATAACATTCACTTATTTCACATTACTGTTAGAAAAGATAGAATATATTTGTAATAAAAATTTAAAAATTATATAGATATGAGTATTATTATTAAAATTCACGCAAGACAAATTTTTGATTCAAGAGGAAATCCTACTATTGAAGTAGATGTAATTACTGATAACGGCGTTTTAGGTAGAGCTGCTGTTCCATCAGGAGCTTCAACTGGTGAACATGAAGCTGTAGAACTACGTGATGGAGGAAAAGCTTACTTGGGGAAAGGTGTTCTTAATGCTGTGAAAAATGTTAATACTGTCATTGCTGAGGAATTATTAGGTACTTCTGTTTTTGAGCAACACTTAATTGATCAAACTATGATTAATTTAGATGGTACTCCAAATAAATCTAATTTAGGAGCCAATGCTATCTTAGGGGTTTCTTTAGCTGTTGCTAAAGCTGCAGCAAATGAATTAGGTTTACCATTATATAGATACGTAGGTGGAGTTTCAGCTAATACTTTACCTGTCCCTATGATGAATATCATAAATGGTGGTTCGCATTCTGATGCTCCTATTGCTTTCCAAGAATTTATGATTTTTCCTGTGAAGGCAACTTCTTTTACACATGCAATGCAAATGGGTACTGAGATTTTTCATAGTTTGAAAAAAGTTCTTCACGATAGAGGATTGAGTACTGCAGTGGGTGATGAAGGAGGATTTGCACCTAACTTACCTGGCGGGACTGAAGACGCTTTAGATACTATTAAAAAGGCGGTTGAAAATGCAGGTTATTCTTTTGGAGACGAAATTATGATTGCATTAGATTGTGCTGCTGCAGAATTTTATGTAAATGGTAAATATGATTATTCTAAATTTGAAGGTGAAACAGGCAAAGTAAGATCATCTGCAGAGCAGGTTGATTATCTTGCTGAATTAGCAGCTAAATATCCTATTATCTCTATAGAAGATGGTATGGATGAAAATGATTGGGATGGTTGGAAGTTATTAACTGATAAGATTGGTGATAAAGTTCAATTAGTGGGAGATGATTTGTTTGTTACAAATGTTACGCGTTTATCAACTGGTATTGATAAAGGGATCGCAAATTCTATTTTAATTAAAGTAAACCAAATTGGTACTTTGACTGAGACTATTGCTGCAGTTAATATGGCTAAAAATGCTGGATATACATCAGTGATGTCACACCGTTCAGGTGAGACTGAAGATAATACTATTGCTGATTTAGCAGTTGCATTAAACTGTGGTCAAATTAAGACAGGTTCAGCTTCTCGTTCTGATCGAATGGCTAAATACAATCAACTATTAAGAATAGAAGAAGAACTAGGTGATACTGCGTATTTTCCTGGTAAAAATGCATTTAAAATAAAATAAGACTATCCTAAATAGTTGTCTAGAAGCCATCCGTATTTTGCGGATGGCTTTTTTTGTTAAATTTAACAATATCATTGTGATTTTCTCTTTTTAGTTATTGTTTTTATCCTTAGATTTGGTAAATTATTAAATACTAAGATTTATTTCCAAAATATTATGTCAAAAACAGCTATATTAGAAATCGATGGTAAAAAGTACGAATTTCCTACTGTTAAAGGAGTAGAAAATGAAGAGGCTATCGATATTAACAAATTACGAGATTTAACGGGATATATTACTTTAGATCCAGGATATAAAAATTCAGGTTCTTGTACGAGTAAGATTACTTTTCTTGATGGGGAACTTGGAATACTACGTTACAGAGGGTATTCTATTGAGGATTTAGCTGAAAAAGCTGATTTCTTAGAAGTTTCTTACTTATTAATCTTTGGTGAGCTACCTACTGCAACGCAGTTGGAGCAATTCGAGAATGATATCAGAAAACATACTTTGGTTAACGAAGAAATGAAAAATATCATTGATGGTTTTCCTAGAACAGCTCATCCAATGGGTGTTTTAGCTGCGTTAACAAGTGCTTTGACTGCTTTCAACCCTAAATCGGTTAATGTAGATAATGAGAAAGAAATGTACCATGCAGTTTGTAAAACTATGGGTAAATTTTTAGTAATTGCTACATGGACATACAGAAAAAGTATGGGGTATCCTTTGAATTACTATGATAATACAAAAGGTTACGTTGAAAACTTTATGAGATTAATGTTTGAATTACCTACTGAGCCTTACAAAGCTAATCCAGTAGTAATTGAAGCATTAGATAAATTATTTATTCTACATGCTGATCACGAGCAAAACTGTTCGACATCAACAGTTAGAATGGTTGGTTCTTCTCATGCTGGACTTTTTGCTTCTATCTCATCAGGAGTTTCCGCTTTATGGGGGCCATTACATGGAGGTGCTAATCAAGCGGTACTTGAAATGTTAGAGGAAATCAATAATAATGGAGGAGATACTGATGCTTATTTGGCTAAAGCCAAAGATAAAAATGATCCATTCCGTTTAATGGGATTTGGTCATAGAGTATATAAAAACTTTGATCCACGTGCTAAGATTATTAAAAAAGCAGCCAAAGAAGTATTAGAAACTTTAGGTGTAGAGGATCCTATCTTAGAAATTGCTAAAAAGTTAGAAGCAGCAGCTTTAGAAGATGAGTATTTTAAATCAAGAAACTTGTATCCTAATGTTGATTTCTATTCAGGAATCATTTACAGAGCTTTAGGTATTCCTACTGATATGTTTACAGTAATGTTTGCTATTGGTCGTTTGCCAGGATGGATCGCTCAATGGAAAGAAATGAGAGAGAATAAAGAACCTATTGGTAGACCAAGACAAATTTATACAGGTTCTCCTTTAAGAGAATTTAAAAAATAAGTTCACAAAATATCTTTAAAAGCCTCACTTTATAGTGGGGCTTTTTTTTACCTTTGTTTAAATTAATCGCACTATATGTTAGATATAAAAGTAAGTAATGAAACGGCTAAGCTACGCGCTGTTGTTTTAGGTATTGCAGAAAATAATGGACCCACTCCATTAGCGGAAGAAGCATATGACCCCAAATCATTAGAACACATCCTTGCAAATAGTTATCCTATTGAGAGCGATATGATCAAAGAAATGGATGCTTTTTATACTATTTTAAAAAAGTATAATGTAGAAGTGTATCGCCCACAGTTGATCGAAAATTACAATCAAATTTTTGCACGTGACATTGGTTTTGTAATTGATGATATATTTATCAAAGCAAATATATTGCCAGATAGAGAAAGGGAGCTTGATGCTATTCAATATATAATCGATAAAATTAATCCTTTAAAAGTAGTTCGCCCTCCTGAAGAAGTTCACATTGAAGGAGGAGATGTAATGCCATGGAATGATTATATTTTTGTGGGTACTTACAAGGGGAGTGATTACAAGGATTACATGACTGCTCGTACTAATAAGGAGGGTGTTGCCTTTATCAAAAATCTTTTTCCAAATAAAATTGTAAAAGAATTTGATCTAGTAAAATCTAAATTAGAAGCAAGAGATAATGCATTGCACTTAGATTGTTGTTTTCAACCTATAGGGACTGATAAAGGGATTATCTATAAAAGTGGTTTTCGTGAAGAAGCAGACTATATGTTCTTAGTCGATTTATTTGGAAAAGAAAACCTTTTTCACATAACACGTGAAGAAATGTATAACATGAATTCTAATGTGTTTTCTATAGATACTAATGTTGTTGTTTCTGAGCGCAACTTTACTCGCTTGAATAATTGGCTACGTGCAAATGATTTTATAGTTGAAGAAGTTCCTTATGCAGAGATTTCTAAACAAGAGGGATTGTTGCGCTGCTCGACATTGCCATTAATAAGAGAATAAAATAAACGTCTCTGTATATTGATAGTATGGAGAAAAAAATATAATATAAAATGAAACAAACTACAAATTCAATATTGATGATTCGTCCAGTGGCGTTTCGTATGAACGAGCAAACTGCGGTAAATAATTATTACCAAAAAGTCATTGATGGACTTTTACCTGCAACAGTTAATGCAAAAGCACAGCAAGAATTTGACGATTTTGTTGTTAAATTAAGAGCTGTGGGGGTTAATGTTACCGTGGTAAACGATACTTTAAATCCAGACACACCAGATTCAATATTTCCTAATAATTGGGTTTCATTTCATGAGAATGGCGATGCAGCAATGTATCCAATGTTTGCTGAAAATAGAAGAGCAGAGCGTCGCGAAGAAATTTTGGATCAATTAGAAGAAGAAGGTTTTAAAATAGAAAATATTGTTGACTACACATCTGCAGAAGAGGATGGTTATTTTCTTGAAGGAACAGGTTCTCTATTATTAGATAGAGCGAATCACAAAGCTTATTGTGCGCTGTCTCCGCGTGCAGATGAAGAATTGTTCATCGAGTTTTGTGAAGATTTTGATTATGCGCCCGTTATCTTTGAAGCATTTCAAACTGTTGATGGAGAACGTAAATTGATTTATCATACAAATGTTATGATGTGTTTAGGTGAAACATTTGCTGTTATATGTTCAGAATGTATCGATGATAAAAAAGAGCGTAAAATGGTAATCGATAACCTAAAAGAAGATGGTAAAGAGGTGATACTAATAACAGAAGCTCAAGTTAATAATTTTGCAGGTAATATGTTAGAAGTTCGTGGAGCCGATGATAAGAGATATCTTATTATGAGCGCTGCTGCACATCAAAGTCTGACTAGTAAGCAAATTGAACAACTTGAAAAACACGCCACAATATTAAGCTCTAGTTTAGACACTATCGAGGCTTGTGGTGGTGGAAGCGCAAGATGCATGATGGCAGAGATATTCTTACCGTTAGCATAAAGCAAATTCGATACTAATTAAAAATGCCCCAAAAGCGATCTGTTCTTGGGGCATTTCTAATTTTAATGATTATCGGTGTTACATAAAGTTAGCTTGAACAATGGCAATTATCGAACTGATGATATATTGCACACCAATCGCAATAACAATGAAGCCTACTATTCTAGATATTGCAACAATACCTGAGGCTCCTAGAATTTTAGCCAGGTAATGTGCACTTCTAAGTACTATAAAAATTGCTATAGCTACTGCTAATATTGCAAATACAGATACTAAAATATCAGTGAGATTATTGTGTTCATGGTAAAAAGCAATCAATAAAGATATAGATCCAGGTCCAGCTAGCATGGGTATGGCAAGTGGTGTTAGAGCTATGTCGTTTCTACGTTGAGCATCATTTTCTACCTTTTTATTTACACCTCTTTTCTTATTGAAATTTCCCGTAAGTAATGAAAATCCAGATGTGGCAATTATAATTCCTCCCGCAATACGCAAAGCTTCAATGCTAATTCCAAAAAAGGTCAAAACATATTCTCCAAAAAAGAAGGAGATAATTAAAATTATAAAAACGTTAATTGCGGTCCATAGTGAGATTCTTGAGCGCTCTTTTTCATCATCATCCATAGTAAGCCCCACAAAAATAGGTACTGTACCAATGGGATTAATTACAGAGAATAAGGCAGCGAATAAATAAATAAAAAGTTCCATTGTTTTTTGCGCGAAATTAGTTGGTTAGTTAGCTTACTGATGCTCAATCGAGATTAAGAAAAAGTTATTGTTTTCTTTTAACATTTGTTATTGCTTTAGTAGAAAAGAAAGATATTAATTTTAATTGAGATCAACCCTACTATTTTAGTACTTTTACAAAAAATTATACGTAATGAAAAATAAAAAAACTTTGGTTCTTGGGGCTTCCACAAAACCAGAACGATACGCTTTTAAAGCAATAAGCATGTTAACTGAGAAAGGACATTCTGTTCTCGCTATTGGTCAAAACGCTGGGGAAGTTGCAGGAGTAAAAATTAAAACTAAAGCGATACCATTGTCAAATATAGATACAATCACCTTATATTTAAATCCTGCTCGTCAAAGAGATTATTATAATTATATCGTAGAAGCTAAGCCAAAACGTGTCATATTTAATCCAGGTACCGAAAATCCGGAGTTAATGCAGTTGTTAGAATTAAACAATATCAAGTCAGAAGTTGCCTGTACATTAGTGCTTTTAACTACTAATAGATATTAATTTATTTAGAAGCTATTCCTGCTATACGTTGCAATCTTTTACTTTCTAAAGAAAAAAGTAAAAGGATTTACACTGCTATCAGGGCTAAAAATCATCTACTATCGATTTAGAAATTGGCTTACTAATCACTAATAAGCCTATGAATGTTAGTAGTCCATTGATAATAATTAATTCATTATCGAAGACATAACCAAAGAATAAAGTTTTAGAATTCTCACTAATGAAGTAGGTTATTGCAGGAGATAAAATGCAAATTAAAGGGACAAATTTATCCATGACAGTTTTGGATTTCATAAACAATCCAAAACTGTAGAGCCCTAATAAAGGTCCGTAGGTGTAAGATGCTACCCTGAAAATCATTCCTACTACAGAGCTATCGTTTACTGAGTTAAAAAATAAGATTACAAAAAACATTAGTAAAGAGAAGCCCACATGTACAAAATGTCTTGTTCGCACTACGTTAGGTTTATTTAGATTCTCTGCTTTATCCATACTGAGAAAATCAACACAAAAGGATGTAGTTAATGCTGTTAACGCTGAATCGGTAGTAGCAAATGTTGCGGCAGTTAATCCTAACAAGAAAACTATTGAAGGGACGATTGTTAAATGGTTAAAAGCGATTTCTGGGAATAGCAAATCTGTTCGAGGTTTTCCAGTAACTAAATCTAACGGAACTTCAATGCCGTTTTTACTTGCAAATAAGTAAAGTAGAGCACCCACACTCAAAAAGAAAATATTTATAAAAACAAAAATAGCAGTAAAGCTGTACATGTTTTTTTGAGCTTCTTTAATGGTCGCACAGCTCAAGTTTTTTTGCATTAAATCTTGATCAAGACCCACCATTGCGATAGTTACAAAAACACCTCCTAAAATTTGTTTTACAACGTGAAATCTATTTCCAAGAAAATCATCGTAAAAAAATACTTTTGAGTAATTACTATTTTTAACCGCTTCAAATGCCTGAACGACATTCAAATCGAGGCTATCGCAAATAAAGTAAATAGTCATAAATACAGAAGTTACAAGGAAAAATGTTTGCAATGTATCCGTAATAATGATCGTTTTCAAACCACCACGATAGGTGTATGCAAATATTAAAGCGAGCGAAATCAATACTGTAGCAGCAAATGGAATTTGATAAAAATCAAATACATAACGCTGTAAAACAATGACAACAAGATATAGTCTAAAGGCCGATCCTATAGTCCTGCTTAGCAGAAAAATACTTGCTGCTGATTTGTAGGAATAGGTTCCTAATCGCGTTTCAATATAACTATAAATTGAGGTTAAGTTGAGACGATAGTATAAGGGTAATAATACTTTTGCTATTATGATAAAACCAATAGCATTTCCTAGCACAAATTGAAAATATTTAAATTGCTCACCATTAGGAGAACCTACTTCACCAGGGACTGATATAAAAGTAACTCCAGATAGTGCGGTCCCTATCATACCAAAGGCAACCAAATACCATTTTGAATTTTTATTGGCTTTGAAAAAAGCTTCGTTCCCACTGTCTTTGCTACTAGTGAAGTGTGATATTGCAAATAATATCCCAAAGTAGGTGATCATTAGGATTAGTATAGTAAAAGGAGTCATTGGCTGATTTTTGAAGTCCAAAATACAATTTTTTAATGAATGAGGAATTTACCATGCAAATTATTTAAAATATTGTGTGTAAATAGAATTATTAGTAAATTAAAAAGTAAAGTATTTGTTACATTTGCAGCTATGGAATTTTCATCAAAATTAATAGAGAAAGCAGTAAATGAGATTGCTCAACTACCAGGAATAGGTAAGCGATCAGCTTTGCGTCTAGTATTACATTTATTAAAACAACCAAAAGAGCAAACAAGTTTCCTGTCACAGGCACTGTTGCAAATGCGTGAGGAAATAAAATACTGTGAGAGTTGCCATAATATCTCTGATAATTCCGTGTGCGAAATATGCTCTAATAAAAATCGTGATCATCAATTAGTATGTGTTGTTGAAGACATAAGAGATGTGATGGCTATCGAGAATACGGGGCAATTTAGAGGGGTTTATCACGTTTTAGGTGGCAAAATATCACCTATTGACGGTGTAGGACCTAGTCAGTTAAAAATCCCTACACTAGTTGAAAAGGTAAAAAGTGGACAAGTGATGGAGGTGATTTTTGCTCTTAGCTCTACCATGGAAGGGGATACGACCAATTTTTATATTTATAAACAAATTATAAATTCAGGTGTTACTATGTCTACAATCGCTAGAGGAATTGCTGTGGGAGATGAACTAGAATATGCAGATGAAGTAACTTTAGGACGCAGTATTTTACATCGGGTGCCTTTTGAAAAATCATTTAAAAATAATTAGTTGCTTAAAAAAATAGGGAAAGTTTCAATATGGTCAATGAAAAGCTATATTTGTCTACCAGATGTATTATAGTCTATGGGATAGTATGAGGTGGATCTTGATGTTTTGTAATATTTGCATGTTTGATAGGTATCGAAATAGTGTTATTAGCGAATTAAAAACGAATATGCTAAACAATTTTTTGAAGGTACTAGTCTTACAACTAGGCAATAGGAGCAAGCTTTTATCAGTGGTAAAAATAATTTAAAAAAAATAAGTAAAATGAATAAGATATTAGTTACAGGTGGAGCAGGATTTATTGGGTCAAATTTATGTGAATATTTTTTGGCTAAAGGACATTCAGTAACGTGTTTGGATAATTTTGCAACTGGACATAAACATAACTTAGAAAAATGTTTCGAATATGACACTTTCAAATTAATTGAAGGCGATATTAGAAACACTGATGACTGTGCAAATGCAGTAGCAGGTATTGACTACGTTTTTCATCAAGCTGCCTTGGGTTCAGTACCAAGGTCTATCAATGATCCTATCACTAGTAATGATGTTAACGTATCAGGTTTTTTAAATATGTTAGTAGCCGCTAGAGATGCAAATGTGAAACGGTTTATATATGCTGCAAGTTCTTCAACTTATGGGGATTCACAAGGTTTGCCTAAGGTCGAGGATGTTATCGGAAAACCGTTGTCACCGTATGCTATAACTAAATATGTAAACGAATTATATGCTGATATTTTCAGCAAGACGTACGGTCTAGAGACTATAGGTTTGCGTTATTTTAATGTTTTTGGTCGAAAACAAGATCCAAATGGTGCTTACGCAGCTGTTATTCCAAAATTTGTTATGCAGCTAATGCAATTAGAATCACCAAAAATAAATGGTGATGGGAATTATTCTCGAGATTTTACTTACATCGATAATGTGATTCAAATGAATGATTTAGCGATGAATACAAAAAATCAGGATGCTATTAATACCGTTTACAACACAGCCTACGGAGATAGAAACACGTTAAACGATTTGATGACTTATTTGAAAAAATATTTATCAGAATACAACCCAAAAATTGAAAATGTTACGATCGAATATGGTCCTAATAGAGCAGGTGATATACCACATTCTTTAGCGAGTATTGATAAAGCTAAGAATTTACTAGGTTACGATCCTCAGTTTTCTTTGCAAGAAGGTTTAAAAGAGGCTGTAGCTTGGTATTGGGCAAATTTAAAGTAGTGCCTAAAAATGTTTATTCGAAAAGAAATATAAAGGATATTAAATGAAAATTACAAATATTTGCTGCATCGGTGCAGGATACGTAGGCGGACCTACAATGGCAGTTATTGCGCAAAAGTGCCCACACATTAAGGTTACGGTTGTAGATTTAAATGAAGATCGCATTGCAGCGTGGAATGATAAAGATGTCAATAATATCCCAATTTACGAACCAGGGCTTGCTGAAATTGTTTCAGAGGCTAGAGGGCGTAACTTGTTTTTCTCCACAGATGTAGACCAAGCAATTGATGAAGCTCAAATTGTATTTATATCTGTAAATACGCCTACTAAAACCTATGGTAAAGGTAAAGGAATGGCAGCCGATTTAAAATATATCGAACTTTGCGCGAGACAAATAGCTCGAGTTTCTAAGGAAGATAAAATAGTGGTAGAGAAATCTACACTGCCAGTGCGCACAGCAGAGGCTATAAAAAGTATTTTAGATAATACTGGAAATGGTGTTCAATTTCAAATATTATCTAACCCAGAATTTTTAGCAGAGGGAACAGCGATTGAAGATTTATTGAATCCAGATCGTATTTTGATAGGAGGAGATGAATCAGCAGAAGGACAAGAGGCTATTGCAGCATTAACGAGCGTATATGCAAATTGGCTCGCTCCAGAAAAAATTTTAAGTACAAATGTCTGGTCGTCTGAATTGTCTAAACTTACCGCTAATGCATTTTTAGCCCAACGTATTTCCTCTATAAATGCGATGTCTGAATTGTGTGAGAAGACTGGAGCTGATGTAAGTGAAGTGTCAAGAGCTATAGGAATGGATAGTAGAATTGGTTCTAAATTTTTAAAAGCTTCTGTTGGATTTGGTGGGTCTTGTTTTCAAAAAGATATTTTAAATTTAGTGTACATCGCTAAGTCTTATGGTTTAAATGAGGTTGCTGATTACTGGGAGCAAGTGATTATCATGAATGATTACCAAAAAAAGCGTTTCTCTAGTAACATTGTGCAAACTTTGTATAATACCGTTTCTGGAAAAAAAATCGCGTTTTTAGGATGGGCATTTAAGAAAGATACAAACGATACTAGAGAATCTGCTGCAATTTATGTAGCTGATGATTTAATAAACGAGCAAGCAGAAATAGCGGTTTATGATCCTAAAGTTTCGCAAGATAAAATGTTGAGTGATATCACTTATCTTGAAACAAGATCAGCAGAGCAAAATAAAAAGTACTTGTCATCGTTTGACTCTTCTTATGAAGCCTGTAAAGGAGCGCATGCGATTGCTGTTTTAACTGAATGGGATGAGTTTAAATCGTATGATTGGCAAAAAATATACGACAATATGCAAAAACCTGCTTTTGTTTTTGATGGAAGAAATATATTAAATAGCGCCGAATTGACAAAAATAGGATTTAAGTATCAAGCCATTGGATCGTAAAGTAAAAGTTAAGTAAAAAAATAAAAAGTATGAACTGGTACGTTGTTTATACAAAGCCAAAATGGGAGAAAAAAGTTGCTGAGCAATTGTCTCGAAGTGGCATTGAATGTTACTGTCCTTTAATTATTCAAATTAAACAGTGGTCTGATCGAAAGAAAAAAGTAGAAGTGCCCCTGTTTAATTCGTATGTATTTGTACGTCTAGAGGATAAAGATCGCAATATAATATTTCAATCTGCTGGTGTTGTGCGGTATTTATTCTGGTTAGGGAAGCCGGCAATAGTTAAAGATGATGAAATTCACGTAATAAAAAAATGGTTAGATGCTCCAGAGAAATTTGATCTTACCGTGGATAAAATAAAAGTAGGGGAAACAATAACTGTAGAATCAGGTCCTTTTGCTAATCAAAGAGCAATAGTACAAGAAGTAACAAACAACCATTACTTACTAGTATTAGAAAGTTTAGGTTGTGTATTAAAAATAAATCATAAGTAACAAATGCTTATACGTGGTACTTGTTATCTAATATATAAATTACGTAAATATGGAAAAAAAATCAATTTCGCACGTCATTCTTACAGGAGGAGTAGGAAGCCGTCTTTGGCCACTTTCAAGAAAATCGAGACCAAAACAATATTTGGATATATTTGATGGTAAGTCACTGTTTGAAATGACTGTAGATCGTAACAGTAATATTGCAAACAAAATAATGGTTGTCGGGAATATTGATAACTGCCATTTAAGTAAAGCAATTTTAGAAAAGAGCAATAGCAGTTATGTTGATATCATAGAATCAACACCTAGAAACACTGCTGCTGCTATTGCATTTGCTGCATTCGCCTCTAACCCTGAGGATGTTTTAATAGTAACTCCTTCAGATCACATTATAGGTGATATGAAATCTTATGAAGAAGCTATCGATGAAGCTATTCTTAAAGCAAATGAAGGGTATATCGTTACTTTTGGGATCATTCCTACAAAGCCTGAAATAGGTTATGGTTATATTGAAAGAAAAGGGGACGATGTGATTTCGTTTAGAGAAAAGCCAAACCAAGTTACTGCAGCTGATTTTATTGCTAAAGGGGATTTTTTATGGAACAGTGGAATGTTTTGTTTTAAAGCATCAGTATTTTTAGATGAATTAAAAACCTATGCTCCTAAAGTATATGAAAAGGCTAAAATTGCCTGGGATAAAAATGTAGATGGAGTCATAGATCTTGCTGCATCAATGGAAATTCCATCTATCAGTGTAGATTATGCAGTAATGGAAAGAAGTAAAAAAATCAAGGTAGTTTCTTCTAAATTTATATGGTCAGATTTGGGCTCTTTTGAATCTGTTTATGATTATTTAGTGAGTATAGGTCACCCTATAGATAAAAATAGGAATATGGTTATAGGTACTGATAAGTTTACTTCATTTATAGGAATGAAAGATGCCATATTCATCTATACTGATACGGCGCATTTAATTCTACAAAAGGAATTTTCACAAGACGTCAAAAATGTTTATGGAATGCTAGAGCGTGATAATCCATCATTATTGAGTTAAAACTACCATCTGTTTATGATATATAACATTAAAATGTACTAACCAAATAAGGTGATATTACTATAGCTATGTAGTTGGTCCGTTGTTTAATATGGAGTTGATTTTGTATTTAAATATTATTGTAGTGTTAAAGCTTTATTAAAAATTTCGTTTTAGCTATATTTGCCAAAAATCAGGAGATATTATTTTTATTAAACTCATACTAATATTTTCTGATAATGTGCGTTGTAAGTATGCTTTTTGTGACTTGCAGTGGCGTAGCCGTTCAATTAACCGAAATTTAGAATTCAAATTATATGAAAAAAATAATGTTCGCGATGCTGCTATTTGTATCGTTATTAATGGGTCATGATAGTGCAGCTCAAAGTGCATTGCAATCTAGGGATCTCACTACGATCAATGTAGATAACTTATCACCTAGTGATATTGCTAACATACAATCTCAGTTGTCAAGTAATAATATGACGATTGATCAAGCACAATCAGGTTTACTGGCAAAAGGATTGAGTGCGTCTGAATTTGAAAAGTTAAAAGGAAGATTGTCAAATAATAGCGTCCCAGCCTTACAAAATAGTACTGCAGCTCAGTCAGCTGGGGCAGTTCAGCAATTAGAAATAACTAATGTTAAAGTCAAAGATACTGAAAACGCATTAATTTTTGGTTCGGAGCTATTTGATAATCCAACGCTTAATTTCGCTCCCGATTTACAGTTGGCAACTCCAGTAAATTACGTTTTAGGACCTGGTGATGAATTGCAAATCAGTGTGTACGGAGTGCAATTATACAACGCCACAATCAAAGTGAGTCCTGAAGGTAAAATAGCAATTGATGCTGTAGGACAGCTATATGTCTCAGGGATGACAATTGAAGCTGCCACTCAGAAAATTAGAAATGCAATCGCAGCTGTATACAGTACCGTAGCTTCAGGTCAATCGCAAGTTAGCGTGAGTTTAGGTAAAATTAGAACAATTAAAGTTACCATTATTGGAGGGAAGCAACCAGGTAATTATTCCGTTTCGTCTTTAGCTTCTGTTTATAATGCCTTGCATTTAGCTGGTGGGCCGTCAAAAAATGGTACTTATAGAAATATTGAATTAATTAGAAATAATCAAGTCATAAAATATATTGATATTTATGATTTTCTAGTAAAGGGAGACCAGTCGGCAAACGTTAATTTAAAAGACAATGATGTTATCCGTATTCCGGCATATACAAAAAGAGTTACTGTAGAGGGAGAGGTAAAACGTCCTGGAATATTCGAATTGAAAAAAGGAGAAACCTTCGCGGCATTATTAAGTTTTACATCTGGTTTTAGTGAATCTGCTTACACTGCTTCCGTAAATGTGATACAAAAAACAAGTAAAGAGTTTAAAGTGCAAGACATTAGTAATTCTGAGTTTGCAACATATATTCCACAGGCAGGAGACATCTACAAAGTAAATAAAATTTTAAATAGGTTTGAAAATCGAATTGCTATTGAGGGTGCCGTATTTAGACCAGATACATACTCCTTTACAGAAGGAATGCGTGTTTCAGATTTAATTGCGAAAGCTGATGGGTTAAAAGAGGATGCCTACAGTAAAAGAGCGAGAATACTGCGTATCACTGCTAACTTAACGGCCGAAGTCATCAATGTTGATTTAGAAAACGCTTTGTCAGGTAACGTAGAAGCTGATATTCTATTAAATAAGGAGGATGTTCTTACAGTATATTCCATTCTCGATTTTACTGAAGAATATAAGGTTACCATTGATGGCGAAATCAAAAACCCTGGTGTGTACGATTTTTACTCAGGTTTAACGTTAAATGACCTATTGATTCAAGCAGGCGGCTTAGCTGGTTCTGCATCAAAAAGAGTTGAAATAGCGAGAATGATTGTTTCAGAAGATATTGATAATAACAATCCAAACAAGGCAGAGTTATTCAATATCGAAATAAGTCCTTCTAACAACGAGCAAGTAAAGAATTTTGTACTGAAACCATTTGATGTTATCAACATTAGAAGAATGGCTGTTTATGATAAGCCACAATCTGTTAGTGTTGTTGGCGCAGTACATTATGCAGGTAAATATGTTTTAGCAAGTAAAAAATCAAAAATAGCTGACATTATTGAACGAGCGGGAGGTTTAACCACTTTAGCTGATTTTAGTGGTGTGAAAATCAAAAGGCCTATTCAAGCCAAACAAATAGAAGCAGTAGAAAATGTTGATCTAAACCTTGGTCTAAACGATAGTATTCAGAAGAATATTGAAAAAAGATTGAAAGATGACGTTAAGTATGCTATTATACCAGTTGATTGGAAAGCAATTGTGAAGAATCCTTTAAGTAGTACAAATGTTAGGTTATTGCCTGGGGATATTATTGAGGTTGGTACTTTTAATGAAGGGGTTAAAGTGGCTGGAAATGTTTTATTAACTTCTGAGATTCCTTACAGTAAAGGAAAGGGATTTAGGTACTATTTGGATGCGGTAGGTGGACTTGATGCTAAAGCATGGAAAAAGAAAGCGTATATCATTTACCCGAATGGTAAAGCCGCAGTTACACATTCTTTCTTATTTATAAAATCATACCCAAAAGTTACTCCAGGATCGCAAATTATTGTTCCAGAAAAACCGGAATCGACAAAACTAAATACAACAGAGGTAGTAAGTATAGGTAGTGTGATTGCGAGTTTAGCATTACTGATTATTACCGCTTTTAAATAATAGCTAGAGATGGATGTACATAATTACAATGGAAAGATCATCACAAATGATGACATATCGCTAAAAGAAGTTGTTATTAAAGGGAAGGAATGGTTTGATCATTTATTATCGAAATGGAAATTAATACTTATTGTTAGTAGTCTAGGTGCTTTTTTAGGTTTGACATACTCTTTTATTAGTAAGCCTTTATATAAGGCTAATCTTAGTTTTGTAATTGAGGATGATAAAGCTGGTGGTGGGCTAAGTAGTGCTATGGGTTTAGCAAGTACCTTCGGTATAGATTTAGGCGGTGGTGGCGGTAGCATGTTCTCTAGCGCTAACTTAATAGAACTATTTAAATCGCGCTCTATGGTTGAAAAAGCGTTGCTAAGCAATGTCAGTTTAGATGGGAGTAAAATTACATTAGCCGAAATGTATATTCAGAGTCATGGCTGGAGAGATAAATGGAATGAAAATCCTGAACTAAAGTTATTAACTTTCGAGACTAGTAAAGATCAAAAACAAACTATTAGAGCTAAAGACAGTATTTTAGGGGTGATATACAACGATCTTTCTAAAAACTGCTTGAATGTAGAGCAAAAAGATATTAAGGTTTCTATAATTAATATTAACATGTCTTCAAATGATGAGCTCTTTGCTAAATTATTTACTGAAGGTTTAGTTAGGCAAGTTTCGAATTTCTATATTGAGACCAAGAGTAAGAAGTCACGTGAAAACATGCTCATTCTGCAGCGTCAAACTGATTCGATTAGAGGTGCATTGAACGGCGCCATTACAGGTGTAGCTGTCGCTAATGATAATACCTTTAATTTGAATCCTGCATTTAATGTGAAAAGGGCTCCGTCTGCTCGCAAGCAAGTAGATGTTCAGGCTAATACCGCCATACTTACTGAGCTGGTAAAGCAGACTGAGTTGGCAAAAGTAACTCTTAGAAAAGAAACACCTTTAATTCAAATCATAGATAAACCCATATTACCATTAGAGAGGGATAAACTTGGACCTATTAAAGGATTTGTAATCGGTGGATTTCTATCAACTTTTCTTATAAGTTTATTTTTAATTTTAAGAAGAAGTCTAAAATAGATAAAAATTTCAATAACAGATGAGGCTAGATTTACAGGTTTAAATTTGACTATATATTTCTTAGCAAAAAAATATAATATGATTCTAAAATCAATAACTTGAATGTTATTGATGGTCCCAATAGCACTGGGGAAATAATACATTCACTTGCAAGTATCGATAAAGCTTAACGACTGCTGGGGTACAATCTACAGTTTTCAAATTATGATGCTTCAAAAGAAGCTGTTAACAGATATTTTAATAACTTGAAATAACCTAAATTTTAAACTCATTGCCAAAATAATAAAAAATTAAAAAATGAAGAAAATTGCTATAATTGGACTTGGATACGTTGGATTACCTTTAGCTAGGTTATTTGCTACTAAATACCCAACATTGGGATTTGATATTAATGAAAGTAGAATTTCTGCATTAAATGCAGGCCACGACAGTACTCTAGAAGTAGATGATGATATTCTAAAAAGGGTATTAGTAGATCATCTGTCCGACAGTAAAGGTCTATTTTGTTCCAATAATTTAAAAGATTTAAAAGGGTGCAATATTTTTATAGTAACGGTTCCAACACCGGTGGATAAAAATAATAGGCCAGATTTGACTCCTTTGTACAAAGCAAGTGAGACAATAGGAAATGTTCTTAAAAAAGGAGATATAGTAATTTATGAATCTACGGTTTATCCTGGAGTTACAGAAGACGAATGTGTTCCTGTATTAGAGAAAATATCTGGTTTGAAATTTAATGAAGATTTCTTTGCAGGTTACTCTCCAGAGAGAATTAATCCGGGAGATAAAGAACATACAGTTGAAAAAATTCTAAAAGTGACTGCTGGGTCAACTCCAGAAATAGGTATTGTTGTAGATGAATTATATAAATCAGTTATTACTGCGGGTACACATCTAGCACCTACAATTAAGGTAGCTGAGGCTGCAAAAGTTATTGAAAATTCACAACGTGACATTAATATTGCATTTGTTAATGAATTAGCTAAGATTTTCAACTTAATGGATATTGACACACACGCTGTACTTGAAGCTGCTGGTACAAAATGGAATTTTTTACCTTTTAAACCAGGGTTAGTTGGAGGACATTGCATTGGTGTAGATCCTTATTACCTTGCTCAAAGAGCTCAAGAATATGGATACCATCCCGAAATTATCTTAGCGGGTAGAAGATTGAATGATAGCATGGGAGAATACGTTGCTTCTCAAGTTGTTAAGATTATGATTAAAAAAGGTATACCGGTTAATAACTCAAAATTATTAATGTTAGGTATAACGTTCAAGGAGAATTGTCCTGATGTGAGGAATACTAAAATTGTTGATGTTATCGCAGCCTTATCGGATTACGGTATTAATGTGACAATTTATGATCCATGGGCCAATCCACTTGAGGTTATGCATGAATATCAATTGAAAACTAGTACCACTATTCCTAACGATAAATTTGATGCAATTATTCTTGGTGTAGCTCATAAAGAATTTTTAGATTTAAATGTAGATAATCTAAAGAAAGACAACAGTATAATTTATGATGTAAAGGGAGTTTCTAATTTTAAGGTTGACGGCAAACTTTAATATATCTGTATTAAGATTGAACACATTTATAAAACATACTTTTATATACTTTTTAAGTAAAGGCTTACCAGGTATACTCTCTTTTTTAGCAATATTGTATTATTCTAAAAACTTAAGTCCTGAGGATTATGGTATTTATTCACTAATAATTAGTGTTGTAGGAATTGTTAATATCGTATGCTTTGATTGGTTCCGTTTTGGGATGTCACGTTTTCTACCTGAGTATATCGCCAGTGGAGAACGTGATGTTTTTTTACTATTTGTGAAAAATAAGATGAGAATAGCCATACTCATTTTTTCTGTTATTTGTTTTTTATGGTACCTGGCTATACCACTATTACCCAACATGGGAATTGATAGGGAATTTATTCTATATATAGGAGTTTTAGTTGTTTTGCAATACGTTTTTACTCTTTTGACACAGATATTTATTACTGAACTCAAACCCAAAAATTATATGTGGGCTAATTTTATACGGTCCTTTTTTGCAGTAGTTGTCAGTGTCTTATTTGTTTATTTAGGTTTTGGATATTTGAGTTTAATAATTGGTGCTATTGCAAGTTTTTTATTTTCTACCAGCTATTCTCTACTTAAAATTAATTTCCCGAAAAATTCCGCTAGTCTTACTATAGATAAAGTTTTACTAATTAAAATAACTCAATACAGTTTGCCCTTGTCTGCATCTGCAGGTTTGAGTTTTTTTCTTTCATATTCTAATCGATTTATCATTAATCATTATCGAAGTGTAGAGGAAACGGGATTGTTTTCCTTGGGTTTTGACTTTAGCCAGCAAACTATAGGAGTATTTATCTCAATAGCTGCGACTTCAGCATTTCCAATTGCAATGAAATTATTTACAGAACATGGCAATACCGAAAAATTACATTTGCATATGAACAAGTCTCTGCTGATGATATTTTTTATTGCCTTGCCAATAGTTATTATTTTTTGCTCTACATCTGTTGATTTATCAAATTTAATACTAGGTGAGAAATTCTCTCGACTAGACAACATGTTTCTTCCGATAGTCTCTGTGAATGCATTTGTGCTAGGAATTAAAAGTTACTATTTTGATCTTTTCTTTTACTTAAAGAAAGAAACCAAACTTCAAATGTTAATTTTATTAGCAGTAACAACTATTAATATCTCTTTAAACCTAATTTTTGTACCACAATATGGATATATAGCTGCTGTTTGGTGTAGTTCTGTGACAAGCACAATTGCCGTAGTAGGTACTTATTTTGCAACCAAGAAAATAATATATATACCAATAGACTTTGTGCCGATTTTTAAAATTATTCTTGCTGCTTTATTTATGTTTATTACCATGCAATTATATGGCAATGTAGTTGACGTATTTTGGCTTGCTATTAAAGTTGGTTCAGGAGTTTTAATTTTTCTATGTGTTGTGATCATAATTAACAAAAGAATATTCATTAATATTCTCAAATCGCTGGGTATAATATCTTAATCAGATGTGATATTAATCATAAATGGCTTTTAAATTATCATTTATCACTAAGTTTAAACTGTATTTATAACAGGTATTTGATTAGAGGTAAAGTTTTAAAATTAGTTCTATTAAAAGGTTAAATAATAATATTGAAAGAAAAATTAAATTTAGTTAAAGGCACAAGTTTTAAAAGATTGAATACTTTGACCTTTGTCGTTTTGCTCTTCATTGGAGTCTTTTCTCCCACTTCTGCTGGAGGGGTTATGAATTCATTTCTTACATTTATAGCTTTCGGATTTTTATTTATTATCCTTAGTATCTTTGTAAAAAAGAGATTAACGAAGTCGAACGTAATCTTGTTTTTGTTAATAAATGGTAGCCTTATTTTTTTTACTTTATCCGGTACTCTTATTCTCTCAACATATTCTTTTGGGATCTATCCAAATTTTTTATTCCTTAGTTGTCTGTTTTTGCTGGATCTAAAGAATATACAAGTTAACAAGAGTATTAATTTCTTCTTTCTCATATGTAGTTATTTAATAATTACTTTAGGTTTTGGAATAATTTTTAGAGTTATTCCCATACTAAATTTTATTCTAGATCATTATACTGCAGGTTACGATGCTTTGTTACCTAATATGTTATCTGGTCTTAAGCCAGTTGCTACGTTTGCAACACATTCTATTGCTGCACTGTTTCTTTTTATTTTTTTCTATTTAAATATCAAGGCCTATAAAAGTTTTAAAAAAAATATTTACTTATTGACAGCAGTTTTATTCTTGTTGTTACTATTATTTATTAGATCTAACAGTGCATTAGTTTTTATTTCATTTTCTTTTTTGATTTTATTTAAATTGTTTGTGTCAAATAAGTCTAGTTTGATTTATTTTGCTTTGTTGGTGATTTTAATAATTATCTATTTTGGTTTTATAGATGATAGTGTCATTTTATTTTTAAAAAATTTCGACATATCTTCAATTCTATCTAGTGATAAAAACGGTTTACAAGGTCGTTATTCATCAGCTTCACCATTACAAGTTACTATGGATTATATACTAAGTAACCCTTTTTCTCCATTAGGTCTTACTTATTCAGATAAGTTATATTATAGTGATTCAGGTTTTATTCTCTATTTTCTTCGCGGCTCTATTTTTTTGATGTTTGGTATTTATTTTGGATTCATTCTATTAATAAAAAACAATCTTTGCAACAATAGAGAAGCTTACTTTTTTATATTTATTACGCTACTGTTTGAAATAGGCTATCCTGTTTTATTATACATTAGATTTATATATTTTATACCGTTTTATATCGTTTATAGTAATCATTTAGATACAAGTTCCAATGAAAGTTAATGCATACACGACAGGATACCTTACGCCTAGTGCTCGATATAGAGTGAGACAGCTTGTACCTTACCTTGAGAAGAAGAACGTCACTGTTAGTGAGATGTTTTCTAGCGCTGGAGCTTTTCCTCCATCGGGTATAAACAATCAACTTATTTGGGCTGCAAAAAATCTTACTGAAAATGCTTTAAAAGTTTTGATGCAACCAGATGCAGATGTGACTTGGCTGCAGAAGGTAATGTTTTCTAAGCACTACACTTTTGAAAGATTTTTAAAAAATCCATTGATATTTGATGTTGATGATGCGATTTTTGTTAAGAATCGAGGGATATTTGCGCAGAAAATCGCGATGAAGGCAGATAGAGTAATTTGTGGAAACATTTTTTTAGCTGATTATTTCTCTAATTTTAATAAGAATATTGACATTATACCAACAGCTGTCGATCTATCTCGTTATGATTCTACTCCAAAAACATCTAACGATGATATTTTTTATATTTTATGGACAGGTAGTAGTTCAGGTTATCCTTTTGTTTACGAGATGGAGGAAGCACTGAAAGTTATAGTCGACAAATTTGATTTTGTAAAAATTAAAATAATATCGAATTCTCCACCTGATTTTAAATTGTTACAGTATGGCGACTTTGAGTTCTCTTATTGGTCTGAGGAAATTGAATTTAGCTCTATTAAAAACTGTCACTTAGGGATTATGCCTTTACCGGATAACATTCAAACTAGGGGAAAATGTAGTTACAAAATGTTATGTTACATGGCAGGAAAGTTGCCCGTTGTAGTCTCTGCTGTAGGTATGAATAATGATGTGCTAAAATTAGGAGAGATTGGGTTCGGAGTTAGTAATAATGATGAATGGGTAGATGCAATTGAAACAATTATAATGTCGAAAACTTTGCAAAATAGATTTGCAAACAATGGTCGTAGTGCAATCTTAAATAATTTTGATGTTAACATCATCGCTAATAAAGTTCATGATAGCTTTAGTAAATTAGTATGATTTTGAATTAATAATAATTGTTATAACATAATTGTTTATTCTCATAATGTGCCTTAAAATCCCAATAGATTGCATGTTTAACTTTGAATGTAGTTGTTTGATAAAAGATATAGTGTTAATAAAAGATGTATAATTTTTTGTTTTTCAAATATTTGCGTCTATATTTTATTTATAAAATAGTAGTATAATGACAAGTTTAAATCTCTAAAACAAGAAAACCAATTCATGAACAAGTCGCTAAAAAATAAAGCTTTAATTGTTCTACCTAATAACAAATTAGGTGGAGCTGAGCAGGTGCTGTTGATGCTTGTAGAAGGCTTAGCCAAGAAGAATTATGACATTGATGTGTTCTTCTTAAAATATTTCACTGATGGAGGTTGGAATGATATCGCAAACGTAACCTATATTATAGTTGATCAGAAAAGTGAGAAAAGAGGCTTTCTTAAATTTTTTCTTAAAATGATTTTTATCCGGAAGCAATATACGTTAGCTATTACGTCACACGTAGCTTGTACATCTTTAGTAGGTATTTTAAATTATTTCCACTGTTTAAAAATTAAAAAAGTAGTCTGTCGGGAGTCAACTTCAATTTTTAAAAGATTCACAGGATTAAAGAAAAAAAGTTATGAGTTTTTATACTGGATTGGTTATAAAAAAGTAGATCTTTTAATTTGTCAAACTAAATTCATGAAGGATCAATTAGTTGAAAATTTACCGTACTTAGAGAGTAGAACACATATTAAAGTGATGGACAATCCTATCAATATACAAATGATAGCAAAGTGTTCATTAGATACCATAACCACATTCGATCAAAATCAGAAAGAAAATAAAATTATTGTTACAGCTGGTCGACTCATTCAAGAAAAAGGCTTTGACATTTTGATAAAAAGTGTTAAGTTACTTATTGAAACTTATAATCCCAATATTTGTCTATATATATTAGGAGAGGGACCTGAGAGAGCTAAACTAGAGGCTCAAATAATAGCTTCGAATTTAAGTGACAATGTTTTTTTACTTGGATTTCAATCAAATGTTTATCCTTTTTTTAGAAAAGCAGATTTATGTATTGTTTCTTCACGAATTGAAGGTTTCCCAAATGTATTGCTACAAATGATGTCTCAGAACGTGAATGTCATTTCTACAAATTGTGCGGGAGGTATAACTGAAATTCCTGGTATTATAGTAGCCACTGAAACTACTGATATTAGTATTTTTAATGCATTAAAAAGAAGTTTAAGTCAATGCTCTTTATCTAATAGAATTTTATTTGATGAGTATCTAAATAAGAGGGATAGTACAATATATTTAAATAATATTTTACATGAAGTCAATTTGTAGTTTTTATTTTTTATTGTTTTTGCAAGTAAGCTGCATAAGTCAAAGTTATACTAAACTAAAAATTCCTTCAAATTATAAAAGGGTCAATAGTCTTAGTGAAAAATTTGTTGGAGAAAAAATTGATTCCTTAAATGCAAAAGCTTTTCAATTAAGCAAAGCATTACCTGAAAATTTCAATACACAGGGAAAAGTTGATTACACTGCCATTATCCAAGATGTTCTTAATAATAATGTTGTAGTTAACTTTCCTAATTGCCCATTATTAATAAATAGTACAGGTCTCACATTGAAGAGTAATAGTACTTTACTTTTTCCTAAAAATTCAAAGTTAGTTGCAATTGGAAATAATTTACCTAGTTATGAAATATTAAGAATTCACGATGTTAGTAATCTGTCGTTATATGCTCCTACAATAATTGGAGAAAGAGATTTACATACTAGTACAAAAGGGGAATGGGGAATGGGTATATCCATCAGAGGTAGCGAAGATGTTAAAGTATATAATGCAACTATATCAAATTGTTGGGGAGACGGCATTTATATTGGATCGGGAAAAGGTCCCAACATAAATATTGTGATAGAAAATGCTTCTTTAGACAATAATAGGAGAAATGGAATATCAGTTATTTCTGCAATAAATTTACAGATAATAAGTCCTTTAATATCAAATACTAATGGGATAAATCCTATGGCAGGCATAGATATTGAACCTAATACGAACGGAGAGGAATTACAAAATATAAATATCATTAATGCAATAACCTTTAATAATAAAAATAGAGGTATTTTATTGGCTTTAAACAATTTTTATGGACATACAATTAAAGATATTTCAATAAACATCCTTAATCATACTGACGATCAATCTGGTTTTGCAATAGGCATGTCACTCGATTCTCAAAAAGATTTAAATAGAAATAGCGTACAAGGACGCATTAATATTAAAAATTCGCTTTGGAAAAAAAGTAAGATTTCGCCTATCCAATTTTATGATTTAAAAAACGATCGCATTAAAGTTGATTTCACTAATAGTGTTATCGATAGTAAGTCAACTACCACAGCACAAATGCTTGGTATAAAGTTGAAATATAAGGATTTTGATTGGGTCAAATTTAAGTAGTATGAAATATTTAAGATTAAATTAAGAATGAGAAAATTAATTCGTATCACTACGGTACCAGTTTCTTTAAAAATATTACTGAAAGGGCAATGTAAATTCATGTCTGATTACTATGACGTCATTGGTATTTCCTCAGATGGTTCAGAGTTACAGAAAACAGCTTTAGACGAGAATATTACAGTAATTCCAGTTCAAATGACTAGAGTAATATCTCCGGTTAGGGATCTTGTAGCAGTTTATAATTTATTTCGAATTTTTAAAAGAGAAAAGCCATTTATTGTCCACACCCATACACCAAAAGCAGGAACTGTAGGGATGATTGCAGCAAAAATGGCAGGAGTTCCCAATAGATTACATACTGTAGCAGGCCTGCCTTTACTCGAAGTTACAGGTAATAAAAGAAGACTTTTGAATTTTGTTGAGAAAATTACTTATGGCTGCGCTACTAAAGTTTATCCCAATTCATTTGGTTTAAAAGAAATAATTATAAAAGAGAAATTTTGTAGAGCCCTAAAATTAAAAGTAATAGCAAATGGTAGTTCTAATGGTATAAACACTGATTATTTTAATAGTGAGGTTGCTGCTAGCAAAGTTGTTAATAGGGAACAATTGGGTATTTTTGAGAGTGAATTTGTGTTTATTTTTGTAGGAAGGTTGGTTTCAGACAAAGGGTTGAATGAGTTAGTTCAAGCTTTTAAGATTTTAAGTGCAGAATATAACAATGTCAAATTACTTTTGGTTGGAGGTTTTGAGAATGATCTAGATCCCCTACTTCCAAAAACAGTTGATGAAATTAACAGTAATAATAAAATCATATCGGTAGGGTATAAAAATGATGTTCGTCCATATTTTGCTTTAGCTAATGCTCTAGTTTTTCCAAGTTATAGAGAAGGCTTTCCTAATGTTGTTATGCAGGCAGGAGCTATGGGGCTACCTAGTATTGTATCAAATATTAATGGTTGTAATGAAATTGTAATAGAAGACTACACTGGAATAATAATACCTGTAAAAAGTGCTGATGCTATTTTTATAGCCATGAAAAAAATGATGGTAGATGAAGAATATTACATGAGTTTGAAGAAAAATGTAAGAAAAAGAATAGTTGAAAACTATGAGCAAAGCGTTGTATGGCAAGCTTTATTAAAAGAATATAAAAGTATAGAAATTAATGTATAAAGGTATTGTAAAAAGAGTTATTGATTTTTTAGCTGCACTTATTGGCTTAATGCTATTAAGTCCATTATTGCTAATCGTTACGATAGGTCTGTATTTTGCAAATCAAGGAAAGCCTTTCTTCTTTCAGTTAAGACCTGGATTAAATGGAGTGATTTTTAAAATCGTAAAGTTCAAAACGATGAACGATAAGAAAGATGCTTCGGGTTTACTTTTGTCGGACCAGGAGAGACTTACCAAGATAGGAGCTTTTGTACGTAAAACATCATTAGATGAAATTCCGCAATTGATAAATGTGTTAAAAGGAGATATGAGCTTGATAGGTCCCCGACCATTATTACCGCAGTATTTATCATTATACAGTGATTTTCAAAGTAGGAGACATGAGGTCAAGCCTGGAATTACAGGATGGGCACAAGTCAATGGAAGGAATGCTATTTCTTGGCAAAAAAAATTTGAATATGATGTCTGGTATGTTGATAATTTTTCAATGGCTACAGATGTGAAGATTTTCTTTATGACTATTAAGAAAGTATTTATTAGTGAAGGTATAAACATGCAAGGGCAGGCAACTGCAGAAGCATTTAAAGGAAATTAAAATGTACTTATTTGGTGGAAGTGGACATTGCAAAGTTATAATAGATGTTATAAAAAATAATAATAATTCATATGAGATTACATCAATAATAGACGAAAATCCTATTTTAGATAAAATTTTTGGAATTAATATTGTTAGAGAAATAAAATTTAATGATGATGACGTACTTTTCATTGCAATAGGAAATAACAAAATAAGAAAAAAAATAAGTAGCAAATACAGCAATCTTAATTATCCAGTATTAATTCATTCTAATGCAATCATAGGAATTAATGTAAGTATAGCTCATGGTACGGTTATAATGGCAGGAGCCATTGTTAATCCAGATACAAGAATTGGTAAACAATGTATAGTTAATACCAGTGCTGTCATAGAACATGACAATGTAATAGAGGACTTTGTACATATATCTCCTAATGCTGCTCTTGCAGGAAATGTAAATGTTGGTGAAGGTACTCAAATAGGAATTGGAGCTTGTGTAATTCAAGGTGTGAAAATTGGCAAGTGGTGTACAATTGGAGCAGGATCTGTCGTTTTGAAAGATGTACCCGACTATGCTGTTGTAGTAGGAAATCCTGGTAAAATAATAAAATATAATCAAGAACATGAATAACTCAAAAATATGGCTTTCATCTCCACATATGGGAGGAAGTGAACAAAAATTTGTACAAGAAGCTTTTGATACTAATTGGGTAGCACCTCTTGGGCCTAATGTAAATGGCTTAGAGAAAGATTTAGAATTATATTTAGATAATAATGCACATGTTGGTGCTTTAAGTTCAGGAACTGCTGCCATACATTTAGGTTTAATATTGCTAGGTGTTAAGGCCGGCGATGAAGTGATTTGTCAAAGTATGACATTTTCAGCTTCAGCGAATCCTATATTATATTTAGGGGCAACGCCTGTATTCATAGACAGTGAATCAGATACTTGGAATCTTTGTCCAGTTGCCTTGGAAGAGGCAATTGTAGACAGAATTGCTAAAGGGAAAACTCCAAAAGCAATTATTGCAGTCCACTTATATGGTGTGCCATATAAAGTTGATGAGGTTAATGCTATTGCTAGAAAATACAATATTCCGGTTTTAGAAGACAGTGCCGAAGCTTTAGGAAGTTCTTATAAAGGACAAAAGTGCGGTACTCTAGGTGATATAGGTGTATTGTCATTTAATGGTAATAAGATTATAACAACATCTGGAGGTGGTGCGATAGTTACTAAGAGTAAAGAATTAAAGGATAGGGCTGTTTTTTTTGCAACTCAATCTCGAGATGACGCGCCTCACTACCAACACAGCCAAATAGGATATAATTATCGTATGAGTAATATTTGCGCAGGTATAGGCCGTGGGCAAATGGAAGTGTTAGATAAGCATGTTGGCTTACGTCGAGAAATGAATGCTTTTTATGAGAATTTATTTAAAGATATACCTGCTGTGACTGTCTTTAAAACAGACGAAAATATTTCTTTCTCAAATTATTGGTTGAGTGCTATCGAAATTGATGGTAATAATGAAATAGGAGTAACAAGTGAACAACTTAGACTATTCTTAGATGAAGCAAATATTGAATCACGTCCTTTATGGAAGCCGATGCATTTACAGCCTATATTTGAGCACTATCCCTACTATGGAGCCACTGTGTCGCAACGTTTATTTGAAAATGGTTTGTGTTTGCCTTCTGGTTCTAACTTAACAAATGAAGATAGGGAACGTATTAGATCTTCTGTTACTGCTTTTTTTAAAAATAAAGAATTATAACGAAAATGAAAATTGAAAATACTTTTATAGAAGACCTTATTGTAATTGAGCCTACTGTTTTTGGTGATGAGCGTGGATTTTTTTTTGAATCATATAGTGAAATTAAGTTTAAGGGATTAGGGATCAATATTGATTTCGTTCAAGATAATCAATCTTTTTCAAAACGAGGTACCTTAAGAGGATTGCATTATCAAAATCCGCCTTATGCTCAAACTAAATTAGTGCGTGTTTTAGAGGGGGAAATTATTGATGTAGCTGTAGATTTAAGAAAGGAATCGCCTACATTTGGAAAGGCTTTTAGCATTTTACTCTCATCAGATAATAAAAAACAGTTACTAGTTCCTCAGGGCTTTGCACATGGTTTTTCAGTAATTAGTGAAACGGCATCTGTTATGTACAAATGTGATCAATTTTATAATAAAGAATCTGAAGGCGGTATAAAATATGATGATCCATCATTAAGAATTGATTGGGGTATGAATCCAATTAATGCAATAGTATCTGAAAAAGATCAAATTTTACCATTTATTAACGAATGCAATAGTAAGTTTTAATGCAAAAAATTTTAGTTACTGGAGCAACAGGACAGTTAGGTTCTGAATTCAAAGTTTTGTCTAAGAATTATCCACAATTTGAATGGTTCTTTGCAGATAGAACGCAAGTATCCTTGGATAAAATTAATTTGTTAGGAGAACAATTGAAGAATATTCAGCCTAATATCATTTTAAATTGCGGGGCGTACACTGCTGTGGATAAAGCAGAAACAGAGAATGAATTAGCAGACATTGTAAATCATCAATCTGTTAGTATCTTAGCTAAATACGCAACAGAGAATAGCATTAAGTTAATTCATATATCAACTGATTACGTTTTTGATGGAACATCATCGATTGCTTTGAAAGAGGATGCATTGACTAATCCAATCAATGTTTATGGGATGACTAAACGTGCTGGAGAAACAGCAGCTTTGTCTATCAATTCTAATGTAATAATTATTAGAACATCATGGGTATATAGTCGTTTTGGTAACAATTTTGTCAAAACAATGAGACGCTTGCTTAAAGAACGTAATAGTTTAGGTGTGGTAGATGACCAAATAGGTTCTCCTACTTACGCGGCTGATTTAGCACAAGTAATGATGGATATATTGCAACATGATAATTGGATTCCTGGAGTTTACAATTATTCAAATGAAGGCGCAATAAGTTGGTGTGAATTTGTGTTAGCAATTCAAGAAATTACGGGAGATAAATGCGAAGTGAAAGGTATACCTACATCATCTTATCCAACTCCTGCAGCTCGTCCTGCTTTTTCACTGTTAGATAAATCAAAGATTAAAGAAGTTTATGGTATTACGGTGCCTAATTATAAAGAAAGTTTAAAAAACTGTTTAATAGTTCAATTTTAAATTGTAAACTTGAAAAATACAAGAGATAAAGAAATGAAAAAAATAGTAATTACCGGGGGTGCTGGATTTATTGGTTCACATGTGATACGTCGTTTTGTAAAAAGATATCCAGAGTGTCAAATATTTAATTTAGATGCTTTAACTTATGCGGGTAATTTAGAAAATATTAAAGATATTGAAAACGAACCGAATTACACGTTTATAAAAGGGGACATTGTTGATGCTGCTTTTATCGATTCTTTATTTGCTGAGCATCAGTTTGATGGGGTGCTACATTTGGCGGCAGAGTCACATGTTGACCGTTCTATTACAGATCCACTATCATTTGTAAAAACAAATGTTATTGGTACAATGAACTTGCTAAATGCTGCAAAAACAATTTGGAAAGACAATATGGATGAAAAAAGGTTCTATCACATTAGTACAGATGAGGTTTACGGAAGTTTAGGCGCAGAAGGTTTGTTTACGGAGACGACATCTTACGATCCTAATTCTCCCTATTCTGCATCAAAAGCAAGTTCAGATCATTTTGTTCGTGCATATGGAGAAACTTATGGTTTGCCTTATGTTTTGACCAATTGCTCAAATAATTACGGGCCTTTTCATTTTCCTGAAAAATTGATTCCGTTATTTATTAATAATATTATTCAAAACAAACCTTTACCTGTTTATGGTGACGGTAAATATACCCGTGATTGGTTATTTGTTGAAGATCATGCTGTTGCTATCGATTTAGTATTTCACAAAGGAGTAAATCACGATACCTATAACATTGGTGGCTTTAACGAATGGCAAAATATCGATTTGGTTAAATTGCTTTGCAAAATCATGGATGAGAAATTAGGTCGTGAGCTAGGAACCTCGGAGCGATTAATCTCGTATGTAAAAGACCGTCCAGGACATGATTTACGTTATGCCATTGATGCAACTAAAATAAATAAAGAATTAGGTTGGAAACCGTCAGTAACTTTTGAACAAGGATTAGAGAAAACGGTGAATTGGTACTTAGATAATCAAATTTGGTTGGATAACATTACATCAGGAGATTACGCTACTTATTACGAGAAACAATACGCGAAATAAAACAAATTTAGTTCGAATTAATCCGAATTTCAATAATGGATACAACCGACAAAATAATTTACAAAGAAGAAAGTTATGCCATTATTGGAGCGTGTATGAAAGTACATCGGGTATTAGGAGTTGGGTTTTTGGAAGCAGTATATGAAGAGGCATTATAAAGGGAATTTCATATTTTGAAAATCCCTTTTAAAAGGCAGGTAAAATTAAATTTATATTATGATGGTCAGAAATTAAAGAAGCAGTATAGAGCTGACTTTGTTTGCTATGATAGAATTATTGTAGAGATTAAAGCAGTATCACAAATGCCAATTATATTTCACTCGCAGTTGAAAAATTATCTAAAATGCACAAAATTGGAATTAGGTATTTTAGTTAACTTTGGAACAGCTTCATTAACTTATAAAAGAGTAATTAATTAGAGAAATTCGAAGTAATTCGTCAAATTAGCACTACTATGAAAGGGATTATATTAGCAGGAGGATCGGGAACACGTTTACACCCACTTACCTTAGCGATGAGCAAACAAATGATGCCGGTTTATGATAAGCCGATGATTTATTACCCATTGTCTACTTTAATGATGGCAGGGATCAATGAAATTTTAATTATTTCAACACCACATGATTTGCCTAATTTTGAAAAGTTGCTAGGTAATGGTTCAGCTATAGGTTGCAAATTTACTTATGCGGAGCAAGCTATTCCAAATGGTTTAGCCCAAGCTTTTGTTATTGGAGAAGAATTTATAGGTGATGATGACGTCGCTCTTGTTCTAGGAGATAATATTTTCTTTGGGGCAAACATGCAAGAATTGTTGCGTTCTAATACTAAGCCAGTAGGTGGAGTAGTCTTTGCTTATCATGTATCAGACCCTGAACGCTATGGTGTAGTGGATTTTGATCAAAATTTTAAAGCGCTGTCAATCGAAGAAAAGCCTTCGGCACCAAAATCTAATTATGCAGTGCCAGGTTTATATTTTTATGACAATTCAGTTGTGGCAATTGCTAAAAATATTAAACCAAGTTCTCGCGGTGAATATGAAATAACTGATGTTAATAAAGCGTACCTTGAGCAAGGCAAATTAAAAGTTGGAATTCTAGGGCGCGGGACGGCATGGCTAGATACTGGAACTTTTAATAGTTTGATGCAAGCAGGACAGTTTGTTCAGGTCTTAGAAGAACGTCAAGGTTTAAAAGTGGGTTGTATTGAAGAAATTGCTTGGAGGCAAGAATTTATAACGGAACAAGAATTAAGGCAATTAGCAGAGCCTTTGAGAAAATCCGGATATGGTGAATACCTTTTGAAACTTTTAAAATTTAAAATTTAATTGTATAAAATAATTGATAATTTTAATTAATTGGCATACTAGAATACAATGGATAACAACGTAAAGAAATATTTCAAAAAACAGATCAAGAATAAGTTTTTTGAGAAACTACTAAAACTTAATATCAGCAATTTAAGCTACCTGCCAAGGTGGATTATTATTATGCTTGATGTTTTTGTATTGGTTTTTGCATTTATTTTCACCTACCTTATTTTTAAAGGCACTGGCTTAGAGTATATCTTGACTAATCATAATGTGCTTTTTTTGTGCAGCTTTTTTGGATTGAATATATTTTTCTTCTGGCTTTACAGTACCTATTCTGGGATTGTTAGGCATTCTTCTTTTGTAGATGCTGTTAAAATTTTATTCTCTCAGTCTTCAGTATTCTTAGTTTTTATCTTCATCAATTTTATATGTGTTGTACTTTTTGATACTAAAATTGTTTTAAATACAGGGTTATTCATTAATACGGTGTTATCGTTTTGTGGCCTCTTTCTATATCGTGTAATCGTGAAGCAATCTTTTGATATGTACGTTGCAGATAATACGTCTTCAAATCTTATTCGAACAGTAATTTATGGTACAGATGCTAATGCTATTTCAGTGGCGAATGCATTGAAATTTGAGAGTCCGTCGCGTTTTAAAATTGTTGGTTTTGTAGATAAAAATAACCAGAATGCTTCTAAGAGAATGTTGGATTTACCCATCCTTATTCAAAAAAAGAAATTACCTACCTTGATGAGAACTGTAGGTGCTGTCGCAGTAATTATAGCAGACAAGAGTTTATCTAAAGACGAACAGCTGGTTATAGTGGATCAATGCCTAGAGCACAACTACAAAGTATTTAATGTACCGGTAATTTCAAACTGGGAAAATCAAAAAGAGATTTCTCAAAAGGTTAAGAAAATCGAAATTGAAGATTTGCTAGATAGAAAGCCCATCGTATTAGATAATAATTCAATATCCAAACAATTAAAAGATAAGACTATATTAATTACAGGTGGTGCTGGTTCTATTGGTAGCGAAATTGTGAGACAGGTGTTGAATTTCAACCCAAAGAGTGTTATTATCTTAGATCAAGCAGAAACACCTTTGCATAGTTTGGCTTTAGAAATTGGAAATGTAAAAACCAAAACGAAGATTTACAGTGTAATTGCTGATGTTCGAAATAGAGAAGCGCTTGACGAAATATTTAGAAAATACCAGCCACACGTAGTGTATCATGCTGCAGCTTACAAGCACGTTCCTTTAATGGAAGACAATCCGGCGCAAGCCATTCATACAAATGTTCAAGGAACTAAAAATCTAGCTGATTTAGCTTGTTTACATCACGTAAAAAAGTTTGTGATGGTTTCTACAGATAAAGCAGTGAACCCAAGTAATGTGATGGGAGCTAGTAAAAGGATTGCCGAAAAATACGTGCAATCATTGCAATTACGTAGTAGAGAACAAGGCTTAGACTTGGCAACTAAATTCATTACAACACGTTTTGGAAATGTTTTAGGGTCAAACGGATCTGTTGTTCCATTGTTTACGAAACAAATAGCAGCTGGTGGACCTTTAACAATCACCCATCCAGACATCATCAGGTATTTTATGACCATTCCAGAAGCTTGTCAACTGGTTCTAGAAGCTGGTGCAATGGGTAATGGAGGGGAAATCTACATTTTTGATATGGGTAAACCAGTAAAAATAATAGATTTAGCTAAAAAAATGATTAAGCTAGCTGGCTTTATACCTGATAAAGATATAGAGATCAAAATCGTTGGTCTTAGACCGGGTGAAAAATTATACGAAGAATTATTGAACGATACCTCTAAGACGATACCTACACATCATAGCAAGATTATGATTGCAGAGGAACTTTCAAGCGAATTTGCACTATTGCATACAGAGATTAATGATTTAATTGCTATCGCAAATAAATTTGATAATAGCGCTATTGTGTTCCAAATGAAAAAAATTGTTCCTGAATTTAAAAGTATGAATTCCACTTTTGAAACACTAGACGCAAAATAATAACATATTTCTCACGTATAAAAAAAACACAAAGTAACCCTTTGTGTTTTTTTTGTTTTACAGCAAATACTAATCGCTGCTACCTATTAAATACGTATAAATTAGATCCCTTACATCCTGTGGTTCTTTTGGTATATTTATATCAAACATACTTTTAAATTAACGATAGCTATATAGTATATTTGCAAGCTAAATTAGTGCTGCCTTATGTTTTTTAATTCGCTGACGTTTGCAATTTTCTTGCCTATAGTTTTCTTCTTATACTGGTTTGTATTTAATAAAACAAAAAGCAGTCAGAATTTGATTCTAATTCTCGCAAGCTACTATTTCTACTCTTGCTGGGATTGGCGGTTTTTATTCTTATTGGTTTTTTCTACTTTCTTAGATTATGCTACAGGGATCCAAATTGAGAAAACACAAAAAGTAGCTACCCGTAAATTTTGGTTTTGGTTAAGTGTGGGTATCAACTTAGGCTTTCTCGCAGTCTTTAAGTACTATAACTTTTTTGCTAACTCATTCGCTGCTTTATTGACTGATTTCGGACTCAAATCTTCTCCTTTCTTATTAGATGTTGTGCTGCCTGTTGGGATTTCCTTTTATACTTTTCATGGGCTATCCTATGTTATCGATATTTATTACAAAAGGATCAAAGCAGAATATAACTTTGTCGATTACTCCCTTTTTGTTAGTTATTTTCCGCTTTTGGTCGCTGGTCCTATAGAAAGAGCGACGCACTTATTACCACAGGTAAAAGTTAAAAGAAATTTTGATTTCGAAAAAGCAAAGGAAGGCGTATATCAATTTACATGGGGATTGGTTAAAAAAGTAGTTATAGCTGATGGTTGTGCGACCTATGCAAACGCAATCTTTGATCATTATCCTGCAATGAATAGTTGGTCACTAATCTTGGGAGCTATTTATTTTGCATTCCAAATCTACGGTGACTTCTCTGGTTATTCAGACATGGCTTTAGGGATGTCTAAATTGTTCGGAATCGATTTATTGCGCAACTTCAACTATCCTTATTTTTCACGAGACATCGCTGAGTTTTGGAGGCGCTGGCACATTTCGCTATCCTCTTGGTTTAGAGACTATGTGTATATTCCGCTAGGAGGGAGCAAAGGAAGTAAAGCTAAACAAGTACGTAACGTGTTTATCATTTTCGTTTTAAGCGGTTTCTGGCATGGTGCAAATTGGACGTATCTGGCTTGGGGATTTATCAATGCACTCTACTTTTTACCGCTCTTACTTTTAAATAAGAACCGATCAAATATTGATATGGTAGACTTAAAGTGGAATTTTAATTCTTTAAAAGAGATAGGTGGTATTTTCTATACATTCATGTTAGCTTGTTTAGCATGGATCTTTTTTAGAGCAAACACGATAACTGACGCAGTTGCATACATCAAGAGAATGTGTAGTAATGGAGATTTTGCTTCTCAGTATCTTGCAAACGAACGATACAACTATGAACTACTTGCTATCGTAGTAGTTTTTATTATTGTCGAATGGAATAATAGATTTAGTGTCGAACCCATATCTGGTAAAAATAGTGGTTTGAAATTGGGGTTGGCTATTGCCGCAATTATTGCACTTGGCACGTTCTCTGATTACAAAGAGTTTATTTATTTTCAGTTCTAAAATTTAGCTTTCAAAAGATGAAAACATTTTTAATTTTTATAGTAAAGATCCTTGCAGTTACCTTAATTATAGCCGCTATTCTTGATTACGGTTATACTACTGTATTTGTAAAATCAAAGAGTAGAGATAAAGTTGCTTATGTGTTTAATTCAAGTGCAACTTCTTATGATGTTGTAATCCTAGGTTCTTCTAGAGCTAATAATCATTTTGTCACGGATATATTCGAGAAAAATGGACTCAGAACTTTTAATTACGGAATGAGCGGCGGACATCTTTTTGAAGCATCACTTTTACTTAAATTGATGATAGAATGCAATTATAAAATTAAAAACTTGATTTTAGAAGCCGATTTGAATTTATCGAATGACAAACAGTCTGAAGGAGTGGCGGCTAAATTTTTACCATACATACACCATTCAAATGTAATTAAAAATCATTTTGAGCAAGAGGCCAATTTCAACGAATTGTATTACATTCCGTTTTACAGATATTTGAAATTTGATTCAAAAATAGGTAGTAGAGAAATATTTCATACACTCATCCAGAAAAAGAGCGCTGCAACTTCTAATGGCGGTTACTATGCGCTAGCTGTTGGTAAAAAAGGGAATATGAAGAACAATATCGTAAATCTTAACCCATTGAAAAAGAATAAGTTTTACGAAGAGATCAAAGCGCTATGCAAAGCTCATAACATTAATTTTATTCCTGTTATGACTCCTATGTGTGAAAATGTGGTAGGAATGAGTTATTTCGATAAAGTGAAGAAGAACTATCCGGAAATTCATAATTATGAGAATACTGTTATCGACAACAAGTACTTCTCCTCATGCGGACACATGAACGATGCCGGCGCTAGACAATTTACTTCAATAGTTGTACGTGATTTCTTTAAGAAGTAAATTCGATAGGTATTATGTTTTTAAACAGCCTCCTTTTCTAGTTAAATTATAATCGGGATGCGTTTTTTGTTTTTGATTGCAATTCTTAGCAGTACTACGGCACTTGTAACGATCATGGGTAGTACAATAAGTAAATGCGCTTTGTTTACTAATAGTACAAGATAGATTAATAAACAGATTAAATTTGCCACTGCTAGTTTATAAATGTAACGGCAATTGTTAGTTAAAGTGAAAAATAATAGCAGCAGTAACAAGGGATTAAAAAGTAATACATTGTAATTCCAAGCGAGTTCTTCGTGGAAGGAATAAAATCCAGCAAACACAAAGAAGAGTCCTATTAAACTTAAAAGTAACAAGTAAAATTGATTAAGTTTTTTAATATTCAAAAGTAATATAAGGAGTAAAGCAGCTAAATAACTATAGGGATTGTTCCACCAAGAAGTTGGTATTTCTTTATCGAATGTCAAAACGGGAGTGGTTTGAGGAGCTAGGTTTTGGCCATTAAAGGTTACTTTTTTCAAGCTTTCTAATAACTCAAAAGGAAGGAAAATTTGAGTTCCGTCCTGATCAACTTTCTTCCCGAAAATAATACTAGTACCTAATTTTTCATAAAAGTGATTGTCGAAGTACGGGTACAAGATAGACCTGTAAGTGGTGTCTGTGTTTTCTTTTTTAACGACTACATTTTGTTTCAAGGATTTATTAATGATATCCACAACCATTGAAGTACAATTTTTATCGATAAATTTATAGGTGTAATAACTGTCACCTGAGGTAAGTGATTGCTTTAGATTATTGCATAATTCTTGACGCAATTGTAAAGAGATTTGCAATTCTTGCTCGTATACATCTCGGTGTTCATACGTGTATTCATTAATAAAATCGCTGTATGGATGTACGGCTGCAAAATATTGTAAGTCGCCCTTAACAAATTTTAATACAAAATTAGGCGTGCTAAAATCAAAGGCACCGTAGTTATAGACGACATCTAGAAAGTTTTCAGGATCTGAAATGCGAATTGCTGTATGTCCAAAAAGAGAATAAACTTCGTTGGCTGTACCGCAGGTCAATACGCTTACCTTTGCATTAGGAGATAAGGGGCTTTCTTGACTATGCATGTTTGAAGTAAAAAATAATCCTAACATACAACAAGCTACTAATAGAAGCGTAGTGAATTTCATACTGGTAAAATTTAGTGCTAAGATAAATGTTTAATGATAAATCAACAAGAAGTAGCACATAACATTCCTAAATTATCTTCCGTCTTTTTTAAGTCTGTGAGAATTATTTATTGCTTAAAAATGATTACTTAAATTTTGCTAGAGTTATGTGTTGGTTGATAGTTATTTGTAAGATTGAATTATTGCTGTTGTTGATTGTGCCTGGGTATTGAGACTACTCACAGCTTAATGAAAATCTCCTAAAAAAAAGAATGATATCAAGAAGTTAAAATAGTAAATTTGCTTTCTTATTATTAAAATAACATAACCATGAATATTAAAAAGCACATTCCCAATTTAATTACTTTACTCAACTTGCTTTGTGGCTGTATTGCTTTAGTCTATGCTTCAAATGGCAACTATTTTGCAGCTTTTTACTTTGTGTGTCTAGGGATTTTCTTAGACTTTTTTGATGGTTTTTTTGCAAGATTATTCAAGGTTGCAAGTCCGTTAGGCTTACAGTTAGATTCTCTTGCTGATATGGTTACAAGTGGAGTGGTACCAGGATTTGTAATGTTTTTTATGATGAAAAATAGCCAGCACGAAATAGGCTCTCATGAAATATGGAATTACCTGGGTTTTATTGTTACCCTAGGGTCATGCTACCGCTTAGCTAATTTTAATATTGATACCCGCCAAACGGAATCTTTTATAGGATTACCTACACCTGCTAATACACTTTTTATATTAAGTCTACCTTTAATTTTAAAATATTCTCAATCGATACTTGTATTAGAAGTGCTTACCAATCAATGGTTCTTGCTAGTGATTGCAATTGCAAGTGCTTACATCTTAAATGCTGAGGTACCTTTATTTTCGCTTAAAATTAAAAAGTTTACGCTAAAAGATAATGCATTGCAAATAGGATTTTTATTATTCTCATTGTTGTTATTGGGTTTCTTTCAGTACCTAGGAGTGGCATTAGTGATCGTTAGTTATGTTTTGCTATCTGTAATAAATAATGCTAGAGCAAAAAAAGCAACTTTTTAATGCGGAAAAAGACAGTCAGGAAAAAGCCCGTTTATAAAAAAGCTAAAAAGAAGTCCTTTTTTCCAAGGCAGTTGTTTCTTAAAGTAATCGCTTCGTTTGCTATTATTGCAGCCATCGTTTTTGGGATTTATCATTATCGGGAGGGATTATTGTATTATCTAGGTTATAAATCTCACGTTCCCACTAAAGAGCAGTTGGAGGAAAAACGACTTTCTGATGTGCGTAATTTTCAGGTCTTAAATAGGCATGAAGGCAAGGCTTTAGGAATAGATGTTTCAGAGTATCAAGGAAATATTCAGTGGCAAGATCTAGGTGCAATTGAAGAGACTTATGCTATAAATTTTGTTTTTATAAGGGCAACTGTCGGTGATGATCGATTGGATAGAAAATTCAATAAAAACTGGCTTCAAGCCAAAGAAAATAAAATTATTCGAGGTGCTTACCATTATTACAGACCCAATGAAAACTCGCTAGATCAGGCAGAATTGTTTATCAAATCAGTGCAGCTGTCAAAAGGAGATTTGCCACCGGTGTTAGACATAGAGCAATTACCTAAAAATCAATCTATCGAGCAATTAAAAGTAGGTTTGCGTAAATGGCTACAAGCTGTTGAAGCGCACTATAAAGTAAGACCGATTATTTATACTGGCGAGAAATACTATGATAGTTTTTTGAAAGAAGAGTTTAGCGATTACCTATTTTGGATTGCAAACTATAATTTTTACAGGGAAAAAATTCAAGATAATTGGCTGTTCTGGCAATTTACAGAGCGAGCCAGTTTACCTGGAATTGAAGGTAATGTAGATGTTAATATCTTTAACGGTGATCTACAGCAACTGCAGTTTATTACTATAGAGTAATGTGTATTAATTGTAGAAGAATGCTACGAGTATAGCTGTTGTTATAAGTGCTAAAAAAATGGATACTGAATAGGTATTTGCAAAGTTAACCGTCCATCCTAGGTAAGCAATCCTTTTAGGGGGAAATATTCTAGGATCTTCTCTGTTGAAGTAAAAAATCCCCAAAATCCAGTTATTAGGATCTTGGTGCCATCTGTCTAAGGTTTCTTGTGAAGGTTTATCTTGCTTCATGGGATTAGTAGTTAAATTAAAACTCTATTTTCTTTTTACGTAGTTCAAAGTTCTGACCCAAATACACACGACGTACCATTTCGTCTTCGACTAATTCCTCTGGTATACCGGCTTTAAGTATTCCTCCTTCAAACATTAGGTAGGTTTTGTCAGTGATAGCAAGCGTCTCTTGAACATTGTGATCAGTAATTAAGATACCAATGTTTTTATTTTTTAACTGTGCTACAATTCTCTGAATATCTTCTACTGCTACAGGGTCAACTCCAGCAAAGGGTTCGTCTAGTAAAATAAACTTTGGATCTGTAGCTAAGCAGCGCGCAATCTCTGTACGACGGCGTTCTCCACCAGATAGTAAGTCACCACGGTTAGTTCTAATGTGTTCTAAACTAAACTCATCGATCAAGCTTTCCATTTTAGCAACTTGCTCTTCTCTCGTAAGCTTCGTAAGTTGCAAAACGCTCAATATATTGTCTTCGATACTTAATTTTCTAAAAACCGAAGCTTCCTGTGCTAAGTACCCTATACCTTGTTGGGCTCTCTTATACATAGGGTAATCAGTAATGTTTAAATCATCTAAATAAATGTTTCCAGAGTTGGGTTTTACCAAACCTACAATCATGTAAAAAGAGGTTGTTTTTCCGGCTCCGTTAGGTCCTAGTAACCCAACGATTTCTCCTTGATTTACCTCTACAGAAATCCCTTTTACAACACTTCTTCCTTTGTATGTTTTTATTAAATTATCAGCTCTTAAGATCATATTTTATGTTTTAAATCATTCTACTATAGCGGTAAAAGTTGATTTGTTTATTCGATACAAATTAACGAATAAACAAATCAACATGTCCTGCTATTAACAATTATTTAGACTCCTCTAGAGCTTCCCAAAATTCGTATGCTCTACGTAAATGTGGTACCACAATTGTTCCTCCTACTAGTGTAGCGATTCCCATTGCTTCCATCATTTCCTCTTTAGTTACACCTTCTTTGTGGCTAGTTTCTAGGTGGTATTTTACGCAGTCATCACAACGTAAAACTGCCGAAGCAACTAGTCCTAGTAGCTCTTTAGTTTTTACATCTAGTGCACCTGCAGCATAAGCATTTGTATCTAAATTGAATATTCTTTTCACAATTTTATTGTTATCTGCTAACAATTTTTCGTTCATTTTAGAACGGTACTCATTAAATTCTTCGATAATAGCTGCCATCTTTACTCTTTTTCTTTTTTATGAACAAATACTGATATGAAAATACTTGCTTCATAGATTAATAACATTGGTATTGCAACAATAGTCTGGCTTACCACATCTGGAGGTGTGACAATTGCCGCGATAATCAGGACTAATACAATTGCATATTTTCTATATTTTCTTAAAAAAGCCGGAGTTACTAATCCTAACTTGGTTAGAAAATAAATGATTATTGGTAATTCAAAAAACAATCCACTTGCTAATACAGATGTTTTTACCATCCCAATATAAGAGTCTAGTGTAAATTGATTCAACACTACAGAACTCACTGTAAAAGTAGCCACAAAGTTTACCGACATAGGGATAACTACAAAGTAACCAAACAGTACGCCTATGAAAAATAGTAGTGAAGAAAAGAAGATAAATACTTTTGCATTTTTCTTTTCATTCGAATATAAAGCTGGGCTAATAAATTTCCATACTTCCCAGAGTATATAAGGGAAACTCAAGATAAATCCAGCTAACATACATATCCAGATAAAGGTGTTTACCTGTCCTTCCATCTCTGTGTTCTGGATGATGAATGGCATTTCGGTGATGCAAATCGTTTCTGCAATTCCTAGTGAATGCGATAATTCACAAAAATAAACATAGGTGAAAAACGTTGGTCTTGTAGGACCAAAAATGATAACATCAAATAAATAATCACTTATAAAATAAGTAAAAAATGCCATGATAATAATGGCAATTGTACTTCTTACTAACAGCCATCTTAAATCTTCAAGATGATCTAAAAACGACATCTCGTTTTGGTTTTTCTTTGCCATTATACTATTCCTTCTTTTAAAATGTCGTGTAAATGTAACACTCCTTTGTATTCTTTGTTCTCAACAACGATCAATTGTGTAATAGAAAAATCTTCCAATGTATTCAAGGCATCTGTCACCATATCTGTTGCCTGAATTAACTTAGGATTTTTAGTCATGATGTCACTTGCAACTAGATCTTTGAAGTGATCTCTTTCGCTTAACATTCTTCGAATATCTCCATCAGTTATAATCCCAATTACAGCGTTATTTTCAACAACAGCAGTTACGCCTAATCGTTTTTCTGAAATTTCAAAGATTACTTGCTGGATAGAAGCATCGGGAGCAACCATAGGTTTCAAGGTATGTTCTAGCATATCCTTTACACGTAATAATAATTTTTTACCAAGTGCGCCTCCCGGATGGTAAATTGCAAAGTCTTCGGGTTTAAAATCCCTCATTTCCATCAAGCAAACAGCAAGTGCATCTCCCATTACTAATTGGGCTGTAGTGCTACTTGTGGGAGCTAGATTGATTGGGCAAGCTTCTTTATCAACGGTCGTATTCAAGACGTATTTTGATCCTTTGGCTAAAAAAGAAGTCATGTTCCCTGTAATTGCAATTAGGGTGTTCCCAAAACGGGTAAGCAACGGAACCAGAACTTTAATTTCAGGACTATTTCCGCTTTTAGAAATGCAGATAATAACATCCTCTTTTTGTACCATTCCTAAATCGCCATGAATAGCCTCTGCTGCATGTAAAAATAGAGAAGGAGTTCCTGTTGAGTTAAATGTAGCAACCATTTTTTGTGCGATAATGGCACTTTTTCCTATTCCTGTTACAACTAATCTGCCCTTAGAATTATAGATTGCTTGCGCTGCATTTGAAAAATTATCATCTAAAAAGTCTGTGAGCTTTATAATCGACTCACTTTCAGTCATGATGGTTTTTTTGGCTATGGCCAATATATTTTCGTTTGATATCAAAACAGAATGTTTAAAATTTGTAAGTGTAAAAGAAAGTAGTATCTTTATAATGCAAATTTATACAAAATACCATATAATAAAGAATGAATTCAAACGAAATTAATATCCATACGGAATTAAAGAAATATTTTGGCTTTAGCCAATTTAAGGGGCTGCAGGAACAAGTCATCAAAAGTTTGCTTAACAAGGAAAATACCTTTGTTATCATGCCTACTGGAGGTGGAAAATCACTGTGTTATCAGTTACCCGCTTTGATACAAGAAGGGACCGCAATTGTCGTTTCGCCTCTAATCGCTTTAATGAAAAACCAAGTTGATGCTATTCGAAGTTTGTCTTCAGAAAATGGTATCGCACATGTCTTAAATTCCTCCCTTACTAAAACTGAAATTACACAAGTTAAAAAAGATATTACATCTGGATTAACTAAGCTACTTTATGTAGCGCCAGAGTCATTGACAAAGGAAGAAAATGTTAACTTTTTAAAAGGAGTTAAAATTTCGTTTGTTGCTATTGATGAAGCGCACTGTATTTCTGAATGGGGTCATGACTTTAGACCTGAATATCGAAATCTAAAAAATATTATAAAACAGTTGGGTGATATTCCTATCATCGGGCTAACGGCTACCGCAACTCCAAAAGTGCAAGAGGATATCTTGAAGAACCTGGATATGACCGGAGCCAAAACTTTTAAAGCGTCGTTTAATAGACCCAATTTATACTACGAAGTACGTACTAAAACAAAAAATATCGAATCGGATATTATTCGTTTTATTAGACAGCATAAAGGGAAATCAGGTATCATATATTGTTTAAGTCGTAAAAAAGTGGAGGCTATTGCCGAAGTTTTACAAGTAAACGGAATAAGTGCTGTTCCTTATCACGCTGGTCTTGATGCAAAAACTAGGGCGAGACACCAAGACATGTTTCTTATGGAAGATGTTGATGTTGTAGTAGCAACTATTGCTTTTGGTATGGGAATTGACAAGCCAGATGTTCGTTTTGTAATACACCACGATATTCCTAAATCGCTTGAAAGTTATTATCAAGAAACGGGTCGCGCAGGTCGTGATGGTGGTGAAGGGCATTGTCTCGCTTACTATTCATACAAAGATGTAGAAAAGTTAGAGAAATTCATGTCAGGGAAACCGGTAGCAGAACAAGAGATTGGTTTTGCCTTGTTACAAGAAGTGGTGGCTTATGCCGAAACATCGATGTCAAGGAGAAAATTCTTGCTTCATTATTTTGGTGAAGAATTTGACAGCGAGAACGGTGATGGTGCTGATATGGATGATAATGTTCGAAATCCAAAAACTAAGATTGAAGCGCAAGAGCAAGTCGTTAAATTATTAGAGGTTGTTCGCGATACAAAACACCTTTATAAATCCAAAGAGATTGTTTTTACGTTAATAGGTCGAGTGAATGCTGTTATAAAAGCGCATCGTACAGATGTGCAACCCTTTTTTGGCTCTGGGATTTCCTTCGATGAAAAATATTGGATGGCATTATTGAGACAAGTTTTAGTGGCAGGTTATTTATCGAAAGATATTGAAACCTACGGAATTGTGAAAATCACAGATAAAGGACTTGATTTTATTAAAAAGCCTTCATCTTTCCTGATGTCTGAAGATCATGAGTACAACGAGACTGTTGATGAAGCTATTGTGACTGCTTCAAAAGTAACGCTTGCGATAGATACGGTTCTAATGAACATGTTAAAAGACTTGCGTAAAAAAGTGGCCAAGAAAATAGGTGTGCCTCCTTTTGTAGTGTTTCAAGATCCTTCATTAGAAGATATGGCCTTGAAATATCCAATTTCGCTAAATGAATTAATTAATATTCATGGAGTAGGGGAAGGAAAAGCTAAAAAGTATGGTAGTGATTTCGTTGAGTTAATCAATAGATATGTAAACGAGAATGAAATCGTTAGATCAGAAGATCTGGTGGTAAAATCTACAGGAACTAACTCAGCAAACAAGCTTTATATTATTCAAAATATTGACCGTAAATTGTCATTAGATGATATCGCTAAAGCGAAAGGCCTAACAATGGACTTGCTAATTAAGGAAATGGAACAAATAGTATATTCAGGGACAAAACTGAATATAAAATATTGGGTTGATGACATGCTCGATGAAGAACAGCAAGAAGAGATCTATGATTATTTCATGGAATCTGAGTCAGATAAGATCGAAGGTGCTCTTAAAGAGTTTGAAGGAGATTATGATATCGACGAACTGCGGCTGATGCGAATAAAATTTATTAGCGAAGTAGCTAATTAGAACATAAAATTAAAAAGAGAAGTTATTGTAACTTCTCTTTTTTTATATATAAACAAAGAATAACTATAAATGCATTTAAGTATTATTATCCCTACTTACAATGAGGTAAGTACAATCGCCACAGTAATCACACACTTACAGCACTGTTTGCTAGGGAAGCAATATGAAATTATTATTTCTGATGGTGGTAGTACAGATGAAACAGTCGCAATCGCAAATACGCTAGGGGTAAAAACTGTAGTTTCAAAAATTAAAGGGAGGGCAGGACAAATGAATTGTGGTGTAAAGAATGCGAGTGGAACTATTTATTATTTTGTGCATGCAGATAGTTTACCAGTAGCCAGCTTTTATGAAGATATTACATCTGCTGTATCGGGTGGTTATGATTGCGGCAGTTTTAGAACAAAATTTGATAATGCAATGTGGCTTCTTAAATTTAATGCCTTCTTCACACGATTTAATTATTTATTTTTTCGTGGTGGTGATCAAAGTATTTTTATCACCAGAGAATTATGGCAGCAAGTAGGTCATTATAAAGAGTCGATGCTTATAATGGAGGACTATGATTTCTTAGCTCGAATTTGGCAACAAGGAAAGTTTAAATTAATACCAAAAGCAACTCTTGTTTCGGCTAGGAAATACGAAGAAAATAGTTGGTTGACAGTGCAATTAGCCAACTTGAAAATCGTGAAAATGTATAAAAAGGGTGCTTCTCAGCAGGAGATGTTAGTTAAGTATAAAGAACTTTTAAGCTATAGAAAAAATGCATTTTAAAAATAAGGTAGTCTGGATTACTGGCGCTTCTTCAGGTATTGGTAAAGAGTTAGCATTGCAATTAGCTCGCGAAGAGGCTATATTGATTTTAACAGCTACAAATTTAGATGCTTTAAATTCTTTAAAAGTTGAGTTAGGAAACACGCAATCACACATTCTTACTTACAATCTTCTAGATATTGAGGGGATTTCTAACTTAGTAAGCCAAGCGATGCTTCTAGAAGGTCGTATTGATTATGTTATACAAAGCGCTGGAAAAAGTCAACGTGCAATGGCGGATCAAACTGATATTGTCGTGTATAAAAAATTAATGGATTTAAATTTTTATGCTCCCGTCGCCTTATCACAAGCGATACTGCCACATTTTAAAAAGCAAGGCTATGGAAGTATTTGTGTAATCAGTAGTATCGCTGGTCTAATAGGTTTTCCTTTGCGTTCGGGCTATGCTGCTTCAAAGCATGCGATCAAAGGATACTTAGAGACATTGCAATGTGAATTATATAAAACCAATATCCATGTTTCTATCGTATATCCTGGTAGAATAAATACAAATATTTCAAAAAATGCCTTAGCGGGTGATGGTCAGCAATATGGCGATACAGATGAAAATAGTGAGGCAGGAATGCCGGTTGCAGTTTGCTGTAAAAAAATAATTGCTGGATTAAGGAAGAAGCAAAAGGCGATTTATATCTTAAAAGCTGAGCGGCTTTTGTTATGGCTTTGGTGGTATATTCCAAGTTTGTATTACAAGATAGCGCACGCAAAGGGCGCAAAATAATAGCAGTAAAATATAAAAATAAAAGAACAGGCATGCACCACTATTTATCAGGAGTACAACAAATTGGGATTGGAGTTAAAAATGCGCACAGTGCAATGCATACATACAAACATTTATTTGGTATGGATGTACTCATTTTTGACGACGAAGCGAGTGCTACTTTAATGACGCAATATACTGGTGGCGATGTTTATAAGCGTAGAGCTATATTAACCATGAATTTGCAAGGGGGCGGTGGTTTAGAATTGTGGCAATTTTTAAATCGGAATCCCGCAGCCGCGAGTACGATACAATTAGGTGATTTGGGGATTTTTGCGGCAATTATTAAGTCGGTGAATTTAGAGCAATCGCATCAACGTTTATCAAAAATCGATGAGGTTGTAGTTTCTGATATTTTTAAGTCAGAGGCTAGCGGTAATTACTTTTGGCTAACTGATGCCAACAAAAATACGTTTAAAATTATTGCCTCTAATGATTGGTTCCAGACTGGAAACCACGATATGGGCGGAATAGTAGGTAGTGTAATTGGTGTTTCAGATATGGAGAAAGCAATTTTGTTTTATCAAAGTGTTCTGGGGATTGATGTTATTTTATACGACACCGAAGCTATAGAGAATAAACAGCGCATTCGAAAAGTAGGAATTAGTAAAAAAGCTACCGGTAAAGGAGCATTCAATAAACTGTTAGGAGATGTTGTGATCGAACTAGTTCAGGTGTTAGATCGCGTTCCTGCCAAAATTTACCAAGACCGGTTCTGGGGTGATTGTGGGTTTATTCATTTATGTTTTGATGTTTTAGACATGCAAGCGTTAAAAAAACACGCGATTAGTAAAGGACACGATTTTTCTGTAGATAGTAGTGATTCATTTGCTATGGATCACGCAGCTGGTCGTTTTTGTTACATCGAAGATCCAGATGGTACATTGATAGAACTAGTAGAAACACACAAAGTGCCTATCTTAAAGAAAATAGGATGGTATCTGGATCTTAGAAAAAGAAACATTGAAAAACCGTTACCCAACTGGATGATTAAAATGCTTGCTATTAGCAAGGTCAAATAAAGCTAGCTTTTATATTGACTATAACAAAAAGCGGTGATAGGGAAGATAAAAAATAGAATGACAGCAGGAAGTAGGCCAGCAAACAAGCCCACTAAAACAGCTATTGATACTACAATAATAGGATAGCAAATTAATAACAAACCAAAAAGAACCGAATCATAAAAGACGGTATTTTTGGTTTTTTTTTGTGCTATTTTTTTAAAGAAATGATAGATTGGTGCATTCAAAATATAACCTAAAAGTGCAGGGATTGTCAGTGCTACTTTTTGTGCATGTGATTTTTTTTCATAAAACAATGCAGCAACGTCTTCCTCTTTTTTAGCAACTTGCAAATGATCTAGAATTCCTTCTTTCAACTTGCTATTGAAAGTAGTGTAGAAAAAATTGTCTTGTTCTAATGTGAGTACACTTGCGTTAAACTCTTGATTAAAATTGATCAGTACTTTCTTAGGATTTTTAGAAAACGAAGAGTAATTTAAATTTGTAGGTTGGATTTGTAAATTATCCACCCCCTCATTCAATGCCAGTAATGCTAGTCGCGCAGTACCTTTCTTCAAGGAGCGCAATTTCCATTCATTGATACACAAACCTTCAGAAAAGATTAAAATGGTTTTGTTCTCTTTAAACAAGGAAATGCACCTTTTAAAAGTATCTTCATTTTTAATTAAGTTGCTTTTTCCTTCGCTTAAACGATATATTGGTATTAGTTGTAAAGCATTTAAAAAATTGGCTACAAGAGGTTTATTAAAGGCGTCTCCACGTGCAAGAAAATGAATTGGTTTGGGATAATTTACTGCTATAACAATAGCATCAAAAAACGAGTTCGGGTGATTTGATGCTATTATTTTAGGTGCAGTATACGACGTAGCCTCGTCAAAGTGAACAACAGTTTTACCACAGTAAATCTTCAAGGCTAATTTGGCGCCTAGTTTAAAAAAGGAATATACTGCTGTACTCATGTAGTGCTTTTAATAGAAATAAATTCTTGAGGTTGTCGTGTTATATTATCTGAAATTATCAATGTCTAAGGTCCAGTCATAATCAGCATAGTCTAGATCTGGCTTTACATTATTAGGGATAATATTGAATTTTTTACAAATTTCTCTCACCCCTTTTTTGTTTCCAAAATCTCCTCTAAACCAGCTCATCAATGGCGTTACGGTTAGTTTATTCTCTTTTTTATTGTAAGTAGATTTTTCTTTCAAGTACGCATTTGCCGAAGCGTTTAATTGCTTATCGATATTTGCAGCATCATAAACGCCAACAGGAGGACAGCTTTTTGCACCACAATTTAAGGCAAAGTGTATGCGGTAATCAACCTCATCTACTCTAAATTTTCTCTCTAACTTAGATGGGAATAATTTGTGTAGTTTACCAAGGCTCAATTTAATGCTAGACCTTCTTAAAAAATCGTGTTCAATAACATCTAGACTAAGTTTGTTCCCGGCAATTACAAATTGTTCCGATTTAAAAAAAGCATTTCTATCTTCGTATTGCTTTGGGTCTTTTTGCAAAGAAACAATTACAAAACTGTTGTAGGTGTTAATGAAAAATGCTTTTCGTTCATTGTCTGTTTTTAACTGCTTTAAAAGTGTGTCTTCATCTGCATTTGCAATTAAATCTACGTAGGATTGCGCTTTACCGTCTTTTGATTTTACTGATTCAACTAATTTTTTTGAGATAGCGACATAGTCATTCTCTTGTGCAAATCCTATATGGATAAAAAGCACTGCTAATAGTAAAAATATTTTTTTCATAATCGTATGTTTGTTTCTCTAATGTACGTAATAAACTAGGATTAGTTTTTTATTGATGCTGTCGTATGCCAACTTTAACAAGACATTAGTATTTACCTCAAGAGCTTTTTAAGCATAATGACAGAAATGAAAGAACGTTAAATTTTCGAAAAAAAAACGGAGAAAAGTTATGCGCCAGTATATATTTCAGCGCGATGTGGCTTTAAATTATCCCTTACAGCAATCATGTGTTCGTCCGTAACAACCATGTAGGCAATAGCGTGCATCTCTGATTTCTCTTGGAAACCGGTGATGTTTAGCGCAATGTTTTCGGCTACGATGTATTCTTTTAGATGTATTTCGTGGTGTTGAGCTGTTTTTAAAGCGGCAGGACCTCTAAAATCCCATATCATTTTTATTTGTCGAGACATAATGTGTTTTTTTATTATGTTTCAAAGTTACAAAGTATCAAGACAATTTAAATAGCAAAAGTATTATTTGAAACGGATTCACTTTTGCGCAAGCAGAATTCAGTTCAAAATAGTATTTTTGCAAAATGCTTGTAGGTATTACAAGTTGGTTCAAATTTTACATCAAGCACATGTCTCAAGAATTACTCATACAAGTCACACCAGAAACTGCAGCAAATGAATCGTTGTTAAAAGACCATTTAGGGAAACTATTGAAAGTTTCAACTAAAGAAATCAAACACATAACGATTTTAAAACGCTCAATTGATGCGCGTCAAAAAGCGATAAAAATCAATTTAAAACTGATGGTTTACATGCAGGCTGATGTAATTCATGAACAGCTAATTATGCTGCCTGATTATCCCAATGTTGCAAATGAGCAAGAGGTAATTGTTGTAGGTGCAGGTCCTGCGGGATTATTTGCAGCTTTACAATTAATTGAGTTAGGCTTAAAGCCAATTGTATTAGAACGCGGTAAAGATGTACGCGGACGCCGTCGCGATTTGAAAGCCATTAATAGAGATCATCTTGTAAACGAAGATTCTAATTATTGTTTTGGTGAAGGTGGTGCAGGAACTTATTCTGACGGGAAGTTGTATACTAGGTCAAAAAAACGTGGTGATGTTACGCGAATATTAGAATTATTGGTCGCATATGGTGCTACTCCAGATATTCTAGTAGACGCACATCCACACATTGGTACTAATAAATTACCCCAAATTATTCAAGATATTAGAGATAAAATTATTGAATGTGGTGGTCAAGTTTTATTCGAAACTCGTGCTACGGATATTTTAGTAAAGCAGAATGAAGTTCAAGGAATTGTTACTCAAAACGGGCAAACTATTTCAGCTAATAAATTGATATTAGCAACGGGGCATTCTGCAAGAGATATATATGAATTATTAGATCGAAAAAAGATATTTATCGAGGCAAAACCTTTTGCGCTTGGTGTACGAGCAGAACATCCACAATCATTGATTGATAGCATTCAATACAGCTGTGATTACCGCGGTGAGTTATTACCTCCAGCGCCCTACAGTATTGTAAAGCAAGTAGGAGGTCGTGGAATGTATTCGTTTTGTATGTGTCCAGGTGGTGTGATTGCTCCATGTGCAACCAGCCCAGGTGAGGTTGTTACAAACGGTTGGTCACCATCAAAAAGAGATCAGGCTACGGCAAATTCAGGAATTGTAATTGAATTAAAACTAGAAGATTTTAAACCTTTTGCCAAATTTGGTGCTCTTGCGGGATTAGAATTCCAAAAAAGTATCGAACAAAAAGCGTGGCATCTTGCAGGTGAAAGCCAAAAAGTGCCTGCGCAAAAAATGATTGATTTCACTAAGAGTAAGATTTCATCAGAAATTCCTAAAACATCTTACGTTCCAGGAACAACATCAGTAGAAATGGGGCAGGTTTTTCCGGGTTTTCTAACGCAAATATTGCGCGAAGGTTTTACTGAATTTGGAAAATCAATGAAAGGCTATTTGACTAATGATGCTGTTTTACACGCACCAGAATCTAGAACATCATCTCCTGTGCGTATCCCTAGAGATGGGATTACTTATGAACACCTCCAGATAAAAGGATTGTATCCTTGTGGTGAAGGTGCGGGTTATGCAGGTGGAATTATATCGGCTGCAATAGATGGTGAGAAATGCGCACTGATGATTGCTGCTGTCTTAAATAAAAAGTAATTTATATTTTTATCGCAATGGTACTAGGTTTAAGGAATAAGAATAATTTTCCCAGTACTATTTCGGCTTTCTAAGAAATCGTGTGCTTTTCTTCCTTTGGATAATTTGAATGATGTGGCAGGGCTAATGTTTATTTGCCCTGAACTAATCCAGTTAAATAATTGATTTGCCTTACTTATTCTTTCTTCCTTAGTGTTGAGGTAGCTCCATAAATCGCAACCAGTAAGCGTTTTTGAACTGTCCATTAGCATTCTGGGGTTTATAAAATCGGGATCTCCTCCTGACATTCCAAAGAACACAACCTGTCCGCACTCTTTTGTGATTTCAAAACTGTCGCTCAGCGTACTGCCCACACTGTCGTAAGCAACTGCAACTCCTGCAGGGTTTAAATCAAGTACTTTTTTCTTCCAGTCATCCTCGTATAAAAAGACGTAATCGGCTCCGTTTGATTTGGCGAAATCAGCTTTTTCCTTCGTAGAGGTAAGTCCGATAACTGTTGCGCCTAGTAATTTACTTATTTGAATTAAAAACTGACCTACACCTCCGGCGGCGGCATGAATTAACACCGTTTCTCCAGCGATTGTTTTGTGACTATTAGTTGCTAAATAAGTCGCTGTTAATCCTTGTAGTAATACAGATGCTGCGGTTTCAAAACTAATGGCGTCTGTAAGCGGAATTGCTTTGTCGATAGGGACAGCAACTAACTCAGCATTTGCTAAAGGAACATCGGCAAAGGCAATTCGATCGCCTACTTTGTAAGACGTATTATTAGCGTCAATTACGACACCTGCACCTTCATAACCTGCTATAAATGGTGGTGCTCCGGTTAGATAATAGTTACCTTTTCTCCTGTAAATATCTGCAAAATTCAAACCTATGGCTTTCATCTCGATTAATATTTCATTTTCTTTAAGGATAGGAGTGGGGATTGTAGCGTATTTAAGAACTTTTGAAGAACCAAATTCAGAAAAAGTAAGTGCTTTCATTTTGATAACTATTTTAAAAATGCAAAGTAAGTACATTTTCAAAGTATAAAGAGGGAGCGCAATCATAACTTTATGGTAAATTAATCGTTGTCAATCCCCGTCAAGCCTGATGCCGCAGAAGTGTTCTTTGAATTTAGCTTTCGCGAAAGCGTAAAATGCTCTCATCCTTTTTGTAATTTTTAGCAAGTGCGATTCTAGTGAAAATAAGTTAAGAAGATGCTGTTCGAAGTAGAAGGTAACAGAGTGGCTTACTAAAATGATAATTGCTTTGCAGCTGCATCCAATATAAAAGAGGTCGTTTGAAAATTAAATATTCAAACGACCTCTTTGTTGTTTTCAAAGTAGATTAAAGGGATGTAGTTGTAGTAAGTCTCACTTGAATTGTGGCTGTTTTTAATGAAATAGCAACAGGATTTAAAGTGCTTTGATGGGCTTTTATACAGCTAAGAACGTGTGGTGATGCTTTCTTATTTAGAACTTTTTGAAGGATTCTTTTCCATATAATCTACGGTTAAATTAGTTAGCGCTTTTACTCCAAGCACAAACCCACTTTCATCGATGTAGAAATCGGGTGTGTGGTGTGAAGCAGTTTCAGCTACGTTTTTATTCTTTGGCATTCCGCCTAAAAAAATAAATAGGCCAGGTACTTTATCTTGGTAAAATGAGAAATCTTCAGCTCCAGTCATAGCTGGCGCTAGTATAACATTGTTTTTTCCAGCAGTTGCTTGTAACGTAGGTAGCATTTCCTCGGTTAGATCAGGATCGTTGTAAGTAATTAATGTTTGCTTTGTGATATTTACCTCTGCTGTGGCTCCCGCACTTTCGGCAATATTAGTTACAATTTGTTTCATTCGAGCGTGAATCATTTCTTGCACGTCACTGTCTAATGTTCTAATGGTTCCATCCATTTCAAGTTCTTCAGGTATAATGTTGCTTCGAACTCCTGATGTTATTTTTCCAACACTTACTACAGCTGCCGATTCAGTAATGTTTACATTTCTACTGACTATTGTTTGTAGGCCTAAAATTACTTGAGATGCAGTGACAATTGGGTCAATACCTTGCCACGGGCTGGCTCCATGAGCTTGTTTACCTTTTATTTTTATCTTAAACCAGTCAGATGAGGCCATGGCGCCTTTTGGGCGATAGTTTATTTTTCCAACCTCTGTTTGAGCACTTATGTGTAATCCAAAAATTACATCAACATTTGGATTTTGCAGCACACCTTCCTTTACCATCAAAGCTGCTCCGCCTTCCTCGCCGTCTGGTGCACCTTCTTCTGCAGGTTGAAAAATAAATTTTACAGTACCTTTTAAATCATTCTTGACTGATGCTAAAACTTCTGCTGTTCCTAATAATATAGCCATATGTGAATCGTGTCCACAAGCATGCATTACGCCCACAGCTTGCCCGTTATATTCTCCAGTCGCTTTAGACGCAAAAGGAATGTCGACTCTTTCTACAACAGGTAATGCATCCATATCTGCTCTCAGAGCTACAACTGGCCCTGGTTTTCCTCCTTTTAAAATGCCTACTACACCTGTTTTTCCCACTCCCGTTTGTACTTCTAATCCTAGGGCACGCAGTTGTGTAGCAATTTTTTCGGCAGTTTTAAATTCTCTATTGCTTAATTCGGGATTTTGATGAAAATCACGCCTAAAAGCAATGACTTTAGACTCAACTGACTCGGCTTTCTTGTCTGTTTTTGCTTTTAAAGCAGCATTTTGAGCTGTTGCAATAAAGGAAAGGGAAAGAAATGCAAGGTAAAAAAGAGGTTTTTTCATAAAAGTAAAATTTGGTTAGTGCTAGTGTAAAAAACTGTAAGTTAAATGGTTAGTTTAGATTGTGTACGTATTGATAATTTTGATCTCGCTAAATAATTCTGGGCTGCGTATTGCCTTTAAATACCAAGACGCATATTGATTAAATGTTTCTTGAAACCTGATTTTTCGTATGCTTTTATGGCAGCAAGATTATCATTATAAACATCTAAACGCAACTCAGTAATCTCTTTCTCTAGGCACCATTTTTCTAAGAAAGTTAAAATGGCTTTATTGACACCTCGAGCTCGATATTCAGGGACAGTGTACATAAAACCAAGATAACCAAAGTTATTGTGCTTTAAATATGGTTTAGCTTTTTCTATTCTGGCATATCCAGATCCCACTATAACTTCGTCAATTACTGCTACAACGACTTGTACATCATGAGCATCAATCATTTCTTTTATATCGTAATAGCTTATTTTTTCTGGTTTTAAAGTGGGGTCATATGGGCGTTCTGCTTCAATAATGCCTTGCTCAAATGTGAGTAGTATGTTTAAATCTATCAGGGTAGCTTTTCTAACAAGGATTTCATTCATAATTAGGAGAATTATATAGTGTCTTTAGTAAATATAAGTAAATTATTTTAAGCTTATTGGAGTCTGATTTTTGATTGAATATAAATAGTCTTTAACAATTATAAACAGAACGTTAAACCCCTACTTTATTCTAGATCTTTTTGTATTTTTGTTTGGCTAAAAATAATTATGATAGAAGAAAACGTAATACTAGTAAACGAAAAAGACGAGCAAATTGGGCTTATGCCTAAGTTAGAAGCACATGAAAAAGCAGTTTTGCATCGGGCATTTTCTGTTTTTATTTTAAACAGTAAAAACGAAATGATGTTGCAGCAAAGAGCGCATCATAAATACCACTCTCCTTTACTATGGACAAATACTTGTTGCAGTCATCAACGTGAAGGTGAGACAAATATAGGTGCGGGAACAAGAAGGTTAAATGAGGAGATGGGTTTCACGGCTGAGCTTAAAGAGCTGTTTCATTTTATCTACAAAGCGCCTTTTGATAATGGATTGACAGAGCATGAGCTAGATCATGTAATGATAGGGTATTATAATGATGCCCCTGTTATCAATCCTGATGAGGTTGAAAACTGGAAATGGATGAGTATCGAAGCGGTCCAACAAGATATGCAAGAGTCTCCTGAACTATATACGGTATGGTTCAAGATTATTTTTGACGAGTTCTATCATTTTTTAGAAGACCATAAATTATAATACTAAGCAATTATAATTGTGGATAAAAGGTTTTTATTCGAATAAAAATCTAAAACAAAAAAGCAAATTTATGAGAGTTACGATAAGTAGAAAAGCACATTTTAATGCGGCGCATCGGTTGTATAGAAAAGATTGGTCTTATGAAAAAAATGATGCGATTTTTGGAAAATGTAACAATCCTAGTTTTCACGGTCATAATTATGATCTAACCGTGAGTGTAACCGGGGCTATTGATCCAGAAACAGGTTTTGTAATGGATGTAAAATTTCTTGCAGATATTATAAAAGAAGAAGTTGAAGATCAATTTGACCATAAAAATTTGAATGTTGATGTAGCTGAATTTAAAGATTTGAATCCCACTGCAGAAAATATCGCGGTTGTGATCTGGAATAAAATTCGTAAAAGAATAGAAACTTCATTTGATCTTGAGGTGGTTTTATATGAAACAGCTAGGAATTTTGTAACCTACAGAGGCGAATAATGGTTTTAAAAGTAGGTGATACGGTAGCGCATTTTATAGCGATAGATTCGAATGGTAAAATGTTTGATAGTTTGAATTTTATAGGAAAAAAAATAATCGTTCTTTATTTTTATCCAAAAGACAACACGGCTATTTGTACCGCTCAAGCATGTAGTTTTAGAGATCGCTATCAAGAGTTTCAAGATTTGGGAGCTGAAGTTATAGGTGTGAGTGCTGATGATTCAGCATCTCACCTGGTTTTTGCTAATGAACATAAATTACCTTTTACTTTATTATCTGATCAAGACGGTGCTGTAAAGAGTATTTTTGGTTTTCAAAAATCGTTGTTTGGTTTGTTGCCAGCAAGAATCACTTATGTAATTAATAGACAAGGAGTGATTACAATGATTTTTAATAATTTATTAGGAGGGCAGCATATCGTGCGAGCGCTCGAGGAAGTAAAAAAATTGCAAGTAGGTAATATAAAGAAATAGTTTAATTATGAGCACAAAAGTATATCCGTTACAGTTTGACCCTATTTTGAAAGATAGAATTTGGGGTGGTGAAAAATTAAAGACCGTTTTAAATAAACCTATTACTTCTGCTATAACTGGTGAGAGTTGGGAGTTGTCAACGGTTGCAGGTGATGTAAGTGTTGTGGCTAATGGAGATTTAAAAGGGCAATCGTTAACGCAGCTTATTGAGGAAAATCCCAATGCCATTTTAGGTACAGAGGTTCATTCTAAATTTGGAAATCAATTTCCGTTGCTGTTCAAATATTTAGATGCAAGAGAGGATTTGTCTATTCAAGTTCATCCCAATGATGCCTTAGCAAAAGAACGTCACAACTCTTTTGGTAAGACAGAAATGTGGTACGTGATGCAAGCAGATGCAGATTCGAATATTATTGTAGGGTTCAAAGAAGATTCCTCTCAAGAAGAATATTTAAAGCACTTAAATGATAATAGCTTGTTGTCTATTCTAGACACTGTGCCGGTTAAAAAAGGACATGCGTATTTTCTTGAAACAGGAACGGTTCATGCTATTGGTGCCGGATTGCTAATTGCAGAAATTCAGCAAACATCTGATATTACGTATCGCTTGTATGATTTTGATCGAAAAGACGCACAAGGTAATACTAGAGAATTGCATGTAGATCTAGCGCTAGAGGCAATTAATTACAAGAAATTTAATACTAGAAAGCCTTATTTAGAAGAAGAGAATCAGTCAAACTCTATTGTTAATTGCCCTTATTTCACGACTAATTTTATCCCTTTGACAGAAGAGATGAAAGTAGGTAAAACCGGAAATAGCTTTACCGTTTATATGTGTATTGATGGAACCTTTGAATTAGAGTACGACAAAACAATTTATAGCTACAAACAAGGAGATACTGTCTTAATACCAGCTGCTATGGATTATTATATATTGACTGGAAAAGCTTCTATTTTAGAAATATACATTTCATAGTTAGTAATAGAAAGATTATATGTACTTTTGCAGACGCAAATTAAAATTAAAAAAAATGGCAAACATTAAGAATTTAAAGAAAGACATCAACTACGTATTAGGAGATATTATTGAAGCAGTTTATTTATTTGAAATTTCTACTACTGGGAAACCAACTACAGAAACTAATAATTTAATTGATGAAGCTATCGCTGCATTTGATGTTTTGATCACAAAAGTGAACGCTAAAAATGTTGAAAACAAAAAAGCACACTTCAAACAAATCAATGTTGAATTGGAACAAACTGCAAATCAATTGATTGCTAAAATCAACGAATTGTAGTCAAAAAAAACGATAAAAAATAGCAGATTTATTTTGGTAAACACGAATTCATCTGTATATTTGCACCCGTAATGAGACGCCAGCGTAGCTCAGTTGGCTAGAGCAGCTGATTTGTAATCAGCAGGTCGTGGGTTCGAGTCCCTCCGCCGGCTCATCGCAAAACCACCTAATTTATTAGGTGGTTTTTTTATTTAAAAGAGCTAAATATCTTAGAAATAACAAGTTGAAAAATATGTTGAATTTTATTTAAAATAATGTTTGCATAATCAAAATTCATCTGTATATTTGCACTCGAAATGAGACGCCAGCGTAGCTCAGTTGGCTAGAGCAGCTGATTTGTAATCAGCAGGTCGTGGGTTCGAGTCCCTCCGCCGGCTCATCGTAAAACCATCTAACTTTTGTTAGATGGTTTTTTTTTGCATACAAAAAAGGCCTTGTAAATGTTTACAAGGCCTTTTATTATTTTCGAGATTTTTAAACGTAGTTACTGCTTTTTGATATCGTTTACATAAGTGGTCAATTTCTTTCCGTAAAGCGATTGTGCTACTTTTGGAGTCATTGATTTTTGTATTGTATCTAAATATTTAAGATTGATATCGTAGATCTCAGATAAAGCGATATAAGGTGCTATTTCATGATCTTTATTGTTAATAGCAAAGTTAGTAGCAAACAAATATTTTCGTTTGATATTAGACTCTTGTTTTTTAGTCAAACTATCAACTGTAGATTCTTTTTTATATTTAATTGCTTTGAATTTTTTCTCAATCAAATCTAGACTTTCCTCAGTAAATTTTGAGTTGATTTTTGAGTATTCCTCTAACAGCTCTTGATTTTTAGATCCTGTGATTTTAGCATCAACTAAATAAGAATCTAAAGTTGTTTCAATGTTCATTTTTCCAGGCTCAGCAAAGAATGCAATGTTATTGTCTTTTGAGTTACTTACACCTCTGTCTAAGAATAAATAAAGCATCTCTGGTGATTTTAAATCTAGCTCGGCTTCAAATGTAGACTTACCATCAATGGCAATTGTATCAATTGCAACTAGTGAGGTGTCAACAAGGCGTTGAATGTATAAAGTTCCTTTTTTTAATCCTTTTATGTTCCCTGTTATGTACAAGTCGGCATTTGATTCGGTTTTGTTGCATGATGCTAGTATCAGTAAGCTAGCAAATGCAAGAATTGATTTTTTCATTGGTTATAATTTTGGTGCAAAATAAAGAAAATAGTTGGAAACTAGATAGCGTAGCTTCATGTAATTTTCCAAAAAAAAATCCCAAGCTTTTCAGTTTGGGATTCTTTTTGACGAGATTAAAATTAGTTTTTTAACCAAGCGTTTTTTAAGCTGTTTTTACTAGGGTCTTTTACTTCTATAATTTCTGTATCTATATAAGGGAATGCAACTTTACCAGTGATAGTTTGCTCTTTATTGTCTCTTTTTATTTTTGCATTTATTGCGTCACCTTCTTTCCATTTTGTGCTTTCTGTAATCATATCATAGATATTAACAAGTGAATATGGTTTGTCGTTTATAGCAAGAATTGTGTCACCACCTCTTAAATCTAGCGCTTTAAAAAACGGATTCAATTCAATCTCAGGAAGCACCATGATTTCTTTAGTCTCTGGGTTAACTGTGATGTAAGGGACTTGTCCTTTTAAGAAAACGTTTCCAGGAACTTTTGAGCTTGATAAACCCACGCCTACTTTTCCTAGGTATTCTCCGTAAGGAATAGGAGTGGTTCCAGCTACATATTTATCTAAGAACGCGCCTACTTCAGGGTATGATAAACTGGTGATTTTTGCAAACAAATCTTTATCATCAAATGGCTTTGTTACTCCGTACTCTGCCGCTAATTTGCGCATTAAGTCAAGAATACCTTTTTCACCATTGCTTTTCTCTCTAATGATCAAATCAATGCACATTCCTATTAAAGATCCTTTTTGATACACATTGATGTATTGTGTCTTGTATGGTTCAGTCAGTACATTCGCGCTCATTTGAGTAAACGACATTGTGTCGTTCATACTATTTGCACGTTCAATTTGTTTTGCCAAACGGTCATAAAAATCAGCTTCGTCGATTAGACCTTGGTTAATTTGGAACAAATTAGAAAAATATTCTGTTACTCCTTCATACATCCATAAATGTTCAGACATTTTAGGTGTATTGTAATCAAAAAATTGAATCTCTTTTGAGTGTATAGTCAACGGCGTTACAATATGAAAAAATTCGTGTGACACGACATCTTTCATTGATTTAACTAACTCTTCTTTTGGCATCATCTCAGGTAAAACTACTGTAGTAGCCGTAGGATGTTCTAACGCCCCAAAGCCCCTAGCATCATCCTCTTTCGTTGTTGATAGATAAAGTAAAACGCTGTATTTTTTTGTGGAGTTCGTTTTTCCCAAAAATGTTTTTTGAGCAGTCATCATTGTTTTCATCTCTGGTGTAATGCTTTCTGCAGTTACAGTTCCAGAAGGAGAATAAACACTAATCAGGATTTCCATTCCATTCACAGTAAAAGTCGTGTAGTCTGGTTTGGCATACATGATAGGGTTTTCAACAAGTTCAGCATAGCGAGGTGTTGTAAAAACATCATTCGTAGCTGTAGTATCTGAATCTACCATAGAAGTTGCTCCCCATAGGGTCTCTGGATGCGCTATGGAAACCGTGTAAGGTATGTCTTTTTTGTTTTCGAAATAACCTACAAAGCCATGCATGTTTAACATGAAATTCTTATTAGCTTCAATGTTTGTTCCTGCAGGAGAAAAAATCTCGTGAGTTCCTTCAATGTCGTAGGTATCGTTTACAGCATAGCTAATCTTAGTTAGCTCTTTTGCATTTTGAATGATCCAAGAGTTATCATCACTTTTAGCAACTGTAAGTTCGCTTCCCTTAGCATTGTATGCTTTAAAGTTCTCGATGTATTTTCCATAGTCATCGATAGAATAGGTTCCAGGAATTATTTTTGGAATACTGTAAGTTACCTGATTCGTTTTAAATTTAGGGGTCATTATAGCTACTTGTACTTTGTCATCTGAGACATTGTTTAAGTCGATTGCTACTTTAACTTCCTCCTTAACGGTGGTGTTTACTGCTGTACTTGTTGATTTACAAGCTGCTAATAATAGGGCAGCAGAAAATACAAATGCTATTTTTTTCATTTATTGAGATTTTATTTATAAGTCTACTTTAATGCGCAACTGTTACACTTAAAGAGCTACTTTTTTGCATAAAAAAAAGACACGCTTTTCAGTGTGTCTTTTAGAAATTTGATTAATCAAATTTGTTTTTTATATAGTATTTACCATCCAAATCTTCATCAAAATCATCGATTTTAATCGGCTTTGGTTTTGGTTTATTGGAACTAGCTTTCTTTTTCCACATTTCAAATTTTTCAGCGGGTAGCTTTTTCTTCATTATCTCCAAAACTTCTTTTTCAGCGAGCCCAAATTCTTTTTTAATAATCTCAAAAGGATTTTTCTCTTCTAATGCTAATGCTACAAGTTTTTCTGTTTGCTCCCAGTTCAGTTCTTTGCGGTTACTCTTTTTCATCATGTGAAAATTAATTCAAATAAGTTTTAATGATTAATATAATTGATTCTAAATTAGATACCAATATTAATAAAAATAATTTTCACTTCGCAGGAAAATACTATCTTTTTTTGCAAATTAGATTCATATTAAATATTAATAGCGTAAAAACGCATCATTTGCTAATTATCTTGCTAAATGTGTTTATCTATAGCGTCTAAATTTATTGAATAGACCTAGTAAATTCTAACAGTTTTTTCGTTTGATAAATTAGAGGTAGTTTTAGATAATTACCTCTCTAGAGCGTTAATCATCTAAAATGTATAAAAAAAACCTTTATTCGGTTTTAATGAATAAAGGTTTTTCTTAAATGTGTAAATGGAAAGTTAAGTATATTGATAAGCCCAATAAATTAGAGCTAGTTGTAAAGGCATGCGTAAGAGCAATATCCATTTGGGTAAGCCCATTCGTACTTTAGGATTGCTATACATGTAAATATGTGTAGGAAAAACAGCAATCAGCAGAGCAATAATTCCCCAAGCTGCATAAGCTGAGACTAGAGGTATGACTAATGCTATTCCTAATATAATCTCAGCTACACCACTAATTTCATTAAGTAACTTTGGATTGCTCAAGTAATCAGGGATAATCTTTTGATACATTCTAGGACTCCTAAAATGATTAAGGCCTGCTACGAAGTAAATAAAAGCCATCAAATATAAATGCCAAGGAAAAGTCATATTGTTGTGTATTTATAAGAAGACCTAAAGTACTCTTTTTTTTGTGTCATGTAAAATTACAACGCCTGTTTACGTTTAAAATTAACATTCATGATCACAATGGCAATGATGATTAATGCAATACCCATCCACTGTGTGGCGATCACTTCTTCACCTAATAATACATAGGCCATCATTACAGAAATAGGTAATTCTAACGCTGAGACTATGCTTCCCAAACCAATTCCCGTTAATGGAAATCCTGCAGTCATCAACAAAGGCGGGATGATTGTTCCAAACAAAGCCATTATTATTCCCCATTTGTAAAAAATGTCATAGTTAAAGGGTGTAGTTTGTGTTGCTATTGAGAAACCAAAAACGATTACCGCTCCACCTAGTAACATGTATAAACTACGTTGTGCTGAAGAAATCTCGGTAGCGACACGATTAGCTGTAAACATGGTTGTTGTGAATGATGCTGCTGCAAACATTCCCCACATAAGTCCGTGCCAGTCTAATTGAACTTCGTTTTTCAAAAGATTTGTAGCAAGTACAGTACCTATTAAAACGATGAATACCGAAATCACTTTTTGCTTAGAGGGTAGTTTTTTCTCTAATATCATTTCGAGAATTACTCCCATCCATACGGTTTGCATCAATAAAACGATTCCTATTGAAACCGGAATGTAACGCACAGCTAAGTAGTAGAAAACACTAGTCATCCCTAACGAAGTTCCGGCTAACATTAACTGAAAAATATTACGAGAACTCGCCTTTTTTACGGTATTCTTGTTTTTACTTTTTTGAAATAAATTAATCAATAGAATCCCTATGATTCCTAAGATAAACTGAGATGAGGTAACCTCTGCAGTGGTATATGGATTTCCGGTAATTCCTATATCACCATAAGCAAGCTTCACAAAAGTGGCTAGCATACCATAACTTGTAGCGCCTAGACCCACTAGAAAAACTCCTTTTAAAACTGTATTATTCGACATTGTTATTTTTTTAGAGGGGCAAAGATACACTTTCATCTCTAAGCTTACTTTAACAGTGGGATTATTTTTAAAATAAGTCGGTTACTAGTGGGTTTTTAATTCCAATATTTGTTGGGTCAAAATTTAATTTATCCTTTAAAAGAGTTGCATACACACTCCTAAAATCGACTTGATGCTTTAAATCACCTTGCTGCAAATCAGATAAATTAGGATTGTTGCCCATTACGCTACCTTTGTTGCTTCCGCCAATGATAAACATAGGTGCTGCAGTTCCATGATCTGTTCCGTTTCCGTTATCGTGAACGCGACGACCAAATTCAGAAAAAACAACCACAGTAACATTTTGTAAAAGTTTGGCATTTTTCATGTCACTGTAAAAACTAAACAAGGCATCGTTCAATTCTGAAAGTTTTCCTTTATGCAAGGCTAACTGGTTATCATGTGTATCAAAACCGTTTAAGGAAGTGTAGTATACTTTCGAATTCAAATTTCCTTTTATCAATCGGCCTATCCAGGAGAGGTTTTTACCCAGACCCGTTTTAGGATAAGAGTTTTCATCTGTGGCATGAGCCAATGCTTTCTGGATTTGTTCTGACCCTTCTACGGCAGAATTGGCTATTTTTCGAACAAAATCTAGTTCAGGATTGTCAGACAACACCGTCGTTTCTTCTTTTCCGTTTTTTACTATAAAACGTTCAGGATCCTTGATTGTAATGGCATTAGGGACTTCGCCTCGTAGCGATAAATTATCTAGATTATCAATATTTACTCCGGCTGTAGGCGTGTGCGTAGTGCATTGCAAATCAAGATAACGACCTAGCCAGCCTTCATCTAGATATTCTGTAGAAGCCGAGGCAGTTTGCCAGATTTCTTGACTTCTAAAGTGGGATCTATTAGGCTCAGGATAACCTACATTTTGAATCACGCTCAAGTCTCCGTTTTGCTGCATTTGAGCAAAGCCTTTTAAGGCGGGATGAAAAGCCATTTCTTTATCTCCAGCAATTACATCTTCCTTTGAGATAGCAATTTTAGGACGCATTTCATAATATAATGGATCTTGGTAGGGAATGAAAGTGTTTAAGCCGTCGTTTCCTCCATTCAATTGTACAAAGACAACGCATTGCTCTCCTATAATTACGTTTTTTTGTTTACTAAACGAGAATAAAAAATCAGGTAATAAAAGCGTTCCGCCAGTAAAAGTACCTGTTAATGATAAAAAGTTTCTTCTGTTCATAAGGGTAGGTATTACTAGCTATTGCTAGATTAATTGAAATTCAGGTTCTTTGACAATAGTATTAAATAAGCGCAATACTGCTTGATTAGCATTAGGAATGTTAGGGTCAAAATCATGTCGCAGTAGGGTCTCAAAATCTTTTTGTGATTCAGGACTTACATTAAATAGTAGTCGATCAGTGAGTGCTGCAATAATTGTTTTGTTGTCTCCTTTTTCCCATTTCAATTCAATGTCGTTTGCCCGCTTCATCGCTTCCTTAGCATTCATCGCTTTCTTGCTAAAAGCTCGTCCTTGACAGTAAGCGTCAGCAAGTGTAGCACGTTGCAAGAAAATTTGTGTAGTTAACCACGATTTTCCCCCTTCCCATCCTTTTACATTAGCTTGGTTAAATAAATCCATGCTTTGCTGTTTCAAGAAATTAGCAATAGTAGCACTCTTTATATTTTCAATTTGCAGTTCATCTAATAGCTGTAAATTGTATTCTACGGCATTTTTTATCTTTGATCCAGCATTGTCTTTTTCATACTCTTCAGTAAAAATTTTCACTAATAATGGTTGGAACTCAAAGTTTACCTTTCGAAAATAATCCCCATAATACGTTACTAGCGATTCATCAGGGTTGTCATAAATAAACCACTGCAGTATTTTGCGCGTCATGCGATACGGAATGTTTTTTTGTTCGAAAATAATATCCACAATATCATCTGCTTTGAAAACACCTTTCTTTCCAAGATAGCTAATCACGCTGTCATCTTGAGTTTGCTTTTGATAGCTTGCTTGGTCGTCATCATAATTCAAACCTGCTAATCCTTTCGCACCATTTTTAATGTCATCTTCGCTATAATTACCTATACCTAGGGTGAATAATTCCAGCAATTCCCGACTCAAATTTTCGTTGATTCTGCCTTTTTTATTTTGAGAATTGTCTAGGTAGCGTACCATCGCATTACTCTTTACCATTTCTTTGGTTAACGTTTTATAATTCCCAAAAGCATTTTTACGGCAAATTTGATTGTGCTGAAAAACCCAATGGTTGACACGTACTTTTTGGAATGTAGCAACAAAATGATTGTGCAACATTAAAGTCATTTTTTCCTGTAGCGGGTATTCTGCAGTGATCATTCGATCAATCCACCATTGCTTCATAGACTCTGAAACGAGGTTGTCTGCTTTTCTTTTTTCTTGCTGCTCTTGTTTCGAACTCACCTTTAACTTTTTACGGGCCTCTTTTAAGGACGCGGTAGTTCTAGGACTGTCTGATAGAAAATCAGGAATCGCATCTGAAAATGAAACTTTAAAAGATTCATTCAAGAAAGAGGGTAAACCTTGTTGACTAATTTTTTTATTTTCTTTGTTCGAAAATCCCAAACGAAGGGACCATAATGCACTTTTATTCATAAGAAGTGATATTTGTTAGCTGGGGTACTTTGTAAGATAATTATATGAGCATATAGTTTAATAGCCAAAAGTTAAATTTTTTAAAATTAAAATGTAACATATAATACATAACGCTGACTGATAGGGAATATGATACAATTAACATGAAAAATATTTCTTTTGCTGCCTTACTGCTTTTAGGTAGTGTCACATTTACAACAGCACAAACCACTCCTGAAAAACCAGTTGAGAAAACTACAGAGCTAGAAGAAGTAGCTATTATAAAAACTAAAAAGCTTGTAGAGCAAAAAGCAGATCGCACCATATTTAATTTTGCTGATCAGCCTAGCTTGAATACGGGCTCTGTAATGGAGGGGCTTAAAAAATTACCAGGTTTGATCGCTTCTGATATTGCAGGAATGATGTATCAAGGAAAACAACTAGATGTTTTTATGGATGGTCGTCCTTTGAATATTTCTACAAACGAATTAAACGCTTTTCTCGAAGGAATGCCAGCTAATGCTATCGAAAAAATCGAAATCATAACACAGCCGGGAGCCGAGTTTCAAGCAACTTCTGGTGGAGCAATCTTGAACATTATCACTAATAGAAATGCTAAAAATTATTTGAGTGCCACGTATTCTAATAGCACTAGTTTTACTAACTACGACGATTTACGCTGGAGATTAAATAATAGTGTGTTGCTAAACGCTAAGAATAAGTACTTTGGTTGGCAGCTAAATTTAGGACAAAGCTATCGAGAAAGTGCTAACTGGAACACATTAGAGAAGCAATTAGAAAATGAAAACGCATTACTTTCTGCAACAAATGCAGATCGAGTAGGGAGAAACAACTACCTTAAATCAGCTTTGACATTTGATATAGGAAAAGACAGGTTGCTTTTAAATTATGATATTACCAAAAATAATAATGATAGCTACACCTTAGGAAACGGTGTGGGCTTTACAACAAATGATGCCTCAGTGAATTCAGGCTTGCGCCAAGATGCCGTAGTTACCTACCAGAAGAAATTTGATGATCCTGCTCAAAAATTAGAATTTAAATTTAATTACAACAATAACAATAATGATTTTGCATTAAGCCCTATTGGTAGCAACGTGGCAACACTCGCTAATACATCTAATCAAAATTTATACAATGCAAAAGTGGATTATTCGCAACCAATAAAGTTTTCAGATGAGGGAAAACTAAGCTTTGGAGCCTTATATGAAGAGCTATTATTTGAGGCAGCAAGTAAAGGAATTACAAATTTAGATTACACTCGAAAAACGGCAGCATCATATATTGAAGTGCAATCTAAATTTAATAAAATGAATTTTGTTGTAGGTGGTCGCGCAGAAAACTACAATATCACAGGAAACACAGATGTAGCGGAACTCACCTCATTCAAGCAATTTCGCTTTTTCCCTAATGCAAGTGCGCAATATAACTTTAGTAAAATGGTGAATTTTAATGTGAATTACAACAAGAAGATTACGTTGCCAAGCACCTCTTCACTGAATCCCAACAATACAAATTACCAAAATCCAAATATAGATTACTCTGGAAACCCAAACTTACAGCCTACGATTTACAATAATTATGAGGCAAAAATTAGTGCTTTTGACTATGCTTTTATTAGCTATAGTATTAGTTCGGCTAAGAATCAGGTGATCAATAGAGTGAGTTTGCAAGATGATGTCGTAATTAATACTAACGAAAATTTAGAAGCGATAAAAATTCATAATTTCAGTATGGGGATGCCTATTCCTTATATGTTGTTTACTAAAGGGCTAGCCGAGACGATGAAGATGAATGTCAACCCTGATACGATGAACTTTTTATATGTGTATGCAGGATATCAATATCACGAAATTCCTAAGGTGGATACAAAAGGATTTTGGATGTTTAACCTAATGTCACAGTTAGTTTTACCTCAAAAAATAAAGTTTGTAGCTACTTATAGTTATATCGTCCCAAAAGGGAATTACTTTTATTTTATTGCAGTGAAGCCTTTTAGAAATTCGTTAGATCTTAACTTTTCTAAGAAATTTTTAAAAGATCAGCTTACGCTATCGGTCTACGCCGATGATATCTTAAATGTAAATCGGAACGCGTTCAACTCCTACCAAACCCCATTGTTAATTAGCAATAAAACAGATACGCGTAGATTTGGTTTTAGCATCAACTATAAGATCCCTACTAAAAATAAATTAGCTAAGGAAACACCAAGTTTGCTAAACAATGAGAAAAAAGAAGAAAGCGGTCTTGTAAACTAAGCTTCTTAGTAGAATGACAAATAGAAAAGAGCTGTAAATTTATTTTACAGCTCTTTTTTTTATTAAAGTGGTTTGATATGATTTGTCTCAATTGTTGTTACGAAATCAAATCGCTTAAATGTACTTGTAATGCTTTTACTGAGATACTGATTTCCCAGAAGGATAGTGCCAGAGAAACGAGCAAACTAAAGAGACTAAAACCAAAAAAATAGAGCCCGACAATTTGAAAGTCAAAAAACAAAACCAACATGGTAAACACTGATAAAAATAAGCTTGCTACTCCAAAAAGTTGCATGTAGCGTATCAAGGTGAGTCGCAAGTTGAGGTTGGCTATTTCGATAAGAATACTTTTATTTTCTTTCTCATCATATTTTTTTTTTAATCCCCGCACTATTGTTGCAATTGTCAAGAATCGATTAGTATATGCTAATAGAATTAATGATGTTGCAGAGAACAGTAGGGCAGGAGTTTCAATATGTAATGTCATAAACTGTTTTTTGGTTACAATCAAAGATAGCTTTTTCTATCAATTATTATAAATAGTTTCTTTAACAATTATAGAACAGCTCTTTAGGTTTTTATTTTGCGTAAGCGCCAGAAGAATAGGTTAATTCGTAACTGTGGGTGTATACTTCAAATACAATCCCGAATGGATCTTCGACATAACACATTTGGTACGGTTTATCATTGGGATAATACGAGCGAATAGGCATTCTTTGTTTACCACCGTTAGCGACAATTTTTTCAACTAATGCTTCGATATTTGGATCTTGAATGCAAAAGTGGAAAAGACCGGTTTGAAACGGATTAAATGGAACGGCTTCTTTTACGCCATTAGGGAACGAAAATAACTCAACGCCAGTTCCGTCAGAAGTCGATAAGTGTGCAATTTCGAATGTCTCCCAATCCTCACCAAAAACATCAATGCACATTTGGCCAATAGCAGTTTCCTTCTCTTTGGTTACAGTTGAAGGTTCCATGATTACGTACCAGCCCATTACTTCAGAGTAGAATTGAACGGCTTTTTTAATATCAGGAACTGTAAGTCCAATGTGTGAGAAAGATTTTGGATAAGTGTTATCTGTTGTCATAATGTATTGTTTTAGAGTACAAAATTACGTTACATTTGCAAGAGCCACAATAACTTACACAAAAGTAGCATAGTTACTTAAAGGAGTAATTTGCTAATTTACAAGAACTTATATGAGTAAAATAATCGAAAATAATAGTTGTCCGCTTCATTATACAATGAACTTAATAGGTACTAAGTGGAAACCGTTAGTGCTATTTCATTTATTAAATGGGGCTTTACGTTCCGGTGTTTTGCAAGGGGAAGTAAAAGGAATTTCGAATAAAATGTTTACAGAAACCGTGCGTGAATTAGAAAAGGACGGACTTATATCTAGAAAAGTTTTCCCGGTCGTTCCACCAAAAGTAGAATATGCGCTTACTAAAAGAGGCCAATCACTAGAAGCTATTTTAAGAAGCTTAGATCAATGGGGAGTAGATGATGAGAAAAAGCAGGATATTTAAGGCTACTTTCTCTGCTCTCTTCTTTCAGCGCGCTTTTCTTTTCTTTCTTCGCGTCGTTCTTTTCTAAGTTCTTTTTTATCTGTGGGCTTGTTAGCATCTCTAAAAGCGTCTTTGAATGAAATTTCGTTGTCTGTTTCTCCTTTGAATCCCTTGATCCATCCGTTTTGAATAATACTTATAAAAGTGGCCCAGCTGCTCGTTTTCACCTCTTTTAAATCACCTTCAATTGGGATTTTCAGCGCTAAGGTATCTGTTCTCTGGTTTTTTAAAACAAATTTAAAGAAACCAACAAAACCTTCCCAAATCGTTTCTAGTATTCCATCTTCTTTTCCTATTAATTTACTGTGAGAAAGCAATGGTTTTATGTATCCTTTTAAATACCCATCAGCAATGGCAATTTCACTATACAGTTCAAATTTTCCTTTGTCAAAATCAATCCCTACATAGTGATTGGTAAGATCGTTTAGAGCTGTCGCATCAGCTGATTTTAATGCAAGTGACAAATCCATATCGGGAATTTGCTTGATTAAATTAATGTTTCCATCTATGTTTATAGTTCCATTTCCAAAAGAAACTCCCGTCGCTTTAAAGGGAGATGGCAATGTTTTATCAACACTCGCTACATTTCTTAGATTGTCTGCATACATTTCGAGTTTTGTAATTTGTAAATCGATGTTAGGCTCTGCTTGTAATTGTACAAATGCTAACTTGCCTTTGTGGATTTCAAAATGGTTGATGTCAATTGGGACAATATTAGTTAATGCTTTTGTCCAATCCTCAACGTCAGCATCTGAGGTTTTTTGTTTTTGATCTTCAAATATGTAGATCACTTCTGGACTTGCCATTATAATTTCGCTTACAATCTTACCTTTCAAAATAGACTTCCATTCGATCGAAATATCAGTTTGAGGGAAGTTTAAAAATTTCACCTGCGTTTTTGCCGTCCCCTTGTTGAGGTATAGTCCGTTTAAGACATAGGCACCTCGATATAAGTTGATTTCTACATCTTCTACATGACCATAATAACCTGGAATAGTGGCTAGCGTTTTATTAATTTGGTTTTTAACCAGGGTAGGTAAGTATATTCTAAAAGCGATTAGTAAAAGAATTACGAATGCTGTAATTTGGTATTTCTTCTTGCGATAAAATGGCCTCGATGCACTATTATTCATGGTATTTAAATTTTAGTAAAAGTATTTTATATAGCGCATCGATACGTTATAGCTTATTTTTTTAATCTTACATAATTAAAAGCTAAACGGTTATTCATCCCTGGGGTATCGTAAATGGTATTTATTGACTATGCATAACTATTTACATAGGTGTGAATTATTCACTGTATTTGATTATGTAATTATTGAAACACCGCTTATTCTCCATAGCTCCGATTGTCCTGAAGCGTCGAAGGAAACCTTTTTATTTCTTTTTTAGAAACGTAATGATTGTAGCAAATAACGAGAGTAGAAGTTCTTGAAAAATAATTCTTGATGCTTCAAAAAAAATCCCGCAAACTGTAATTTTGCAGGATTAGGTGTAACTTTTAATTTGGCACACTATTGCTAATTCTATAAAGTGCGCTTTTTTAAACCAATTTTTTAAGCGCTTCAATAATTTCTTCTGGTTCAGAGCGTGTTCTATAATCGACATTAACATAGTTCCATACTACGATGCCATCTTTGTTTATGATGAAAGTGGCTGGAATAGGGAGTACCGTTCCGTTTCCATTATTTATTTGTTGCAAGTCTAAGTTTCTATCCTTACGCATGTGCTCGAGCAAAAACTCTGGAACCTCCCAAGCAACACCATATTGAGAAGCTACTGTTGCATTTTGATCGGATAGAACGGTAAAGTTCATTTCGCTAATTTCAGATTTGGTCAAAGAACCATCAGGAACTTGTGGACTTATAGCAACGAGTGTCGCACCTAGTACTTGAATCTCATCCAATCTGGCTTGCAACGCTCTTAATTGCAAATTACAATACGGACACCAATCACCGCGGTAAAAAGTAACAACAACAGGCCCTTTTTCTACTAAATCGCTTAGTGAGATTAGATTTTCTTGTTGATTAGGTAGCTCAAAGTTTACCGCTACATCTCCTATTTTTAAAGCATTTGCACCTTGCTCAAATTCTTTTGCTTTGGCAATTTCGATATCGACTCCTTTCATAAAATCAGGATTGGCTTGGCGTCCTGCTTCCATTTTAGCGTTGGTTTGTTCTTTTAATGTTTTCATTGTATGTTGTAATTGTCTGCGGGTGTGTTTATTTCATTAATTGGAGTTCTTCTCTTTTTGCTTCGTCTGAGGTCTTTTTTTGTTCCCAATAAGGTTCATTTATGCTCTTTTTCAAAGTTGCTTTTGTGATCAGTCCGTCACCGTCATCTTCTGTCCAAGATGCAATTTTGTACGGAAACGTTTTTTGAACATCAATTGTCACCTTTCGATCATATTTAGCATATTGAATAGTATAAGTAAATAGCGTATCAGATTCAGTTTTACTAATTACGGCTTTCGTAGCCTCTAATTTTTTATAAAAAAAGCGACTGTAAACCGTTGAGAATATCATGTCTACTTCGCCAAGAGGAAGCTGTGCTTTGTTAATTCGTAAACGGGTCATTAGCTCTTCTTCAAGTAGTGCAATAGGCAGGTCTTTCTCTGTATCACCATCGGCTTCAAAATAAGAGAATTGCTTCATATGGTACTTATTTTTACCCAGATTGAACTGTGTAAAAGTATGACCACACCATTCTTGAATACTTGTATTTGATTTTAAAGTATGTGGATATCGGCTTAGATCAACAGGCGTAAAGGTAGAGCTCACAATAGAATAATCATAAATACCAGTTGTGAATTTTCTAACTTGATTTAGTTTCATCACTGAGATATTGTCTTTTCCTGCTTTTTCGGGATCGTCTAATTTGACTTGTTTTTTTATCGAGAAGGGTTCTGTTACAAATACAAGCACTACTTCGCCCTTGCGTATTTCGCCATAGCGAGATTGTTCTAGTTCATAACTGCTTAATTCTGCTTTACCAGAATACCAATACTCATTAAATTCCTTGGTTAAAGGGGTACTGCTTTTTATGCTGTCTTGATCTTTAGGTACTTTTTGATCTGATTGACAACTGAATAAAGTGACGATGCTTAGGCAGCAGAAGACTTTTAGAAATGTATTCATGGTATCTATTTTATTGCGATAATTTAAAGGTAAAAGCAGCGCTGATGAAGTAATTCACAAGATACGTAAAGTAATTTAAAACAATTTCATGCTATCAATCGTAACGGAGTTATGTATCGTTGTAGGCGGTAAATATTCTAGCAATGATGTTTTTTGAAAAATTACTTAATCTAAATATTCTGTAGGGAACATTAGCGTTCTAGGTGTAACATATTGATAATCTATAAATAATAAGTTTTTACCAAAGGTTACTCCATCCAAATAGCCACAACCTTTCTCAAAAGTTTGATAGGGACGAACGTCTACTTCTTTGCCCTGTTTATCTTTGTATACAACGAGAAGACGATTTGCTTTATAGGAAACATCGAATATTTCAGGTAAAACAGGGTCGTCGCTAAAGGCACCTTGACCCATTACTTCTGCACAAATAAAACATCTCTGTCCTACTTCTTCACTGTTTGCTTTTTTTGCTAATTTAGGTAAGTTCTCTTGTAATTTATCTTCGTCTAGAGATGTGTTTACAATTTTTAAATTACTGTCATATACATATATTTTTGAATTTTTAGTAGTTGTGAAATACAGGTTTTTGTTTGAAGATCGATCAAATATTAAATCGGGTTCTGCAAATTTACCTGCTATTGCTGCAGGTAAATTTTTAGTGTTTTGTAATAAAATATAACTATCGTAGTCTAATTTACCAACAATGTACTTGTTCTCAATCTTAGATTTGGGATCCAATAAGGTTATGTTTTCAAAATTTATGTAATGTAGTGATAGCGATATCTTTTCATTGTTTTTTAAGTCTATTAATACCGATTTTTTATTGTTGTTAAAATGGTAAAACCGTTGATTGTTTACCATAATTTCAGTAATATATGACCCTGGAGATTTTTGCTGAGTTCCTTTTTCCAAGTCGAAAATTAATTCGTTATCAAGAGCAACATAATCTAAGTCGCCTAAAATTCTTATACGTTTGTATTTAGGTTTGATAATGGTATTTTGAGTAGAATCAACAACACCCCAGAGACTGTTGTGTTTAAAGGGCATGTATTTTTTTTTATTTTGTGAGTTGGCGTTCATTACAAAAAGTAGTAAGAACGATATTATTAGCAGCTTTTTCATTTTTTTTGGTATTTAAAGGGTCAAGTTGGATTGGCGAATTATTCTCCGTTTTGCAATTTCAGAAAACTTTCTGAAGTTTCAAAAGTATTTTTGTTATTGATTTAACCAAAAGTGAAATCTGTTGCGTTTTAAGATCTCGATATCGGGAAGAACGTTCTTATATAAATCAGTCGCTACGCTACAAAAAAAAAGACCCGCAAATTTTCATTTACGGGTCTTAATTTTATTTGCTTATGTTCTTCCTATGATAGGATGGGGAAAGTAATTATTTAATCATTTCAAATTTCGAGCTTTCATTTCGTCTTCAAGAATTTCACTTGTTTAATCAAAATATTCACTAATGTCTTTCCATGCTACCCAGTTGTCAATTGTATCGATTATCAGTCCTTGATATCCTAAATTATATAAGATTATCAATTGTAAAGCCTTGATCACAGGCTCCATAATGAGTATTACCTCTTCTCCTGATTTTTTAATTTGACCAGAGTGGACGGTCTGATCTCTCATCTTCTTTACATCTTTTAACTGTGATATTAGTTGCTGTGACTTATACTTTTTCTCAACTATAAATTTTTCTATTCTCGACATTAAACTTTCTTGATTCATAGATATTTTTAGATTCGCACCTAAGACTCCATTTTCGTCCTTGAATCCACTTTCTTTCTTCCAATCCTTAAAAACTTTCATTATTTTACTTTGTAAGCTTAATAAATCATCAGACAATTCATTAGATTTACTCCAATAAACAGCTGAACACTCCCAAGCTTGCATAAGTTTTAAAACTCGATCTTCTACAAAATCCTTTCGTGTCTTATTCAAAAAATCTATTACTATGTAAAATTCCCTCTTTTCTTCCCCACTGAGTTTGAACCATACAGATAATGTACTTTTCAAAAAAATAGAGATTTCCCCATCAGGTATAATTTGAAAACCGGCATTAATACCGTTTTGCATTGTTCTGTTGACGACTCTTTCATTTTTACCTGACCAGAAAGAATGTTTGTCGAAGATTATTCTCGTTCCTAAAGCAAGTGATAGTAAATTTCTTATATCAAGTGCAAGTTGGAGAGTTTGATCTTCATTTTGCTTTGCAACAATTGTGAGAAGTGAATAGTTGCCTTTATCATAACTAATCTTTTCAATGTTAACTAGTTGATTTTGAAAGATGAATTTAACGTCAAACGTATTCGAATAATTTTTCAATAAAAATTCGCTCTTATCTACTATTATTCCGCATCTATTTTAATCAGATTGTCTTATTTATTTTCCAGGTAATTTAACCTTAACGTATTTCTCAAATATATTTAATTTTTCTTACAAAAAAATCTTTTGGAATTTAAAAGTTCAAAAATAGCCCCGATAGCAGTGGAAATCCTTTGCTGTGGCGCTAGCCAAAAGTAAAGATTGCAACGAATAGCGGGAGGGAACTTCTTATGAAAATTATTCGTTCTGCTCCAAAAAAAAAGCTGGCCAATGAAGGACAGCTTTTAGTGTAGCTTGATGCTGGTATTATTTGATCATTTCAAAACTACGTTTCACAAAAGCAGTTAATGCTTCTCCTTTAAGAAGGTTTTGAGATAATTTAGCTAAGTCTAGCGCTTGTTTTACTAAGTGCTCTTGGCTTGGTTTGTCTGTTGTGTTTAAAATTGTAGACGCTAATGGCGAGTTGGTATTTACCACTAGATTGTACATCTCTGGCATATTACCCATCCCGAACATTCCGCCACCACCACCTGACTGGCTCATCTCTTTCATTCTACGCATGAATTCTGGTTGCGTGATGATAAAAGGAGCTGCTTGGCTGTCCATAGCTTCTAGTTGTACTGTATAGGTTTGTTTAGGAACGATTGTTTCTAAAACTGTTTTTAAACCTGTTTGCTCTTCTTCTGATAATTTCGAAATTGTAGTTTCGTCTTTTTTGATTAAGTTATCAATATGGTCAGAATCTACACGTACAAAAGTGATATCGCTGTTATCTCCTTCGATTTTTTGAATCAAGTGTGAGATAATAGGAGAGTCAAGTAACAATACTTCGTATCCTTTTTCTTGTGCTGTCTCGATGTAAGAGTGTTGCGCTTCTTTATTTCCAGCGTATAAAACAACTAGCTTACCATCTTTATTAGTCTGCTTATCTTTTAAATTCTCTTTCAATTCTTCAAGCGTGAAGTATTTGTTGTCTACCGTTGGGTATAAAACAAAGGCGCCAGCTTTTTCATAGAATTTATCTTCAGATAGCATTCCGTATTCAAGAACGATTTTAATGTCATTCCATTTAGCTTCAAAGTCAGCACGGTTTTCAGTAAATAAAGATTTCAATTTATCAGCTACTTTACGAGTGATATAATTCGAAATTTTCTTTACAGCACCATCTGCTTGCAATCCTGAACGAGAAACATTCAAAGGAATATCTGGCGAGTCTACTACTCCACGTAGCATCATCAAGAATTCAGGTACAATTCCTTCTACGTTATCTGTAACGTAAACTTGGTTTTGGTACAACTGAATTTTATCTTTTTGGATTTGTAAATCACCACTTAATTTAGGGAAGTACAAAATACCAGTAAGGTTGAATGGGTAATCTACATTTAAGTGAATGTGAAATAAAGGCTCTTCAAATTGCATAGGATACAATTCATGGTAGAACGTTTTATAGTCTTCGTCATTTAAATCAGTAGGTTGTTTTGTCCAAGCTGGGTTAGGATTGTTGATGATATTATCAACTTCTACCGTTTCAGCAACAGCATCTTCAGGAGCATCTTCGGCTTTAGGTAACGTTTCTGTTTTTGTTCCAAATTTAATTGGAATAGGCATGAACTTGTTGTACTTATTTAAAAGTTCCTTGATTTTTGACTCTTCAAGAAATTCTAATGAATCTTCAGCGATGTGCAAGATAATCTCAGTACCACGTGTTGTTTTGTCAGCTGGTTCAAGAGAGAACTCTGGGCTACCATCACAAATCCAGTGTGCGGCTGGCTCGTCTTTATACGACTTAGTGATAATCTCCACCTTTGAAGCTACCATAAAAGCCGAGTAGAAACCAAGACCAAAATGACCAATAATACCAGAATCTTTTGCAGTGTCTTTGTATTTTTCTAAAAATTCTTCAGCACCAGAAAAAGCCAGTTGGTTAATGTATTTCTCAACTTCATCAGATGTCATTCCGATTCCTTGATCGATCAGGTGCAATTTCTTAGCTTCTTTATCAATTTTTACTTCGATAACTGGGTTGCCATATTCTACTTTGGCTTCGCCAATATTTGTTAGATGTTTTAATTTTAAAGTTGCATCTGTCCCATTCGAAATCAATTCACGTAAAAATATTTCGTGATCGCTATAAAGGAACTTTTTGATTAATGGGAAGATGTTTTCTACCGATACATTAATTTTTCCTGTTGTCATATTTAAATTTATTAGGGTTTTACAATCTGAAATACAACATTCAAATAGAATACCAATAGCCATTTAAGTGACAAATTGGCGTAAATGTTAATTTTACAACAATTAAAATCAATTTTGATACGTTGTACAGGCCTTAGCATTGTATCTTTGTCTCAGTTAAATAATAAAAAGAAAACCAAAATGAAAAAACTAATTTTTTTAGCGGCAGTAGCAGTAATGCTTTTCTCGTGCAAGTCTGCATCAGTTGCCAATACACAATTAAATAGAGATTCTCAAGTCGCTGTAAAAGGAGAGTGGACTATTACATCTGTTAATTATCCAGGATCAGAAGTTATAAAAGTAAATTCATTCCAGCTTGCCGATTCAAAATGTTTTGTAGGTAGTACTTGGAAATTTATTTCGAATAATAATAAAGGGGAAATGGCTTTAACTAGCTATGACTGTCCTGCTTTTAGTTCACCTATTACATGGTACATCAATAAAGAAGGACAATTTATATTAAAAGTACTTGACGCTGGTGAAAAAGCTAAAAAAGTAAGAGATGGTTACATTTTGAATGTTGCTAATCAAACAGAAACTTCTTTTCAGTTAGTTGACAAAATCAACGTAGGTGGTAAAATGACTGATGTAGTATACCAATTCCAAAAATCAAACTAATAAAATAAAATAAAAATCAAATTATGAAAAAGATATCTATACTTTCATTGTCACTAGTTATGGCTATGGGATCAATGTTTACAAGTTGTGAAGCAGTAAAAAATACAAATAACACTCAAAAAGGTGCTGGAATAGGTGCTGTTGCAGGAGCTGTCTTGGGTGGGGTTTTAGGTAACAACTTAGGAAAAGGTGGTAATGGTGCTGTAGGTGCTGTACTTGGTGGTGTTGTAGGTGGTGTTGCCGGTGGAGTTATTGGTAACAAAATGGACAAACAAGCAAGACAAATTGATCAAGCTATTCCAGGTGCTGAGGTTGAAAGAGTAGGAGAGGGAATCAAATTAGTATTGAATGAAAATGCAGTACGTTTTGATACTAGCAAATCTACTTTAACCGCTGCTGCAAAAGCGAATCTTGACAAATTAATTCCTGTTTTTCAGGAGTACGCAGAAACTAATATTACAATTTTTGGATATACTGATAGTACAGGTCCAGCAGATTTTAACTTGAAACTATCGGGTGAAAGAGCGGCTTCAGTACGTAATTATTTAATATCTAAAGGATTAAATACAGGAAGATTTACTGTAACAGGTATGGGAATTGCTGATCCAATTGCTTCTAACGAAACTACTTCTGGTAGAGCTGAAAATCGTCGTGTTGAGTTTGCTATTACTGCAAACGAAAAAATGCTACAAGAAGCGCAACAAGAAGCGGGACAATAAGCAACGTTCTTGTTTTTACAACATACAAAAAGTCGTTTCATTCTAAATGGAACGACTTTTTTTTATTTTAATTAGTATTTACTTTCAATATTTTCTATGAAAGAAATCTATCTTTGTACTCTCAAAATTTCATATTATACAAATGCTTCAAGTTCAAAACATCTCTTTTGGTTACGATGAAAAACCGGTTTTAAAAAGTATTAATTTCTCTGTCGAGAAGGGGCAAAACGTGGCCATAATAGGAGAAAGCGGTTGCGGAAAAAGTACCTTGCTAAAACTGATTTATGGTTTGTATGATCTTAATGAAGGAACTATAACATGGGGAAATAGAAAGATAACTGGTCCTAAATATCACCTCGTTCCTGGAATGCCTTTTATAAAATACCTAGCGCAGGATTTTGATTTAATGCCTTATACTACTGTTGCAGAGAATGTAGGGAAGTTTTTATCGAATAGTGCTAATAGCAATAAGAAAGAGCGCGTACAGCAATTACTGGAAATGGTAGAAATGACCGAGTTTGCTCATGTGCAAGCCAAGTATTTAAGTGGAGGACAACAACAACGAGTGGCTCTAGCGAGAGTATTAGCGCAAGAACCGGAAATTTTGTTACTGGACGAACCTTTTAGTCACATTGATAATTTTAGAAAAAACGCATTACGACGCAATTTATTTGCCTACTTGAAGGGACAAAGAATTACCTGTATTGTTGCAACCCACGATAGTACCGATGCGCTTTCCTATTCTGATGAAACAATTGTTTTACAAAAAGGGGTGCTAATTGATAAAGCTAATTCCTTTAGTTTGTACAATAATCCTATTAATAAATATGTAGCTTCTTTGTTTGGGGAAGTAAACGAACTATATCTTTCTGAGCTAGTGCCACTAGAGGAGGAGGATAAAGTGTTGTTGCTGTATCCTAACCAACTTAAAGTTGTGGATAGCGGTTTGCTACAAGCTGTCGTGAAACAATCGTACTTCAAGGGAGGATATTACTTAGTGAAAGCAGTTTATGATCGCCGGGTGTTATTTTTTGAACACGATAGTCCGCTTGCGGCAAATGAGATAGTTACATTAATGATGTCATAAAAAAAAGCCTCAAATTTTATTTGAGGCTTTTTCATTTATAATTTTGTCCAACTAATTAAGTTAGTTTTTCAAGTATTTTTCTAAGAATTGATCTTGCTCCCATAACAGGTGTAAGATGTTTTCTTTGGCTGCATAGCCATGAGATTCTTTAGGTAAAATAACCATTCTCGCTGGTGCTCCTAAACCTTTTAAGGCCTGAAAATAGCGTTCTGTTTGCAAGGTAAACGTGCCTGGGTTATTGTCTGCTTCACCGTGAACTAGCAATAATGGTGTTTTCATTTGCTTGGCATTCATAAAAGGCGACATCGTATTGTAAATCTCTGGTGCTTCCCAATAGTTACGTTGCTCAGATTGAAAACCAAAAGGAGTAAGCGTTCTATTGTATGCGCCACTTCTTGCAATTCCGCAGGCAAATAAATCAGAATGTGTCAATAAATTAGCAGTCATAAAAGCACCATAAGAGTGTCCACCTACAGCGACCTTTTTTCTATTGATATATCCTAACGCATCAACCGCATCGATTGCCGCTTCAGCATTAGCAACTAACTGTTCGATAAAAGTGTCATTAGGCTCTGTTGTTCCTTCACCTATGATTGGGAAGGCAGCATCATCAAGTACTACATATCCTTTAGTTACCCAGTAAACAAACGATCCATAATATGGAAATGTGAATTCGTTTGGATTTTGGTCGGTTTGTCCTGCTGAATTTTTGTCTTTGTATTCTGTTGGGTAGGCCCAAATCAACAATGGTAATTTTTCTTTCTTCTTTTTGTCATAGCCTGCAGGCAAATACAATGTTCCAGAAAGTTGTACGCCGTCTTTTCTTTTATATTGAATCAATTCTTTGCTTACATTTTTAATGCTTTCGAACGGATTTGCAAACGTTGTGATTGGCGTTAAAGCGTCTTTTTTATTAATGTTTCTAAAATAGTAATTAGGATACTCATTTTTAGATTGGATTTTTACCAGTACTTCTCCTTTTTTAAAGTCTTCGATAGACAATAAATCTTCTTTTTTGTCCTTGTAAGTTGAGGTGTACAATCTTTTTGTTTGTAGGCTCTTGATATTGAATTCATCTATAAAAGGAAATTGACCTTCTTTAGTAAATCCGTCTCCTAGTAAAAACAAATTGTTGTTTTCGATAGCTAAAACATTTTTACCATAGCTATTTTTTACCGTTTCAAAGTTTCCAGGATCAGCATAAATATCTTGCGAGTTTCTATCTGAGATTACTTTTGGCTCTTGTGAAGCATCTGAAGGATTGAATAAATAGGTTTTAGTATTACGCGTATCATACCATTGGTCAAATGCAACTGCTGTTGTCGCATTTCCCCAAATAATGCCACCGTAACGCTGTTTGGTTTTTAAGATTTCTGTTGGTTGTTGGTCAAAAGGTGCTTTCCACTCCATAACCACATCTCTGTACTCGACTTTGTTTTCAGGATTTCCTTCATCAAGCGCTTCCACAAAATATAAAGTTGCTGCTTCGTCGTTTCTCCAGTTCATGCTTCTTTTTCCTGTGCGTGTTGCCATAAAACCTTTAGGCATGATTTCGTTTAACGGCATTTCGTTTACGACCTTTATTTCATTTCCTTCTAGATCATAAACAACGGTCTTAGATGGAAAACGGCTAAGCGGAACGATGTATGAAAATGGTTTTAAAATAGTACTCACCATTAAATACTTTCCGTCAGGAGAAAAATTCTCTCCAGCATATAAACCAGCTCCTTTGTATAATGTTTTTGATCCGTTTAGGTTTACTTTATATAATTCAGCAGTTAAAACGTTTTCAAAATTAGCTTCGTCAGTTTTGTTTTTTAATAAATCTTGATACGTTCTATTTTGTGAGATAGAACCGGTAGCATTAGAAACGATTGGTCCAGTAGGCAAGTTTTTCTTTCCGTCTAATAAAGCGGGTCTGTTCACAAGTAACATTTTAACTAAAATGTTCTCGTTGTCATTGTACCAGCTAAAAGGATTTCCCAGGTTTGCATTTACACTATCTTCTGTAAGCTTTTTTGCTTTCGCAGAAGCGACATCTACTACCCATAAGGCCACCCCAGTTTCAGAAGTGTTTGAAAAAGCAATTTTTTTCTCGTCAGGAGACCAAGAGATATTGCTAATCTTAGCGTTCTCAGGCAAACCGCTTATTTGCGTTTCGGCTTTGTCTTTAATTTTTCTAAGCTTGATATTGTTGCTGTAGGTTGTTGTACTCGAAATATTTGTCACAGGATTGATTCGCAGTCCTCCAAGGCGCATTTCATCTTGATTTAAATCGTCTAATGTTTTGTACGTGTTTCTATACATGAGTAGCATGTACTCTTTTTTAGTATCCATAGAAACAGAAGGAGCGCGTTCATAATCTACTAAATCCATTATGGATTTTGACGGTTTCTGGTAGGTTACATTCTCTTGTGCAAAAGAATGAATGCTTATTCCTAAAAAGAGAAGCAGAGTCGTTTTAAGTCTCATAAGTAAGTTTTTGGGTTAGGGATTAAAAGTTATTTGTCGGTTTTCTTGGTTAATTGTTACAGCGGTGTAGGCTATATTTGTAATTTTAAGCTGTAGTTTGCTTTAATAAATCGTTATTTGCTAAAAAATCAGTAATTTGTAACTATATAATTTAAAGTATGCTTAAATTTGCAAACTTATTTTAATAAAACAATAATATGTATCATTCAAAAATTGCAGGATTAGGATATTATGTTCCTTCAAATGTTGTCACAAACGATGATTTGTCAAAAATCATCGATACTAATGACGAGTGGATTCAAGAAAGAACAGGAATTCAAGAAAGAAGGCATGTAATAAGAGGAGAAGATACTACTACTTCAATGGGTGTCAAAGCAGCAGAAATTGCTATTGAACGCGCAGGAGTGGCTAAGGAAGATATCGATTTTGTGGTTTTTGCTACACTAAGTCCTGATTATTATTTTCCAGGACCTGGAGTTTTAGTACAACGTGATTTAGGTTTAAGAACAGTGGGAGCGCTTGACGTGAGAAACCAATGTTCGGGTTTTATATATGCATTGTCTGTTGCTGATCAATATATCAAAACAGGAATGTACAAGAACATATTAGTGATAGGATCAGAGGTACATTCTACAGGTTTAGACATGACGTCTAGAGGTCGTAGTGTTTCTGTAATCTTTGGTGATGGAGCAGGAGCTGCAGTATTGAGTAGAGAAGAAGACTTGACTAAAGGGATTCTTTCTACACATTTACACTCAGAAGGGCAACATGCAGAAGAGCTAGCGCTTATCGCACCGGGAATGGGAGCAAGATGGGTAACTGATATTATTGCCGATAACGATCCAGAAGATACTAGCTATTTCCCTCATATGAATGGGCAGTTTGTATTTAAAAATGCAGTAGTGCGTTTTGCTGAGGTTATTAACGAAGGATTAGAAGCTAATGATTTAAAAGTTTCTGATATTGATATGTTGATTCCGCATCAAGCCAACTTGAGAATTTCTCAGTATATCCAAAAGAAATTTGAATTGAGCGATGACCAAGTTTTCAATAACATTCAAAAATACGGTAATACAACCGCTGCATCTATTCCAATTGCTTTAACTGAAGCTTGGGAAAACGGCAAAATTAAATCTGGAGATACAGTAGTTTTGGCTGCTTTTGGAAGTGGATTTACTTGGGCTAGTGCCATTATCAAGTGGTAATAAATTTATACTAAGTTTTTTTTATAAATAAATAAAAACCCGAAGTCTCGTAAAAGGCTTCGGGTTTTTTTATAATTTCATGCAAGCTAATTTTACAAGCCACTGCCGCTTTGTGCTTCGTTGCTATCTCTTTGCTTTCTTTCTATTGCTTTATTTTTTCCGCTACCAAAACGGTAGTTGAATCCTACGTAAACTGTTTGACTTTCCCAGTTGAACTGTCCTTGAGCTTTATAAGGGCGGTCATTATCAAAGGAAAATTGCATGGTATTGAATACATCGCTAAAACGTGCACTAATGGTTCCGTTCCCTTTTAAAATGCTGTAACTAGTTCCTATATCCATTTTCCACATATCGGCAACATTAAACTGAATACTGCGATCTCTCCCACGGTACATTCCAAATAATTGTGCTTTAAAATCTTTGGTAATTTTAAACGTGTTGTTAATTCGAGCATTAAAAGCAGTCGCATTAATAGCTTCAAAAGCATACGTTCCAGGAGCGATTTCAATAGTTCCTTTTACTTTTTTCTGGTAGGCATCTACACTGATATTTGCACTCCACCATTTTTTAAAGTCTAAGTTCCCTGAAACCTCAATTCCGTAAGCATTGTTATTGTCAAAGTTAGCGTAAGAAAGAATTTGTTTGTTTGGGTTTTCAATATTAGTAAAAAGGACTCTGGTAATTTCATCTTCAATTCTTCGATAGAAAACACCTGAGGTTATCGAACCTATTTTTGTTTTTCTAGTATAATTTAATTCGAATGAATTAGTGAATTGCGGAATCAAGTTTGGATTCCCTTCTGAGTCTAAAGTAGCCGTACTCCATTCTCTAATAGGATTCACTTGGTCAATACTTGGTCTGTCCACTCTTCGAGAAAAACTCAAGTTAAAAGAGTTGTTCTCACTAGGATTATAATTTAAAAAAGAAGAAGGGTAGATGCTTAAAATATCGTCTTTAAATTGTCCGTCATTTTCTGCTAGTTGTTGGAACAAAGCCGTCACATCATATTGTTCTATACGCGCTCCAGCCTGAAAGCTCCATTTTTTCCATTGTTTTCCTAAAGTTGCGTATCCTGAATAAATATTGCGATCATAAATAAAGTTTGAACCATACATTGCATCTCTATACAAGTTATCGTTTGTCGTTTCATCTCTTAACTCTAAACCCAACTCTAATTTTACAGTTTCAGTCAGGGGATTCACATAATCTAAGTTAACTATAGTACTCTTGCTTAATACACTAACATCATTTGTAAAGCTGTTAATCAAACGGCGATCGTCTCTTAATAAGTTAGTGTAAATGGCATTTTCTCTACTACCGTCTTCCCCATAGTTTGCTTCCAACTCTAGTGTGTGACCTTCTTTTTTAAAATTGTGTTTGTAATCAAAATTGTAAGTTTGTCCTTGATTGTTCTCGCTATTTTGGTATGGTTGTATCAGGTCAACATTGGTGTTATTGGTGATATAATCGACAGCAGTAGCTCCATTACCCTTTTCTTTATAGAAAACCTGATTAGTGTAGAACGATAAAGTGTTGTTATCGTCTAAGTAATAATCGACACCCACTTTTGCCAGATGCGAAGTACTTAAATTATCGAATTTAAATGTCTGGGTACTTTCTCTATTTTCTTCTTGACTGTCGATTATACCTCGATTGTTCTGGTTCCCGTGATTTAATCCATAATTTCCATAAAAGTTGAATTTTCCATTGCGATAATTAAGATCGAAAGCAGAATTTACTTTGGGCGTTAAGCCAAAGGTGATTCCGTTATTAATACTTCCGTTAAATCCTATTTTGCTGTTTTTATTCAGGATAATGTTGATGATTCCGCTCATTCCTTCAGGATTGTATTTTGCCGAAGGATTTGTTATCAACTCAATTTGTTTGATTGAAGCTGACGGAATCTGTTGCAAAATTTGAGATGCATCAATCGTTGACGGTTTTCCATCAATGAGAACTTTTACATTGGAGTTTCCTCTTAGACTAATTGCATTTGTTTGCGGATCAATACTTACTGACGGCACATTGTTCATGATTTCGCTAGCAGTAGCTCCGGTCGAAATCAAATCTTGTCCAACGTTGATAATTTTTCGATCAATTTTTTGAACGATAGTCGATTTTTCACTCACAATATTGACGCCTTGTAATTCTATAGCATCTTCTTCTATGGCGATTGTAGACAAGTTGATAGCTAATTTTTCTGCGGTAATTGTAATTGCTTTACGTACTGTTTTGTAGCCCATGAATTGAAATTCTACCGTATAATCTTTAGAGTCCAAATTCTTAATTACAAAAGTCCCTTGTTCAGAGGTGATAACGCCATTAACAAATTTATCGGCTGCTTTGACAACTACATTCACGTATGACAAGGGTTCGCTGGTTTTCTTGTCAATTACTTTTCCTGTAATTGTCCCTGATTTTTCAGTGAATTCAGGTTTAACTGAGTTCTGAGCTTGCATCGAAAGCATTGTTCCGAATAAACAAACAACTAATAGTTTGATTTTCATGATTGATTGATTTTGATTGATTGATTGATTTTTCAAAGGTATTGTTTTAATCATAATATTATGCAATACATAGTACTGTTTTATATAATTAATTTGAATCATATAATTAGTTTAAAAGTGCTGATAAATAAGGCTGTCATTCGAATAAAAAAATTTTGAATTATTTCTCAATCAAAATTAATTTATAGGTAAAAACTTATATTATATGAATTCTGCAGCTATTTAAAAGCGCTTTTTTTTAATACGTTTATCATTATGAAATTTGGCTTTGGGCGTAGTGACATTCGAAAAATATTATTTTGAATCTTATGAAAAACCAAATAAGGGAAAGTAGAGCAGGATTATGACTGTTATTTTGACAATTTTAAAGTCTAAAAATGATTTTTTAAGGTCAAATTAGTTAATTAGAATTATCTTTGCATTTCTAAAATTATATTCATGACATTACCAGAAATTCTTACACCATCTATTGAGAAAGCAATTAAAGCTTTATTTGACGTTGCCATTGACAAAGTTGAATTTCAAACTACTCGGAAAGAATTTGAAGGAGACATAACAATGGTTATTTTTCCTTTATTAAAAGTAGTGAAGAGTAATCCTGTAGAATTAGGAAATAAAATAGGGAATTATTTAGTCGAAAACCTTGATGAGGTGAGTAGATTCAATGTAGTTTCGGGCTTTTTAAACATTGTTATTTCAGATGCTTATTACCTTAATTTCTTCAACGGAATTAGATCAAACGAGCAGTACGGTTTTGTAACGCCTAATCCAGAGGATAAAGCAATTATGGTCGAATATTCTTCACCTAATACTAACAAACCTTTGCACTTAGGTCACGTGCGTAATAACCTTTTGGGATATTCAGTAGCCGAAATAATCAAAGCGTCAGGTAAAAAAGTATACAAAACACAAATCATCAACGATAGAGGAATTCATATTTGCAAATCGATGTTGGCTTGGCAAAAGTTTGGTAACGGTGAAACGCCTGAATCTACTAATCAAAAAGGAGACAAGCTAGTAGGAAACTACTATGTGAAATTTGATAAAGTTTACAAAGAAGAGATTACTCAGTTAATGAGTGAAGGTAAAACGGAAGAAGAGGCTAAAAAGCAAGCGCCAATTATCCTTGAAGCACAAGAAATGCTGCAAAAATGGGAAGCTGGAGATGCTGAGGTAAAAGCGCTTTGGGAAAAAATGAACCAATGGGTTTATGACGGTTTTGCGATTACTTATAAAAACTTAGGAGTAGATTTTGATAAATATTACTACGAAAGCAATACTTACCTGCTAGGAAAAGATGTTGTAAACATAGGTCTTGAAAAAGGAATTTTTGAGAAAGATCCTGATGGTTCGGTTTGGATTGACTTGACTGATGAAGGTTTAGATCGCAAGATTGTACTTCGCTCTGATGGGACTGCAGTTTATATGACGCAAGATATAGGTACAGCGATCCAGCGTGTAAAAGACATGCCTGATGTAGGTGGGATGGTATACACGGTAGGAAACGAACAAGATTATCACTTTAAAGTATTGTTTTTAATCTTGAAAAAATTGGGATTTGACTGGGCTTCAAGCTTGAATCATTTATCATATGGAATGGTAGATTTACCATCTGGAAAAATGAAAAGTCGTGAAGGAACAGTAGTTGATGCTGATGACTTGATGAACGAAATGACAACGACTGCTCAAAAAATCTCTGAAGATTTAGGAAAGTTAGACAGCTATTCAGATGATGAAAAATTAGCTTTATATAGTACAATTGGTCTAGGTGCTTTGAAATATTATATTTTGAAAGTAGATCCAAAAAAGCGTATTCTTTTTAATCCTGAAGAATCAGTTGATTTTGCTGGAAATACAGGTCCGTTTATTCAGTACACCTATGCTAGAATTCAATCGATCATTCGTAAAGCCAATTTTGATTTCTCAGGAAATTCAGGAATGGTTGAATTGCATGATAAAGAGAAGCAACTGTTAAAGCAAATTGAATTATTTCCAGAAGTAATTCAGAACGCTGCGCACAATCACAGTCCGGCTTTATTAGCTAATTATACTTATGATTTAGTTCGTGAGTACAATTCGTTCTATCAAGCAGTGCCTATTTTAGGAGAAGAGGAGGCTAGTAAAAAGATTTTTAGAGTACAACTTTCTAAGAAAGTAGCTGATGTTATTGCTGCTTCATTCAAATTATTAGGGATTAACGTTCCTGAGAGAATGTAATGGATTCATACAAATAGTTAAAGGCGCCGATAATTTTATAATTATCGGCGTTTTTATTTTCAAGGAAGACATAGTATGTTACTTTAAACGCTGTTACTATCCCATGGCTATTAAAATAAAAAAATCCTGATTTGTTGCTTGGTTGTTTCCTGTTTTATTGAGATCAGTTGTATTTTTTTTATCGAAAATTAATCTGATTGCTTCATTTTATTGAATGTTTAAAACACAGTAAAACTTTGTTTCTTTGCTACTTTGAGCCTTTGTACCTACAGAACTTTATATTATATTTGCAATTCCTAAAACAACAATTACATGTTCGATAATTTAAGCGATAAACTAGATAAAGCCTTTCATATATTAAAAGGGCACGGAAAAATAACTGAAGTAAACGTAGCTGACACTTTAAAAGAGGTTCGTCGTGCGTTACTTGACGCCGATGTTAACTTTAAAATTGCTAAAGATTTTACTACTAAAGTAAAAGAAAAAGCATTGGGGCAAGACGTTTTAACAACGCTTCAACCAGGGCAACTGTTAGTAAAACTTGTAAAAGATGAATTGACAGAATTGATGGGTGGTGATGTAGCAGGAATTAATCTTTCTGGTACGCCTACTGTTATCTTGATGTCAGGTTTACAAGGATCAGGTAAAACTACTTTCTCAGGGAAATTAGCAAACTACTTGCAAACTAAGAAAGCTAAGAAACCACTTTTGGTAGCTTGTGATATTTATCGTCCAGCGGCAATCCAGCAGTTATATGTTGTAGGAGATTCTATAGGTGTTGAGGTATACTCAGAGCCTGAGAATAAAAATCCAGTTGAAATTGCACAAAATGCAATTAAGCATGCTAAGGCAAATGGATTCAATGTTGTTATTGTCGATACTGCAGGACGTCTTGCTGTAGATAAAGAAATGATGGACGAAATTGCATTAGTTCATAAAGCAATTCAACCACAAGAGACTTTATTTGTTGTGGATGCCATGACAGGACAAGATGCGGTTAATACAGCAAAAGCGTTCAACGATATCTTGAATTTTGACGGAGTTGTACTGACTAAGTTAGATGGTGATACTCGTGGAGGAGCTGCTTTATCTATTAAAACTGTTGTTAACAAACCAATTAAATTTGTAGGTACTGGAGAAAAAATGGAAGCACTAGATGTTTTTTATCCTGTGCGTATGGCAGAGCGTATCCTAGGAATGGGAGATGTTGTGTCTTTAGTGGAAAGAGCACAAGAGCAGTTTGACGAAGAGGAGGCTAGAAAAATCCAAAAGAAGATTGCTAAAAACGAATTTGGTTTTGATGATTTCTTGTCACAAATTCAGCAAGTTAAAAAAATGGGTAATATGAAAGACTTGGTAGGAATGATACCAGGTGCTTCAAAAGCAATGAAAGATGTCGAAATTGAAGATGATGCTTTCAAACATATAGAAGCGATTATTCACTCAATGACTCCAATTGAAAGGAGCAAGCCATCTGTGATCGATGTGAAAAGAAAAGCGCGAATTGCTAAGGGATCTGGAACAAAAATTGAGCAAGTAAATCAATTGATGAAACAGTTTGAGCAAATGAGCAAAATGATGAAAATGATGCAAGGTCCGGGAGGAAAAAATTTAATGAAAATGATGGGCGGAATGAAAGGCGGTATGCCTGGAGGAATGCCAAAATAATATTTTAAGGTTTAAGATTCTGTACGGAATTTTAAACCTTAAATTTTTGCTACAAATTACAACAACTACTATTCGGTTTTACAATTTTTAGGTACTTATGAGGGAGGACTTTTAAATTTCTAAAATTTTAAACTACATTAAAAAATGCAACTACTAGACGGAAAAAAAACTGCAGAAGACATTAAAGGCGAAATTGCTATTGAGGTACAAAAAATGATTAAAAACGGGGAAAAAGTGCCTCATCTTGCCGCAGTTATTGTGGGGAATGATGGCGCAAGTTTAACTTACGTAGGAAGTAAAGTGAAGGCCTGCGAAAGAGTAGGGTTTGAATCTACTTTAGTAAAAATGCCTAGCACAACATCAGAAACGGAATTGCTTAAAAAAATTAAGGAATTAAACGAAGATGATAATATCGATGGATTCATTGTTCAATTGCCATTACCTGTTCAAATTGATGAGCAAAAGGTATTGATGGCAGTTGATCCAAGCAAAGATGTTGACGGTTTTCACCCAGAGAACTTTGGGAAAATGGCCTTAGATATGAGTACATTTATTCCTGCAACACCTTTTGGGATTTTAGAATTATTAGAACGTTATGGTGTCGAAACTCAAGGAAAGCACACTGTTGTTATAGGGCGTAGCCATATTGTAGGACGACCAATGAGTATCTTAATGGGTAGAAAGGGTTTTCCTGGAAACTCTACAGTGACATTAACACATAGTTATACAAAGAATATTGCTCAAATTACCACACAAGCAGATATCATCATCACAGCGTTAGGGGTTCCTAATTATCTTAAAGCAGAAATGGTTAAAGATGGTGCTGTCGTAATTGATGTGGGTATTACACGTGTAAGTGATGATACAAATGCAAAAGGATATGTTATTACTGGTGATGTTGACTTTGAAAATGTAAGTAAAAAAGCGAGTTTTATCACACCAGTTCCTGGAGGTGTTGGTCCAATGACTATTGCGATGTTAATGAAAAATACTTTATTAGCTAGAGAAATGAAAATGGCTAAATTATAAGAACTATCTAAACCTACTCTAACGAGTAGGTTTTTTTTTGGTATTAAATAAAACATAAAAAACCAACAGTACAGAGTTGGCCTTAGAAATAAACAATACTTTTGTGCCACTTAAAAAAGAGACTTACCTAATGGACGATTATTATTCGAAAATGTTTAACTAAATGTGGCCCTTGATCAATTTCAAGAGGCTATACTAATACTATAGAATTTTGAAATGAGAGCTTTTTACAAAAACAACAATGGATTAATTGAGGTGGCTGAATGGTTTCCTAACAGCTGGATAAATATTGAGTGTCCATCTCCTGATGAAAAACGATATTTACTGGAAGAACTACAAATTCCAGAAGCTTTTTACAACGATATTGAAGACATAGACGAAAGACCACGTATTGAGGTCGAAAACGGCTGGACGCTTATTATTATGCGTATACCAGTGAAAAGTAATGATATAAAATTACCTTTTCATACCATTCCAGTAGGCGTGGTTTTTAAAGGAGAGGTATGCGTGACAATTAGCTTTTATAAAACGGAAATGCTCACTGACTTTGTCGCTTATACTAAGAGAAAAAACATTGATTTAAAAGATAATTTTGATTTGGTTCTACGTCTTTTATTATCCTCTAGCGTCTGGTACTTGAAATATTTAAAACTAGTCAATCAGAAGATTAGGCTAGCCGAAGACAACTTAGAGAAATCCATAAAAAATCAAGAGTTACAAGCTTTACTGCAAATTGAGAAATGCTTGGTATTTTTTATGACTTCTTTAAAAGGGAATGATATTTTATTGCACCGCATAAAAAATATAAAATCACAGAGAGAAACGTACGATTCTGATTTATTAGAAGATGTCGAAATCGAATTGCGACAAGCACAAGAAACTACTAATATTTATAGTGATATTTTGACAGGAACCATGGATGCTTATGCGTCTGTGATATCTAATAATATGAATACCATAATGAAGCAGATGACGTCGATTTCGATCATACTCATGATTCCTACAGTGATCGCTAGTTTTTACGGTATGAACGTTCCTAATGCTTTACAAGACAATCCTATGGGTTTGTGGATACTGGTGTTGATTTCGATTTTGTTATCTGCTGTGGGTGTGTTTCTTTTTAAAAGAAGAAGATGGTTTTAAAAGGTGGAACTTTTGCTTTGTTTTCGAAAAATAAAAAATAAAAATTAATACAAAATAAAAGAGAGGATATATTGCTATATCCTCTCTTTTATTTAAAACAGAAACTACTTTTTTAAATTAGTACCCTGCATTTTGTTTTGTGTTTGCATTAGCATTAGTTTCCACTAATGGAATAGGGAAAGCATATTTATAGCTACCAAAAAGGATTGCCCCTTTGTCATCATAGGTTTGCTTTAACGCATCAACAATAGGCATGTTTTGCTTTGTTCTAGCGATATCATCAAATCTAAACCCTTCAAAAGCTAACTCTTTGCGACGCTCATTTAAAATGTCATTACGAGTCACTGTAGTGTAAGCAGCAGCACCTCTATTAGTAGCAATTGAGTTGATCGAAGTTAGAACGGTTGCATCTGCATTGTTAATCATGAAAGAAGCTTCAGCATTAACTAATACCATTTCTTCAAAACGAATTAAAGGAACATTTGATTCAAAGGCGATAAATTTACCCACGTTTCTTAATCTGTTTTTGCCATCAATAGCTAACATTGCCGTAGTTCCTCTAACGTCAGTTTTACTGAAAAGATTCTTGAAGTTGTCTAAAACAACAATGTCTCCATAAGTAGTTGATGCGTAGATGTTGTACAACCCATCGATAGAATTGTTATCGTTATCTCTAAATGCCAATTCAAAAATAGTGTTGATAGGCTTAGGGATAGTGTAGGTATTTACAAACTCACTAGCTTGTGCAATACGTTTACCGTTTATTGTTGCTTGCTTCATTGCATCGCTTGATGCTTGTTTACCAATTGCCCAATCCTCAAAATACAATGCTACTCTCGCTTTAAGACCATTTACAGCTGGTGTTGTCACCGTTTCTGTAGAATCGTCTAATTCTGCATCCATCAAAGTTAAGGCTTTGTCTAAATCAGCATAGATGAAGTTTTTAACTTCTCCTACTGTATTTCTAGCCGGACTTAAATTAGCGCTTTTAAACTCAGTAATGTACGCAACACCATCAGCAGATAATCCGCCACCGTTTACGTTTTGCTGACCATATAAGCGAAGTAAATCATAATGAGCTAAAGCTCTTAACATCAAAGCTTGCCCTTTGTAATAGTTGATTTGAGCAGTTTCCTCCGCATTTGCTCCTGTAATAGTTGTGTTAATTACAAGATTAGTACTTGATACTACGGCATATATTTGAGTAAAAGTATCTCTAGCGTAGCCGTCAGAGTTTACCATATCCATAGATCCTGGAGTTACAAAACGTCCAGAGTTTCCAGTTGAAAAGGCATTGTCAGAGCGTACGTCACCAAAGACTAACATGTCACGACCATAGTAAAACTCACTAGTCATTCTATTGTAAGCTCCAGAAAGTACTAATCTCAAGTCGTTAGCAGATTTAATTGTTGTTACCTCTTTATTAACTGTCAATGTTGGGTCTAAATCTGAATCATCGCATGAAGCTACTGTAAGCAGTAGGGACAATGCTAATATGCTTTTTGTTATTATTTTCATTTCTTAAAATTTAAAGTTCATTGCAAAAGTTACTGATTTAACAGGAGGAGTAGACAAACGAGTAAAACCGTCAGCTCTTACCTCTGGGTCATATTTAAGACGACCATCTTTAACAAAAGTGAATAAGTTAGTTCCTCTTACAGATAATGTTAATCCATCTAAACTAATTTTTTCTAATACCTCTTTGTTGAAAGAGTAACCAAGAGTTAAATCTTTAATTCTGATATAATCTCCGTCATATAAAAAACGTGTAGAAGTAGCAGCAGAGTTATTTCCTGTAGATGTTAGATCCATTTTAGGAACATCAGTGATGTCTCCAGGATTTTGCCATCTGTTTAATAAAGCTTCAACTCCATTGTAGTTTACTGTAGTTCTTGTTCCAGAACTTTGTGTGTAAGAAGCCCAGTCTTCAAAAACTTTGTTTCCACCTGCAAAGTATACACTTGCGTCAAAAAACACTCCTTTGAAATCTAAATGCGTACTAACTCCACCTGTGTAAGTAGGTAATGATTTACCTTGAATAGCAATTTGAGCCTCGTTATAGTTGCTTGTAGTTGCGCCATCTTTACCATTTACAAACCATAGTGGGTTACCGTTTGCTGAATCTACACCAGCCCATTTTCTCATATTCCAAGTTCCAACAGCTTCACCTACTTTAGTGATTTTTGTTCCTGTAGCGATATTAATATCGTTTCCGGCTGGATCTTTTGCAAGTTTAGTTACTTCGTTGTCATTGAAAGCATAGTTTGTAGATACGTTCCAATTGAAGTTTTTAGATTGAATCACGTTGAAAGTTAAATCAGCTTCAACTCCTTTGTTCACGATTTCACCTACATTAGAAGATACTGTTGTAAAACCACTTGTTCTAGATAAAGGAACGTCTTGCAATAAGTCAGATGTTTTTTTATTGTATACACCTAAACTACCAGAAATACGGTTGTTTAATATAGCAAAATCAACTCCTAAATCGATTGTTCTGTTTTTCTCCCACTGTAAGTCTAAGTTACCGTATGTAGAAGGATAGATCGTAGGGTCTCCAGCATAATTTGTATTGTATGCAAGCAATGTTTGGTATTGATTCAAGTCAATAGCGTTGTTTCCAGAAGAACCTACAGAACCTCTTAGTTTTAATTCGCTAAAGATTCCGTCATTCATGAACTCCTCTTTGTTGATGTTCCAAGCAGTACCAACAGACCAGAAATCACCAAAACGTTTTCCTGGAGCAAAACGAGAAGATCCCTCTTTTCTATAGGTAAAGTCAAGTACATATTTACCGTTGTAGTTGTAGTTAAGTAACGCTAAGTAAGAAACGTTTAACCAGTCGTCATAGCTTCCGTTTACACTAATGTTTCTAACCACGTTGTCAACATATTGTAACCCTTCCGAAGCAAAATTTTCTCCGTAAGCGCCTAATTGACTAAAGGTATTTTTTTGGTATTCGAATAATGCCGTTGCGTCAAAACTATGTAATTTATATCTATAGTTATAGTTCAAAGAGTTTTGAGCTACTAAATTTAAGTTACGAGATACCGTTTGTTGTGCATCACCATTTACGTTTGCTCCATCACCATGAATTGGATTATCATATTGGTGAAATGTTGCTAAGTTGTAATCAATTCCAAAAACTGACTTGTATTTAAATCTATCTGAAATTCTCCATTCTAATGTATTGTTAGAGATAATTCTAGCTAGATCATTTTCGATTAAATTGTTTTTCACAACATACAGTGTATTTGGCACCCCTGTATAGTCTTGAATATCGGTAATGTTTAATGAACCATCAGCATTGTATGGGTTAGCCCATGGAGTCATAAAATAGCGCGCTAAATGTGGGTTAGAAAAGAATCCACCACCTTCAAGTACACCATTTTGTTTTGAGTCTGCAAAACTATTATTTGTCGAAAATTTCACGTTTTCAGTTAATTTTCTTGACATACCAATCTTAGCTGTAAGACGTCTAAACTCTGATCCAATTACGGTACCTTCTGTCTTGTTGTATCCTAACGACACGTTGAAAGTTGATTTTTCGTCACCACCACTAGCAGAGATATCGTAAGATCTTAAAATAGCGTCTTTGTTTTGTAACAATTCAGGCCAGTTTCCTTCTTTACCATCCCAATACTGTAATCCAGCAAAGTTATTGTCAATATTTAATCCTTGAGCAGTACCTAATAAAAATGTTTCAGCATTTGCTCTTGTAAAACTGTTATCTGCACCATAAGTATTGTATACAGCGTCAAGATATAGTTCTTTTCTTTGTTCTCCTGTTAAAGGAGTTTGCCCTTTAACGGCATTGTTTTGGAAACCAATAGACGTATTCAAGTTGAATACTGTTTTTCCTGATTTTCCTTTTTTAGTTGTAATAATGATTACACCATTAGATCCTCTAGCTCCATATGCTGAAGTTGCAGAAGCATCTTTAAGTACTGTCATGCTTTCAATATCGCTACTCGCGATAGACGCAAGCGGAGATAATGTAGATACGTTATCACTAGCTGCAAAAGCATCGTTAATAACGGGTACACCATCAATCACATATAAAGGTTGGTTACTTGCAGATACAGAACCCACACCTCTAATACGGATATCTTGTACAGATCCCGGTGTTCCAGATGATTGCGAAATTTGTAAACCAGCAACCTTACCTTGTAAAGCTTGATCTACAGAAACTACTGGAACTCCTTTTAAGATATCTCCAGATATTTGTTTCACACTTCCTGTTACTTCGTTTTTACCTTTAGAGACGTATCCTAAAATCACTACTTCTTCTAATTGCTTTCCTTCTTCCTTCATCGTAACATTGATTTTAGAAGTGGTACCAACAGTTGCAGTAGCATTTTGCATACCTACAAAGGTAAACACAAGAACATCACCCGTTTTTGCTTTGATAGTATATTCTCCATCAAAATTTGTCTGAGTACTATTCTTTGTTCCTTTTACGTTTACATTAACTCCGGGTATAGAACCCATTGCATCCGAAACAACACCCTTAATCGTTTGCTCTTGTGCAAAAGCAAACTGAATAGACATCGCCATTACTAGCGCATAAATCCATTTGAATTTTAATCTCATTATTTGAATTTTTGAATTAATTATTTATACAAAACTCATAATAAAAGCTTAAATATCGAGTGGTTGCACGCGATTAAAAACAAAGTTTAACATTCGCTAATAAATAAATAGTTAAAAAGGTTAAAAAAGAATTTTTTATCTAAATTATTACATTAAAATCGATTTATTATTAAATTTCATTTTCATCAAAATCTCAATAATGACAAGGCTTAACAAGCTTTTATTGTTAACTTTATGTTAAGGTTAAGTAAATTAACTGTTGTCTTTCTTGGCTTAGGTTGCTATTTGATCTTAGGCCTAAAATTCTTAATTTATTGAATAATTAGATGTTTTTTAACGGATAAAATGTTTTAATAATAGTGTGGTTAATAATTTTTAATTTTAAAAATGTTAGTTGTGCTAAAAGATAAAAAAGTTTGAAATATGTAAAAAAAATAGGCTAAAACGTTTTCGTTTTAGCCTAAGAATTGCGGTGGTACTAGGTAAGTATTAGTTTGTTGTTACCTTATATGAATTCACTTTCAAACAATTGCGAAAAGTGCTTTAGTATTTTTGATTTTATATCTTGCTCATCTACACGGTCAATTCCTAATTCTACATTTAAAGAGGTCACCGCTTTTCCTCTAATTCCGCAAGGAATGATGTTGTCAAAATAACCTAGATCAGCATTTACGTTTAATGCAAAGCCATGCATAGTAACCCAGCGAGATGCTCGTACACCCATAGCGCAAATTTTTCTAGCAAATGGCGTTCCTACGCCTAACCATACACCAGTTTCTCCTTCGCTACGACCACATTCTAAACCGTATTCTTGTAACGTTAAAATAATCGCTTCTTCTAGAAAGCGAAGGTATTTATGAATGTCTGTAAAGAAGTTTTCTAAATCTATAATAGGATAGCCTACAATTTGTCCTGGTCCGTGATAGGTGATGTCACCTCCACGATTTATTTTATAGAAGGTAGCTCCTTTATCTGCGAGTTGTTTCTCAGATAGAAGTAGGTTGCTCAAGTCTCCACTTTTGCCCAAGGTGTAAACATGAGGGTGTTCTACAAATAAAAAGTAATTAGGAGTTTCTAATTCTAATTCTTCTCTACGATTTCTAATTTTGATATCTACGATACCTTTAAATAGTTCTTCTTGGTATTCCCAAGTTGCTTGGTAATCTTTGTTTGCAAGATCCTGAAGCTGTATTTTTTTGTTCATTTTATTCAAATTCTACTTTAAAACTTAAATCCATATTTTCTGATAGATTTTCCATAGCGATATCTTTTGTAAAGCTCTTTCTATCTGCTGCTATTATAACGTCTGGGATGGATACTGACTTGATTCTTTTTGGGAAATGATACGCTATCGAATACTTGCATTCTTTTAAAAAATCTCCCAACTTCTTAGAAAATTCATCCTCTGGTTCCTCTTCCTTCTTAACTTTTGTCTTTGATTTCTCTTTGTCAAGTTTCTTTTGTTGGTCTTTTGTTAAGCTAACCGTCTTTGTGAAAAAATTGCCGTCATAACTAAAACTTGTATTGCTGGAATTTTTTTCCTTTGAAGGTTTCATTTTGTTGCTAGCAATTTTTTTATCGGTGAGCGATAAGAGTGACGCTGCTTTTGTGGGTGATACCATATTAGCCATACTATCTACTGCTGGAAAGTCAAATTCCATATCATAGCTAAATTCCTTTTCTATTTCGTTAATTTTCATTTTAACTCTAAAACGTTCAAGCATTTTATACTGTGCTTGTTCGATTTCAGATAATTTAGAAATGCTATCCTTGAGAGGTAGCATAAGCTCTTTAAAAGTAAAAACAGAATCCATTACTTTTGGCACTTTTGTCGAGTCGGTTGATTTTCCCATTTTCATGAGAGCCGATACGTCAAAACCATATGAAAATGTACCTGAGCCATCTTCATTTATAACCATTTTTTCCTTTATGGTACAACTTGTAAAAACAAAAATTGACAGTAACAGTAGTAAAAGTTTCTTCATCTTTTTTTATTGCAAAGATACAAACTCTACTTTATAAAGAAGGTACTGTTTGCTGGTGATTACTCTAAGGTTACTGTTAAGTTTGTACTAAGAGGATCTTTTAGAAAGTCTAAAATGGCGAATTGTAATTTTAAGGATTTTTTATCGTCACTAATTACCGCGCTGCTATTTGATACTGATTTGATTTTAGTTGGAAAATGATATTCCAGTATATAGGACTGCATCAATTTTAAGTCGTAAATTTTATTGTAAGACGATAGCTTTTCTTTTTCTTTCTTTAAAATAGTATCATTTGTGATGGTAACTATTCTATTAAACTGCTTGTTCTGTAATGTGTATTGTATAGTATAATAATGTTCTTCGGCTGTTAATGCGTAATTGTGCACGATGTCGCTTACGTAATTTTCGGTTTTAGAGAGATCGGCTACATCTTCTACCTTTTGAAATTCTTGAGATATGGTTGTGCGAAACTCCTTTTCAAAAGCACTTTTTTTAAGATGAACTGTCACCTCTTTAAATCTATTAAAGAGTGCTTTTTCTGTTTCGGTATATTTTACAAAATTAGTATTGTACTTGGTTATATAGTCCTTGAATACATAAGTCGTGTCTTGCTCCGCTGTCTCCTTAGTGTAATTTTCTCCTGCGATTTGCAGGTAACTATTTTCGTTTCTATGACTGTCAAATACTACTGTTCCGGAGTAATCATCATTAATATGTACTGTCTCTGTGACTTCGCAACTGATTAATAATGGAAGCGCAACTAGTAGAAGAAAATATTTTTTCATGTTAGAATCATTGATTTTATATGGTCTAAATATACATGACTTTTATATTCTAATTTCTTTTTTTGGCTATATATTCTTGTGAAAAATTCTTGTGCTAAAATAGCCCCGATTGTAAGTGGTATCCCGCGCCTTTTATTGGCGTGGATAAAACGGAAAGCGGGAGGAGCGTTGTTTATTTTCGAAAAAGTACTGCTCCAGAAATTTACTTTAATGATGTATGATTTTTAGCATTTGTTCACTTTGCAACTTTAACACATAAAGACTATCTTTGCGCTCTTAAAATTAGAGTAAAATGGCACTATCAGAACAAGAAATTATCCGTAGAGAAAAACTACAGTCCTTACGTAATTTGGGTATCAACCCTTATCCAGCAAATCTTTTCCCTGTGAATCATACTTCGAAGCAAGTGAAGGAAAGCTTTGAAGAAGGTAAGAAGGTTATTGTAGCCGGACGTTTGATGAGTGTGCGTGATCAAGGAAAAGCTTGTTTTGCTGAGCTTCAAGATAGCGAAGGCCGCATTCAATTGTATGTGAATCGTGATGTGCTTTGTGAAGGTGATGATAAAACGTTGTACAACCAAGTATTTAAAAAATTAACCGATTTAGGTGATTTTATAGGTATCGAAGGGGAATTATTTACTACAAAAGTTGGTGCGCAATGCATACGTGTAGACCAATTTACTTTTTTAAGTAAAACATTACGTCCGTTGCCATTACCAAAGGTAGATGAAGACGGAAAAGTGCATGATGCTTTTAATGACGCTGAATTGCGTTACAGAATGCGTTATGTAGATTTGACGGTAAACCAAAACGTAAAGGAGACCTTTATTAAGAGAACAAAATTGTTCAACGCCATGCGTGGTTTCTTTAATGATGCAGGATATCTAGAAGTTGAAACTCCGGTTTTACAATCAATTCCTGGTGGTGCTGCGGCAAGACCGTTTATTACTCACCATAACTCACTTGATATGCCTTTGTACATGCGTATCGCTAATGAGTTGTACTTAAAAAGATTAATTGTAGGTGGTTTTGATGGAGTGTATGAGTTCTCTAAAAACTTCAGAAATGAAGGAATGGATAGAACGCACAATCCTGAGTTTACTGCCATGGAAATATATGTAGCCTACAAAGACTACAACTGGATGATGGAATTCACTGAGAATTTATTAGAACATTGCGCTGTGAGCGTTAATGGGACTAGTGAAGCAGTTTTTGGTGAGAACAAAATCAACTTTAAAGCTCCTTATGCTCGTGTAACAATGACTGATTCTATCAAGCATTTTACAGGATTTGATATCTCTGGTAAAACAGAAGCAGAATTGTTTGATGCTGCAAAAGGAATGGGTATCGAAGTAGATGCTACAATGGGTAAAGGAAAATTGATTGATGAGATTTTTGGAGCAAAATGTGAAGGAAATTACATTCAGCCAACATTTATTACTGATTATCCTAAGGAAATGTCGCCACTTTGTAAAGAGCACCGTGACAATCCGGAGTTAACAGAGCGTTTTGAATTAATGGTTTGTGGTAAAGAGGTTGCCAATGCATATTCTGAATTAAATGACCCAATTGATCAAAGAGCGCGTTTTGAAGACCAAATGCGTTTAGCTGAAAAAGGAGATGATGAAGCAACTGGAATTATTGATGAAGATTTCTTGAGAGCATTAGAATACGGAATGCCACCTACCTCTGGATTAGGAATAGGAATGGATCGTTTAATGATGTTCTTAACCAATAATGCATCAATTCAAGAAGTATTGTTTTTCCCACAAATGAGACCGGAGAAAAAACAAATTACTGTTGAGCTTGAAGCAGACGAGAAAACAATTGTTGCTATTTTACAAGCGAATGAAAACCAAATGGAATTTGGTTTACTGAAAATTAAATCAGAATTAAGCGGTAAAAAATGGGACAAAGCCATGAAAAATCTATCCGCTTTAGGTATGACAGAAGTTGTTGTTGAAGGTGACGTAAAAGCTTGTAGATTGAAAGGATAATTCTTTATACTAAATTATATATTTGAAAAAGGAGCTTCTTGATGAAGCTCCTTTTCTAGTTTTATGCTAAAAGCGCCAATTTATTATCGATATTATCTTTTGACAATAATGATTCAATATTACTTAAAGTAGTCAATGCAATTTGTGTTAAAGCCTCATTTGTAAAAAAAGCTTGATGCGCCGTCACGAGAACATTAGGAAAACTCATCAAGCGCTGAATTTCGTCATCTTGAATAATATCATCAGACAGATCTTTAAAGAACAGTTTTTCTTCTTGTTCGTAAACATCAATACCTAAATAGCCCACTTTCCCCTCTTTCAAAGCTGTAATAATGTCTAATGTGTTGATTAAAGCACCACGACTAGTATTGATAATCATTACGTTATTTTTCATGATCGAAAGCGCTTCTTTATTGATTAAGTGTCTGGTTTGCTCGTTCAAAGGGCAATGTAGTGAAAGGATATCTGCTTGCTTAAAAATAGTATTTAAATCAGTGAATACGACAGCTTCTTTCTGCATCTCAGGATCTGTAGTAATGTCGTAAGCTAAAATAGTACAGCCAAACCCTTTTACTATTTTGGCGAATGCCTTACCTATATTTCCTGTTCCAATTATACCAATGGTTTTCCCGTGCAGGTCAAAACCTAATAAACCGTTCAGTGAAAAATTTTGCTCTCGAACTCTATTATAAGCTTTGTGTGTTTTTCTATTTAACGTTAAAATCATTGCCATGGCATGTTCAGCAACGGCCTCTGGAGAATAGGAGGGAACACGACAAACATGAATTCCGAACTTCTTAGCAGCTTCTAAATCTACATTATTAAATCCTGCACAACGAAGTGCTATTATCTTCACTTTCTTCTGAGCTAGTTGTGCGATAACTGCCGCATCTACAATGTCATTTACAAAAACGCAAATGATGGTTTCGTCCTGAAGTAAAGCAACCGTTTTACTATTTAATTGCGGTTCTAAAAATGTAAGTGCAAAGTTAAAATTAGAATTATATTTTTCGAAAAAAGTCTTGTCGTAAGGCTGTGTCGAGAAAAAAGCAATCTTAGTATGTTGGTTTTTAGTAATTGGCTTCATAGAAAGTTTTGATTGATTTTAATTTAGTTAACTGGAACTAATTTAAGTTTAATTATGATAAGAAGTTGTAAAGCGACTTGTTATTTAGACAAGTCGCTTTTGTTTTTAAACCAATTCTAGTTCTGGTATAGCAAGTTGCAGTAGCTCTTGCTTTACTATTTCCATTGCTTTTTGCGCTTTTTGATTTTCTACTTTCGAAAAATAATTTCCGTTGAATAACTCTTTATAATAGTCAATTCCCACTAATAGATTATTTTTAAATGCATGCCACTTTTTAAGTTGTCCACTAGTAAGTGTTTCTGAAACAGTGTTGATTTCGTTTTGTAAATAATCCACATACATCTTTAGTTCTTTTATGAACATATTTGGTCGGTTAGTATTTGTTAATACCGAATCGTTTCCGTAGATGTGCTGTGTCATTTTTGACAAGGATACTTCTTGATCAAAGTACGCCATATTTGGTCCTGGGCAGATCACTACTCCTTGAGCTTGCCCTTTTATTTGCATATCATTTTCTAGATAAGATGCATTGGCTAAACCAACACAAAGGCAAGATTTATCGGTTATTTTATTTTTAGCATTTTCATACATTGTAGCAGATAAGGTCTTTTTTGTAGCTTCTAATTCTTTAAGTTTTACATCTTGATATTTCTTAGAGGCAGTACATATTCCTTCTGGACCTAGTTCTTTGCTTAACGCCAAAAATCTTTTTGGGCAAGAGCTTCCTGCTTTATTTTCTAGTATGCGTTTTTGTTTCAGGGCTTCATTAGTTGTTCCTTTTAAGGTGTTAAACGGAATTCCTAGTGGTGATATGGGACTTAAGTACAAGTCTTCTTCTTTGGCTTTAGCCAATAGTTCGCGTGTGTGTGCATCGACAGAAGTTGCCTCGGGAACTAATAAAAACGGACTTCCCCATCCTACTGAATCTACTTGAAAATGGTTTAATAAAAAATCATGCTCTTCTGCTGTTCCCACGCCTCCCTGCACGGTAATCTTTAATTCTAATGGGTTTACGGGAACATGTTTTTCTTTAATCGTTAGCGCTTTAACCATTAAATCATGCGCAGATTGTATAAGTTGCGCTTTCTTTTCTTTGAATTCTTCTAATATAGGGCCTAATAAGTGACCTTCTGTAGCAAAGGCATGTCCGCCACAATTTAAGCCAGATTCTATTCGATATTCAGAAACCCATAATCCTTTTTTAGCTAAGAAATTCCCTTGTATCATAGCCGATCTAAAGTCACTCACTTTTAAAGTAATTTTCTTGCTTAGATAATTATTTTCATCGGGATAAAAGGCCTCATAATTTTCAAAATAACTATAAAGTCTAGGGTTCATCCCAGCAGATAAAACAACCGAAGAATTTAAGCTGCTATTTGCAAAACCACGAAGAGAAGCATGAGCGTCGTTAAAAGTTGTTGGTAGTTGTTCATTCTTTACAAAATTATCCTTATCAACTTTTGTCATAATATTTACGTCAATTGCTCCCGGAGATAAATGGGACTCTAGGTATTGCCTAACTGTTTCCTTACCTTCATCCATTATCGAAAGTAGTCCTTGCTTAATTTCAGATTTATTAGGCAGCATGGCGATATAGTTGGCTAAATTTTGCTTGCTTTCTGCTAGTTCATCTTTAAAATTTTCAAACTTATCCTTTACAATTGTGTTCACTAAATTGAGGTAAGTGCTAATGCGTTCTGCACGATGATCGACTGCTTTTTGAGTGATTTCTTGATAGGGGATAGCACACTTTTTACTGTAAAAACTGCGCATTCGTTCAATTAAATCATCGTCGATTATTGAAATCACTGATGAGATCCCGTAGTGTGCTACTCTAATAGGGCTGTCAATTGTGTATGCTAGCCCCATTACAGGTATATGGAATGTGTGTGTTGATTTATTTGCTGTCATAAAATGTAAATTTTAAAATAAATTAGATACAAATATGATCAAATTAGTAACGTTGAAAAATGATAAATATCAGCTAACGTTTACTATTTATTTAGGTGTGAATATGGTTAAAAAAAATGCTCCAAATTAAAAGTGTAATTTGGAGCATTTAGTTTTTTGTAAATTTTAGTAGTCATTACGATCTTTAAATCGAGGATCATCTCTCTTGATGAATTCAGTTCTTCTTTTAGGGGCTTCTGTTTTAGGTAAGCTAGCTTCTTCTGTTTTACTTGAAGGTTCTATAAGTTCGTTGAGCTCTTTAATCTCTGCATCAGTAAGATCGCGGTAACGACCTACTGGTACGTCAAGTGAAATATTAATGATACGAATTCTTTTTAAAGCAGTTACTTCGTATCCTAAATATTCAGTCATTCTACGAATCTGGCGATTCAATCCTTGTGTTAAAATAATTTTGAAAGTGTATTTGCTAATTTGTTCAACTTTACACTTACGGGTAATCGTATCTAATATAGGTACGCCATTTCCCATTCTTTCAATAAAACGATCTGTAATTGGACGGTCTACGGTAACAGTATATTCTTTTTCATGATTGTTTCTGGCGCGCAAAATTTTATTTACGATATCTCCATCATTGGTCATAAATATCAATCCTTCACTAGCTTTATCTAATCGACCAATAGGGAAGATGCGCTTTGGGTAATTTATGTAATCAACAATATTGTTTTGTACATCTAAATTAGTAGTACATTCAATCCCAATAGGTTTATAGAAAGCGAGATAAACAGATTTTTCTCTATTTTCTCTAATTAGTTTACCATCGATACGCACTTCATCGTGCATAGATACCTTGGTCCCTAATTCTGGAACGACACCGTTTATTGTAACTCGACCTTGCTCGATGATTTTATCGGCTTCTCGGCGAGAACAAAAACCAGTTTCTCCAATAAATTTGTTTAGTCGTTTTAGATTTTCTTCCATAGCACAAAAGTAGTACTAAATTGTTAAATCGTTTACTCGCTCGAATATTTATTTAGTGCTTGTTGAAAATTGTAAGGGTGTTGAGCTGTATTTTATTTCGATTCAAATAAAAATTGATATACTTTGTTATATAAAGTCGCGTCATGCATGCTGTGTCCAAGACCATTTGTTTCTATTAATACGGCATTTTTCCAGGTTGAAGCTATTTTTGTTGCTTCTGCAAATAAGACAACGTTGTCATCAATATCGTGTGCGATCAAACCCGTGGTGGCGATTTGTGAAGCAAACAGCGTACCAGAAAATTGATTTATATTAAGATTGAAATGATTGAGATAGTGGTTTTTGAGGCCCTTATAAATGGTATTGTTTAGGCTAAGCATGGCAATGTAATTGTTTAGAATAACCTTAAAGTCGCTAGGAGAACCTAATATCACCATTTTTTTTATATCCGAATTCTGATATTTGGCTTGGTAGTACAAACAGGTTTTAGCACCTAGAGAATGTCCAAGTAAATAAGTGGGCTTATATTGTTGTGCGATCTGGTCAATAAAAGTTGCATACTGAGGAATATTAAATTCTTTTCCGCTGGATAATCCGTGAGCGGGACCATCTAATGCAATAATAGTACTTCCTGATTTTTTTAAATACGGAATTATATTTTCCCAGCGTGAAGCATTACTTTCCCATCCGTGAACTAATAGTATTACGGTGTTGTTTCCTTTCCAGGTATAACTTTGAAAGTAGTCGTCGTTATTGTAATGTGTTTCTGTGGAAGCTTCTTGTAAAATTGTAGGAAGCGCTTTTTTGTCTAATCGACCCTCTCGTGGTTCACTAAATAGGGAGTAAGCGAGTTTGATGGCTTTTGCAGGATTTACATAACTAAGGATGTTGATGTAAAGACCAATAGACTTTGTAAAAATTGTTTTGAAGATTTTTTTCATAATAAAAAAGTCCCGATGTGTATCGGGACTTAAATATAATTAAAATTTAGAAAATAATTTTTCCATTTTTTCTTTTTCTTCGTCTGCAAGTTGACTGTCAACTAGAATTCTTCCTGAATGCTCATCAGTAATGATTTTCTTTCTAGAAGCAATTTCTACTTGAGTTTGTGGTGGAATCGTAAAAAACGACCCTGCTGATGCTCCTCTTTCGATAGAAACAACTGCTAATCCGTTACGAACACTTGTTCTAATTCTAGTGTAAGCAGCTAAAAGTCTGTCTTCAATTAAGTTTTGAAATTCAAGAGATTTTTCAGTTAAGTAAGCTTCTTCTTTAGCAGTTTCTGCCATGATAGCTTCAAGCTCAGATTTCTTGTGCTTCAAGTGGTTAGCTTTTGTTTCTAACTTTTCTTTTGACTGAGAAATAATTGCTTTCTTGTTTTCAATAGAAGCTTTCATTTCTTTAATTTGCTTTTCAGCTAATTGAATTTCAAGTTCTTGAAACTCAACTTCTTTAGTTAAAGAGTTGAATTCTCTATTGTTACGAACACTTTCTTGTTGTTTTGTGTATTTTTTGATAGCCTCTTTGTGCTCATCAATCGCATTCTTTTTTGATTTGATTAGGTCTTCAACTACTTCTAAATCCCCTTTCAATTTCTCAGAACGTGTGCTCAAACCAGCAACTTCATCTTCTAAATCTTCCACTTCTAGAGGCAGTTCTCCTCTTACATTTCTAATTTCGTCAATTCTAGAGTCAATCAATTGTAAATCGTAAATTGCTCTTAACTTGTCCTCAACACTTAATTCTTTCGTATTCGCCATATTCTATAAGTACTTAACTGGATTTGTATTTTCTTCAGATAAAATGATTGCAAAATTAAGGATTTTTTTCCGAAGATAATCAACAATATAATTTTTTGTATAGCGTTCGCTCTCAAAATGTCCAATATCGGCTAATAATAGCTGATTTTCGGCCTCATAAAACTGGTGATACTTTAAATCGGCAGTCAAAAAAGCATCGGCACCAGCCATAATTGCATTTTTTATAGCATAACTACCTGATCCACCTAAAACGGCAACTTTTTTTATTTTTTTATTAGTAAAAGCAGAGTGACGAATACCTCCAGCTATCATTTTATCTTTTACAAGTTGTAAAAATGCTTCTTCTGGCATTGCTTCTTCAAATGAACCTACCATTCCTAAACCTATATTTTGATGGGTATTTTGTAATTCATAGATTTCGTATGCAACCTCTTCATATATATGACTCTCAAATAAGGCCTTTAAAATCTTAGATTCTAAATATTTTTCAAAAGTAACTTCGATCTTGAGTTCGTTAGTTTGTACCGTTTGAAATTGTTCTCCTATCACAGGATTGCTGTTTTCATTACCGCGATAAGTACCACTACCTGTAGAGCTAAAGCTGCATTCGTCATAATTACCTATACTGCCGGCTCCTGCAGTAAATAATGCTTTTCTCACTTGATCGGCATTTTCGGGTACGGTAAAGGTGATTAATTTTCGAATAAAATTTTGTTTAGGAATCAATATGCTTGTGTTTTTTAGTCCTAGGGCATCACAAAATATCTTATTTACCCCTTGTTGATGGTTGTCAAGAGCGGTATGAATCGCAAAAATCGCAATGTCATTTCTAATTGCTTTTATAACGGCACGCTCAACATAATTCTTGCCAGTGATTTTTTTTAATCCTGCAAATAGAATAGGATGAAAGCATACGACTAAATTGCAGTTCTTGCTGATTGCTTCGTCGATAACATTCTCTAAGGCATCGTGACAAACTAAAACTCCCGTTGCTTCTTGATTTTGATCTCCTACTAATAAGCCTACATTATCAAAATCTTCGGCATAAGCTAATGGTGCCATCTCTTCTAGTACTGTAAGAATCTCTTTTATCTTCATTTTTGATTTTTTCGAATAAACAAATTAACGAATAAACAAATCAACTTTAAAATAAAAAATATACTTTCGTATAATGAATTTACTGCGCAAAATCCTTTTTCCCCTTGCTATTATTTATGGTTTGATTACTGCTATTCGAAATTATTTATTTGATATAGGGGTATTTAAATCAGCTTCATTTTCTATTCCGGTGATAGCTGTGGGTAATTTAAGCGTAGGGGGAACGGGCAAGACGCCTCAAATTGAATATCTAATTCGTTTACTACAAGATGATTATAAAGTAGCGACCTTAAGCCGTGGATACAAGCGAGAATCTCAAGGGTATATTTTAGCAGATGATAATGCAACAGCAAAGACAATAGGTGATGAGCCTTTTCAATATTTCCAAAAATTCAATAAAATACAAGTAGCAGTCGATGCTAGTAGAAAAAACGGAATAGAGCAATTGCTGTCACAAAAACAAAAGCCTGAAATTATACTGCTAGATGATGCCTACCAACATAGAAAGGTAAAAGCAGGATTTTACATCTTGCTTACGGCTTACGGCGACTTGTATGCGGATGATTTCATGCTACCTACTGGAAATTTAAGAGAGTATAAAGGTGGCGCAAAACGTGCCAATGTAATTGTGGTCACAAAGTGTCCTGCTGCGCTATCTACAGCAGAACAAGAAACCATAAGAATCAAGCTCAAGTTGTCGCGCGGGCAACAATTATTTTTCACTACCATTGCTTACGACGACACGGTGCATTCTATAAATAATAGCTTAGCGGTTAGCGAAATCCTTAAAAAAGACAAATTACTTTTGGCAGGAATAGCTAAACCCGAGTCTTTTTTTGCATATTTGCAGGCTGCAAATGATTTAACGATGGTATATCCAGACCATCATCATTTTACAGATAACGATATTATAGCGATAAAAAATAAATCAAAAAACAACATCATCGTAACGACTGAAAAGGATTTTGTTAGGTTAAAAGGGAGTGCTCTGGATGGACAATTGTATTACCTGCCTATTAAAAGTAATTTTCTAACAGCAGCTGATTTGTTTGATAAAACAATTTTAAATTATGTGGGAACAAGTACAAGAAACGGTTAATTATATTAACAACATCAATCATTTTAATCCTGAGTACGGTGTTATTTTAGGATCAGGTCTTGGTAGTTTTACTGAAGATATCAAAATCGAATTTACATTACCTTATAGCGATATACCTAATTTTCCAGTATCTACCGTTCAGGGACATAAAGGAGCATTGGTTTTTGGAACAATAGGAGATAAAAAAGTCGTTGCAATGCAAGGGCGCTTTCATTTTTATGAAGGTTATTCTATGAAAGAAGTAACTTTTCCTGTGCGTGTTTTAAAATATTTAGGGGTAAAAAAACTGATCGTTTCTAATGCTTCTGGAGGAGTTAATCCTGAGTATAAGATAGGTGAAATTATCATTATTAAAGATCATATTAATTTCACACCAGAGCATCCTTTAAGAGGAGCAAATGATGAACGTTTTGGTCCTAGATTTGTAAACATGAGTGAGCCTTACTCTCGCAAAATGATTATTAAAGCTAAAGAGTTAGCCGCAAAACTATCTATAGAAGTAAAAGATGGGATTTATCTTGGTCTTCAAGGCCCTAGTTTTGAAACGCTAGCAGAATACAAAATGGTTAAAATTCTTGGTGCTGATTGTGTAGGTATGTCAACGGTGCCAGAGGTAATTGTAGCGCGTCATATGGATCTTGAAACTTTTGGCGTATCAGTAATTACAGATATAGGTGATGAGGCTAATATTGATTCTATTTCGCATGACGAAGTATTAGAAGCTGCGCAAAGTGCAGAGCCAAACGTGAGAAAATTAATTAGAGAGTTGATTATTAACTACTAGTTAGTACAAGACTTTTTGAAATTACATTGTAAAAATTCTCTGGAGAGAATGGCTTTGTAACTACATCATTCATGCCGTAAGATAATAGCATTTCTCTATTTTCATCTAGAGAAATGGCTGTTATGGCAATAATAGGAATCGATGTATTGAATTTTCTAATTTCCTGCGTTGCAATAGTTCCATTAATTCCGGGTAAATGCACGTCCATTAATACAATGTCGTAGTGATTGTTAGCGAGATTTGTAATTGCTTCCTCACCATTGTCTATAACAGTGCAATTTGCACCCTTATTTTGCAGCATCTTAACGGTAATCATTTGGTTAATTTTGTTGTCTTCAACCACTAATATGTTTTTATTTAACAATACTGAATGATCTTCATTTAATAAATTTGCACTCATTTCGTCTGAATTTTTATCTATATTAAATTCAAGTTCAAAGCTAAATGCAGAGCCTTCTCCTAATTTACTTTTAAGTTCAATTTCTCCTCCTAATACAGAAACTAGCTTTTTAACGATTGTCAATCCCAATCCAGTGCCACCATATTTTCTGTTGATTTCTACAGAGCCTTGAGAGAAGCTTTCAAATACTGTTTCAAGTTTATCATCAGCAATTCCTATTCCTGTATCGGTAATTGTAAAGTAGACTGTAACTGTGTTCTCTGAAATCAAATTTGCTGTAGTTGAAATAGTAACCGCGCCATTTTGAGTGAACTTTAAAGCATTATTGATCAAATTCATAAAGATTTGAGAGAGCTTTGTTGGATCGCTTAATAATGTTTTTGGGATTTTTTCGTCAAATAGAACGTTGAAATAGTTGTTGTTTGTAATCGCGAGACCATTTAAGGAACTCTTAATATCAGTTAGTAGTTCTTTTAAATCGAAAGGAATGTTTTCTACATCAATTTTATTAGACTCAATTTTATTTATTTCTAAAATTTCATTGATAAAGGTAGCTAAGTAATTACCAGAAAACTTTAATGATGCCAAGTAGTGAAGCTGTGATTTTTTTGGATTTTCTTCTAACAGTAAATGTGTGATTCCATTTATTGCATTTAACGGAGTTCTAAGTTCATGACTTACTGTTGATAAAAATTCCGATCTAGCTCTTGACGCTTTTTCTGTTTTTTCTTTTTCTAAAATTAGTTCCTTATTCTTTTCTTTAAGTAGTAAATTAGTCTTAGTACGGATGACATTATTTTTATATAAAGACAAACTTAGCAATGATAAAATCGAAATAAGAGCAATGGCTAAAATATTGATTAGCTTAGAGAATTTATTATTCCTTTCTTCGTCTGCTAGTTCTTTATTTGCTCGCTCGATAGATTTAAGTCTCTGGCTTTCTTTAAACTGGTCGTAATCGTCAATTCTTAATTTCTGATTGTTTGAAATTCGTAAGCTTTCTTTTAAATTGAGGTGTAATTTTAAAAAAGAATACGCTTTGTTTTTCTCTAGTAGTTTTTCGTAAACGGTGCTTAATGCAAATGCAATCTCTGATTTTTGATCGATATTTTTACTTTTGGAATTTTCTTCAAAAGCTTTCGAAAAATAATTTAGAGCAACGTTGTAGCGATTATTTGCTAATTCAATCAAACCTACTTGGTAGTAAGCCTCGGCTTTAATGGTGGTGTTCTCAGCTGTAGGATTTGTTGCGATGATACTATTGAATAAGTTAGTGGCTATTTTTGGTTTTCCAACAGACCTGAAAATAATTCCTTTTTGTACTGTTATAGCATCGTCTAAATCATGGTTTGGTATGGGTAAAGCTCTTCTAATAGCTAAGCTTTTATCAATATATCTTTTGGCAGAACTGTAATCTTTTTTTCTTATTTTGGCTAAGCCAAGGTAGTAATAGGCATCTGAATACGATACCGAAGCAGCTTGCTTTTTAAAAATTGCAATGCTTTCAGTTAGAAAATTTTCGGCATCTTCATTTTTATTAAGATCAAAATAAAGCTTCCCTAAAACAAATGTTTGACATGCTTTATTGTAACTGTCTTGATTTTGCTCGCTGTAATTAATTGCCTTTTGAGTATAATAAATGGCATTTTTATAGTTGTCTTCTGCGGTGTTCTTTGTTGCTAATTTACTATAAATAGAAGTGCTATCTACATCCGCATTTTTTTGCGAATATAGTAGTACAGAAAAATGAAGAAGAAAAACCAAAAAATATTTCATTCAGTTTTATTTTTACGAGCTAGTAATCAATATCAGGTCGATTAATCGAGATGAATAGCCTATTTCATTATCATACCATCCTACGACTTTCACCATTTTATCAATGACCGACGTTAATTGTGCATCAAATACACATGAATTAGTATTCCCAATGATGTCTACAGAAACAATAGGGTCTTCGGTATAATCTAGGATGCCTTTTAATTTGCTTTGTGCAGCATTTTTGAAGGCAAGGTTGATTTCTTCTATGGTAACAGCTTGCTTTACATTGAAGGTGATATCTGTTAATGAACCATCTGGAACAGGAACTCGAATGCCGCAACCGCCTATTTTGCCCTCTAATGTAGGGAATATTTTTGTCAATGCCTTAGCGGCACCTGTAGTTGTAGGAACAATTGATTGACTAGCTCCTCGAGCTCGTCGTAAATCCTTGTGCGGTTGATCGTGTAAGCTCTGATCAGTGGTATATGAATGTATGGTTGTAATATAGGCTTGCTCTATTCCACACAAATCATTAATAATTTTAATCATAGGAGCTGCGTTATTTGTTGTGCAGCTCGCATTAGATATAATCTGCTCTGTACCGTCTAAGATGTGCTCATTCACCCCGAGAACAACTGTTTTTATAGTATCTACTTCAGAAGGCGCAGAAAGGATAACCTTTTTTGCGCCTGCTAAAATATGTTGATGCAACTCTTCATGAGTTTTATATTTACCTGTAGATTCAATAACGTAATCTACATTTAAGCTTGCCCAGTCTAAATTAGAAAGTTCTTTTTCGTGAAAAAAAGCAAATTGTTGCCCTTCAATTAAAAATCCGGTATCGTTAGTTTCAATAGTCTTTTTTAATACGCCATGAATACTATCGTACTTTAATAAATGTGCCATTGTCTTTGTATCGGCAATGTCATTAATAGCAACTACTTCAATCTTAGGATGGTTTAAAAGTAGGCGAAATAAATTTCTACCGATTCTTCCAAATCCATTTATGGCAACTCTTGTTTTCAATTTTTGTGGATTGATCTCTCAATCGATTACAGTGGTAATCGATTAAATATTTTATAAAATGTGTTTTTGTGCTTTGTAAGAAGAACGAACTAAAGGTCCGCTTTCAACATGTCTGAATCCAAGTTCTAAACCATATTTTTCATATATAGCAAATTGTTCTGGCGTTATGAATTCTTTCACTGGAAGGTGTTTCTTACTTGGTTGTAAATATTGACCTATAGTTACTACATCAACATTCGCGTCACGCAAATCTCTCATAGTTTGAAAAACTTCCTCTTCTTGTTCGCCTAGGCCTAGCATAATACCAGATTTGGTTCTATTGATTCCTTTTTCTTTTAAATATCTCAAAACCTCTAAGCTACGATCATATTTTGCTTGAATACGAACTTCACGAGTTAATCTTCTTACTGTCTCAACATTGTGAGAAACCACTTCTGGATTAGCTTCAATAATACGATCGATATTTCTTTCTATTCCTTGAAAGTCAGGAATCAAAGTCTCAAGTGTAGTGTTTGGGTTCATTCTACGAATAGCTTTCACAGTTTCAATCCATATAATAGAGCCACCATCTTTTAAATCGTCTCTATCCACACTAGTGATAACAGCATGTTTAATATTCATGATTTTAATAGAACGCGCTACTTTTTCTGGTTCGTCCCAGTCAACCGTTTCAGGTCTTCCTGTTTTTACACCACAAAAACCACATGATCTAGTACAGGTATTTCCTAAGATCATGAATGTTGCAGTACCTTCTCCCCAGCACTCACCCATATTGGGGCAGCTACCAGACGCACATATTGTATTTAAGCTATATTTATCTACTAAACCGCGAAGTTCAGTGTACTTTTGACCTATTGGGAGTTTTACCTTTAACCATTTTGGTTTCCCTACAGGTAAATTTTTATCTAAAACAGTTTCCATATATTAATTTTCAATATACAAAGATAATGAATGTGTATTAAATACAAGGGCTTTAGCGATTATAGGTTGGGGAATTTTTTTAATGATAAGAGATTTCCTGATAAGATTTTCTAGTAGTGAAAAGTTATAGAGGTGGAGGATAAAAAAAGCAGAATTTATAAAATTCTGCTTTTTTTTAGACAATTAATTTACTTGAACTATTATAGGTAGATTGTAAGCCGTTCTTACCGCTTTTGAACCTATCATTCCTGGTGACCATTTTGTTTTCATTGATTGTAATACTCTAATGGCTTCTTTATCGAGTCCGTAACCAGGATTATTGACTACTTTAATGTCGCTCATTGTACCGTCTTTTTCAACAACAAATGACACGTAAATTTTGATTAATTTTTCGTTGTTTACCTCAGGAGTTCTAAATCTATTTACTACGTAGCTGTAAAATTTATCCATTCCCCCTGGAAATTGCGGTAACTTATCTAGCACTGCAGTTGTTACTGTAGTATTACCGTAATCAGTGGCTACGGTACTGGCAGTTCCAGATCCTGTACTTGCATTTGTAACACCACTAGAAATACCAGTTCCTTCAATGGTTGGTCTTTTAATTGAAATTGCCTCTATATTTGTAGGGATCTCATTTAATGCTAGTTCAGGTTTTACAATCGTGGGGTTTGAAAGTTGCTTTTTCATTATTACGGCTGTAGGTTTTTCAATAGTTGCTTGCGCTACAGGCATTTGTTGAGATGGCTTACTAACCGGAGGAATTATCGCTGTTAATTCGACGATTTCATCAATAGTATTCGTGCTAGTTGTTACAACTGTACTGCTAGAAATCTTGAAGAAACTCATCAGTTTAGGAATTGTCATTAAAGCAGCACAAAATAGCAAACCGACAAATAATGAAAATATTCCGGTCTTAGTACTTTCTTGACGCAATCGATAGGCGCCGTATTCTTTGTTTCTGTTTTCGAAAACTAAATCAATCCAACTGGTTTCGTAAATGCTAGGTTTAGACATAATAATATATTTAGAGGTTAGATAATTATTAAGAAAGGCATTGCTTGATAGGAACATTAGTAAGAGTACTATGATAAAATTACTTTATTGTTTTCATTAAATCTAATGTTATTGCTGAAAATTAAAATATATTTTACTTAAATACTTTTTTGTAGTATGTAATAAGTTCTTTTAATGTTAAATAATTGAATTTGTAACAATGTTATTTTGGGGTAGTTTAGATGTTTCTTAGGTTATATAGGGAGCTGAGAATTAAGTTACGTTACATAATTATCTATAAGGAACTTAGTCGCAATTTTTAAAATTAGAAGAGTAATAAAGGGCCGAGCTAAATATGATTATAGATATTGTGTAAGATTTGCGCAGCTAGTCATTAAGAAAGTGGTGCGTGCTCTAATAAATAAAAGCGGTGCATTTTTTAAGTGCACCGCTTTTTATGTTGTTAATGACAAATCATTCTATCTTTTATTTCTAATAATCTCGGCTAATAGTTTCTTAGCGCGTAGCAACTTTATTTTTACATTGCTCAAAGGCTCGTTTATAGCGGTAGCGATTTCCTGGTAACTCATTTCTTGAAAATAGCGCAATTGAATCACTTCTTGATAATGTGGTTTCAATTCTTTTATGTAACGCAATAGTTGAGATAAATTTTGCTCGGTAATTAGTTCATCTTCTGCAGATGGGGTAGTATCTGCAATATTGTATGCTTTTTGGTCTTCTCTATCTGTGATTTCGATAAAAAGGCTGGATTTCTTTTTACGAAGTAGGTCGATATGAACATTTTTAGCAATACTGATAAGCCAAGTGTTGAATTGAAATTCAGGATTGTAGGAAGCTATTTTATCAAATGCTTTTGAAAAAGTTTCAATGGTAATATCTTCAGCACTAGTTTCATTTTCTGTTCGTTTAAGCATAAAGCCATAGACTTCGTTCCAATAAAAATTCAGAAGAAAAGTAAACGCTGTTTGATCGCCTTTTTTAGCTTTTTCTATTTGGGTAATTATTTCCAATGTGTTGGCTTTGAAATAAGGTTAGCTATAAAGGTATTGATTTGGAAATAAATAGAAACGATTTCGATAATAGGAAATAAAAATTTTAAATCCTTTTCCTTTAATTTTCGTGCAGCGCAGCCTACTACAGTCCATGCCACAGCATATCTTACAACAATAATTGCTAGAACGATAATCCATTGAAATTCGTAAGCTAACAAGATGCTTGGTACAATAAAAAACAAAAGTTGTGATATAAAAAACAGGGACATTTGAAATTTATCTTGCTTTTTATAATGACTTACTGTAGATAAGTGGCGTCTTTTTTGGTTTTTCCACTCCTTATATGTTGTCTTTGGTGTCGAATAAGTGAAGCTTTCAGGAGCGTATATTACCGTCGTGTTTTTAGCTGTCGCGGCTTCATTTATAAATAAGTCGTCATCTCCTGTGCGCACTTGTATGTGGTTAATGTATCCGTTTACATTAAAAAACTCCTCCTTTTTATAGGCCATATTGCGACCCACACCCATGTAAGGGCGGCCTAATTTTGTCCAAGAAAAATATTGTGTTGCTGTTAAAACTGTTTCAAAACGAATTAGTTTGTTTAAAAATGATTTGGCTATTTTTTCATAACCACCATAACCTAAAACAATCGTTTTTTGCATGGTGAATTGCGAACTCATAGTGCTAATCCAGTCCTTTGAAGTAGGGTAGCAGTCGGCATCAGTGAATAATAAATATTCTTTTTTAGCGGTCTTTATCCCTAGCGTTAAAGCATATTTTTTATTTCCCCAAAAAGCCTCGTTGTTTTGAACTTTTACTAGGGTGACATTAGGATAGATTTGTTCGAATTCTTCAAATACTTCTAGCGTATTGTCACTAGAAGCATCATCGATTAAGATTATTTCAAAATCAGGATAGTCTTGCTCAGCTAAAAGCGGAATGAATTTTTTTACGTTCTCCTCCTCATTTTTTGCACATACAATTACCGAAATAGGTAATTTCTTAGGTGTTATTTTTTGCGCTTTCGCGAAAGCAAATTTCCCAAAAATCACTAAGTAATAAAACAACTGAAGGACAACAATAAATATAAAAAAGTAGAGGATCAGTATAAGCATCAGAGTTTAATATGGTTTTTAAATCATCGGCAAAGGTAAGAATACAATTAGTAAAAAAGGAGTATAAATTATGAATTTTATTCGAAAATAAAAGACATAAAACTTCTTTTAAAAACAAACGTATTACCCCTGTCAAACATACGATTAACGTCGCTCCAAACAATCTAGCAGTTTCAGCTGATGCTTATAAAAAGAATTAGATAATGTTTACTTCGGCGTCAATTTTTATTCCAAATCGCTCATAAACAGTTTTTTGAACTAGCTTAGACACATCTAGAATTTCTTGCCCTGTTGCAGTACCATAATTTACTAATACTAGGGCTTGGTTTTTATGTATTCCTGCATCACCATAGCGCTTTCCTTTGAGACCAGCTTGTTCAATAAGCCATCCCGCAGGTACTTTTACCTCGGTGTCTGATATTTCGTAGTATTTCATATCAGGAAATTTACTTAGAATGGGAGCAAAGTCTTTTTTAGAAACGATAGGGTTTTTAAAAAAGCTACCACTGTTTCCTAGCTCTTTAGGATCTGGCAATTTACTTCTTCTTATAGCAATCACGGCATCGCTCACATTTTTAAGTGATGGAGTTGTAATGTTTTTTTGAGCTAATTCGGCCGCAATATCGCCGTAAGAAATACTGATTTTGTGATTTCTTTTACTCAGCTTAAATACTACTGATGTGATTATATATTGATCTTTTATCTCATTTTTGAAGATGCTTTCACGGTAGCCAAAATTGCATTCTTCCTTATTGAAGACCTTAATACTTTGATCTTTTATAGCAACTGCTTCACATGATACAAAAGTATCTTTGATTTCGGTGCCATAAGCACCAATGTTTTGTACAGGGGTTGTACCTACATTACCGGGGATTAGCGACATATTTTCGAGTCCGCCAAAATCTTGACTGATGGTCCATAAAACAAACTCGTGCCAGTTTTCTCCTGCCATGCTTTCTACCCAAACAAAATCATCATCTTCATTTATAATTTGCTTTCCTTTTAAGTCTACATGAATTACTAGTGCCTTTATATCCTGCGTTAACAGCATGTTACTACCACCACCAAGAATGAATTTAGGTTTTGAATGCTGTTCTGCTAGAACAGTCTTCAATTCGGCGATTGTGTGTACAGCAACAAATTGTTGTGCTTTTGCTTCTATGCCAAAAGTGTTGTAATTCTTTAAAGAGATATTATTATAAATTTCCATGGAAATGATGGTTTTGCTTGCTTAAAAAATGAGATCAAAAATAGCGATTATATATTATGTTAACATTCAAACTACAAGAATTTAGAGTAAAAAAATTAGTTTGATCAACTACTTTAGACTAGAAATTTTCTTCTGCTTCTAATGCGCGATTCATAAATTCATTCAAAGGTTTTAACACTATTAATTTTTTTGCTTTTTCTGCAACAAAATTTTCTACTGTGATTTCGTTAATGTCAAAAGGCTGCATGACTTCAAAGCTCTTAAGTTTTAACAGCTCAACTGCGGGGTGTTCTTTGTCGTAGCCTCTTGGTGGATTTTTTAGTGCTGTTTTTTCATTACGAGCAAAAGTTCCGAATTCTTTTTTGAATTTTTTATCCTTGAGAATTGCTTCCAGATCTTCGTGAAAAAAAGCGATTTCCTTGCGTACTTTTTTTAAGTCATCAGGGAGTGGTGCATAAAATCCGCCCGCTATAAAGCTTGCTCCATGTTCTATATGGACATAATATCCCGCTCTATTATTTCCCTTAGCGCCAGAAGATAGCCAGACCCCAATGTGTGATTTATAAGGTGATTTATCCTTTGAAAATCGTATGTCTCGATTGATTCTAAAAGTACAGTTCTTTACTTCTAGCATTCCTAGAGAAGGATCGAGAGGTTTCATCGCTTCAAGAAAACGAGCTACCATCTGGTGATAATCTGCTTTAAAATTATCGTACCTTTTTCTATTTGCTGTAAACCAATCGCGGTTGTTATTTGCTTTTAAATCGTCTAGAAATTGTAAACTATCTGGTGTTAACATAATTAAGGTTTATTCTTTAGTACTAGCATGCCCTTCGGTGCTCCATTTGACAAAACCACCATCTAATTCATAGATTGAAGTAAAGCCTAGCTCTTTTAATCTAGCACATGCTTTTTTACTGCGTGCACCACTACGGCAATAAACATAAACGTCTTTGTTTTTATCTAATGTGGCGCTCTTAGTGTCAAATTCTGTTCCTAACCAGTCGATGTTTTTTGCATTGGCTAAATGCTCTGCGTTGAATTCCTCGGCTGTGCGCACATCTAGAATTTGCGGTTTTGCTGTTTTTTCAATTTTACTGGCAAAAACATCAGGAGATACTGTGTTTGTATTTTGAGAATACTGTTTCTGGCAGCTTAGAAATAAAATGCTTGAAAGTAAAAATAGGTAAAATGATTTTTTCATGATTATTTAATTTTGCTTTTAAATATTATAAAAATTTGTTTTCTAGTGTGTTACAGGTTGTATATTTGATAAGACTGATGCGTTGATTTTACAATTGCTTCGGTTCGTTCTGGATGTGTGTCTGAAATAAACAATTGTCCAAAGGTATCTCCATTTACCATGTCGACAATCTTTGCAACCCTATTTTCATCTAATTTGTCAAAGATATCGTCAAATAACAAAATAGGTTTCACACCACTCTGTTTTTTTAAAAATTCAAATTGAGCCAATTTTAACGCGATTAAAAATGATTTTTGTTGTCCTTGAGATCCAAACTTTTTAATTAGATGGCCGTCAATTTCAAAGGCAAGATCATCTTTGTGAATTCCCACACTGGTATACTGTAGCGCGCGGTCCTTATTTATATTTTCTTGAAAAAGTGTTAATAAATCTTTTTCGAATAAATGACTTTCATAAACTATTTGAACCACTTCTTCAGTTCCTACAATATTGTGATGGTGCTTGTTAAATATGGGAATGAATTCAGCGATAAATTCTTGTCTGATTTTAAAAATATAACTTCCAAAGGCATCAAGTTGCTCATTATATATTGCTATTGTGTCTTTTTCGAATAAATGATTAAGAGCAAAATACTTTAAAAGAGCATTGCGCTGGCTCATTACTTTTTGGTACTGTATGAGCTTTTGTAAGTATTCAGGATTAGATTGCGAAATCACGCTATCCATAAATTTTCTTCGCGTTTCGCTTCCTTCAACGATCAAATCTCTATCAGCAGGAGAAATAATTACTAACGGAATGAAGCCTACATGGTCAGAAAATTTTTCATAAGCCTTGCCGTTTCTTTTCAAAATCTTCTTTTGACCCTTCTTTAAACTGCAAACAACATGTTCAGCTCTATCATTTTTTTCGAATTCGGCGTCTATCACAAAAAACTCTTCACCGTGCTTGATGTTTTGAACTGCAAGAGGGTTAAAATAGCTTTTTCCATAAGCTAAGTGGTAAATTGCATCGAGTACATTTGTTTTTCCTATGCCGTTCTTGCCAACAAAACAATTGATTTTCTCTTTGAATTCGAAGCTTGCCTCGTCAAAATTTTTATAATTGAATAAAGATATTTTTTTTAAATACATTTTATATGCGACTATATTATGGTGTTCACTAGTTATTTAGGAGTGCTTTTATTAATGTGTACAACAGAAAAAAGTGGTGTAAATATGCCCTCTTAGTTATATAATACTATTGCGATTTCCTAGGTTACAAAGGTACGGCTGTGTAGTAAAAAAATACTTTTTTTTAAATTAAATATAAAAATCTTATTTTTTTGCGTGGGTTTGAATAAAAATTTTATTTTTGCGGTTCACTAAATAGAAATTTAAATGGCTACTTACAATAAAAGAGGATATAAAACTCCAAAAGAAAAAGAAGTAAAAGACACAGTAGAAGGCGTTACAATTGAAGATACTGAAAGCACAACTGCTGAAGTTTTTACAAAGTTAGACGAAACTGCTTCTAAAACAGAAGACTGGGTTGCCAAGAATCAAAAAATTATCATTGGAATTGTGGGAGCAGTGGCTTTATTCACTGTTGGTTACGTAGTATGCCAAAAATTTATTGCTGAGCCTAAGCAGTTAGAAGCAGCAGATGAAATGTTTGTAGCGCAACAAAACTTTAAGTTAGCTACTGATGGGGTTGCAAGTGACTCATTATACACATTGTCACTTAATGGATCTGAAGGTAAATTTGGATTTATCAAAATTGCTGATGAATATTCAGGAACAGATGCAGGGAACTTAGCAAATTACTATGCAGGAGTTGCGTACTTGAACACTGGGAAATATGCTGAAGCAATTGACTATTTAGAGAAATTCAAATCAGAAGATATTGTATTAAGCGCATTGGCAAAAGGAGCTATTGGAGACGCATATGCTCAAAAAGACCAACCAAAAGAAGCGTTAGATAATTATTTGAAAGCAGTTGCTGCTAACAAAAATGATTTTACTACTCCTAGATTTTTATTAAAAGCAGGTAAAACAGCTTTAGAATTAGGAAAAAAAGAAGATGCTTTAAAATACTTCACGGATATTAAAGAAAACTTTGACACAGCACCAGAAGCTGCTTCAGTTGACGCTTTAATAGGATTAGCACAATAATTAATATTGTAGATTAATTTCTCAATAAAATAATAATAGTATGGCTACAGCAAATAAAAATTTATCAAATTACGATAAAAGTACACTTCCTAAAGCAAAGGATTTTCGTTTTGGAGTTGTCGTTTCTGAGTGGAATGATACTATAACTGAAGGGTTGTACAAGGGAGCTTATGATGCTTTCCTTGACAATGAAGTGCAAGATTCAAACATTATTCGCTGGAATGTACCTGGGAGTTTTGAATTGATATATGGCGCAAAAAAAATGTTGCAAACGCAAAATGTAGATGCAGTAATCGTAATAGGATGTGTAATCCAAGGCGAGACAAAGCATTTTGATTTTGTGTGTGAAGGTGTTACTCAAGGAATTAAAGACTTGAACGTTCAAACAGATGTTCCAGTTATCTTTTGTGTATTAACAGACAACATAATGCAACAATCGATTGATAGAAGTGGTGGTATTCATGGAAACAAAGGTACCGAAGCGGCAATAGCAGCTATTAAAATGGCATTTATACGTCAACAAGCTTCTTTGACTCATAATTATGATACACAAAAAGTACTTTCGTCGGGTCAATTACAAATTGAAGATTTGCCTTTAAAAATAGGAGAATAAGTCATTAAATAATACCAATTTAAACCTATACTGTTTGTCAAAATAGTATAGGTTTTTTGTTTTATTTATGATGCCTTAAGGCGGTAAAGACAATAGAAATTCCTTAAATTTGTGCTTCTTGGTTTTAAAAATTTGAAACCGTAAACTTTAAAATTAAATTCAGTAATGTCGAGTATAATTCAGTTACTTCCTGATCATGTTGCAAATCAAATTGCTGCTGGAGAAGTAGTTCAAAGACCCGCTTCGGTGGTTAAAGAACTATTAGAAAATGCCGTTGATGCAAATGCCACAGATATTAAATTGATTATAAAAGATGCAGGAAAAGCATTAGTTCAAGTAATTGATAACGGTAAAGGAATGAGTGTTACTGACGCTCGTTTATGTTTTGAACGTCATGCTACTTCAAAAATTAGATTAGCTGAAGATTTATTTTCGTTAAACACAAAGGGTTTTCGTGGTGAAGCACTAGCTTCTATTGCAGCAATTGCGCATGTTGAAATGAAGACCAAGCAAGACCAAGATGAGTTAGGTACTCAAATTGTCATTGAAGGAAGTAAGTTTATTTCTCAAGAAGTAGCTGTACTGCCTAGGGGAACTTCCTTTGCAGTCAAAAACTTATTTTTTAATATTCCAGCAAGACGTAATTTTCTTAAATCAGATATTGTAGAATACCGCCACATCGTTGATGAGTTTCAGCGTGTTGCCTTAGCGCATCCTAATATTTATTTTACATTTTATCACAATGGTAGTGAAATGTTTAATTTGCCAGCTACCTCTTTAAGACAGCGAATAGTCAATGTATTTGCTGGTAAAACCAATGAAAAATTGGTTCCTGTTCAAGAGGAAACAGATATTATTATAATTCAAGGCTTTGTAGGGAAGCCTGAATTTGCCAAAAAAAATAGGGGAGAGCAGTTCTTTTTTGTAAATGATCGTTTTATAAAAAGTGGCTACTTGCATCATGCAGTTATGGCTGCCTACGATGGTGTCTTGAAGGATGGTGCACAGCCTAGTTACTTCTTGTACTTAACTGTGCCGCCTAATACTATTGATATCAATATTCATCCAACTAAAACAGAAATTAAGTTTGATGATGAGCATGCATTGTATGCTATTTTAAGAGCTTCTATAAAGCATAGTTTGGGACAGTTTAATGTTGCTCCCGTATTAGATTTTGATAGAGACGCTAATCTTGATACGCCATACAGTTACAAAGATATGAAAGGCGCAACGCCTACAATTCAAGTTGATAGAAGTTTTAATCCTTTTTCTGATGATAAGGTGAATAAACACTATGCGGCTCCTAGTAGTTACAGCCGTAAAACAGAATCTACTGCAAACTGGGAAAGTTTATATGTAGGGTTAAAACAAGAGGCTGAATTTGAAACAGAAGCGGGTGAAATGTCATTTGAAAGTGAAACCGTAACAGCCTCATTATTTAATGATGAGGAGGTAGAGCAATCTGTTAATATAGCCTACCAAATTCACAAAAAATATATCGTTTCTCCTATAAAATCGGGGATGGTTATTGTGGATCAACAACGTGCGCATCAACGTGTTCTATATGAACAGTTTTTAGTAAACATGACGGTGCAACAAGCGTCTAGCCAGCAGCTGTTGTTTCCATTAGACTTGTATTATTCTACGGTTGAAATTGAACTTATTGCTGAGTTAAAGCAATCATTAATTAATACAGGATTTGTTTTTGAAGATACTCATGGTGACCATATTGTAATTTCAGGTATTCCAGTAAATGTAACTGAAAGCGAAGTGTCAATTGTATTAGAGCAGTTGCTAAGTGATTTACAAGACGGCATCCCCAGCAGTAGTTTTAGTCAAAACGATACTATAGCAAAGTCTATGGCAAGAAGCTTGGCTGTGAAAACAGGTACCGTTTTAAGTGTTAAAGAACAAGAGAATTTAGTAAACGGACTCTTTGCGTGTAAAGATCCAAACGTTTCCCCATTTCAAAAACCAACTTTCATTACTATGCGTGTGGAAGACATTGATAAAAAATTTGCATTATGAGAAATTTAACCGAAACAGTTAAACAGTTATTGATAGTCAACGTGCTCTTCTTTATAGGGACAATGTTACTAGGGAGTTTTGATTTTAGTAATCCCGCATTTAGACTATTATCGATGTCTTTTCCTGGAAATGATAATTTTCATTTTTGGCAAATAATTACACACATGTTTATGCATGGTAGTTTTATGCATATTTTTTTCAATATGTTTGCATTGTACTCTTTTGGATCGGTGCTAGAAAATATTTGGGGAAGTAAAAAATTCTTGTTTTTCTATTTTTCATGTGGTCTTGGTGCCATAGCATTACATACCGGAATTAACTATTACTTTTTTAATGAAGGGCTAACAACTCTTGCTAGTAGTGGTTTTTCTAAAACTGAAATTTTACAAATTTTAAACGAAGGGAAGATCGATACGAGATGGCAAGAGCTAATGAGCGTATCAGAATTTCAGAATTTTACTGGAGCTTTTTTGGGTAATGTTGTGGGAGCTTCTGGTGCAATTTATGGTTTACTAGTAGCATTTGCTTTTATGTTTCCAAATGCTGAGTTAGCACTTATGTTTATCCCAGTGCCTATTAAAGCTAAATATTTTGTACCGGTTTGGATGTTGCTATACGATGGTTTCTTTGGAATATTAGGAAATTCATTTATGGGTATTGGTCAAGGTGTTGCACATTATGCTCATATAGGTGGTGCCATTACAGGTTTTATTATGGTTTATTATTGGAAAAAAAATCAGTTCAATGACAAACGTTGGAAGTAGTTGTAAAGAAAAGAAGGGGATTTAGAAACTTTTAAATTAAGCAGATGAATATAATAGATGATTTGAAAATGCAATACAGGACAGGTGGCATTTCGCAGCGCTTGATTTATTGGAATATAGGCTGTTTCATACTTGCTATAATCCTTTTTTATAATTTCCAGTCTCAACAATTTTCATACCCTAATTGGGTTGCCTTAAATAGTGATGTTTCAAATTTTTTAATCTTTCCTTGGACATTTTTGACTTACGCTGTCTTTCATGATGGCTTTTTCCATTTGTTTTTTAATATGATTATCTTGAATTTTGCCTGCCAATTGTTTTTGACTTATTTTACACAAAAACAGTTATTAGGCGTATATATTCTCAGTGCTATTTTTGCAGGATTAGTTTTTGTACTTTCTTATTTTATTATGGGATACAATGCTTCTATTGTAGGAGCATCTGCAGCTATTATGGCAATACTAGTTGCTGTTACAACCTATCAGCCTTTGATGAATATAAGGATGTTTTTAATTGGGAATGTAAAGTTGTGGCATATTACGGGAGTGATTATTTTATTAGATTTATTGCAATTTAGAGCAGGTAATACTGGTGGCCATATTTCGCATTTAGCGGGTGCTTTTTTCGGGTACTTATTTATTACGTTGCTAAAAAACGGAACTGATCTCACGGTAGGAGTTTCTAAAATTATTGGTTTCTTTACAAATTTGTTCAAGAAATCGCCAAGTACGCCTTTCAAAAAAGTACATAAAAATTATAAAGCTCCTCGAGAGCAAAAACCGACTTCTAAAATTATCACAAAAGATAGAAACCAACAACAGATTGATGCGATTTTAGATAAAATTAGTCAGTCTGGTTATGATAGTTTATCACAAGACGAGAAAGAATTCTTGTTTAAGACAGGTAAATAAATTGAAACGTATAAAATAGTAAACGTCGTAAGACAACATATACATAAATTATGAAAAACCTTTCTTGGTTCAACAGACTGATGTATTTTTTTAACATTGTACTTATTATGGTGACCTTCATCGCGTATGTGTTGCCTTATCTTGCGCCAAAAATGTTTCCTATCTTATCTGTATTAACGCTAATTATTCCAGCTTTTTTTGTCCTCAATGCCTTGTTTTTCGTTTACTGGTTAATTCAGTTTAAGAAACGCTTGATTCTTTCAGGCTTGGTTTTATTAATGGGTATTACCTTTATCAATAAGTTCTACAAATTTAATGAAAAGGAGTATGTTGACGACGATAAAAGTTTCAAAGTGATGAGTTACAATGTCAGACTATTTAACTTATTTAAATGGTTAGACAAAGAAGATGTAGCAGGCGAAATCTTAGAGTTTGTAAATGATAAAAATCCTGATATTCTGTGTATTCAGGAATTTTCTACATCAGCAAAAATTGACTTGAAAGTATACAAGCATAAGTTTATATTGATGGAGGGTAATAAAATTAGAACGGGTCAAGCTATTTTTTCTAAATTCCCGATTATTAATGAAGGGAATATCACTTTTCCTAATTCGAATAATAATGTCATTTACGCTGATATCAAGCGTGGAAAAGACATTATTAGAGTATACAATATGCACTTGCAATCAATTAAGATTTCGCCCGACGTTACTGAAATATCTGAAAATATCGATGCTATTAACCAAGATAAATCGCAAAAGATGCTTGGTCGAATGAGTAAAGCTTTCAAAAAGCAGCAAATACAAGCCGAAATTTTTAAAGAGCACAAAAAAGATTGTAAATATCCTATTATAATATGTGGAGACATGAATAATAGTGCGTATTCCTATGTTTATCGCGATATTAGAGGGGATTTAAAAGACTCTTTTGAGGAGGCGGGACTTGGTTTTGGTAAAACATATAAATTTAGATATTATCCTGCTAGGATTGACTACATATTTGCCGATGCAAGCATGACAGTTCAAAAACTTGAAACTTTCTCTGATTTCGAAAATTCAGACCATTACCCGATTATGGCGCAGTTTTCAATGAATTAATAGCTTACTCTAATTGCTCTTTACAATTGTTGTTGCTCTCTAAGGTAATCGATTGTATATTTTCCTTCACTAAACAACAAGTCGAGAATGCTGAGATTATTTAAGAATCCATGTTTTTCTTCAAATACTTGAATGTATCTCGTGAAAGTTGATGGGTCTTTTTTTCCATCAACAAGGGAGCGACGGTCATTAAATGTGCTACTATCCACAATTCCTTCATACGACTTAGTTTTTGCGTAAGCGAATTTATGACGTAATGATTGCTCTATAAACGCAAGAGTATCAAAATTTAAATCAAGTAAAAAGTGGTGTTTTTTTTCGAATAGCGCTCTTAAGTCATCTTCAAAATATTCATAAAAAGGCGAGCCTCTGTAAGCCGTTTCTAATGATTTAAAGTGCTGCTTTTGCCAGTCATAATCAGTGTCGATTATGATGTCTTTAGTTTTTTGAAGATTGGTTTTATTGTGCTTTACCGGAATATTTAGTAGTTGTAGACCATTCGGACTATAGATGTACGTGCGGTTTCTATTTGTTTGTTTCTGAAAATTATCTTCTACTTCAAATAAGATGTTATCTGCTTGTTCCATAGCTACAAAGTGACTAATTGAAGGGAAATAGGTAGGGTGCAATAGTGTGGTCATCTTACTAGAAATTTATAATGGTAAAAAAAATAAAGTCATAAAGTACTCTAAAAGGAATAGCTTTATGACTTTGTTATTGATATGTTTGAATTATTATGCTTTGTTCTCTTTTCTTTTTTTCCAGAAGTACTCTCCAATAAAGAAAGCAGCTAATGCAATTAAGAAATATTTAAAGTACGATTGCGGTTGCCCTTCTCCATTAACAGTTGTGAACACGCGATCCCATCGCACTTTTTTCCATCCTTTTCCATTAGTATCCCAGCTCATCCAGATAAATACTGGTTTCCCTACAATGTGGTTCTCTGGTACAAATCCCCAATATCTACTATCCTCTGAATTGTGACGGTTGTCACCCATCATCCAGTAATAGTTTTGCTTGAAAGTATAACTAGTGACTACCTCACCATTAATTCTGATTTCGTTTCCAGTTACGGTCAGGTCATTTTTAGATCCGTCTTCTTTAGGTTCGTAATCAGTTATAATTCGCTGGTAATAGGGTAGTGATTTTGTATTCAGTACCACTGTTTTTCCAGCTTGCGGAATGTAAATAGGACCATAATTATCTTGATTCCATTTATTGTCTTGTGGAAAAACAGCTGCTTCTGGCGCAGTTGCAATTTCTCTAAAAACGCCAGTGATTCCAGGAGTATTCTTCAACTGATCTGCAGATGCTGCAGTAAGCGCTCTAAAAATCAAAGTATCCTTACGATCGTTGTTTAAGAAGTAAACAGGATCTGTAACGTCCATTTGTTTTAGTAAGTATTCAAAATCTATATTTGTTTTTCCATCAACGGCTACTTTGTAAGCATATTGAGGTTTTGCACGTTCTGGTAATGCTAATAATTTTCCGTCAATGTACACTAGGCCGTCTTTGATAGACAAGCTGTCTCCAGGAACACCTACACATCTTTTAACATAATTTGATTTCTTATCAACAGGTTTGATTACGCCGGGTCTTCCCTTTGGTTCAAAGAAGTAGTGTACTGTATCAACAGGCCAGTTAAAAACGACAATATCTGTTCGTTTAATATCTTCTACTCCAGGTAATCTAAAGTATGGTAATTCAGGCCATTTTAAGTATGATTTTTTCTTTGTACCCGGTATTGAATCGTGCACCATTGGTAAAGCAACTGTAGTCATAGGGACTCTAGCTCCATAATTTACTTTGCTTACAAATAGAAAATCACCAATTAATAATGACTTTTCTAGCGATGCAGAGGGAATGGTAAATGGTTGTACAAAATAAGTATGCACAAAAGTAGCTACGACAATGGCAAACAAAAAGGAGCTAACAGTATCTGCCGTTTTGTTTTGTGGGTGCAAACTTCTATCTGGGATATGCGTTAATGGTTGTGTATAATTGATATAATAGATGTACAGCCCAAAGGTTACTAATACTAGAAAAGTGTCTAGTGCAGATCTTCTGCCAAAACTACGTATCGTTTCTATCCATACAACTGGAAAAATAATCAAATTGATTACCGGAATGAAAAGTAAAAATGTCCACCAAGTAGGTCTGTTAATAATCTTCATTAAAACAATTGCATTGTAAACTGGCACTGCTGCCTCCCAACGTTTTCTACCTGCTGCTTCATACAATTTCCAAGTACCTAAGAAATGGATTATTTGTACTAGTAAAAAAAACACAAACCATTGATATAGTGTCATAACTGTTATTTTTTAATATTAGTATTTCATATTATAACGAACACTAAAATGATATTTTTTTATTTTAAATCTAAGACGTCTTTCATGTCAAACACACCTTGCTTCCCAATAATCCATTCTGCAGCGATAACTGCTCCTAGAGCAAAGCCTTCACGGTTGTTTGCAGTATGTTTTATTTCGATAGAATCCACCTCTGAGCTATATTCTACAGTGTGTGTGCCAGGAACGGTTCCTATTCTTTTTGCGTCAATCATGATTTGATTAGCTGTTGGGTTTTCTAAGGTCCAGTCTGTATAAGAACTGTTTTCTATAATTCCTTTTGCTAATGATATTGCTGTTCCACTAGGGGCATCCAGTTTTTGGGTGTGATGAATTTCTTCCATCGTTACCTTGTAACTGTCGAGTTTTGCCATCATTTTAGCCAAGTAAGCATTGATTTCGAAAAATATATTAACTCCTAAGCTAAAATTAGAACTTGATATAAATGCACCATTTTTCTCAGTACATAGCCCTACCATCTCATCATAATGTTCTAACCATCCCGTTGTACCAGAGATTACAGGTACATTAGTATTGAAGCAGCTAGAGATATTCTCAACAGCTGCAGATGGAACGCTAAAGTCAATAGCAACATCGGCATTTTCTAAACCGCTGTAGTCGTTATCTTGATCTTTTTTTAAGACAATTTCGTGTCCTCTTTCTAGTGCAATTCGTTCAATTACTTGACCCATTTTGCCGTATCCTAAAAGCGCAATTTTCATGTGATAATTTATTAGGTAATTTAAATGTAGTAGGAATTGTTCAGTTTTAGAAACTATAATTAACAGTTAGTCCTACGTTTGCCTTAAATGTTACATCGTTAGGATAAATAAGAGGCCTAACGGTAAGATTCTCATCTACATTAAATTGGATTAATGCAGCATCAACATTAGCATCGATGATGTTTAAAACGTAGAAACCTAGTGTGATTAAACCAGATAGGTCTCTATTTCTTTGATACACTTTTTGGGCAGCTATTAGACGGCTATCATCAAGATAGGATAAATCATCATCGCTATACCCTTCTAGTCTTCTCTTGTAAGCATCTCTAAATTGATGGTATTTTTTATTACTATCTAAGTAAAAATACAAACTTGTTCCCATAGCACCGTATACTAATGGAATCTTCCAGTATTTCTTATTATATGCCTGACCTAGTCCTGGTAATATGGCTGAGAAAAATGCCGCTTTTGCAGGAGTTAATGGGTCGATGTTGTTACTTGTAGATTTCAATGTGTCTTTTACAGTCACAACAGGAACAGCTGTACTTGCCTGAGCAAATACAGCTGTCTTATTTAAAAGAAGAATACAAAATCCTATAAAAAGTAATTTCTTCACTTATTTTTTAATTAGTTCTAGTATCCTTTGATAATCTTGTTCAGATTGAAAAGGGATGGTAATTTTACCTTTTCCGTTACCAGCTACCTTTACATCAACTTTGTTTCCAAAATAACTATTGAAGGCATTTTTTTCGTTTTCTTCGATAATAAACGAAGCAACTTTTGCTTTTTGGGCTGCTTTAGGCTTTAGGCTTTCTTGGTAGCTCTTTACTAGTGCTTCTGTATCACGTACCGAAAGATTTTCACTCACAATTTTGTGGTAAATATCTGTTTGCTTGTCTAAATCTTCAACATTGATTATGGCGCGACCATGACCCATGCTTATAAACCCATCTCTAATTCCTGTTTGAATAATAGGGTCTAATTTTAAAAGGCGTAGGTAATTAGCAATAGTTGAACGCTTTTTACCCACACGGTCACTTACTTGCTCTTGTGTTAATTGAATTTCATCCATCAAACGCTGGTATGAAAGTGCAATTTCAATAGGATCTAAGTCATGACGTTGAATATTTTCAACTAACGCCATTACTAGCGATTCATTGTCGTTTGCGATTCTAATGTATGCAGGTACAGTTGTTAATCCTACTAAAGTTGAGGCACGTAAACGACGCTCTCCTGATATTAATTGAAATTTGTTGTATTCTAATTTACGAACAGTGATTGGTTGAATAACTCCTAGCTCCTTAATAGATATTGCTAATTCCTTTAACGAATCTTCGTTGAAATTACTTCTAGGTTGGAACGGGTTTATTTCAATAGCACTAATTTCAAGCTCAATAATATTCCCTACAACCTTGTCGGCATTTTTATCATTAACTGATTGAATATCATTTTCAGGATCTTTTAATAATGCTGATAATCCTCTCCCTAAGGCTTGTTTTTTAATTGCTTTTGCCATAAAACTATTTGCTGTTTTTCTTTATAATTTCTTGCGCTAGGTGCAGGTAATTTATTGCTCCTTTACTTGTAGCATCATAATTGATAATACTCTCACCAAAACTAGGAGCTTCACTGAGTTTTACATTACGCTGTATAATTGTTTCAAAAACCATGTCGTTAAAATGTTTTTGAACCTCTTCTACCACTTGATTTGATAAGCGTAGTCTTGAATCGTACATTGTTAATAACAACCCTTCAATATCTAAATCAGGATTATGAATTTTTTGAATGCTTTTAATCGTGTTTAATAATTTTCCTAAACCTTCAAGAGCAAAATACTCGCATTGAATAGGGATTACCACAGAGTTTGCAGCTGTTAGCGCATTCAATGTTAACAATCCTAGAGAAGGGGCACAATCGATAATGATAAAATCATAATCATCCTTAACGCTTTCAAGTGCTTTTTTAAGCATGTACTCTCTGTTTTCCTTGTCTACTAATTCTATTTCGATAGCAACAAGGTCAATATGTGCAGGAATAACGTCTACGTTAGGAGCACTACATTTAATAATAGCCTCTCTTGGAGTATTACTATGTTCAAGGATCTGGTAAGTACCTATTTCGACATTTTCTACATCAATGCCTAATCCTGAACTAGCATTTGCTTGAGGGTCAGCATCTATGAGTAATACTTTTTTCTCTAATACGCCTAGGGAAGCAGCTAGATTTACTGATGTTGTAGTCTTTCCTACTCCTCCTTTTTGATTAGCAATTGCAATGATTTTACCCATGTGTTTTTATAAATTTTGAACCGTAAAAATACAATTTATTATGGTTTCTAAAAATCTATTTTGTTAACATTTGCGAAACGTTGCTTCGATGACTTTTGACAGTCCTATATATAGGTGTAGTTATAAAATCACAGTTCTTATTTAAAGATTTTGAATGACCTAAGTATTTGTGCTATTATTGATTGAGAGTAATAATATATTTTTTATCGAAAGTAAAACTGCAAACATTCCTTTTTGTTTTTATCGAAAGTAAAAGATAGTAAGGATGTATATGGGGTAGCGGCGAGCAGTTGAGGTTAATGCTAAGAGTGAAGTTGTTATTGACTCTTAAAAGGAGATAGAATATTCATGCAGTGTTACACTAATTTCTAAATTATCATAAAACAAAAAAGTCTTTTCAAATAAATGAAAAGACTTTTGTCGGGGTGGCAGGATTCGAACCTGCGGCCTCCTGCTCCCAAAGCAGGCGCGATAACCGAGCTACGCTACACCCCGTAATTCGGATGCAAAGATATAACATTTATTTAGTTTTCCAAGCATTCGATAAAAATAGAATGCGATTATTTTTAAATAGCTAAAATTGATGTTTTTATGGCAAACAATTTTATTAAAAAAACTACATTTGTACTATTAAATTAGAAATAAAACACATTTATTATGTCACATACTATCGAAAAAATAAAATGCCTTATCATAGGTTCAGGTCCTGCAGGGTATACTGCTGCTATTTATGCTGCTAGAGCAAACATGAATCCAGTTTTATATCAAGGAATGCAACCAGGTGGACAATTGACAACTACAAACGAAGTTGAAAACTGGCCAGGAAACCCAATTGGGATTACAGGACCAGAAATGATGGTGCAGTTGCAAGAGCAAGCACAACGTTTTGGTACTGACGTACGTGACGGATGGGCTACTAAAGTAGATTTTAGTGGTGATATTCACAAAGTATGGATTAATGATACTATCGAATTGCATTGTGAAACGGTAATTATCTCTACAGGAGCTTCAGCTAAATATTTAGGATTGGCATCTGAGCAACACTACTTGCAAATGGGTGGTGGAGTTTCTGCTTGTGCTGTTTGCGACGGATTCTTTTATAGAAATCAAGAAGTAGTTATTGTAGGTGCAGGAGATTCTGCTTGTGAAGAAGCACACTATTTATCTAAACTTTGTAAAAAGGTTACTATGTTAGTGCGTAGCGAAAAATTTAGAGCTTCTAAAATCATGGAAGAACGCGTACGTAAAACAGAAAATATTACAATTTTATTAAACCATGATACTCTTAGAGTTTTAGGAGATGAACAAGTGGTAACAGGGGTAGAGGTTTTAAATAAAACTACCGAAGAGACTTATGAGATTCCAGTAACTGGTTTCTTTGTAGCGATTGGGCATAAACCAAACACAGATATTTTCAAGGATTACATTACACTTGATGAAACAGGTTATATTGTAAGCGTACCGGGAACTTCTAAAACAAATGTTGCTGGTGTATTTGTAGCTGGTGATGCTGCAGATCACGTGTATCGTCAAGCAATTACTGCTGCGGGTACAGGTTGTATGGCTGCGCTAGATGCAGAAAGATATTTAGCTTCAAAGGAGTAACCCAATATCTATAATAAATAAAGACAGCCCCATTGATCAACTGATAAATGGGGCTGTTTTATTATACTTAAGTGTGCGTTTATTTCTTGATTTTACTTAATCTTTTTAAACAATTTAGCTTCTTCGGTTAGATTACGCAAATCTATTTTTGCATTTCCATAAAGGTCAATCTCTGATTTGTTATAAGCCTCAATTACAACAGATTCTACTGCATTAACAGCAGCTTGCGATGTTCCTTCAGAAAGGATGGTAAGCTTTTTAATATTCAGTTTGTCAGCAGTTAATTTTGAACCATTGTCAACTCTTATTGTTCCATTTGCTGCATCTCCTTCAATTTTTGCTGAAGCATTTTGATATAAATCACAAGTAAGATCCGTTGCTGTTACTAATGCTTTTATCTCGCTGTCTTTACTCATGACAATCTTAGAGTTCATTGCTTTAAGGTTTAATTCAGTAGTAGATTTATCATCTCCTTCTAGACTAAAATTAGAAACAGTAGCGTTCATAAACATCTTTGATTTATCATAAGTGCGTACATCAAGAGTGTCTACGGTAATGCCTTGAATGACATTAATTTCACTCTTTCCTCTTGAGATTATTTTGTTTAATTCACTTGTATAGGTGATGCGAACAATCATTTTCTTGTATCTCGTAACATCTTTTGTAGTATGAATATGAAGCGCTTTACCGTTTGAAGTAATTTCGATCACATCTTGTAAGTTATCATCGGCTTCTACCTTAATAGCGGTGTTGTCTCCAAGTTGCAAATAAACCTCTAAATTGTCGTCTACCTCTAGTAAATTAAAAGCATAACTATTCCTTGTTTCTGTCGTGACTTTGCGGGATCCTTTGATTTTTTCACTTTTTTGAGCAGATGCTGTAAACGATATGAAGCATAAGAATAGGGCTACTGTAAAATTTTTCATGTTTTGATTTAAATTAGAGTTGGTAAAAATATAAAAAACCATCCATGAATTATGGATGATTTCTTAATAAATGAGAAAAGGAGGTCTTACTCCTTAGAGATACTTGCTCCAGAGCTCTCTTTTTTCTCAATTGTTTTTGGCGTTTTAACATAGGTTATTTCACTTCCGCTTGATGCTCTTGCCTTCAAACTTAAAATTGGGTGTACTTTTATCGAAGCTCCGCTTGATGATTTTGCTGTAATTTCGTTTGCTGGTAAATCAGCTGTTTTGATTTCGCTACCACTACTAGCTGTCACCTCAAGAGCAAGTGCTAATCCCTCTAAGTAAATATCACTACCACTGGTCGCTTTACATTTTATGTTATCTGCCTCAACTGCTATGTTGATCTCTGCTGCGCTAGAGCTGCTGATGTCTATGTTACTTGCTTTAATTGTTTTTGCACTTTTTATCGTTGCAGAAGATGATGCGTGTAAATCTTGAATTAACGGCATTTTTACAAAGACTGTTTTTGCGCTTACGTCCATAAACGAACGATCATCAGATTCTATTATCAAAACTCCGTTTTCTACTTTGATTTTAATTTCATCTTGGAGGTTGTCGTCAGCTTCAACTTTTACTTCAAAATTATCAGCTTGCTCTATGATAACATCAATACTGTTGCTCACATCGATCGAATTAAAATCTTGGTCTATTTGACGGGTCTCTGTGGTAACATTGCCGCTTCCTTTAACAGCATTCATATTTACAGAATAGTTGCAGGAGCTTACTAGGAGCGCAGCAAGTGTAACTAGAATAATCTTAGTAATGAGAGTGATAAGTTTTAGCATAATTATTTAGTTTTAATGATGATTCCGTCCTTATTAATTCGCAATTCGTGCTGAGTTGTAGTCGATTTTACAATAGTATCATTGTTAATTGTGATTCCGTTTTTATTGATCGAAATACTATTATTTCCTCCTTCATTAAGTCTAATGTCAACTTGACCGTCTACATCTACATCACTATCTACATCTTCATCATCATAGTCATAATCATCTGCTGGACAATCAATGCATTTTACTTTCGAATTAAAAACTTGGTAAGTGTAGCTATCTGAGTTTTCATTAAGATCAAAATACTCATCATTTGAGCGGTCGTAGTTTTGAGCACTTTTGTCTACTTGAAAAACTGTTCCTGTAGGTAAAAATAAGGTAATTTCGATTTCTTGATCTCTAAATTTGTTCGAAATATCAGTAACCAGGTAATTGTCAAAAATCAACTGATTCCCATTCAATTGGTATTTATATTTAATTTGGTTAGCTCTTCGTTTAGCTTCAGATAGTGATTTTCCCTTAGCTTCTTTTTCAATTTGTACATAGGCTGTTTTACTGTCTGTGCTTTCTATTCTGAAACGAACCTCATTTGAATAAATTACATCGTTGCCTAGAGAGTCTTGGGTAATGCGAAATTCTCTTCGATCATTCACATTCTTAGCATAGTAATCGTTGTGAATAAATTTAATCTTTAAAGTGTCGATGCTTTGTAATGCGATATTCTGCTTTTTTACAACACGACCGTCATTTGCAAATGCTGAGGCTTGATTGATTCCTATCGAAATTAATAAAGCTATAGCGATGATCCATAAGGCTAATAAAGAATATTTAGCAATGTTTCCAATCGATTTTAAATTTGGAGAAACTAACTTGAATCCTAATAAAATCAAGAAAAACGAAGGAATAGCAACAGCTAGAAAAAATGCTAATCCAAAAACCCATATTGGATAATCGGTAAAATTACCAGTTTCGATGAATTGATGAAATGGGAAGTCATTAAAATGAGTAGATCCAAGTGTTAATACACCAATAAGGAAGACAACTATTAATGCTAGACCAGAAATGATTAAAATAATCCCCATGAATTTAGCAACAATCTTGAATAGGGTCATTAAAATATCACTAAAAGTACTACCTACTTTGTTAGCACCAGACTTAAATTGATTTCCGTATTTATCGTAATCTACGTTTTTGAATTTATCAGAAACATTGTCAAATTCTTCTCTAACTTTTTTTTCGATGTTCGAAATATTGACTGGTTCACCATGCATTTCTAGCTTTTCTGCAGTGGTTTTTGCTTCAGGCATCACTACCCAAAGGATTAAATAAGCTAAAAGTCCAGTACCAAATGCAAATACAAGTAATAAAAGAATTACTCGCAACCATACTTTGTCTATTCCAAAATAGTGTCCTAATCCAGCAAGAACCCCACCAATCATTCCGCCATCAGTATCACGATATAATTTTCGCGATGTAGTAGTAGAAGAGAAAGATTGCTGATTAAAATTTTGCTGCGTTGATGCATCATCCTCAATGATATAATCCTCAGGTTGACCCATAACGGCAATAACCTCATCGACATCTTTAATGTTTACCACTTGATTAAGGTTAACTTGCTTCTCTGTCAATAATTCAGATACTCGCATTTCTATATCTTTGATGATCTCGTCTTTACCAGATGAGTTTGACAACGATCTCTTAATAGCGTCAAAGTAGCGACTTAGTTTTTGATAGGCATCTTCATCTATGTGAAAAAACATTCCTCCTAAATTAATATTTACTGTTTTGTTCATGGTTATTTCTTTTGGTTGGTTATTAAATTTACAGCATCAGATAGTTCAGTCCAAGTGCCATTTAATTCGGTTAAAAATGTTTGTCCTACTTCGGTGAGACCGTAATATTTTCTAGGGGGTCCAGATGTAGATTCTTCCCAGCGATAACTAAGTAGTCCATCATTTTTTAGTCTTGTAAGCAGCGGATATATTGTACCCTCAACTACCAGTAACTTTGCGTTTTTTAAAGTGTCTAATATTTCTGATGTATAAGCGTCTTTCTCTTTTAATACAGATAAGATGCAAAACTCAAGAACACCTTTGCGCATTTGGGCTTTTGTGTTTTCAATGTTCATAATTTTTTCTTTGTTTTTGGATTAAACTGTTCATTCTTTGATTGATTTGATGATTAGTGGTATTTATGATGCTTTTATTACTATTTTATAAAGTTGATTGTCAATGGATAATTAAAATTTTCAGCATTTGAGGTTTTAACTGCTGCATAAATAATAAAAAAGAACTCGGTGATTTTTATTACTACTATTATAAGTAACGCAATAATTCCAGTGATTAAGAAGCCAGTGTTTCCTCCTAAGTTTAAATTTGTAATACTAAAATCATTGTCAGTAATTAAAGTGTTAAATGAAATGTTTTGCAAAATTGAAGCAAAAAAACAGGGTATAGCAACAATAATTAAAATCACAACATAGAGTAAAAGGCTTAGTTGGTAATTTAATGCTTGCTTCGCATTTTGGTCAATATAGGCTGCCTTATCCTTTTTTAAATTCCATAAAATAATAGGAAACAAATAATTCCCAAAAGGAATAAAATACTTAGTAAGTAAACTAAGGTGAATGAAGGTTGCAGTGTTCTTTTCTGATTGCGTTACCATAAAAACTTGATTTTGATTGATTGATGATTGAAACTCCACTTGATTGACTAGATTGCTAGCATGAGGTAATCTCTTATGCAAATATATGGTTAAAAGACAGTATCTTGTATCGCATAGTACCATATGTTAACATTTATTTAACATTTATGTTTTATATGTATGCATAGTATTTTTTTGTAGATTAGCAAAAAAAAATAATCCAAATGACTCTTACAGCCTCAAAACTCAATAAATTTTTGCTATTTAAATTACCATCAGCTTTTATCGCAGGAGTGAGAGTAAAAGAAATTGATGAACGGCAATGTGTAGTATCTGTAAAACATCGTTGGATTAATCAAAATCCATTCAATTCAATGTATTTTGCTGTTCAAGCTATGGCAGCCGAATTATCAACGGGTGCTCTTGTTATGTATCAAATACAAAAAAGTGGTCGAAATATATCGATGCTCGTTGCTAATAATAAGGGTAACTTTACAAAAAAAGCAACTGGAAGAATCAATTTTATTTGCAAGGATGGCTTGGTAATCGAAAACGCAATTAAAGAGACAATTGCAACAGGAGAGGGGCAAACTTTTTGGATGAAGTCGATAGGACTAAACGAAGAGGGAGTTCAGGTCTCTGAAATGGACTTTGAATGGAGTGTTCGTTTGAAAAAGTAAAACAGATTATATATTTCTAAAAAATGTCTCAATATTGAGGCATTTTTTTTGACTGATTTTTATTATTTACAATTCTAAATCACTGTAGGTTTATAATTTGGTGTATGTAATTGGTTATTTGTGGATAATGAAATGGTTTTAATAGGTTCTGTAACCTTGTTTTTATTCAAGAAGTGAGAGGTTTGAATGATTTAATGTTTTTTTTTATTGTTATACTTATGAATTTCACCTTCTTTAAAGAAACCGCTATCGGCAATAGATCCTATGATTTAATTGCTGCATTTTAATGGGTTTTTGTAAACATGAAGAACTATATGGTTTACAATGAATTGTTTTAAATCAGATGAATGAATCAGTTTCTAAATACGAGAATAGTGTATAAGATAATTCATGGTTTCTTTCTATAATTCGAAATTAAGGGTAGACCTTACAGTATTGTCAGAGTTGTTTCCAATAAAAAACCCTTAAACAATTGCTGTTAAAGGGTTTGAATTGTGTAGCGAGAACGAGATTTGAACTCGTGACCTCAGGGTTATGAATCCTGCGCTCTAACCGACTGAGCTACCTCGCCAGAGGTTATTGTTGCAACCATCCCTGATTGCGGGTGCAAAGATATAAATAATATTAGTCTTTACAAGCGTTTTTGAAAAAAATAAAATAAATTTAAAAAGATTTTTTTTTAGGCTTTATATTCTATATATTCGAAAAAAATTAAATGCGCTCATGGACCAGAAAATACGTTACGAAATAGAGTTTCCAATTAACTCATCTCCACAGTTATTATATCAATACATTGCAACTCCGTCTGGCCTGTCTGAATGGTTTGCTGATAATGTGAATTCACGTGGTGAGTTTTTTACGTTTATTTGGGACGGTTCTGAAGAAAAAGCACGTTTAGCTTCAAAGAAAACTGGAGAAAAAGTGAAGTTCAAATGGGTGGATGATAAAAATAAAGACACTGAATACTTTTTTGAAATCCATATTCTCGTTGATGAACTTACAAAAGATGTTTCTATAATGGTTGTTGATTTTGCTGAAGAAGACGAAATTGATGAAGCAAAACTATTATGGGAAAATCAAATCTCAGATTTGAAACATCTGATTGGTTCTGTATAGTAAAATTCCATATTAAAACTTATATTTGCCCTGAACAAAATTCAGGGTTTTTTTATGATTAATTTTAACGGGAACATCGTACTTAAAGATAGCAATATATTAACTGAAAACCGCTCTTTCCTATACGGAGATGGCGTTTTTGAAACAGTGAAAATTGTAAATAGTAAAATACTTTTTTTAGAAGATCACTATTTCAGGTTGATGGCTTCTATGCGAGTGGTAAGAATGGAAATCCCTATGAATTTCACCATGGAATTCTTTGAAGAGCAGATCTTATCTTTAGTTCAAAGAAATAATTTGACACAGTCTTCTCGTGCAAGAATTACGATGTATAGAAATGATGGTGGGTATTATTTGCCTGTTTCTAACGAAGTCTCTTATATCATTCACGCTACTCCCTTAGAACAAACGCTGTATAGTGTGAAGGAAACTCTATATGAGGTTGATTTATTCAAAGATTTCTATATTACAAGACAATTGTTATCGTCCATAAAATCGACAAATAAGCTACTTAATATTACGGCTAGTATCTATGCAAGTGAAAATGGTTTAGATAATTGCATCCTTCTTAATGATGCTAAAAATGTTGTTGAAGCTATTCAAGGAAATATTTTTATGCTTGTAGGTAATACATTGACGACACCGCCAGTTTCAGAGGGTTGTTTAAATGGTGTAATGCGCAAGCAAGTTTTAGCATTAGCTAAGAAGATACCTCAGTTAACCGTTGTAGAAGAAATTATTTCACCATTTGATTTACAAAAAGCAGATCAACTTTTTATTACAAATGTTATTAAAGGAATTCAGCCTATTACTAAATATAGAAAGAAAGAATTTGCTATAGCACTTGCTGCTGAGCTGACTAATTTGCTTAACGAGATGATTACCGCCTAATTTAGATAAGGGTTTTCAGGTGCGTTTGACCAAATGAGATAATCTCCACCTAGCTCGATGATTTGTTCTTTCCAGAAATGTGTTGCTGCCTTTCCTATAATTTTATTTTTATAGTTATTTGTTGTAATGATCCACGAGTTTGTGCTCATCTCGGTCTCTAATTGATTTTCATCCCAACCAGTGTATCCTAGAAAAAAGCGTATGTTCTCTTTATCTATTTGTCCTGTATTTAATAGCTCTTTAGTAGACTCAAAATCACCTCCCCAGTAGATACCATTTGAGATTTCAATACTGTTAGGAATCAATTCCGGCACATTGTGTATAAAATATAGGTTGTCTTGCTCTACCGGTCCACCATTATAAATCTTGAACTTAGAGGTAATCTCAGGGATTAAATCATTTATGGTGTACTTTAAAGGTTTATTCATAATAAAACCTACAGAGCCCTCCTTATTATGGTCAGCCAACAAAATCACAGATCTATTAAATGATAAATCTCCAATTATAGAAGGCTCAGAAATAAGCAGTTGTCCTTTTATGAGTGTTTCTGAAATCATATTTACTGCGATTTTTTTATTAAAATTAAGAAATTTTTTTAATAAAAACGAATTTCGTTACTTAAAGTGTATAAAAAAACCCTCAAAATTGAGGGTTTTTAATTATATCATAAGGTAGAAAACTTTAATTAGTTTACTGCTCCTTCTAATTCAGCACCAGCTTTGAATTTTACAACATTTTTTGCAGCGATTTGAATTGTTTTACCTGTTTGAGGGTTTCTACCGTCTCTAGCTGCTCTAGCAGATACAGACCAAGATCCAAATCCTACAAGAGAAACTCTTCCACCTTTTTTCAAAGTCTCACCTACGTTTCCTAAAAATGACTCTAAAGCTAATTTAGCAGCAGCTTTAGTTATTCCTGCATCTGCAGCGATAGCATCGATTAATTCTGATTTGTTCATAATAATAGTTATTAATTGTTGGTTAAAAAAATTGTCGATAACAAATTTAGCAGGAAATCCTTACCACACAAGAGTTTTCTGTTATTTTACCATGTTTTGTTAATAACTTAAGGCATTTGTTGATAAAAGCTGGAAGTGTGCGCTTGTTTTTAGACAAAGTCCTTATTTTATTGATCTTACTGCAGTTTTGCGTTCTCAGAAAATGTTACTCCGTTTAATAATTCGGTGATTTTCATTCTTTTTTTGCCTGGAAGCTGTAAACTCTTAATTAATAAGTACCCACCAGTTACTGCGACCTTCATTTCTTTTTTAGTACAAAATAGTTGTCCAGTGGTGAAACTATGTTCTTCCTGAGCTATCTCAGCTTCGTATATTTTTATAGAAAGTGGTTCGCCTTGATCAACAAGATAACACCATGCCGCAGGATACGGACTTAAACCTCTAATCAGGTTGAAACAATCTATAGCGGGTCTAGTCCAGTCAATTTTACAGTTCTCTTTATTTAACTTGTATGCAGTTTTAGTATCAGCTGTTTCTTCTTGAATAGTAGGTTCAGCCTCAGACTTAGCTATTAGTTGCAATGTTTTATTCACAGTTTCGCATCCTAATTCTTGTAAACGGTCGTGTAATTCTCCAGCACTTTCCTTAGGGTCGATAGCTGTTTCATCACTAAGTATTATTGCACCGGTATCTATTTTATCATCGATAAAAAATGTTGTTACTCCAGTTTTTGTCTCTCCGTTTATTATGGCCCAGTTTATAGGAGCCGCTCCTCTATAATTAGGAAGGAGTGAGGCGTGAAGATTAAAAGTTCCTAATGCTGGCATATCCCATACCACCTTAGGTAGCATTCTAAAGGCAACAACAATATGTAAGTTGGCTTTTAAAGCTCGTAGTTCCTCTAGGAAAGTTTCGTCTTTTAAATTTGTGGGCTGTAATAACTTTAGATCGTTGGTTACTGCATATTCTTTGACCGCCGAAAATTTAAGTTTCTGCCCTCTTCCTGCAGGTTTGTCAGCTGCAGTAATGACTCCAACTACTTCATAATCATTTTTTATAATACTATCTAGGATCGCCACCGCAAATTCGGGTGTTCCCATAAATACAATTTTTAGTTTTTCCATTATTATTTTAGAGCGTATTTGTTGTTAGACTTGATGATGATTTTCTCGCTTTCTAAAAGCGTCTGTAATGCAAAGATAAGCTCCTTGCTACTATTATTTAATTTTATAGCTAATTCTCTTGAGTTTAAGTCGCACTCAGATAGATGACTAACGATTGCTGTAAATAATGAATCGACACTTGTGGGTTTACTTTTTTTGGTAACGCAGTAAGAGCAAATGCCGCAATCGTCCAGTACTTCTTCTCCAAAGTAAGCAGCAATACTTTTACTTTTACACTCTTGTTCGTTTTGAACATAGTCAAGTACTGCTTTAAATTGCTCTTTTTTGAGATTATTTTGGTTTTCTAAGTATTTCACGACTTTACTTATGGTACGCTCGTCTTCTCTAATTTCGTTAAAAGTAAGTGATGAATCGGCAGCTTTTGCTGTAAAATCGACAATGTCTTTCTCATTTAATTTGTGCAATAAATCGCTCACCTGTTTTTGTGTGTGATTTGATTTCTTCGCAATTAAAAAAAGATTTAATGCGGTCTTCATTTCGCAAATACCTGGATACGTTCTCAATATTGTTAAAATGATTTCTTCATCATTAGGATTCAGGCTAGTGTATCGCAAAACCTCTTTTGAAGAGATAATAAATTGTAGACTAATTTTCTCTGAGAATTCTTGTGATAGCGTGATGATTCCTTGACGGTCTAGAAATTGAAAGGCATTATAAGTTTTTAATACAGGGAAATTATATTTGACACAAAAAGAATTTAAATTAAAAGAAAACTGTTCGTTAATCCCTTCTCCATAAGCGATTTGTAAATAATTACAGAGCTTCTTATAGATAGCGTTTAAAAAAGTTTTATCAGCTAGAATATTGAAAAACTGATTTTCTGCCTGAATAATATCTGATGGATTTGTAAGTAAAACTGCAAATGCTTTATTTTCATTGCGTCCTGCTCGACCTGCCTCTTGATAATAGTTTTCTATGTTTTCAGGTAATTGAATGTGAATAACCGTCTTTACATCGGGCTTGTCTATTCCCATTCCAAACGCATTTGTCGCTACAATCACTTGGGCGCTGTCTTGCATCCATAGATTCATATTCTTATCTTTTTCTTTCGAACTCAACCCTCCATGATAGTAGGTAGCTTTAAATCCTAGAGCATTCAATTGATTTGAAATCGTCGTGCATGATTTTCTGTTTCGAACGTAAATTATTGAAGATGCGGAATTTTTCTTAAGAATTTGTTCTATTCGATACAGTTTGTCCTCCGTTTGGAACACCATGTAAGCAATGTTTTTTCTAACGAATGATTTTTGGAAGAGGGCAGGTTGCACTAATCCTAATTGAGAAATAATATCTTCCTGAGCCCTTGCTGTTGCTGTAGCGGTAAGTGCTAGAAATGCAGTATTAGGAAAGTGTTCTTTTAAATTGCTAATTTTTAAGTAAGCCGGTCTAAAATCGTGTCCCCACTGCGATACACAATGTGCTTCGTCTATAGTAATAAGATTTATAGGTAGTCTTTTTATTCTCTCTAATATCCAGTCAGATTGTAGCCTCTCTGGTGATAAATATAAGAATTTGTAATTTCCATATTGACAGTTATCAAGCAAATCAATCATTTCATCAGATCGAATGCCTCCTGTTAAAGCAATGGCTTTTATGTTGCGCTTGTTTAAATTGGCTACTTGATCTTTCATTAATGCGATCAATGGCGAAATCACTAAACAAAGTCCAGGTCTCATTAATGCAGGAATTTGAAAGCATACTGATTTTCCACCACCTGTAGGGAGTAGTGCAAATGTATCTTGACCATTTAAAACAGACGTTATGATGTCGTTTTGAAGTGGTCGAAATTCTTGGTGTTGCCAATATTTTTGAAGAATCTTTAGTGCTTCAGACATTCATTTTAATTTTGAATTTTATATTCTGAAGGGTAAGAAAAGTACTCTTTTTGATTTTTAATTGCTGTAATTACCCAGAAATTTTATCTAAGATAAAAAGAATTCTGTTATCCACAGTGTCTTTAGGGACTTCAATTAAATTATATCCGTAGCCTTCGTATGTTTCAATTAAGTGATTCTGGATAAGTTTTGCTTGCTCATAATTCTCGTAGCGCGCGTCGTCACTTACATAAATCTCTTCCCATGGTGGTAGAATAAAGATTTTTGAATATTTATATTCTTTACAAATATCGTCAAAAGAAGCAGGGTAACTATCACCTATATAATGCATGTAAGCAAGTACGTCTGGTATACCGCGGTCGATAAAGACAACTTCATGTGATTCATTTTGAGCACTTATGAACTGTTTTTTTCTTCCTTCAAGTAGTAATTCGCTAAATAGCAAAGGTTTTTCAAGGAACAACTGCTCGATACCTTGTTTTTTTGCTTCTAGGGTAACTTCCCTTGAAATTTCAGGATAGCAGCAATAACCTTTAGCTACTAATCCGTTAATAAGAGTACTTTTTCCTGTTCCAGGACCGCCGATAATTATGATGATTTCTTTATGCACTTTTTGGAAATAAGGCGCAAACTTACTCAAACTTATTGTAAATCGAAAAATGATAGCCATAAAATTTACCAATTTGATAAAATTTCATATTTGAGAATTCATATTTTGCGTTTGAAAATGTATCTTTGCTTTAATTTTATACAAAAAATGGATAAGAAAACCGAAGAATTCTACGAAAGGTTAGAAGCAGAGTTGGATAAAAGTAATGAGTGGCCAGCCTTGTATTTATATAAATTTATTGTGCCTACAGTTGCAGATAATGTTGAAAAAGTAGCTCTTGCATTTGATTGTATGGGTGCTGTTATCAAAACTACAAAATCAAAAACAGGTAAGTTTACAAGTGTTTCTGTAGATGTTACAATGAAAAATGCTAAAGAAATCATTCAAAAATACCAGGAATTGGCGACAATTGAAGGTATCGTTTCACTTTAAGATTTTCCTCCGCTTACTATAAAGGTATGCTTACTTATTAATAGCCTTTGATTGCTACGTTTCTTCTAAATAAAATTCGAATATGAATTCAAAATATACAAAAGAAAATGCGAATGATGTGGTGCATCATTTGGAATACAACGCCGAAAGGTCACACTTGATTATTCCAGAATACGGCCGTCATTTACAAAAATTGATCGATCAAGCAACGGCTATTGAAGATGATGAGGAGCGCAACAAAGCGGCTAAATACATAATTCAAGTAATGGGAAGTTTAAACCCGCACTTGCGTGATGTTTTAGATTTTCAACACAAATTATGGGATCAATTGTTTATCATGTCTGATTTTAAATTAGATGTGTCTTCACCGTATCCTATTCCTTCGCGTGAAGTTTTACAACTTAAGCCAGATGTTTTACAGTATCCACAAAACTTTCCTAAATACAGGTATTATGGTAATAATATCAAGTATATGATTGATGTGGCTAATAAATGGGAGGAAGGCGACATGAAAAATGCATTAGTAAAAGTAATTGCTAATCATATGAAAAAGTCTTATTTGAGTTGGAATAAAGACACTGTTAAAGATGATGTTATTTTTGAACATCTTTACGAACTTTCAGATGGTAAATTGAACTTACTACAAAGCTCTGAAGAGTTATTGAATACGACAGATTTGTTGCGCACGAATAAAAGAATTTCGAATAAAATATCAGCTGTTAGTCAACCAAAAATTCAAAGTAATAAGAATAGTAAGACAGCAAAACCAAAATATAAGAAACAACAATAAAGCATTGCAAAACCAAATCAAATATTCAATTGTAATTGATATTTTTGCAAGCAATATTAAAAAACGATAAACTAATATATGGGAATTTTCAAAATAGAAGGAGGCATTCGTCTAAAAGGAGAGATTACTCCACAAGGAGCAAAAAATGAAGCATTACAAATTTTGTGTGCTGTGCTATTAACTTCAGATAAAGTAATAATCAATAATATTCCTGATATTATTGACATCAATAAGTTAATTGTTCTTTTAGGCAACTTAGGAGTTAAAATCCAAAAAAACGGAGGCGGATCTTATACTTTTCAAGCAGACGATATTAATATTGCTTACTTAGAAACTGAAGCCTTTAAAAAAGAAGGTGGTTCTCTTAGAGGGTCAATTATGATTGTAGGACCATTATTAGCTCGTTATGGTAAAGGATATATCCCAAAACCAGGTGGTGATAAAATAGGTAGAAGACGTCTTGATACCCATTTTGAAGGTTTTATTAATTTAGGAGCAAAATTTAGATACAATAGAGAAGATCACTTTTATGGTGTTGAAGCTCCTGATGGTCTTCATGGGGCATCAATGTTACTTGATGAAGCATCTGTTACAGGAACTGCAAATATCGTTATGGCTGCTGTTCTTGCAAAAGGAACGACAACAATATACAATGCGGCTTGCGAACCTTATTTACAACAACTATGCAAAATGTTGAACTCTATGGGGGCAAACATCACAGGTGTAGGTTCAAACTTGCTTACTATTGAAGGTGTAGAAAGTTTAAACGGTTGTGAGCATAGAATTTTACCTGATATGATCGAAATAGGAAGTTGGATTGGTCTTGCTGCTATGACGAGAAGTGAAATTACAATAAAAAATGTAAGTTGGGAAAATCTAGGAGTAATACCTTCTGTTTTTAGAAAACTTGGAATTACATTAGAAAAAAGAGGTGATGATATCTACATTCCTTCTCACGAAGATGGGTACGAAATCAAAACAGATATAGATGGTTCAATATTGACTATTGCAGATGCACCATGGCCAGGTTTTACGCCTGACTTGTTAAGCATCGTTTTAGTGGTAGCAACACAAGCTAAAGGAGATGTGCTAATTCATCAAAAAATGTTTGAAAGCCGTTTGTTCTTTGTAGATAAACTTATTGATATGGGGGCAAAAATCATGTTGTGTGATCCGCACAGGGCGGTTGTTATGGGGCATAATTTTCAGTCTCAGTTAAAAGCAACTACGATGTCTTCTCCTGATATTCGTGCAGGAATCTCTTTATTAATAGCAGCACTTTCAGCAAAAGGAACGAGCACTATTCAAAATATTGAGCAAATCGATCGTGGATATGAAAATATCGATGAGCGTTTAAGAGCCATCGGTGCTAATATAGTACGCGCATAAATTCAATAATAAATTTTTTACTAATCGTTTAAATAATTCTTTTACACTCTTAAAAGTATTATTTAAACGATTTTTTAATTCGAATAATCTCAAATTATGACTCGAGAAAAAACAGCGATAAAAGCAACCTATTTCAGTATTTTAGGCAATTTATGCTTGGCTGTAATTAAAGGTTTTGCGGGATTCTTTGGGAATTCTTATGCTTTAATCGCCGATGCAATCGAATCTACAACGGATATATTTGCATCAGTTCTTGTCTTGTTCGGAATTAAATATTCAAACAGACCAGCAGATGAGAATCATCCCTACGGACATGGAAGAGCAGAGCCTTTATTTACTTTTCTAGTTGTTGGTTTTCTAATTACTTCGGCAACCATAATAGCTTATGAGAGTATTCTAAATATTCAAAGGCCGCACGAAATGCCAAAACCGTGGACGTTAATCGTTTTGGGACTAATAATTATTTGGAAAGAGTACTCCTATCGCGTTGTAATTAAAAGAAGTATAGAAACAAATAGCTCAGCACTAAAGGCAGATGCTTGGCATCATAGAAGTGATGCAATTACCTCAGTAGCGGCTTTTATTGGGATTTCTATAGCGATTTTTTTAGGTAAGGGTTACGAATCTGCAGATGATTGGGCGGCTTTATTTGCTTCGGCATTTATCTTATACAACAGTTACCTCATTTTTAGACCCGCTCTAGGCGAAATTATGGATGAGCATCTCTATGACGATTTGATCTTAGAAATACGAAAAGTGGCTCGTTCAGTAGAAGGTATAATTGATACCGAAAAATGTTTTATTCGAAAGGCAGGAATGCAATTTCATGTGGATTTGCATGCTATCGTAGATGGTAAAATATCAGTAAAAGAGGGACATGATTTAGCCCATAAATTGAATGATGTATTACTAAGTCAAATTCCTGAATTGGGGCACGTACTCATTCATGTTGAGCCAGATTCATATGAATAGCTTACTATTTAGATTAAAAAAGAGTGTACGGCTAGTTCATAGCTATTTAGTCCAAAACCTAAAATAACACCCTTAGCGTTACCTGAAATATACGATTGATGTCTAAAGCTTTCGCGAGAATAAGTATTAGAAATATGGACTTCAATAACGGGAGTAGTGATTGCTTTTACAGCGTCCCCAATCCCTACAGAGGTATGTGTATAAGCAGCTGCGTTCAAAATGATCCCATCATAATCAAATCCACATTCTTGAATTTTGCCTATTAGTTCTCCCTCAATATTACTTTGAAAATAACTAAACTGAATTGTAGGGAATTTAATTTGAAGCGAAGTGAAATACTCCTCAAAAGTTAATTTACCATAAACTTCAGGTTCTCTTTTTCCTAGCAAGTTCAAGTTAGGTCCGTTGATAATGCAAATTTTCATACTTCTTGTTTTTGTAAAAATAAAAAAACCGCTCTTAATAAAGAGCGGTTTTTAAATATTGTTTGTGATATTTTTAAAAGAAGAAACCAGCAGATAATTGTACTACTGAATTTTTAGTCTTTGCCTCAGAAACTTTAGTATCTGTCAATCCTAAATTATAACGACCTTGAATAAAAATACTCTTAGTTATATTAAATCCTAAACCAGCATTAACCGAAAAATCAAATGTTTTAGAATCCTTAACATCAAAGTTGTCTTTTTCGCTCAATAAGAAAGAAGCTTGCGGTCCTAGCTCTAAAGTAAAAGCATCGCTTAAAGATATTTTTGCTAATACAGGTATTGCTAAATAGCCTAATTCGTTAATGAATTCTTCTCCAGCTCTATCATATGATGCTCCTTGCGTACTATATAAAAGCTCTGGTTGTACTTTGAATTTATCGGTTAATTTAACTTCAGCAACTAGACCTACGTGATAGCTAGTAATCGCATCAGTTTGAATCTCAGCTCCAGTTAAGTTAGCATAGTTCAATCCTCCTTTTAATCCAAATTTTACCAATTGCGCTTGAGCTCCTAAAGAAAATGCCAAAAATGCTCCAGCAATCATAAATGCTTTTTTCATTGTTTTAATGTTTAGTTAGTCTTAATGTTTGTTGTGCAATATTAACTCTTTTTTAAAAGTTTTATTGTCGTTCATGAATTTAATTTAATGATCATTGTAAATAAATATTTAGTTATAGTGTAATAATTACACGGTAATTGTAGGATGTATCTTTCTCACCAAATTTGGTGATTTTGCAAATTGTAATGTGTTGATTAAAAGATACATATTGTTTAAAATTTGTTTATAAGAAGCTTTTTTCCTACTTAAAATAGGCGATTTAGGTAATGTTTTACATGCATTTGTGGCAAATTAATTAAACTAACAAACAAAATGAAAAAAATTATTTTAACTGTTGCGGCGGTATTAGCTTTTGGATTTGCTAATGCACAAGATGGACAATTTAAAGCTGGTGTTCATGTAGGTTTACCTATGGGAGATATCAAAGATGTCACTTCTATTAACCTTGGAGCTGACGTTGCGTATTTGTGGAATGTTGCAGATGAATTTAAAGTGGGTGTAACTACAGGGTATACTTCATATTCTGGAAAAGACGTTACATTTAGTGATGGTTTTAATTCGTTTACAATTAAATCAGAAGCTGTTGGTTTTATACCTGTTGCAGCCACTGCTCAATATTCTCTAACAGATAATCTATTCTTAGGTGCAGACTTAGGTTACGGGATATACACTGGAAAAGGGGAGTCTGATGGAGGTGTTTATTACCAACCAAAATTTGGTTATCAAAATGAGAAAATAGAATTATATGCAGGTTACAAAGGGATCTCTGTAGACGGAGGTTCATTTTCTTCATTAAATTTAGGATTCAATTACAAATTCTAATTGACTCACATAATAAGTTGATCATAAAAACCTCCTATTTGGGAGGTTTTTTTATGGCTAATAATTGCGTTAATTTGTACTATGAATTGGGATACTTACATAAAGGAATATCAAGCCTATTTAAAAATTGAGCGTGGCTTATCAAAGAACACGGTCGAAAACTACAGCTATGATATAGAGCGACTGCTTTTATTTTTAGATGCCAATAGCATTTCAGTGTCTCCTTTAAAAATCTCAGAGAATGAATTACAGCAATTTATCTACACTATTTCTTCAGAAGTGAATGCTAGATCGCAAGCACGTATTATTTCAGGCTTAAAAAGCTTTTTTTCTTTTTTAATTTTCGAAAATTATAGGGACGATAACCCACTCGCTTTAATTGAATCTCCACGTACTTCTAGGAAACTCCCTGATACATTATCTGTAGAAGAAATTGATGCTTTAATCGCTGCGATTGACTTGAGTTCAAATGAAGGGGAGCGCAACCGAGCTATGCTTGAAACCTTGTACGGCTGTGGACTTCGGGTTTCAGAGTTAGTAGAATTAAAGATATCTGACTTATTTTTTGACGAAGGTTTTATCAAAGTTACAGGTAAGGGAAATAAACAACGTTTTGTTCCAGTGAGTGAACTGTCACAAAAGTATATAGGCTTCTATAGGGAAGGCGTACGCACACATCTTACTATTAAAAAAGGAGCAGAGGATACTTTGTTTTTAAATAGGAGAGGAGGGCAGCTTACCAGAGCTATGATCTTTACGATTATAAAGGAGTTGTCTGTTAAGATCGAACTCACAAAGAAAATAAGTCCACATACCTTTAGACACTCTTTTGCGACGCATCTATTAGAAAATGGCGCCGACTTAAAATCTATTCAATTAATGCTAGGGCACGAGTCTATCACAACTACTGAGATCTACGTGCACCTAGATAGAAAGTTTCTAAAAGAGGTTGTTAATAGTTACCATCCTCGGAAATCGTAGGCATTAAAAAAGCACAAAAAAAATCCCTTTAAACAACTTTATAAGTGTTCAAAGGGATTTTTATATAATAGAGTAAAGATTACTTGGCTATGTTCACAGCTCTAGTTTCTCTAATAACAGTAACTTTTACCTGTCCAGGATAAGTCATTTCTGTTTGTATTTTTTGAGAGATTTCAAATGATAAATTTGCTGCATTATCATCAGAAACTTTTTCACTTTCAACGATTACACGTAGTTCTCTACCTGCCTGAATTGCATAAGCGTTTTTCACACCTGTGAATCCGTAAGCTACTTCTTCAAGATCTTTCAATCTTTGTATGTATGAATCTAATACTTGTCTTCTTGCTCCTGGTCTTGCTCCTGATATCGCATCACAAACTTGGATTATTGGAGAAAGTAATGATTTCATCTCGATTTCGTCGTGATGCGCTCCAATCGCGTTACATACTTCTTCCTTTTCACCATATTTCTCAGCCCATTGCATTCCTAATAAAGCGTGAGGTAAATCACTTTCTGCATCTGGAACTTTACCAATATCGTGTAATAAACCGGCTCTTTTAGCAAGTTTAACATTCAGTCCTAATTCGGCTGCCATGATACCACAAAGTTTAGATACTTCACGAGAGTGTTGTAATAAATTTTGTCCGTAAGAAGAACGGTATTTCATTCTACCTACAACTTTAATCAATTCAGGATGTAAGCCGTGAATTCCTAAATCAATTACTGTTCGCTTACCAACTTCTATGATTTCGTCATCAATTTGTTTAGCTGTTTTTGCCACTACTTCTTCAATACGAGCAGGGTGGATACGACCGTCAGTAACCAGCTTGTGTAATGCTAAACGAGCAATTTCTCTACGTACAGGATCAAAACATGATAATATAATAGCTTCAGGAGTATCGTCAACAATAATTTCTACTCCAGTTGCAGCTTCAAGGGCACGGATATTTCTTCCTTCTCTACCAATGATTCTACCTTTAACGTCATCAGATTCAATGTTAAATACAGATACGCAATTCTCAACTGCTTCCTCTGTACCTACTCTTTGAATTGTATTAATAATGATTTTCTTAGCTTCTTGTTGTGCTGTTAATTTTGCTTCTTCGATTGTGTCTTGTATTAAAGACATAGCCTTAGATTTAGCCTCAGCTTTCAAGCCTTCTACTAATTGGCTTTTAGCTTCATCAGCAGATAATCCAGAAATTAATTCTAACTGCTGTAATTGACTTTGATGTAATTTTTCAACCTCTAACTGTCTCTTGTCTAAAACTTCAATTTTAGAAGTAATATCGTTAGTTTTACTGATATAATCGTCATTTACTTTTTTAGCTTTTGAAAGTTCATTTGAGATTTGCGACTCTTTATCTCTAATTCTTTTTTCAACTTCAGCAACTTTTTTATCTCTAGAAAGAATTACTTGTTCGTGTTCAGATTTAAGTTCGATAAACTTTTCTTTTGCTTGTAAGATTTTATCTTTCTTGATGTTTTCAGCTTCTACTTTTGCATCTTTTAAAATAGATGATGCCTCTTTTTTAGCATTTTTCAGGTAGTTAGAGATGTTACTTTTTTCGATTGCTTTGGCAATTCCAAAACCAACTATTATCCCTATTATTCCTGCAATGATTGTTACTATGTCCATGTTTGTTTAAAATTTATATATAAAAAAAGCCTACATTAGCCGGATTGCATAAACTCGAAAAGACAAGTTTTGAGCTAACTCACTGTTCAAGTTTCCTCGCCAAGGCGTGGCATGCTATAGTAGTGATGATTCGCTCATCCTAAAATGTTAGTGTTGAGTTTACCAAATGTGAACTAATGTAGGCAGTATCTTAGTTTCTGTAAAGAACGTTTAATTGTCGAGATATTGATCTAAAAGCGCATTTAATTTTTTAATTCTTTCGATAGTCTCTTCACCATTGATCGAATTATCAATTTGTTTTTGTTCTACTTGAGAAGCAAACTGCAAAGCACACATGGCTAAAACATCTTGCTTGTCGCGAACAGCGTAATTTTCTTCAAACTGTTTCATCATCACATCGATTTTCTTAGATGCGCTTCTAAGACCTTCTTCCTGAGAAAAATTCACTGTAAGAGGATAAACTCTGTCTGCGATTGATATTTTTATTTTCAGCTTTTCGTCCATATTTTCTTAATCTGAAAGTTGTGCAATACAATAATCAATTTCTCGAATTAATGAATTTATTTTAAGCTTAGTATCTCTTTTATTGTCGTCACTGCCCAGTAATGAGTTAGCAATTTTTAGTGTGTCATATTGCACTTTAAGTGCTTCAATTTCATTTGATTGAGACTGTATAACGGCTGCAGATTTTGTTAATTCGACCTTTATTTCTTGATTATTTTTTTCTAAACTTTCAATTTTTGATATAAGTTTTTCGATTTTATATTCAAGAGTATCAATTATTTCTACAATTACACTCATTATATTTTCTATTCATTACTTAATATTACAAATTTAGTATTACTTTTTATTATTACAATATTTTATTGGTTTTTTTATTTTAAAATAGTCAAATTATTGACTTGTAAATGTTTACGATTTGTGTTTTTTTATAAACGATAACGAATTACTTTTTTTACCTTAGCAAAAATGTATATCATGAAATTTTTAAGATTATTTCTAGTGCTTTCTACTAGTGTTATTGCCCAAACAAAGTACCCTCAAGATTATTTTAGATTGCCGCTAGATGTTCCTGTGCAGCTCTCTGGAAACTTTGGAGAATTAAGACCTAACCATTTTCATACTGGCTTTGACTTTAAAACATTACAGCGTGAAGGACTAGATGTTCACGCCGTCGCAGACGGTTATGTTTCTCGTATAAAAATGTCACCGTATGGTAACGGAAAAGCTATTTACATCACCCATCCTAATGGTTATACATCTGTTTATTGTCACTTGCAAAATGCAAGCGGCGAAATCAAAGAATACATATACAATGCCTATTATAAGGAGGAAGCCTACGAAATTGAGTTATTTCCTAAACCTAATGAATTGCCTGTAAAAAAAGGACAAGTAATCGCTTTGTCAGGAAATACAGGGTCATCTCAAGGGCCACATTTACATTTCGAATTCAGAGATAGTAAAACAGAAAAAATTATTAATCCATTATTGTTTGGTTTTGATAGTGCTATAAAAGACACTAAAAAACCTGTTGTCTCTGCTTTATATGTATATCCTGTTGAAGATGACGCTATCGTCAATCAGTCAAAGAGGCCACTGCTTTTAAGTTTGTCTCTTCAAAAAGATGGTACTTATTTAGCAAATAGTGTGAAGGCAAATGGTAAAATTGGTTTTGGGATTACAGCTGCTGATTATGATAATGTTTCTTATAATAAGAACGGGGTGTATAAAGTACAAACATACTTAAACGGTAGTCCTAGTTTTGGTTATCAATTAGATACGTATTCGTTTGACGAAATGCGATACATCAATGCGTTAATTGATTATCCTAAATACCGTGCTAACTCACAGAGAGTGCAAAAGTTGTTCATGAAAACGCCATACCCGCTAAGTATTATCAAAGCTGATAAAGATAATGGTGTGGTTGATGTTTTGCCTAATTTGGCTTCTGTGTACCGTATTGAAGTTTCAGATTTTTTTGGAAACACTACTGTTATTACTGTTCCAGTAAACTACGATCTCACAAACCCTATTGTGAAAAAAGAGCAAACACATTCGCAATATTTCGTGAGAGTAGGTAAGGATAATATTTTTTCTAAAGATAATTTTACTGTAGATATTCCTGCAGGTACTTTTTATGATGATTTTGAAATGGATTTTAATGTGAAATCTAAGACATTATATATAGGTAGTGAAAGTACTCCTGTACAGTCAAATTTCACAATCACTATTGAAGATGATTCTTATACTGATGCCCAAAAGGAAAAAATGTACATCGCAGATATTGACAGTAGAGGTAGAGCGGGTTATAATTATACTTGGATCAAGGGAAATGTTTTTTCTGCTAAGGTTCGTTCACTAGGAAGATACCGTCTTTACAGCGACAATACAGCGCCTTCTATTGCGATTACATCTTCAATCGAAGGTAAATGGATTAGTAGTCAAAAAACTATTCAATTGCGTATTAGTGACAGTGGCTCGGGACTTAAATCGTATAACGGTTATTTAAACGGAAAATGGGTTTTATTCGAATATGACTATAAAACTGGAAAGATTACACACGATTTTAGTAATGGTAATGTCGCTGAAGGGGCAAACGAACTTAAGGTTGTTGTAGAGGATAAAGTAGGGAATATTAAAACATTTGAAACTCGCTTTTTTAGAAGTCAACAATAATTATATCGTTTTTAACTGCAATTTTTTTTATCGAATATTGGAAATCTATAGTCTATTTTATTTATGAGTATAGAGCTGTTGATTATTATCTTTTTAGGAGGGTTGCTGCCTATTTAAAGTGCATAAAATGCTGTTAAATTATAAATTGGTTTTTAAAAATGATTACATTTGGTTTTATATTTTAATATTACACGGTTATGAAAAAATTACATATAGCATTATTAAGTCTTTCTGTTTTACTTGTTGTTAGTTGCAAGAAAGAAGAAGAAAAGCCTAAAGTAATTTATGATGCGGCAAATAAGTCAAAAGCGTCCACTAAAGTAGATTCTGCTCAGGTAGCAATTGCTGATTTACCGATACAAATGGATGGCACAGATTATCTTATTCATCCTGTTGCCGATTTAAGAGTTTATGAACGCGGCACTAAATCAAGATACGGTTCCTCTAGTGTGATCGATTTGAGTTTCACTATTTCAAACTATGGTGAAGATGAAATTACAGGCTATTTACAAAACTTAAAATTTCAAAAAATAGGTTCAGATTCTATTAGACCGTTAACAGATAAGCCAGCCTTAATTCAAACGGCTACGTTTTTACGCTCGGTTTCTAACCAACTTAGAAAGCAAGTCATGGTGTATACCATGTATGATGTAGATACTAATAGAGATGGGCGTCTAGATGCGAGTGATATAAAATCATTGTATTTAAGTGATATTAGTGGTGCTAATTTCACAAAAGTTTCAGCAGATTTTCAGGAGTTGATCGACTGGAATTTAATTGAATCGAATAATAAACTGTACTTTCGAACAGTAGAAGATACCAATAAAAATGGGCAATTTGATAAAAACGATGTCTTACATTATAACTTCATCGATCTGTCTAAAGCGGGTTGGGAAGTGTCAACATACATGCCAATTTAAATAAAATACTAAATCAGGATATCACTTTCTAAATCTGATTTTTCAATATTAAAGTCAAAACCTAGTTGCTTCACTAATTGAATGACTAGGTTTTTATACCAGTTCTCTGACTTGGGGTGAATATAGATGTTCTCGATTAATTTATCGATATCAACACTAATTTTTAAGCCGTCGTTTAATGTGATTTTGTTTTCTTTTACATCTGTAATCACACGTACTTCTCTCTCATATTGAAAGCTTTTTCGCTTGAATAAAAACGGAAAAAACATATCGTCAAAAGGAATGTATTCCTTCTTGTAGTCAATGTAATTTACCTCGCCTATATATTGTTTGTAGTTATTTTCAAGATGTAACGATTCTTGCAATCGTCCTATGGTAGATTGAATGGCTAAACCTTCACTGTTTTGTGTGAAGATTTGCCACATGGCAAAGGATTCGTATTCGTTGATATGCCAGCTGCTAATGGCCACGCGCTCACGATGGGTTTTGTAAAATTTTAAAAAATCAGGATTGTCAATAGAGAGTTTCCTGATCTCTTCAAATGTGGGTTCGCTAAACGTACCTTCATATTGATCCTCAAATTTATCAGATCGTGACATAAATAGCTTTCTAGACATAAGCAGGTCTAGAAATTTTGATAGATCTAAGTATTTCCAAATAATAGTATCAGGATTTTCAGGAAGCTTTATATCGGGATTGTTCAAGTACATTTCTTGGTATTTTATAATTAGTACATCCTACTACTGGATTTTCTCAAAAATTTCACACTATAAAAGTACAACTGTTGTCTTTTATTCAAATGATTGTAAGGTTACTAATTTATTATAAGTGCCGTTCAATGCAATCAAAGTTTCATGTGTACCTTGCTCTACAATGCGCCCTTTTTGCATTACAATAATAGTGTCTGCTTTTTGAATCGTCGATAAACGGTGCGCAATTACGATCGAAGTCCTATTTTGCATCATGTTTTCTAAGGCTACTTGTACAAATTTCTCACTTTCAGTGTCTAATGCCGAAGTTGCTTCATCTAAGATCATAATAGGAGGATTTTTAAGCACCGCCCTAGCAATCGACAAACGTTGTTTTTGCCCGCCAGAAAGTTTGTTTCCGCTGTCTCCTACATTAGTGTTAATGCCGTTAGGCAAGTCTTTTACAAACTCATATGCGTTAGCAATTTTTAAAGCTTCGATAATTTCGTCATCAGTGGCATCTTGTTTTCCAAGTGCTATATTAGCTCTAATGGTATCATTAAATAGAATGCTGTCCTGAGTTACCAATCCCATTAAACCGCGTAACGATTGTAAATTAAAATCTTTTATGTTTTCTCCGTCAATAGCAATCGAGCCCTCGTTTACATCGTAGAAACGAGTAAGTAGATTAGCAATAGTACTTTTTCCACTACCTGATTGTCCTACAAGAGCAACTGTTTGTCCTTTTTTAACCTCCAGCGAAAAGTCTTTTAAAACGATTTCATCTTCATATTTAAAGTTGATATTTTTAATAGAAATAGCCGATTCAAAAGTCGTTTTCTCAATCGCATTTTCTTTTGAGGTAATAGGGTTTTGTTGGTCAAGGATTTCAAGTACTCGTTCTGCTGCAGCGTTTCCTCTTTTTACACTGTAAGAAGCTTTAGAAATTGATTTTGCTGGAGTAAGAATGTTATACGCTAATCCCATATAGGCAATAAACGAAGCGCCATTTAATGTTTTTTCGATCAAAACCATATTTCCTCCATACCATAACAGTATAGCAATAACCATGATTCCCATAAATTCACTAGTAGGCGAAGCTAGATTTTGTCTGTTTCCAATGCTGTTAGATAATTTAAAAAAACGCTGTGTCGAGCTAGAGAAAATAGTATTGAAATACGATTCTGAATTGTATCCTTTGACCACTTTTAGTCCGCCTAAAGTTTCTTCAATCGTAGATAAAAATATTCCTTGCTCTTCTTGCGCTTCGGTAGATTTTCTCTTTAATTGTTTACCTATCAATGAAATAACATATCCAGAAACCGGAATAAATATAAATACAAATAAGGTTAGATCAACACTTATCGAAAGCATGGCTGCAATAGTGAAAATTATTGTCAAAGGTTCTTTTACAATTAGTTCTAATATGGATAAAAACGAAGTTTGAACTTCGTTGACATCAGCAGAAATTCTGGCAATAACATCTCCTTTTCTTTTCTCAGAGAAGAACGCTAGTGGCAATTCAATAGTTTTTTTATACATCGCGTTACGCATGTCTCTAAGGACACCGTTTCGAAGAAAAGTAATAAAAAACATAGCTAGGTAATCACTCAGGTTTTTTAATAAAAAGATGGTAATAATTAAACCCACCATTACAGATAAGGTGTAGCCTACACCATACGTATCTGTGGCATGCGTAATAAAGTAGCTAATGAAATTTTCGGCATACGTTTTAATTCCTCCAAGTCCTGTATAAACGGGTTCAATGGTGTTTCTCTTTGTTTGGTCAAATAAAACCTGCATCATTGGGATCAATGACATAAACGATAGTGTGCTAAAAAGAGCATACAGTACATTAAAAAAGATGTTTAAATACGCATACTTTTTATACGGGACAAGAAAAGAGAATATTCGTTTAAAATTATTCATTAGAATAGATATTATGAAGACCCGACAATTTTCAGGAAAGTTGTCGGGTCTGCTATTATTATAGGTGAATTAAAGTGCTTAATTCAATTGCATTGAAGCAATGATATTTTTTATTTTTTGGTCTAAAACAGTTTCAACTTCATTAAAGTCTCCCACAGCTTCTAATACTGCATTTACACTGATGTAGAATTTAATTTTTGGCTCTGTTCCACTGGGTCTAGCACAAATTTTAGATCCGTCCTCGGTGTAATAAATTAATACATTTGATTTAGGAATACTCATTGTAGATTCTGATCCGTCAAGTAAATTTTTAGCGATAGATGATTGGTAATCTTCAACCATAATTACACGTTGACCATTGATTTCTTTTAATGGGTTTTCACGCAAATCAATCATCATTTGAGTGATTTGTTGTAAGCCTTCCATTCCTTTTTTAGTAATCGAAATCAAATGTTCTTTATAGAATCCATTGTCAACATACAACTTGATTAGTTCTTTATAAGGAGAGCTTCCGTTTGCTTTAGCTTGAGCTGCAATTTCGCATACTAATAAAGTCGCCGCAACAGCATCTTTATCGCGCACAGCATCTCCTACCATGAAACCAAAACTTTCTTCTCCACCACCAATGAATTCTAACTCTGGAAAATCTTTGATCATCTTAGCGATCCATTTAAATCCAGTTAAACCTACTTTGCATTCTACATCATAATTAGAAGCAAGCTCCATCATCATAGGTGTAGAAACTATAGTTGATCCTATAAATTGTTTTCCGTTGATTTTGTCTGATTTTTTCCATTGTTCCAGTAAAAATGCTGTCATTAAAACCATAGTCTGGTTTCCGTTAAGCAAGATCATTTTACCCTCGTTATTGCGCACTGCTACTCCTAGACGATCGCAGTCAGGATCAGTTCCCACTACAATATCAGCGTTTGTTTTCTCAGCAAGAGCAAGTGCCATAGCAAGTGCCTCTGGTTCCTCAGGATTAGGAGATTTAACAGTAGGGAAACTACCATCTGGAATTCTTTGCTCTTCTACGATGTTTACATTTTTATAACCAGCTTGTGACAAAGTTTCAGGAATAACTGTGATTGATGTTCCATGAAGCGAAGTGAAAACAATGTTTAAATTGTCTTTAGCTTCCTGCGGTGTATTAAAACTTGCGTTTGCAATAGATGATTTTATAAAAGCAGCATCTAAATCTTTATCGATATAATGAATCAAATCCTCGTTAGCGCCAAATTTTATTTCGCTATAATCTAAATTTTCAATAACATTGATAATTCCAGCATCTTCTGGTGGTACAATTTGTCCACCATCTTGCCAGTACACTTTGTATCCATTATATTCTGGTGGATTGTGTGATGCTGTAAGTACGATTCCGCATTGGCATCCCAAATGTTTTACTGCAAATGATAATTCTGGAGTAGGTCTTAACTCTGAAAACAAGAAAACTTCAATTCCGTTTGCCGAAAATACATCAGCAACGGTCTTAGCAAGCGTATCACTATTCTGGCGACAGTCATAAGCAATTACTGCTTTCAAAGGTTGGTTAGGAAAGCTAGTTTTTAAATAATTAGACAATCCTTGTGTGCTTTTTCCAAGCGTATATTTGTTAATGCGGTTGTTCCCAACGCCCATTACCCCGCGCATTCCGCCGGTTCCAAATTCAAGATTTTTATAAAAACTCTCCTCAAGCTCTTTTGGTGATGAGGCAATTAATTCTTTTACTGCTGCTTGTGTAGCCGTGTCAAATGATGGTGTTAACCATTCATTTACTGCGTCTAAAATGTTTTGTTTGATATCCATATGTCTATTTATTATCAGTTAATTATATTTTTTATAAGGAGCTGTTTCCTGCTATTCGCTGTATCTTTTCAACTTAAACAAGTTAAAAAGGATGCCGCTGCTATCAGGGCTAGGTAAAGTTACAAATTAAGTTCGCTCGAAACTTTATAACGTTCTTCGTTGTTTTTAGTACGTAATATAATTTCGCCTAGAAAACCAGCCAAAAATAATTGAGTTCCTAAAACCATTGTTGTCAATGCAATAAAAAACCAAGGATTATCTGTAACTAAGTTATAACGCATGTTATTGTACATATGGTATAGTTTAGAAACCCCAATATATCCTGCAAGTAAAAAACCTATGATGAACATTAAAGATCCCATAGCGCCAAATAAGTGCATCGGTCTTTTTCCAAAACGTGATAGAAACCAAATAGTGATTAAGTCTAGAAAACCGTTTATAAAACGTTCCATGCCAAATTTAGTTTCACCATATTTTCTCGCTTGGTGTTGCACTACTTTTTCGCCTATTTTTCCAAAACCGGCATTCTTTGCTAAAACAGGGATGTATCGGTGCATTTCACCAGATACTTCAACATTTTTAACGACAATATTTTTATATGCTTTTAATCCACAATTAAAGTCATTCAATTGTACTCCAGAGGTTTTTCTGGCAGCCCAGTTGAATAATTTAGAAGGCAAGTTTTTTGCTACCACAGAGTCGTAACGTTTCTTTTTCCATCCTGAAACTAAATCATAATCCTGGCTTGTAATCATATTATAAAGACCCGGAATTTCTTCAGGGCTATCTTGTAAATCGGCATCCATGGTGATGATAACATCTCCTTGCGCTTTTGCAAAGCCAGCATGTAAAGCTTGCGATTTACCAAAGTTTCTCATGAATCTAATCCCTTTAATATGCGGGTTTTGTTTAGAAAACCCTTCGATAATAGACCATGACTTATCAGTGCTACCGTCATCAAGAAAGATAACTTCGTAACTGTAGTTGTTTGATTGCATCACCTTAATGATCCAAGTATATAATTCTTGCAAAGATTCTTCTTCGTTAAGAAGGGGAATAAGGATAGATAAATTCATTATTAATCTTGTGATGTGTTTTTTGATTTAAAAATAAGTGCCATAAGTAATCCAAAGATGCAAGCAATAAATAAATTTATAAACCCTCCTTTAAGCTGCTCAGAAATAGAAAATGGATCTGTCTTTCTTAAATTTGTAATCATCCCATTTAATGTACTAGCACTCACGCCGTATTGATTGGAAGTATCCTTTAAATATTTTATAGTAAGTTCTAATAAATTATCCGTTAATGTAGGGTCAATTACATTATATAATAATGTCTTGAATGCTATAATAATGATAATGCTTACTAAGGAGTAGATAAAAAAGGTTGTAAAAGCTTCCTTAAATGAAAGTTGGTTACTTGTTTGTTTCTTAGTTTGCATTAGCATAATGATAGAAATTATTACAAAAGCAGACAAACTTAATGATGTTACCCAGAATGAGAGAAGCAATTTATAATCGATGGCATATACTACGGCTGTAATTAATGATAAGACAATTCCTGCCACAACACCATAAGTTGTACTGTTTCTTTTAATAATAGGACTGATCATATTTATAAGGTTTTACATTAGTGTGCAAAGATAGTAATTCCAATATATAGATAGGAAAAAAATAATTTTACTATTTTATAAAAAAAAGAAGTCAAAGAATTGTTTATTGAAAAATAATTGTAAATTTGCAAACTCAAAATAACAGAATAAAACAAAAAGTTATAATGAATTTATACCTTTCCCTTGAACAAGGAAAGCTTCAAAAGGAATTATAGCCAAACAAATAAAAAAGAATTACAAGATGAAAAAAGGTGTACACCCAGAGAATTACAGATTAGTTGCATTTAAAGACATGTCAAATGACGAAGTTTTTATCACTAAATCTACAGCAGATACAAAAGAAACAATTGAAGTTGATGGTGTTGAATATCCAGTTGTAAAAATGGAGATCTCAAGAACTTCTCACCCTTTTTACACAGGTAAAAACAAACTTATCGATACTGCAGGACGTATTGACAAGTTCAAAACTAAATACGCTAAACACGTTAAATAATTTTAACTTGTTTTTGATTATAATAGAAAGCCTTCCACATCGGAAGGCTTTTTTATTGCTATAATTGGAGTATTTAACAAATGAACTTCTTGATAATAGAAGGAAAAACTTTGTAACTTTGGTGCTGTATAACTTTGAAACGCTATAAAATGAACTACATACTTTTTGACGGGCCTGCTCGTAATGCATTATTACCTTTTACTTTTACACGTCCAGTTGCTGATATCCTCATTGGTATTGTTAGTATACGTCAAAAGTGGGAAATGCACCTAGGTTCAACAACTACAACGCTTACAGAAGAATATTTATCTGATAAATATCCTATGGTGGAGTTAGAGCAAAATGTTATGATTAATGCTTCTTTTTTGCCTACGCCAGAATTAGTTGATCTTATTTGCGATTTAGGAGATAGGCAAGCAATTTTCAAAGGAGAAGAAGTGGTCGCTTTTTTTTCAAATGAAGAACAAGAAGAAGTAGATTTTGATGATTATGAAATTATCGAATACACTGGAGAGTGTATCACGGTAATGAATACTTGGGATATTTTTTCGAAAAATGGTCAGGCTATCCAGCAAGATTTTGAATATATCACAGAAGATAGGCAATCGCTACCAATTCCTAAAAGTGTTAATGTAATTGCACCTGAAAATATTTTTATCGAAGAAGGAGCTAAATTAGAGTTTGTAACTTTGAATGCTTCAACGGGTCCTATATATATAGGTAAAAATGCTGAAATAATGGAAGGTTCAGTAATTAGAGGGCCGTTTTCATTAGGTGAAAGCGCTGTCGTTAAATTAGCTTCAAAAATTTACGGACCTACAACTGTAGGTGAAAATTCAAGAGTGGGTGGAGAGGTGAATAATTCAGTATTGTTCAATAATTCAAATAAAGGGCATGATGGCTTTCTAGGAAATTCTGTTCTTGGGGAATGGTGTAATATAGGTGCAGATAGTAATAATTCGAATCTAAAAAATAATTACGAAGAAGTAAAACTATGGAGTTATGAAACGGAAGGTTTTGCTAAAACAGGCTTACAATTTTGCGGATTAATGATGGGTGATCATAGTAAATGCGGAATCAATACTATGTTTAATACAGGAACTGTAATTGGGGTAAGTGCAAACATCTTTGGTAGTGGCTTCCCTCGTAACTTTGTGCCTAGTTTTTCTTGGGGCGGAGCGTCTGGTTTTACGACGTATATTACTAAGAAAGCATTTCAAACCGCTAAAATCGTAATGAGTCGTAGAAACACGGAGTTTGACGATCAAGAAGCGGCAATTTTAGAGCATGTATTTGAGACAACAAAAAAATGGAGAAAAGAGTAAGCTCTTAATCAAAATATAGAAGTTAGATACCATTTTAAAAACTACCAGATAGCTACTATCTGGTAGTTTTTTTTAGTTAATTTCATTGTCAAATTTTAAAAACTATGTAATAATTGTTATTAAGTCTTAAAATTATCCATTTATGTTAAAAAATGCACAGTTGAGATGATTGTCTTTTTAGGGCTTTAAATCGCATTTATATCTTGCTTTGCTAGTTTATTCTCTTCATATGTTATAGTTTTATAAACAAAAAATCGAAAAGAATTGAATTTGCTGATTTTTTGATAATTATTAATTTAAAACATATTTATGGAAGAGGTTATTGGGATGTTAAATGATTTAGTATGGAGTTATGCTTTAATCGTATTATGCCTAGGTTCGGGGCTCTATTTTTCTATCCGAACTCGTTTTTTACAGGTTCGACATCTTAAAGAAATGGTTCGTTTATTATTTGACGGAGAAAGTTCAGAGTCTGGTGTGTCATCTTTTCAAGCCTTGTCAATGTCTTTAGCGGGTAGAGTAGGGACTGGTAATATTGCTGGTGTTGCAACTGCTATCGCTTTTGGTGGTCCAGGAGCTTTATTCTGGATGTGGATCGTCGCTTTTTTTGGCGCTAGTACTGCTTTTATAGAGGCGACATTAGCTCAAATATACAAAGAGAAAGATAAAGGGTCGCTTCGTGGAGGGCCTTCGTTTTATATAGAAAAAGGATTGGGAGTAAAATGGTTTGCAACAGCTTTTGCTATTGTAGCTGTTATTGCCATGGGGGTTTTATTACCTGGGGTTCAAGCAAATTCTGTCGCAGAGGGAATAGATAATGCTTTTCAAATTGACCCTTTAATTACAGGTATAGCCTTATCAGTCATATTTGCTGCTATTGTTTTTGGAGGTGTGAAACGTATTGCCAAATTTACAGAGTTGATCGTGCCTTTTATGGCTATTGCTTATATTATCGCTGCTATTGCGATCGTTGCGATTGATTTTGATAGACTTCCTGGAATTATTTCATTAATTTTTAAAAGTGCTTTCAATATGGAAGCGGGTTTTGGTGCTGTATTTGGTTTGGCTGTAGAATGGGGTGTTAAAAGAGGTATTTATTCTAATGAGGCTGGTCAAGGATCGGCTCCTCACATTGCGGCAGCTGCAAATGTATCTCACCCTACAAAGCAAGGTCTAGTTCAAGCATTCTCTGTGTATATTGATACTATCTTAGTTTGTTCTGCAACTGGGTTCATGATTTTGATTACGGGTACTTATAATGTACAAAACCCTAATTTTGGTAATAAGCAAGGTGCTTCTGAGTTTTTATATAGTGGTCTAGCAAGTGTTACTCCGGGTGCTGGTTACACGCAGAGTGCTATGGATACCGTTTTTCCAGGTGTTGGTTCGTACTTTGTTGCCATTGCATTATTTTTCTTTGCCTTTACAACCATATTAGCTTATTATTATATTGCTGAAACTAATGTATCTTATTTGACGAGAAAGTTTAAAACGCCTATGTTTAATTATGCGTTGCGCGCTGTGATGATTGCTGTAATGATTTATGGTAGTATCAATACGGCAAAATTGGCTTGGACGATTGGAGATATTGGAGTAGGTTTAATGGCTTGGTTTAATATTATCGCAATATTATTGTTGCAAAAACCGGCATTAGCGGCATTAAGAGATTATGAAAAACAGAAGAAAGAAGGGAAAGATCCTGTTTTTAATCCAAAAGATATAGGTGTTGATAATGCTGAAATTTGGAATGAAGAGAAAAAATAACTACTTCTTATATACTGAAAAACCTCTAACAACGACAGCAATCGTTTTTAGAGGTTTTTTTATAAGTAGAACTATGTTATAGCGCTTTAAAAAACAAATCAATCTCTTTTTTAAAAACGCTTAGCGGAATGCTGTGTTCAAGTTCTTTGAGGATACTTAAACGTAAATCTGTTGTGAAAGGCAGTAAAGCGGTAATGTGTGCAATGTTATCGCTAGCTTTTATAACATCATCTTGAGCACCTATCACAATGTGAATGGCTTTGTCGTGTTCTAATGTGCTCTCAGCAATCACTTGTGGAATATTGAGTCTATAAGGTAGTGCTGGATTAAAAAGTAGTGCCGGTGTCTGCATTAATTTCGATAAATAAAAACCTGTAAATCCGCCCATGCTACTGCCAATTATAACATCAATATTCTTGTCTTTGTATTCTTGTTGCAAAGTAGCAATCATGTTTTGATTTGCTTTGTAATCCATATCTGGAGCATAAACGGTTCCGTGAATTGCTAATAATGCTCTCTTAGGTGCGCTTAGTTTACTTTCTAAGCCGTGTAAGTATAGTATGTTCATTGCTTCATTATTTGTGATAGAAAAGTAAAGGTAGGTTGTTAGGTTTTTATTTTCGAAAAAAAAACTGCTTTAGCGATTCCTTTTAATGCTTTGATGGTGATATGCTTCAATTGCAGTATAAAAATTGTCTAATTAGTGATTTAAGCTATCTTTGCATTTTTAAAAATTACTTTAAGTTTGAATCTAAGGTAAGTAAATCTACAAATCAATACTATAATGATTACAGTTAACGATGTTTCGGTACATTTTGGTGGTACTACGCTATTTAGCGACGTTTCATTTGCAATTAATGAAAATGATAAAATCGCCCTTATGGGTAAAAACGGAGCGGGTAAATCAACGCTTCTTAAAATTATTGCTGGACAAAGTAAACCTTCAACAGGAAATGTATCTGCCCCAAAAGAAGCGGTTGTTGCTTATTTACCGCAGCATCTTCTTACAACTGATGGTGCGACTGTAATGGAAGAAGCGTCAAAAGCTTTTGGAGAAATTCTAGGAATGAAATTGGAGATTGACGAAATCAATGAGCAATTAACAATACGTACTGATTATGAAAGTGATGCGTACATGAAATTGATCGAAAGAGTTTCTGACTTAAGTGAGAAGTACTACGCTGTTGAAGAAGTAAATTATGAGGCTGAGGTAGAGAAAATACTTACAGGACTGGGTTTTGAACGTGAGGATTTTACGCGTCAAACATCGGAGTTTTCTGGAGGTTGGAGAATGCGTATTGAACTGGCCAAAATTCTATTGCAAAAACCAGATTTGATTTTGCTAGATGAGCCTACAAATCACATGGATATTGAAAGTATTCAGTGGTTAGAGGAATTTTTAATGAATGAAGCAAAAGCAGTTGTGGTAATTTCGCACGATAGAGCTTTTGTAGATAATATAACAAACCGTACTATTGAAGTAACAATGGGACGTATTTATGATTACAAAGCTAAGTATTCACATTACTTAGAGTTGCGTAAGGATCGTAGAATACACCAGCAAAAAGCCTACGATGAACAGCAAAGAATGATTGCTGATAATAGGACTTTTATTGACCGTTTTAAAGGTACTTTCTCTAAAACAGATGCGGTGCAATCGCGTGTTAAAATGTTGGAGAAATTAGTAATTGTCCAAGTGGATGAAGTGGATAACTCTTCTTTAAGATTGAAATTTCCGGCTGCAGCACGTTCAGGACAATATCCTGTTATTGTGAAGGATTTAGGTAAATCGTACGGTAATCACGTAGTTTTTAAAGATGCTAATATTGTTATTGAAAGAGGTCAAAAAGTGGCTTTTGTAGGTAAAAATGGTGAGGGAAAATCTACAATGATCAAAGCGATCATGAAAGAAATTGGTATTGATAGCGGTACTCTAGAAATAGGACATAATTCTCAAATAGGATACTTTGCTCAAAATCAAGCGTCATTATTAGATGAGAATGCTACTATTTTTGAAACTATTGATGGAATTGCTGTTGGAGATGTGCGTACGCAAATAAAGAATATTCTAGGTGCATTTATGTTCCAAGGAGATGACATTACTAAAAAGGTTAAAGTACTTTCAGGAGGTGAGAAAACGCGTCTAGCGATGATTAAATTATTGTTAGAGCCGGTTAACTTATTAATTCTAGATGAGCCGTCAAATCACTTAGATATGAAAACAAAGGATATTATTAAAGACGCCTTGCGTGACTTTGATGGGACTTTGATTTTAGTATCGCACGATCGTGACTTTTTAGACGGTCTGGCAACTAAAGTATTTGAATTTGGTAACAAGCGAGTAGTAGAACATTTTGAAGATATTAGCGGGTTTCTAGCTAATAAGAAAATGGAAAACATGAGAGAGATCGAAAAATAGTAGTACTGCTACTGGTGTAATAAATTGCCCCCAACGAGCAAGAAGCTTGTTGGGGGCAAATTTATTTAGTGTAGATTTATAATCTTATTCCAGGGGGTAAGAGTTCTTTGTACTCAGGATTCTTTTTGAAAAAAAGTACAATTTTAGGAAGTATAGGCACTACTCTAAATTTGTTTTCAATGGCAAAAGCCATTATTTTTGATAAGAATAGTGAAATCGTATCCTCATCATCATAATTCTCTGGTGCGTGAATTTTTGTTAGAAAAATTTTCTTCTCTTGTAAAGAGTATTCTACTGCAAGTAATCCAGAGGCTGTCGTTGTTTCAAATTGTCTTGCAAACGTATTGTCTTTAATTTCCATGATAATAATTGTTTCCTACTGTTTTAATTAATAAGTGAGCGTTTGTAATTATAATTTGTATCAAACAATACTTTCAAAACGGCTGCTATTTTAAATTTATTTGGTCAGGAAAATTTAATCGCTTTATAGCAAATTGAGAAGGTGGCTGCTATGAAAGTCTAAAAACAGCTTGTACAATCTATAATTAATGGTACTTTCAAAGGTATCAATTTGATATTCAATATCAAATGATTTTAACGCTTCCTTTGCTAGCTGTATGCCTTTTTTAAAGTTACAGCCACGCACTACGTATTAGCGTCCTCATAATTTAATCCTAATATAATTTTACTAAGGCAGCTAGTTTCAATAAATAAAGTATTTTTATAAACAGATATTTTTTATTCTAGTTAACTTTAAAGAATTAAACGTACACAAAAAATGAGTAAAATAGCAGTTTATTTCATGCCTGGTTTAGCAGCCAGCACAACAATTTTTGAGCGAATAGCACTTCCTGAAGAAGAGTTTGAGGTGCATCTTTTAGAATGGCAAATTCCATTGCAGCAGGAATCATTACAAGAATATGCAAAAAGAATAGCCGAAGCTATAAAACATGATTCTCCAGTATTGATAGGGGTGTCTTTTGGAGGGATTCTAGTGCAAGAAATGGCTAAGTTTATAGTAACAAGAAAGGTAATTATCATTTCGAGTGTGAGAAGCTCACTTGAGTTTCCTAAGAGGATGAAAATTGCAAAAACAACAAAAGCGTATAAGTTATTGCCAATGCGCTTGATTTTAAACATTGAAAATTTAGCAAAGTTTTCTTTTGGCGAAAAGATAAATAAAAGAATCAAGTTATACGAGAAGTTCTTATCTGTTAGGGATTTATATTACTTAGAGTGGGCTGTGGAAAAAGTGATCATGTGGGAACGTACCGTTATCGATGAGTCTGTGGTACATGTTCATGGTGATATGGACGATGTTTTTCCTATTAAAAATATAGCAAATTGCATTGTTGTAAAAGGAGGAACGCACATCATGATATTAAGTAAATACAAATGGTTAAATAGTCATTTACCAGCGATTATTTTAGGTACGTATCAAGATGGTGATTAAGAGCTAGATGCAGATGTTAGTAGCAATGTTGCTAGTGAAAACTAAATTAAAATGTGGAAAAAAATGAAAAGTATAGAGAGAATAATGTTGCTTACTGCCTTTATCTTAGTAAGTGGCTTGTTAATATTTGCGGTACCTAAGGATTCTGATAAAAAAGCGGCAGTAGAACCAGAACATTATTTTCCGACTCAGGCAAATTTTGCTGGTGAAAATACCCCTTTAAAAATTGCCGATGTTAAGGAACGACTAGATAGAGAGTTGATTGTGAATATTAATTTACATGCTTCAACGATTTTAGCTATAAAGAGGGCAAATCGAGCGTTTCCTGTGATTGAGCCTATTTTAAAGAAAAATGGTATTCCAGATGATTTTAAATACCTCGCGGTTATAGAAAGTGGCTTAGTGAATGTAGTCTCACCCGTAGGTGCAAGAGGGGTGTGGCAGTTCATGCCTGAAACAGCAAAAGAACGCGGTATGGAAGTAAATGATATTGTTGACGAGCGATATGATCTTGTGAAAGCTACAGAAGCAGCTTGTAGTTATTTGTTAAGCGCTAAAGCAAAGTTTGGTAGCTGGACGTTAGCGGCAGCTTCTTACAATGGCGGAATGGGTGGCGTGAATAAACAAATGGATATCCAGCAGGAGCAAAATTATTACGATTTGCTGCTTACCGAAGAGACGTCTCGATACGTCTTCAGAATACTAGCTTTAAAAGAGATTATGAAAAGCCCCGCTAAATTTGGTTTCGAAATAAATAAAGCCGAAATGTATCCGTTGATTCCAACAAGAAAAGTAGAAATAGACAGTACAATCAGTAATTTAACAGCTTTTGCTAAGGCGGAAGGAATTAATTACAAGATTTTGAAAATTCACAATCCATGGTTGCGTGATCGAAAACTAGAAAACACGACAAATAAAAAGTATACTATTGAAATCCCTCTTAGTGGGTATTAAAAAAAAAACATCCGCAATTGCGGATGTTTTAGTATAAAATAAAATGTGAGACCAATTACATTTTCTTCATTTGGTCTTTCATCATTACGATTTGCTCTTTTAGCATGCCTTGTTTGTCTAAACGTTTGGCTTCGTTTAATAAGTTAGTCGCCTCAAGTTTTCTTCTGCGTGACATTGCAACTCCTGCTAAGTTTAATTTGGCTACAGCCAAATCCATGTCCATAGATAAACCTAACTCGATTGCTTTTTTGAAAAATTTCTCTGCTTGATTGATATTTGTTTGAGAAACCATAATACCTTGTAAGTAATTAAAGTATCCTTGTTGCTTTCTTACTAAGGCTGTTTCTGGGTTTTTAATGAAAGATAACCATTTTTGAGCACCTGGAAAATCTTGTTTTCTTAATTTTAAAAAGGCTAATAAGATGAATTCATTCTTAAAATAGAGGAAAATAGGAATCGCTGTTAATAGTAAAAGGAATATTCCGTTCCCAATATTGTTCTCTGTAAATTGCCAAATGCCAGTAATTGTTATAAGTCCAGCGATAATTAGTTTAATATTCTTGTGAAACATAGTACGTGTTTAATTAGTTTTGCAAAGATAGTAAAAGGAATTAAAAATATTTTTATAAAACTACTTGCGAGAAAAAAAAGTCTTTGTATATTTGCACTCGGTTTTAGAATAACAATTATTCAAACCGGAAGAAGACAAATAACTAAGATTTAAAGATACAAAGCAATGAGCAAAAGAACATTTCAACCATCGAAAAGAAAAAGAAGAAATAAGCACGGATTTATGGACAGAATGGCTTCTGCGAATGGAAGAAAAGTTCTTGCTAGAAGAAGAGCTAAAGGAAGACATAAATTGACTGTTTCTTGTGACCCAAGACACAAAAAATAATGTTTGAATAAACATAAATAAGGCGTTACTTTTTTTAGTATCGCCTTTTTTTATACCTTGTCGTTAAATTATTATTTTTTATAGATGCATTTCTTGATTTTTGTAACAATTAAAAAGACTATTTAATAGATTTTCAGAAGGAGAGATTCAAAGAACAACTACAACAACAACTACACATAATTATAATAAAATGCCAAAAGATACCTCAATAAAATCAGTGTTAATAATAGGCTCAGGTCCTATTGTTATTGGTCAAGCTTGTGAATTTGACTACGCAGGATCACAGTCTGCACGTTCCATTCGTGAAGAAGGAATAGAAGTTATTTTAATAAACTCTAATCCAGCGACCATTATGACCGACCCATCAATGGCCGATCATATTTATTTGAAACCTTTGACAACAAAGTCAATCATTGAAATCCTTAAAGCACACCCGCAAATCGATGCAGTGCTGCCTACAATGGGAGGACAAACGGCTTTAAACTTGTGCTTAGAAGCAGAGGAAAAAGGAATCTGGAAAGATTTTGATGTAAAAATGATAGGTGTTGATGTAAATGCAATCAATATCACTGAGGATAGAGAGCAGTTCAAGCAATTGCTTAAAAAAATAAATGTGCCATCAGCTCCTGCTGAAATTTGTACTTCTTACTTAAGAGGAAAAGAAATTGCACAAGAATATGGTTTTCCATTAGTAATTCGTCCTTCTTTTACCCTTGGAGGAACTGGAGCTGCAATTGTATATAAAAAAGAGGATTTTGACGAACTTTTAACTAGAGGTTTAGAAGCGTCTCCTATACATGAGGTCTTAATTGACAAGGCTTTAATGGGCTGGAAAGAATATGAATTAGAATTGTTGAGAGATAAAAATGATAATGTTGTTATCATTTGTTCGATCGAAAATATGGACCCAATGGGAATTCATACTGGAGATTCAATCACGGTAGCTCCAGCAATGACTTTATCAGATTCTACTTTTCAAAGAATGCGTGATTATGCCATTCTAATGATGAGAAGCATTGGTAATTTTGCTGGAGGTTGTAATGTACAATTCGCAGTTTCGCCTGACGAAAAAGAAGATATTGTAGCTATCGAAATCAATCCTCGTGTGTCTCGTTCTTCTGCATTAGCTTCAAAAGCAACAGGTTATCCTATCGCTAAGATTGCAACTAAACTAGCTTTAGGATACAATCTTGATGAATTGCAAAACCAAATTACAAAGTCTACTTCGGCTTTATTCGAACCAACTTTGGATTATGTTATCGTGAAAATTCCTCGCTGGAACTTTGATAAATTTGAAGGTGCTGATAGAACATTAGGACTTCAAATGAAATCGGTAGGTGAGGTGATGGGAATTGGACGCTCGTTTCAAGAAGCATTGCACAAAGCAACGCAATCATTAGAAATAAAAAGAAACGGTTTAGGTGCTGACGGAAAAGGCTACACAAACTACGAACAAATTATAGACAAATTAACGCATGCTAGTTGGGATCGTGTTTTTGTAATTTATGATGCTATCGCAATGGGAATTCCGTTGAGTCGTATTCACGAAATTACTAAAATCGATATGTGGTTCTTAAAGCAATATGAGGAGCTTTATGTACTTGAGAAAGAAATTTCGAACTATAAAGTAGATACCTTACCTAGAGAACTACTACTTGAAGCGAAACAAAAAGGTTTTGCTGATAGACAAATCGCACACATGATGGGATGTCTTGAAAGCGAAGTGCATACTAAACGTATGGATCTTAATGTTAATCGTGTCTTTAAATTAGTAGATACTTGTGCGGCTGAATTTAAAGCTAAGACACCTTATTACTACTCTACATTTGAAGCTGAGATTGAAAAAGCAGATGGAACTCGTTTTGTTGATAATGAAAGTGTCGTTACCGATAAAAAGAAAATTATAGTTCTTGGGTCAGGCCCAAATAGAATTGGACAAGGGATTGAGTTTGATTACTCTTGTGTGCACGGAGTACTAGCTGCAAAAGAATGCGGATACGAAACCATCATGATCAATTGTAATCCTGAAACGGTATCTACCGACTTTGATACAGCAGATAAGTTGTATTTTGAGCCAGTTTTTTGGGAGCATATTTATGATATCATTAAACATGAAAAACCAGAAGGTGTTATTGTGCAGTTAGGTGGTCAAACAGCTTTAAAATTAGCTGAAAAACTATCTAAATACGGCATAAAAATTATAGGAACTAGCTTTGACGCTCTGGACTTAGCCGAGGATAGAGGACGTTTCTCTGACTTGCTAACAGAGCTACAAATTCCTTTCCCACAGTTTGGAATTGCAGAAACAGCAGATGAGGCTGCAGCATTAGCAGATACTTTAGATTTTCCGTTATTGATTCGTCCTTCTTATGTGTTGGGTGGTCAAGGAATGAAAATTGTAATTAACAAGCAAGAATTAGAGGAGCACGTTGTAAATTTATTGAAAACTATTCCTGGTAATAAATTGCTATTAGACCATTATTTAGATGGTGCTATCGAAGCTGAGGCTGATGCAATTTGTGACGGAGAAAATGTGTACATAATAGGAATCATGGAGCATATTGAGCCATGTGGAGTGCACTCTGGAGATAGTAATGCTACATTGCCTCCTTTTAATTTAGGTGAGTTTGTAATGCAGCAAATTAAAGACCATACTAAAAAAATAGCTTTAGGTCTTAAAACAGTTGGATTAATTAACATACAGTTTGCCATCAAAGATGACACAGTGTACATTATTGAAGCAAACCCTAGAGCATCTCGTACGGTGCCTTTTATTGCAAAAGCATATGGCGAACCTTATGTGAACTATGCTACTAAGGTTATGTTAGGACATAATAAAGTAACCGACTTTACTTTTAATCCTCAGTTGAAAGGATATGCTATCAAGCAACCTGTCTTCTCTTTTAGTAAATTCCATAATGTGAACAAAGCATTAGGGCCAGAGATGAAATCAACAGGAGAGAGTATCTTGTTTATTGATGACTTAAAAGACGATCAGTTTTACGAGTTATACTCAAGAAGAAAAATGTATTTGAGTAAATAATTTCAAAATTAAATAGTAAAAAAGCCCCTATTAAGGGGCTTTTTTGTGTTTAGAAAGGAAGGAACTTATATCTAATTGTTTTCGAAAAAAAAATTGGTCAACCAATATTTCTATCAGCTAGTTTTTTACTAAATTACAAGCGGATTAAGTTAATATGTGATGATGAAAGCAATAAATCTAATATCGCTGTTGGTAACTTTAGCAGTTACTAATGCAACGGCACAAGCAATCGTCTGGAATTTAAAAAGTCTAGATCAAGCCAAGGCAAAGAACAGCCCAGAAATTCGTGTGATAATTAAAGAAGCTGAGAGCAAGTTAGATAAAACTTTAAGTACAGTCGTTGATAAAGAGCTGACTCCTTCTAGCGGAGACAAGCACGATTATATGAGTATGGGGAGATATTGGTGGCCTGACCCCAAAAAGGAGACTGGTTTACCTTATATTCGAAAGGATGGAAAATCAAATCCAGAGATTGAAAAATTAGACCGTTATCCTCTAAGTGACTTCGCAACCAGTATTGAGTCACTCGCATTAGCCTATTATTTAACTACCAATGAGAAGTATGCTGAGAAAGCCGTCGCTAATTTAAAAGTATGGTTCATTAATGAAGATACCAAAATGAATCCAAATATGAATTATGGACAAACAATTCCAGGCATCAATAATGGTTTAGGTAGGGGAGAAGGAATATTAGATACCTACTCTTTATTCGAAATGTTAGATGCTGTGGAGATTTTGAAAAAATCAGAATCATTTAGTTTAGAAGATCAAGAGGCGATTGAAGATTGGTTTAAATCGTATGTTAATTGGTTACAAACGTCGCCCGTAGCAGCAGATGAGCAACAAGCAACAAATAATCACGGAACTGCTTTTGATGTGCAATTAGCTCGTTATGCCATTTTTATAGGTGATCTAGACTTGGCACATAAAGTTGTCAATCAGTTTGCAGAAAATAGATTGTTTACTCAAATTAATCCTGATGGTTCGCAACCATTAGAATTAGAGAGAACGACAGCGTTTGGTTATTCGGTGTTTAATTTGACTCATTTTCTAGATATGTCTAAAATTGCTAGCGCTCTAAAAGTTGATTTACTTAAAGCAGAATCTAAAGATGGAAGAAGTATTACTAAGGCAATCGATTTTTTGGTTCCCTATTTGAGTAAACCAAAAGCGGCATTTCCTTATCAGCAAATAAAAGACTGGGATGGCGTTAAAGAAAAATTGATTTGGCAATTGTATCGCGTAGATCAGATGCTACCTAAGCCTCAATATCAAAAATATTATAAAGTTAAACTTAAAGCATTAAAAAGTAGCACAGCAGTATACTAACCTTCTATTTACTTGATTTATGAAGAAAGAAAGCCCCTCGATGGGGCTTTCATTTGTAAAATTAAATTGTTGCTTTTTATTTTAAGAGCATAATCGATCCCATGGTTTCTATACCGTCAAATAAATTTTTAAGACGGATGTTTTCGTTTTCAGCATGTTGGTTATTATCGTGATTTGCAATTGGTACTGAGATCGTTTTTGCTTTAAGTATCTGTTCAAATAAGTACAATGGCAAACTACCACCCATTGTTGGCTGTAGTACTACTTGCTCATTAGTAGTTGATTTGACAGCAGCAATTACTTTCTTAATTATAGGTAAATCCATAGAAGTGCGTTGTGCATTTATCCCACTTTGATTTGCGATTATTTTTATAATTTTTGGATATTGTTTTCTTTCTTCGTCTGTAGGGTCACTGCTAGTAACGTAATAGCCTTGTTTTATAATATGATCAATAACTTTTTGTTGTTGTTTTTGCCATTGATTACCTAACACTAGTCTTAAATCAAGTACAGCTGTTGCAGTAGTTGGGATTTGATTAGAAGCCATTATACCTGTGTTACCACTTTGCATACCATTAATATTTAAAGATGGTAGGTTAATTGCTTCATTTAAGGATACTCCTTTCATTTCAGGATCACCCATTCCCAGTTCCATAGTCATTTGTTTATCGACAGAGGGTACTTCTAACAACGCTGCTTTTTCTGAAGGGCTTAATGGAATGACGTCATCATAAAATCCTTTCACAAGTACGCGTCCATTTTCATCTTTCATAGAAGCTAATAATTGTGCTAACATCATTGCAGGGTTTGGCGCCCAATTCCCATAATGGCCACTATGCAAAGGTCTTTTAGAGCTGTAAACGGTTAGATCAAGATTTGTATCTCCACGCACACCAAAATAAATTTGTTTTTTTCCTGATTGATGCACTGGACCGTCGCAAATAATCCATAAATCAGATTGTAAAAGAGAAGCGTTTTTTTCTAAAATTTCGTCCAGATGTGTTGATCCCTCTTCTTCTTCGCCTTCAAAGAAGAATTTGAGATTGTAACTAGGTTTTAATCCCGTTTTATTTATTGCATCATAAGCATTTAAAATAGCATCAACTCCTGCCTTATCATCAGAGGCACTTCGAGCATAAATTCTCCAGTTGTTATTGTATTTTCCGTCTTCAGGGAAAGGGATGTTTACGCCATTTTTATCGATAGCTCCTGTGTAAAGTTGAGGCGTAAACGGACTTAAAGCTTCATTCCATTGTTTTGGATTTACCGGCTGTCCGTCATAATGAGCATAAAAAATTAGTGTCTGTTTAGCGCCTGGCACTATTACTTCTCCATAAACTGCAGGAGTAGCATTTTTAGTTTTCCCTTCGAGAAGTTGGACGTTTTTAATGCCTTTTTTTGTCATCATTTCCATGATGAAATTAGCGTTTTCACGCAAGCTTGAAGGATTCTCTGCAACATTTGGGATCCTCAAGAAAGTAGTAAACTCGTTTATTATTTCTTTTGCGTTTTGCTGATTTTGTTTTTTAATTTTTAAACTTTCAGAGGATTGTGCGCTAAGTAGCTGTGTTGCTAAAATAGAAAGAACAATAATTGGGGTGAATTTTTTCATAGCGGTTTTTTAGTGCCACTAATTTAATGAAAAAATGTATTGATTGAGCTATGTTATTATTCCTCAATCAGTTCAATAGGGAAACGGCCAGCAACTAAGTTGAGTTCAATGTTGTGTTCTAAATAGGCTTTTAAACCTGCAAGCACTAGAGTAAAGCCTTCTGTAGTATCTCTTATTTGTGAGCATAGTTCTTCGACAGTACCTATAATTCCATTAAAGGTGATGGTAACAAATGTTTTATTGTTTACCAATTCATTGAATTCCCATTCGACAATATTTTGTTCATTCTCACCCCATTGAATTACGATTGATTCATTGTCTTTAATAGATAGCACCTTTACAGTCACTACGTGATTCCCGTACATTTCCCAAGTCCAATCGATAGTTTTCCCTTCTTCTAATGATCCAGTTGCTTTTGTGAACCAAAAATGTGTAGTGATTTCTGGATTTATGAAGGCTTTAAATACTGTTGCAATTGGTTTATTTATTAGCATAGCAGCTTCTGCGTAAGTAGCGTTTTCTATATTCATTCTGTTTTTTAGGTACTTTAAATAATTGTGATGTGCCACTATTTTCAAAGTGGTTGTAATCTTATGACTTCGTTAAACATTAAATTTCGTCCACTTTACTAAACTACTTATATTCATACAGCATTAGTACGCGATTTATCGTGCCTTATTCGCTTTCGCGAAAGCGTTGATAATTTAATTCAAATACTATTTAAGTCTTTTCTTTAAGTGGAAATTGTACGTATTGGAATCTTATTCTGCGGTGGCTTGATCAGACTTTTTAGTAAACAATTTTTTCAAAGGTGTGACAATAGCAAATGCAATAACTCCGCCTATAATACCTAATGTGAACTCTTTCAACATATCTGGCCAACTCGTCATCATGTGATGCACCGCTTCAATTTTATGAGAGAAAATACCTCCTGCAACAAGTAGTAATGCAATAGTACCTACAAAGGCTAATATCTTTATAACCTTAGGTAAGGCCTTTATTAAAAGTTCTCCTGTTGTTTGAACAATTTTACTTTTTGTCTTTTTTAATACACGCCCAAAATCGTCCATTCTTACAATTAAAGCTACCACACCATAAACTCCCACAGTAGCAAGAAGGGCGATGAAACTTACAACGATAATCTGATTTAAGATAGATTCACCTTCAACGGTTCCCAACGCAATAATTACAATTTCGATCGAAAGAATAAAATCAGTTACTATAGCCGATTTGATTTTGTCTTTTTCTACTAATAAAATAGCTGCTTCACTCAATGAAACTGTTTCAATGACTTTTTCAGGGTCATGGTGCGGAAAAAAGTATTCGTATATCTTTTCAATTCCTTCGTAGGCTAAGTATACAGCTCCTAAAATTAAAATGATCGAAATCACAGCTGGGACAAAAGCACTTAATAAAAAGGCGAAGGGGAGAATGATTAATTTGTTTAATAGGGATCCTTTTGTGATTGCCCATAGTACAGGAATTTCTCGTGAGGATACAAAACCAGAAGCTTTCTCGGCGTTTACAGCCAAATCATCTCCTAAAATTCCAGCTGTTTTTTTAGTAGCAATTTTGCTTAAAACAGCCACATCATCCATAAGTGCTGCGATATCATCTAAAAGGGCAAAAAATCCTGAAGCCATGTGTTGTATAATTTGTTAATTAATGTAGGTGCAATAAACTACTTTTTAAGGATAATAAAGTTATTTAATTATCAAAATAGTTTGTAATTTTTAAGATTTATATTACTCGAAAATCAATAAAACTTAGCCATTTCAGCCAGTTCTTTTCTCCCTAAATCAGGAACCCAGCAATCAGCTGCAGGATATCCTACAGGGATTAGTAAAAACGGTTTCTCATTTTCAGGGCGTTCTAAGAGCTTGCTTAAAAAGTTCATCGGACTTGGCGTGTGTGTTAAAGAAACTAACCCTGCGTTGTGTATTGCAGCAAGTAGAAATCCACTGGCTAAACCTACGCTCTCTTGAACATAATAATTATTTTTTTTCTTGCCATCTGGACCAAATTCGTATATCCTTCTAAAAACGACTATTAGGTAAGGAGCGATCTCAAGAAAAGGCTTCTTCCAGTCAGTACCTAATGGTTTAAGGTCATCTAACCATTCGCTTGACATTCTGCTTTCATAGCTTTCATACTCTTCCTCTTCAGCAGCAATTCTGATCTGTTTTTTGATTTCTGGATTTTCGATCACACAAAAAGTCCATGGTTGTTTGTGCGCTCCAGATGGTGCCGTTGATGCTGTTTTTAAGATATTTTCGATTAAAGCTCTTGGAACTGCTCGATCTGAAAATTCTCTCACTGATCTTCTCGTATCCATTTTTTCATAAAATGATTGAGATAGTGTTACTGCTTCGGCATCTGGAAGAACTGGTTTTTCATGTTTTATATAAGGAAAACCGTCGATTAATTTTGTTTCAGGCATTTAAGTACTTTTTATAATTTCAAATATAGCCATATTATCGGATTTTCAAAAGTGGCCTACTTAATAGTATGCGTAGCAGTGGCGTTCAAACTACCATTTTAAGAATCATTTCAAGAGATTTTTGCTATCTAAAACGACCATTAGAACTCGCTTGAGAATTTATTACGCATTTTTGTCTAACTTTACTCCGTAATTAAGGAACTAATATGGCATCACTAGACGGAATAAATAAAAAAGCAGTTGCTGATAGAAATTCAGGATTTGGAACAAATTCGAGTAGTTATGGGGGGCGCTTCATCAATAAAACCGGAAAGGCAAATGTTGAAAAGATAGGAATGCATGCTTTTCATAGAATAAGTTGGTACCATACCATGATTGATATGCCTCGATGGCGCTTTTTAGGAATTATACTGCTTTTTTATATTACCATCAATTTTATTTTTGCCAGTATCTATTATAGTATAGGAATGGAACATCTTGACGGTATTGCTTCTTCAGATAGTGATATAGTACAATTTGGCCAAGCTTACTTTTTTAGCGCTCAAACATTTACTACGGTAGGATATGGACACATAAGTCCAACAGGATTTTTAACTAGTGCGCTTTCAGCTGCCGAAGCCTTGATGGGATTGTTAAGTTTTGCCATTGCGACAGGACTATTTTTTGGGCGTTTTAGCAAGCCTACGGCATTTTTAAAATTTTCTCATAATGGGATTATTGCTCCTTATGGTGATGGTACTGCTTTTATGATGCGTTTGTCTCCTTTTAAAAACACTAATTTTACTGATGCCGAAGCGCAAATGACTCTGGGAATGACGGTGATGGAAAATGGAGTTCAAGCCAATAAGTTTTACCAACTCGATCTTGAACTTGAGAAAATTTCAACACTTACCTTAAGTTGGACTTTAGTACATCCCATTACAGAGAACAGTCCATTGTATCAGTTTACCGAAAGTGATTTTAAAGAAATACACGGTGAAATTCTAGTTTTCATTAAAACATTTGATGATATGTTTAGTACCACTGTAGCTGCGCGCTCTTCCTATACTTTTGATGAGGTTGTGTATGGGGCTAAATTTGTACCTATGTACACCCGAAGCACAGACAACTCTAAAACTGTTCTTAATCTTGATAAATTAAATGAATTTCAAAAGCTTAGTTTAACCTAATCAAATATTTTTTTAATTAAACAGCCTTTTATAGCATAATTTCGTTTACATTTGTTTATCAAATATTCGAAAATGATAAACAATATAAAAAACGTTTTTAGCATAAAGGATTTAGAAAATCTTTCTGGTATAAAGGCGCATACCATCCGAATCTGGGAAAAGAGATACAATGTATTGGAGCCTATGCGAACCGATACTAATATTCGTTTGTACGACTTAGCGAGCTTGCAAAAACTTTTGAATATTACTTTACTTCATGAATATGGCTATAAAATCTCCAAAATAGCTGCATATAAAGAGGAGGATATCCCTCTTTTAGTAAAACAAATTACCTCTTCAAAGACAGCTAAAAATCATGCAATCAGTGCTTTTAAAATGGCAATGATGAACTTTGATCAGGAGCTGTTTTTTAACACATATGACTGGTTGATTGCTGAGAAATCTTTCAAGGAGATTTTTCACCAAGTGTTTATTCCATTAATGAATGAGCTTGGTGTACTCTGGCAAACAGATACAATTTCACCAGCTCACGAGCATTTCATGAGTTATTTGATTAAGCTAAAACTAGTTGTGAACATTGAGAAACTGCAAACACAAGCGCCAACTCGTTTAGAGCGTGTTTTTGTACTGTCGTTACCTATGAACGAAATTCACGAATTAGGCTTAATGTATATTAATTATGAAATACTTTTAAAAGGGTACAAAGTAATTTACCTTGGCGAGAGCATGCCAATAGAAAACTTAAAAGATCTCAAGAAACACTTTAATGCGATTACTTTTGTCTCGTACCTAACAGTGCAGCCTGATCGTAATGCGGTTGATGAATTTGTAGCGCAAATGTCTGATACATTGCTAGATGAGCATACGCAGTTATGGTATATTGGTCGAATGATCGAATTTATAAATAAAGAAATAGTTCATGAAAACGTGAGTACATTCAATTCTATCACAGAATTAGTGAATGAACTGTAATGTTTTGTTTAAACAATTTGTATATTTGCTAAACAAATGAAAAAGAAAATTACAATTATAGGTTCTGGATTCTCAGCTTTGGCTGCGGCATCTTATTTAGCGAAAAGCGGACATGATGTTTCCGTTTTCGAAAAGAACGATTCAATAGGTGGTCGCGCTAGACAATTAAAAAGTGATGGATTTACTTTTGACATGGGACCAAGTTGGTACTGGATGCCAGATGTGTTTGATCGTTTTTTTGCTGATTTTGGAAAAAAAACTAGCGATTATTACGAGTTGGTAAAACTTTCTCCGGCGTATCGCGTATATTATGGTGTTGACGATTTTATTGCCATCGCTGATAATTTACCAGAAATCGAGGCCACGTTTGAAAAGATTGAAAAAGGCAGCGGTAAGATATTGCACGATTTCATGATGGAAGCGCAAAGCAATTATAATATAGCTATTAAAGATTTAGTATATCGTCCAGGAGTTTCCCCGCTAGAGTTAGTAACGGTGGAGACTGCTAAAAAGGTAGGGCAGTTTTTTAGTAATATTAGTAAAGACATTCGCAAGAAATTTAAAAATGAGCAGTTAATTCAAATTTTAGAATTTCCGGTATTGTTTTTAGGAGCGAAGCCTTCTGATACGCCTTCGTTTTATAGTTTTATGAATTACGCTGATTTTGGACTAGGAACTTGGCATCCTAAAACGGGAATGTTTGATGTTGTTAGAGCTATGGAAAGTCTTGCAAGAGAGTTGGGAGTAAAATTCCAAGTCAATGCTAGTATTGATAAAATTATTGTCGAAAATAAAACAGCAAAAGCAGTTGTTGTAAACGGAAAAAGAATTGATTCGGATATTGTATTGAGCGGTGCTGATTATCACCACACAGAAACTTTATTAGATGAAGAACACAGAGCATACTCTGAAAAATATTGGGAAAGTAGGGTGTTTGCACCATCTTCACTGTTGTTTTATGTAGGTTTTGATAAAAAAGTGGAAAACATATCGCATCATGCCTTGTTTTTTGATGTTGATTTTCAGCAACATGCTAAGGATATTTATGACGAACCTAGATGGCCTAAAGAACCATTATTTTATGCAAATTTTCCATCGTTAACAGATAAAACTGCCGCACCCGAGGGAATGGAATCAGGGTTTTTCTTAGTGCCATTAGCACCAGGAATTACTGATACAGAAGCATTAAGAGAAGAGTACTTTGATAAAATAATCTCTCGTTTTGAAAATTTAACACAGCAAAGTGTTAGAAAAAATATTATATTTAAACGTTCCTTTTGCAAGAATGATTTCGTTACAGAATACAATTCTTATAAAGGAAATGCCTACGGAATGGCAAACACACTTTTTCAAACGGCTTTTTTAAGGCCAAAACTTAAAAGTAAAAAAGTAGAAAATTTATTTTTTACAGGACAATTAACCGTGCCAGGACCAGGTGTTCCTCCGGCTTTAATATCTGGGAAATTAGTTTCAGATTTAATAAATAAGCAATCTTAGAACAATAATTATGAAGCAATTATTTGACGATGTATCTTTTAAGTGTAGTAAATTAGTAACAAAAAACTACAGTACGTCTTTTTCTTCTGCAGTGTACATGCTTTCACCAAGCATTAGAGACGCTATATACAGTATTTACGGCTTCGTTCGTTTTGCTGATGAGATTGTAGATACTTTTCACGGATATGATAAAGAAGAGTTAATAAATGATTTCGAGAAAGAATATTATAAAGCCTATAAATCAGGTATTAGTTTGAATCCTATTTTGAACTCTTTTCAATTTACGGTTAAGCAAAATAATATCACTGATGATCTTATTCAAGCTTTTTTAAAAAGTATGAAATTAGATTTAGTTAAGTCTGACTATAACAGTAAAGAGGAATATGACGACTATATTTATGGTTCTGCAGATGTAGTAGGTCTAATGTGTTTGAAAGTATTTGTTAAGGGAGATAATGCCCGATACGAACAGTTAAAAGGAGAAGCGATGCGATTGGGTTCTGCTTTTCAAAAAGTGAATTTCTTAAGAGATTTAAAAGATGATAATCTTGTTTTAAATAGAAATTATTTTCCTGGAGTAGACTTAAATTCTTTTGATGAAAAAGCAAAAGCGCAAATCATTGCCGAAATTGAAGAAGACTTTAAAGTTGCCTATGAAGGGATTAAAAAATTACCAATAGAAGCAAAATTTGGGGTCTACACTGCTTATGTTTATTACAAGAAATTATTAAAAAAATTAGCAAAAACGCCTTGTCACGAGATAGGGAATGCTAGAATTAGAGTATCTAACTATACCAAAGCCGGATTACTTGCTCAATCATTTGTAACGTACAAATTGAGGCTAGTACAGTAATCAAAACCACAATAACGGATTAAAAATATTAAATAAAATTCAATGATCTCTTTTTTAATTTTCATCAGCGTTTTCTTAGTTATGGAATGTGTAAGTTGGCTTACTCACAAATATATTATGCACGGTTTAATGTGGTATTTTCATGAAGACCATCACCAACCTAAATACGCACACCCTTTTGAGCGAAATGATATTTTCTTTGTCATTTTTGCGATTCCTAGCATGGTGCTCTTTTACTATGGTGTACAAGGTGGAATGAATTATTTGTTCTTCATAGGTCTAGGAATTACCGCTTACGGTTTTTGCTATTTCATGATTCACGATGTATTAATTCATCAGCGTTTTAAATGGTTTAAGAACACAAAAAACAAATACTTAGTAGGTCTTAGAAAGGCCCACAAAGTGCACCACAAGCATTTAGGTAAGGAACACGGAGAGTGTTTCGGGATGTTATTTGTACCTTTTAAATACTATAAGATATAACAGTATTAGGGCGTGACTCTTCTCGATAAAAATCTAGAAGAGTCGGGCTTTACGGCTTTATCTCTACGTCCCTAAATAAAAGGGACTACGAGGATACCGCCTGCAATCCCTCACGCAGTAAATTCTGCGAGAAAATCTCATTTTTAAAGAACAATACCATGAAACTTTATAAAAAAGAATCAGTGCAGTATGTAAATGCTAGCCTAGAAGAATGTTGGGCTTTTTTCTCTAGTCCAAAAAATTTACAAAAAATTACTCCGGGTGATATGGGTTTCCAAATCACTGATTTTGATGGAAAAGACATGTATGCAGGACAAATAATCCAATACAAAGTCTCGCCATTGGCAGGAGTTAAAATATCGTGGGTAACAGAGATTACTCAAGTAAAAGACAAAGCTCATTTTATAGATGAACAACGTTTTGGACCCTACGCTTTCTGGCACCACAAGCATTTTTTTGAGGCTACTCCACAAGGTGTTAAAATGACAGACGTGGTGCACTATGGCTTACCATTAGGTTTTTTAGGACGTATCATGAATAGTTTAATAGTAGAAGGGAAGTTAAACGAAATATTCGCTCACAGAGAAAAAATGGTTGACAAACTTTTTAACGGGAAATAATTATGAGTAAACAAAAAGTTGTTTTTTTTTGGTTTCGTCGTGATTTGCGATTAGAAGATAACGTGGGACTTTTTCATGCATTGGAGAGTGATTATCCAGTGATTCCATTGTTTATATTTGATACCGCAATTTTAGAAAGCTTGGCTAAAAATGACGCTCGTGTTACTTTTATACATCAAACGCTAGAAAAGATTAACGCTGATTTAAATGCGTTTAATAGTGCTCTTTTAGTCAAAAATGGTGAGACGTTAGCAGTCTGGAAAGCGCTCTTTGAAGCGTATGATATTCAATCTATATTCTTTAATAAAGATTACGAGCCCTATGCTATAAAGAGAGACCTAGCAATTGCTGATTTTGCTTTGAAAAATAATGTTGCGGTTAGTGCCTTCAAGGATCAAGTTATATTTGAAGAACTCGAAATCACAAAAGCAGATGGTTTACCTTATACCATTTATACTCCTTTTAAAAACAAATGGCTAGATAAATTCAAGCAAATAGGGACTTTTCCTGATTACAGTGAAGAGAAGCAATTTTCTAACTTCTATCCATCTAATTTTGAATTTCCCACTCTTGAAGCAATCGGATTTACAGAGAGTACGATACAAGTTAAACCGCATAATTTAACTAAAATCTCAAATTACGACGAAACAAGAGATTTTCCAGCTTTAGATAGTACGTCTTATCTTTCTCCTCATTTGCGTTTTGGAACTGTTAGCACACGTAAATTAGTTACTTGGGCTAATAAAAAGAACGCTGTTTTTTTAAGTGAATTGATATGGAGGGAATTTTTTATGCAAATTCTCTTTAATTTCCCTAAAGTGATGACTAATAACTTTAAGTCGGCTTACGATGGAATAGAATGGCGCAATAACGAAGAAGAATTTAAAAAGTGGTGTAAGGGTGAGACTGGTTATCCTATGGTGGATGCCGGAATGCGACAATTAAATGAAACGGGATACATGCACAATAGAGTGCGCATGGTTGTTGCAAGTTTTCTATGCAAACATCTTTTAATTCAGTGGCAATGGGGAGAGGCTTACTTTGCTGAAAAATTATTGGATTATGATTTGTCTGCAAACGTGGGGAACTGGCAGTGGGCTGCAGGTACTGGTTGTGATGCGGCGCCCTATTTTAGAGTGTTTAATCCCGAAATTCAATTGAAAAAATTTGATGGAAAGGGTGTGTATATTCGTCAATGGATCGCAGAATTTGATTTGGGTTATGGTCAACCTATGGTAGAACATGCTATGGCCCGTGACCGAGCTATTAGCACCTATAAAGCAGGAATTTTAAAATAGAAATATAAAAATCCAATAATTTTTAAAGGAACAAACCATTAAAGAGTAAGAAAAGTTAAGATTAAAAGCTTAATATTCTTGTTTTTTAATGGTTTTATTGTTTTGGTGGTAATCTTGTCAATTATTGAGACATTTAGGAAGGTGGTTTGCATATTGAATGTCTCTCAATTTCTTTACAGTTTAATTGGTTTTTGAGTTGATGCTTTTAATACTAAGGCATGAAGAAAAGTAAATAGTGCATACTGAATGTGGTATAATTACTTATTGATTTACTATTTTGATTTCGCTTTTTTCTATTACTAAGTAGTGACAAAATATACTTCATGCGGATATTATAAACTTGATGGCTTTGTTTTCTTTTTCTGAAACGATATATAAATATAAGACTAGATATCTTGCGAACCATAAACTCATAGCCCAGATAGTAGCGGCATCCTTTTCTTTTTTATTTAAAAAAGTAAAAGATATAGCGGATAGCTGGATTAAGCTCCTTGAAAAAGCACTATTTGATCAATTTCTTTAACATTCCTTCAAATATAAATCCGTGGAAAGGTAAAACAGCATACCAATATAATTTCCCCCAAACACCGCGGGGCTTGAAAGTCGCTGATTGATACAGTGTATTTCCTATAATTTTGAACTCAAGCCATGCCTCTCCAGGGAGTTTCATTTCGGCAAAGAGAATTAGTTTCCCCTCTTCTTTATTGGCATATAAAACGCGCCAGAAATCTAAGGCATCGCCAGCATGAATTTCATGTTTGTTTGTTCGCCCTCTTCGGGAACCCACACCGCCGTACAATTTATCAATAAAACCGCGTAAATCCCACAACCAATCACCATAATACCATCCGGTTTCACCACCTATGGACCAAATTTGGTTGATAGTATAGTCCTTGTCAATGATTTCTTTATGTCTACGGTCAAAAAAACAATCTTTTTCAGGTACATTAAGATAAGTAGAGATGTTGGTTTTAAAGCGTCCGCTAACTAAGGAGTCTTTCCAGCTTGATACCACATTATTGGCTTCAATTTTGATCAATGCTTTTGATAATGCCTCTTCATAAGGCATTGGTTTTACATGGAGTAAATCATTAATTCGGGTGTCATTGCAAACTACTTCTACCTTCATGCTACTCACTAAAGCCGAGGCTAGCTTGTATGAAGTTGAGGTAACAAAGTAAAGCCAGTAGGAGGAGAGTTTAGGCGTCATTACGGGAACCGTAAAAATCCAACGTTTTAATTTTTTAGCTTTGGCGAAAGCCAATAACATTTCCTTATAGGTTAGAATATCTGGCCCACCAATATCAAAACTCTGGTTATAAGTTGAGGGATTCAATAAAGATTTTGATAAAAATTCCAGAACATCGCTAATGGCAATAGGTTGGCACCTTGTGTTGAGCCATTTTGGAGTAATCATTATAGGCAACTTGTTGATCAAGTCCCTAATAATTTCAAAAGAAGCACTACCTGAACCTACAATTATTCCTGCTCGTAACGTAGTCATTGCATACGTTCCTGTGGTCAAAATTTCTTCGACTTTTTTTCGTGAGGATAAATGTTTTGAAAGTGAGTTGTCATTTATTATTCCGCTGAGGTAAATAACTTGTTGTGCTTTTGTCTGGTTGATTCTTGAGACAAAATTTTCTGCCGAAGTTTTTTCTAATTGATCATAGTTATCAGCTGAGCTAGACATAGAATGTATAAGATAGTAAACAGCGTCTATATCAACAGGTATGGTATTTAGCGTTTCTTTTTTTAAAAAGTCGACCTCCACTACGGTGATCTTATCCTTATATTGTATTGGAACAAAAAAACGATTGATATCTCTCACGCAACAAACTATATCGTGACCTTGTGCTATTAAAATAGGTAAAAGTCGTTTCCCGATATAACCTGTTGCGCCTGTTAAGAGAATTTTCATATTATTATTTTGTTTAGCTCAATTTGTTTGAAATCAAACTGATGAATTCTTTTCTGGTTTTATTTTTTTCGAATGCACCTGTAAAAGAAGAAGTTGTTGTAAATGAATTTTGCTTTTCAATACCACGCATTTGCATGCACATGTGTTGTGCTTCTATAACCACAGCTACTCCTAGTGGTTGTAGTGCTTCCTCAATACAATCTTTGATTTGGTCAGTTAATCTTTCTTGTACCTGCATTCTACGTGCATAAGCATCTACAATTCGAGGAATTTTACTTAAACCTACTATTTTACCATTTGGAATATAGGCAACATGTGCTTTTCCAAAAAACGGTAGCATGTGGTGCTCACACATAGAATAGACTTCAATATTTTTTACTACAATCATTTGACTATGATCTTCAGTAAACAAAGCTGATTTTAATATCTCTAAAGGATCTAGATCATAACCGTGCGTTAAAAACTGCATTGCTTTAGCCGCTCTTTCTGGTGTTTTTTCTAATCCTTCTCTAGTTACGTCTTCGCCTATGCCTGTAATTATTTTTCTATAGTTGTCAGCAATTGCTGTGGTTGCCTCAGTATTATATAATTCTTTTTTTTCGTAATTTTTCATGGTTGTGATTCACTTTTTAAAGTGGTGGTATATATTGGTTATATTTTGAATGATACAATTCCGTAATCCATTTCAAATACTTGTCCTGAAATTGATTTTGCTTTATCTGAGATTAAAAAATCAGCCATATCAGCCACTTCACTAGCTTGTAAATAGCCTTTCATAGGGTGTCGTTCCACCATGTTTTCTTTCATGCGATCGTTGCGTAATATTCCTGCGGATAATGTAGTATCTGTAATAGTAGGGGCAATGGCATTGATGCGTACAGTGCTTGCTAACTCAGCTCCTAATGACTTTACTAATCCTTCCACTCCAGCTTTTGCAGTAGCGATACTAGCATGAAATGGCATTCCTAACTTGGCAGCCACTGTACTAAAAAGTACAATAGAAGGATTGTTACCCTTCTTCAAAGTAACTAAATATTTTTGAATAACTTTTACTGCGCCAATAACATTAATTTCAAAATCATTTCTAAAATCATCTATACTTAAACTACCTATAGGTTTTAAATTAATAGAACCAGGGCAGTAGATGATCGTGTCAATAGCTGCTAATTCAGGTAATGCGTCTTCTAACACATTCAATGAGAAATGTGTTAGGTTAGCGTGTGTAATCTCAGGGGCATTTCTACTAATATTGTAGATTTTATTATGTTCTAACTGCTGTAATAAAATAGCATTTCCTATTCCCTTACTACCGCCTATAATTAAAATGTTTTTCATAATTTTAGTATTATCTCTTCGAAATCTTATTGTTATTTATTTGTCTTTGACGGCTACATTTAAAACGGCCCTTGTCAAATTCACGTAATTTTTCATGCTTTGTTTTACGGCCCTGAACTCGTGCTCTCCACATTCTAAAACTAGAAGGCTTCATCTCTAGACGCATTAAATCAATAACTTCTTGTTCTTTTAAGCCAAATTGCAGGTGGATAGCTTCAAATGTGGTACGGTCCTCCCATGCCATTTCAATAATTCGGTCTTTTTCTAAATCAGTTAATTCTGGTCTCATGCTTGGTATTTTGTATATTGATTGACAACAATTTTAGCCTTTAAATCAAACATTAAATTATATAGTCCAAAGAAGGTTCTGTTCATATAAATAAAATGTTTTGATCCTCGGTTACCGTTCATCTTTTTAAGATTAGTATCATTAGCAAATCGTTCTCCTAATTTTGCGATATTATCAAAGAATGTTTCATTAGCAAAATCAAATGTTTCTTCCTGAAATGGCATTGTAAATAGCGACAGTAGATCAAAGAACATTTGAGTAAAATAGGTTACTTCCTGCGGAGTATCATCGGCTCTTAATATTTCTAATTCGAATAATTTAGCACTAAACGCTTTTGGGTCGTTGATTACCTTTTCATCGATTAATTCGAAATAAGGAATGTAGAATTCATTTGGGATTGTTTTCATACAACCAAAATCCAGTGCAACCAATTCGTTTTTATCGCTTACCAAGAAGTTTCCTGGGTGCGGATCAGCATGAACTTTCTTTAAAATATGGATTTGGTACATGTAAAAGTCCCAAAGTGCTTGCCCTAATTTGTTAGCAATAATAGGGTCCGTATTTTTAAATTCGGATAAATGTACACCAGTCATCCAGTCCATTGTTATGATCTTCTCAGAGGAGTACTCTGGGTAATAATTAGGGAAAGTCAGATTTTCAATTTGGTTACATGCGGCAACCACAGCTTGACTTTGCTCTAATTCTAAAATGTAATTAGTTTCTTCGATTAACTTATCTTCAACTTCTTTAAAATATTTGTCTGAATCCTTTCCTTGAAGGTTGAACATGCGAATTGCAATAGGTTTAACCAAAGCCAAATCAGATGAAATACTATTAGCGACACCAGGATACTGAATTTTTACAGCTAATTTTTTTCCGTTTTTAACCGCTAGGTGCACTTGACCAATACTTGCTGCGTTTATAGAGGTAGCATCAAATTCATCAAAGATTTCGTAAGGTGTTTTCCCTAGATTAGACTTGAATGTTTTTAAAACCAGAGGAGCAGACAAAGGCGGTACTGAAAACTGAGATAATGAAAACTTCTCCACATACGCTTGTGGTAAAAAGTTTTTGTCCATGCTTAACATCTGTGCCACTTTTAGGGCGCTTCCTTTTAGGCTTTTTAAACCATCATATATGTCTTCGGCGTTGTCTTCATTTAATTTGTCACGAGTTAAATCGCTATTTACAATCTTTTCTCCGTAATATTTTAGGTAATTGACACCAACTTTTGCACCAGTTTGCACTAGTTTAGTTGCTCTTTCAATTTTTGAGGTAGGTATATAGTCTATTGTTTTCATTATCTATTTTGTATTTTTTCTTTGAACATGAATTTTCCAAAATCAATTAAACTATCGATTGGAGCAATATTCATTAATTCAAAACTTAGTTTTACAGATTTTTCGATATAAATATCAGTTTTTTCAAATGCAGCTGAATCGTCTTCAAGCCAAAATTTCATAGTCATCAAGAACTGAATCCACGAACTTTCTTGCAATGCTTTCTCCTGCATTTTTTGAAGTTTCTCCTGTTTAATGCGGTATTCATCTGAGATTATAGAAGTAACGTAATCTAAAAATGCCATTCGCAAACTTGAAAGCTGTTTTAAGTTTTTCAATTGGTTCTTATCTGCTGTTAAACTTTGTGATACGTAACTTCTGTTTGCAGTTAGTAGTTCAAAAAAGGTGAAATAAAAACTAAGCATCTTGCTCTTCATATCATAACCCGGGTAATTAGGGTCTAGGTGCAACATGGCAACTGTCTTCTCTAAAAATATTTTGAAAATTTCTTTTTCAATACTTTCCATCGTTCCAAAAAAGCTGTAGAATTCTGCTTCACTAAAATTATTCTCTTTAGCAAATAGGTATACTGATTTTGGTTTCGCATGGTGTTCCAAAGTATATTCCATATAAAGTGAAACTATTTTATCTCTTGTGATTTGCATTTTCTTAATAGCCATTTGTCGTGTTTTTAAATGAGAGTATAAAGATAACAAATTGTTTAACAATAATACGTTAAAGTTAAACAAAATTAATTGTATATTTGTTTAAGCTCAAATGATACACAGATGAAAAAAAATGTTTTAATTACCGGAGGTACAGGTTTTGTAGGTAGTAATCTAACTGAAATGTTAGTGGCTAATGGTTTTAGCGTGTCTATCTTGAGTAGAAGCAAGCGCGCCAATAAAAAAGACGTGTCCTATTATATATGGGATGTAGAAAAACAGACTATTGATGAAGCCGCTGTAAACAACGCTGATTACATCATTCATCTAGCGGGCGAGAATATTGCTGGAGCAAGATGGACTAAAAAGCGAAAAGAAGCGATTGTAGACAGCAGAGAAAATTCTATTAAAGTAATCCACAAGGTACTTATAAAGCAAAATCACAAACTGCATGCTTTTATATCAGCATCAGCTACAGGAATATATGGTGCTATAAATGGAGAGGCGATTTGTAAAGAAACTACGCCTCCTGCAGCTGACTTTTTAGGCAGAACCTGCCAGATATGGGAGGCAGCCGTTGATACGATTGGCAAATTGGGAATACGTACCGTTAAAGTTCGTACCGGCTTAGTTTTAGGGAAGGGAGAAGGCTTGATCAAAAAGTTGAAACCCATTTTTAAATACCGCTTGGGAGCGCCATTAGGATCAGGAAAGCAGTATATGCCTTGGATTTATATAGATGATTTGTGCGCAATCTACCTTAAAGCAATTGTAGATGATAGTTTGCATGGGCCTTATAATGCCGCAGTAGAAGACGAAACTAATAATATCGCATTTTCAAAAACCTTTGCAGCGGTATACGGTTACAAAATGTGGTTGCCACATGTACCAGCTGCAATTATAAAATTAGGGATGGGACAAATGTCAAAAATCGTATTAACAGGTCGAAGAGTGTCTTCAGAAAAAATTAGAAAAACGGGTTTCAAATTCAAAATAACCGATATAGAAGAAGCTTTGAGAAAAGTGATTTAATACGTTTAATTTAATGTCGCTACAACAGCGACATTTACTTTTTTTGAAATTTTACTACGCACCATAAACGGAATTGTAATATTAAAATCATCAGTATTGAGAGAAAAATTAGCTTTTAAGTAAACGCCCGCACTTGATTTAGCGATAGACGCAGGTAACCGAATTTTTTTAGTCTTACCATGAATGTTGATTTTTCCTCTAATCCAATATTCCTTTGCAGTAGTTGCAATTTCGTTTTTATCGAAATTCTCAATAATACCTTTAAAAACGGCTTTTGGATAGCGCTTGCTCTCTAAATAATTTTCATTAAAGTGCTCCTGCATTAAACTCCTTTCAAACTGAAAGTCGGTTATGAAAGCGGTAAAGTAAATTTGGCTGCGAGAAACGTTGATGGTACACAATACATTATCGTTTTCTGCAGTCACAGCTTCAAAAAAAGCTACGGAAGCTTCAAAGGATATATGTCCTTTAGAAGTACTTAGCCTGTCTTGAGCTTGTAGTGACCCAGAAAGTAAAAGGGCGAGTAAAAGTAGTTTTTTTATCATAACTTTTTATTTGTGGCTTCTCTTAAAGTTACGAAAATTTTAGTGATTTAGTGGTGTTCTATAGCGACTATTTTTAATTCAAGTTAGGTAAAGTAATTCAGGTTTTTATGCTGGCAAAAAAGCTTTTATCCTAGTTCTATTCTTACATTGTATTTTTCTAGATTGGCTAATGCTTCAATAGAGCTGTAGTTAAAATTCTCTTCATGACGGTCTTTCTCTTTTTTCAACGAAATTTGTTTCAGGCAATTGGTAAAACGGCGTACCTCTTGTAAATTAGAAAGTACCAAGCCTGGAACACGTGCATTTGAGCCATCCTTATCCTTAGAGACCATCGTGAAGTAAGACGAATTGCAGTGCTTGATATGTCCGGTTTGAATATTCTCTGCTTCAACTCTAATCCCAATAATCATAGAGCTTTTACCCACATAGTTTACACTAGCTTTCATCGTAACTAACTCTCCCACTTCAATAGGTTTTAAAAAATTGACAGTATCTACTGATGCTGTAACGCAGTAATTACCACAAAATTTTGAAGCACAAGCAAACGCAATTTGATCTAATAATGACAAAATATAACCACCGTGAATTTTTCCACTAAAGTTAGTGTGTGACGGCAGCATCAATTCAGAGATGCTAATGTCTGAGCAGGCAACAGTTTTAAAGGTATTGTTCATAGTTAATTGAATTTTAAAGGTGAATTTTCTTTTCGCACAGCGGTAATATAGTATTTTGTGTCACCCCACCATGGAAACGTTCTATAACGCTCAATATAACTTAATTTTACATACTGACCCTCCATTTCTTTTAAATCAGTGATCACTTGCTTGTCTTTATCAAGTACTGAGAACGAAAAAATTTGTGATCCAGATAACCCTTGACTGATTTCGCCTTCCCAGGTTTTAAAGAGCATTCCTTTATGACTAATTTTGATAAGATGGCCTGATCGTGTTCCTTCGCTATAAGTGGCATAATAGGTTACTGTAAAATAGCCTATGATGGAAAGGAGGAATAGTGCGGTAATAATTCCAATTATTTTTTTCATGATTTTTGGTTTAAATTTGGTTTTGGTTTGTTTCTTCTGCTCGTAGCAATACTTTTTCAGGGAGTGCTTTTTTAGCTTTAGCCCCCATCTTTTTTAATTTTTCAACACTAGTAATTAGGTTTCCTTTTCCCTCCACTAGTTTGTTCATCGCGCTACTATATTCTGATTTGCTTTCATCTATTTTTTTTCCTATTCGCAATAAGTCGGCTACAAAACCTTCAAATTTATCGTATAAAGCGCCTGCTTGTCTCGCAATTTCATAAGCGTTTTCCTGTTGCTTTTGGTTGGTCCACATACTGTCTATGGTGCGCAAAGTAGCTAGTAGGGTAGCGGGAGTTACAATGACAATGTTTTTTTCAAATGCACTGTTGTACAAACTATTGTCTTGGCTTAAAGCCAAAGCAAAAGCAGGTTCGATAGGAATGAATAGCAATACAAAATCAGGACTTTCGATTTGATATAAATCGTGGTAATTTTTAGTGCTTAGCTGTTCTACGTGGCGTCGTATAGATAACAGATGTTCTTTGAGATACGTAATTTTGAGCGCTTCGTCTTCTTCATTGCTAAATTTTTCATAGGCAGTCAAGGATACCTTAGAATCTACAATCATCTTTTTACCATCGGGTAGATTGATCACCACATCAGGATAGACGCGATTGCCCTCTGCAGTAGTAAATGCTTGCTGTACATGATATTCTCGATCTTTTTCTAAGCCTGATTTTTCGAGTACACGTTCAAGAATCAGTTCGCCCCAGTTGCCTTGCATTTTACTATCGCCCTTTAATGCCTTAGTCAAGTTGATGGTTTCCTTGCTCATTTGCAAGTTCATTTCTTGAAGACCTACTATTTGTTGGCGTAGAGCGGCATGATAATCAATGCTTTCTTTATGGGTGTCTTCTACTTTTTTTTCGAATAATTGAATTTTGTCTTGCAAAGGAGATAGAATATTTTTCATATTTTCTCTATTCTGCTCAGTGAATTTTGTCGACTTTTCTTCCAGGATTCTGTTCGCTAGATTCTCAAATTCTTTGCTGAATTTTTGCTGCAGCTGTTCGACCTCTTCACGCTGTTCCTTATTGCGCTCCCATAAATTATCAAAGTCAGCTTCTTTCTTAGAGAGATGCATTGCATAGCTGTCTTTCTCGTCGCGCATGCTTTCCTTTTCGGTATTAGCAAGTTTTATTTTATTCTCAAACAGTATTTTATCATTAATGTGCTGCTCCTTCATGTCTTGAATAGCATTATTTAAGGCAAGAAATTTTTCCTGAAGGCTGGTTTGTTCCAACTTAGATCTTGTCGAACCAATTAATTTTCCAAGGAAGATTCCTATGACTAGCGCAATAATAAATACGATTAGAAAGGAAGGTAAAAGGGTAGGCATTGTGATTTATTTAATTTGAAAGTAAAAATAGCAATAATATAAATGGCTAACATAGGAAACAATTAAAAACTATAAACAACCTAATTAGAACTGCTGAAGGTACGGTGTGAGTAATAAAAAAAGTTGGTTACTCTATATAATGAGTAACCAACTTTCCACTTTAAAACACCACTTTTAATGTGGTAACGAAGCGTTATTAGCGCAACGCATGTCTATTTGTCGTCTTCGTCTAAATTCATGTTTCCTCTATCAATATGATTTTCAGGATGAGATGCAGGGTATCGTTTTGCAGTAATATCTGAGTTTAGATCTTCGTTTTCTACTGTTTTCATCGCCTCTTTTTCTGTGTTCACGCCACGGCTCAAGCTTTCATTCTCATTCCATGTGCGATCTTCTTCAGGAATTAAAGCTGCTGATCCATCTGCATTGCGAGCACGATCTACTACTTTTTCTTTTCCGTCTTCGTCAATTTCTAATTCTTTGTTTAGCATTGGGTTTTCTGAAGGCTTGTTTTTACCTACATTTTCTCCACTAAATCCTTCGTTTTGCTGTTGTTTATTATCTTGATTTGATTGCTTATTTTCCATGATGTGTTTTTATTTTAAAATTACTTATATACAAGCTGTTAGCTGTTATGCTTTATTGTTTAAAGGTTATAAGACTTTATTCTAACAAGTTGTGCACGTATTACTGGTATTTATAATACGCTTTAATTTTTTGTATTCGAATGCGAAGTAGATTTTGTTGCTGTAAAAACAACGTTATCTTTGCAGTTCAAGTAAATCAAGCTTTTACAAATGGCACATTCTCATTTTATCCTGCACAAACCTTATGGCTATTTGAGTCAGTTCATTTATGAGTTGAAACGAAAGAAAAAATTATTAGGCGAACTCCATGATTTTCCTGAAGGTACTATGGCAATAGGAAGACTTGATGAAGACTCTGAAGGGCTATTGCTACTGACCACAGATGGCAAAATGAGCGAGATAATACGCTCTAAAAAAGTAGAAAAAGAATATTACGTTCAAGTAGATGGCGTGATGACTGAGGAAGCAATTGCTAGAATAAAAGAAGGAGTCGAAATAGGTTTTGATGGCGGGAAATACATTACTAAAAAATGTGAAGCAAGGTTGGTTCAAGAAGTCCCCGATTTTGGACAAAGAGCAAAAAAAATTCGTGATGAACGTCACGGACCCACATCTTGGGCTGCTATAACCGTTAATGAAGGTAAATTTAGGCAGGTACGTAAAATGACGGCTGCTGTTGGTTTTCCCACTTTACGCTTAGTGCGTGTGCGTGTAGGGAATGTTTTTTTAAACGATTTAAAAGCTGGTGAGGTAATTCAAGTAGCTGACTTTGATGCTTCTAATAATAATTCAATCAAATAAAGATGTTAAATATAGTATTAGTCGAGCCGGAGATTCCTAATAATACAGGAAATATAGGGCGTTTGTGCGTGGGTACCGAAAGCAGGTTGCACCTCGTACACCCTTTTGGGTTTGTAATAAATGATAAAAATTTAAAAAGATCTGGCTTGGATTACTGGGTACACCTTGACGTTACCGAATACCAGAACGTAGCTGAATGGAAAGCACAAATTACCGATTTATCCCGTGTTTTCTTAATGAGCTCACATGCTGAAAAGTCTTATCTAGAGATTAATTTTCAAGATGGTGACTGGTTGGTTTTTGGTAAAGAAAGCAAAGGATTAAGTGATGAGGTATTAGCACAATTTCAAAATCACTTGAAAATTCCAATGTCTACTAATATCAGGAGTTTTAATATTGCAAACTCAGTAGCTTTTGTAATTGGGGAGGCAAAACGCCAAATAGGACTACAATAGTTTAGCCCAGATAGCAGCGGCATCCCTCAATAGTATAAAACAAGGCATTTTTGCCGTAGCTTTTATTATTGAGGATATAGCGTATAGCTGGAACATGCTCCTAATAATACTTTAGCTAATGATGAATTTCCCTTTTTGACTATCAAACTGAATGTTTTCATCATTAAATAGTCGGTTAAAACTTCCGTTTTCTATAAAATTGCAAGGTATATCTTGTGTGATTGATTCCGGAGTCATTAAAATCATCTCGTCGCTTAATTGTATCGCCATATCGATATCGTGTGTAGAGAACAAGATGCATTTATTGGTTTCTTGTGTTAGCTTTTTAAGTAACTTAAACAAGGCTACTTTATGAAATAAATCAAGATGAGTTGTAGGTTCGTCTAGCACAATTATAGGGCAATCTTGAGCCAGCGCTCTAGCTACAAGAACTTTTTGTAGCTGCCCGTCACTAATTTCGTAATGTTTTTTATCGGCTAGATGGGTGATTTGACTACGCTCCATCGCTTCATTTATTTTTTCAATGTCCGTCTCACTGAGTTTCCCAATCCAGTTTGTGTACGGTTGTCTACCTAGTGCAACCAACTCAAATACCGTTAGATTGCTAGGAGGTAAGCGCTCAGTTAAAACCACGCTGAGGTGCAAGGCGAGCGCTGCGGGAGTCATTTTATGTAGGTCTTCACCATTGATTTGTACTGTTCCTTGCAAAGGTTTTTGGATTCCGGTTAGTGTTTTTAGCAATGTTGATTTTCCTATTCCATTTGCACCTATCAAAGCCGTCAGTTTGCCAGCGCCTAAATTTAAATTTAGATTTGCCGCAATGATGTTTTCACTTTTCTTGGTCTTGTAACCAATACTTAAATTTGAAGTGCTTAAAATAGTAGAGTCCATTTGCTGGTTTTTAATTGAAAGTGTGTTGTCGCATTATCCCATCATTTTTTTCTTTCGAACAAGCAGCCAAATCACAATTGGTGCACCAAATAGCGAAGTTACAGCATTTATAGGTAGGCTGAAATCTTTTCCTGGTACCTGAGAAATGCTATCACAAATGAGCATTATAATCGCACCAAAAAGAAGCGTGCTCCAGAACAATACTTTGTGATTGCTAGTTTGAAAAACAAGCTTAGCAATGTGCGGTACGGCTAGTCCTATAAAGGCGATAGGTCCAGCAAACGCAGTGATACTTCCTGCCATGACACTGGTAGCAAGTATAATGAGTAGTCGTGATTTTTTGTAATTGAGTCCCATACTCTTAGCATAATTTTCTCCTAGTAGTAAGGCGTTTAGGGACTTTATACTCACAAGACTTAGTGTTAATCCAATTAAAACAGCGATAAAAAGTACTGTAATGGCGGTCCAAGATAAATTGCCGAGACTTCCTAAAGACCAAAAGGTGAATTTTTGCAATTCCTCAGCAGTGCTAAAGTAGGTTAGCGTGTTTACCACGGCGCTGGTTAAACTACCAAACATTAAACCTACGATTAAGATTGCCATGGTATCTTTTAAGCGGTAGGAAACGGCTAATACTGCTAGTAAAACAAGGAAACTACCCAAGCTAGAGGCCAATACAATCCCGTAAGAAGATAGTAAAAAAGCACTTATTGATGCTGGTAAAATAGAAGCTCCTAAAATAATAGTAGCAACGCCTAAACTAGCTCCAGAGCTTAGTCCTAAAACATAAGGTCCCGCTAGTGGGTTTCTAAACAATGTTTGCATTAATAAACCACTTGTAGCAAGTCCCATTCCTACTAAAACGGCTGTAATTGCTTTAGGTAATCTGTAATTGAGGATAATGTACTGCCACGATTCTTTACTTGCCACAGCTCCCGTTAAGCTCTTAAAAACATCCTTTAAGGGAATGGAAATAGAACCCAAGCTAATGTTAACAATAAACAATGCAAAAGCAGCTATTATTAAAGTGGTAAAAAGAATACTATTGCGTTTATTAGCGTCCAAATTAATGTAATTGTTGGTAAAAATGAGTAGTGTAATCAGGTAGTAATTCGGGATGAATAATTTTAATCAAATCCTTTAAAACCCAGTCAGGTCGGGTAGGAGACCATTCGAAAAAAACAATTCCTCCCTTTGCTCCTTTATTTATGGCATAAGAATATACTTTTTTGTTTTTAAAGGCATCAAATTCTTTGTAATGCGGGTTGCTATCTGCAAGTTGTTTCATAGAAGAAAAGTCTCCAGGTGCGATCCAGTAAGTTGCTTTTTGTGCTTTTTCTAAAACTACTTCAAATGGCAATGGCAAACCACCAGTTCCTTTAGTATCACTCCACAAATAATTAGCTTTTGCATCTTTTAAAAATAGTGAAGCCCAACTTTCTCCTTGTGGTACGTACCATTGATCTTGGTACATCGCGCCTGACATTACCGTGGGCTTATTGGTTACTTTCTCGACTAGGCTAATCGCTTGCTTGTATTCTTTTTCGATTTCTTTAAAGCTGCTGTTTGCTTTATCATCTAATCCGTAAAGTGCTCCAAAAAATTTGATCCATTCAGCTTTACCTAGTGGAGATTGTTCTGTCCAGTCTCCGTTAAAAAGCACTTTGAGTCCGCTTTTTTGTAAAATATCTAGCGACGGATTGCTGTTATTCAGTCCAAAACCTACGATAACATCAGGAGCAATATCAATAAGTACTTCGGTGTTTAGGTTTTCGTTTTTACCCACTTCACGTACTTTACCAGCGTCGATGTTTTTTCTGGTTTTTTCTGAGGAAATATAGTCAGTATTTGGAAAACCAATCAAGCTATTCTCAACGCCTAAAATTTCTAAAGAAGGGATGTGTGTCGTGGAGGTAACCACAATAGATTTAATAGGGATGTTTACAGCAGTGTATTGTTTTAAGCTATCTGGAACAATGGTGTTTTTCTCTTTAAGAATATAAGTAAAAGCCTTTGTAGCACTGGGCCAAGGTTGTGTCACTTTTACTATTGAAAAGCCATCGTATTTATAGATTTCGAATCCTTTAGCGTATTGAATTTGGTTCTTTACAGCGTTGTTTTTCAACTGTTCAGAGGCATCTTGGTTTTTGCATCCAAAGACCATACATAACATTAAAAGCAAACTTAAAAGCGAGGTGTTCCATTTCATACAAATAGCATTTTTGATTTCACAAAGGTATATTTAATCCTTTTTAAAAATCAAATTTAATTTTTTATTCGAATGTTAAACCTATATTTGCACCCGAATTAAGGTTGTGATTTAACTTTTTTAGAATCACATTAAAAGGGAATTAGGTTCAAGACCTAAGCTGTTCCCGCAACTGTAAGCTACTATGCTTGTTGTTAACTACAAAACCACTGAGCCAACTGAAATTTTCGGTTTCTTGGGAAGGTAAACAACAAGACGCAAGCCAGGAGACCTGCCTTTTTTCTTAACAAATATCGTGCTTTCGGGAAAAAAGGCTCAGAAATTATGACTATAAAAAAACATATTTTATTCAGTTTGCTATTCTTGTGTCAATTTGCATTGGCGCAAAATGATTCTATTAATCAATTAGAAGAAGTAATTGTATCTGATAAGCAGTTAAAAGGAACTTCAAACACGCAATCAGTACAGCGACTAAGTGATACAATTATAAGTAGAAACCAATCTTCCTTAACGTCGCTTTTAAATTACAACACAGTTATTTTCTTTAAAGAAAATGGTTTGGGTATGGTCTCGTCTCCTTCATTTAGAGGAACTACCGCGCAGCAAACTGTTGTAGTGTGGAACGGAATCAATATTAACTCACAATTGCTAGGTCAAACAGATTTTAATACGGTAGCTACTCGTGCATATAATTCTATTGATGTAAAAGCAGGAGGAGGTAGTATCATGTATGGTAGTGGTGCCATAGGAGGTACAATTCACTTAAACAATGATTTGAAATTCTCAAATACCTTTAAAAGTGATCTGCAAGTGTACTACGGTGATTTTAATACGCTGAGCGCTGTTTATGGTATCACGGCTGCTACAGATAAAATTAGCGTTGATGCTAGTTATAGTCGCAATAGCTCTGATAATGATTTTAAATTTGTTGGTCGCAATGGTCGTAATGCTAACGGACAGTTTTATAATAACACATTGAATGTTGCTTTTGGTTATAAAATCAATGACCAAAATAGTATCAAGTTTTATAGTGAAGTATATGATGGAGAACGCCATTTTTCGATCACATCTCCTAATGCAACACGTACAAAATATCAAGATTTTAATACTCGTAATTTAATCACCTGGAGTAGTAAATTCAGCAATTTTGCTACTGATTTACGTTTGGCGTATATCACAGAGCATTATAATTATTTTGAAGATACCACTGGTGATGGGTTTACTGGTGGTGGTGTTAAAAGTTTTATTGCTAAATACAATGTCGATTATATTTTTTCTAAAAATAGTATGGCAACAGCAATTATAGATTACACAAAGAACAATGGTGAGGGAGACGGAATTGGTGCAAGCACACGCCAAATAGGAGGTGTAAGTTTATTTTATAAATACAATGTAAGTGACCGCTGGAATACTGAGGCTAGCATTCGAAAAGAAATCTCAGATGTGTATAAAAGTCCGGTACTGTTCTCTGTAGGGTCAAAATATATTTTCACAGAGGTGTACCAACTAAAATTGAATTTCTCAAGAAATTATCGCATCCCAACATTCAATGACTTGTATTGGGCGGGTAGTGGAAACAAAGATTTGAAACCAGAAAATGCGTATCAATTAGAGGTTGGAAATAATTTTAGATTTAAAAATTTGCGTTTTTCGGTAACAGCATACGGATCTAAAATTGATGACATGATTCGCTGGTTGCCTACAAACGCAGGTAATTGGTCCCCTATAAATACAGATAAGGTAACAATTTATGGCGCTGAGGTACTGCTAGGTTGGACTAAAAAACTGAACAACCACTATTTTGATTTAAGCGGAACGTATGCCTATACTTCTTCTAAAGATGAGCGCACAAATAAGCAATTATTTTATGTTCCTTATCACAAACTAACGGGATCTTTGTCTCACAATTACAAGAAATTTGCAAGCTATTATCAGTTGCTGTATACAGGTGAAGTATTTACCACTTCAGATAATAATCCAAAAAATATTCTAGAAGGATTTATGGTGTCTAATATAGGAGCCGACTATAATTTTAGTAAAAACAACACTTTCAAAGTGGGCGTTAAAGTAGCTAATTTATGGAACAAAGAATACCAATCGCTGCCAAGCCGATACATGCCTGGTCGAAACTTTACAATTTATTTAAACCTTAATTATTAAAACATGAAATTAAAAAAACTTTATTTAGGACTTGCCGCTTTTGCCCTTGTATTTAGCTCTTGTACAAACGATGACGATAGTGCAGTAGAACGCACGGGTACTTATGATAATGGGGTCTTCATTTTGAACGAAGGAAACTTTGGTACCCCTAATGCTTCAATTTCTTTTTTATCGAATGATTTGACTACTTTTCAAAATTCGATTTTTGCAATAATGAACCCTAATGAAACTTTAGGAGATGTAGCGCAGTCAATGTCATTTTTTAATGATAAAGCATTTATTGTGGTTAATAATTCTAATGAAGTAAGAGTTGTAGATCGTTATACTTTAGAAAATATTACTACTATTACTGCTAACTTAAAAAACCCTCGTTATAGTGTAGTTTATAAAGGATTGTTATATGTTACAAATGCAATTTCTAAAGCTGTGACTGTTTATAACGCTTCAACGTATACTTATGTAAGAACTATTGCAGTAGGTAAAACGGCTGAACGTATTATTGAAGCAAACGGTAAACTATATGTAATGAATGGTGGTTATGGTGAAGGAAATGAAGTGTCAGTTATTGATGTAACTACTGGTAAGGTTGCTAAAGTAATCACAGTAGAAGAAGGAATTAATTCAATCGAAGCTAGCAATGGTAGTGTTTATGTATTATGTGGAAATGATACTAAAAGTAAATTATTCAAGATCAACACTACAACAGATGTTGCTACATCATTTGAAACTACTACTTTGACAAATTCTGTCAAGATGGATATCGATGGTTCTAAAATTTATTATACGAGCGGAACAGGTGTTTATGTCATGGATTTAACAGCAACTACCTTTACAGAAACTCCTTTATTTGATGTTACAGCAAATAGCTGGTCGGCATTATATGGTTTTGCTGCAATCGATGGCCAAATTTATACAGCTGATTCTGCAGGATTTATCAACGATGGTAAAGTGGTAGTTTACTCAACTACTGGAGCAGTTTTGAAAACGGTTACTGTAGGTATGGGACCAAATGGTTTTTATGCTAATAACTAATAAACAGGTTCATAGTCCTGTTTCTGTTCTTTGAAAGTGGTATTTCTAAAGGATAATTGAAAAGCCAGTGAAAATCTTCACTGGCTTTCTTTGTTGCTTTAAATAGTTGTGTCTTACAATGCTTTTAGTAATCCTTCTGGAGCTTTGTCTATAAACATTTGGTTTTGACCATTCATAGTTTTAGTATCCTTAAAGTATATTGCTGCTTTCTCATTATTAGGAGCGCTAGTTCTAGCTGTAGATCCTCCTGTTATAACATTGATGGTCGCTTTTAAGAAAGGTTCTTCTTTGTCCCCAAGTACACCTAGATTTGACGCTGTTTCACTAATTGCAATGTTTGGTAATAAGCCACTTGTGTACTCTCCAAAACCAGCTGCATTCACAAGTCTTAAAACTAGAGGTTGCATAGCATAACGGTGATTTGGGTTAATGTTTGTTTTGCCAAAAGTAGGACTGTCATATATAGTTACAGATCCAACATTTTTACCCACTGTTGTACCCCCTATTTGTACTACGTTCACGAAAGGTTTTAAACCATTAATCACTAACTCACTCGCAGAAGCAGTATTTGGTGATGTTAATATGTATACCTTATTTAGGTTCAAGCTATTGATTGTAGTTTTGTCAATTTTGTCTGTAAAATAGTTGTTAAGTTGCTCTGGGTTATTCGATTTAAAATAGTCGTTAAGTTTTGCATTCCACTCTTGCTTGGCAAAAATCTTTCCTTTACCCTCTCCATAAATCATACTAGCTAATCGTGTAGCTGTCAATATAGATCCACCGCCATTGTATCTTAGATCCAATACAAAATCAGTTACTTGCGCACTTTTAAATTCCCCAAAAGCGTCATTTAATTCAAGATCGTATTCATTAAAAAAACCATTATACATTAAGTAGCCTATTTTATGAGTGCCAACAGTTAATACCTTTTTAATAAAAATAGGATTTTCAGCGACAACAGCCTTTGTTAACGTAATTGATTTTCCGTTTGGAGTTACTACCCCGTCATTATAATCAGCTAGATTTAACGTGTACGTATCATTCGATAATAAAGAAGTGTAATTACTCACATTTAATTGTGTGCCATTGATGCCATAAAAAACAGTTCCGCGTGTTACATTTTTTGCAGCAGCATCAGAGTTAGGTAAAATATAACGTACATAGCCATAGATATCTTCACTATTTTTTGCTATGTAGGCTAATTGAAAGTCTAAACCGTTGTTTTTTGTGATTCCGCCTAGTGCGCCTTCAAGATCGCGGTAATCGTCAACGATCCAGCTAAATCTATCAATAGATTTGTCAACACGTAGTGCATTAAACAAGTTCTCTGGTTCTGAATATCCTTGTAAGAACGCATCTAGTCCAGCTTGATTAGCAAAGCGGTCATCGGCTAAATTAGGTACATCTGCTTGCCATAAATAATATTGATTCATGCCTTTCCAGATAAAGTCTTGTACTTCTAGGTCAGTAGTTTTGATAACGTCATCATTATCATCTTGACAACTTTGAAGCAATAGTCCGCTTAAAAGAAATAGTATGGTAAATTTGTAGGTATTTTTCATAGGTGGTATTTTATAACTATAGTAACGTAAAAATAGGTTGTTTAGTTTTTACAGTTATCACGAATTATTAAAATAATTATAAATTTGTTACCTATTTGTTACCTATTTGTTATTAGTAGGGGAAAAGTAAGCTGATACTTCTGTAAGTGGTGGCATGGCCTATCTAGTATGTTTTTTATTTTAAATTATAGCACGTATTATTTTAGTAGCTTTGTTTCGATAAATAATCAGTTAATTTATGAATTGCAGCACACTATATACTAAGAGACTATTTACGTTAGCCACTGTAGTGCTCACGCTTGCTTTATGCTGTGGTGTTGCTGGTTGCAACAAAGAAAAAACAAGGGCAGAGAAAGATTTAGGAACCTGTCAAACTCCTGAGGAAGCATTACAAGAAACCAAGCAGGCCTTAGGGTTACTGTCTACTAATATCAACACTGGCATAGAAAGTGTATTGTATATAAACGAATATGAGAAATCAAAGAATATAATTTTTAAAACAACTAAATAAATAAAAATGAAAAAGTATATAGTGTTATTTACCGTTCTATTATATAGTGGTAGTTTTTTTGCACAAGCTAATTTTGATAAGTATAATGATCAAGATGATATTAAAACTGTAGTGGTTAATAAAAAAATGTTTGACTTGATGAGCAAGGTTAAAGTTGATGCTAGTGATGTCGAAACTCAAAAATACATGGCTTTGATTAAAAAGTTAGACAATTTAAAGGTATATACTACAACTAGCAATAAGAGAACGCAAGACATGAAAGCTACGGCAGATAAATATGTTAGTAGCGCGGGATTAGAAGAGTTGATGCTAGTAAATCAAAATGGAAAAAACGTAAAAATATCTGTCAAATCAGGTGCAGGTACATCGATAAATGAATTATTGATGTTTATTGATGGTACAGATAGTAGTGAAGAAACTGTTTTAATGTCTTTGACTGGTAATTTCAATTTAAACGAACTCTCAGTCCTTACAGATAAAATTAAGATACCTGGTGGTCTTGATCTAAAAAATGTGAGCAAAGCAAAATAATGATTAGCAAATAATGTTATTTAATCAACCCGACTTTCAATGAGAGTCGGGTTTTTTATGGGGTTTATTTTTAGCATCACAATTTTAAAGCGGTTGTATTTCTTTTACATTAAAAAAGATTGGGGTACTAGTAAAAAAATTGGCGTTTTATAGTCGAATGGTAGCTATACTACGGCTATTTTGACTAAGATATAGCTTTATTAATCGGATAAATAATTATTGAAAATGTGCTTTTGTAGTAAATTCTTACGAATACTGATAGAGCTGTAAAATATTTTTGTTTGCTTAGTATTAGGAATCAGTTAGTTGGTTTTTAAAGCAAAAAAAACGAATAATTATTTGGAAAAAGTAGTTGTGATATCCGACTTCTGTTGTATCTTTGCCACCGCAATAGAGCAGTGGGTCTGGTAGTTCAGTTGGTTAGAATACCTGCCTGTCACGCAGGGGGTCGCGGGTTCGAGTCCCGTCCAGACCGCAATATTGGGGAAGCCTTTCAGAAATGAAAGGCTTTTTTTTTGTGCCTTGTTTTTTTAGAAAATTCCATCATTAGTCTGTTATGGTGTTTAGAAAAGTTCGTGTAAAGCATTGTTGGGTTTATTTGCTTTTTTAAGATCTTTAAGATTGATACTAATGAAGGAATCGTAATTGCTACTGCATAAATCAGTTTATATATGAGACATTTTATACTTGTCATTTCGTTGTGCGCTTGGTCAGCCTTGGGTGGTTTTCCTGGCTTTCAAATTGGTTATTCAGTAAAAAGTGTTGATGTTTATATTTGTGTCAGTAAAACAGCTTCTAAATACCATTATTCTGAGTCGTGCAATGGATTGAACCGTTGTTCGCACAAAATTGAAAAAGTTAGTGTAGCTGAGGCTAGAAATAGAGGTTACAGTCTTTGTGGTTTTGAAGATTGATGTTTAGCGCGTGCTTGACATTGGCGTTGCTCTTCAGCTTGTTCTATTGTCTAGGGTGATTCTGTTTTACTAGCGTTTTTAAGTTTAAAACGTGTTCACTAAGGAGCGATTCTATCATTGAGGTATTTCGATCTCGCTGGTCTTGAGTTGAGGTCTGCTGAGCTGTTTGTGGTAATTCTAGGTGTGTTCTTCTATTGAGAATTTCTAGGATTTTTTAGCTATTCCTTTCTTGTGCTTTATTGTTTTCTTTGGCTTTAAGCCAAAAAAAAATGGCTAAGTAAAATACTTAACCATTTTGTGACCCGACTGGGGCTCGAACCCAGGACCCCATCATTAAAAGTGATGTGCTCTACCAACTGAGCTATCGAGTCATTATGTATTGCTAAAAAAGGATACTTGGTGTTTTCCTTCTTGTAATTTAATTTTATTCTTTTGTGACCACGGTGGGGACAAAACCCGTGTATTTATGTGAATTTACTTATAGCTTAAAATTATTAAACTATTGATTATTAGTGTTTTGGTAAAATAAGCAAGTACGAATAAATGCACATAAATACATAATATGTAAAACAAATGTAAAACAAGATTGATTTAATGCTTATCTTTGTATTAAAATCAACTGTATGAAAATTAGGTACGAAATCCGAAGCAAAAGCGATCCTGTTAATATTTATATTTCACTTTCCGCTGGACGTGGCAAAGCATTTAAGAGAAAGACGGGTAAAACAATTTATCTTGAATTTTGGGACGATGTAAAAGGGCTTCCTAAAGGTAAGACTGATGAAATTAAAAATCTTAAAACTGATCTTGAAAAATTAAGAATTGCAGTTAATGAAAGATTTGATAAAGATGAACCTGCAGGAATTGAAATTACAGCCGACTGGCTGCAGGACCAAGTAAATTTTTATTTTGGAAAATCTGAGATAGTAGAATTAGATATTTTGACTACCTACATTCAAAAGTATATTGATGAAGCACCCTACAAAAAGAATGCAAAAAAAGAATTAGGATTAAGCAAAGGGCGCATTCAAAATTTAAAGCTTTTTAAAAATACAGTTTTAAAGTATGAAGAAGAAAAGTTAAAAGGTAAAAGCGTAGTATTGAAAGAGATTAATTTAAAATTTCTTGAAAATTATAAAATGTGGATGTTTGGCAAAGGTTATTCGACAAATTACGTCGGTAAAAACATTGCTAATTTTAGAACTATTTGCCGAGATGCTGGAAAAAATGATTTTGAAATTTCCACACAAGTCAAAAGCTTTGAGGGAATTTCAGAGAGCCGAGAACCTGAGGACATAATTACATTAAATGAAGACGAACAGGAGGCAATCAAAAAAGCGGAACTGTTCCGAGAGGCTTTAATTAATGCACGCAAATTTTTATTATTAGGTTGTTTAATCGGGCAGCGTGCAGGCGATTTGCTGAACATTACTAAGAAAAATATAAAAGAGATTGGAGGCGTAAAAATCATTGAATTAAAGCAGCAAAAAACGGGTAAACTAGTTGCAGTTCCTTTACTTCCTGAGGCGTTGGAAATTATCAAAGATGGTTTACCTTATAAAATATCTTTGTCCCGTTTCAATGAATACATTAAAGACGTTTGCAAAGCGGCTGGAATTGATGGACCAACAAAGGCAAGGATCAAACAAACTAAAGGAACACCGCATACAAAAGATATATTCCCAAAATGGCAGGTTATTAGTTCGCACGTTTGCCGCAGGAGCTTTGCAACTAATTTTTACGGACGCATTCCAACGCCCGTATTAATGAACATAACCGCCCACGGAACAGAAAGGATGTTTTTATCTTATATCGGTAAAACTACATACGATAACGCATTTCAAATGGTGGAGTACTTCAATAAATTAGCACCAAAAGTAAAAGAAAGTCCAGCAATGGAAGTAATAAGAAATACAGGATCAAATGAAAAATAGCAATACTGTAAAGTTAACAATTAGACAGAACCAAATGACAGCAGCACAAAAAAAAGACCAGCAATACCAAGCGGACTTTATCGAGTTTGGATATAAAAACCCGTCTGCAACTGAATTAAATTATCTTGAAATTAAAATAAAGCTTTTAACAAAGGTTGTTAATGAATGCGAGGAAACAGCGGATTTTGATTTTTTAGGCGAGGAGCTGGACGGTATGGAGCTTGTTAACGGTAATTTGATCACTACCAAAACGGGGACGGCTTCCGATTGGTTTTTTTGGAAAAGTGAATTAGATTTTTTAAAAGAAAAGCAGGACCAACTTTTAAACCCAACGCCGCTAGTAATTGAGAAAAAAGATAATTTAAAGAAAGACTATAAAACAGATGTTTGGTTTTTAGCGGGCGTGCAGCTTGCCAATGGTAAAGCCTACCAATTAAGAAAAGATAAATTGAGTTTTAGAGATATTGCGGTAAAATTAGGTTTTAAAAGCAGCGACGGCGTTTATTTTTCAGAGTCAATTGGTAATAGTTCAAAAGGGGCTAAAAATATCTTTGAATACTTCGAAAGACTTAAAATAATAATCGATTATTGTAATGATAAAAGTATTGCAATAGATGATAGATTTATGAAAGAATGTACTGAAAAGTACCCAAATGAATTTTGATACTGAGTTGATACAGTATCACAAAACAGTAACATTCATGTAGTTGCACCTTTGCCAATATACTTTAAATATTGACAATTATGGACGCACAAATTTTATTCCAAGGCTGTACATTCCAGCAACTAGCAGAGGCGACAGCCGCAATTCTTAGCGGTGCAACTCAACCAGCAAACACAACAACCGAAGCGGAACTTATAACCCGTGAAGAAGTTTGCAAATTGCTAAATTTCAACAAAACTACATTACACAAACATACCAAATCGGGACGGTTAAAATCGTACGGTATCGGGGCACGAGTGCTATATAAACGATCCGAAGTTTTGGCGAGTGTTACGCCTTTAAAAAGATAAGGCTATGGACAGCGCAATTGCCCACAACCTCAGCACCAAATATAAAGATACTTTTGACCCTAAACAAATCATTTTAAAGTCTTTACCTAATGTAAAATCTAATCGAGATAAGGCAACAAATATATCTTTGTTTGATATGGTTAACGGCTTCAAAGATGAAGCAAAAAGAAAACCGTTTGACAATTTAAGAAGCTTAACCGACCCAGTAAAAAAAGCTAATTTAAAGACTACAAAATTTAAAGCTTATTCAATTAGTATTGATGTTAACGATCAATTAACGGCTTTACTAACTTTAGATATTGACCACATAAAAGAAACCTACAATAAAACACCGCAGGAAGTCATACAGCTTATTTGTAAATATTACCCTGTTTTAATTGGCTCAACGTCAATAGGTGGCGACGGGGCATTTATTATTATGAGGTACAATTTAGATAATGACCTAAAAGCCGTCTTTGACTATATCGAGAGTGATTTAGAATTTACTTTAGGTATTAAGCTTGATGATCTTAAAGATGTTGCACGTCTTCGAATAGATACTTTTGATGAAAACACATATATCAATTGGAATGCTGGAGTGTATAACGAATTTGTGCAGGAGGTAGAACCCGAACCAGTTGTAAAACAAATAGATAATTTTGATCTAGCTGGAAATACACCCGCACAGGCTTTTAATAATGATCCTAAAAGTATTGAGGTTATTAACGAACTTTTAGAGCAACAAGGCTACACAATCACAGCGGGCAAAACTCCCGCTTTATTTGAGTATCAAAGACCAGGAGGCAAATTAAGAAGTATGGTTTGCTTCAACAACGAGGGTATTTTTAAATTCCAAGTCTTTAGCTCGAATACGGGACTTTTAAAAGATGTTTATAACTGTTACGAACTATACAAGGAATTAGCAGGATTAACGGATTATGAAGCATCAAAACGGCTTAGTGTTCTAAATTTTGGCAAATTCATTGAAAGTAATAAAAACCTATTTCCTATTGATGTTTTCCCGCCACGTTTTAGAGATTATGCAAACGATCTGAAACAAACGGTAAATTATCCAATTGATTACACGGGAACCGCTATGTTAGCAGCCACCGCCACCGCAGCAGGCGCAAATTTAAAAGTAATTGTAAAAAGCGGCTGGATTGAGCAAGGTTCTATATTTTGTTGCCTACTTGGTAACGCTGGAGCAAATAAGACGCACCCAATTAATACAATTTTTGCACCAATTAAAGCAATTGACAAGGATAGGCACGACAACTATAAATTTGAATATGATATTTATGCGAGCTATGATAAACTATCTAAAAAAGATAAAGAAGCGCTTGACAACGTTTTTGCACCAACTTTAGAAAAAAGTATTTTAAGCAATTTTACAACTGAGATACTTTTTAAAAGACTATCTGAAAATCCGAGAGGTTGCACGGTTGTAAGTGATGAATTAATAAGCTTTTTGGAGGGAATGAATAATTATAGCAAAAGCGATCAGATAGGCTTTTATTTATCTGTTTGGAGCAACCAAAGCACGACAGTTGACCGTGTTGGTAATGCAATACCGTTATTTATTTCAAACCCTTATTTGTCAATTATTGGAGGGCTGCAGCCTAGAGCGTTAAACAAGGCATTCCCGCCCGATAAATTAAATAATGGGTTCTTTCAAAGATTTTTATTTGCGTACCCTGACGACGCTAAAAAAGAGCCTCTGAATGATAACGTAGCTAATGCGCATTTAGCGCAAAAGTATGAAGCTTTTATTAATGGTCTATTTAAAATTGATGAGCCAAAGACGTTAACCTTTAGCCCAGCGGCAAAGACTTATTTTTATGAATGGCAGTCTAACAATTGCGACCAGGTAAACGAGCATCAAAACAGCATCAAAGGGGAAATTTTAAGCAAATACGACAACCATTTTATAAGGCTGGCTCTATTAGTGCAAATTATGACCGATAGCAGCAACGACCAAATAGAAATTGAAGCCGTCCACGCTGCAAAGGCATTATGTGATTATTACTTGAATTGCGCTTTTAAGGTTCTTGCAAAGATTCAGAATAAAGAAAGTTATCTTTTATCATTACCGCAGGACAAACAGCAGTTATTTAATGGACTGGATCAACAGTTTACCACAGCCGAAGCAATTGCAGCGGGTGCGAGTTTGGAAATGATTGAACGAACTGTAAAAAACTATCTGACCGATAGCAGCCTATTTAAGAAAGTCAAACACGGAATTTATCTTAAATGCCAATAATGCACATAATGAAAGAAGTGCAAAGTGTATATATAAAATGCAAAAATGTAAATTTTTACTATAAGTATTTTTAAAATATATAACTATCTAATTATTAAGTAGTTATATGATATTAGTAAAATGAAAAGATAATTTATATAAAATCTTATTTACACGCTTGCACTTTGCATTACTTGCATTTTGTGCACTTTGAAAAAATTAATAACAGCAGTTACCCCAAAAGGCTTAAACTAGAGTAGGGAATTTAAAACACAAACACAATGAACAATTTAAAACAAACTTTGATTAACGACATTTTAGCTTTAAACGATAAAAAGCACAACAGTACAATTTTTATAGCTTTTACACCACCGACAAGGCAGCAGCTAGATAAATTAACGGTGCAGCAGTTGGAAGCCTTAAAAAAGGACTTGACCGACGCCCTTAATAAAAAGGATTTAGAGAGCAGGCAAAAGCAGTACAGCCAATTAAACGGACAGGTGCAAGGCTTTAAGAATAATAATAAAGGATTTACAATTGTCTAAAAGTAGAACTAAGTAGAATATTATGAAAAGAACAAAGACAGGCGGTCGAGCCGCCAACACACCCAATAAAGTAAACGGACAAGCTAAAGAGTTAATTCGGAGCGTCGTAGATGCTGAAATTGCAAGGATTCCCGCATTACTAGATAAATTAAAACCCAAAGACCGTTTGGACGTAGTGATTAAGTTAATGAGCTTTGTAGTTCCCAAGCAAACGAAAATCGAAATTGATATTGAAGAAAAGCGTTTCACGCCTTTAATTATCAACATTCAAGCACCGCCCGAACCTTTAAAACTAAACCTGTATGAAGACATTAAAAATTAATAACCTTAATGATTTAGAGGCTTTTATTTCAGATGAAGCCCTAAACAAAGAACATCGTTTCGATGTGTTTAATGAAGCCTTAAAAGATTTTAGTTTTTATGTCGTAATTGTGAAAGATGAAAATCAAAATCAAATTGTTGACCATCAAAATAAGTTGGTTGAGAATATGAAGCGGCTAATTAATGAAATTCGCACGAACCCCACAAAAAACAATTATACAGGCTTTACGGTAATTTATAAAGAAGACTTGACAAGATTAACAACCGATGAACTTATTGCAAGAGCAAAAGCATTTCAACAAACAAAACAATTAACAATTAAAAACTAAAATTATGAAAAAATATATTTTATCAGAAAATACCAAAGTAGCAAACGAATTAATTCAGACCGAGAAAACGAAAATCGCTGCAGCGCAAAAATTCCTATCATTAATCAAACCTTTAGGATTTGACGGCTTCACGAGCTGGAGCGAGATAGAAGATACTTTAAAACAAGTTTATCCAAAAGCAACTTTATTATTCAACATTCAAGCGCAAGGAATTGAGCAGGAGTACAACGAGGCTAAAGAACACTATTCCCGCTTCGGTTCGTTTTATCGCTTCGAACCTTTTACGGAGGAGGAGCAGCAGGAAATTACAGAAAATGTAAAAGTTTATACAACTAGCGAGGCACAAAATGAGGTTTATGGGATTGTACACCGTGTTGTTGATGATCTGAACCGATTAAAGGAATTAGGTTTGGATTTGAATGTTAACGGCATTCACGAGATGCACCGCTTATTTGCTGGACATAATCGAGACAAGCCCGCAGTAAGAGTTAATACACGTGAATTAGCCGATTACATTAAAAGGATCAAATAAAGATATCTTATTTAACGCAAAAAACCGCCCTATTATTGGAGCGGTTTTTTTATGCTTGTGACCCGACTGGGGCTCGAACCCAGGACCCCATCATTAAAAGTGATGTGCTCTACCAACTGAGCTATCGAGTCATTATTTTAATAAAAATTTCAAGATGTAAAACAAATGTAAAACAATACAGCTGTAACTACTTGATAATCAACAGTATTTGTGACCACGGTGGGATTTGAACCCACACGCCCTTGCGAGCACCACCCCCTCAAGATGGCAAGTCTACCGTTTCTCCACGTGGCCGTGAAAATAAAATGGTCAAGTAGTTGATACTCGACCATTATTTGTGACCCGACTGGGGCTCGAACCCAGGACCCCATCATTAAAAGTGATGTGCTCTACCAACTGAGCTATCGAGTCTTGCTTTCAAGTAAATTATGTGTTTGATCACTATTTGTGACCCGACTGGGGCTCGAACCCAGGACCCCATCATTAAAAGTGATGTGCTCTACCAACTGAGCTATCGAGTCATAATTTCTTTGCTTGAATGCGGGTGCAAATATAAGGACTTTATTTGATGTTTTCCAAAGTTTTTTGCTTTAAATTTGTCTTTTTTTATCAATTAATTATAACGGTCTAACTTATAGCTATTTATTATATGAATAAAATTGTGTTATTAGGATACATGGGGTGCGGAAAGTCTACAATCGCAAAAAGTTTGTCTCAAAAAAAACAAATACCCTTTGTGGATTTAGATGAATATATAGAGAACAAGGCTAAATTATCAGTAAAAGATATCTTTGAGCAATTGGGCGAAATCAAATTTAGAAGGATGGAGCACGAATCACTTGTTGAATTATTGCAGTCTAAAGAGGAATTAATTATTGGGCTAGGAGGAGGGACGCCGTGTTATGCTAATAATCATTTACTATTAGCTGAAGAAGGTGTGACTTCGATTTATTTAAAAGCTTCTATCGCTACGCTATTTAATAGACTGTCTCCTAATAAAAGCAAAAGACCCCTTATCGCTACCATGAATGATGAGCAGATGAAGGAGTTTATTGCAATGCATCTTTTTGAGAGAAGCTATTTTTATAACCAAGCCAAACATGTTGTATCAGTAGATGATAAAACAGTTGCAGACACAGTTAATGATATCGAGAATGTTCTAGCTTAAATAAGCGTAATTTTGATCGTTTTCGTCAAAAACCACTTGTACATGTTCAAGTAACGATGTAGAAAGGGAAATCCCCTTGAAATCAGCTTTTACAGGGTATTTCTTGTGGTTGCGATCTACTAAGACGGCTGTTTTAAATTTCTTTAATGGTACGTCTAGAAAATGGCGTACTGTATATATAAGTGTGGTTCCTGAATTTAATACATCATCAATCAAGATTAATCCTTTATTTGCATACGCTTCCTTTGTGATAGAAGTGGTGATTGGATTTTCAGGATGTGTTTTATCAATCGATACTTTGCATAGTAGTACTTCGAGTGATGATATTTTTTTTAACTCTGCAGCTATTTTTTCGGCAAAAATATATCCGTTTACCGCAATTCCTGCTAGAACGACTTCTTCTTCATTTACAAAGGTTTCGTAAATTTGGTAAGCAATTCTGGTAATTTTATGCTCGATTTCTTGATGCGTCAATATAATATTCTTGCTCATGTGTTGCTTATTTAGCGATTGCTATTGATTTATTCTACTTCGTCTTCGTCAGAATGTATTTCGTTTCCAAATTCGTCAATGTCCCTACGGTCTTTTTTGGTAGGTCTTCCGGTTCCGTTTTTGCGATAATGTTCCTTGGATAGTTTTAATAATTCTAAGTGTTGGTACGCTTCTGCTGGCGTCTCGTTTTTTCGATACATATCCACCAGTTTCGCACCTACACGGTTGTCAGGAATATCTAAGACGGTTATTATTTGGGTGATTTGGTCTTTTCTAAAGGTGATTTTATCAGTAGGAAAAACCTCTTTAGAAGGCTTTGCTACATGTCCGTTTACTGTGACGTGATTTTTCTTGCAGGCCTCAGTAACCATGTTTCTAGTTTTGTAATATCGGACACACCATAAAAATTTATCTATTCGCATAAAAAATATAAAATCAGAGTTAAATAGTTTACAAAAATAAATCAATATTGTATCTTGCGCACTTAAAAATCAGCTATAATGAACAAATTTAAGTATTATTTTATTTTATCAATTACAACACTCTCTTTATTTTCATGTTCGAAAAGTGATGATACGATAGAATTGACTCCTCCAAGAGAATACAGTGTACAATATCCTACAGATCTTACTGATATTGAAGAATACTTGACTTCTAATTATATCACTGTAACTAATCATCCTGGTTTTACTGATGATCAAGATGTTACAATCACTAAAATACCAACAGGAGGTACACAGCCTTCTATAATGTCTTATTTAAATAAAAGTACGTTTCCTAAATTATTGGTTAGAGAGGTAAAGCTACACGACTTAACCTATAAATTGTATTATCTGGCTTTAAGAGAAGGTGCTGGAGATAGACCTACTAATGTTGATGCTGTATTAACATCTTACAAGGGAGTGTATTTAAGTAGAGTAACAGGAACAGATGCTGTGTCTACTTTAACAACGACAGATTTTGAAGAACAAATTTTCCCTCAAAGTACACTTAGCTTGTACACAGCAATTAGAGGATGGAAAGAAGTTTTTCCACAATTTAGGATAGGTACTTCAAAAGGTAATGCAGATGGAACAGTCTCGTATAATGACTTTGGTGCAGGAATGATATTTATTCCTTCGGGATTAGCTTATTTTTCACAATCTACAGGTATAATTCCGTCTTATGCTCCGTTAGTGTTTAGCTTTAAATTGTATGGTCTTGTAAGGTCCGATCTAGAAATAAAAAATGTTGGAGTGAACATATTTTCAGATCCTGATGGTGTGCTTTCTTACTTAGAAGATATTGATGGAGATGGTTATTTATGGAGAGCAGATGAGCTGCCTACAGATGCTGTTAATCCAGATGACTCTGATGGAGATGGTGTTCCAGACTTTTTAGATGTTGATGATGATGGCGACGGATTCACAACTAAAGCAGAGCTTGCTGCGGGAACTAATTACCTTGATAAAAACAGTCATCCTTAATACTGAATTTGTTATGCTATATAAAAATCTCATTTCGATCGAAATGAGATTTTTTTTGTTCTATCAATTATTGGTACTTCCCAATGTTTAGTTATACTTTTTGTATGCTAGAAAATGCTATTTCAAATACAATAATTTAAAGTAATCTTTGGTTGTCGATATAGAGTACGGTAGATACGCTATGTTTATTCACTACTTATAGATCCTTTTATTACAGTGGTGCTTTTCAATATAGCCATTAAAAAAGCCGCTAAATCATTGATTTAGCGGCTTTGTGTTTAGATATTGAAGTTTTGTTATTTTCTTGCAACTACTTTTTCAGCAGCAGCAACAATTGCTTCATTGTTCAATTTGTATTTGTCCATTAATTGAGCAGGAGTTCCTGATTCTCCAAAGCTATCATTAACCGCTACAAACTCTTGTGGAGCAGGAGTGTTTAATGCTAATACTCTAGCAACGCTTTCTCCTAGACCACCAAGTATATTGTGTTCTTCGGCAGTAACTACACATTTAGTCTTAGCTAGTGATTTTAGAATTGCTTCTTCATCAAGAGGTTTAATTGTGTGAATATTGATAACCTCAGCAGAGATTCCCTTAGCTTCTAATGCTTCTGCAGCAATAAGTGCTTCCCATACTAAGTGTCCTGTAGCGATGATAGTAACATCTTTACCTTCACTCAATAGGATTGCTTTTCCTATTACAAACGGCTCATCAGCTGGCATGAAGTTAGGCACAACTGGACGTCCAAAACGCAAGTAAGCAGGACCATGGTGATCAGCAAGTGCTAATGTAGCTGCTTTAGTTTGATTGTAGTCACAAGTGTTGATTACAGTCATTCCAGGCAACATTTTCATTAACCCAATGTCTTCTAAGATTTGGTGTGTAGCACCATCTTCTCCTAATGTTAACCCTGCGTGTGATGCACAAATTTTAACGTTTTTGTCAGAGTAAGCAACTGATTGACGTATTTGGTCGTATACTCTTCCTGTAGAAAAGTTAGCAAATGTTCCTGTAAAAGGAATTTTACCACCAATAGTTAATCCTGCAGCGATTCCAATCATGTTTGCCTCAGCAATACCAATTTGGAAAAAACGCTCTGGGTGATTTTTTTTAAAATCATCAAACTTTAATGAACCAATTAAATCAGCACATAAGGCAACAACTTTTTCGTTTTTTTGACCTAATTCAGTCATTCCCGCTCCAAAACCTGAACGAGTATCTTTACTTCCTGTATTTGTATATTTTTTCATTTTTTTAAATTCAAAGATTTAAAAATTTAATAATTGAAAGATTTTGAGTGGTAATTCAAAATTTGCAATTCAAAATTTAAAATTATTAATAGTCGCCTAAAGTTGATTGATTTTGACCCAATGCATTTTCTAATTGTGCATCATTTGGTGCTTTACCATGCCAAGCATGTGTGTGCATCATGAAGTCAACTCCGTTACCCATTTCAGTATGTAATAATACACAAACTGGTTTTCCTTTTCCTGTTCTAGATTTAGCGTCATTCATACCTGCTAAAATAGCCTCTAGGTTATTTCCTTCTTTGATATCAATAACATCCCAGTCAAAAGCTTCAAACTTAGCACGGATACTTCCCATTGCTAATACTTCATCAGTAGTACCATCAATTTGTTTTCCGTTAAGATCGACAGTTGCAATTAAGTTGTCTACTTTTTTAGCAGAGGCATACATAATTGCTTCCCAGTTTTGACCTTCTTGCAATTCACCATCACCGTGAAGTGTGTAAATTAAATGGTTGTCATTATTTAATTTTTTTGCTTGAGCAGCACCAATAGCTACAGATAATCCTTGACCTAGTGAACCAGATGCGATTCTAACTCCAGGTAAATTATCGTGAGTTGTTGGGTGGCCTTGTAATCTCGTGTTGATTAAACGAAAAGTAGCTAATTCTGAAACTGGAAAATACCCACTTCTTGCAAGGACGCTATAGAATACAGGAGAAATATGTCCGTTTGATAGGAAGAATAAATCTTCTCCTATTCCGTCCATATCAAATCCTTCTTTGCGTTCCATTAGGTTTTGGTATAAAGCGACTAGAAATTCAGTACAGCCTAATGATCCTCCAGGATGTCCTGAATTTACAGCGTGTACCATTCGAAGAATGTCTCTTCTTACTTGGATAGTTAAATCGTTTAATTGTTGTGTGTTAGGCTTCATTTTGTGTGTAAAAGTTAAACTGTTACAAATGTAATTTTTATTTTGCCGTAAGACAAATGATTTTTGATTTTGTTATAAGCTCAAGTTCGTGCTTTATAGTATGCTTCTAGAACAGGTCACGCCACGATTTTAGGGGTGTTTTTAGCTAAAAGAGTTTGTTTTTCACAATAAGATTTTTTTAATTTCTGGTGAAGTATTACCTTGCCATCATGTATGAACAACTCGCTTTAAGTATAGGAGAAAAAATCAAAATGACTCCAGAAGAATTCGAAATCTGTAAGGCATTTTTTATTCCTAAGAAATTAAGAAAAAAACAAACCTTACTTCTTGAAGGGGATATTTGTACGTACAATGCTTTTATCGAAAAAGGGATTTTAAGATCCTATACAACCGATGAAAAAGGCAATGAGCATGTAATTCAGTTTGCATTTGAAGGTTGGTGGATAGGCGATTTGGCTAGTTTTTTACAGGCCAAAAATTCTACGCAAACAATTGAAGCTATTGAAGATTCTGAATTGCTTTTATTGACCTACAATGCTCGAGAGGATCTAATGAAAAAGTTGCCAGTTTTTGAAAGCTACCAGCGTATTTTATTACAGAATGCGTATATCTCATTTCAGTCTCGCGTTAATGCCGCGCTCAACGCATCTGCCGAAGAGAAGTATTTGAAACTAACTAGCGCCTACCCTGAAGTTGTCGCACGTGTACCCCAGCACATGATTGCCTCTTATTTAGGTTTAACTCCTGAAACCCTAAGTAGAGTTAGAAAACAAATTAGCTTGAAAAGATAATTGATCTAGATCAATACCATTTCTTAACTTAGCTCAATGGATAGCGATAGCATGTGCTTGTATCTTTGCAGTATTAAAACTGATAAAAATGCAAAACATAAAAACTATAGCCGTTATTGGAGCCTCAGATAAAAGAAATTTTCCGGTATTAAATGAGTTGTCTACTCGATACCAACTTTTATTATTCGATAAAAATGCAAGCGATGTCAATAAGATTCAACAATCTCTTTTGGCTGAGAATCGTTATGCTTCTATCGAAATAATGCCTTGCGCTACAGATGCAAGTTGGGAGGCCGATATGATTATTCTATCTGGTTTTTGCATAAATGACGAAAATATAGTTAGAACAATTAAGGAAGTTGCTACTGCAAAAATCATCGTAATCATGGAAAATGATGATGAGTTTACAAAATCAATAAACCACCAAGTGAGTTTTGACTTGTTGTTTCCACACTCTAGAATTATCGAAGTTATCAATATAAGTACAGACGATCAAGTTGAAAAAGAATTCTTGCTTGAAGGTCACGACTCTTATGCTTTAGATACTGTTTCAAGTATTTTTGAAGGCATAGGTTTCAACACATACGTTTCTCAAATCAATTAAAAAAATAAACAAAAAATTATGAGTGATCTTATTTTATTAAAGCCATATACATTTCAAACAGAAAAATATAACAATCGTATCGCGATGGCACCTATGACTAGAAGCCGCGCAGGTAATGAAGGGAATTTAGCGACAGAACAAATGGCTATTTATTATGCTGATCGTGCAGATGCTGGTTTATTAATTAGTGAAGGTACCGTAGTTAGTAAAAAAGCGGTAGGTTTTATAAATGTACCTGGAATTTACAGTCAAGAACAAACAGAGTCATGGAAACAAGTAACAAAAGCTGTTCATGATAAAGGAGGAAAAATCTTTGTTCAATTGTGGCATACTGGAAGATTGTCTCACCCAGACTTGCATAATGGTGAATTACCGCATGCACCATCAGCAATCGATCCTCATGCTCAAGCTTATGTAGAAAGTGGTTTTATTGATACAGTAACTCCTAAGGAAATGACTATAGGCGAAATCAAAGCAACAGTATTAGATTTTAAAAATAGTGCAAAAAACGCTGTTGATGCTGGTTTTGATGGAATCGAAATTCACGCTGCAAACGGGTATTTATTCCAACAGTTTTTTACAGGAACTTCTAATGTTCGTACTGATGAGTATGGAGGAAGCATTGAAAATAAAGCTAGAATATTATTTGAAACTTTAGATGCTTTAAAAGATGTTATTAGCTACTCTAGAGTGGGTGTTCGTTTAAATCCTTCTTTGCATAATGCACAAGGGACTACGCTTGATAAAGACACAATAGCTACACATGAGTACATTGTAAAAAGATTAAATGACTACGGATTGGCTTACCTACACCTTACAGAACCTTTTACTGATGTAAGCGAAGTGCCGTATGCTGTAACTGAGGTGGCTAAGCACTTTAGACCTATGTACAATGGATTGCTAATGATTAACAAAGGGTTTACAAGAGAAACAGGTAATAAAGTAATTGAAGATGGAGATGCAGATATGGTTGCTTATGGTGTACCATTTATCTCAAATCCTGATTTAGTAAAACGTTTTGAATTAAACGCGCCGCTTAATGAAGCAGATAGAAGTACTTTCTACACCTTTACAGACAAAGGGTACAATGACTATCCTAAATTAGGGGAATAATTAGAAATTTAATTTGTGAATGAGATTTTATTTGTAAACTAATGTTTGTGATGCAATGCAACAGGAAGTTACAAAGTTATAAATCTCATTAAAATATAAAAGTCCCAACGATTTGTTGGGACTTTTTGCTTTAAAGCTAGTACTTAATTAGATTTTACGTTCAAGACTGCTCCAGTTACCGCCATTGTAGACTTTCTCATAACCTGAATTTTTTAACAGGTTTTTTGCAGATGCACTTCGCATTCCTGATGCACAGCAGGTGATAATTATGCGGTCTTTTTTTATCTTAGAAACTTGATTTACTATTTCGTTCAAAGGCATATTCACGGCTCCTTTAATATGTCCCTGCTTGAATTCTGCTGGCGATCTCACATCGATAATTACTGCTGATTGCTGCATCAATTCTTTGTAGTTTGTAGCAGCTCCAAATCCCAATATTTTTTTTAATAACGCGATCATATAATGGGTTTTTATTTTGATTTAAAATAGTTTACATCAAGCCATGAGCCACCATTGTAGCATTCAATCCCTTGTTGAGAAAGGAATTGCTGTGCCTGACCTGATCTGTTTCCTGATGCACAGCAAAGAATTAGGGGTGTTTTTAGGTTTTTTATTTCGTCTATTCGTGCAGGTATTTCGTCTAACGCGATATTTATAGCGTCAACAACGTGACCGCCCATGAATTCACCATAAGAACGAACATCGATAATTGTTACTTGTTTTTGTTTTATAATTTCTTCTACAGTCATCTTTTCTTTATTTTTAAACGGGTTAATTTATTTGAACCATAGGTCAAAGGTAATTATTGTTTAAAGGACCTACAGTAACATATGTTACACAAGAAGCAATTACTTTTTTTTTACTAATTACTAGCATAATAATTAGGACTTCATCTCCTCAAGCATGCGCATAATTTTATCTAATTTCTCAACTTCTATGCTATTTAATTTAGCAGCAAGTGCCTCGATTTCTAACTTTGCGTCAATATTAGTCTGGTAATCTGCTTGTGCTTGTACGCGATCACGTTCATTTTGTCTGTTTTGAGACATCATGATAATGGGCGCAGCATAAGCGGCTTGTGTAGAAAATAGTAAATTAAGTAGAATAAAAGGATACACATCCCAGTGCTGTACAAAGGCCACCAAATTTAATCCCATCCACAGTGCTACAAGGATTGTTTGAATGATGATAAATTTCCAAGACCCCATTCCTTTAGCTACTGAATCTGCGATACGGCTACCGTAATCTAAGTCCTCTCGGTGTTTTTGGTGCCAGTTTTTAGTCTTTAACATAGTTATGCTTGTGTTTGATTTATTTTCGAATAATAAAATAACGCACAAAAAAAAGCAAAGGTCTATATAGAAACCTGATTCTTTTTTTGTCTCGAAATCAAAACAAAAGTAATCATTAACAGCACACAAATGATACTAGCGGTACTAGTTCCTATTGCTAATCCTCCTTTGCTAGTTGACTTTGTTAGAAAATCTCCAAAGGTGGCACCAAAAGGACGTGTAAATACAAAGGCAATCCAGAAAAGAAGAGTTGCATTGATTCTAGTTGTATAGTGTAGCAGCATAATAAATAGAATAACTGAAGCTGTTATTATTGCTGCTGTAAGATAACTTAATCCCAGAATATCACTTAAAAAATCTCCAAAAGCCGTTCCTAGACTATTCGAAAATAAAATGGCAATCCAGTAAAAGAGTTCTTTTTTTTGACCATACAAAGGATACACAGTAATGGCTTTAAAAGTTGCCTGCCAGATTCCTAGAGTTGCGAGCAGCGCTATTAGTAACAAACCGCTTCCTAGGCTGTATCCTAAATGCAAACTTCGATCTAGGAAATCAGATATTTCTGTGCCTAAAGTAGTTGTAGCAATAATTACGATCCAGTAAATTGCTGCGCTATATCTTTGTTGCAGTACTTGTACAGACAAAGCACATATAAAAAACAAAGTAGTAATCGCTAGTCCTACAGCATATCCCAAATTAAGTGTTTGCGCCAGATAGTCTCCCAAAGTTTCTCCTAGCGTAGTAGCTACGATTTTCATTACCCAAAATAAAAAAGTTATTTCGGCTACTTTATTGCCATTTTCTATCATAACGCAGTTGCTATTAGTGCTACATAAAATATAGTATCAAATGTAGCGGGAAAACAGCATACGATAAATTAAGGTTTGATTAAGATGTGAATTTACCATTCGTCTACACTAAACAAGACGTTCGACGTTACTTACTTTGGTTTAGTCTAAATGATTATTTGTTAGATGTTTAGTTGTAGTATCTTTGAAGTATCAAAAGCTCAAATATTTATTTTAATTGGTTATTTTTATAAATGTATACAAGCTTTGAAGTTATAATTTGGTGCGCTACGGTAACGTTGAGTTTGTCGACCAGCTAATTATTTAGTAGCAATCTTATTGAATTGTTTTAGTTAGTTTTAGTATGTTAATTGAAAAGGGAGGATTAACTGTTCTTACAGTTAATCTTTAAAAAGCAGTCTTAGTTTCATATCTAAGACTGTTTTTTTTTATGTCGTTATAGTAGCTATTAATTCTTGAAACAGCAACTGACCTTCCTCCCAGTATGCTAAGTTAGAAGCGGTGTTGAGATGGCCTTTTAACCCTACATTCACAAATTTACTTCCCCATACATCTGCTAGTAGTTTTGCTTTTTCCGTAGCAATATAGGGATCATCATCTGTAGTTATTACCATGCTAGGATAGGGTAGAGGAGTTTGTGGTATGGGAGCAAAATTCCATGTTTCAGGAGGTGTATGTGTAATCGAATCTACATCGGCGGGTGCCACAAGTAGTGCTGCAATTACCTTGTTATCATAGCTAGTTTTAGTCCAGTGATTGACGAGTATACTGCCTAAACTGTGAGCAACTAATACAATTGGTCCTTCAATAGAAGCGATTTTTTTGTTTAAGGCATCCAGCCAATCTTTTAGTTTAGGTTCGTCCCAATTTTCTTGAATTAGCTTTTGCGAATTTGGAAATAACTTAAGCCAGTATGTTTGCCAATGTTGCACTCCAGAATTTCCAAGTCCAGGAACGATTAATAGGGTGTATTCCATTATGAGTATTAAGATTAGTTTGTATTTCTATGGTAAAAATAATGAATAACTCTCAATCTGCAACAGATGTTAATTGTTCTATAATTTAAAAGGAGCCATTCGCTGTTTTTTTATCATTATCGATACATTTGTTAAAAAAAAAATCATGCGCTATACATTTACAATACTTACTTTATTAGGACTTACCTTCTTTACCGGTTGTAGTTCAAAGAAAATTAAAGACAAATCATTTCTTACCGCTGCAGTAGTCGACTCGGCTGTATTGCCAAAATTAAATATTTTTGAACCTACAAATAAAAGTGTTTCTGCACCAGTTTTAATCTTTATACATGGAGGAAACTGGAATAGCGGAAACAAGGATACTTATAATTTATTAGGGCGTAATTTTGCTAGAACAGGAGTGGTAACGGTAATCCCTGATTATACTTTGAGTCCAAAAGCTAATTATAATGACATGGCTAAAGAAGTAGCTGCAGTAATTAAGTGGGTGCAAGCTAATATTAAAAGTTATCATGGTGATGTGAATCAAATTTATGTGACTGGTCACTCAGCGGGAGGACACCTAGCAGCCTTAGCAGTAATGAATCCTAAATACGGAATCGACGAAAAAAGCATAGCTGGAATTATATTAAATGATGCTGCAGGATTAGATATGAATAATTATTTAGAGCAATATCCGCCAACTACAAAAGATGATTACCTTGCTACTTGGACTGCAGATCCAGCAAAATGGAAAGACGCGTCTCCTATTTATTTCTTAAATAAAAATACACCTCCTTTTTTAATTTATGTAGGAGATAAGACTTATCCATCAATTACCGTAGCAAACGACCGCTTTTTAAAAGCGTTGAAACCGTTCCAGCCCTCAGTAGAATTGATTCATATTGATAAAAAACACGTGCCTATGGTGACACAATATTTCTGGCCATACAGCGACCGTTTTCAGGAAACAATCGATTTTATAAGAAAGAATAAAAAATAAAAAAAGAGAGAGCGATTTACTATTAAATCGCTCTCTCTTTTTTTTTACCAGTATAACTAATAGCTCTTTTTGTTTGATCTATCGTATACTTTTTTTCCGCCCACATAGGTTTTAAGAACGTATACATCTTTAATTTTTATAGGTTCAATCTTAGTTAGGTCCTGACTAAGAATAGCAAAATCAGCTAATTTACCTACCTCTAAGGTTCCTTTGATTTTCTCGTCAAATGAGGCGTAAGCCCCCGTTTTTGTGTACGCTGTTAACGCTTGCTCTACGGTGATTTTTTGTTCAGGATTCCAACCGTTTGGATTTTTACCGTCTAATGTACGTCTAGTAGTGGCGGCATAAATACCCAATATGGCAGAACCTGGCGCTACTGGCCAATCACTACCAAAGGCTACAATAGTATTTGCATCAAGCAATGATTTAAAAGCATAAGTAGTTTTAATGCGTTCTGTTCCTATAACTCCCTCAGCCCATCTACCATCATCAATAGCGTGGTAAGGTTGCACGCTAGCAATTATGCCAAGCTCTGCAAATTTAGGGATGTCACTGACAGCAATGTGTTGCGCATGTTCAACTCTAAATCTTCGGTCTCTTTTTCCAGTTGTGTTAATTACCTTTTCATAAATTGATAGAATAGAGCGTACTGCTCGATCTCCTATAGCGTGAACAGTAATGTTTAAGTTGGCTTTGTCTGCACTCGTAATCCATTCGGTCAAAGTTTTAGGATCAGTTATCAAGAAACCTCTGTCTCCTACTTTGTCACTGTAACTATCTATAAAAGCAGCAGTGTGCGAACCTAAAGAGCCATCTACAAAGCCTTTAAGTATGCCTCGTCTCAACCATTTACTATTTTTCAAATCGGCATTTGCTTGCTCGATCCATTTGTTCAATGGGCGCGAACTATAAATTCGTAATGTTAATTGATCCTTTTTTTTCAATCTTTTTGCAGTTTTATAGCTTGATAAACTATCTAAGTCGTGAACTGTAGTTACGCCATTTGCCGCAAAATATTTCATCGCTGCTGTTAATGCTGCTTCTTTTTGTTTTCTTGTTAACTCCGGTATTTTGTTCAGCATTAATGGCATCGCATTAGATTTAAAGATTCCGGTAGGATTGCCTTCCTTATCTCTTACAATGGTGCCATCTTTTACATCAGCCGTATTTTTATCGATACCAGCAAATTTCATTGCAGCTGAGTTTGCTAGGATCATGTGTCCGTCCAGGCGGTAAACGACTACGGGATTATCGGGGGTGTATTTATCAATCCATTCTTTTGTAGGAAGTGTTCCTCCCCATAAAGTATGATCCCAGTTTCCTTCAAGAATCCATTCTCCTGGTTGTAGCTTTCTAGCATAATCGCTTATGCGTTTTGCAAATTCCTCCGGTGTCTTAGCATCTCGTAACGCCACACTCGATAAACTATTTCCTCCTTGCAATAAGTGTACATGAGAGTCGATAAAACCTGGAGTAATAAATTTTCCGTTGGCGTCTACTATCTTCGTTTTTTTGCCTTTGTATTTATTAATTTCTTCAACTGTACCTATCGCCACAATAGTATCGCTATCAATTGCCATCGCTTGCGCTGTCTGCTGCTTTTCGTTTCCAGTCCAGATAACTGCATTGGTTACTATTAAGTCGGCTTTTCTTACTTTTTCGCACGAAATCAAAGTCAGTACTAGTAGTAAGAAAACGGTTTTTAAGTACAAAGTGGTTTTTGTATGTGGCATTGTTTGTTAGTTTTGAAGGTTTTAAGGTAACTATTTTTTCAAGTAATTACGCTTAAAATTTGAAAGAAGATGGTAACGCTTTCGCTAAAGAGAGTCTGTCCCTTATTAATGAGACACCATTTTTAATCCGATAATAGATCCAATTAAGGTGATTAGAAAAAAGATACGCCAAAAGTGAACCGGGTCTTTAAAAAAGAAAATCCCTACCAGCACTGTCCCTATTGCCCCCACACCGGTCCAGACCACATAAGCTGTTCCCAGGGGTAGGTTTTGGGTTGCTTTAATCAATAAGGTCATACTCATAGTTAGCGTTAGTAAAAATCCTATGTACCAACATATTGTTTCTGCTCCACTAGTTTCTTTTGCTTTCCCTAGACAAAACGCAAAAGCAACTTCAAATAATCCAGCTATAATTAATATAATCCAATTCATCGTTTATAATTTTATGCAAATATCTACAACCAAAACGGGATTTACTTGTAATCGCGCTATTTTATGTTTGATTTTTTACAAATAAGATTTTGGACTAGTTTGTAGGGAGTAGGCAACGGTCTTTTTACTGCATGAAGGATAGTAGCGGCATCGTGCGCTTTAGAAAAATAGGGTTTTTTAGCCCTAATTTATCTTAGCGGGAATACAGCGAATAGCCTGACCGGCCCAGATGCTAATCAGGGAAGGGCATGCCCAACTGGTATAAATTAAATGCAGATTTTCAATTTAGATGCTGTTTATTCTAATAAATACTAAATGTTATTTAATTTTTTGAATTATCTAATTCTCTAGTTTTCAAATTAACCTATCTTTGCCCGCCGAACAATCGGTAGAAAAATGGTATTATGAAATTTGATTTATTAAAAAAAGATCCGCTATCTAAAGCCAGAGCGGGAAGTATTACAACAGATCACGGAGTTATAGAAACACCTATTTTTATGCCTGTGGGTACTGTTGCCTCTGTTAAAGGAGTGCATCAACGAGAATTGAAACAAGACATCAACCCTGATATTATTTTAGGGAATACGTACCACTTATACTTGCGTCCACAAACTGAAATTCTTGAAAAAGCAGGTGGATTGCATAAATTTATGAATTGGGATCGTAATATTTTGACTGATTCAGGTGGATACCAAGTGTATTCGCTTTCTGCAAATAGAAAAATTAAAGAAGAAGGTGTAAAGTTCAAGTCGCATATCGATGGATCTTACCACTTTTTTACTCCTGAAAATGTAATGGAAATTCAGCGTACGATAGGTGCTGATATTATCATGGCATTTGATGAGTGTACACCATACCCTTGCGATTATAATTATGCCAAGCGCTCGATGAAAATGACGCACCGCTGGTTAGACCGTTGTGTAAATCACCTAGAGAAAGTACCGGTAAAATACGGATACGATCAAGCATTTTTTCCTATTGTTCAAGGAAGTTGTTATAAAGATTTACGCCAGCAGTCAGCAGAGTATATTGCAAATTCTAATCAAGTTGGGAATGCGATTGGTGGTTTATCTGTAGGGGAGCCTGCTGAGGAAATGTATGCCATGACTGAGGTTGTGTGCGAAATATTACCAGAGGACAAACCACGTTACTTAATGGGAGTAGGTACACCTATCAATATATTAGAAAATATAGCGTTAGGAGTAGATATGTTTGATTGTGTAATGCCTACACGTAATGCTAGAAATGGTATGTTATTTACTGCAAATGGAACCATCAATATTAAAAATAAAAAATGGGAAGCTGATTTTTCACCAATAGATGAAATGGGGCATACCTTTGTTGATACAGAATATACAAAAGCATATTTACGTCACTTGTTTGCTGCTAATGAGTATTTAGGAAAGCAAATTGCTACAATTCACAATTTAGGGTTCTACATGTGGTTAGTACGTGAAGCAAGAAGACGTATTATAGCTGGAGATTTTAGAGCATGGAAAGACATGATGGTAAAGAACATGAACCAACGTTTATAAGCTTTCTAGTTCATTGATGGAATAGTAGACTGGTAAAACTGTAATATGACAAAAAAAACAAATAGCAAATTGCCCAGTAGGGGATTTTTAGGCTTGACGATTATAGATTTATATATCTTGAAGCGTTACTTGGCTACATTTGCGGCTATGCTGTTAATGTTTATTCCTATTGGGATTATTATAGATGTGTCAGAGAAGATCAATAAAATGATCGCTAATGACATACCTTTTATCGAAATCGCAATTTACTATTACCATTTTACTATTTATTTTGCTAATTCGCTGTTTCCTATATTTCTGTTTTTATCCATTATTTGGTTTACATCAAAACTGGCTAACAATACAGAGATTATTGCAATATTGAGTTCGGGTATCTCATTCACACGTTTTTTAAGGCCCTATATTATTGGGGCCTCCATTATATCTGTATTTGTTTTAATTATGGGGTTTTATGTGGTCCCAAAATCCAGTGAAGGATTTAATTATTTCAGGTATACCTATTTAAAAGGTGGTGGAAAGCAAGCCATGATGGGCAACAATACCGATGTTTACAGACAGATTAATGCTAACGAGTTTATTTATGTAAATAGTTTTAATACTGAATCTAAAGTTGCCTTTAACTTTGTGCTAGAGCGCTTTGAAAAAGACAAGTTAGTTTCTAAAATTACTGCTAGTAGAATTAAGTGGAATCCTAAAGATAGTACGTATACCATGTACGACTACAGTAAAAGAACGGTAGGTGTGCTCAACGATAAAATCGAAAAAGAAACAGAAAAGGTATCTAAGTTTACTTTTGATCTTGAAGATTTGACTCCGGTGGTGTATATTGCAGAAACCCTTAGTTTAAATAAGTTAATTGATTTTATTGATAAACAAAAAAAGCGCGGATCCTCAGATATTAACGTCTATATGGTAGTGCTTTATAAAAAGTTTAGTGTGCCAATATCGGCATTTATCTTAACCATTATTGCCGTGTCAGTTTCAGCAATGAAACGAAGAGGAGGAATGGGAATGAACTTGACAATTGGGATCGCGATTGCTTTTGGTTACGTGTTTTTTGATAAGATCTTTGGAACCATTGCTGAGAAATCGACATTTTCACCTTTTCTAGCTGTTTGGTTTCCTAATATGTTTTTTGGTGTACTCGCAATATTTTTACTACGCAATGCAAAACGATAAGCTGAAGAGCTACCTTAACCTACATTTAATAGTTTTTATTTGGGGTTTTACCGCCATTCTAGGCGCTTTACTAACTGTTCAAGCTGATGCTATTGTATGGTATCGCATGCTTTTAGCAGGAGTTTTTTTAGGGGGATTTATCATTTTTAAAAAGAAATCATTTAAAGTTCCTACCACTGCTTTGTTAAAATTGGTTTTTGTGGGCTTGCTCATCGCATTACATTGGATCACGTTTTTTCATGCTATTCAAGTGTCTAATGTTTCCATAACACTCTCTATATTTTCACTAGGAGCATTTTTTGCCTCGCTGTTAGAGCCGCTGTTTTACGGTAGAAAAATACTGTGGTACGAAGTCTTTTTTGGTGCCGTAATCATAGCAGGTTTAGCCATGATTATGAAAGTTGAGGTTAATTATTATGAAGGGATGGTCTTTGCACTTATTTCGATTATTCTAGGTGTGTTGTTTACTTTAATGAACGGCAAATTAATCCACAAACACGATCCTTCGGTAATCTCTTTCTATGAGTTCATGTCAGGAGTATTTTTTATTACTGTTTACTATCTAATACAGCAAAAATTCACAATGGACTTTTTTGAATTAACAATGCGCAATTGGGTGTTGCTTTTAATATTGTCTTCGATTTGTACTGCTTATGCCTTTACAGCATCAGTCAAAGTAATGGAGAAACTGAGTCCCTATACCGTAATGTTGACTACAAATTTAGAGCCTGTATATGGAATTGTACTTGCTTATTTTATCATTGGCGGAAAAGAAAAAATGAGTTTTTCATTTTATGTGGGTGCTGTTATTATCATTATCACGGTTGTTTTAAATGGAATAATCAAGCACAAAATGACCCCGAAGGAAACCGCTGTCGCTAAAGAACAAGCAGCTGCAGATATCTTGTAGTTTCCTATTTATTTCTACTACCTTTTTAATTTTCGAATAAAAAAATGAAAAAACTTAGCTACTTAAAGCCTTTAATTAATTTTTTCTTCTTGGGTTTATTGATTACAACAATAAGCCGATTTATCCTTTTTCTAATTTATAAAGATAGAGTGGTGCAAACAGAAGATTATTGGATGATTTTTCCAATAGGGCTTCGTATGGACCTAATCTTACTCTCTTATATTGGTTTTTTACCGGGATTGTTATTATCTGTGGTACCACAAGATTACCTGCTTAAAATGAAGAAATTCTTTGCGTGGTATTTTTTAACTTTCTTGTTCTTATTACTCTTTATGGAGTTGGCAAGTCACGATTTTATTAATGAATACGATACACGACCTAATAAATTATTCATTGATTATTTAATCTATCCTAAAGAAGTTTTAGGTACTTTGTTTAAGAGCTACCTTAGTTCAATGATTTTTTCGTTTGTACTAATTGGACTTGCATTATACATTAGTATTAAGAAAGCACCGTTATTGTTCTATCCGCAGTATACTAAGTATAAAACAAAACTGATTTTGTTTCCTTTAATAGCTTTCCTACTTTTCTTTGGCGCGCGCTCTAGTTTAATTTCAAAACGACCTATAAATGCGAGTAATGCTATTTTTTCTACAGATCAATTGACAAATAATTTGGGATTGAATTCGCTTTACACTGTTGGTTTTGCTTTGTATTCGATCAAAAATGAAGGAAATGCCGAAAAGATGTATGGTAAAATGGATCCTCAGGAAGCATTGGACCGTGTTAAAAAATACATGAACGTAGCGGCTACAGACTTTACTGATCCAGAGTTGCCATTGTATCACCTTCAAAAAGCCGATACTATTCTGGAGAGACCTTATAACGTGGTTGTTTTTCTTCAAGAAAGTTTAGGAGCAGAGTATGTAGGCAGTTTGGGTGGTTTACCTTTAACACCAGAATTTGACAAATTAACTAAGGAAGGACTACTGTTTACAAATTTATATGCGACAGGAACGCGCAGTGTGCGTGGTATTGAAGCAGTAATTACCGGATTTTTACCGTCTCCATCAGAGAGTGTAGTAAAGTTGAGTAATTCACAAACGGGTTTTTATACGCTTGCGCAAAATTTAAAAGAGCACGGCTACGATACTAGTTTCATCTATGGAGGAATGGCAAATTTTGATAATATGGCCGCTTTTTTCAATGGGAATGGATTCAAAACTATTATTGATGAGAGTAGTTATAAAAATGACAAAACGGCATTCAAGGGTACATGGGGCTATTCTGATGAGGATCTTGCTGTAAAAGCAAATGCTTATTTTAAGTCTAAAGGTTCAAAACCCTTCTTTTCACTGATGTTTTCTACTTCTAATCATGAACCCTTTGAGTTTCCTGATGGTAGAATTAAGTTATATGATAAAGAGAAAAATACGGTAAACAACGCGATGAAATATGCTGATTTTTCGATTGGTAAATTTTTCGAAATGGCAAAGAAAGAGCCTTATTTTAAGAATACTATTTTCTTAGTAATTGCAGATCACAATACACGTACCTACGGAAAAAATCTAGTGCCGATAAATAAATTTCATATTCCTGCTTTGTTGATTGGACCTAATGTCCCTAAGGGAATTGACTATGCTAAACTGTGTAGCCAAATTGATATTGCACCTACAGTATTGAACTTCATAGGTATGGATGTGCAAAACCCTATGCCGGGGCGTAATTTAATGAAATTACCAGCAGCTACACCTGGAAGAGCAATCATGCAATTTCATAATAACAATGCTTTTAGGGTAGGAAATGAAGTAGTGATTTTACAGCCTAATAAAGAGCCATTGCAATTTAAAATGCAAAATGATACCGTGTTATTGCCAACAAAATTGAATCCTGAAATGGCAAAAGATGCGCTGGGACATATAACGGCCGCTTCCTACTTGTATCAGGAGAGAAAATACAAAATGAAAGGTCAAAAATAGCCTGCTGTTCTCCTGCTTTTAAGTTGATTTTAAAAGCATTGCATTTTTTAAATTCTTTTAACATCAAAGTTCAATTTAGATTGTACCTTTATGTCCTTTTACTAAAATGAAAAATATCGGGTTGTAAATCATTTAATATTTTATATTTGCAGTCCAAATAAAAAACAAAAACGCACAATACTATGGAATATTTAGATTTTGAGCTTCCAATTAAAGAACTAGAAGATCAGTTAGATAAATGCCTTGTTATTGGTCAAGAATCAGATGTTGACGTTTCTAATACCTGTAAACAAATCAACAAGAAGCTTATAGATACCAAAAAACAAATTTATAAGAACTTGACAGCATGGCAACGTGTGCAATTATCAAGACATCCAAGTAGGCCTTACACACTAGATCATATCAAAGCTATTTGTGGTGATACTTTTCTAGAACTGCATGGGGATAGAGGTTTTGCCGATGATAAAGCCATGATAGGTGGATTGGGTAAAATAGGTGGGCAATCGTTTATGATTGTAGGCCAGCAAAAAGGATACAATACTAAGACACGTCAATATAGAAATTTTGGGATGGCAAATCCTGAAGGATACCGTAAAGCTTTGCGTTTAATGAAAATGGCAGAGAAGTTTGGTATTCCTGTACTTACTTTGATTGATACTCCGGGAGCCTATCCAGGATTAGAAGCTGAGGAGCGTGGACAAGGGGAAGCTATCGCTAGAAACATTTTTGAAATGGTTCGCCTTAAAGTACCAATCATCACAATTATTGTAGGTGAAGGTGCATCTGGTGGAGCATTAGGAATAGGTGTAGGAGATCGCGTTTACATGTTAGAAAATACGTGGTACTCTGTAATTTCTCCAGAATCATGTTCGTCAATATTGTGGAAAAGCTGGGAGTACAAAGAACAGGCTGCAGAAGCGTTGAAATTGACTTCTTCAGACATGAAACGACAAAAATTAATTGATGATATTATTCCTGAGCCATTAGGTGGAGCGCACTACGATAGAGAGACTACTTTTAAGTCTGTAGAGGAATATATATTAAAAGGATACAAAGAATTGAAAGACTTATCAACAGAGAAGTTAATCGCTCAAAGAATGGACAAATACAGTAAAATGGGTGAGTTTAAAGAGTAAATTCTTATTAATTACAAATAGATCCGAAACCTAACAGTTTCGGATTTTTTTTTGGGTTGTTAACAAAAAACAGCGCTTTATAAACAATTTTTTGTGATAACTCAAGAGTAATATTTTTTAAATTTATAGTACTTTCGCAACATGGAAAACTTCAAAAATATAAATCCTGTAAAGGTCGATAAAACAACAATAATCAGCCTAGAAAAAGGAAAATTGCCACCACAAGTGTTAGAGCTTGAAGAAGCAGTTCTTGGAGCAATGATGATTGATAAAAAAGGGGTGGATGATGTCATTGATATCTTACAGCCTGACGCTTTTTATAAAGATGCACATAAGCATATTTTTGAAGCAATTGTGCAACTGTTTACAGAGACGCAACCTATTGATTTACTTACCGTATCTGCACAGTTAAAGAAAAATGGAAAATTAGATTTGGCTGGGGGTGATTTTTACCTGATTCAGCTTACGCAAAAGATCTCATCTTCGGCTCACATTGAATTTCACTCTCGTATTATTCTACAAAAATTTATTCAGCGTAGTTTGATTCGTATTTCATCTGAAATTATCGAAGATTCTTATGATGATTCTGCCGATGTATTTGATTTACTAGACAAGGCTGAATCGAAGTTATATGAAGTTACACAGGGAAACATCAAGCGTAGTTCTGAAACGGCACAAAGTTTAGTATTGCAAGCAAAGAAACGTATTGAAGAAATTGCTGGTCAAGAAGGGTTGAGTGGTGTAGCGACTGGTTTTGAGAAACTGGATAAAATTACTTCCGGATGGCAGCCAAGTGATTTAATTATTATCGCGGCAAGGCCAGCGATGGGAAAAACGGCCTTCGTACTATCGATGGCACGTAATATGGCAATTGATTTTGGGATGCCAGTAGCATTATTCTCTCTAGAGATGGCATCGGTGCAGTTAATTACGCGTTTGATTTCATCTGAGACTGGACTATCTTCAGAAAAATTACGTACAGGAAAATTAGAAAAACACGAATGGGAGCAACTAAGTACTAAAGTTAAGAACTTAGAAAAAGCACCATTATTTATAGATGATACACCCTCGTTGTCCATTTTTGATTTAAGAGCAAAAGCGAGACGTTTAGTATCACAACACGGAATCAGGATTATCATTGTAGATTACTTGCAATTGATGACAGCTGGAGGAAATGGAAAAGGTGGCGGAAACCGTGAGCAAGAGATTTCGACGATTTCTCGAAATTTAAAGGCGCTAGCTAAGGAATTGAATGTGCCTGTAATTGCACTTTCACAATTATCACGTGCTGTAGAAACGCGTGGATCTAGTAAACGACCTTTGCTGTCTGACCTTCGTGAATCTGGAGCAATTGAGCAAGATGCCGATATTGTATCGTTCTTATACCGTCCAGAATACTATAAAATTGATGAATGGGATGATGATGAAGCATCACCTACAGCAGGTCAAGCTGAAATCATGATTGCAAAACACCGTAATGGTAGTATTGAAAACGTGAGACTTAAATTTATAGGACATCTTGGTAAATTTGACAACTTAGAGGACTTTACAGGAGGCTACGATGATTTGCCTTCTTCGATGAATCAGGATGACAATTCGTTCATTACTAAAAATCTTCCTTCTGCAAATGAAGCATTTGGTAGTAATCTGAATGACGATGATGATGACGAAATGCCTTTTTAACAATATTTAGCCTGCTTATGCAGGCTTTTTTTTTGAAGATATGTAAATGGTCAATTGTTTACTACTTATACGTCTGGTAGTAGCCTTAAAAATTTGTAGCTTAGCGGAACAAATTATACACGTATTCTAACCAGTTAAATTAACCACGTAATGGCTGAAGAAAAAAAACCTAAGAATGTTTCTGTCCCTTTGACAACCGCTGAGGTATGGACAAAAAATTATCGAGATGATGTAAGTAGTAATCGCCCAAATAAAAAAGTTAATTCGTACCTAGTAAATCGAGAGACATTAGAAAAGGTATTGCAATTAAACACTTCAAAGGTGCGAGTATATGTTGGCGTCAACGACAAAAAAGAAAATACCTTAATTTTCGTGGGTGCTGAATTAGAAGAAAAAACAGCTATTTACAGAGATGTCTTTGGTACCGATGAAAGCTGTGTTGAGGGTGAAAATTCAGATATAGTTTTTGATTTTTCAGAACCTAATCCTCCAGGTAAAGGAGATAATAAAAGTCCCTTAAACTAAGTATCGCCTTGCATTTTTACATCATTGATTTTGGTTACCTATTATTGTTTATCAACATTGTAGTTTATAGTAAAGGGTATGTCCATGGTGACAAATCCTATAAGCTGTTTACGATTTACTTATTAGGTACTGCTGTAATCCAAATTATTTCAAAAGTTTTAGTTGAAATAAATTTGACTAATTTATTTTTATCCCATTTTTATTTCGTTGGGCAGTTTGTTGCATTGAGCTTATTTTTCAAAAGTTTATTTCCGTCAAGGTCGCAACAAAAAATAGCCAACTATTTACTGTATTTGGGGTTGGCTGTACTTGCTATTCAATATGCAATCCAGCCTGACGTATGGTTTAGATTTAATTTATTCGAAATCTTCGTAACGGCATTTCTAACAATTGTATTGGCAGCCATGCATTTATTCAATATGCTCACCACAGATAAAAAGTACTATTACTGTACCATTGGTATCTTGTTCTATTTGTTCAGTAGCACCGTGTTGTTTATTGTGGGTAATCTTACTGTTTTTTTAAGTAAGGAATACCAACTCTTACCTTGGACCTTAAATGCTTGTATGGTTGTGATCTATCATCTTTTTATTCTATTCGAATGGAAGGTCAGTTTTTACAATAAAAAAAATAACAGTCTATCATGAAAGTAAGTCACGCTTATGAAACCGAAATTGTAGCCGCAATTTTATACACTTCGCTCTTTTTTGTAATTCTATCAGTAGGGTTGATCATTTTCTTTTACTATTCGAGAAAAAGAATTATTAAAAATGAACTAGAAAAAAAGGATTTAGAACTGCATTTTCAGCAGCAACAGCTCTATGCAGTAATTGTTACGCAAGAAGAAGAACGCAAACGAATTGCACAAGATTTACATGATGATATTAGTGCTAAGCTTAATGTGGTCTCTTTAAATAGCCATTTACTAAATAGTCCTAATTTAACTGCCTCAGAAACAACAGAAATCACTGCAAATATTGTAAATTTGACTGCAAAGGCGCTTGAAAGCACGAGAAGGATTGCACACGATTTACTGCCTGCAGTATTAGATAAATTTGGTTTGCATGCGGGTATAGAAGAGCTGTGTGCGGATTTTAATAGTAGTAAACAAGTAACAGTATTGTATGAAAATAATATTGAGTTTGATGCTGCTGATAAAGACAAACACTTGCACGTTTTTAGAGTTTTGCAGGAATTGATTAATAATTCTATACGTCACGGATCAGCGACTCATATTAAAATCGTCTTTGATCGTGAAGGAACACTAAATGTTTGTAACTACAGTGACGATGGTTGTGGTTTTGATGCTTTAGATATACGAAACCAGCACGGCCTAGGAATGAAGAATATATCTAGTAGGATAGGTTTTTTAAAAGGAGTGATTACAATTCACTCTGAACAAAAAAAAGGAGTTCAGGTTATTTTTAAATATTAAAATATGGCAGAGACTATAAAAGTACTTTTAGTTGATGATGAAATCTTGTTTAGAAAAGGGGTTCGTTTCATTTTAGAGCGAGAGGAAGATATTGCGATTTTACATGAAGCAGCAGATGGAGTCGAGCTTATATCGTTTTTAGAAAATAACGATACGCACCCTGATGTGATTATTACTGATTTAAAAATGCCACATCTTAATGGTGTTGAGGCAACAAAATATATTCATACTCACTTTCCTAACATAAAGATTGTCGCATTGTCTAGTTACGATAGTAAGTCTTTTGTGGCTAATATGATTGATGTAGGCGCAGTTTCTTATCTCATTAAAAACGCCACGCCACAGGAACTTTTAAAAACGATCAGAGAAGTATATCACGTGGGTTTTTACTACAACAGCTATGTAATGGAAATTATTAAAGATACGGTTAATAAGAATCTTAATATAAAATCATTAGAAATCAACCTGACTACAAGAGAAAGTGAAATCCTACAATTGATTTGTGATCAAAAAACTACTTCCGAAATTGCTGATCTACTTTTTTTAAGTCCGCGCACAGTTGAGGGGCACCGTAACAATTTATTATTGAAAACAGCCTCTAAGAATATTGCAGGATTAGTGGTATATGCAATTCAAAATAAGGTGGTGCTTATTTAGTGGTTTAACTTAACATGAAGTGAATTGCAAGTGCAAAGTACGTTATAATACAAATAACGAGAAGGCATACAGCTCCCTTCTTAAATAATTTTACATATTTATTTTCTAAATTATTTCTGTAATTTTCCATTTGCCCTTGGTCTACTTTAGTAATATTCAAATCTACTGCTTCCCTTGCTATAGTGTAAGCGTATTTATACCCTATTGTGATTTAATTTTTCTAATAGTTTGCAAAATAATACGTGCTAAACAAATGGGAGAGTAGCTTAATTAGTATCTTTCTCTATATTAAACAAATGACGACAATGAAGACACGATTAACGATTTTATTATTGATACTATTTTCTTTTTCAGTGCGCGCATCTTACATTTTACTACCTATGGATGAAAGCTCTCAAAAAAATCATTTAAAGGCGTACGGGATAACTTTTTGGAGTTTGTCTAAAAATTACAAAGCAAGCTGGTTACTCAATTATCGTGGCGGTTCGTTTTTGCTACCTGATGCTAGCGAAATTAGGAAAGAATGCCAAATAAGAGGGGTTAGTTTCGAAATCCTCTCTGACGCGGAGCAAGAGAAAATTAGCAATGAAATAGCGAGTCCATCACAAAATATGGAGACTGTTTTACTAGAGCGCGTACCTAAAATAGCAGTCTACACCCCAAAAGGAAAGAAACCATGGGATGATGCAGTTACACTAGTTTTAACGTACGCAGAGATACCTTTTACCGCTATTTATGATGAAGAGGTTCTTAGTGATCAATTGGTACTATACGATTGGTTACACTTGCATCATGAGGATTTTACAGGACAATATGGTAAGTTTTTTGGTGCCTATCGCAATACGCCTTGGTATGTAGAGCAAAAAAAAGAAAGTGAAGCTCTTGCTCAAAAATTAGGTTACAGTAAAGTGTCTGAAGAAAAAACAGCAGTTGCAAAAAAGATTAGAGATTTTGTTATAGGTGGAGGCTTTATGTTTGCAATGTGTTCGGCTACTGATAGTTTTGATATATCCTTAGCGGCTGATGGAGTAGACATCTGCGAACCTATGTTTGATGGTGATGGCAGTGATCCTAACTATCAATCTAAATTAGATTACAATAACTCCTTTGCTTTCAAAGATTTTATTCTCGAACGTCGCCCTGAAAAATATGAATTTTCAGATATTGATGATACTGATAGTAGGCTAGTAACCCCAGATAAAGATTATTTTACCTTAATGGAATATTCAGCAAAATGGGATCCTATTTCAAGCATGCTTTGTCAAAATCATACCCAATTAGTAAAAGGTTTCATGGGGCAAACCACAGCGTATAATCCAGATCGAATTAAGTCGAATGTACTTGTAATGGGTAAGTGTGAACTTAACGGCGAGGCTCGCTATATTCATGGTGAAAAAGGCAAAGGAATGTTCACTTTCTATGGTGGTCATGACCCGGAAGATTTTCAGCATCGAGTAGGTGATTCACCTACCGTACTAGATCTACATGCTAATTCACCAGGGTATCGTTTGATATTGAATAATGTGCTTTTTCCAGCCGCACGAAAAAAGAAACAAAAAACATAGCGCTTTCATGCTTTAACTAATTTTAGATAATGGACTACGTAAATATATTAAGAGACATTACCACCGAACTAAAAGATTATGTTTCTACAGGTGCTGTCACAAATACAATCCCAGAACTTGCAAAGGTTGATCCTACTAAATTTGGTATGCATCTCACTACAATCGATGGAGCAAACTACGGAGTAGGTGATAGCCAAGATCGATTTTCGATTCAGAGTATTTCAAAGGCTTTGACAGTAGCGCTCGCTTTTTCTCATGGTGGCGAAAAGATATGGAAACGAGTAGGCGTAGAGCCGTCAGGAACAGCTTTTAATTCATTGATACAGTTAGAATACGAAAAAGGGATTCCTCGCAATCCATTTATTAATTCAGGTGCTATTGTGATTGCTGACATGCTAGTATCTTGCTTGGATAATCCCAAAGAAGATTTCTTAAAGTTCATACGCATGATTTCTGGTAATCCAGACATTACTTTCAATCTTGCAGTTGCGCAATCAGAAAAGGATACTCGTTTTAGAAATGCAGCTTTGGCTAATTTTTTAAAATCTTTTGGAAATATAGAAAATGACGTCGACGAAGTGCTAGATTTTTACTTTCATCAGTGTTCGATTGAAATGAATTGTAGTGAACTAGCGGCAGCTTTTTTCTTTTTTGCAAATGAAGGTAAAACTAGAGAAGGACAAACAATTTTGACAACCAGCCAAGTAAAAAGACTAAATGCTATTATGCAGACTTGTGGATTTTATGATGAGTCGGGAGAATTTACTTATAAGGTAGGATTACCGGGCAAAAGCGGAATTGGAGGCGGAATTGTAGCTTTGTACCCTAAGAATTTTGTGGTGGCTACTTGGTCTCCCAAACTAAATAAAAAGGGGAATTCAGAACTAGGAATGCAAGCTTTAGAATTACTAACCACAAAAACCGAAATGTCGATATTCTAGTTATTAACTCCTGTAGAAAAGGCATCCTATTGATTTGTATTTAAAAATTAATAAGATATAACGTCAGGCAGTTTTAGGTGGTGTAAATAATTAAAAAATCATTAAAGTAGTTTAAAAGATAGCCAGATAGGAGTATGATCAGATATTTGACGGGCAAGCTGTAGCGAATTAAAATCGGTATAAAAGGGTAGAACTCCTGCTTGAATTTGCTGTACTCGATTGTAGTTGTAAAATATGTTATCAAACTCAGATGCTAAACAGTCTTTATTAATGCAGCGGTGCTTTAATGATGTTTTTTGATTGGTAAAAATAGGTTTGTAGTTCATTTTTTTCAACGGATTGAAAACACTGTGCGACTGCGGGCAGTTGAAATCCCCTACAAATAGCAGATTTAATGTTGGATACTCTTGTGGTAAAAACTTAAAATATTTTATTTCTGTTTCGGGTTGCTTGCTTTTTGTAATAGCATGAAAGTTGACAACTGTAAAGTATTTTCCTTGATAACTAAACGTGGCAAAATAAGGTTCGCGGTCAATTTGGTTTTGATATTTAATTTCTAACCAAGACTTCCCTATTTTTTTAACTGCACTCGGTTTCCATAAAAAAGCATATCGTTCTGTTTTATAAGCACTGCTCACAGTAGGAGTGCTTATGTCGTACTGCCATTGGGTACCTTTTCTATTTAAAGCTGCTGCTAATCTAGCAACTGCTTGCGCACCACCGTAACCAGCTACCACTTCTTGAATTGCTACTACATCATAGTTGCGAATTGTTTCAGCGATATACGTTATTTCAGCATCAGATTTAGATTTACCCAAATTTTCAATGTTCCAAGAAAGCAATTTCACTTGAGCAAATAAACCGCTAAATGAGAGTAATGTTAATACGATTAATAGTTTGTTCATTGGATGATTATAAGTTCTAAAAAGAATGTAATAGAATTTTAGCAAGTTTTAGAAAGAGAAAATTCAGCTAATTATTAGAATAAAAACAGGTCGTTACTAGAGTACTGCAATCTGAAATCATTTCTGTTTTTTGAGCTAGCTAGAATGTTGCTCTTTGATTTGATTTCGATAATAATAGCTAAGCTAGTTAACAGTTGTTTCAACTATTTACGGGCTCAATAAAAGTGTTTTAATTATCGAAGGATTATATTCACTTAAATAAAAAGGACGATAAGTAAATGCTTATCGTCCTTTATGATTTTTGGTTTTGTATGCTAATTATGCTTTCTTTTTTGCCGAAAACACAAAGTAAAGTCCAATTACTATGAAAGGAATACTCAACCACTGTCCTGTAGAAAGGATGTTTCCTAAGTCGCTTTCAAAGCCACCTTGACTTTCTTTTACTGATTCAACAACGATTCTAACTGTGAATAGTAATGTAAGGAACAATCCAAATAAGTAACCAGATTTTAATCTAGCATCAGTTTTCCAGTATAAAAAGAACAAAGTCGCAAAAACGAAAATATAGCAGAATGCTTCGTATAATTGTGCTGGATGCCTTACGGGTACTTGAGCTAAAATTGCTGAAAATTTCGGGTCGTGCGCAATAGCAGCGTAAGCCGCATTATAGTCTGAAATTTGTGTTAGTTTCATTGCTTCTAATGGTGAAAACTGTTCACGTAAAAACTTAATCCCAAAAGAAGAAGTTGTTTCTTTACCGATTATTTCAGAGTTAAAGAAGTTTCCTAAACGAACAAATATTGCACCACTTGCTACAGGGATTACTACTCTATCTAAAATCCACAATAGCGGTTTGTGTAATACTTTTTTACTAAAGTAATACATCGCTAATATAATTGATATCGCCGCTCCATGACTCGCTAAACCTTGAAAACCGGTGAACTCCCAGCCATCGATGAAACCAAATAATGTAGCGTTTACATTTTCTCTAATGGGTAAAAAGATTTCGACTAAGTGATTTCTAAAATATTCCCAATCGTAGAAAAGCACGTGTCCTAATCGAGCTCCTATTAAAGTAGCAAGAACAGTCCATATAAATAACGAATCTAATTTTTCTATTGACTCACCCTCACGTTCAAAGATGTTTTTCATGATATACCAGCCTAGTCCAAAAGCAATTACGAACATGAGACTGTAAAAACGAATCACGAAGAAACCTAAATCAATTCCCTCCATTGGATTCCAAACAATATTTAAAGCGTGTGTCATTATTTTTTAATTTTTGTAAAAATACATTTTTTGAATCCATTTTGAAGTCTTAGTACTATAAAAAGTTAAGTGCTTCATATAAAACGACAATGCTAATGATTGCAATTTTTTTTAGGTACGGGATCATATCCAGTTCTTCCCCAAGGGTTACAACTTACAATCCTTTTTAACCCTAAATAGCCGCCATAAAATAATCCATGTTCCTTCAATGCTTGTATCATATAGGTCGAGCAAGTAGGCTCAAATCTACAGGAAGCAGGCGTTAATGGTGATATGACAAGCTGATAAAAGCGCACGATCACTAAGAATGGAAAAATGAGAATTTTTTTCAGCATTTTTTTTAAATTCAATAATCGTTATACCGAAAACGTAGTACCTTCTTTGCCGTCTTTTAGTTGAATTCCTAATACAATTAATTGGTCTCTAATTTGGTCAGACAGGGCAAAGTTTTTATCTGCTCTAGCTTGATTGCGCATTGCAATTAACATATTGACAGTTCCCTCTAGCTTGTCAGTATTACTATCGGCAACTTTTTCATCTTCTAATCCTAATACGTCAAATACAAATGCTTGCATTGCCGTAGTTAATGTTACAAGATCAGCTGCGGTCACTGTTTCTTTTTTATCATTGATTAGATTGATAAAACGAACACCTTCAAATAGATTAGCAATTAAAATAGGCGAGTTAAAATCATCGTTCATGGCATCGTAGCAGCTTTGTTTCCATTCCTCGATTGCTAGCGAGCTTGTAGCGCTACTAGGCAATGACTTCATTGTATCAAGCGCCTCCATTAATCGTTTGTACCCTTTTTCTGCGGCAACGATTGCATCATCAGAAAAATCTAGTATGCTTCTATAATGTGCTTGTAGCATAAAGAAACGAGCCACAGATGCAGAAAATGCTTTGCTTAAAATTGCATTTTCTCCTGTTAAGATTTCTCTTGGTAAGATATTATTACCAGTAGATTTTGCCATTTTCTTACCGTTTAAGGTAAGCATATTAGCATGCATCCAGTAATTTACTGGAGTTTGACCTGTACAAGCTTCGTTTTGAGCAATTTCGCATTCATGATGAGGAAATTTTAAATCCATTCCGCCTCCATGAATATCAAAGTGATTCCCTAAATATTTTGTACTCATTGCAGTACATTCAAGGTGCCATCCAGGAAAACCATCGCTCCATGGTGACGGCCAGCGCATAATGTGTTGCGGTTCGGCTTTTTTCCATAGCGCAAAATCCTGCGGGTTTCTCTTGTCAGATTGTCCGTCTAGATCACGCGTATTGGCTAGCATGTCTTCGATGTTACGACCACTTAAACGTCCGTAGTGATTAGTCTTATTGAATTTAACAACATCAAAATAAACTGATCCATTTGCTTCATATCCAATCCCTGAATCTACTATTTTCTTGATAATTTCAATCTGTTCGATAATATGTCCAGTAGCTGTTGGTTCAATACTTGGTGGTAAAAAATTAAAAGCTTTTAGAATGTCATGAAAATCAATAGTGTAGCGTTGTACTACTTCCATTGGCTCTAATTGTTCTAACCTTGCTTTTTTTGCAATTTTATCCTCACCGTCTTCTTGATCATCTACAATATGACCAACGTCTGTAATGTTCCTAACATAACGTACTTTATATTCTAAATGTAATAAGTATCTAAATATAACGTCAAACGACATAAAAGTACGCACATTACCTAAGTGTACATTGCTATAAACGGTAGGTCCGCAAACATACATACCAATGTTTCCTTCGTTGATGGGCACAAATGTTTCTTTTTCTCCCGAAAGAGAGTTGTATATTTTTAGTGTTTGACTTGTATATAAAGGCATGTATTTATTCGTTTAATTATTTGAATTGTTTATCTGTTTAGTTACTTTACTACTAAATAAATAAACGATAGTATCATTTATTGCAGTTGATGATAAACTTCCTAATCATTATGAAGTTATAGTGTGGATTTGACTCTACTTAAACCTAATTGTCAATTTGATTCTTGCTAAAACTAATGCTCTCGAATGGCACGAAAATTAAGTTATTTAAACGAAAAAACGTGGCAGAGATTTGCCTTAACCAAGTAAACAAATTGACAATTAAATAGCTATTTAGAACTTTGTATCTAGTTTGATATAGTCTAAAAATTCTCTTCTAGCTTGCGGTTCCTTAAACTTTCCTCCAAATTCAGATGTTACGGTGCTGCTTTCAATATCGTTGATTCCTCTAGAATTTACACAAAGGTGTTTTGCATCAATTACGCAAGCAACATCATCAGTACCTAAAGCTCTTTGTAACTCTTGAACAATTTGCATTGTTAAACGCTCCTGAACTTGTGGTCTCTTTGCGTAATATTCTACAATACGATTCATCTTAGATAAACCAATAACTCTTCCGCTAGAAATGTAAGCCACGTGTGCTCTTCCTATAATAGGTAGTAAATGGTGCTCACAAGTAGAGTACAAGGTGATGTTTTTTTCGACTAACATCTCTCCATACTTATAATTATTTTCAAAAGTAGAAGCCTTTGGTTTTTTATCAGGATTTAAACCGCCAAATATTTCTTTTACAAACATCTTAGCAACACGATTAGGTGTTCCTTTCATGCTATCATCTGTCAGGTCCATACCTAAAGTCAATAGAATGCTTTCAACGTCTTTTTTTATTTTTTCAATTTTTTCATCATCAGTAATGTCAAATGCGTCGTCTCTTACTGGATTTGTTGCACATGAAGCGATATGGTTATCACCTATTTCATCATGTAATTCGTCATTATTTATCATTAAAAGCTACTATTATTGTGTGGATATTTTTAAGGCGTAAAGATAATTAATAAAAACCAAACAATTTGTAAAGGTTTTATTAATTAATAAGGTCTTTTTATTGCCGTTGAATTGGGGCAACAACAAGCTTAAAAACATAGAAAAAGGCAGTAACAAATTTCTTGCTACTGCCTTTTAAGTGGGGACAAATGATGATTATTAGTAATTACTTGCAATCATCACTCTTGTTATAAGCTAAAACTGTAATTATCTAGCATTGTAAGCTACGATTGCTTCTTTTAAAATTTGGACAGCTTTGATCAAGTCCTCTTTTTGTAAAACGTAGGCAATCCTTACTTGGTTTAAACCAACACCTGGTGTCGAATAAAAACCTGCAGCAGGAGCTACCATAACAGTTTCACCATTAAAATCGTAACTCTCAAGTAACCATTGTGCAAAAATATCTGCATTGTCGATTGGTAACTCTGCGATGCAATAAAAAGCTCCCTTAGGGTTCGCTACTTTGACGCCTTCGATTTTATTTAATTCAGCTACTAGAGTGTCTCTACGTTCTCTATATTCAGAAATTACTTCGTCAAAATAACTTTGTGGTGTGTCTAATGCGGCCTCACTTGCAATTTGAGCAAATGTAGGTGGGCTTAGTCTTGCTTGTGCAAATTTCATTGCCGTCGCCATTAGTTCTTTGTTTTTAGAAACAATACAACCTATTCTAGCTCCACACATGCTGTATCTTTTAGAAACCGAATCAATCATGATTGCGTTTTCCTCTAATCCAGGAATATTCATCACTGAGTAGTGTACATCACCATCATAAGTGAATTCTCTGTATACTTCATCAGCAATTAAAAATAAATCATGCTTCTTTACGATTTCTGCAAGCTGCATCATTTCCTCTTTCGAATACAAATAACCTGTTGGGTTTCCTGGATTACAAATTAAAATAGCCTTAGTCTTAGCAGTGATTAGTTTTTCAAAATCTGCAATAGGAGGTAAAGCAAAACCAGTATCTATAGAAGAGATTACGGGAACAACTGTTACACCTGATGCTGTAGAAAATCCATTATAATTTGCGTAAAATGGTTCTGGTATAATAATCTCATCACCTTGATCCATGGTACTTCCCATAGCAAAAAGTAAGGCCTCTGAACCACCTGTTGATATAATGATATCTTCAGGGTTTATAGGTAAACCTGTATTTTTGTAAAATTGAGACAGCTTGTTTCTATAGCTTTCAAAACCAGCAGAATGGCTGTACTCTAATATTTTAATGTCAATATTTTTTACCGCTTCAATAGCTACTTCAGGAGTTTTAATATCCGGTTGACCAATGTTCAAGTGGTATACTTTGTTTCCTTTTTTCTTAGCGATTTCTGAGTAAGGTACTAATTTACGTATCGGTGATTCAGGCATTTGAGCACCTTTGTTTGATATTTTAGGCATAGTTATAATTGTTGAATTGCAAATTTGCGAATTTTTTTTTGAACTAAGTATTCGCAATCGATGTAAATATTGTTAAAATAAAATATATAAGGTTATTTTTTGTTAACTTTATGAAAATCAACTACTATGAGACTTCTTGCCTTAACTGTTTTGTTGTTTCTAGCACATACCTCTTTGCAAGCACAATCAGATTTTGTTTTTAAAAACGCTCACAGTCGCGTTGCCATACCGTTCCAGCTTATAGACAATCTCATCTTTATTCCATTAATTGTAAATGGTGTCGAACTCACATTTATTGTAGACTCAGGGGTTGAAGAAACGGTATTGTTCAGCCTCGAAGACAAAGCTGTTGAGCTCAAGAATAAAAAAACGATTCGCCTAGTAGGATTAGGCAGCGATGAAGAAATAGAGGGACTAAAATCTATAGGGAATACTATTGAAACTAAAAATTTACGTTCTACTAACCACTTAGTGTATGTAATACTTAATCAGGATTTTAACTTGTCATCTCATGTGGGTATTCCTGTAAATGGTATTATTGGCTATTCTTTTTTAAAAAATCATTTGGTCGAAATTAACTATAAAAAGCAGAAAATTTTCCTGTACAAAGAAAGTAGTAAACGCCGTATAAAAATAGCCAAAAGATATACTGAAATCCCGCTGAATATAGAAGCTTCAAAACCATACTTGTATGAAAATGTCACCTTGAATAATAAAGAAATTCCCGTAAAATTGCTTGCCGATTTAGGTAATAGTGATGCCTTGTGGTTGTTTCAAGATGCCAATAACCAAGTGACGTTACCTAATAAAAATTATGACGATTACTTAGGTCAAGGCTTTAGTGGAGAAATTACTGGTAAGCTAGCAAAAATTAGTAGTTTTGAAATGGCGGGCTATACATTTAAAACACCTGTAGTCGCTTTCCCAGATAGCCTTTCGACCAAACATGTAAAGATGGTTGCAGATAGAATGGGATCCATCGGTGGAGAAATATTTAAGCGTTTTAAAGTTGTATTCGATTATAAAAATAATGCGATGTATTTAAAAAAGAACGGTAATTTTAACTTGCCTTTTTTTTATAATAAAAGCGGTATCGAAATTAAACATATTGGAATGGAGTGGGTAAAAGAGACGGTCCATTTAAAATTTGAATCGACGACCTCTGATTACAAAACAATCAAAAGCGAGGACGGTAATTACAAATTTAAATTTAGCTTAAAACCTATTTATGTTGTGAGTGCGCTTCGTAAAAATTCTCCCGCAGCAAATAGTGGACTCCTCCCCGGAGATATTTTAGTTAGAATCAATGGTAAAAAAAGTAATCATTACTCTTTAAAAGAATTGAGTACATTGATTAAAACGCAAAAAGAAAAATGGCTGGCAGTAGAAGTAAGTAGAAACAATCAGTTGTATCATTTCAATATAGAATTAAAAGATTTATTATAAAAAAAAGCTCCTTGAATTGGTGTTCAAAGAGCTTTATATTGTTAATTCCTTACGATTAGTTAGCGACAACTTCTCCTTTAATTTTTAAAGGAATTCTCCCTTCTGGATAATTGACAGCATTAGATTCTACTGTAATTGTTTTTCTTATTGGTCCGGGAACCATGTTGTATTTTACTTCAATCTTTCCTGATTTTCCAGGTAGTATAGTATCATTTTGCTTTGATAATATGGTGCAACTTGATGTTGATTGTACTCCTGAAATTAAAAGTGGCGCATTACCTGTGTTTGTAAATATAAAAGAGCGAACTCCGCTGTCTTGTCCTTTTTTAACGGTTCCGTAATCAAGGGTATTGTTATCTTCTTTAAATTCTATTTTAGCTCCGCTCTGTGCAAATCCAATACCGCTAAATAATGCTACTGCTATTACTGTGGCTATTTTTTTCATTTTCATTGTGTTTATATAGTAAATATAGTTTGTTTTAATTACTGCACAAATTTTTATTTCTCTTTTTATAGTGTACTTAATTATTTACTTTTGTTCCCAATAAGAATTACAATAATTAGACCAAAGTAAAATAGCACGTCATGTATAGTGTTTGTTTTACTGTCGTTGAGTGATATAGCGAGATGACAGGTCGACAAATTAATGATTAATCGAATCCAAGATAACAATGACAATCCCTGCACAATTTGACGCTAAAACGATAGAAAATAAATGGTATGACTACTGGATGGAAAATAACTATTTTCACTCAGAGCCAGACCATAGAACACCGTATACCATTGTGATTCCGCCACCTAACGTGACAGGAGTCTTGCACATGGGGCACATGTTGAACAACACTATTCAAGATGTTTTAATTCGTCGTGCACGTCTTAAAGGGTTCAATGCTTGCTGGGTACCTGGTACAGATCATGCATCAATTGCTACAGAAGCTAAGGTTGTGGCCAAATTAAAATCAGAAGGAATCAATAAAGCCGATTTGACTCGTGAAGAGTTTTTGAAGCATGCTTATGACTGGACTGACAAATATGGAGGAGTCATCTTAGAGCAGTTAAAAAAACTAGGAGCATCTTGTGACTGGGAACGTACTAAGTTTACAATGGATCCTGATATGTCTGCATCTGTAATTAAATCTTTTGTTGATTTATACAATAAAGGAATGATTTATCGCGGCTACCGCATGGTAAACTGGGATCCTGAAGCAAAAACTACTTTATCTGACGAAGAAGTAATTTTTGAAGAAAGACAAGGTAAATTATATTTTATCCAATATAAAATTGAAGGTAGTGACGACTTTTTAACCATTGCAACAACACGTCCTGAAACTATTTTTGGAGATAGTGCTATTTGTATCAACCCAAATGACGAACGTTTTGCACATTTAAAAGGTAAAAAAGCGATCGTACCTATTTGCGGTAGAGTAATTCCTATTATCAAAGATGAGTATGTTGATATCGAATTTGGAACAGGGTGCCTGAAAGTGACTCCTGCTCACGATATGAATGACAAAACGCTAGGAGAGAAGCATAACCTTGAAATTATCGACATCTTTAATGAAGATGCTACAATGAATAGTTTTGGTATGCATTACCAAGGAAAAGATCGTTTTGTTGTACGTGAAGAAGTTGCAGTAGAATTAGAAACTATTGGCGCTCTTGCAAAAACAGAAACACATTTAAATAAAGTAGGAACCTCAGAAAGAACTAAGGCGGTAATCGAACCAAGATTATCTGACCAATGGTTCTTGAAAATGGAGGACTTGGTTAAACCAGCAATTCAATCTGTATTAGTTGATGGAGATATTAAATTGCATCCTGCGCGTTTTAATAACACATACGCACACTGGTTAAACAACATACGCGACTGGAATATTTCTCGTCAGTTATGGTGGGGACAGCAAATTCCAGCTTATTTCTATGGAGATGGAAAAGAAGATTTTGTAGTTGCTGAGAATATTGAAGAAGCTTTAAAGTTAGCACGTGAGAAAACTTTAAACATTAAACTTGAAACAAAAGATCTGAGACAAGATGTGGATGCCTTAGATACTTGGTTTTCTTCTTGGCTGTGGCCAATGTCAGTTTTTGGTGGTATCATGGATCCAGAAAGCGAAGATTTTAAATACTATTACCCTACAAACGATTTAGTAACTGGTCCAGATATTTTATTTTTCTGGGTAGCTAGAATGATTATTGCAGGTTATGAGTACACTGATAAAAAACCATTTACAAATGTGTACTTAACTGGTTTAGTTCGTGATAAACAAAGACGTAAAATGTCTAAATCGTTAGGAAACTCACCTGATCCATTAGATTTAATTGAAAAATTTGGTGCCGATGGTGTTCGTGTAGGATTGCTTTTAAGTGCTTCTGCAGGAAACGACATCATGTTTGATGAAGAATTATGCAATCAAGGAAAAGGGTTTACTAATAAAATATGGAACGCTTTTAAATTGATTAAAGGTTGGGAAGTTTCAGATGCGATACCGCAACCAGAATCTTCTAAGGTAGCCATCGAATGGTACGAAGCTAAGTTGCAACAAACATTAGTGGATATCGAAGATAACTTTGAGAAGTACAGAATTTCAGAAGCATTAATGGGAATTTACAAATTAGTTTGGGATGATTTCTGCTCATGGTTCCTTGAAATGATCAAGCCAGCATACCAGCAGCCTATTGACAGCGTAACTTTTGCGAAAGCAATTGAAATGCTAGAAAATAACCTGAAATTGTTACATCCATTCATGCCATTCTTAACAGAGGAGATTTGGCAAATACTAGCTCCAAGAACAAAAGAAGAGGCGCTTATTGTGTCAACTTGGCCAGAAATGAAGCCATTTAATGCCGCTTTAATCGCTGATTTTGAAAACACGATGGAAGTGATTTCTGGAGTAAGAACGATTCGTAAGGACAAGAATATTCCGTTTAAAGATGCGATTGAATTAAAAGCTATAAATAATGATAAGGTATCGACTTATTTTGATTCGGTAGTAACCAAATTAGGGAATATCACCACCTTAGAATATGTTACAGAGAAAGTAGATGGCGCCCTATCATACCGTGTGAATTCAAACGAGTATTTTATTCCAATTACTGGGAATATTAACGTAGAAGAAGAAATCGCAAAACTGACAGCTGAATTAGAGTACACAAAAGGTTTCTTAAAATCAGTGCAAAACAAGTTAGCAAATGAGAAATTTGTAAACGGTGCGCCAGAAAAAGTTTTGGCAAACGAAAGACAAAAAGAAGCAGATGCATTAGCTAAAATAGATACGATTGAAAATAGTCTTTCGGGATTAAAATAGGCAATCTTAAAATAGCAGTACCCCCTTTTTTACAATAGTAAGAAAGGGGTTTTTTTATTTTCAATTTAGAGCTAAAGTCCTATTTTATCAGTGCTTCAAGTATAAATTTAATCCTACATAACGAGTCGAGTCTACTATTTATGTATTTTGTAGAGTTTATTTTCATTTAAACGATATTAATGGGAGCGCTGCTAATTGCTGCGTATTTTTGCATCTTTATTGAAAACTCCTCCCTAACAGTCATGAAAAAAATATTTAACGCTACTTATAGAAAAGATTACCTAGAAGGATATGCTGCTGGATTAAATCCGTTTTTGTCTTTAAAAACTAAGATGAATAAAGCCACTGTGGCAGGATTTAAATCGGGACGTATGGATTATGAAGATAGGAATGGTAGGGTAAGCAACGGGATTCCAAAACGCATTGTTACTGAAAAGGTGCTAGAAGATTTTTTAGTAGCTGGTATGTTCGGTTTTGATATTGACATTGAAGGATACACTACCTTTCAAATCAATACTATTTCTAAATGGTATCAAAGTGGTACAGAGAAGTATGATCCAAACCAGTTTGCTAATTTGTCATCATTGTTAAATGATCAAAAAATCGCGATGCCTATTTAATCTGTTTGTCATTCGAATTAAAATGAAAAATCCGTGAAAATGTAAACATCTTCACGGATTTTTTTTGCTTTTAACTTTGGCTTGACCACAAATAATTAAGAAGTCTAATGTTTATTATTTGAATGTTTACAGCTAGTATTTAAGTGCTAGACTCCAGAGTTTATTTTAAAAGGCCCAATTAAAATTGGTATTTTAATGAAGTCATTACTTGTCTAGGTGCGATAGGATTAGCACTATAGTTTTCATGAACAGTATAATTCAATGTATTTGAAATATTAGATAATTTGCATAAGATTGAAATTTTTCTCCAAGTGTATCCAGCAGAAACATCTACAGTTGTGTAACCATCAATAGGTACTTCGCGATCATTAATAGACATTGCACCCGTTGTAGGATTTATCACTACCTGATTATTCCATCCTGCAACACGGTTCCCAACATAATTTGCTGTAGAACCTAGCGATAAACCTTTAAGGACTCCAGATGGTAAGGTATAAAAGAAGCTTAAATTAGCAGTATTTGATGGTGTTCTAGCTAAACGGTCTCCTTCAATAAAACTTCCGTTTAAACCTGAAGTTTTTGTGTAACGCATGTCATTGTAGCTGTATCCAGCAATAATACTTAGTCCTTCCACAGGTTTAGCAGTAATATCCACTTCGACCCCTTTACTTTTTGTTGCACCACTTAATACTTTAATGCTAGAATCACTATTAAATGATCCGTCAGCTTTAAATTCTGCAGTTTGTGCTAGGTTGCTGTTTTCTATTTGGTATACGGTAAGATTTGTAGAGATTAATCCGCTCATGAAATCTTTCTTAATACCTAGTTCGTATTGATCAATTACAGATGGTTTGATTACCTTTAAGTCTACTGTTGTCCCTGAATTAGGTGTAAATGAGTTTGCATAACTAGCAAATAAAGACACTTCAGTTACTGGTTGGTACACCAGTCCAACCTTAGGAGTAAATGCTTGATCTACTCTATTAGCATCTTGTGTGGTCGTTGCAGCAACAAAGTCTTGTGTAGTTACTTTTGCTTCTTGCCAAGACCAACGCAATCCTGCCAATACTTTAAATTTATCTGTAATCGAAATTAAGTCCTGTGCGTACACACCAAAACGGTTAGTTTCTGTACTTACTATTTTTGTATTGTCTGCAGTAGGTATAGCGCCACCTTGATCAAAATTATCGAAGTCAAATATGTTCCCAGATCCGTAAGTAGCAGGGTCAAACTTGAATGTGTAAGCAGTTACATCAGCATTTTCAAAATCAACTCCTGTGAAAATTTGGTGTTTAATTGCACCAGTATTAAAGTTTCCTATGAAGCTTAATTGCTCCGATAGAATTTGTTCTTGGTTTTTATTTTGCCCTAATGGTCTGCTCCAAGTACCGTCTGCAGCTGGTTGAACACGTTCTGTGCCTTTTGAAGTTCTATTGTAATCTTGGAAAGAAGAATTGAAGTTTAATTTCCAGTTAGCGTTAAACTCGTGATTCAATAAGGCCGAAACACTAGCTTGTTTTGTTTGACCATTTGACCATGTCGCTCCTAAGTACGTATTTCTAGGCACATCGGCAGTTTCTTTTTCAATTATTCCAGTACCAAAATCTGGTGTCCAGTCATCATGAAGGTAATCACCTTGTAATGTGATATCTGTTTTATCACTTACCTTAAATAAGAAAGAAGGGTTAACATAGTAACGTTCCTTTTTTACCACATCTCTATAACTTTCTGAATTCTCATAAGAACCTATAAAACGGTAGGCGATGTTGTCATTCAAAGGGCCGTAAATATCAATTGACGGCTTGTAGAAGGCATAACTTCCCATTTGCATGCTTATTTCTCCACCACTTTCAAAAGTAGGTTTCTTAGTCACCATATTTAAAATTCCTCCGGGAGCTACATTACCATATAATAATGCAGCACTACCTTTAAGTAACTCAACGCGCTCTAATGAAGAAACCTCAGGTATAGAACCATTAGTAAAACGGAAACCATTTTTAAACATATTGTTTGATGACATATCATATCCTCTAGACCAGAAAGTCTCTTGAGAGCCACCTCTGGCAGAACCTACATATACACCATTGGCATTTTTTATAACATCACTCAAGCGAACGGCTTGTTGTTGTGTGATTACTTCGTTACCTATTACTTGAACGCTTTGCGGAATGTCCATTGGCTTCAAGCCAGATCTTACAGCATTAACTGTCCTTTTTTGTTGGTTTACATTAATTAACACTTCCTTCAAAGATTCTCCTTTTTTACCTTTTATAGTATCAATTGGATTGTTCATGAACTGCGTCAATGTTTGTGTATCGTTAAAAGACGCTTTAGATGACTGCTGAGCACTTGCCGTTGTAAGGCAGAGTAATGTAACTGTAGATAATAGTAAAGCTTTCATTTTTATTTAGATTTATTTAAAATAACAGCGCAAATGTACACGCTTTTTCGGATTGCACAAAGCTTATTTAGAATAATTAAAGATAATATTTTTAACAAGCTATTTGTGAAGTAATTAACAAGTCATATTTTGTAGACGGTACAAACAATGGTATTTTCAAGGTTAATTCATCTAGTTAATGAGTTAAAGATTTCTCGAATAAATAGCACTTAAAATTTAACATACTTATTTAGACTAAATCTCAATTAAGTTTGTATGTATGCAAATAAGTGTTTAAATTTGCGGCATAATTATATTTAAACCATGGAGTACATTAATCAAAATAATGATTTATTGTTTGAGAATAAGAAGGGATACAGTTACCAGTGCGAACTGACCAATACCATTGTTATTAATTTTGACGGGATTACTACCTCTTATAAGATCAGAGATTTTTTGGTTTTTCAAAGGATGGTGAATAGTGTTAACGTGCTTGATATGATTTACAACCTTTCAGATGAAGGGGATTTCAAACTAATTGAGGCAACAAAAAGAAATTTCTCTAAGGAATTAACAATCTGCGAAATTATACAGTTACGTGATTTGCTAAACGGTACAAAATTTACGATTGTACTGAATTCAATGGTGCTTGAAGTGCTAAGTGATACTGTAGTATATTAGTCATTTACTCACAGGATATTTATTTAGATTTAATTCAAATTCACTCGTTTTAAAGTTCCTTTAGCTACTTAATGCTTCAATTCCGTATCTTTGATTTTACATTAAAATACAAGCGCTATGAAAGACTTACTACGTTCACATACCTCACTTCAAGAAGGGATAGAAAAATTATTAAACTTACAATCAAAAATAGAAAGTGATGCTTCAGCTAAATATTTAGCAATGGCATCGTGGTTAGATAGAAACGGATTTGAAAATACTGCAGGTTACATGTATGAGCAAGCAGAGGAAGAGAGAAGTCACTTTCTTAAAGTTTTCAAGTACATTACTGACATGGGAGGAATTGCAATTACGCCTACCGTTAACGAAGTGCAACAGGAATTTTCATCGTTTAAAGAAGTTTTTGAAATCGCATTACAAAACGAAATTGCAGTGACACACGCTGTGAATAAAATTATTGCAAAGTGTAGAATAGAAAATGATTACGCTACCGAAGAATTCATGATGTGGTACGTAAGAGAACAAAGAGAAGAAGAAATTAATGCAAGGAGAGCACTGGAATTCTTTGAATTAATTGACGAGAATACAGCTGCAGGTAAATTTGAATTAGACAAACAAATTGCAAAAATAGGTGCTACAGAAGTATAACTGAATCGCCATTACAATAAATGCCTTTACTACTTAAGTAAAGGCATTTTTTTTTAAGTACAAGAGGCTTTTATTTGAGCTGAGGCTCACTTTTCTTTTTTTTATACCACCAAATTAATCTTCCAGAGAAAGCTAGAATCAGTTTTAACTATTTTGCAATCAATATTTTAGTTGCTGTAGTTTTAAAATTAGAGCGGTTTTAAATTATCCTGCTTCAAAAAGTCTTGATGTAAAGCGTCTTGGAAATTTTCAAATATTTATTTGCTTAAATTATAGTTATAAAAAAACCTTGCGATGAGCAAGGTTTCTTATTAGTGTACTATAATTTATTTTATTTTCTTCATTTCGTATTTTTCTGAACTAGGTTTTCCAACTTGTGTACCAGATATCTCCGTAGTCAAATTTCCATTAGGCGTTTTAGCGTAGGTTATTTTTTGTGGGTAATCATTGGTTTTATTTTCAAAAACAACTTCATTCTCTTTATGGTCTAGTAATGTAAAAACAATCGGTTTATCTTCGTTTTGTCCTTTGATTACTGTAGTGTAAGTAAGGTTGTCTCCTTTTTGTTCTAGTTGTATTTGTTCAAAATGAATGGTGTCTGTGGCTTTTATAAAGTAAGATTGTCCTTTGTAAAGACTATCATTTTGTTTTTCCCATAATTCTTTCAAGTGGCCATCTTGTGTAACCATTTCCCAATTCCCAAGAATAAAACGAGCTGCCTTTAAATGTTCTTTTTCATTATCAGTTGCGTCGTTGTTAGATTGCTTACAAGAGATAAATGATATTAAAAGTATAAGTAGCGTAATTTTTTTAATCATAATGGGTTGTTTCTATAGGGTTTAATAATGGCAAAATTAGCAAAATATATTCATTTATTCTAAGTATTTGTAGGTTGCTCCACGTCGCTACAAGGCTACTACTTTTGATCGAAAGTAAAGGTAATACTGCTTTCAAAATAGAGGCAGCTAGAAGCTACTTTTCAAAATTTGATGTACTAATTCTTTAGTAGCTTTTTGGTCTTTTAGTTTTTCTCTGACGGTATCAAACGAAACTTTAAAATCACAGCCTACTTTGTATGCACTACAACCATAGGCTGTGTTGCCTTTTATAATGCTACCATTTTTACATTTAGGGCATTGTAGCGTAGCGTTATCAGCAACCGCTTTAGAAGCTATAACGGCCGTTTTTTTAGGTTCGAGAACAATTTTGAAAGCGTCATCAAAACGAAGCAATCCCTCAACCGAAGCGCCTCCAACTTTAAAATCTTTTAAGTTTACAGTGGATCCTTTCTGGAGTAACCGCAGGTACTGGTTTTCGGAAATTTTCTTTTCAGCAAATTCAAAAGGCAGCTTAAAATCGCAGCCTGCCTTATAATTGGCACAACCATAAGCTGATTTTCCTTTAATCACAGAAGCTGTTTTACACTTAGGGCAAATTTCGGCAGTGATTCCTTGCGCTTTTTTCTTAACCGCTTTTTCCTCTTTCTTTGCACTGTGTTGTGAGTGCGAAATGTTAGCACGTTTTGTTTCGCTACGCACCTCATACACTAAGGCATCGACCATTTGCTTCATGTTATTGATAAACGCAGCAGCGCTAAAAGTACCTTTCTCGATATCTTTCAATTGCTTTTCCCAAGACCCTGTAAGTTCTGCCGATTTTACTAAGTCATTTTGAATTGTATCAATCAACTGAATTCCGGTGGGAGTAGGGAGCACTTGTTTTTTATTTCGAATAATATACTGCCGCTTAAATAATGTTTCAATGATATTAGCACGAGTAGACGGTCTCCCTATTCCGTTCTCTTTCATTAATTCACGTAAATCTTCGTCGTCCACTTGCTTTCCTGCGGTTTCCATCGCACGTAGTAGTGTTGCCTCTGTAAATTGATTGGGCGCTTTGGTTTCTTTTTCAAGAAATGAGGGTTGGTGCGGCCCTTTCTCTCCCTTAATAAACGCAGGTAATAAATCAGCCTCTTTTTCTTTAGCGTCGGGATTTTCGAAAACAATTCTCCAACCTTTCTTTATTATAATTTTTCCAGTCGCCTTAAATAATACTGCTGCAGCTTGTCCCATTACAGTTGTATTTGCGACCGTACAATCATCATAAAAAACAGCAATAAAACGTTTGGTAATAATATCGTATACCTGCTGCTGATTGTACTGTAAATTAGATTGAATTCCAGTGGGGATTATAGCGTGGTGATCTGTTACTTTTTTATCGTTAAATACCTTTGCTGATTTCTTTATTTTTTTTCCTAATAGCGGCTCTGTGAGATTGCTGTAGTTTGTAAGTTTTTGTAAAATTCCAGGCACTTTAGGGTAAATATCATTGGGTAAAAATGTAGTATCTACTCTAGGGTATGTCACTACTTTTTGTTCGTATAGTGTTTGCACTATTTTCAACGTCTCATCTGCCGAAAAGCCAAATTTTGTATTGCAGTAAACCTGTAACCCTGTAAGGTCAAATAGTTTAGGGGCATACTCGTTTCCTTGCTTTTTTTCGATAGAAACAATTTCAAAATCACTTTCTTTTACTTTATTGGCTAATACTTCTCCATCTTCTTTTTTTAGAAAACGGCCGTCTTCATAGCTAAACAGTGTTTCGCGATACAATGTTTGTAATTCCCAGTAGGGTTGTGGTTTGAAATTATCGATCTCTTTCCAGCGATCTACAACCATTGCAAGCGTAGGTGTTTGCACTCTACCTATAGACAATACTTGCTTGTAGCCACCATGTTTTACGGTATACAATCGGGTAGCGTTCATTCCTAACAACCAGTCCCCAATTGCTCTAGAAAAACCGGCGTAGTATAGATTATCATAGTTAGCCGAAGGTTTTAAATTGTCAAAACCATCTCTAATTGCTTCTGTAGTTAAAGACGAAATCCATAACCGCTGTACTTCACCTTTATATTTTGCTTCATTCATCACCCAGCGCTGAATCAATTCTCCTTCTTGTCCAGCATCCCCGCAATTAATCACTAATGTAGCTTTGTCAAAAAGTCCTTTTATAATTTTAAATTGTTTTTGTATTCCTGAGTTAGCAACAACTTTTGTCTCAAATTTTTCAGGAAGCATAGGTAAATTATTCAAATCCCAACTTTTCCAGTAGGGCTTGTAGTCATTAGGTTCTTTTAAAGTGCATAAATGTCCAAAAGTGTAGGTTACCGCATATCCATTGCCTTCATAGTAGCCATCATGCTTAGTGTTAGCTCCTAATACAGATGCGATTTCACGTGCGACACTTGGTTTTTCGGCAATACAGACCTTCATTTTTCTACTAATTTTGAGGGTGCAAATTAGGGATTTAGAATTTGGTATTAAAAGGAAATCATCAGGAGTTTTAAATAACTGAAATTTTGAATAGTACCTTTATTTTCGAATATAAAGATGTCAGAAAGTTTTCTAATAGACGTTCTAAGGTCTTATTGATTTGTATTCGAATGTGTTTTAGATTGTAAAAATTGTTTAGTAATTATTAGCTGTCTCACTTACGGATGCAGTGGGTTTAAAAGTGAATTCCAATTACAATGACCATTTAAAGATTATGGTAGTGACAAAAAAAAACCGCTGCACTACGGCAGCGGTTTTCATTATTAAGATGAATTAAAACCTTATTTAGGCATAACTACTGTATCAATAGCGTGAATAACTCCATTTGAAGCAGCGACATCGGCAAGTATTACTGTTGAAGTTCCGCCATTTGCATCTGTCAACATAACTTTATCACCATTTAAGCTTAGCACAATGGTTCCACCTTGTACGGTCGTTACGCTATACTTTCCATTGTTCTTTTTTATAGCATCGATTACTGCTGCCGAATCAAATTTTCCTGCAACTACGTGGTAGGTTAATACCGCTTTTAATTTTTCTGCATTTTCTGGTTTTAATAGATTTTCTACTGTTCCTTCAGGAAGTTTTGCAAACGCTGCATTATTTGGTGCAAAAACTGTAAAAGGTCCTTCGCTGCTTAGTGTTTCTACTAATTCAGCTGCTTTAACTGCAGCAACTAAAGTTGAAAAATCTTCATTTGCTGATGCTACACCTACTATATTAGGTGTGTCTACCACAACTGTATCCATTGCAACTTCTGTAGAGTCGTTCATCTCGTTAGATTTTGCTTCTTTTTTTTCTCCGCAAGACACGGCTACTATTCCTAACAGTGCCAATGCGCTAATTTATGTTACTAGTTTCATAATCATTATTTTAAGTTTGAGTGTTAATGAATTCAAATATACCTATTTAAAGTTATTGTTTAATCTTTTTAACATTTTATTAAACAAAATTAGATTTAGAAGTTAGCTATTTGTTGCATTGCCATCATTGTATTTTTTCTAGAAATAGTGAAGTTGAAATGTAAAGCTTTCAGCTTATGAAATTGCTATTTGAAAGATGGTAATCTAAACAGATTATAAAACTAAATTGCCATTAGCTGAAGTTTATCGTATTTGAAATCACATTGGCTCCTACCTATTTTACTTTGGTGAAAACCAAAAAAAAGCCACAGTTTCTATAACTGTGGCTTTCTTAAAAAAATGGTTTTTGGTTATTCGATGATTTCTTTACGTTTTTTCATTGAAACAAAAAATAGTGCTGTTACTATAGCGGTTAAAATAATTCCAATCCAATTTGATGTAGTTACTGCCATTCCAAAACCTATTGTAGGATCGTAAAATAAGTACGAGAAAATAACAGTGGTAATAAAAAATGCGGGTACTACGGCAATCATATAATGGGTCTTTTTTTGGTATAAATACACAGCACCTATCCATAAAGCGATGGCTGCCGTTACTTGATTTGCCCATGAAAAGTACCTCCATAATAATTGGAAATCCATATTGGTTAAAATATACGAAATCACAAATAACGGAATCGCAACCATGAAACGGTTCTTCAAAGCTTTCTGGTCAATGTTAAGGTAGTCAGCAATGATCATTCTAGCCGCTCTAAACGAAGTATCACCAGAGGTAATAGGCAGTACAATTACACCTAGAACAGCGATTGTACCTCCTACAGTTCCTAAAAATACAACTGCAATTTTATTTACTACAGCAGCTGGTCCACCATTTGCAAGTAAAACGCTTAACTCTTCTCCGTTCACTAAACTCATAGCTGCAGCTGCCCATATCATGGCAATTACAGCTTCTAATATCATCATACCGTAGAAGATTTTTCTTCCATCTCTTTCATTATCGATAGTACGCGAAATGATAGGCGATTGTGTGGCGTGAAACCCAGATAAGGCACCACAAGAAATCGTTAAAAAGATCACCGGATAGTATGGCAATCCTTTTGGATGCAAATTTTCTAAGGTTAATTCGGGAATTGGGTTACCATACATAAACATCCCAATACAAATTCCAACAGCGCTTACAATTAGTAAAAAGCCTAGTACTGGATAGATTTTTCCAATGATTTTGTCAATGGGTAATACTGTCGCAGCGATGTAATATAAGAAAATACAAAAGATAATAATTGTAAGGACGCTGCCGTCGTTTCCTATTAATTCATTAATCATTTTTGCTGGAGCCGTAACAAAAACAGTTCCTACTAACAGCAATAATAGTAGCGTAAAAAAGTTGACAACATGACTAAATGATTTTCCTAAAAAGCGAGAAGCCAGAGCAGGTAAATGGGCACCACCATAACGTAATGAGATCATTCCAGTTAAATAATCGTGTACACCACCAGCAAAAATAGAACCAAAAACAATCCATAAAAACGCCGAAGGACCATATAGTGCTCCTAAAATAGGACCAAAAATAGGACCAACACCCGCAATATTTAAGATTTGGATAAATGCATTTTTACTACTATTCATGGGAACAAAATCTACACCATCCGCATGCGTATGGGCAGGAGTTATCTTAGTAGCGTCAGATTTAAAAGTTTTGTCGACAAACTTTCCATAAGTCAGATAGCCCAATAGCAATATAATGAGGGCGACAATAAATGTAATCATAGGTGGAGTTTTAAGTTGGTAAAATGGTATTAATTTTTAAATATAATGCTTTAGCCATAATTAAATCACAACTTTATTGTCTAATTCGTTTTTTATGATTTTTATTGAGAATTACGAATCAAACTGATTTAAATACACGCAATCGTAATAGTAGTTGCTGCTTGCAAAGATTATTTGAAAATAGCTCTAAGGGTATTTTTGTAAAAAAAAATGGCAATGAGTATCAAAATTGCACTCATTGCCATTGTATAAAGAGGTATTGTTAACAGCACCGTAATCCTAGTTTTCCTTATTATAATTAGATTCAAAAATTCTATATTTGAACAATCCCACTACCACAGCACCACCTATGCTATTTCCTAATAAGGCCAGCACTAAAAACCATAAATAGTCTGCTAGTCCTATTGAATCAGATAGTAAGTAAGCACCAAAGACTTCAATATTGCCCACAATACTGTGGTGGAAACCCCCAAAACCAATTACTGCTGTAATCATAAATATTAAAAAAATACGTGTTAGCGAGTTTTTTGCACTATTCAATAGCCAGTTCAATAATCCCATTAACCAACCTGCAACAACTGCACTTAAAAAAATCACCCAACTCTCATGATGCAGCACATGACTACCTATTTTAATCATGGTATCAGGAGTAAACAAGTTGAGATGGGGTGCTAAGAAACCTATAAATAGTGTGAACAAAATACCACCCACTACGTTACCCACTATCACTAATCCCCATATACGAAGCAGCTCTTTAATAGAACGCTGTCCGTTTAAAACAGGCAATGCTAACACCGATGTTTGCTCTGTAAACAAGGCTGATTTACCTAGAATAACTAATATGAAACCCACGGGATAGACAAAACTAAAAAGTTTAAAAATGGTGTTTTCCTCAACCTTGCCATGCAATAAATGATGCAGCGCACAAAGCAACATGTAACTAAAACCAATTTCGAGTCCGGCAATAATCGCACTTAGTGTGATCGCCTTATTTTTAATCTTAAAAATCTCTTCCCCTTCATGAATTACCCTACTTATAATGTCGCGGTATTCATTAACACCATCAACCTCCTTTGAAGTCTCTTCTAACTCCTCTTGATATTTTTCTTGCTCTTTTTCCTCGGCTTTCATAAGACTATTTTATTATCATTCTCGTATCTAATAATAAGCTTGGTGTCCTATTTATTAGTAGCAGAACTACTATGAATTTAAATGACCATCCGTCCTGCTGTACGCTATATTCCCGCTAAGTAAACTACGGCACAAAAAGCCTTGTTTACTTCACCGGGCGATGCCGCTGCCATCAGGGCTAGGGGAGTCTATTTTTATTTTTTAAGTATCCATAAAGAGAACAGCTAGTTAGTCGTTCTCGTCAACAAGTAATTTTAGAGAATTAATATAATCAGTATCAAACTCGATCACTCGTACTTTGCTGTGTTTGAAACTCATCACACCTTCAAATTTACCCTCCGGACTCAAAAAATCCATTACCAATTCTTTATCAGTGAATTCCATTAACTTCCCTAGATACACTGCCTTATCGGATTTTTTAGCTACCTGAAAAATCTGGTATTTATTAGCTAAAAAGCTAATTATAGATTCCAAATTAGTTAAAGGAATGATTTCTTCAGCGCTAGTTTTAAGGCCTTTTAGTTTAATGACTTTCTCTGTAAACTCGTGATCCTTGTCTTGTATAATTGCTTTTACATTTTTGTTTTTCAAAATAGTAAAACCATCAATGATAAAATCCACAGGATTATTCTTTAGCAGAATCCAATCCTCAGTCCAATCAATTAAAAACCCGGTAAAAATGTCTTTTTTATCTTCAAATTCAATCGAAATCAATTGACGTAAATATTTTTCCATACTGTTATTTCTCTTTAAAGAGTAGCGATTGTCGCTGCTCTAAATCTTTTTTTAAAGTCTCAATTTAAGAATATAATTGATAGCAACAAATTTAAATGTAATAGCTGATAAAAAAGCTAAAGCATTTTAATGTTACTAATTATTGATAGAATATTGAAAACCTGAGTCAAAATATTTTAGTTCGTTAGGAATCATAGTTTATTATTTATGACTTACTGTTTACTATTATCACCCAATCTTGTCACTGTGAAAGAGTGTTGATAAAGTAACTCGACAAAGCAAGTAGGACAAATACTAGACAATGCACTCCAATCTTGTCACTCTGAAACAGTCTTAGCAAAGTAACTTGACCAATCAAAGTACACTAATACTGGACAATGCACTCCAATCTTGTCACTCTGAAAGAGTCTCAGCACGTAACTTAACAGAGCAAAGTAACTCTACAAATACTTCAAGTTAGAGTTACTCCCAGCATCACCCTAGCTTTTTTTAGCTCCAAGTTCAAAAAATCCCGTAAGGCAATATGACTAATAACGTAAACCATAAAGCTTGTAATTTCATCGGGATTCTGGCTGAGTTAGTTTCTTAGGTGAGACGCTTTCAGCGTGACAATATTGAGGAGCCTTTTGAGAGAAATAGTTTTAGTAATGTTTTGTGCTCAATATTGTAGAAAGATCATCGTTGAGTTTTTTTAAGATAAAGATTTCTAGTCTTTTCTTAAGAAATATCAAGGAGTATCAGGAATTACTTTTTACGAATTAAGAATCGACAATCTTATCACTCTGAAAGAGTCTCAGTAAAGCAAATTCTACAAAGACTTCAAACTGGCGTTACACCAAGAACCATCAGAGCTTTTTTTAGCTCCAAGTTCAAAAAATCCCGCAGGCAAAATGACTAATAAAGTAAACCATAAAGCTTCTTACTTCAAGGGGATTCTGGCTGTTTAGCTTCTTAGGTGAGACGCTTTAAGCGTGACAATACTGAGATGGTTTTTCTTGAGTAAATGAGCGTGTTGTCTTGTAACAATGCAATACCGCGTTAAGGTTAACGGTGAAAATCCTTCTTATTACGGAGCGATAGTGGAACCATAAATAGATTGTAGCGTCCCGAAGCGACGGGTGCCTGACTGCCTTTTTTTGGCAGGCACGCCCTTAAGATTTTAAGTTTTTGAATGGGCAATTTTTGACTGGATTTTAAGCTATGAAAACTAGAAGATGTAATGATGAAATTTTAAACAAAAATTTCGTAATTTTGCACTCCAAATAAAGGACTAAGATTATGTTAGATAGACTTCAAATAGTAAAACAACGTTTCGATGAGATTTCGGATTTGATCATTCAGCCGGATGTTATCTCTGATCAGAAGCGTTATGTACAGTTGAATAAAGAGTACAAAGACCTGAAAGCATTGGCTGAGAAAAGAGATGAATATGTTCTTTTAATGGCAAATATTGAAGAAGCAAACGAAATTATAGCTGATAATAGTGATGCTGATATGACCGAAATGGCCAAGATGCAACTAGATGAAGCAAAGGATAGATTACCAGAATTAGAGGAGGAAATCAAATTTATGTTGATTCCTAAGGATCCAGAAGATGCTAAGAATGTGATGGTGGAAATTCGTGCCGGAACCGGTGGGGATGAAGCGAGTATTTTTGCAGGAGATCTTTTCCGTATGTACACTAAATATTGTGAGAACAGAGGTTGGAGAACTTCTGTGGTTGACATGAACGAGGGTACATCAGGTGGATTTAAAGAGGTAATCTTTGAGGTTACTGGTGAGGATGTTTATGGTACTTTAAAGTTTGAGGCGGGTGTTCACCGTGTGCAACGTGTGCCGCAAACAGAGACACAAGGACGTGTGCATACTTCTGCAGCGACAGTTATGGTTTTACCAGAAGCTGAGGAATTTGACGTGCAAATTGATATGAACGATGTACGTGTCGATTTCTTTTGTTCATCAGGACCTGGTGGGCAATCGGTAAATACAACCAAATCAGCGGTACGTTTAACGCACGTTCCTACGGGATTAGTGGCACAATGTCAAGATCAAAAATCGCAACACAAGAATAAAGATAAGGCGTTTATTGTATTGCGTTCTCGTTTATACGAACAAGAATTAGCTAAGAAACAGGCCGAAGATGCTAGCACGCGTACCTCTCAAGTGAGTTCAGGTGACCGTTCGGCTAAGATTCGTACTTACAATTATGCTCAAGGTCGTGTAACGGATCACCGTGTAGGTTTGACCTTATATGATTTAGGAAATATCATGAATGGAGATATCCAGAAAATTGTCGAGGAGCTTGCTCTTGTAAACAATATGGAAAAACTAAAGGAAGCTAGTGAAGTTTTCTAATTATTAAGCCTCATTTATTGAGGCTTTTTTTTGGAGCTATTTCCCGCTTTCTCCTTTATCTCTTCGTTGTACTACGAGGATATCGGTTCAATCGGGGCTAAAAAACAATTGGATATAAAAGAACGTAGCGAAATTTGCGATGCATTTTTGTAAACTTCGCTTTTAAATAGACAACATGACTACAGACCAACTAATCAGCCAAATCAAACTTAAAAAATCATTTCTAGCCGTTGGTTTAGATGTTGATTTAGATAAAATCCCACCGCATTTATTGCAACTCGAAGATCCCATTTTTGAGTTTAATAAAGCGATTATCGATGCGACTCACGATTTATGTGTGGCTTACAAACCCAATATCGCTTTTTTTGAAGCGTACGGAATCAAAGGTTGGATGGCACTCCAAAAAACAATCAATTACATCAACGACAACTACCCTGATATTTTCACGATTGCAGATGCTAAACGTGGTGATATAGGAAATACTTCGGCTATGTATGCCAAGGCCTTTTTTGAAGATTTAAATTTTGATAGTATTACGGTAGCTCCTTATATGGGGAAAGACTCAGTAGAGCCATTTCTGGCTTTCGAAAACAAACATACCATCATGCTGGCACTAACTTCTAATGAAGGTGCTTTTGATTTTCAAACACTAGAGGTAAATGGAAAAGAGCTTTACAAACAAGTCTTAGAGACCTCTAAGTCATGGACCAATAGTAAAAATTTAATGTATGTTGTGGGAGCAACAAAAGCAGAATATTTCACTGAGATTCGTAAAATTGTCCCGGATAGTTTTTTATTAGTTCCAGGAGTAGGAGCACAAGGAGGTAGTTTGTCTGAAGTATGTAAATACGGAATGAACGACAACATAGGTTTGTTAATCAATTCTTCTAGAGCCATTATCTACGCATCAAAAGACACAGATTTTGCCGATAAAGCAAGAGCAGAAGCTTTAAAAATGCAGGAAGAAATGAGTGAAATTGTGTTTAAATTGTTTCAGGTTTAAAAGTTTAAAGTTGATGCTGATTGGGCTTGAAATGTTTCAGGTTTAAAGTTTAAGGTTTCAGGTTGATGCTGTCTGGGCGTAAAATGTTTTAGGTAAACGCAAATTTTAATCCAGGACATTTTGTAAAAGCAGCACAGTTTAACTTTAAACTTTAAACAAGGAAAATTTGAAACTATTTTTCACACTTTAAACTTTAAACAAGGAAAATTTGAAACTAAATTTTTCACTTTAAACTAATTTTAGTACTTAAAAAATAAAAACTTGAAACCACTTTTTCTACAAGATCAATTCGGAACGGCACATATTTTTGAGGGTTCGCCTCAGAGAATTATTTCACTTGTGCCCTCGCAAACAGAACTGCTTTATGATCTAGGATTAGAAGCAAGGATTGTGGGTATAACAAAATTTTGTGTTCACCCTTACCACTTTAAATCTACTATTAAAAGTGTAGGTGGTACTAAAAAGGTTAATTATCGAAAAATAAAAGAACTGCAACCCGACATTATTATTTGTAATAAAGAGGAGAATACTCAGGAAATGGTGGAGCGCTTACGCGAAATTTGTCCGGTTTGGGTTACTGATATTATTACCGTAGAGGATAATTTCCAAATGATAACGGATTTTGGTCAGCTTTTTAACGCAAGAACCGAAGCTAGAAAGTGGAATGATAAGTTGGCTTTTGCCTTGTCTAATTTTAAAAATTTTATTCAAGATGTTCCAGTCAAGAAAGTGGCTTACTTTATTTGGAAGAAGCCATACATGGTTGCCGGTGCTAATAATTTTATAAATGAATTATTAAAACTAAATCATTTTGAAAATATTTATAGTACAAAGGGACGTTATCCCGAAGTAGCAATTGAGGATATTGTTACCGAAGGAGATCCTGATTATATATTTCTTTCTTCAGAACCGTTCCCTTTCAAAAAGGAGGATGGGTATGAGATTAGTAACTATACCGTAAAAGCGCAGACTGTGCTTGTTGATGGGGAGATGTTTTCGTGGTATGGTAGTAGGTTGCTAAAGGCTTTTGAATATTTTAAAATGTTGCATTCTAATTTAGGGAAGTAGTATTTTTAGTTTTAAGTTGTTTTCCTTTTTATAACGTGTTCTTTCTTTTTTTCTTGATAAAAAAAGAAACAAAAAAATCAAGTCGGTACTTTCTCGTCGGTCGAATTGGTTTTCGAACACTAAAAGAAAAGAACTCGCTGCGCTCAAACAGCTTTTCTTTTTGCGTGTTCTTTAAACATTCGACGCTCGACTGCGGAAGTGAGGACGAATTTATTCTTCTTAATCTATAGCGTCTTGTTGTTGTGATGGAGATCTTTCTTTTTTTCTTGATAAAAAAAGAAACAAAAAAATCAAGTCGGTTCTTTCTCGTCTGTCAAATTGGTTTTCGAACACTAAAATAAAAGAACTCGCTTCGCTTACACAGCTTTTCTTTTTACGTGTTCTTCAAACATTCGACACTCGACTGCGGAAGTGAGGACGAATTTATTCTCGTTAATCTATAGCGTCTTGTTGTTGTGATGGAGATCTTTCTTTTTTTCTTGATAAAAAAAGAAACAAAAAAATCAAGTCGGTTCTTTCTCGTCTGTCGAATTGGTTTTCGAACACTAAAATAAAAGAACTCGCTGCGCTCAAACAGCTTTTCTTATTGCGTGTTCTTCAAACATTCAACGCTCGACTGCGGAAGTAAGGACGAATTTATTCTCGTTAATCTATAGCGTTTTATTGTTGTGATGGTGTTTTTTCTTTTTTTCTTGATAAAAAAAGAAACAAAAAAATCAAGTCGGTACTTTCTCGTCGGTTGAATTGGTTTTCGACCACTAAAAGAAAAGAACTCGCTACGCTCAAACAGCTTTTCTTTTTACGTGTTCTTCAAACATTCGACGCTCGACTGCGGAAGTAAGGACGAATTTATTCTCGTTAATCTATAGCGTCTTGTTGTTGTGATGGAGATCTTTCTTTTTTTCTTGATAAAAAAAGAAACAAAAAAATCAAGTCGGTACTTTCTCGTCGGTGGAATTGGCTTTCGACCACTAAAAGAAAAGAACTCGCTGCGCTCAAACAGCTTTTCTTTTTGCGTGTTCTTCAAACATTCGACGCTCGACTGCGGAAGTAAGGACGAATTTATTCTCGTTAATCTATAGCGTTTTATTGTTGTGATGGTGTTCTTTCTTTTTTTCTTGATAAAAAAAGAAATAAAAAAATCAAGTCGGTACTTTCTCGTCGGTCGAATTGGTTTTCGAACACTAAAAGAAAAGAACTCGCTGCGCTCAAACAGCTTTTCTTTTTACATGTTCTTCAAACATTCGACGCTCGACTGCGGAAGTAAGGACGAATTCATTCTCGTTAATCTATAGCGTTTTATTGTTGTGATGGTATTCTTTCTTTTTTTCTTGATAAAAAAAGAGACAAAAAAATCAAGTCGGTACTTTCTCGTCGGTGGAATTGGTTTTCGACCACTAAAAGAAAAGAACTCGCTGCGCTCAAACAGCTTTTCTTTTTGCGTGTTCTTCAAACATTCGACGCTCGACTGCGGAAGTAAGGACGAATTTATTCTCGTTAATCTATAGCGTTTTATTGTTGTGATGGTGTTTTTTCTTTTTTTCTTGATAAAAAAAGAAACAAAAAAATCAAGTCGGTACTTTCTCGTCGGTGGAATTGGTTTTCGACCACTAAAAGAAAAGAACTCGCTGCGCTCAAACAGCTTTTCTTTTTGCGTGTTCTTCAAACATTCGACGCTCGGCTGCGGAAGTGAGGACGAATTTATTCTCGTTAATCTATAGCGTCTTGTTGTTGTGATGGAGATCTTTCTTTTTTTCTTGATAAAAAAAGAAACAAAAAAATCAAGTCGGTACTTTCTCGTTGGTTGAATTGGTTTTCGAACACTAAAAGAAAAGAACTCGCTGCGCTCAAACAGCTTTTCTTTTTGCGTGTTCTTCAAACATTCGACGCTCGACTGCGGAAGTGAGGACGAATTTATTCTCGTTAATCTATAGCGTCTTGTTGATGTGATGGTGATTTTTCTTTTTTTCTTGATAAAAAAAGAAACAAAAAAATCAAGTCGGTACTTTCTCGTCGGTGGAATTGGTTTTCGAACACTAAAAGAAAAGAACTCGCTGCGCTCAAACAGCTTTTCTTTTTGCGTGTTCTTCAAACATTCGACGCTCGGCTGCGGAAGTGAGGACGAATTTATTCTCGTTAATCTATAGCGTCTTGTTGTTGTGATGGAGATCTTTCTTTTTTTCTTGATAAAAAAAGAAACAAAAAAATCAAGTCGGTACTTTCTCGTCGGTCGAATTGGTTTTCGAACACTAAAAGAAAAGAACTCGCTGCGCTCAAACAGCTTTTCTTTTTGCGTGTTCTTCAAACATTCGACGCTCGACTGCGGAAGTGAGGACGAATTTATTCTCGTTAATCTATAGCGTCTTGTTGTTGTGATGGAGATCTTTCTTTTTTTCTTGATAAAAAAAGAAACAAAAAAATCAAGTCGGTTCTTTCTCGTCTGTCGAATTGGTTTTCGAACACTAAAATAAAAGAACTCGCTGCGCTCAAACAGCTTTTCTTATTGCGTGTTCTTCAAACATTCGACGCTCGACTGCGGAAGTAAGGACGGAGTGTTTTCGTTACTTTACTACCTTTTCCTTGTTTTCAAATATTCGACATTCGAGCTGAGGTAGTAAGGACTACTGTGTTAAATAAAAAGAAACCCCTTTAAAATTAAGTACTCTTAATTCTAAAGGGGTTTACACTTTGGGTTATTTTATTTTAGAATAGAAATTCTAATGTGGTGTAGAACGATCTATTGTCTGATGGAATGATTCCTGGACCAGGGTATCCTGTGGCTCTTCTGGTGAAGTAGCTATTGTTTGTAAAATTGGTGACACCCGCCTCTAGTTTCCAATTGCGCCATTTGTAAGAGCATGAAAAATCGGCTACATAATACGATGGTATTTCGCCAAAGATACCGTAGGTGTTGTCGTTGTTATCAATTTTGTTATTGTTAGCTTCTGTGTATTGTGAAGAATTGTAAGTTAATTGTAAGCTTGCCATAAAATTCTTGTAACCCATTGTGGTTCCAGTTTTGATGTTGAAAAGCGGCACAAATTCTACTTTGTTGCCTTCAATTTGTGGAGCGTCAGATTTTAAATATTCTGAATCGGTTATTGCGACATTTGTAAATGCATTCCAACTAAAATTGTCGTTATCAGCAAAGAATTTTTTACCAATGTTCCAATCTAACATTGTTTCAAATCCATAGGTTATAGCCGTTCCTATATTAGAACGATAGCGAACGATAGCGGCTGCTCCGTTTGGATTACGCGTTTCGTATTCACCTATTTTGTCATTATAGTACAAACCATAAATACTAGAGTCAAAAGCTAAATTTTCAGTTAATTGTCCGCGAACTCCTATGTCAGATGTGTAGCCTTTTTCATCAGAAATATTAGGATCGATAACATTACTTGGACTCACAGTACGAATGTCGTTAAAAGTAACCGAACGATAATTTTGAGAAACATTCCCATAGACTTCTAGTTCGTTTTTGGGTTTATAACTCAATCCGATTCCGAATAAAACAAAATTTCGATCTTTAACATTGTCCTCAAACTGTTCATTATCTAGTATTACATTTCCAGCTAAGTCAAGATTAATATTTCGATACGAACCTTCTGCTTGAGTCTTTATTTTTTCGAATCTAAAACCAGGTGTTACAGAGAAATTAGGAGTTAATTTGAATATGTTTTCACCAAAAACAGCAATGTTTAAATTAGGGAATGTATAATTAGATTGATTTGCATAAAACGGAAATTCAGTATCAGCTAAGTTGAAATTGGCATCGCTCCCCGTACTTCCTGGGCCTTGTAATCCAGTATTCCTAGATTGATAATATTTAGCACCAATTAAAAAAGCACTGCGATTCCCGTTTAAGTTGTATTTTTTCAAGTAACGCGCTTCTGCTCCCCAATTCACAAAATCTCCAGAAATTAAATCACGTACAGTTCCTTCAGTATCTGGATTTGAAACACGGTTAGAACGATAGCCAACAGTTTTTCTGCTAGCGTCTAAACCAAATAATTGTAAAGAGAAATCAGCATCATTACTAAACTTATGCTCTAATTTTAAAGCAAATAAGTTCCAGTTAATGGCAAACCAGTTTCTAGAACGGTTGCTTTGTCTTGGGTTTTCGTTAAACATTACATCAGTTAAACCACCAGCTTGTTGCGCTAGGTAGTCGTAATGCGTATAATCAAAGTGTAAGGATGTTTTATCGTTGAACTTGTAATTCAAGTTTGCAAAATAGTTTTTACTCTCAAAATTTGAGTTAGGTCTAAATCCGTCTCCTTTTTTATAATTAAAAAAGGTGTAGTAGCTAAATTTTCCATTTGTTCCACTTAATGAGGTGAAATTAGTGTACAGTCCATAAGAGCCTACAGTATTTCTAGTGATTAATTCAAATGGTTTTGCTGTAGGTGTTTTTAATTTGAAGTTTATCAAACCACCAAATTGCGTTCCATATTGTAATGATGCCGCTCCACGAACGACTTGAATTTCTTCTAGAGCTTCTGTAGGTGTCGCATAATAACTTTCGGGATACCCTAAAACATCGGCGCTTATGTCATAACCATTTTGACGGGTATTGAAGTTTGACGTTCTGTTAGGATCTAGTCCGCGGCCACCTATGCTTAATTGTAAACCACCATCTGAGCTTTCGTTAATTGTTATACCTACAACCTGCGCAAAGATTTGGCGCGCATTATTTGTCGCTTTATTTATGGTTAGGTTTTCTATTGCAACTACTTCGGTCTTCTTTCCAGCATAAATAGCTGTTCCTTCAATATCTTTCAGTTTGTGAATGGCAGCTAGCTTTTTATTCTGCTTTTTAATAATGACCTCTGTAAGATTGGTAATTTTATTCAATACAATTTTAATAGTACTTCCTGTAGAGATACCGCTTTGTTCTACAATGCTATATCCCTCCTTAAAAAAAGCCAAGTCAAAACTAGCTGATTTGTTTACGTTAATTTCAAAAAGTCCCTCTGCATCTGTGTAAATTTTAGTGCTTGCCGACTTGTTGTATACTTCAACGCCTGCTAATTTTTTTCCGTTGCTATCTGTGACCGTTCCCGAAATTTTGTTTTGGGCAAGGCTTAATAGTGGTAATAATAAAAAGAGGAATAGCTTAAAATCCTTTAATAGAATCATTAAAAGGGAGTATCCAGGTTTTGTGTTTGAAAGTGTCATTTTGCTTTGCTAAATTTATTTTTGGGTCAATGTATTTTTGGCTTAATCTTCCGTTCAGCGCCACGTAACTCTCTACGTAAACTTCAGGATCTTTGATGCCTTGTTGTTGATAATAATGCTGTAAATAATGGGCGTACTCTAAGATAAAATCAGGCTGAAAAGCCATTTGTTTTTCTTGGAATGTAGTTAAGAACTGCTTGTTGTTTATTTTGATTTCCTTATTGGTACTTGGATCCTTGACTGTAAAGGTTGCATATCCTGCTTTCTCCATGAGCATCACGCGCCAAGAGAAGCGAAAACCTTCTTCGGTCCAAAAAAGCTCATTTGGATAACACAAATAGCGAAAAGGAAACAATAATTGAAAAACTATAAAGCAACTTAAGAACGCTATCTTAGCTTTATACAAGGTGGTGTTCTCTGGAGTTTTTGTTTTTTTGTTTTCGAAAATGCCATTGCTTCTAGAAAAAAATTTGCTAATTAATTGAAGCACTTCATGATGAAAACTAGCGTCAAAAAATAGGAGCGAACTTATAATCATCACATAAGGAAATACACCTATGGGGAATAATATTTTTGTTAGAATATGAAAGATAACTACTATTACAAAACCGAAGATTCTAGTTCTTTTATACAACAGCAGGAAAACGATCACTAAGTCATAAAACATACCTGTCCAGCTAAAAGCGTAGTGTACCCAGTTTTCATTAAGTAACGAACCTATAAACGGTAAGTGGGAGTTATTAGGTAGCCATATTTTAAGAGGCATTGCTCGAAGCAACCAATCAGAATTTATTTTTGCAATTCCTGCGTAGATATAAACGATCGCTAAAATTAGTTTTAGAATGTCGCTGTTCCATCTTGGGATTTTTTCAAAACGTATTTTCTCATTTCGTAATGCGTCTATTGAAAAATAAGCATTAGCAGGAAGGAAAATTAAAATGAAGCTAATTACAGTTATAAAATAATAGTGGTTAAGATAAGTCGTTTTATCCATTAACTCGATATACGTAAAACTCAGGAAAAAGAGGATAGTTGCATATTTGTATTTGTAACCTATAGCGATACATAGTGCAGCAATTGCTGCAATCACAAATAGGAGGTAGGTGTAAATTCCTAACGGTTTTACCCATTCAAAGCCGTAATAAGAAAAATGAAACTCAGGCGTGATGTAAAATTTTTCAATCCAACCATAACTTGCAAAGCGAATCAAGCTAAATAGCATCATCAAACCAAACGCCAGCCTGTAAAAAGCTAGCGTTGCGGTAGAAGTATATTGATTAAAATAAGCTTGTTTCATGAATCTAAAAATCTTGTAATGATAATGCTGAGGTTTTAAAGTGAATTAATCTCCATCACCATCAACGTAGTCGATTGAAATATTCAATGCCTGCATCATGTCTAATTTTGTGTAGATTACGTTTTGTTGTAATACATCATAAGCAGCTAACATTTTACTGTTGTTTGTTGTAATCTGGTTTGCAAAACTAGCATTTAGTGTCGCATTTGAAATGGTAATCGCTTCGTACTGAGCATTGATAATTGCGCTTAACTTTTGATTAGAACGTGTGGCATTAACATAATCTAAATACGATTGTATTCCTGGTCCCGCAGTTCCGTTATTGAAATTTTTTCCATTAAAGAAATCTTGAGATGCTTTTAAAGCTGCAGTTAATAACGCTCTAGAAACATCTCCTTTATAGAATGCTTCTACTTTTTCTGGAAATAATGTTCCGCTTGAGAATACACCTGAAGGAATTCCTAGTTTACCAGTACGGATATCTTTTTCTAAGTTTTTAACAAAGTTATTTGTTGTAACATTTATAGAAGAACTTACTGATACACCATTACTAGCAATGTATGAAGCTCTGTACGATGAATTCCAGTCAGCTAATACTGAATCAGCATTTGTTTGTAAGCGAGCTGTTAAGTTCACTAAATACTGTTTGTACTTATTAGTTTCATCGGTAGTTGCATAAAAAGCAAGAATTGCAGCATCTGTAGTTCCTAGACCGTTGATCATGTAATCTATTGCAGGAAAACCTTGCTTGTCAAACTGTGAAATCAAACTTAAATTGTAGTCACCAGCAGCAATATTACTTTGAATTCCAGCCGTATTTGTAGGATAGGTATTGGCTCTTTCTTTTAAATTAATAGCTTCAGACTTACCAAAATTAAACATAGAAACATACTGATACGCTTTATAAGCTTCTAACCATGCTGTTCTCACATTGTTAAGATTTGCCTCAGTACTAGTAGTATTAAACACGGTGATACTAGTATTCAATGCTTGAATCTTAGCTTGATAATTTGTAAAACTAGGAATGATAATATTATCTGCCCAGTTTGTTAGTAGTGCAGTTCTATCAAAATCGCTTCCTGTCGTTGTATCGTCAGTTTCGTTATCGCTTGAAGAGCAGGCGATAACTGTTGCAATTACGGTTAAAAATAAAAATATTTTCTTTTTCATGATTTTCTTTTTTTAAAAGAGTTTTTTAGCTTTTCTATAATACTAATATTTAATTTACTGTTGCAGCCTGAGCTACTGTGAAACCAAATTTTGTTGCTATTTGTGTCGAAATTGTATCTAGTTTAGCACCTAGCGTATCGATATCCCACAAACCATTGTTTCCGCTTACCATAGAAGCTAACATAGCATCAACCTCTGTCTTAGAGAAATAAGGGCTATTTGTTCCCGGTTTGTTTGTATAACGTAGTGAGATAATAAAACCATACGCCTCAGATAGTGCGTGAAACGCTTTGGCTCCATTGTCTGTAACTAATTTAGCTTTTCCGTCTTGTAAATAATATACCGCTCTTACAGCAGGAACTAACGCCAACTTAGATTTGATAATATCTATTTGTGCATCACGAGTCGTGTAGTCATTAGCAATTATTGCTGCTCTACCAGTACGAAAAGCTAGCTCGATATCACTTTTTAAAGTATTAAAATCAGCGTCAGCATCTACTTGGTTGATATAACTACTCCAGAATTTAGCCGCTGTAATACCTGATACATTATCTGCACCATAAACGTAACCATAAGCTTCATCCCATGCGTGCTCCATAGTGGTGTAAGATTGTCCAGTAGCTACTATTTTATTAGAGTTATTCAAGCGATTGCTCGCTTCGTCTAATTTATTGACGCTTAAATAATTGTTTACAATTTGGTCTAAAAATACAGCACCCATCATTCCTTTTAAAAGAACTTGTTGTGGTTCTAAACCATTTGGTGCAAACAATCTTGAGCTAGATCCGTCAAGATATACTCCCGCAACTCCTGCAGATGCATTAGGTCCTTGACTTGCTTGATTAGATAATAGTAATTGGCTTTCAAAGGATGCTTGAACAGCAGTACTTTCTGTAATGCTTCCTCCACCTAAATTCAATTCGAAATAATCTGTTGAAGCAGCAGTTTTATTTTTTAATTGTTTTCCTGATGTATTTAAAAAAGCTTCAGAAAAAGGATTATTAGTATTAGTGTACATGTTTTGTAGTACAGTTAAATCAGCAACGGTTCCGTTTGTTGCAGCTGTTTTTATAACATTTCCTAGTTCCTCTAGCATTAATATTCTATTCGTTTGTCCTGAGAACTCTACTGTAGTTGCTCCGTTTCTTTCAAATGAATAGTTTGTAGGGACTGTATAAGAAGTTGCTTGGTCATCATTATCATTCGAGCAAGAAGTTATTGTTACTGAAGCAATAAGCGCTGATGCGAATACAAATTTTGAATATTTCATGTTAGTTATTAAGATTAAATAAAAATAATTTACGCAAAGGTAACAGTCAATTTCGAATGTGCAAATTTTATTTATACTATTTCTAAATAAATAATTAACATTTTGCTATAAAGCAATGTGAATAACTTTAAGAGTGCTGTCAGATATAATAACTGTAAGTGTTGTATTTCATTTAATTACAGTGTGGCGCCCTTTGGAATTCAGCTGTAAATCATAATAAATACTAAAAAACTATTTAAAATAAATCTAAATAATGTTTGTTGATAAGAATAAAGCACATACTTTTGCCTTAAACTTAATTATTCTAAATAACAATAACATGAAGAAAAGGATCTCAAGAGCGTCGTTAGTTTTATTTTTAGGGACACTTGCTATTGCATGTAGTAGTAATGATAATGCTACAGATACTGTTGCCTCAGTAACTAAAAAAGAGGTTGTCGCTACTTATGCAGATATTGCTTATGCTAATTATAAAAAAGCATATGACGATGCCGTCATTTTAGAAACGGCCATCACTACGTTTACTACTAGTCCTAGTCAAGCTAATTTTGATAATGCTAAAAACAAATGGAAAGAATCAAGAGAGAGTTATGGTACAACAGAAGCTTTTAGATTTGCAAACGGACCAATAGATGACGCAAACGGACCTGAAAGTATGCTTAACGCATGGCCATTAGATGGGGCTTATATTGATTATGTAGATGGTGCTAGTAGTGCTGGAATTATAAATAATCCGCTTTTATTCCCCTTAATTACTAAAGCAGTTTTAGAAGCAGAAAATGAAAACGGTGGAGAAAAAAATATTAGTGTGGGTTATCATGCCATCGAATTTTTATTGTGGGGACAGGATTTAACTGCTCCTTCTGAGAAAAAAGCTGGACTGCGCCCTTTTACTGATTACACTATAGGAGGTACAGCAGCTTATCAAACTCGTAGAGCTACATACTTAAACGTTTGTGCAGATTTGCTAACAGATCATCTAGAGTATATGGTCAACCAATGGAAAGTGGGCGGACCATACAGAACAACATTTTTAGCTTTGTCTGAGGATGTGGCGATTAAAAACATGTATTTAGGGATAACGACTTTAGTTTCTGCAGAATTGCCTGTTGAACGTATGTACGTGGCTTTAGGAAATGCAGATCAAGAAGATGAACATTCTTGTTTTAGCGATAATACGCACAGAGACATAGCTTTAAATTTACAAGGTGTATTAAATGTGTATCAAGGAAGTTATGGTACGATCGACGGTCCTTCATTAGAAGACTTAGTGAAACAAGCCAATACTACAACCTATAATGAAACGGCGACTTCAGCAAACGATGCTTTGTCAAAAGTAGCTGCAATTATTACCCCATTTGACTTGGCTATTTCAGGAGGTTTAGACTCTGTTGAGGGAGCAAAAGTAAATGCAGCAGTCATTCAATTAAAAAACTTGGGTGCTAACTTACTAGCAGGTGCATCAAAATTAGGCATCACTGTAAACGGTTAATTTAATTAAAGTAAGTAATCATAAAGTGCCTTTTTTAAAGGCACTTTTTTCTGTTTTAAAAAAATGAAAAAAAGTACAAAAATTCTAATTTTAATTATCGGTTTTCAATTCTTTAGCTGTAGTGATGCTGATGACAAATACATTCCACTAGTAGCAGATGAGGGAGAGCAGTTTTCTGGAGGGGAAGCTACGTTTTTTAATGCCACCGAGGAAGCTTTTGGTTTTGCAGCGCCTAACCTAACTTTTCAAGAAGAAGGTGATTTCGGAATTGGGAATTCATTTTTTCGTCAAAGTTGGGTTACATCACCGTCTTCAACAACAGCAAGAGACGGCTTAGGTCCGTTTTTTAATGCTGTTTCTTGTTCGGGTTGTCACTTTAAAGATGGCCGTGGAAGACCACCATTAGTAGATGGTGAAACGGCACACGGATTGTTACTTCGATTAAGTATTAATGAAAGAGATGCTAATGGAAGCTACTTAGGAGATCCCATCTATGGCGGTCAGTTGCAAGATAATGCTGTCTTAGGGCAAACTGTAAAAGGGAAATTCAACATTGTATACCAAGAATTTACAGAAACTTTAGCAGATGGAACTACAGTTTCATTAAGGAAACCCAACTATATATTTAACTCGTTAGGATATGGTCCACTTGCTGCAAATTTAAAGCTGTCTCCTAGAATCGCTAACCAAATGATCGGTTTGGGATTGCTGGAAGCTATAGATGAAAGTACTATTTTAAAATTAGCAGATCCTGACGACAGTAATAATGATGGCATTTCTGGAAGACCAAATTATGTTTACGACATACAATCTAATTCGAAAAAAATAGGGAGATTTGGATGGAAATCAAATCAGCCCAATGTGCGCCAGCAAGTAGCAGCAGCGTTTTCAGGTGATATTGGGATTACTACTAGTTTATTTCCTTTCGAAAATTGTCCTCCTGGAGTTGATTGTAGCACTATTCCTAATGGCGGTACACCAGAAATAAGTGATCTTAATTTAGACCGAGTGGCTTTATATTCAAGTACGCTTGCAGTTCCAGCAAGGCGTAATTATAACGATCAAAATGTACTAGAAGGTAAGAAGGTTTTTGAAACCATCAATTGTACTAGCTGTCATATTCCTAAAATAAAAACGGGTAATACGCATGCTATTGCTGCTATGCGTAATCAAACGATTAGACCTTATACTGATTTACTGTTACATGATATGGGTGCAGGTCTCGCTGATAATGCGCCAGATTTTGAAGCAACCGGAAACGAATGGCGTACACAAGCCTTATGGGGAATAGGATTAATAAATACAGTCAATAAACACACTAATTTACTGCACGATGGTCGTGCTAGAAATGTTACCGAAGCCATATTGTGGCACGGTGGAGAGGCTGAAAAGGCTAAGAACGCTTTTAAGCAATTGTCTGCAATAGAGCGCAACAACTTACTTGATTTTATCAACTCATTATAAAATCAAATTTTTAATATTAAAAGGATGTTCTATGGAGCATCCTTTTTTTTTTGTGAAGCTGTGTTATGCTAGAGTAAATTGAAATATAGAATTATTAGCTTACTTTTGTCAAAAAAAAACTTGATAAACTACACTATATATCAAAATCAAAATAGCACACAGTGGGTGACATTCGTGCACGGTGCCGGTGGAAGTTCTTCTATTTGGTTCAAACAAATTAGAGACTTTCAAAAGGATTACAATGTTCTGCTTTTAGATTTAAGAGGACATGGTGAATCAAAACCAACCTTGAGAACGGCTTTTAAGCAAAAATATACTTTCTCTGCTCTAGCAAATGATATTCTTGAGGTACTGGATTTTTTAAAAATTGAAAAATCACATTTCGTTGGTATCTCTCTGGGAACAATTCTCATTCGACAATTAGCCGAGATGCATCCTGATCGTGTACAAAGCATGATTTTAGGTGGAGCGATATTGAAGATGAATTTTCGATCACAAATATTGATGAAACTAGGTAATGCCTTTAAAAATGTTTTACCGTATCTAGTATTGTATCAATTTTTTGCTTTTGTAATCATGCCTAAAAAGAATCACAAGCAATCGCGCTTACTTTTTATCAATGAGGCTAAGAAATTATACCAAAAAGAATTTATCAAATGGTTCAAATTAACTGCCGAAATAAATCCAGTTTTAAAATGGTTCAGGCAAGTTGAACTCAATATACCTACCTTATATATAATGGGAGAGGAAGATTATATGTTTCTTCCCTCAGTTAGAAAAGTAGTGGCAAATCATTATAGATCTTCAAAACTGTTTGTAGTAAAAAATGCGGGACACGTGGTAAATGTTGAGCAGCCTATTGCTTTTAACACTGCCGTTCTCAACTTCATGAATGGAGCACAATAAAAAAATGCCAGCACCTTAATTAAGATGCTGGCACTATTTAACTAACCAAAACCAAATAATAAATAACCAGTTTATTACTGTTACAAAGGTCGGCTAGAAATCCATGTTTTGCTGTTAAGATTATGTTATTACTTTGTTGTAGATAAGTTAACTTTTTTAACTAATAATTCCTACGTTAGAGAATAGCAAGTAGCTAATGAGATTACGTAAAAATTATAGTCTTATTACTGTAAGTCATTACCCTTCTTTCAGCGTGCAATTTTATTGCTCTTGCTAAAACAACACGCTCTAAATCACGTCCTTTCATTATAAAGTCCTCAATTGAATTAATATGGGAAACGCGTGTAATATCTTGTTCAATAATGGGACCTTCATCTAATTCTTCTGTAACATAGTGACTTGTTGCTCCTATTATTTTGACCCCTCTTTTAAATGCTGAATGGTATGGTTTTGCACCTGGAAAAGCAGGTAGAAAAGAGTGGTGAATATTTATAATCTTGTTTTTATAGCGGGCAATCAAATTAGGAGTGATGATTTGCATGTATCGTGCTAAAACTACTAAAGTGATGTTGTACTTTGCTAATAACTCAATTTGTGCTTTTTCTCCTTCTTCTTTATTATCTTTTGTAAAAGGCACATGATAAAACGGAATTCCGAATTGATCTGCAATGGGTTTCAAATCCATGTGATTGCTTATAATCAAAGGGATTTCTACAAATAATTCTCCTGCTGCATGACGACTCAAAATATCATAAAGACAATGCGTGTATTTAGAAACAAAAACAGCCATTTTAGGCTTAATTTCGTTGTTGTAAAAATCCCATTGCATATCAAAGTTGGCAGCAATTTTACTTTTAAATTCTTCCCTAATACTGTCTAATGATAGCTTTGTACTCGTTAATTCGGTTTCTAAACGCATAAAGAAAACGCTTTGTTCTGTATCAACATGCTGGTCGATGTAGGTAATATTTCCTTCGATAGTAACAATAAAATTAGTTACTGCAGCTATAATTCCCTTTTGATCCTTACACTGAATAAGTAGTGTGATTTTCTGCATGGTTTTGGTTTTTAGTATCGTGTTATTTTTTATCTTGAATAGCAAATACAGACTGTAGTAAAGGAGTTGTTCTCGCGCTAATATTTGTTCGGATGTTTTGCTCCTCAACAGCAATCATTTTAAAGACACCGTTCATTGCTTGATTTGTGACATAATCTGTCAAGTCAGGATTAACTTTGTTTACAAGTGGAATGCTATTGTATTTAGTAATAATATTTGTCCATACTTTATCGGCACCAACTTTACTAAACGAATTTTTGATTACTGGATTGAATTTTCCGTACAAGGCTGTTGAAGTGCTTGTTTGTAAATAAGATGTCGCTGCAGTATTATTTCCTAGCAGTATAGACTTAGCATCATTAAATGACATATTCTTTACTGCACTTACAAATATAGGTGTTGCTTCTTTAACAGCATCTTCAGCGGCTCTATTCAACACTTTTAAACCTTCATCCGCTAAGGCGCTTAGTCCTATGCTTCTTAAACCAGAGTCAACTTTACGTAGCTCTTCAGGCAGTAAGATTTTTACGGCTGCATTAGTGTAAAAACCGTCTGTGGCTGTAAGTTTAGTCACTTGGTTTGTGATTCCGTTATTTAAGGCTTCTTTTAATCCGCTGGCAATATTGATGTTATTGGCAGTACCTATTGCTGGATATTGATTGGCAATTTGTTGTAATTCGGCACAGCTTGAAAGCGTAAAAACGGCAAGTAAAATCAATAATTTTTTCATGTTTCTTTATTTTATTTTATAAAAATACTGTTATTATAAAGACTTACCATTATTTCTAGTATGGAAGCAAAGGAATTTATTGTTTTTTTTTAATTTTCTTAATTCTATAATAATTTAGAAAGATGTTTTGATGAAAAATTTATTGCTTCTCACTTGTATAAAAAAAAGATGCAATCAATGATAGATTACATCTTTTAAATTATTTCTAATTTTCAACAAAATTATTTTTTGATCTGAAAATTTCCGTCCTTGTTACAGTAAATTATACTCGAATTAGATTCGTATTTTTTATAACAACCATCACTCAGTTTTTCTACCAGCAGCAGTTCAGCTCCAACAGTTATATATATTAATTCTAATCCTTCATTCGTTTTAATGGTGGTTGCATCATCCGATAATACAAAATCAACTTCTCCGTTATCACTATAAATCCAAACTTTAGGTTTTGTAGGATCATTCGAATCCATGATGCTGCCTTCAGCCTTATTAGGGAAACGATCCAGTTTTAATTTCCCCGTTTGTGTTGTCCCATTTTTAGTTACACTTCCATTGATGTAAATGTAGTAAGCTGAATCAGATGTTAGGTTTTTAACTTTCACACCTTCATGTTTTGAGTTAACTAGTACAAAGCCATCAATATTAGCTTGCGTATCTGTTGGCCACATGCTAAACATTCCAGAACCTTCTTTAGCAGTTTCAAGATACTTAAATGCTTTTTCAAAGTGTGCTGAGAATAGCTGCGTTAATGTTAGATTTAAATAAATAACCTTATTAAAGTCTTTAGTTTTTACTTTTTTATATTCTTTATCTTTATAACTTAAATAAAACTTTTCTAGATCATTAAGATAGTTTTCATTCAATGATTTAGATTCGATTTTTGTTAAAAACTCTTGAGTTTTAGTGTTAAATTCCAACAATTCGGGAAAATCATCAGCTTTGTCAAAAAAACCATAGTGAATATTAAGTTCTTTTTCATCTATAATGATATTATTATCAGCTAGATATTTGTAGCCAATGTTGTTTAAGTCATTTGTCAGGCTTACGTATGGTTTACCATTATACGTAGGAGAATACATAGTTGCATTTGCACCTTTCTCGTATATTATTTCATTATTTTTGTCTAATATCAAATATTTGAAATCTCCGTCTAATACAAATTGGCCATTGCTAGCTTTTTTATAAGTAGCACCTTTGTAACCCATTAATACACGAACGTCAGGATTTAAGGTGTCTTTTTTACTGTAATCTTCAATAGTGTTTTTTGTTAGATTTTTTTCATAAGTGTTTTTTTTCTTATCAGCAAAATCTTTATTCCAGGTGTCATCTCCTTGAATAATAATGTCATAAGTTTTTAATTTTTTAAAAAACTCAGATTTTGGAATGTTGATTTTTAATTTCTTTTTTTCAGTATCTGCTTTCTGTGCGTAAGATGTGCCTGTAACTGCAGCTAAGATTAGCAATAAGGTTATTTTTTTCATTTTATATGGTTTTAATTCTTGAACAAATATATGTTTTATTTTGAATGTTTTTTTGATCAGCTGTAATTCAAGATGTATGATACTTTATCTTAATTTATACAGGATTTATTTCTTCCAAATTTTATAAAACTAAGAAGCAATCATTAAAAATTTTTGTAAATTGCACACTTAAAATTATCATATTCTCAAAATGAATCCACAAACACCGTATATTCCTAAGAATAAAGTAAGAATTGTAACTGCAGCCTCATTATTTGATGGCCATGATGCAGCTATAAATATAATGAGACGAATTATTCAATCTACAGGAGTAGAGGTAATTCATCTTGGTCACGACCGTAGTGTTGAAGAAGTAGTGAATACTGCTATTCAAGAAGATGCTAATGCAATCGCAATGACATCGTATCAAGGTGGTCATAATGAGTACTTTAAATATATGTATGACTTGCTTAAAGAAAAAGGAGCAGGGCACATAAAAATCTTCGGTGGTGGAGGTGGTGTAATATTGCCATCTGAAATTGCCGAATTGCAAGCTTACGGAATCACTAGAATTTATGCGCCAGATGATGGTCGTTCTATGGGATTGCAAGGAATGATTAATGACTTAGTACAACAATCAGACTTTCCTACCGGGGATAAATTAACTGATGAAGTAGCACAATTAGCTTCTAAAAACCCTACTGCAATTGCTCGAATTATTTCGGCGGCAGAGAATTTTCCAGAGATTGCTAAACCTGCATTGGATGCTATTTTAAAAATGAATGAAAATTGCAAAACGCCAGTTTTAGGAATTACAGGAACAGGTGGATCAGGAAAATCATCGCTTGTTGATGAGTTAGTGCGTCGTTTTTTAATCGATTTCCCTGAGAAAACAATGGGTTTAATATCTGTAGATCCATCTAAGCGTAAAACAGGTGGTGCATTACTTGGAGATAGAATCCGTATGAATGCGATTAACAGCCCTCGTGTATACATGCGTTCGCTAGCCACTCGTCAATCTAATTTGGCTTTGTCTAAATACGTTGCTGATGCAATTCAAGTAATCAAAGCAGCAAAATATGATATTATCATTCTTGAAACTTCTGGAATTGGGCAGTCTGATACAGAAATCATGGACCACTCTGATGTTTCACTATATGTAATGACGCCAGAATTTGGTGCAGCAACACAATTAGAAAAAATCGACATGCTTGATTTTGCTGATTTGGTAGCACTTAATAAATTTGACAAACGTGGTGCTTTAGATGCTATTCGCGATGTTAAAAAACAATACCAACGCAACCATAATCTTTGGGATGTAAATCCTGATGAGATGCCAGTTTTTGGTACAATCGCTTCTCAATTTAATGATCCAGGAATGAATACGCTTTACAAATCTATTATGGATAAAGTTGTAGAGAAAACAAATTCAGACTTAAAATCAACATTTGAGGTAACTCGTGAGATGAGTGAGAAGATATTTGTGATTCCACCGCATAGAACGCGCTACTTATCTGAAATTGCTGAAAGTAATCGTAAGTATGACGAAACGGCTTTGAGCCAACAAAAAGTCGCTCAAAAGTTGTACGGTATTTTTAAAACCATTGAATCGGTTTCAGGAAAAATGCCTGCCATCACAAAAACGGGTCTTGATGATACTACAGTTTACCCAACAGATCTTAAAGAGCAAGATGAAAATAAAGTATTTTTAAATCTATTACTAAGTCAGTTTGATAAAGTAAAAATGGATTTAGATCCTTACAACTGGGAAGTAATCTTGACCTGGGACGAAAAAGTAAATAAATATAAAAACCCAATCTACTCCTTTAAAGTGAGAGATAAGGTGATCGAAATAAAAACACATTCAGAGTCTTTATCACACTCTCAAATTCCGAAAATCTCTTTACCAAAGTATGAAGCTTGGGGAGATATTTTAAGATGGTGCTTGCAAGAAAATGTACCTGGAGAATTTCCTTTTGCGTCAGGTTTGTACCCATTTAAAAGAGAAGGTGAAGATCCTTCACGTATGTTTGCTGGAGAAGGTGGACCTGAAAGAACAAACAAGCGTTTTCACTATGTGAGTGCGGGATTGCCTGCTAAACGTTTGTCAACAGCGTTTGATAGTGTGACTTTATATGGTAATGATCCGCATTTACGTCCCGATATTTATGGGAAAATTGGTAATGCTGGAGTTTCTATTTGTTGTCTTGACGATGCTAAAAAATTATACTCTGGTTTTGACTTAGTGCATGCATTGACTTCTGTGAGTATGACCATCAACGGACCAGCACCTATGTTGCTTGGTTTCTTTATGAATGCTGCAATTGATCAACAATGTGAATTGTACATCAAGGCAAATGGCTTAGAGAAAGAAGTTGAGGCAAAAATCAAAGCAATTTATAAAGAAAAAGGAGTAACGCGACCTACATACAACGGTGATTTACCAGCTGGAAATGATGGTTTAGGGTTGTATTTATTAGGTGTTACTGGAGATCAAGTTTTACCAGCTGAGGTGTATAACGAAATCAAAGTAAGAACGCTTTCACAGGTGCGTGGAACAGTTCAAGCTGATATTTTAAAGGAAGATCAGGCACAAAACACTTGTATCTTCTCTACTGAATTTGCACTTCGATTAATGGGAGACGTTCAGGAATATTTTATTACAAATAATGTAAGAAACTTTTATTCGGTTTCTATCTCAGGATACCATATCGCTGAGGCGGGCGCTAACCCAATTACTCAATTAGCATTTACACTTTCTAACGGATTTACGTATGTTGAATACTATTTAAGCCGCGGAATGAGCATTAACGATTTTGGACCTAACTTGTCGTTCTTCTTTTCGAATGGTGTAGATCCTGAATATGCTGTTATTGGTCGTGTAGCACGTAAAATTTGGGCGAAAGCCATGAAAAATAAATACGGAGCTAATGAAAGAGCACAAATGTTGAAGTACCATATTCAAACATCTGGACGTTCATTACATGCGCAAGAAATTGATTTCAACGATATTCGTACCACTTTGCAAGCCTTATACGCTATTTATGATAACTGTAATTCATTGCATACTAATGCGTATGATGAAGCTATTACAACGCCTACAGAGGAATCTGTACGTAGAGCAATGGCAATTCAGTTGATTATTAATAAGGAGTTAGGTCTAGCTAAAAACGAAAACCCAATTCAGGGGTCGTTCATTATCGAAGAATTAACCGACTTAGTTGAAGCAGCTGTCTTATTAGAATTTGATAGAATCACAGAGCGTGGAGGAGTCCTTGGCGCCATGGAAACGATGTACCAACGATCAAAAATCCAAGAAGAAAGCTTGTATTATGAAACTTTGAAACACACAGGTGAATTCCCAATTATTGGAGTAAATACCTTCTTAAGTTCAAAAGGATCACCTACAGTTATACCGGCTGAGGTAATTCGTGCTACAGAAGAGGAGAAGCAATTCCAAATCCAGACTTTGGAGAACTTGCATAAAGCTAATGCGAAGCAAGTGCAAATACAGTTAGATAAGATTCAAGACGCAGCCGTTAAAAATGAAAATTTATTTGATCATTTAATGGAAGCAACAAAAGTGTGCACATTAGGACAAATCACAGCTGCTTTGTTTGAAGTAGGTGGTCAGTATAGAAGAAACATGTAAGCAGAGAACCGCTTTTTACGAAGTAAAAAGCGTGTGAATCGCTTATCCCGATTTTTGTCGGGATCTAGAGAACCGCGTATTGTAATTTGTAGAAAGCGTGTGAATCGCTTATCCCGATTTTTGTCGGGATCTAGAGAACCGCGTATTGTAATTTGTAAAAAGCGTGTGAATCGCTTATCCCGATTTTTGTCGGGATCTAGAGAACCACGTATTGTAATTTGTAAAAAGCGTGTGAATCGCTTATCCCGATTTTTGTCGGGATCTAGAGAACCGCGTATTGTAATTTGTAGAAAGCGTGTGAATCGCTTATCCCGATTTTTGTCGGGATCTAGAGCACCGCGTATAGTCATTTGTAGAAAGCGTGTGAATCGCTTATCCCGATTTTCGTTGGGATCTAGAGAACCGCGTATTGTAATTTGTAAAAAGCGTGTGAATCGCTTATCCCGATTTTTGTCGGGATCTAGAGAACCGCGTATAGTCATTTGTAGAAAGCGTGTGAATCGCTTATCCCGATTTTTATGGGGATAATAAGAAATAGTAAAACAAAAAAAATGCGGAAAGTGATTTCCGCATTTTTTTATGGTATTAATTAAGGTCTCTTAAACCTGTGGTTGGTGTTTTCCTTCTTTAATTTCTTCCACCATTTTTTTATTAAAAGCAGGTAAATCGTCCGGATTTCTGCTAGTGACTAATCCTTTGTCTACTACTACTTCTAAATCATGCCAATCTGCTCCAGCGTTAACTAAATCTACTTTTACAGATGGGTATGATGTCATTTTTCTTCCTTTCACCAATCCCGCACTAATTAAAATTTGCGGTCCGTGGCATATTGCTGCTACCGGTTTACCCGCTTCAAAGAAATCTTTAATGAATGCTAAAGCGTTCTCGTCAGTTCTTAATTTGTCTGGATTGATTACTCCGCCCGGCAATACTAAGGCATCGTAATCAGTAGCTTTTACATTTTTTAATTCTTGATCTACTGTATAATCTTTACCCCAATCTGTAGATGCCCAGGATTTAATACTTCCACTTTCAGGGCTTACAATATCGGCTTGCCAACCTTGTTTCTCTAAATATTCTTTTGGTGAACTTAATTCTACTTCTTCAAATCCGTTTGTTGCTAAAATTGCTATTTTCTTGTTCATAGTATTATAGTTTGTCTGTTAATATTTTGTTTGATATAAAATTACAAATCATTGCCAGGAACAAATCACAACAACTTATTAAAAAAGAACTAATATTTGTTAAAGCGAGAATGGAGATGTATTGCTAGTTTATAGATTGGAAGTAGCTAATTTTTTCAAGGTAAGGTAGCCAAGATGAATTTGGTCATCATAATAAGGTAAATCACAACTAGAAATGATTAGTGCGTACTTTTCCTTATCTGAAGCACTTATAACATCGTTAATGTCATGAAGGTCATCTACATCAATGCCGTATTGCTCATCGATATGAGAAGGTGCTCCAGCGATATTGAAATGTTTATAAAAAGTAGATTTTTTCGCTGCTGATATAGCTTTGCTCTTAGTGGGTGCTACAGCTAAGGCTTTATAATGGTATTCTTCAAATTCATTTTTCTTATACCCTCCCAAGTTTAAGAAAAATAATTTTTCATCTGTTGTGGAATTACCAGTTGTCTTGTTTGCTACCGCAATGGTGTGATTCCCCACTTTTGTAATTTGGCGCCAAGCATCTATGTGAATTTTACCTTTGGCTTCAGGCCAAAATAGTTTGATTTCTGAAATTAAATCTCTCAGATTAGCGGCTATACCAAAAAATATATCGTGCTGTTCCGTTAGTCTTCCTTCTGGTGTGCAGCCCAGTAATAGCATGTATAAATGTACTTTTTGTTCCATAATTCAAAGCTACAAAGTTTAAGTCAAATATCTTTTGGCACAGTTAATGAATAGTATCAAATGTAACCATTAAAATAAATAGATTATGAAAAAGATATTTACCCTATTAGCCATTGCAGGCGCTTTTATGCTGCAAAGTTGTACTGTTTCAGACGAGATTTATGTAGATAATACGCCTAGAAACGAGGTATATGATGTGCCCACTTCATTTACTGCATCGAATAATTACACAAAGCAAATTTTCTTTGATAGTAAATTGTATAATAGCGATGAGGTGCTAGTATACCGTTTAACGAGAAGCACGCAAAATACTGATGTTTATGAATTACTGCCAGAGTATCACTATTTTAGTGATGGTAGTCTAGATTTTGGGTATGAATATGATTACACCAATCGTGATGTAAGCATCTACTTAGTTGGAAGAGATTTGCAAACGGTGCCTACTGCATTTAGATTAAATCAAATTTTAAGAGTAGTTGTTGTTCCGGATAGTTTTGCAAAATCAATCAACAAGAAAAATTACCAAGATGTTATTAATGCACTAGATGTAAAGGATAGCCAAATTAAAACAATCAATTTGTAGTAGCTATATTCAATTAATAAAAAAGGGAGACTTAATTTTAAGTTCTCCCTTTTTTAATTTTATTCGAATTCATCAATCGTATTAGGTTTGTTTTTCACCAGAGAGATAATAATTCCTGTCGCTAATGATAAAGCAATAAAGGCTAGTGATGCCCATTCTGGTATTTCGATAAAATCATGCAGTAGCATTTTTAAACCTACAAAACTTAGAATAGCGATCAAACTGTATTCTAAATAACTAAATTTTTCCAGCATGTTTGCTAAGAAAAAGTACATAGAGCGCAGTCCTAAGATGGCAAATATATTTGAGCTAAAAACTAAAAAAGGATCGCTTGTAATTGCTAATATTGCAGGAACGCTGTCTAATGCAAAAATCACGTCCATTACTTCGATAACAAGTAGCGCTACAAATAATGGCGTTGCAGTGTTAATGTGATTTCTCTTTACAAAAAAATGTTCCCCCTCAATTGTATCTGTAATAGGGATGACTTTTTTAATCATTCTAAAAGCAAGCGAAGTTTTAGGATCAAAATCATTATCATCTTTTGAGAACAACATATTAATTGCAGTGTACAATAGGAATAGTCCAAAAATGTACGTTGTCCATGCAAATTTGTTAATTAAGATTACACCAAAGTAAATCATAAGACCTCTAAAAACGATTGCACCTAGAATTCCCCAGAATAATACGCGGTGTTGGTACTTTTTTGGTATTTTGAAAGCTGCAAAAATAATGGCTATTACAAAGATGTTATCTACGCTCAAAGAAAGTTCGATAAGATAACCAGTGATAAATTTCATTGCCGCCACGGTTGGCTTCAGCTTGTCAGGATTGTCGATATAGGCATTACTATACAACCAGTAAATCACTCCCGAAAACAAAAAGGAGATTGTTACCCATATTGCGGTCCACTTACTAGCTTCTTTAGTACCTATTACATGAGGCGTTTTATTAAAGACCCCTAGGTCTAATGCTAAAAACAATAATATAGCGACGATGAAAAAGCTCCAAACTATCATGAGATTAATTTTAATAATTACAATTACAAAGATACTTTTAGATTTCAATCTTAGAAAATAAAAATACTAAACTTGTAGAGATTGCTTGTGGGTTGATTTTAAACGAAATACGGTTTTGCTAATTTAAGCTACATAAATGCTATGCTTTTATAATATTTGAACAACTTTTTAATAATATCATAAATTTTGTGGCTATACCCTCAAAAAATAGAGGTAAGTTTTAATTAAGGTGATAATTATTTTATATTTGCACTCTATTAACGGGGGTTTAATTAAAAAACAAATTATGTCAACAATACGTTTCCAGGCTTTAAGAGAAGCTTCAACAAGAAAACCAGTACAATTCGAAGAAAACGGTAGAAAATCTGCAATTTTTGGTGCGAATGTGTTCAATGAGAAAGCAATGAAGCAATATTTGACTTCAGATGCTTTAAAAGGAGTTCAGGGTGCTGTTCAGCATGGGACTAAAATTGACAGAAAGTTAGCAGATTATATTGCAATGGGTATGAAAGAATGGGCACTTTCAAAAGGAGTGACTCATTACACGCACTGGTTCCAACCATTAACGGGTGCTACTGCTGAAAAACATGATGCGTTTTTTGAAACGTCATACGATGGAAGTGATGCTGTTGAAAAATTTGGTGGAGCGCAATTAGTACAACAAGAGCCAGATGCTTCTAGTTTTCCTAATGGAGGAATTAGAAATACATTTGAAGCCAGAGGGTATACTGCATGGGATCCTACATCTCCAGCTTTTATTTATGGTACAACTTTATGTATTCCTACAGTGTTTATTTCGTACACTGGAGAAGCATTAGATAATAAAATTCCTTTGTTAAGAGCATTGTCTGCAATTGATGATGCTGCTACAGATGTTTGTAGATATTTTGATAAAAACGTAAAGAAAGTGACTGCTACTCTAGGATGGGAGCAAGAATATTTCTTAATCGATAGATCATTAGCAGAGTCTCGTCCTGACTTAATGATGACAGGAAGAACATTATTAGGACATACGTCTGCAAAAGGACAACAATTAGATGACCATTACTTCGGTTCAATTCCTACTCGTGCTTTAACGTACATGAGAGATTTAGAGCAAGAATGTATGCTGTTAGGAATACCTGTTAAAACACGTCATAATGAGGTGGCACCAAACCAATTTGAGTTTGCACCCATTTTTGAAGAAACAAACTTAGCGGTAGACCACAACTGTTTATTAATGGATGTAATGCAAAAAGTGGCTGAACGTCACGACTTGAAAGTGTTACTACATGAGAAACCATTTAAAGGAGTTAACGGATCAGGAAAACATAACAACTGGTCACTTGCAACAGATACTGGGGTGAATTTATTGAGCCCAAGTAAAACGCCAATGACAAACCTGCAGTTTTTGACTTTCTTTATCAATACTATTAAGGCGGTAAATGATCACGAAGCATTGTTGAGAGCAGCAATTGCTACAGCGAGTAATGATCATAGACTAGGGGCAAATGAAGCGCCACCAGCAATTATTTCTGTTTTTATTGGTGCACAATTAACTAAAGTTTTAGAGGAACTAGAAGGTGTAACTACTGGTAAATTATCTCCTGAAGAAAAAACTGACTTAAAGTTAAATGTAGTAGGTAAAATTCCAGAAGTAATTCTTGATAATACAGATAGAAACAGAACTTCACCATTTGCCTTTACAGGAAATAAATTTGAATTTAGAGCAGTAGGTTCTACGGCTAACTGTTCAAATGCAATGACTACCTTAAATACTATTGTTGCAAAACAATTAAAAGAATTTAAGAAAGAAGTGGATACTTTGATCGAAACTAAAGACATGAAGAAAGACGATGCTATCTTCAATGTGTTAAGAGAGTACATCAAGCATTCTAAGAAGATTCTTTTTGAAGGAGATGGTTATAGCGAAGCATGGGAAAAAGAAGCTGAAAAAAGAGGATTGAGTAACTTTAAAACTACGCCGCAAGCCTTAAAAGCGAGAGCATCTAAACAAGCATTAGACTTATTCTCAAGTATGGGAATTATGAATCATATAGAGGTTGAAGCGCGTTACGAAATTGAATTAGAAGAGTACACTAAGAAAATTCAAATTGAAGGAAGGGTTTTAGGAGATATTTCTACTAACCACGTAATTCCTACAGCTATTCGTTACCAAAATACTTTGATCGAAAACGTAAAAGGATTGAAAGACATCTTTGGAGATGATTTTGAAACTATCGCTAAAGAGCAAATCAATATCATTAAGTCAATTTCAAGACACATTGAAGGAATCAATTCAAAAGTTGTAGAGATGACAAATGAAAGAAAGAAAGCAAATGTTTTAACAAACGCACAAGAAATGGCTGAGGCTTACTGTGATAATGTTAAACCTTACTTTGAAGTAATCAGAGAACACTGTGATAAATTAGAACTTTTAGTTGATAATGAATTATGGACTTTAACAAAGTATAGAGAATTACTATTTACTAAATAATTTTTAATAATAGTTTGATTTGTAGTGCCGCTCCGTAATGGAGCGGCTTTTTTTTGTACTAAATCCTAATGTATTTGTGATGAAAATCCATGAATATTATAATCCTATTTCGAAATTTTAAATAATTTTAAAATATAGAATACTGCTATTTAGTTGTTTAACACTGATTATAATGTAAAGCATGATTGTTTTAGTCGCATAATTATATATTTGTTAACAATTGATTAATGTTAACAATTCATTTCTGATACGAAGTAATAGTTGTCTATGTAGTTCATCGATTAAACACAACACTTCATCGAAAAACAGCTATATAATTGGAAAACAGGTGTTTATACGGGGTGTTTGAAGCCGCTATGTTTTCTATCTTTGAAATGTAATAGAAACAAGGACTCGACTATTTGTAGTTAAACAAAATGTCTCTATAACAGTTGAAAAGATTCCCAAATCATTTTCAAACCTACTTTAAGATAAAAAGTTTTCCCCAGACTTTTTTGAACCTACATAATAACTTGTATTAATAACCAATTAAATATATGTATTATGAAAAAAGTAATTTTAAGCGTCTCAGCGATGCTATGTGTAGGAGCGGTTTCTTTCGCTCAAAGTAACATGTCTAATGTTAATCAAGTAGGTAATGCAGATGTTTCTTCTGTTATGCAACATGGTCACAGCAATTCATCAGATGTTGATCAAATTGGAAATAGCAACACGTCTGAAGTTTCGCAAGGAATCAATCCAGGATCATGGGATGCAAGACGCAACACTGCAGAAGTAATGCAAGATGGTAACAGAAACACGGCATTTATCTCACAAAGTAACAAAGACAACGAAGCATTTCAAACTCAAACAGGTAACAGCAACAAAGCAACAATTTGGCAAGATCAAATTAATGGAGCACCAGCTGCAACACGTGGATCTGATTTGGGAATTCAAGTTCAAACGGGTAACAGAAACGTAGCTACAATCGACCAAGGTACTAACGGAAATGAAATACCATCAGGTACAGCGGTATTCAGTACTACACAAATTGCAGCTGTAAATGCAGTTCCAGTTCCAGTATCACCAAACTTTAACAATGATGCAACTCAAACTCAAAATGGAGATGCTAACACAGCTTACGCTAGTCAAGGTGGTGTAGAAAATCATTCTTTTCAAACACAGACTTCTGCAGCAGGTACATCTATGGCAGCAGGGAATGTGTCTAACCATTACCAATATGGAAGAAACAACACTGCTACTTTAATTCAAGATGGTAGTAGATTAGTAGACAACACATTGCAAATTGGAAATAGTAACACTGCAATGGTAACTCAAAACGGTATGGGACATGTTAGTACTGCTTACTCTAACGGTAACAACAACTCTATTACTGTAGCACAAAATAACGGAATGTAAGATTCTGATATTAGCAAGGAATGAGATAACCATAGCGGTTATCTCATTTTTTTTAATTTTAAAACTCATAAGATGAAAAAGATATTATTAAATTTTATGCTGATTTTATTGTTTTCGTGTCCATTATTTGCCCAAGAGAAAGAGCAAAACTCCATTTTTAAAAATTATAGTTCTTCTTTATTTGATCAAAAAGAAAATGCCTTTGGGTTATTCTTTCCAGTAGATAAAAAAATAGTAAGTACTGCTGCAAATTTATCTTCGCAAAGTTCGGCTGTTAATATTGAGCAAATAGGGAACTATAATAGCGCTACAGTTACATCAAACACTACTAAAGCGGTGATAAATGTGAGTCAAAATGGAAATTATAATGATTATTTTTTAACTGCTTACGGAGATAATCTGACTAAGGACATTATTCAAAAAGGAAATAATAACAAGATTCATGATTTTTCAAACGCTGCGAATAACAATGTCAACACTCAGATGATCCAGAGTGGTAATAATCAAAGCATAAGAAGTTTTGGTTCAAATTCTTTGTCCCAAAATATGAAGGTAGTTCAAAAAGGAAATGAAGCAGCAGTAGTAATTATAAATTACAAGTAAAATGATAAAAGTGAAACCAATGCTAATTTTAATAGTGCTTTTAATTTCTAGAGCTAACTATGCACAGTTATCAAATACTGTAGTAAAAGCAAAGATTGAAATTGATCAAGCAAATGGACTCATAAAAGTAAAGGGAGTTTCAGAAAATTTAAGTGGCATTGTTCAAAGTTTCTCTTATAAGTTGACGGTAATAAAGAAAAATATAAAAAGTAATAATATATCAGATAATGCACAAGAAGGTATTGTCACTTTGGATCCCAATCAAACAAAGATTTTATCAGAAACGCAGTTGAATGCCAATAGCGAAGATGAAATTACAATCCTTTTACTTTTCTACGACGAGAACAAGACGCTTATAGGAAAAGATCGTGTAGTGTTAAGTCAAGAAAAAAAAAAGTAGTTAATAAACCTGCTGATGGCTTCTCTTTTAAAGGGGTTATCGTCGACGAAACCAAAACGAAAATTGGGAAGGATTTCTACGACTTATACTATTATAAATACAACGAATATAACATTAATAGTACTAAAATTGTAACTATTAGTGAGGAGTTAAGCTTTGGTAGAAATACTAAAATTGTGATTAATATTGATAATAATGTGGTGTATGAATTTCTAGCTAGGCCTGATGAAGAATATATAGAAGCTATGGTGCAGTCCTCAGTTTATCAAACATATCAATATTTACGTCAGCTTGAAAACCAACTAAAATCTTTTACGCAATACTAACCTAAACTTGAAGCTATGAAGTTACTTCTACTTTTTGCATCGCTATTTATCAGCTCTTATTCTAGTGCCCAAGATCTAGTTTATAAACCTAAAAACCCTGCTTTTGGGGGCGATACGTTTAATTATCAATGGCTAGCTAGCTCTGCTGAATCGCAGAATAAATTTACTGCTAAGGAAGTTAAAACTGTAGAAAAAACAGAATTAGAGCAATTTAGAGATCAGTTAAATTCACAGCTTTTAGGACAAATATCAAGATCGTTATTTACACAACAATTTGGAACTGATGCATTATCTGCGGGTAGTTACACCTTTGGTAGCTTAGCGGTCGAAATTTATCCGTCTTCTGGCGGACTAACAGTTGATATTTTAGATACTAAAACTGGAGAACAAACTCAAGTAATCATTCCAAATTGATATTATGAAATTAAGACCCTACTTATTAATTCCTATCGCTTTTATACTAGTAAATTGTGGTGCGTATTATAACCAGCCTACCGGTATAGAGCGAGCGGCCATAGGTGAGTCTACTCCCGCTACAACCGTACTTAGTGAATTGCCTAAACCTGTAAAACAGGTAGTTGTAGGGGTGTATAAATTTAGAGATCAAACTGGGCAATACAAAGCTTCTGAGAACGGGAGTAACTTTAGCACTGCTGTTACACAAGGAGCAACTTCTGTACTCATTAAGGCCTTGGAGGATTCTAATTGGTTCATTCCTATAGAGCGAGAAAATATTGGTAATCTATTACAAGAGCGCAATTTAATTAGGTCAACTAGAGAGGAATATACTCAGGGTGAAAAATCAACAGCCCCACAAATTACACCATTACTATATGCAGGTGTTTTATTAGAAGGAGGAATTATATCTTATGATTCTAATATTATCACGGGCGGTTTTGGAGCAAGATATTTTGGTACTGGAGGATCTATAAAATATAGACAAGATAGAATTACTATTTATCTTAGATTAGTGTCAACAGCAAATGGACAAATACTGAAGTCAGTGTATATTTCAAAAACTATTTTATCGCAGGCAATTGATCAAAGCTTGTTTAAATATGTCAATTTTAAAAGATTACTTGAAGTTGAAACAGGATATACAACAAATGAACCCGTACAAATGGCAGTCACAGAGGCAATAGAAAAAGCTGTTGCCACACTTGTTATAGAGGGTATAAAAAAAGATATATGGCAAGCAAACGCTCCTAAGCAAACGGTTGATGCTATAATAGCAGACTATGATTTAGAAAATAAAGAAGCGAGCAATACCGCAATTTATGCTCGTGAATTAAAAGACCGTAGAACTCGTTTTGCTATGGAATTATCTGGTGGGGCTACGTTAATGGATGGTGATTATCCTAGTGCATCTTTACAACCCATGGCTCGTGGTGCTGTAAAATATTTAATTACACCTTCTTTAAGTTTGAGTGCCTCTGCAAACGTTATTAAATTGGCTAACAAAGGCTACTTTAATGGAGGCTATACAACTCTCGATTTAAATGCCGAGTGGATGTTACTCCCTAAAGATCGATTTAGCCCATACGTTTTTGCAGGTACCGGTTTTGGATTCAATAAAAATGTAGAAAATACACATTTAAAAGTGCAATTTGGAGCTGGTCTAGAATATCTGGTTTCAGATAATATAGGAATTAAATTATATGGTGAACAAAATGTAAATTTTAGCGACAATATAGATTATTTAGAACGAGGAGTGCGGGACGATTATTATTATCGCTTTGGTTTGGGTTTAACTTACTATTTCCCCAATAGAAAATAATAGGCAACTAAATTGAATCGCTTCACTTAATTAAAAGCTACTTATTACAACCAATCTAAAATGTACGATAATGAAAAATATATATATTAAAATTAGCTGTCTAATGTTGCTTTTACTCTGCGCGTGCAGTGAAGAGAAGTTTGCTGGTGAAACTTTTGGTAGTATCGAAGGTAAAGTGGTGAGTGCAGTTGATTTTAAACCATTAGCTAATGTAAAGGTTTTTTCAAGCCCTAATTCAAGCATTGTTTTTACAGATGAGGAAGGTAAATTCTCTATTCCAAGTGTAAAAACAGGTGATTACTCCTTTGAAGCTCAAAAAGAGGGTTATGTGTCAAAGTTTGAAGCAGCTACAATTAACGAAGATAAAGCAACTACCGTTGTGTTCGAATTAAAATTATCTACTTCTAATAACAAAGCACCAGCAACTCCCGTTCTAGTTTCTCCTGCAGATAACGCTACAAATCAGCCTTTAGAACTTGCGCTAAGCTGGACAGCTACAGACCCAGAAAAAGATGCTCTTAGTTATACTATTACACTTAGAAAAGAGAGCGGTACTGATGTTGTTACTTTTAAGGACATAACTGCAATGAATTATACGGTGAAAGAATTAGCTTATAGTACTAAGTATATTTGGCAAGTTGCTGCTTCTGATGGAATTAACCAACCCGTATTAAGTGCAGTTGGTTCTTTTACAACGATGCCATTTGGTAATTCCAGGTTTTTATTTGTTCGAAAAATAAATGACAATAATGTAATTTTTGCTGGAAATGAATCAGCTGCCGAAGTACAAATCACTAATTCAAGTACAAATAGCTGGAGGCCTCGAAAAAATAATGCTGCTGCTAAGGTTGCTTTCATACGATCAAGCGGGGCTCAAAACCATATTTACACGATGAATCCAGACGGTACAGGAGTATTTAAGGTAACAGCTGCAGTTCCGATCGCAGGATTTAATTCTGATTTTATTAATTTTTCATGGAATAGTTCGGGGAGCCAGATTATCTATCCTTATTTTGATAAGTTGTATCGCATTAATAAAGATGGTAGTGGCTTAACTAAAATCTATGAAACGCCAGATGGTAAATTTATTTCAGAGTGTGACTGGAGCAAAGATGGTACAAAAATTGCTTTGAAAACAAATGATGCTAATGGGTACAATGTAGCACTTTATGTCATAAATATGGGAGGCACAGTGCTCAACCAGATTGCTAGTGGTGATACTGGAGCAGCAGGAGGACTCGATTTTTCAGTAGATGGAAAAACTATTATTTACACTAAGGATGCTTCAGGGTATGAGGGAGGATCTTACCGCCAGTTAGATACTCGTGTTTATCAGTATGATTTGAACTCGCGTGTCGTTTCACTAATTGTAAGTGACAAGCCTTCTGGTACACTTGACTTAGATGTGCGGTATTCCCCTAACGAGGCCGAATTATTATTTACAAATACATCAAATGATGGTTTGTCTATTAAAAATATCATTCGTTACACACCATCTTCTGAAAGCTCTGGTGCCTTAAGAACCATTCTGTTTGCCAATGCTAGTATGCCAGATTGGGAATAGTTTATATATTTAGTAGTTAAAAAACGCTTATCAATTTGATAGGCGTTTTTGGTTTTTTCATGCTTTAAAACTGTTCAACAATTGCTAATTCTTACTCTTTTACAATACATAAAACCCAAAAAAAATATTTACCTTTGCTGGAACAACTTAGTTGCGACTTTGCAACTTACACAACTACACTAAATGAGTTCAGATACTTCAAAAAGATATGCACAACGTGGTGTTTCGGCGTCAAAAGAAGATGTGCATAATGCTATTAAAAACATTGATAAAGGTTTATTCCCTCAAGCATTTTGTAAAATTGTTCCAGATTATTTAACGCAAGATGAAGACTATTGTTTGATCATGCATGCTGATGGAGCGGGAACAAAGTCGTCCCTTGCTTACATGTATTGGAAAGAAACAGAAGATATTTCTGTTTGGAAAGGAATTGCTCAAGATGCTTTAATAATGAATATCGATGATTTATTGTGTGTAGGAGCGACAGATAATATTTTACTTTCTTCAACTATTGGGAGGAATAAAAACTTGATTCCGGGTGAAGTTTTATCGGCGATTATTAATGGAACAGAGGAGTTGATTAAAGAACTAGACTCTTTTGGAGTAACCATACATTCTACAGGTGGTGAAACAGCTGATGTGGGTGATATCGTGCGTACAATCATAGTAGATTCTACTGTAACGGCGCGCATGAAACGTTCAAAAGTGATTGACAATGCTAATATAAAAGCGGGTGATGTTATTGTAGGAATGGCTTCCTTTGGTCAAGCGACTTATGAGAAAAGTTACAATGGTGGTATGGGAAGTAACGGACTTACATCTGCACGTCACGATGTATTCGAAAAGTACCTAGCGACTAAATATCCTGAAAGTTTTGACGCTGCAGTTCCAGAAGATTTGATTTACTCTGGTCAAGTGAAGCTCACAGATTCAGTAGAAAATTCTCCTATAGATGCAGGACAGCTAGTGCTTTCTCCTACAAGAACCTATGCGCCTATTATCAAGAAAATTTTAGACAAATACTCGTCTAACGAGATTCACGGAATGGTACATTGCAGTGGAGGAGCACAAACTAAAATTTTACATTTTGTAAATAAGCTACATATTATAAAAGACAACTTATTTCCAGTTCCACCGCTGTTTAAATTGATACAAGAGCAATCTAAAACTGACTGGAAAGAAATGTACCAAGTATTTAACTGCGGGCACCGTATGGAAATATACGTTCCAGAGGCTGTTGCGCAAGATATTATTGCTATTTCTAAATCATTCAACGTTGATGCTCAAATCGTAGGTAGAGTCGAAGCTGCTGATGACAAAAAATTGACAATCAGTAGTGAATACGGAATATTCGAATATTAAACAATTCTCTAGCGATACGAAAGGATAGATTTTAATCTCTCCATTTTTTAATCTTTCAATTTAATAAAATGTACGAATTAGTTTTTTGGAAATATCTAGAAGAAGTATACTTAAATCATCACGAGATTTATGAATATATTTCTGAAGAACAAGAGAATATCGAAGGTCTTGAAGCACTCCCTGTTCAAGTAATTTTGAATAGAATAGCATCAGTATTCTCAAAATGGGAAAAAGTAGATGATAAAAGCTGGAAGAACAGTAATGGAGTAGGAGCTTTTCAAGTGCGTACGACAGCTCAAAGTATAAAGATTGATTGCTACGGTACACAAGGTACTACCATGGATAAATTAGTAAGTGTAATGGAAGAATTTAAATGCCCATTGTACGATCCACAAGTTCCTGAGCGTTATGATGAAATGAGTGAGTAATAGCAACTAGCTTCAAATAAAGAATAAATAAAAAAGATGAAAATAAATTTAAAAAGCGGAATTGATAAGCTCATTTTCGGGATGAAACAAAATGATGTAATTGCTGTTTATGGTAAGCCAGACAGAAATTACAAGGACGAAGATGATAATGTTATTTTTGCTTATAATGCGCACAAGGTCCGTTTAACTTTTTATCAAGAGGAAGATTTAAAATTAGGATACCTTGTTGCATCTAGCGCTGATTTAGAGTTATTTGAAAATAAAATTATAGGTAGAGAAATCAAAGATGTAAAGAAAGATTTATCGCGTAAAGGAATTGCAAAATTCACACAAGAAGAGTTTGATACATTTGAAAACTATTTCAATGAAGACAACTGGATTATCATGCAAACAGAGTTTGAAGAGGTTGTAAAGTTTGAAATAGGTGCAATTATCAATGATAAAGATGAGTTTGACTGGAAGTTTGGTAAAAAATAATTTTCCGTTCACTTAGTGTGCTAACTGCCATAAAATTAAAAAACCCGATAGGTACGTGTACTTATCGGGTTTTTAATTGCTTTGTATGAATTAGTTTTATTGCTTTTCAAACATTTCTAGTTCAAAAATTAAATCGGTATTAGCAGGTATTACATCGCCAGCGCCCTTTGCTCCGTAAGCTAAATTAGCTGGGATGAATGCAACCATTTTATCGCCGTAACTCATTAAGCTTAATGCTTCCATAAAGCCAGGAATCATACCGTCTTTACGTCCGGCTTGAAAAGGTATTGGTCTGTATCCGTTACCTGCAGCTCTTCTCTCGTCAAATTTCCCATAGTCTTTATTTACTTCTTCGTAACTGCTGTCAAATAAATTCCCATCAGCGAAGTATCCTGCATAGTGAAAATAAAATGTTGATCCATCAACCGGTTTTACAGCAGTTCCTTTCTTAATTATTTTGTAAGCAAAACCAGAAACTGTTGTTGTAGCAGTAGCTTTAAGAGTGCTAAAGTAAGCTGCTTTGTCTACAATCATTACTTTACGTGCGGCTACTTTTTCTTCCTTGATTTTAATAAGCGCTTGTTTTTTTTCTTCGTCTATTATAGCTTGTTTTCTCGCGTCTTCTTCTTTATTATTGAAGTAGTAAGCAAAAACTTTGTCGGCTTTAAATTTCTTTGCTGCTTTTCCTGTACGAGTAATTGTTACTTTATTCATGACATCATCTTGAGCAATAGCATTTACTACATCCATACCACTTACCACATGACCAAAGATGGTATGCTTGCCGTTAAGCCATGGTGTTTCTTTATGGGTGATAAATATTTGACTAGAGTTAGTAGCGGGACCAGAGTTAGCCATAGCCAAAATTCCTGCTTTGTCAAACTTAGCGTCGCCAAATTCATCTTTAAAACTATATCCTGAACCACCACTACCAGTACCTTGAGGATCACCAGTTTGAATCATAAAGTCTTTTATCACTCGGTGAAATTTTAAACCATCATAAAATGGTTTTTTAAGAAGTGATTGATCAGTAACAAATTTATTTTTACCCTCAGCAAGTGAGACGAAATTTGCGGTAGTCACTGGTGCGTTTTCATAGTCTAACGATACAACTATATCTCCCTTGTTTGTTGAGATAGTAGCATAAAGGCCGTCAGTTTTTTTTAATGAAAAAGGAGTTGCTACTGCCGTACTTTCGGTTACTGTTGTGGATGCTTTTTTAACTGTTTGTGCTTGTAAATTGATTATTCCAAATAATACAAGACCTAAAATTCTTAATTTCATTGCTATTGGTATATTGATAAAACGTAGTTGTAACTTTATTGTGGAGTGGCCTCCATTAATTCAATTTCGAAAATAATATTAGCATTCGGTGGAATTACGTTTCCTGCACCTCCTGCACCGTAAGCGAGATGTGATGGAATAAATAAAATTGCTTTTTCTCCATATGATAACTTCTCTAGTCCCTCGATGAAACCAGGAATCATACCTTCCTTACGACCTGCTTGAAACGGTATTGGTTGGTACCCATTTTGATCAGCTCTATTTTGATCAAATTTTCCAAAGGTAGCCGCAACATTTTCGATACTACTATCAAATAATTGTCCGTCTTCTAGAAAACCAGCATAATGAATGAATACTTGCGTTCCCTTTGTAGGTTTCTTGTTTGTTGTTTTCTTTGTGATTACATATTTTAAACCAGTTGAAGTTCTAGTTACTTTACTTTTTAAAGCGTTAAAGTATTTCACTTTATCCTCACGTACATCTTTATACTTTTCATCATATTCCTTTTTCTCTGCAGCTTCTTGTGCGAGGATCTTTTTTTGCTTTTCAGATTCTACTGAGAAATAATTGAAGAATGTTTTTGCAGCGTCAAACTTTTTTGCAGCTTCACCATTTCTAATTATGGTTACTTTATTCAAATAGTCGTTTTGCTGAATTTTATTGACAACCTCCATACCATTTTCTACAACATGTCCAAAAATGGTGTGTTTACCATCTAACCATGGTGTTGCTACATGCGTAATAAAAAATTGACTACTATTAGTTGCAGGTCCGTTGTTTGCCATCGCTAGCACACCACCTTTTTCAAAACGTAAATCAGAGAATTCATCCTTAAATTTATAACCGCCATCTCCTGATCCTGTCCCTAGCGGATCTCCTGTTTGAATCATGAAGTCATTTATAACACGGTGAAATTTTAAACCATCATAAAATGGTCTACCCTTTAGGTTATTGTTTGTTACAAAATCATTCTTACCTTCGGCCAGCGTTACAAAATTAGCCACTGTTATAGGTGCTTTTTTATAATCTAAGGCTACTATAATTTCCCCTTTACTAGTTTCTAATTTGGCGTACAAACCATCAGGAAGGTTGCTATTGTCTTCCTTACATGATGATAAAGCAATAATTGCTAGCAGTACAAATAGTATCTTTTTTTTCATATCAATAATATTAACTTAATTAATGGTGTCTCTTGCAGTAGTTGCACTTTTCTTAGGAACCACATTTTCTACTTTTTGTGTTGAAGCAGCTGGTGTTATTGCTACTTTGCTTTTTTCATAAGCTGCCTCTGGCATAAAATCATTCAAGGTAACTGTTACTTGTAAGGGTACATTAGGACCTATCTTTTTATTGTCACCATGGTAACCGTAAGCAATGTGTGAAGGGAATAAGAATTTTACTTTTTCACCTTTATGCATTAATTTAATTGCGTCTCTCAACCCCATCATGATCTCTTGCTTATCTACAAAATAAACTTGAGGCCTAACTTCGAGTTCATTATAAATAATGTTTCCCTTGAGATCTTTTACTTCATAAGTAAATAGGGCTACATCACCTCTTTTAGGTCTGAGCGTATCATTAGAGTTTGCTGTTTCATACGCATACCAATATCCTTTTGCTGAGGCAGTATATTTTTTTGTAGCGTTATTCTTGATGATTCCCTTTATAACATCTTCCTCTGTAGCAACTAGCTTTTTATTGCGTTCTATGGATTTCTTCATGAATGATCCTGAACTTTGAGATAAAGGTCTGCGTGCTTCTTGTTGTTGCTTGCAACCACTAACTGCTAGTGCAGCAAAAGTGAGTACTACTATTGATTGCCTCATTTTCATTATTTATATCGTTAAGTTAGCAACTAAATTTTCAAATTTTTCAATTGTTTCTGCCATTGAAACTTCTGATCTTCCACCGGCAGCATTTTTATGACCACCACCATTAAAATGGTCTCTAGCAAATTGATTAGCATCAAAGTCACCTTGCGATCTAAAAGAAATTTTGATGATCTTTTCATCTTTGTTTTCGATAAAAATAGCAGTAAATACAATTCCTTTTATGCTCAAACCATAATTCACAATTCCCTCTGTATCTCCTTTTACATAATCAAAACTGTCTAATTCTTCTTGAGTCAGCGTTGTATATGAAGTGTGATGTTCACTAAATACTTTCATGTTTTGCAGCGCTCTTCCCAAAAGTTGTAGACGCTGATACGAACTGTTTTCAAACAGTAAATTTGGTATTTTAGTATTCTCTACACCTAAATCTATTAGTTCGGCAACAATGCGATGTGTATTTCCATTTGTTCCAGGAAAGCGAAACGAACCTGAGTCTGTCAAGATTCCTGTGTATATGCAGGTACTAATGGTCTTGTCAAGAAGGTCTTTTTTACCTAGAAATTCGATAAAATTAAATATCATTTCACAGGTAGAACCATAAGCCGTGTCACTATACATATAGGTAGCATAATCATCTGGTTTTTGATGATGATCTATCATGATGAAGGTAGTGTCTAGTGCTGCTAGTGCCTTCTCCATTTCATGACCTACACGATGAAAAGCATTAAAGTCTAGGGTAAATACAATAGCTGCTTCTTCTAATATTTTAGTACAGTTGTCTTTATCTTTTTCGAAAATCCTCACTGTTTCAGATCCTGGAATCCAAGCTAAGAAATCTGGAAATTCGTTAGGAGCGATAACCACTGCCTCGTGACCTAATTTAGATAAAAAATGGTATAAGGCAAGTGTTGATCCCATAGCATCTCCGTCAGGACTTCTATGTGGAATGATTGCAATTTTTTTTGGCGTTGCTAATAACAACGCTATAGCTTCAATATCTTGTGTTTTCATAGTATGCGAAATTACATTTTTTTAATGTAAAGTTTGAGATGATTTTTGTTTTTTCAAATTAGTAGAAACTAAAGTGAGCTTGCTTTCTTGCGTTTTAATTTTTGATACAAATGATATTTAGGACCTTTTACAATTTGAGCGTGATAAATCCCTACCGATCCAGATGCTAGGTAAGCGATGAAACAAGCAAAGGCAATGTATACAGCTGCTTCAGTACCAAAAAGCTCCATGCCCATTACTGTACAAGCGACAGGTGTGTGCGTAGCTCCCGAAAAGACAGCGACAAACCCTAGTCCAGCTAAAAAAGCAATAGGTAAGGGGATTACTAGTGATAATGCGCTCCCTAATGTTGCACCAATAAAAAATAACGGGGTAACCTCGCCTCCTTTAAAACCAGCACCTAAAGTAAACCCAGTCAACAGAATTTTCCATAAAAAATCAAACTGTCCGCTTGGATTAGAGAAGGCGTCTACAATCACTGGTACTCCTAAGCCTATAAATTTTGTCGTACCTATTATGTAAACCACTAGTGCAATTACTATGCCGCCAAGAAAAGGACGTAGTGGAGCGTATTTAATATAAGATGCAAATGACGCACCCCAAAAATGAGTGCTCCTTGAAAATAGCATGGCAGCCAAACCAAATAAAATACTTGAAGGAATGATCCACGCTAGTACTATTAAACTAAAATCAGGCACAAAGGGAATTGCATAATGAGTATGGTGTACTTTCCAGATGGCGACTGTATAATAGGCAAAATAAGCAACAAGAAAAGAAAGTGCGGTACTCTTGAGGCTGATTTTACTGAAGTAGAGTACTTCGAGAGCGAATATTGCTCCAGCTAATGGTGTGCCAAAAACAGATGCAAATCCAGCGCTTATACCAAGGATAATAATTGTTTTTCTATCAGGTTTGTCTAAGTTGAAAAATGAGGTAAATTGATCAGCAATTGCAGCGCCCATTTGAACTGCGGTGCCCTCTCGACCAGCAGAACCACCAAATAAATGCGTACCAATGGTTCCAAAAAGAACTAAGGGAGCCATTCGAAAAGGAATTTTGGCTACGGGTTTTTCATATTCTTCTAATAGTAGGTTGTTGCCTCGTACGGCGATGACTCCATAGTAGTGGTAGCTTAGTCCTATTATAAAGCCCGCGATGGGTAAGAGCCAGATTATCCAGCTATTATTTTCTCTTGTAGCTGCCGCCCATTCAAGAGCAACTAGAAGAAAAGCGGAGGCTGATCCTGAGAAAAAACCAATTAATGCACAAATAAGAACCCATTTTAAAATGAGGACACTCGTTGTTTTTATTGTAGATAAATTCATTTTATAATTTAGACGTGATATACGTGGTGGAGCAAATCTCGTATTGCTGTTTAGTTTGTAAGTACGGCTGAAAATTCGATTTCGACCAAATATTCTGGAGCAACGAGTTTACTAACTTCGTAAAATCCCGTAGCAGGCTTAATGTCTTTAAAAAAGGTAGCATGGGCTTTTGCAACAGCTTCAAACGAATTAATATCACTAGTAAAAATACGCGTTCTAATTACATCACTCATACTTGCATCTAAATCTTGTAAAACAACAGCTACTCTCTCTAGAATATTTAAAGTTTGTGCATAAGCATCATCGGCTTTAACTGTGTTGCTATCGATAATGGCTACGGTGCCAGAGACTTCTATTATATTGCCAATTTTTACTGCACGGCAGTACCCCATTTTCTCTTCCCACTGAGAACCTGTTAAGATGTTTTGTCTTTTCATAATTTAGAATGTTATATTAAGCTATTTACGGCCCGAGACGTACTTTGGTATATTTTTTGCAATTTAGGAAAAATAATAAAACGACGGTCTTAATCCTAGCTTGTTTAATGGTTTAATAGGATACTTTTTTATAGCATTTGATGTAATAAATGTTAAAAAAGATAGTTATAATAGTACGTTAAATTATCTAGATGAAGGTCAGTTATTAATTTTGGTTTTTTATTTTTAAAAAATTATTAGACGAGTCAACAACACATTATGAAAAAAATATTTTTTCTCTTATTAATAGTAGGTTTCACTACTGCAGGATACGCTCAAAATGAATTTAGCAATAAGTTTAAGGCGATTCCACCTGTGGATAACAACTACACTCCCAAGAAATCAGAAATTAAAAACAATGATCCAGCTGTAATTACGGCTCCTAATGTTTTTAAAAAGCCAGATCCATTGTTGCCTGCGCCAAGGCAATACACTATAGGTGCGCCAAAAGAAATGTCGATGGTTAAAAAAAATGATTTTGTGAATCCGGGTGATGAGATTGTAGCTAAGTACAATAAGAAAGAAGACAATCCTGAGGCAACTGTTTATAGAAAAAACCAAAATTTAGGGGATTTTAAAACGAGCTCGCTTACAGCAAAAGTGCTTTATAGAGATGCCGCTTATGTAGATGGTGACCAGATTAGAGTGTATCTAAATGATAAGGTTATTCAATATCAAGTAAATTTAGATAGTAACTTTAAGGGTTTTGAGATTACACTTGAAAAAGGTTTTAATAAAATCGATTTTGAAGCTCTTAATCAAGGAACTTCTGGGCCTAATACTGCTGAGTTCAAAGTATATGACGATAAAGGTGGTTTGATATCTGCTAGTCAATGGAATTTAGGGACTGGTTTTAAAGCAACTATTCTATTAGTAAAAGAGTAATTAATTATTAAAATGGATCTGCAGTTACTTTAAATTTCATATTTGCTGCTATTGTGATATCCTTAGTTACGGTTTCTTTTAAAACAGCGCTTGTTCTAATTGTATAGCTTGATGCCTTTATATATTTGTCAAGTTTAATTGTGTTAGGGATTAAAGTGATCGTATTAGATGTGGTATTAATATCCTCTAAATAAGCTAGCTCCATTTCGTCACTTGCGTCAGTTGATATATACAAACGCACTGATTTTAAAAAACTAAAACTTTTACCGCTAGGGTCTGTGATTGTCAAGTTCAAAGAGTTTAGCTTGACATCTTTAACTAAATTTGCTTTGGTATTATTGTTTTCAAATTCTTTACTTGAATTCGTGGTGATGTCTGGAGTGACTATCTCAAAAACGCCTCCTATAGGCAAGCCACTTTCTATTTTAATCGTTGCTGTATTTGAAATAGTAAAGGTTAGTAATTTATCCACGACACTGCAAGATATGATTGCAAGTGTTGCTGCTAGTATAGTGATCGTGCTTTTTTGTCTTAATGTCATGATATAGATTTTTATTCGAAAAGGTGTCTTCTTAAAGAGGCAAAGCTACAGTTTTAAAAGTTGCCACTATTATTTGCTGAATCGATTATTTATAACAGCCAGTCTTAAGTGAAAAGATTTGTTGTTTTTTCATTATTTTCGAAAAGGAGCAGCTGATAAAAACGCCATTATTTGATAGGCTGAAAAAAAATCTAAAATTTTCAAAATTCAACTTTTCAATTTAAAATATAAAAAGTATTTTTGCGCATGCAACACAACGTACTTATTTTAGACTTCGGATCGCAATACACTCAACTTATTGCGCGTAGAGTTCGCGAATTAAATATATTCTGCGAAATTTTCCCTTACAATCACATACCGAGTGATTTATCTAGTTACAAAGCCGTAATTCTTGGTGGAAGCCCATTCTCTGTTCGTGGAGAAGACGCTCCTCATCCTGATTTATCTCAAATTAGAGGCAAATTGCCTATGCTTGCCGTATGTTACGGAGCACAATATTTGGCGCATTTTAGCGGAGGAGAAGTAGCAGCATCAAACACAAGAGAATATGGTAGAGCAAATTTATCTTACATAAAAGAGAATGAAATTTTCTTTGAAGATGTTGCCGTAAATAGCCAGGTGTGGATGAGTCATAGTGATAGTATAAAAGCATTGCCTACAAATGCTGTAAAATTAGCAAGTACACACGATGTAGAATTTGCTGCTTACAAAATTGAAGGCGAAACTACTTATGCGATTCAATATCATCCTGAAGTATTTCACTCAACTGATGGAGCTAAAATGTTAGAGAATTTCTTAGTTAAAATTGCTGAGGTTCCTCAAACTTTTACGCCGAACGCTTTTGTAGAAGAGATGGTAGCAGAATTAAAAGAAAAAGTAGGGAATGATAAAGTTGTTTTAGGTTTATCAGGAGGAGTAGATTCTACAGTGGCGGCAGTGTTATTGCATCAAGCTATTGGGAAAAACCTATACTGTATTTTTGTAAACAACGGTTTATTACGTAAAAATGAATTTCAAAGCGTATTAGATCAATATGAAGGAATGGGCTTGAACGTAAAAGGAGTAGATGCTTCTGAACGTTTTTATAGTGCTCTAGCAGGAGTAACTGATCCTGAGAAAAAGAGAAAAGCGATAGGAAATGCTTTTATCGAAGTTTTTGATGCTGAATCCCAGTTAATCGAAGATGTAACGTGGTTAGCACAAGGGACAATTTACCCAGATGTTATTGAGTCGGTTTCTGTAAAAGGACCTTCTGCAACGATAAAATCACACCACAATGTAGGAGGTTTGCCTGATTACATGAAGTTGAAAATTGTAGAACCACTTCGCATGCTTTTTAAAGATGAAGTGCGTAGAGTAGGAGCTTCATTAGGGATTGATCCTGAGTTATTAGGGAGACATCCTTTTCCTGGCCCTGGATTATCAATTCGTATATTAGGAGATATCACACTAGAAAAAGTACAAATATTACAAGACGTAGATGCTGTCTTTATTGATGGTTTAAAATCTTGGGGACTATACGATAAGGTATGGCAAGCCGGTGCTATTTTACTTCCTGTTAATAGTGTGGGTGTAATGGGTGATGAGCGTACCTATGAAAAAGTAGTAGCATTACGTGCAGTAGAATCTACTGATGGTATGACTGCTGACTGGGTACACTTGCCTTATGAGTTCTTAATGAAGGTGTCAAATGATATTATAAACAAAGTTAAAGGAGTGAATAGAGTTGTTTATGATATTAGCTCTAAACCACCTGCAACTATAGAGTGGGAATAACATTTTAAATACATATTAGGCTATTAATAAACTTAAATGCCATAAATTTATAAAACGGTATCAGATTTTTGGAATAAAATTTGATACCGTTTTGCTATCTTTGATACATTAATTTTTAAATCCATATAATGAAATATTTTTTTGCTACTTGTGCTAGTTTTTTGTTTTTAACGGGATCTGTTTTTTCGCAAAATAAAACGTTGACTCACAAAGTTGAAAAAGGAGAGACTATTACTCAAATTTCACAAAAATACCAAGTGACGCCTTTTGATATTTATCAATTAAATCCTGATGCGCAAAGCGGACTAAAAGCAGATAGTGTATTACTAATTCCAGCCAAGTCTAACGGGAAGTTGATACTAGCGAGTAGTAAACCTGCAACTGTAAATGCTGAGAAATCAGCCGTAGTAGGTGGTACAACGCACTTAGTGATGCCTAAAGAAACGCTTTATGGTATTAAAAAGCAATACAATGTCTCAGAAGAGGCTTTAACAGAGGCTAATCCAGAAATTCTTGTTGACGGATTAAAAATAGGTATGCTATTGAATATTCCTTCAAAATCAGTCGTTAAGAATAATGTGAAAGCCACAAAGAAAGAGGAAAGAGCTATTAAAAAGACGGAGGAAACTGCAGTATATCATGATGTTTTGCCTAAAGAAACAAAGTATTCCATCTCAAGACAATACGGAATTACAATTGAACAATTAGAGAAATTAAATCCAGAGGTGGTGACTAATTTACCTATTGGTTATAAATTGTTAATCAAAGGGAAACGATCAGTAGCAACAGATTCAAAGATTACTGCTCCAGCAGCAGCTGTTTACAAAGAGGTGAAAGCGAGTGCTGTTGTAAAGGATACTGTACCACAATACATCGCTTATGAAGTACAACCAAAAGAAACGTTATATAGTCTGTCTAAGCTGTTTGATATTTCACAAAGAGAATTGTTAGAGCTAAACCCGGAGCTAAATGCAGGAGTTACTATAGGAATGTTTATAAAAGCTCCTACAAAAAACTATGTAGCAGCGGTAGAAGGTAAAAAAGAGTATGTTTCTTTGAATAAAAATATTGCGGTAGGTAAGCGTAAAAGATTGGCAATGTTGCTACCATTCAATGTCTCTGCAGCTGATGAAGATGTGAGTTCATCTGAATATAGTAGATTAAAAAAGGATAAGTTTTTAAACATGACTCTTGATTTTTATGCAGGAGCATTAATAGCTATTGACTCAGCTAAAACATTAGGTTTGCCTATTGATGTTGAAATATACGATTCTGAAGAGACTAAAAATAGTTCAAATGTACTGTCATTGATCAAAGCAAATAATTTGCAAACTGCAAATGCTATCGTAGGACCTTTTTATCAAAGTAATGCTGAGGTAGCTGCTCAAGCACTTTCTGCTAACAATGTTCCTGTGGTTTCACCTTTGTCTAAAGATGTTGGAAATGCTTACCCTAATTTATATCAAGCGGTTCCTAATAATGAAACGGTTAAGAATACCATGTTTGATTACATGCGCTCTCAAAACGGAAATATAATGGCAGTGGTTGATAAAAAGAAAGAATCTATTTTGTCATATTTAAAAGAGTATCAACCGGGAGTTCCTCTAGTAGCTTTTAAAGGAAACGGTAGTGTTTCTGCTGAAAGTTTGAAAGGATTATTAGTTAAAAATCGCATGAACTATGTGGTGATGGAAACGGCAAATACTTGGATGATTAAAACCACAATTTCTGCAATGTTGAGTTCGATGTCAAGCTATCAAGTACAATTGGTAATTTTAGAACCTAATGAAACTTTAGATTTTGAAGAAATTAAATTTACAAACTTGACAAAGTTAAAATTGATGTACCCTTCAATTACACGTGATAATGTCTCTCCAGAAGCAGCAATTTTTGACAAAAATTATAAAAGAATCAATAATGTGTATCCTTCGGATTATGCGACTCGCGGTTTTGATGTGACTTTTGATACGATGATGCGATTGGTTCAAAATGTAAAATTCGAACAAACAATAAAAACGGTAGCTACAGATCGAATAGAAAATAAATTTGAATATTATAAAAAAGACGATGGTGGGTACACAAACAAAGGGGTGCACATCATGTATTATGATACAGATTTAATTATAAAAGAAGCAAAATAATGACATCAAAAGTAAGCTATTTAGGAGATTTAAGAACTTCGTCAATTCATATTCAATCTGGAACTGAGATTATTTCTGATGCTCCTGTTGATAACAAAGGTAAAGGAGAAGCTTTTTCTCCTACAGATTTAGTTGCAAATGCATTAGCTAGTTGCATGATAACGATCATGGGAATCAAAGCTGCAGATTTAGCTATTGACATGAAAGGGACTGTTGCTGAGGTTACCAAAGTGATGAATGCTGATCCTAGAAGAATTGGTTCTATTAAAATTGATTTCAGTTTGGTTGGGACCAGTGATCAAAAACAAAGAACGCTACTCGAACGCGCCGCAATGACTTGCCCAGTGTTCCTGAGCTTGCACCCAGAAATTGAAAAAGACATTACTTTTAGCTGGAATTAAAAATCAAAGTAGTTTAAAGGGTAAGTTTATAATTCTGCCCTAATGCTACTGATCAAATAATAGATGGATCAAAATCAAAAAGAGCTAATAAAATTAGCGCATACAAAAATGCCTTTCGGTAAATACGAAGGGCGTTTTCTTATCGATTTACCAGAGTACTATGTGGTCTGGTATCATAATAAAGGCTTTCCGAAGGGACAGTTAGGCGACCAGTTGAAATTAATTTATGAATTAAAATTGAATGGTCTTGAAGAGTTGATACGCAACATAAAAAAGCGATACCCAAAAGAGCAGTAACTTTCTAAGTTGCTGCTTTTTTATTTGTTGTTTGCTGGTATTACCATGAGTTAAAAGAATTACAAGTTATTATGAGTGTCAATTTTTAATTTTCTTTCGAAAAAAAAGATAAAACTCTTACTAATGGGAATAAGATGTGCTGCTGTCTTTTTGTTTTTTATTTTATGTTGCTGTTATTGAATTGTTTATGTAAAACGTTGTGGAGCGATTGCTAATTGGTCTTTTCGAAAATTATCTCTTTTTTAAATTAGCATATTCTCAATTTATAATCGTATTTTTGCCAAGTTTTTTACACAACTACAATACAAACTACAACATAATGAATCAAACAAAATATATTTTTGTTACCGGTGGTGTGACTTCTTCTTTAGGAAAAGGAATTATTGCAGCATCCTTAGCAAAATTGTTACAGGCAAGAGGGTACAGGACAACAATTCAAAAATTTGATCCTTATTTAAACGTTGATCCAGGAACATTAAATCCATATGAACATGGGGAATGTTATGTAACTGATGACGGGGCTGAAACTGATTTAGATTTAGGTCATTATGAGCGTTTTTTAAACGTTCCTACTTCTCAGGCAAATAACGTTACTACAGGAAGAATCTATCTTTCGGTAATTGAAAAAGAGAGAAGGGGAGAATTCTTAGGGAAAACTGTTCAGGTAGTTCCACATATTACTAACGAAATTAAGGATAGAATGCAATTGCTTGGTAAATCAGGTGATTATGATATTGTTATTACTGAAATTGGTGGTACTGTAGGAGATATTGAGTCATTACCTTACATCGAGTCTGTACGTCAATTAGTTTGGGATATGGGTGAGAATAATGCTATCGTGATTCACTTGACTTTAGTTCCATATCTAGCGGCAGCGGGTGAGTTAAAAACAAAACCTACGCAGCACTCTGTAAAAACATTGATGGAAAGCGGAATCAAAGCTGATATCCTTGTTTGCAGAACTGAGCACGAAATATCTGATGAGATTCGAAATAAATTAGCGCTTTTTTGTAATGTAAAAAGAGAGGCTGTAATCCAGTCGATCGATGCTAAAACAATTTATGAAGTTCCTAATTTAATGCTTGAAGAAGGATTAGACGTAGTGGCTTTGAAAAAATTAGATTTGCCTAAGAAAGCAGCTCCAGATTTAAAAACGTGGAACACTTTCTTGAAAAGATTAAAAAATCCTAAGCACACAGTTAACATTGGTTTGATTGGGAAATATGTAGAAATGCAAGATTGTTATAAATCAATTTTAGAAGCATTTATTCATGCAGGAGCTACAAATGAGACTAAAGTAAATGTAGTTTCTATTCATTCAGAGCACATTGATAGTGCTAATGTAGCAGAGAAATTTAAAGATTTAGATGCTATTTTAGTTGCTCCAGGTTTTGGTGAAAGAGGAATAGAAGGAAAGATCGCTGCGGTACAATATGCACGTGAAAACAAGATGCCGTTTTTTGGAATTTGTTTAGGAATGCAGATGGCTGTTATCGAATATTCTCGTAACGTATTAGGATATGCTGATGCGAATTCTACAGAGATGAACGAAAAAACTGCTCATCCTGTTGTTAATTTAATGGAAGAGCAAAAAACCGTAACAGATAAAGGTGGAACAATGCGTTTGGGAGCGTGGAAATGTGACATCAAACCAGGTACACTAGCATATAAAATTTACGGTCAAACAGCAATTAGCGAGCGTCACCGTCACCGTTATGAATTTAATAGTGCGTATGCAGAAGCTCTTGACAAAGCAGGATTAAAAGCCTCAGGTACCAATCCAGATACAGGATTAGTAGAAATTGTAGAGATAGAAGATCATCCGTTTTTCATAGGGGTACAATACCACCCAGAATATAAAAGTACGGTTGCTAACCCGCACCCACTTTTTGTTGATTTTGTTGCTGCAGCAGTTATAGCACATAAAAAATAAGAATACGCATAAAAAAAAAGCCTCGAAGTTTAATAGTAAACTTGGCGATTAATAATAATTATAAGTAATGGAAGAAAAAAAGTTTGACCCTAATTCATTAATTGGTTTTGTACTACTTTTTGGTATCGTTGTTTGGATGTGGTATACACAACAACCTACAGATGCACAGGTAGCAGCAGAAAAAGCTAAAAAAGAATTGGTTGTTAAGGAAAAAGCAAATGCGGTAAGTAGCCCTAGTTCTAATGAAAACGTGGTTGTAGCTGCTTCAAATGACACGCTTCAAACAGCTAAATTACAAAAGACTCTTGGTAACTTTGCTTATTCGGCAGGACTTCCTTCAGCTAAAGGTGGTGTTACTACAATCGAAAACAAATTAGTAGTTTTAAAAATTGCTAATAAAGGTGGGTACATTGTTGAAGCAACTTTAAAAAACTTTGAAAGGTTTAAAAAAGGGTCTGGACAATTAGTGCAATTAGTTAAAGATAATAATGCGAGTTTAAATATTCAGTTGTTTACTAATGACAATCATACTTTAAATACAAAAGATCTTTATTTTGAACCAACATTAACTAAAAATGGTGAAGACCAAATTTTGTCGATGCGTTTAAAAGCTGGTGCTAATGAATATTTAGAATACAAATACGTTCTTAAGGCTGACGATTATATGTTAGACTTTGATATTCAATCGCAAGGCTTAAGTAAAGTTTTGAATACTACTAAACCGTTAAACTTAGAGTGGGATTTAAAAACTTTTACTAATGAAAAAAGTATTACTTATGAAAACCGTTATTCTGAGCTTTATTACGAGCATGAAGAAGGTAAGAGTAATTACTTAGGATTAGGAAGTCATGAAGATGATGTTGTTCAAGGTGTGGCCTACATTGCTTTCAAACAGCACTTTTTCTCTTCAATATTATTGACAAAAACTCCGTTTGAAAAAGCAGAATTGCAGTCTACTAATTTGGTAAAAGACAGCGCAATTGATACGACCTTTACTAAACAGTTTAAAGCAGTTGTTCCATTAGCGTTTAAAAATGGAGAGATTGATCAAAGTATGAATTGGTTCTACGGACCAACAGATTACAAACTATTAAAATCTTACGATAGAAACTTAGAGGATATTGTTGCTTTAGGTTGGGGAATTTTTGGATGGATTAACCGTCATGCTTTTATTCCAATGTATGGTTTCTTGAGCTTGTTTATTTCTCATGGTTGGGCAATTGTACTTTTTACGATTTTAGTAAAATTAGTATTATCACCTATTACTTATAAGTCATTCTTGTCTCAAGCAAAAATGAAAGTATTGCGTCCTGAAATAGCTGAACTTGGTGAAAAATACAAGAAAGAGCCAATGAAGAAACAGCAAGAAACAATGAAGTTGTACAATAAGGCAGGTGTAAACCCAATGGCGGGATGTGTGCCAGGTTTACTGCAAATGCCGGTCTTCTATGCATTGTTTCAATTTTTCCCATCGGCAATAGGATTAAGACAACAGCCATTTTTATGGGCAGACGATTTATCATCATTTGATTCAATCTATCAATTGCCATTTACGATTCCAGCTTACGGAAATCACATTAGTTTGTTCCCTATTTTAGCTTCGATTGCAATTTTCTTTTACATGAAAATGACAACTGGAGATCAACAAATGGCCGCTCCGCAACAAGAAGGAATGCCAGATATGGCTAAGATGATGAAAATCATGATTTACATTTCTCCATTGATGATGTTAATTTTCTTCAACGGATATGCTTCAGGATTGAGTTTGTATTATTTTATTTCGAATTCGATTACTATTGGAATTATGTTAGTGATTAAAAACTACATTATTGATAGTGATAAAATTCACGCTCAAATTCAAGAAAATAAATTGAAAGAGCCTAAGAAACAAGGTAAATTTCAAAAGAAATTACAAGAAGTTATGGAACAACAAGAAGCGGCAAAAGCGCAACAGAAAAAGAAATAACTATTTTAGATACTAAAAAAGCTTCCAGTGATGGAAGCTTTTTTTTTGCAAAGTTTTTTTTCGAATATTATAAAGTAGGTAGTAAAACCTTATTTATTACATGAATCACTCCATTTGCACATTGTACATCAGTGGCTGTAATTGTTGACATTCTTCCATTTGCATCTTTAATTTTAGCCCCACCAGTTAACTCAATTGTGAATGATTGTGGTGTTTGTAATGTTGGTACTACTTGTCCTTCTGTTAAGCTTGCGGCTAGTACATTTCCTGATACAACGTGATACTGTAAGACCTTAGTAAGGTTTGCTGCAGAAACTCCTGCAATTCCAGTTGGAGCCAACTCAGCATCTAATGCGGTAAATGCAGCATTATCAGGCGCAAAAACTGTGAACGGACCTGTTCCGCTTAAAATTGATACAAAGTCAGGCTGGCCAGTTGCTGTTAGAGCACCTACTAATGAAGAAAAATTTGGATTAGCTGTAGCATGTGTCACAAGTGTAGGCAATCCAATAACAGCATCAACTGAATGTATAACACCGTTAGAAGCCATAATATCTGCCGTTTTAACCGTTGCAACTCCATTTAATTTTACCGCATTATTGGCTGTATTTACAAACATACTTAGATTGTTGGTTGTCGATGCAGTTCCTTTTGCCATTGTCTTAATGTATGTAGTTGATAAATCAGTAGATTTTATTGTACCTGTAATAACGTGATTTAATAAAATTTCTTTTAAAGCATCTTTGGGCACATCGTTTATAGACGCAAAACCTGCTGTACTTAAAAATGAAGTAAAAGCAGCATTTGTGGGTGCAAAGACTGTAAAATCTCCATCTGCTTGTAATGTAGATGCTAGCTCAGCTCTGGTCAAGGCTTGAACTAAGATTGAAAAATCAGCATTGGCAGAAGCAATTTCGGTAATGCTATTGTCTACTGTAGGTGTCGTTGTTTCATCATCGCTACTGCAAGATGCTAATGCTAGTGCAGCAACTACTGCAAAAAGTAAAGGTTTTAAAATTTTTTTCATAATCGTTTCTGTTAATTGTTGTTATTAATTTTGAGCAATTTAATATTATTTTGTTTAATATATTGTCTAAAAAGATAAACAATAATAAATCTTATAAAAACTTTAACTCGTGTTTAAGTCATTGATTAAATGTTAATTAAAGTAAATTTATGGAGTTGTTTACTTCTTGTGCATCTTAGTTGAGCTTAAAACATCTAATTATAACAAGCAATCAATTAAACAGTTTTAACATTTTATTAATGAGAAAAATCAATATGCATTACATTAGTTTTAAGATGTTTAGATCAAAATCTTATTGTAAAACATTAATTTTACACAAACAAATAAAATAAGAGTAATGAATTTACATAATAAGATTTTGATGCTGGCTGTACTATTAATAGCTAATACAGGTTTAGCACAAGAGACAATAAATGCGGTTGATGCAGCTGCAAAAAAAGATGGTTTATGGAAAGGGACTTATGAATTATCAAAACGACCTAGGTATGAAGGTGTTTTCTCTCATGGTAAAGAGGTAGGTACCTTTAAATTTTTTGACGATACAAGAGCAGGTTCAGTGATAGCAACTAGAGAATTTAATGAGAAAGACGGTAGTGCTTATACTGTTTTCTATGATCAGGCTAAGAACAAAGTAAGTGAAGGAGTGGTAATCAATAAAAGTTTTGAGGGTCCTTGGAAATACTATCACAAAGCATCTACAGCTGTAATGACCTTAGAGAATTACTCAAAGGGACAATTAACAGGAATGAGATCGGTTTTTTATCCAAGTGGTAAAATCGCTGAAGAAGTAATGTATGCTCAGGGTAAAAAGAACGGACTTTGTAAAATCTATTCTGAAAATGATGTTGTACTTGAGGAAACTTTATATAAAAATGACCAATACAATGGTTTGGCTATTTTTAGAAATGTAAAAGGTGAAGTTGTTTCCAAAGGAAAATTTTTAAATAACAAGAAAGTTGGTATTTGGGAGTTTTTCGAAAAAGGAAAGAAGGTAAGAGAAACTAACTTTGATTTTCAGGAAAACAGTTCTAAATAGCGCGTTAATTTAAAAGGAGCAGACTTAGATAGTAATTTAAAACATTGTAACTTTGCAGTCTCAAAAAAATAAAAAAATGAAGCGAGTTGTAGTAGGACTTTCTGGAGGTGTAGATTCAAGTGTTGCAGCATATTTATTGCAACAACAAGGATATGAAGTGATTGGTCTTTTTATGAAAAACTGGCATGATGATACTGTTACAATTTCTAATGAATGCCCTTGGCTAGAGGATAGTAATGATGCTTTGCTTGTTGCAGAGAAATTAGGAATTCCTTTTCAAACAGTAGATTTAAGTGAAGAATATAAGGAGAAAATTGTCGATTACATGTTCAATGAATACGAAAAAGGACGTACTCCTAATCCAGATGTACTTTGTAATAGAGAGATAAAGTTTGATGTGTTCATGAAAATAGCACTGAGTTTAGGTGCTGATTATGTCGCTACAGGACACTATTGCCGTAAAAGTGAAACAACTATAAAAGGTGATACTGTTTACCAATTAAAAGCAGGTGCTGATGTTAATAAGGATCAATCTTACTTTTTATGTCAATTATCACAAGAGCAATTAGCTAAATCTCTTTTTCCTATAGGCGAATTGACAAAACCGGAAGTACGCGCAATCGCTGCTGAAATGGAACTAGTTACCGCTGAAAAGAAAGACTCTCAAGGTTTGTGCTTTATTGGAAAAGTTCGTTTACCTGAATTTTTACAACAAAAACTACAACCAAAAGAAGGTAAGATTGTACAAATAGATAAGGATGATGCGATTTATACTGTTGTAGCAAGTGAAGAAGCTACGGCTTTAGATAAATTGATTCAAGATGCTTCAAAAATTAACTACACTCCAGATATGGGTAAAGTAGTAGGAAAGCATCAAGGAGCGCATTATTTTACAATTGGTCAAAGAAAAGGACTTAATGTAGGTGGTACAAAAGATCCTTTATTTATTATAGGAACTAATGTAGAAACAAACACAATTTATACTGGCTTAAGTAGTCAACATCCTGGATTGTTTAGAAAAGGTTTATTCATAGCAAACGCTGAAGTGCATTGGGTTCGTTCTGATATGGCTATAGCCAATGGGGAATCAATAGAAATGATGGTTCGCATACGTTACCGTCAACCGTTACAAAAAGCAACCTTACATCAACATGAAGAAGGGATGTACATCGCCTTTGATGAACCGCAATCAGCAATTACAGAGGGGCAGTTTGCAGCTTGGTATCAAGAAGATGAATTAATAGGTTCTGGAGTTATTTCGTAACAGGCTTCCCTATTTTATAGAACAACCAGATAGATGCTATAAAGCTTTTATCTGGTTTTTTTTTATATTCGAAAGTTAGTTCTTATTGTTTTCTAATACCATATAGATAATTAAACAGCGTACTAATCCTAGAATTTTAGTGCCTATCTTGATTATACGTAAAACCGAAAATAGTAGTTGTAGGGGTTTATGTTTTCGAACATTATAGATATAATAATTACTTTTTTTCTGATTTCGTTTAATTTTCGATAAATTTGAATACTAGATTTTGATTAATAATAGGAATTTCTAAAATTCAATATTTTATGAATGCGATAAATACACTTTTCAATATACAATATCCCATAATCCAAGGAGGAATGATCTGGGTAAGCGGTTATAAATTAGCCAGTGCAGTAAGCAATGCAGGCGGATTAGGCTTAATAGGCGCAGGATCTATGTATCCAGAAGTATTGCGTGAACACATCCAGAAATGTAAAAAAGCTACTAGCAAACCTTTTGGGGTAAATGTTCCCATGTTATATCCTAACATAGAAGAGATTATGAATATCATCGTGGATGAAGATGTCAAGATTGTATTCACATCGGCAGGTAATCCTAAAACATGGACTGCATTTTTAAAAGAGAAAGGAATTACGGTCGTGCATGTGGTAAGTAGTTCTCTATTTGCGTTGAAAGCGCAAAACGCAGGAGTTGACGCTGTGGTAGTCGAAGGTTTTGAAGCAGGAGGTCACAACGGAAGGGATGAAACTACAACGCTAACGCTAATTCCTATGGTGAAAGAAAAAATTACTATTCCAGTTATTGCTGCTGGAGGTATTGGTAGTGGGAGAGGAATGCTGGCTGCAATGGCACTAGGTGCTGATGGAGTGCAAGTAGGGAGTAGGTTTGCAGCATCAATTGAATCCAGTGCTCACGATGATTTTAAACAAACAATTGTTACAACAGAAGAGGGTGGAACGCAATTAACGTTGAAAGAATTAGCGCCTGTTAGATTGATTAAAAATAAGTTTTTTAATGATGTACAGTCACTTTATGATAATAATGGTAGTAAAGAAGACCTAGTGACATTGTTAGGCCGTGCTCGTGCAAAAAAAGGAATGTTTGAAGGAGATTTGATCGAAGGAGAGTTAGAGATAGGTCAAATTGCAGGCTTAATACATGACATTAAACCAGCGGGGCAAATCGTTAATGAAATGATTGCTGAATTTAAAGATGCTAAAGTAGCTTTGATTAGTATGGATTTTTAAAAATATATTCCGTCAATTAAAGTATATAAAAAAAGGTGGATACTACATTATAGTATCCACCTTTATATTTAAGCGATTAAAATTAATTAAGCGCGATATGTTTTTTATTAGAATTGCTCTCTTCCAGCAAAATGGAAAGCACCTTCAATAGCTGCATTCTCATCACTATCTGAACCGTGAACAGCATTTTCTCCAATAGAAGTAGCATATGCTTTACGGATAGTTCCTTCAGCAGCTTCAGCAGGATTAGTAGCTCCAATTAAAGTTCTAAAGTCTTCAACTGCATTGTCTTTTTCTAAAATAGCAGCAACGATTGGTCCTCTTGACATGAATTCAACTAATTCTCCGTAGAAAGGTCTTGCAGAGTGAACAGCGTAAAATGCTTGAGCATCAGCAACTGTAAGTTGAGTTAATTTTAAAGATACGATTTTGAATCCTGCATTAGTAATCATTGCAAGAATGTTTCCGATGTGTCCGTTTGCTACTGCATCCGGCTTAATCATTGTAAATGTTCTATTAGTAGCCATTTTTTATTTTTTAAATTTTGTGCAAAAATAGTTTATTTTGTTTAATAACGTGCTAATTTCTTAAAGATACCACTGAAAAAAAATTATATAGTAATAATCTCGAATGTTTGATCTAATGGCTTCAACGTACCAATTAATTTGGGAATTAAATCTGAACCGGATTCCAAATAGAATTCTGAGAAATTAGCTTGTCTTTCTTGTAAGCTTTTGTTTGGAAACAATTCATTCTGAAGGTCGGTAGCGCGTTCTATTTCTTCTGAGAATTTCCTCTTCTGTGCTTTTAATAAGCGTTTCTCTAGGTTTTCTAATCCTTTTATTTGCTTTTTTTCCTGCGCTTTCACAGCACCCGTAAACGACTTGTCTGTTTGAGCGGCTAATGTGAACAAATCTGCAAATTGCTGCTGTAATTGTAGTTTATAATTTGTTAAGTCAATAGGAAAAGCTGAGTGCTCTTGGGTCACTTTATTTTTAAGTATTTCCTGTTTAGAAAATAAGTCGCTCCAAGATAAATTGAGTTTGTCGACTTTTTTGATTTGTTTTTCTGTGGCAAGTAGAACTGAATTTCGAACCAATAACATAGGGAACGTAACTTCAACTGTATCAAAAAATGATTTGAGTTCTAGCCAGTATGCAATTTCACCACCACCACCTATGTAACATAAGTTAGGTAGAATTACCTCCTGATACAGTGGCCTCATTATTACGTTAGGGCTAAATTTCTCTGGATTTGTTTCTACGAGAGTCATTATTTCAGCTTCTGAAAAAACTAAATTTGTGTGGTTTACTTTGTAATTATTATTTTCGAAAATAATGCGTTCGCGTAAATCGTCTTCGATATAAAATAAATTAATCTCCCTTGGATTTACTTGTATGTTATATTGCTCTAATTGTGTAGTAGTCTCCATCACTGCCTTAAAAGAACGCTGATGCAATAGTTCTTCCTTTATATAGGGAACGAAGTTTTGTTTTAAATTGGCATTGTCAGCATCGATAATAACTAATCCAAACGCTCCAAAAAGAGCGTTAGCTAAGTATCTAGTAGCATCAGCTAGCTTGTCATGATTTAAATATGCTTCTTCAAACATTTTTTTAAGAGTGGCTGCATTTGTACTAGAGCCTAATTCTTGCTGGTATAGATTAAAAAACTCAGATAAACCATCAGTTGATAGTCGACCTACCGGACCCGTACTTTCTTTATTCCATCTAAATTTCTTTCCTTTAAAATTAAAATAATTGATCTCTTCAAAATCGTGGTCTTCGGTTGCCATCCAATAAATTGGTACAAAGTTAGACGCAGGGTAAGTTGCTTTTAATTCTTTGGTAAGATTAATAGTTGATATTATTTTATATAGAAAGTACAGTGGACCACTAAATAAATTAAGTTGATGGCCCGTGATGATTGTAAATGTATTTTCAACTTTTAAGCTCTCAATGTTTTGTAGTGTCAAATAAGAAGTAGGCACTCCTTGATATTGCTCTAATAAAGTAGCCACTAGTTGCGGTCGTGATGCATTATTAAAGTTGGCTTGCTTTTCTGCAATTTGCTTTTCAAAATTTTCAATCTTCGGAAAGCGGTTATATAGTGATTTTAAATTTGATTTTTCGTCTAAATAATCATTCATCAATGGCGAGAAATATCCAGAATTTTGATAGCTGATACAGTCGGTTGGCATAAGTGTGAATTTCTAAATTTAATGCTAAAGTACTAAAAAGTAAAGTTACACATTTTAGGTTTATGAAAGCTTTGTGAATTATGGAAAATGCTAGTATTGTATTTAGCGAGTTGGCTAAAAAAAAAGAAGGTTGCTCATGACGAGCAACCTTCTATAAAAAAAAACATTTTTAACTTTTATTATAAAGCGTAAGTTGTTAATCTAAAATTGCTCGAAGCACTTGTGAAAGTGTAAACTGCATTAGAATAATTTACTGTAAAGTTCTCACGTTTGACGTATAGCCCTTTTGGATTCATTAATTCAGCATCTATTTTAGCTAATGCAGCAGGTGTGCTACCTGAATCCCATCCTAAATCTTGTAATATTATAGTTTTATTTGTTGGGTCTTCAACTACTTGAACATTGTGGTATTCAGTTGATTTTCCTCCAGAAAAACGATACTCTACATAGCTACCGTAAATAGTATTAAAGTTAAATTGTACTCTACTAATAGTAACTCCGGCTGGTAGGTTAGCATTAACTTCTGCTAAAAGTGTTTGTGTCAAAGTAGATGTTGTTACTGCAGTTGTCAAGAACGGTGCGATATAACCAAAAGCAGTTGATGGATTTCCATCTAAGAGAGCTAAATAATCATCAGTAATAACTAGCGGTTTATTAGAATATCTAATAGTTGCCGTAACTCCTCCTGTACCAGTGGCATTAAAACTTCCAGTTGTTGCATCATATGTAAAATCTGTTAGTTCTTGCGTTCCTACTTTAACTGCTGGTTGTACAGTAATTCCAGTCGCGGTGTATGCCACTCCTACGTTGTAAGAAAAGCTAGAACCAGCAACAATTGAGTTAGCGACTGCATAACGAGATGCAGGCGTAAAGTTGAAATCAAATTGGTCAATTTTAGTACCGTCATTTGTTTCTAATAATCTAAAAAGTGGTCTAGATGAAGCGCCTATAACATTAGGAATCATCGCTCTTGCTTTGGCTAGATTAGTCCAGTCAGCAGCAGTTGCTTTCACAAAACGCAATTCTTCAAAGCTTCTGTTGGTTCTAAAAATGATTTCGCCATTTTCTTGACCATAATAAAGAAACTGAAAATCTCCTTTGTATCCTTTTCCTCTTAAGGCAGGTGTTGGAGCATTATTAGAGTCAGATAACAAGTGAATTCTATTACTTGTACTGAATAGTAAACTTGTTGTACTTCCTAATTCGATAGAATATTCACTTGAATATACAGCCGTGTCATCATCAAAGTCAGATGCCATGTCTACTTTTCCATCTTTAAACTTAAAGACATGTGTAAAGCCTCCTAATTGTGTAACATCAGTAAAGTATACTGCTTTCCATCCAAATTCAGAAGATTCTAGTAAATCGTTTAGTTCTTTCTGCTTGGCTGTGAGGCGCTCGGTTGGAGTTGCTCCAAAGGGCGACTCTATAGTTTCTTTATTATCGCAAGAAACTAATTGTATTGCTAAAATAGCAATCAATATATAATTAAATATAGATTTTAATTTCATAGTGTTTGTTATTATTTACTTAGTAAGTTCGTTAGTGTTTTTCTCAGCCTCGTCTCTTAATTTGTAAAAATCCATATTAAAAGAGTCTTTGAAATATTTTACTACAACTGCCTCTTTAGCTTTAATATTAGCTACAGCTTTCTCATCTTCAATTCCATCTAAAATTGCTTGATATTCTGCTTTAGAGTTGATCAACATAGTTGCTGCCATTTCAGCAAAATCTTCATTGATGTTAGATCTTGCATAGTCAGATATAAAACCTTCTTCATTAGCCACAGCCGTAGAGGTTGCATACCAGTTTGAGGTATATCCTGTAGGCGTTATTTTAGCCAAGGTCTTTTCGTCAAATGGTTTAGTTTGGTTCAAGATGTGAATATATTCGTGTTGAATCGTTTTTATAAATCGCTTTACATTTTCACGGTCTGTTTTGTCTACTTTGTCTGTTTCAAATAAAGTTATTCTTTGTCCTGCATCTGCAAGTCCTAACGTAATAGTACCAGTCGTATTTAAGTTAATACCACCAACTAAAACAAACTCTCTTGGTGCAATTATTTTCACAAAATCTGGTCCTCCAATGGTAGCATAACTTTGCAACCAAATTTTTTGTACAATTTCTAAAGCTGGTTGAACTTTTGTCAGTGTAGGTGGAAACAAATAGCGATTATTATCAACTACATTTTGGTCCCATTTATATTGTACATTGATGTTATAAGGAGTTAAGAAATTAGTATCTATCCAGTTGTCTAAAGGTGAGTTAACAGCAGGAGTTGTGTCTAAAATACTCTCTTTAAGAGGTTCATCATTTGCGCAAGCTCCTAGAAGTAATACTGAAGAGAGCACAAGCAAATTTTTATATAATTTATATTTTGTCATTTCGGTTAAGTTTTAGCGTGGGTTTTTTTCTACTCCAGTATTTGTAACGTGTAATGGTATTTGTACCGCTTTACGTACATCGTCTTTAGCTAGAACATTGTCTGGCTGATTGTATGATTTATGCGTTATAGATAGTGCAAATCGCTTGATGTCTAACCATCTCAAACCTTCATGTGCAAATTCTCTTCTTCTCATTTCAGCAACTGCTTTAACATATGATGTTTGAACAGCTGTCATGCTGTAGAAAGGAGTGTACTCATTAGCAATCACTGGATATTTAGCTACGATTTTTGCCTCTGATACTTTATCTGTAGCAGGATTGTAGCCTGTTATTCTTTGTGATAGGAAGTAATCGATTTCTTCGTTAGCAATAGCTAGTTGATTTGTCATGATGTGTGCTTCAATTCTGTTTAAGAATAACTCATCATTTGATAAAAGTACTAAGGCGTCAAAAGGTTGACCAATACCTGCATTTACATTTGTATATCTAAAATACTCTACAAACTTGGGAACAAAAATGGTGATTTGACCATTATAAGATAATGGACGATATAAATATCCTTTGTTAGCTAAATTTGTTGCATTACCAAAGAGTACATCTCTATCTGCACCAGTCATTTGAAATCTGTTGCTGCTGAAAGTTCTTGAATAAGTTGATGATGCAGAAGCAATTAATAAATTAGTGTTTTCACTTTCTTGTGAATATTTACGCTGACCTGTATTAAAATCTAAATCTAAATAAGACTGATAATCTCTTAATTCTCCTACTGGTTTATTACCTAAAGCATTAGAAACAGCGATTACTTTGTCCCATTTACCTATAACACCGTAGAAACGGCTAGCAAATGAATTAGCAGCTGCTACGTTAAAGTGAAATTTTGGTTGTGCATAGTCATTATTAACATACTTCAAGCCTTCTTCTACATCTGCCTCAATGTAATTGTAAACTTCCTCGATAGTATTTCTTTTGTATACCTTAAGTAATTTTGTCTCAGGAGATAAAACGTAAGGAATACCTAATTCAGACTTAGCTGTTGCTGGGTCATATCTTTGAGAGAATAGAGATACTAACATATAATGTGCGTATGCTCTAGCTAATAATGCTTCCCCTTTTTGCGGTTGTAAATTTGCAGGGTTTCCTAGCTTCTCGATAGCATCCAGTGCTTGATTAGCATGAGCAATTGCACTGTAGCATGCGTCCCAATAAGATGATGGTGAGTCTTGTTGTATTTCTATTTGTACTTCCCAGTTGTAGTCTAATGAGTTTTGAACATTGGTAAGTGTTAAATCACCACTGTCAAATACATTGTCTGACATAGTCTCTGCAAACAACATATAGTTTGCTTGAGGATATGCTTCTACAAGAATTTCTGATATTTTTTCTGGACTATCTAGTTGTGTTCTATTATCTGGAATTTCAGATAAGAAATCGTCACAACTAGTAAGACTTAAAACTACAAGTAGTGATAAGGTTATATTTATTTTTCTCATGTCTTTTATAATTAGAATGATACGTTAAGTGAGAATGTGTATTGGCTCGTGATAGGTTGAGAAACTCCTCCAGTTCTATAGAACTCAGGATCTTGACCATTTAATTTTTTATCTGAATAGATTAACAATGGATTTGCTGTAGATGCTTTCATAGAAAATCTACTTAATCCTATGCGTTTCTTAAAGTCAGAAGGAAATTCATAAGTTAATGACACATTTTTAAGACGTACAAATGATCCATCTGCAACGCGCTCATCTGAATAATTGTAAGCGTTGTATGCTCTTACTAAACTTCTTCCGTCAGCTGCATAATTTGAGATTAATCTTTGATCAGCAATAACAGGAATATTAGTTAATGCTTCGTCACCTGGATTCAACCATCTGTTTGTGAATTCTTTTGTAAAAACAGTTAAATCATCGTAAGTTGAAGCGTAAATTGGGTTTAAACGAACCTTATTACCTCCCGAGGCAACTATAAAGATGTTTAAAGACCAGTTGTCATACGTAAATGTATTGCTTAAACCAGCTGATTTGTTTGGCTCAATTGATCCTTCATATTTCAAGTACTTAGTCACGTCCTCTGAATCTTGGAAATTAGCACCTGCAACATTGTCACTTTCTCCTTCTGGCATGATAAAAGTAGGAAGTCCTTGATTGTTTAATCCAGTAAATTGGTAAGAGTACAATGCGTTTCTAGGGTGACCTATAGCATTTCCTCCAGTACCGTCAACTAGCCCTAAAACTGTAGGTACATTTGCTAGCTTAGTAATCTGTTGATCATAGATTGAGAAGTTAAAAGTAGTCGACCACTTTAGTCTCGAATTATTCAAGTTTTGAGTAGTTAAAGATAGTTCAAGACCTTTAGTTTCCATATCGGCATTGTTCCCTAACTTGAATTTTTGTCCACCAATTCCTGAAGTAGTTACTGCATCAACTAGATCAAAAGCTTTTCTGCTATAGATATCTGTTGTTAATTGGATTCTGTTATTAAACAACCCTAAATCCAATCCTATGTTTGTTTCAAATTGTTTTTCCCATGTTAAGTCACCATTTTGAAGATCTTCAATACGAAGACCAGTTTCTCTATCATTAAGGTTTAAACGATCTGTAATAAAACTTTTGTAAATAGCTAGTGAGTTAGTAGCAGGACCAGCAGTTGCAGTCAAACCATAAGAACCTCTTAAGCTTAAGTTGCTTAATGCTGTTGCATTTTTCATGAAATCTTCTTCCATGATGTTCCACTTACCACTGACAGTGTAGGTAGGCAACCATCTTGATGACCCACTATTTCCTTGTCTGTTTGACCCATCATAACGTCCTGTGATAGATCCTGTATAACGACGGTCATATGTGTATCCTAATTTTGTAAAGAAACCTACAGTTCTTTCTCTCTCTTCAGTAAAAGCATAGTACGACTCTCCTCCATTGATTACTTTTTCTAGTAATCTAGGGTCAGTAAAAGCGGTTAATCCTCTATCGTATTGTAAACCGTAAGCAGTAAAATTACTACTGTTTCTGTCTACAGAACGCATTTCTTGTCCAAATAAAGCGTCTACTTCATGTTTGTCCTTAAATACATTTTTATAAGTAAAACTATTTCTAATATTGTACGAAGTCAAATCATTAGAGAATTTTCTCAAAATACCTCCATTTGGTAATACTGAAACTTTTGGAGCTGTTAAGTCATCTGGATTTTCGTATAAAAAGATGTTTTGATCTCTTACAATTGTAGTTTCTTGAGCATTATAAGCTCCTACGATATTAGATTGCTCAAGAATATTGTGCTCTCTAATAGTGTTAGCGTATCTCGCATTTGCTACAAAGTTGTACGTTAATTTAGGGCTAATTTTATATCCTAATTCAGCTTGAAAACGAATATCTTTTACTTTGATATCCATATAATTGTTTTTCAACTCTTCAACAATGTTAAGCGGAGCCCAGTTGTTTCTATAGTACTCGTAGTTTCCGTTATCATCATAAGGTCTTAACGCTCTGTTTGTATTTAAGACGTAGCTAAAAGGGTTGATGTCAAAATCTCTAGTTGTGCTACCGTTCACACCATCTCTTAAACTATCGTAACTACCAGGAGCTTGTTGATCTCTTATAGATGCTTGTGTCGATACACCTACTGTTAACTTATCGTTGATATAAAAAGTATTCTTAATGTTAGATGTCAATTGGTTTACTTTATCAGCTGTAGTCCATCCTGGATCGCTATAAAATCCGAGTGAAGCATAATAGCCATTGTTTTTACCTCCACCAGAAAAACTCAAAGAGTGATTTTGTGTAATAGATGGTCTAAATAATGTTTTAAACCAGTCAGTGTTAGCTAGTTCGTATTTCTGTAAAAATGCGTTTCTTCCAGCTTCATCATTTCTCACACCAAATTTTCCATTTGTAGTGTCATAGGTGTTGATTGCATTTGCAAGGATGTTATAAACACCACCGTAACGGCCCTGAGCTGTTGTAGGTAATCCTAAGAATCCTTTTGCTTCAATTTCTTTTAATATTCCCATTGTTTCTTGAGAATTTAAAATATCGTATTGATTGTAACTAGGCACAAGACGTGCTGTTTGCTCAAGTGAATAAGTAACTGATAAAGGTGATTCACGTCTACCTTGTTTTGTAGTCACTACCACAACACCATTTAATGATCTTGATCCGTAGATTGAAGTTGCCGAAGCATCTTTCAAGATTTCGATACTCAATACATCATTTGGATTTAATCCAGCGATTGACGAACTTAAAAGTGTTTCAGAGTTTCCTGATGCTAAATCAGCAAAAGATAAATTCACGATGTCTTCTTGTACGATTCCATCGATTACCCATAATGGTTTTGTATCTCCAAAGATTGAAGAAGATCCACGAACGGTAATTTTAGGAGCTGTACCAAAAGTTCCTGTTACGTTTTGAACAGTAACACCGGCAGCTTTACCTTCGATCATTCTACTAATATCTACCACACCTTCAACAAGTAAATCTTTCTCAGAGATTCTACTAATCGCACCTGTAAATGTTCTTTTAGATGTTTTTTCATATCCTGTAGTAATGACAACTTCGTTAAGCGTTTGTCCTGACTCGTTTAAAACGATCGTCATAGGTGTTGCTTTTACAGTAGCTTCTACTGTTTTCATACCTATATAAGTAACAACAATCATTGTGCTATTTGCAGGCATGTTAATGCTAAAGTTACCGTCCATGTCAGTAAGTACAGCCACTTTAGTTCCTTTTGCCATAACTGTAGCTCCAGGAAGTGGATTTCCTGTTTCGTCAAGAACTCTACCAGTTACGGTAGCAACCATGAAAGATGTGCTTACAGTATTTGTAGGTAAAAATGCAACTATTTTGTCGTCTAGTTGCGGTGCTTTATTTTGTAAAACGATTTGATTGCTAATTTCAGAAAAAGCAATGTTTAAAGGTTTTAAAATGTTAGCTAATATAGAAGCTAATGACTCGTCATTTGCACTATAGCTTACTCTTTGGTCTAACTGACTAATTCTAGAGTTGTATGAAAATTTAACTTTTGCTGATTTCTCAAGTTTGTTAAGAGCATTAGATAAAGTTAAGTTTTCAAGTTCTAAAGTTACTTTAGTGTCCAGTTTCTTTTGACCATTAACGCTATTTGCCATTGTAACTGTTGAAAACACAAAGGCCAGCAGGAGTTGGAATAGGGTTATTTTCATGATTCGAAAGAGTAATCGTTGTTTAACAACAGGTTTTTTCATAATTTTGGTTTGTTTTAATTAGTACTTCTAAAGGGTATTGTCGAAACATCACAAATTGTTTTTTACAGAAAACAATTTGATTTCATTCAAACGTCGATAATGTTACAGCATTATCGGCGTTTTTTTTTTAATTTTTCATGAGGTTATTTATAATTCGCAACCATCAGAAGTGATGATCACCTGGTTGCCATTCATTTCATAACTCGTATTATTTCCTAATGCCTTGCAGATAATCTTCAATTTTTCTGGCAATGGCATGTCATTGAGAGAACTAGTCAAGTGACATTCTTTCATTTTTACTTTTGGATAAGCTATATTAATTAAATAGGCTTGCTCTAATGTTTTAAAAATTTGACTCACTGGGATGTCGCTAAAATCAAAACTTAATTGTTCTATATTGCTTAAAGAACCTATCAAGGCTTCGTCTTTTGTGATGTCGGTTATTTTTTTAAATTTTAAATCTTTTCTTGTAAAACGAACTGCCTCATTAGGAAGTAAAGTAATATCTTCGTCTTTTGAGGACGGCATGATACTTTGATTCGATTCAATTTTAACTTTTCCGGTACGAACGAGTACTTCAATATTAGGTTTATTAGCGTAAGCGCTAATTTTAAAACTTGTTCCAAGGACACGAGTTACGATTTCGTTAGCGTAGACTAAAAAAGGTTTCTTTGGGTTTTTACTTATCTCAAAGAAAGCTTCACCTGATAAGTACACGCTACGTTCTGAACCTGTAAATATTTTAGGGTAACTCAATTTACTTTTAGGCTGTAATAAAACAGAACTTCCGTCAGATAGTGTGATCGTTTGTGCTTTACTAGAGTTGTTAGTTTGTTCTACTAATCCTTCATAGTTTTCATCTAGAAGCTCGTTGTACACTTTTTGATCGTTCATAGGAAGAAAGAAATGGCTAAAGGTCCAAGTAGCGAGTAATCCAAAAACCAAAACTGCCGCTATAGACCTAAGCCAATTGCTATTCCATAAGTTAAGTACTTTTTTGTTGGTAGCGTTTTCACGCTGTTCTATTTTACTCCAAGTGGCATGTAATGCTGTTTGGATGGTGGTAGTAGTAAAGTTAGGTTTTGGAGTTCTAGTAGCTAGTATCCATAGACGAGCATCTTGAACGAGTTTAGCTCTGGTCGCAGTTTCTAATGTCCATTCTTCCCAATTGTCCTGATCTACGTTTGAACGTATCCAGGTCTGGAAAGAAGCATCTGCTAAGAAGTCTTCAACTTCGGTATAATGATCGCGTATTTGCATTTAAATATAAGATTACATATACATAAAGGACGCTTTCTTTGTTATATACTCACTAAATTATGATTATTTTTTATTTTTTTTAATAAAATATTATAATATAGCTGTTGATAGTAGTAGGAGTGCGGTTAGGCTGATGTTCCAGTCCTTTCTTAAATTGAGAACTGCACGGTGTAGTAGGTTGTTTGCTGATTGATAATTTACATCAAGCATTTCTGCAATTTGCTCTACGCTCAAACCTTGATTGTACCTTAAATACAATGCTTCCTTTTGCCTTGAGGGCAATAAATTGATTAACTTATTTAATTGATATACTTTATCAGCTGTAACTTCATCATTTATTAACTGGTGTTCGATAGAAAAATCAAATAAGAAGTTGACAACATCTGTAGATGCTACTTTATTAAAGATGCGATCTCTTTCTTGTAATCTTGAAATCCTCTTACGTACACTTGAGAGTAGATATGCTTTTACATTTGTGGTCTCTCCTAACTTGTTCTTGTAAAGCCAAACATCAGCAAATACATCTTGAACACAGTCTTCAATTTTGTCACTGTCGTTAGAGAACGAATTACCATATCTAATTAAATGTTCATAATGTCGTTCAAATAACATCGAGAAAGCTTTTTCATCTCCTGCTTTTAAGTCAATCCATAATTGAGTGTCGTCAAGTATAGGGGTACTAGTTTTTTGGTTAGTATGCAAAATGGTGGTGGTTTTGTATATTAAGGTTTTGTTAAGGTTTGTAATTTTACGTATAATAATATAGATACACAAATTAAAATTATACTTGTAAGACTTATTAGTTTTTTTATGAATATAGCTTGGCATTATTCAAAAATTACAAAGAATAGTCCGTTTGAATTGCAGAATTCGCAATAGATAATTTCTTACATCCTGTGTGGTGAATTGGTGATTTTTATTATATTCAGAAAGAATCTGTTTTAAAACTGGATTATGTGTATTTCTCTTTCCTTTAGAGCTTTTTGAGGTTAAATTATTTCGCTGTTTAAGTAAAATAGTTGAATTTTAATAAAAAAAAATACCTCCAATGAATGAAAATACGCATAGCCCTAAGAAGAATTCTCTCAAGCATGTTTTGTTTGGAAGTCTTATAGGAACAACGATAGAGTTTTTTGACTTTTATATTTACGCAAATGCTGCCGTACTAGTATTTCCGCAATTGTTTTTTCCATCTGCAGATAGTACTAATTCTACTTTACTCTCTCTTGCAACCTTTTCTATAGCTTTTCTATCAAGACCGCTAGGTTCTGCCGTTTTTGGACATTATGGTGATAAAATAGGACGGAAGACGACGCTAGTTATAGCACTTCTTACGATGGGGATTTCGACAGTTTGTATTGGGTTCTTACCTAGTTACGCGAGTATTGGTATTGCCGCTCCTTTACTGTTAATGCTTTGTCGATTCGGACAGGGTGTTGGTTTAGGAGGAGAGTGGGGCGGAGCCGTTTTACTCGCGATTGAAAATGCACCTCCTCATAAAAGAGCATGGTACGGAATGTTTCCTCAGTTAGGAGCGCCCATAGGTTTGTTATTATCGGGAGGTGTTTTTTTACTTCTAACGGATACCATGACTGCTGAAGCATTTATTGATTATGGATGGAGAATACCATTTATAGCTAGTTCGTTGCTTGTTCTGGTAGGGTTTTACATTCGATTAAATATTACAGAAACTCCAGCATTCGAAAATGCAAAAGAAGAAAAAACCGAAAACAAAGTTCCTTTCTTGACATTGATTAAGTTTTATAAAAATCAATTGATATTTGGTACACTAGCAGCTATGACTACGTTTTTGTTCTTCTATTTAATGACCGTTTTTACCTTAAGTTGGGCGACATCTGATTTAGATTACAGTAAAAGAGATTTTCTTTTAATGCAGTTATTTTCTGTTTTGTTTTTTGCACTTTTTATTCCTCTTTCAGCTTTAATTGCTGATAAAATAGGACGTAGAAAAACACTAATTTATGTAACTGTAGCTATTGCTTTGTTTGGGTTTCTGTTTTCTACGGCAATGAACAGCGGAAATCCTATTGTGGTAACCTTGTTTTTATGTGTAGGGATGAGCTTAATGGGGTGCACCTATGGACCTCTAGGTACTTTTTTATCTGAATTATTTCCTACTACTGTGCGCTACTCAGGCACGTCGCTAGCTTTTAATATGTCAGGAATCATTGGTGCTGCATTTGCTCCTATGGCAGCGATATGGTTAGCCACAAATTATAGTCTTACTTATGTAGGTTTTTATCTCTCTGTAGCAGCAATTGTCTCTGTAATTGCACTACTTGTAATTAGTAAAAAGGAACATAAATTTTAAGACATTTATTCGAAAATCAGGTTTCTAAATAGATTTTTTTTTAAAGAGCTAACTTTTCTATGAATACGAAGTAATATCACTTATTTTTGCAGAAAAATATCTCTTTTGAAAACCAAATTATTTTTAGTTACACCTCCGTTTACACAGTTAAATACTCCTTATCCTGCCACGGCATACATCAAGGGGTTTTTAAATACAAAAGCTATAGATGCTGTTCAAGCAGATTTAGGGATAGAGGTAATTTTAAAGTTGTTTTCAAAGGAAGGGCTATCAAATTTATTTAGCATATCAAGTGCTAAATTTGAAGAATCAATAAATACGATTTCAGACAATTCAAAGCGTATTTATGCCTTGCAAGAGGAGTATATTAAAACAATCGATGCTGTTATTGCTTTTTTACAAGGCAAGAACCCTACATTAGCTTTACAAATTTGTCAAGAAGATTATTTGCCCGAAGCTTCTCGTTTTGCTCAGCTTGAAGAACTCGATTGGGCTTTTGGGACTATGGGTACACAGGACAAAGGAAAACATCTTGCAACTTTATATCTCGAAGATATTTCAGATTTTATCGTGGAGTGCGTAGATGCTAATTTTGGTTTTAGTAGGTATGCAGAGCGATTAGGTAGATCTGCAAACACATTTGATGAATTATATGGTGCCTTGCAGCAGGATCCTACGTACATCGATCGCATTTTACTTTCGAACCTAAAAGAAAAAATTGAATCAATAAAACCTACCTTGTTTTTAATTTCGGTTCCTTTTCCAGGGAATTTATACAGTGCCTTCCGATCGGCACAATGGGTGAAGGCAAATTATCCTGAAATTAAGATTTCGATGGGAGGTGGTTTTCCTAATACAGAATTACGTTCCCTTTCTGACAGTAGGGTGTTTGAATTTTTTGATTACATCACACTAGATGATGGTGAAGTACCTATTGAGGAACTAATTCTAAATATTGAAAATCCTAGTTATGGCGCATTTAAACGAACATTTCTGCTGGAAAATGGAGCAGTCGTTTATAAGAATAATTCGTCTAAATCTGATTATAAACAATCGCAAGTAGGTACTCCAGACTACTCTGATCTGTTGTTAGATAAATATATTTCTGTTATCGAAATCGTCAATCCCATGCACCGTATGTGGTCAGATGGGAGGTGGAATAAACTTACCATGGCACACGGATGCTATTGGGGAAAATGTACTTTTTGTGATATATCATTAGATTATATTAAAATATATGAACCTGTGGCTGCAAATTTACTTTGCGATCGCATGGAGGAAATGATGGAGCAAACGGGAGAGAATGGTTTTCACTTTGTAGATGAAGCAGCCCCGCCAGCGTTAATGCGTGCATTGGCGTTAGAGATTTTAAGACGAAAGCTATCAGTAACTTGGTGGACAAACATTCGATTTGAAAAAAGCTTTAGTAAAGATTTGTGTCTTCTCTTAAAAGCTTCGGGCTGTATTGCAGTCTCAGGAGGTTTAGAAGTAGCCTCAGATCGTTTATTGCAATTGATTGATAAAGGGGTAACTGTCGAGCAAGTGGCTAAGGTGACTCGTAATTTTACTGAGGCAGGAGTCATGGTGCATGCGTATTTAATGTATGGCTATCCTACCCAAACAATTCAAGAAACAGTAGATAGTCTGGAGATGGTACGCCAGCTTTTTGAAGCCGGTGTTTTGCAATCTGGTTTTTGGCATCAATTTGCCATGACGGCGCACAGCCCAGTGGGTTTGTATCCTGAGAAATTTGGTGTGAAAAAAGAAACCGAAGCAATAGGTTCTTTTGCAAATAACGATATCAATTACATTGACAATACTGGAATTGACCATGACAAATTTAGTTTTGGGTTAAAAAAATCATTGTTTAATTTCATGCATGGGATTTGCTTTGACTACGAACTACAAGATTGGTTTGATTTTAAAATTCCCAAATCAAAAATTCCAGAAGATTTCATATACAACGCCTTAACTAGCGATATCGATTTAAGTAGTAAGTCTAATGCTAAGATCGTGTGGTTAGGAGGTAAACCTGCTATTAATAAATACACTAAGTCTAAAAAAGGAAACTCATGGCAAATGATGTCATTTACTTTTCATGATAAGAAAGAAAGCTTTGAGATTGTGTTAAATGATCAAGAAGGAGAGTGGTTATTGCATACTTTACCGTTGCTTGCTGTCGCAAATAGTAAGACATTTACTTTTCAAGAGCTCAAGCTGAGTTTTGAAACAAATTTAGAGAATTTTGAGCTTTTTTGGTATTCTAAACCAGTAAACACCTTAAGAGATTATGGGCTTCTTATATTGTAGCACGTAATTTTTAAGCATAAAAAAAATAATTTAATATCTGCGAAAACGTTTTCTTTTACTTATTTTTACGAGTAAAAAACTAGTAAAATGCGCGATAATTACAAAATAAGTGTCAATGACTCTTTTTTCTTTACTATTAACAAAGAGGAAGTTTCTAAGTTTGACGCAGTAAATACTGGAGGCAAAGACTACCACGCTCTGCATAATAGCACTCCTTATAAAGCAACCATCGAATCTTCTAATTTTCATCAAAAAAGCTACACTGTAAAAGTGAACAGTAACTTATATACTGTTGCAATAGCTGATGACCTAGACTTATTAATTAAAGAACTAGGGTTTGAGGTAGGCTTGTCTAAACAAATTAATGCTATAAAAGCACCTATGCCAGGACTAATTCTAGAGATAAATGTTGTGGTGGGGCAAACTGTTAAAGAAAAAGATCCTTTATTGATTCTCGAAGCTATGAAAATGGAAAATAGTTTTCAATCCCCTCGTGACGGAGTCATAAAATCGATTGCCGTAGCTACTGGTGATGCTGTAGATAAGGGACAGCTTTTAATCGAATTTGAATAAAACTTTAAGTAAGAAACAAGGAGTGAATCGCAATTGACTGTACTGTGAAGTGCTTTTCAGTGCGCTGGAATTTCTTTTATCTATAAAAATATGAAAAAAATATTAGTTGCTAATCGAGGAGAAATAGCTATTAGAGTTATGAAAACGGCCCAGAAAATGGGAATCAAAACTGTAGCAGTATATTCTACCGTAGATAGAAACGCTCCTCACGTAAAATTTGCTGACGAAGCAGTATGGATAGGGGAAGCGCCTTCAAACCAATCCTATCTTTTAGGAGACAAAATTATAGCTGTTGCTAAGTCATTGAATGTTGATGCTATTCATCCAGGTTACGGATTTTTAAGTGAAAATGCGCAATTTGCCGAGGATGTAGCGGCTAGTGGTATTGTATTCATAGGTCCCAAGTCTAAAGCAATCCAAATTATGGGAAGCAAGCTAGCAGCAAAAGATGCTGTTAAAGCGTATAATATTCCTATGGTTCCTGGTTTAGACGAAGCCATTACAGATATCAAAGAAGCTAAAAAAGTAGCGACTCAAGTGGGTTTTCCTATTTTGATTAAGGCGTCTGCTGGTGGTGGTGGTAAAGGAATGCGCGTGGTTGAAAATGAAGAAGAATTTGAATCGCAAATGAACAGAGCAATTAGTGAAGCTACTAATGCTTTTGGGGATGGATCTGTCTTTATCGAAAAGTACGTGGCGTCACCAAGACATATCGAAATCCAAATTATGGCCGATAGTCACGGTAATATATTGTATTTATTTGAAAGAGAATGTAGTATTCAACGTCGCCATCAAAAAGTTATAGAGGAAGCACCATCTGCCGTGCTATCTCCTGAACTTCGTAAAAAGATGGGTGAAGCTGCAGTTTTAGTCGCTAAATCTTGTGATTATTTAGGAGCAGGTACGGTCGAATTTTTATTAGATGAGAATAATAATTTTTATTTTCTCGAAATGAATACGCGTTTGCAAGTAGAACATCCCGTGACAGAGTTGATTACTGGTACAGATCTAGTTGAATTACAAATTAGAGTGGCGCGAGGAGAGGCTTTGCAAATGAAGCAAGAGGATTTAAAAATTATGGGACACGCCCTAGAGTTAAGAGTATATGCTGAGGATCCATTAAATGATTTTCTACCTAGTGTAGGTAATTTAGAAGTGTACACGCTGCCTGTAGGTGAAGGGATTCGTGTAGATAATGGTTTTGAGCAAGGAATGGATATTCCTATTTATTATGACCCCATGCTAGCCAAATTAATTACTTACGGTCAAACTAGGGAAGAAGCAATTCAATTAATGATCAAGGCGATTGATGATTACAATGTTGTGGGAGTGAGTACAACATTGCCTTTTGGTAAATTTGTATGTCAGCACGATGCCTTTAGATCAGGAAATTTTGATACCCATTTTGTCAAAAACTATTACGATGGTGAAAAGATGAAGGCAGCATTAAATGAAGAAGCTAAAATTGCTGCATTGCTAGCTTTGAAGCAGTATTTTGAAGATCAAAAAATTGTAAGATTACCAAATTCTTAAACTATGGATGCTAAGATAAAAATATTAAACGATAAGATTGCCAAAGCCCATTTAGGCGGAGGAGAAAAACGTATTGCAAAACAACACGAGAAGAAAAAGTTGACCGCTCGTGAGCGTGTTACCTATTTAATGGACGAAGGTTCTTTTGAGGAAATAGGGATGTTAGTGACGCATCGTACCACCGACTTTGGAATGGAGAAAGAAATCTACAATGGGGATGGTGTGATTACAGGTTATGGAACTATAAACGGAAGATTGGTGTATGTTTTTGCACAAGATTTTACGGTTTTTGGGGGTGCCTTGTCAGAAACTCATGCCGAAAAAATTTGCAAGGTCATGGATATGGCAGTAAAAATGGGTGCGCCCATGATTGGGTTAAATGATTCAGGTGGTGCTCGTATTCAGGAGGGTGTGCGCTCTTTAGGAGGATATGCAGATATATTTTTTAGAAATGTTCAAGCATCTGGTGTAATTCCGCAAATTTCGGCTATTATGGGACCATGCGCTGGTGGGGCGGTGTATTCACCTGCTATGACCGATTTTACAATGATGGTCGAAGATACCAGTTATATGTTTGTTACTGGTCCTAATGTTGTAAAGACCGTGACAAATGAAACAGTTACTTCAGAGGAATTAGGAGGTGCAAGTACGCATTCTACTAAGTCTGGTGTGGCGCACATAACATCAAGCAATGATATTGAGTGTCTAGAAGATTTAAAACGCCTACTTAGTTATTTACCACAAAGCAATAAGGAAACTACTAAGAAATTGCCTTATGAGTTAAACGATGAAGTGCGTGATAAACTAGCAACGATAATACCTGATAATCCTAATAAACCGTATGATATGCATGAGGTGATTAGCGGGATTATCGATGAAGATTCATTTTACGAAATTCATAAGAATTTTGCTGAAAATATTTTAGTAGGTTTTGCTCGAATAGGTGGTAGGAGTATTGGTATTGTAGCAAATCAACCCTTGTATTTAGCAGGTGTCTTAGATGTAAATAGCTCTATAAAAGCAGCAAGATTTACTCGTTTTTGTGATGCATTCAATATTCCACTATTAGTTTTGGTGGATGTGCCTGGTTTCTTGCCTGGTACAGATCAGGAGTGGAATGGTATTATTGTACATGGTGCTAAGTTATTATATGCCTTAAGTGAGGCGACCGTACCCAGAATCACTGTGATTACTAGAAAAGCTTACGGTGGTGCTTATGATGTTATGAACTCTAAGCACATTGGAGCCGATATGAATTTTGCTTGGCCTACTGCTGAAATTGCTGTAATGGGAGCAAAAGGAGCTTCAGAAATTATCTTTAAAAAGGAAATTAGTGAGGCCGAAGATGCTGCAGCTAAATTACTAGAAAAAGAAACTGAATATGCTAATTTGTTTGCTAATCCCTACACCGCTGCACAAAGAGGTTTTGTCGATGAAGTCATTTTGCCGCAAGATACTAGAAGGAAATTGATTAAAGCTTTTAGTATGCTGGAGAACAAAGTAAGTGTTACTCCTAATAGAAAACATGGAAATATTCCTTTATAGCATATAATGTAAAGTAGTAAAAAAAAGCCAGCTCTTGTAGCTGGCTTTTTTTTGCATACATATATTGAAATTCAAGTGTTTCTTAGCACAATTACTATGACTAGTTTAAAGTCACTGATGTAATCTTGTTTTAAGTTTTGCTAATAAATACGGGGGTGTCGTTTATTAAAAGTTATTTTTTGGAAGATCTGTATTGTTTTTTATGGGGTTACCTTGTATTTATGGTGATAAAAATTACTATTTGTCTAAATTTACTATGCGGTTAGTATAATATTTGGGTGCGAAAATTGCTAAATAATTTTTTTAACGTTCGCATTATTTCAAATCCGTAATAATTCAAATTATGGGCATTTTAGTATGCTCAATTTTGCGGTTACTTACTAAATGTTAATAAATTCGTACCGTATTACTGAGATAAATTAGTACAAAACGAAGAGCTCTCGCCTTGTCTAATATGCTGGATTTTACCATAATCCATTTTCAGTTCTGCTAATTAACCAAAACCAAAGAAGTAACTAAAAAGATTTGTACATGAAAAAAGGACTAATTATGATTATATTGGTATTCGCTGCCGGTACATCATTCGCACAAAATTCACCATTAGAAATTTCAGGATCTGGAGATCTTTATTATAAATATGATTTTTCAAAAACAGCAAACATACCTACAAGTTTTGCAAATGATCAAAATTCAGTTTCTTTAGGTATGATTGATATTGCCTTAAAGAAAACTACAGGTAAAGCCTCTTTTGTAGGGGAAATATCGTTTGGACCTAGAGGACAGTTTCAATCAATACTTAATTCAGATGGGACATATGATGAGTTAGGAGCAAACTCATTTCATATCCAGAATTTATACGCTACTTATTCAGCGACAGAGAAATTGAGCTTTACGGCGGGTTTCATGGGGACATTTATTGGCTATGAAGTGATATCGCCTTTAGGTAATTACAATTATTCTACCTCTTACCTATTTACAAATGGACCGTTTCAAAATGCAGGAGTAAAGGTAAATTATGCAATCTCAGATAAAGTAGGTATAATGGTGGGTGCTTTTAACGACGCTTGGAATGCTTATAAAGCTGATTCTTTAAAGGGCTTAAATGCCGTAGGTGCACAATTATCGTTCACACCCACAGATAAGATTAGTGCATACTTGAACTTTATGGATGGTTCTGTTAGCGGTACAATAGTAGACTTGACTGCGTCATTTCAAGTTTCTGACAAATTTAAATTAGGATTGAATGCTGCTGATTATAGTAATGAAGGTGATGCAGGGTATACTGGGGCGGCTTTGTATCCATCTTACGCAATTTCTGATAATTTTGGATTGGGACTAAGAGCTGAATACTTTGACTACAAAGAAGGATCAGGAGACACTTCGTTTACAGCTTTTACTTTGTCTGCAAACTTAAAAGCAGGAGGACTTACAATAATTCCAGAGCTTAGATTAGATAACGCTTCTGATGATATCTTTGTAGACTCTGATTTGCTTCCAACTAAATCTGCAGCGCAGTTTGCTGTAGGTGTAGTATATGGATTTTAAAAGTAATCGTTAAAAATATACATGTAAATGCTAAACGTGTTTATATAAGATTGTTATTCCCCCTATATTTTTTTTTTAAACTGCCAAAGTACTTTTGTATGATGGCAGTTTTTTTTTGGGTAAGTAGTGCATTTTTTGCTCAAAAAAAAAGGGAGTTGCACTATTTGTGAAACTCCCTTTTAATAAATGAGATACTAAATTATTGCTTCTTGTAGACCGCATAAATAGTATTTATTGTATTTTGATCTAATACTGAATTAACGTCTCTTTGCATGTAATGTAGCTTAAAGGCTGAAACAGCTGATCCTAAATTTTTTGTATTGTACCCAATGATTCGCAAGCCTAATTCTGGATTAAAATTTAATGGTGCCTCTTCTAAAGTATCATCATACCAAATCCCAAATCCATTGTCGGCTAAGGTTTTCCATGGAAAAAATGCACTTGGATCCTGTTTGCGACTTGGAGCAATATCAGAATGCCCAATTATATTCTGTTTAGGAATGCGGTATTCTTTTGTTAATCTATTCAATAAAGCCATCAAACTGCTTATTTGACTTTCAGAGAATGGCTCTTTACCATTATTGTCTAGCTCGATACCTATTGATGAAGAATTGATATCGGTATCTTTACCCCAACTTCCTGATCCGGCGTGCCACGCTCTCAAGTAGTCGTTTAACATTTGTATAACTTCACCATTATCATCGATAATATAATGTGCGCTTACCTGTGTTCTGCTTAACGTAAATGTGCGTATCGTTTGAGCGGTAGAATCTTGAGCTGTGTGATGTAAAATAATAAAATTTGGCTTTCGTAAATTAAAATTCACTGTTCCAATCCATTTTACATTTCTATTGTTCTCAGCAGATGAAGCTGCAACATTATTAAGGCTATCCTTAAATGTATACAGCTGTTTTGAATAAGAGCTGTCAATACTAATGGTACTTTTTGATACTGCAGGAAGTTCTGTTGGAACCTTGTTAGAAATTGTTTCTGTGTACGTTTTCAATTTGCTGTTGTACTCCTCTTCGCTTCCTTTATAGGGATTGGGAGAACAAGATACAATTGTCGTAACAATAGCTAAAAAATATAATTGTTTTTTCATGTAATAACCTCGTTAACTACTTTCTTCTTCTCTTCTTTGTAGGAGTTGTACGGTCATCTTTTAGCGCCTTATACTTTTCTATTTGATCAGCGTTCAGGAACTCTTTTATTTTTCTATCTGTCGTTTCAGACAGAGCCTCGTACTCCTTGACCTTTTGTTCTTGATTACTTTCATCTTTCATTAAAATCCCTTGTGATCTCAAGCTTTCAGTAATTACATTAGCAATGGCTATTTCTTGAAGCGCATCTAGCTCTAATGAAGCCTTCATTCGTTCCATTATTTTACCAACAGTAACTTCTACAGGAATCTCCTTAGGTTTCTCAGGTTCTCTATTTTGGTTCATCTGGTTCATGCTGTTTCCACGACCGTTACCATTATTGCCATAACCGTTGTTACCATATCCATTATTCCCATATTGAGCAGAAATGGTACCAAAACTTAATAAAAAAAAATAAACAAATGCTGCTTGAACTGTTTTCATATTAGTTGTTTTAATTAGAGATTTAAAATTAAAAGTATTCTTAAACTGGTTCTCCGTACAAATCAAATTCTGTAGCTTCAGTAATTCTGATCATCGCAAAATCAGCTGTTTTTAGATAATGCTTTGACGCATCAATTAAAACCTCATTATCCACATCCGGACTATCAAATTCTGTTCTTCCTACAAAGTGACCGCCTTCTTTGCGATCAATAATGCATTTAAAAACTTGTCCAATTTTTTCTTGGTTTAAATCCCATGATATTTGCGATTGTAATTCCATTATTTCATTTGCACGAGCTTGTTTTACATCATCTGGTACATCGTCTTCAAGTAAGTATGCGTGTGTGTTTTCTTCATGAGAATAAGCAAAACATCCCATTCTATCAAACTTCATTTCTTGTACCCAGTCTTTAAGAATATTAAAGTCTTCTTGTGTTTCTCCAGGATATCCTACAATTAAAGTAGTACGTATGGCCATTCCAGGTACTTTCTCACGGAAGTCTCTTAATAGTTTAGTTGTTTTTTCTTGAGTGGTACCACGTCTCATCGATTTTAAAACCGAATCAGAGATATGTTGTAAAGGAATGTCTATGTAATTGCAAATTTTAGGTTCGCGATTCATTAAGTCTAATACATCCATTGGGAAACCAGTAGGGAAGGCGTAGTGCAAACGAATCCACTCTATTCCTTCTACTTTTACTAGTGCTTCAAGTAATTCAGCAAGATTACGTTTCTTGTAAATATCAAGTCCGTAATAGGTCAAATCTTGTGCGATTAAAATCAATTCTTTCACACCATCTCTAGCTAATCCTTCTGCTTCTTTTACTAATTTTTCAATTGGTTGAGAAACATGTTTTCCTCTCATTAAAGGGATCGCACAAAAACTACACGGTCTATCGCAACCTTCGGCAATTTTTAAATACGCATAATTTTTAGGAGTAGTAGTTAAACGCTCTCCTAATAACTCATGCTTATAATCTGCACCAAGAGCTTTTAGTAATTGCGGTAACTCAGTAGTTCCAAAAAATTGATCCACATTAGGAATTTCTTTTTCTAAATCAGGTCTGTAACGCTCAGATAAACATCCAGTCACAAAAACCTTGTCTACTAAGCCTTTTTCCTTTTTATCTGCATATTCTAAGATCATGTTTACTGATTCAGCCTTAGCGTTATCAATAAATCCGCAGGTATTTATAACAATTATATTTCCTTCTTTATCAGCAGGAGCCTCATGTTCAACCTCTTTTCCGTTTGCACGAAGTTGACCCATTAATACTTCACTGTCGTATATATTTTTTGAACACCCAAGAGTGATCACGTTGATTTTGTTCTTTTTTAAAGACTTGGTTCTCATAGATTTGTAAATTGGAGTGCAAAATTACAATTTTTATTTCGGGTAATGTAAAAGATTCCTATATTTATGAAGCTAATCCTGCTGTCCGCTATATCTTTTTCTAGCAAAACCAAAGCTAGAAAAAGGATACCGCTACCATCAGGGCTAAAAAAAACCGTACTGCTTTAAAATCGCGATACGGTTTAATAAGAATTATCATTAGCTATTACAATTCAAATAAAAATGTAAGTGATACATTGTTAGAGATGTTGTTAATAGTAGCTCCATCTGTAAAGCCTTGCGTGAAGAAACCTTGTTGTGTGCTTCTTTCGGCATAAGCATAAGATAAGTCTATTTTAGTGGAACCAAAATTATATCCTAAACCTCCAGAGTAACCAGTTAAGTCACCTATTGTAGATTCGTTTTTATACGGACTTTGCTCATAGCGATATCCTGCTCTCAAGCTAAGTTCTTTGATTTTGTATTCAGCACCTATTCTAAGTTCAGAGGTGTTGTCTAGAAGGTCTCCCATTGAATTATTAAGTGATGTGTAGTAAGCGTCGTTCTCAGGTTTGAACTTAGTTTTACTATAGTCCTTAATGGCATAATCAACACTAATTAATCCTGATTTACCAAAAATATAAGCTAAACTCCCTGTTACTTTACTTGGTGTTTGTAATTTATATACATCGTAAATATTTGTGGTTTTAGGATCTGCAAGTGGATTACTTCTAATGTCTCCAGCTGCGTTAGTCGTAGTTGTAAATAAGTCTTGAGTAAATTCATCATTCAAGCGATACCAAGTAGAAGACTCATAAGCTAATCCTGCACGTAATTCATTTGTTACTTTTGCAATAGCACCCACTTGAAACGAGAATCCTGAGCCATACGTATACAATTCGTTATCAAAACGCACATCTGTAATCGTATAGGGAGTCGATAAAGGAGCGTCATTGATCTCATAAAAACTAGAGAATCTTCTGTAATCAGTAAAATGAGAATTTAAATTCAATCCTATAAATAATTTATCTTCATAAGATGTTGCTACGTTAAAAGATAGTTTGCCATTGTAACCTTCACTTCTTTCTGCATTTTGTTGGTAGAAATTTCCACCTCCAGGTACATTAGAGTTGTATAGCGTTTCTTCTCTATCGTTAGTTGCAGGATTAATGATATATCCATTATATCCTAGATATGCTTGTTGATCGTTGTTGTTTAAATTTCGATAATTATTATCTTCTAAAACTTTTAATGGTACTCCATCTGCATAGCTTAAAAAATAACCATCAATAGAGTTGTCGTTAGCATTAGTACCAGCAGAGTACTTAGCGTTATTGAAATTATTAGCATTTTCATAATTAACACCTACGCTGATTTTTTTCCATTTACTGCTGTTACTTTGATTGTTGAAGACAAAAACACCACCTGCTTGATTGATTTTAAAGTTGTTATCCTTTTCAGTTGTTTTGTTACCAAAATAATCTGAATCGTTCTTATTGCTATTATTGGTTAGTGTTACGCCAAATTGATTATTAATAAAAATTGCAGAACCTGCAGGGTTGACATTTATAGATGATAAATCTCCTCCTAGTGCCCCAAATGCACCACTCATGGCTCTGTATCTTGCAGTACCATTTAAATTGTCTTGAGAGTATCTCAGTGCATCGCGAATTTCTTGTGCCTGCACTGCAGAAAAAGAAAGACCTGTTAAGAATATAAAAATATATTTTTTCATTTTTTACCTACTAATATGTTATTGTATAAATCCTTAAAATTAATTACCACCTCTTCTAGAGCTACCACCACTAGATCTTGATCCTCCAGAATATCCAGAAGAGCTTGAGCGACTACTTGACCCTGTTGAATAGCTTGAAGAATTAGGTCTACTAGAATTTTCATTCCTAGAGTTATTACTATTTCTGCTTGTAGTATTTGTAGGAGTGTACGTTCTAGTATTAGTAGATTGTCTTCTAGTGTTGACTGTATTTGAATTAGCTCTTACAGGTTGACTGAAAGTTCCATTTTGATTAGATCTTCTTGAGAAATTAACATTATTATTTGCATTATCTGCTCTTCTATATTCATTGCTGTTACTTCTAGAGCTGCTTACTCTATTTGTAGAATAACCATTTCTATTGCTATATGCCGTATTGCTGTTTGATGATCCTCTACGGCTAGAATTGTAAGAGTAGGTTCTGTTGTTATAACGTGGAGTATTGTAATTATTGTATCCGTAATTACTAAAATAGGGATTATAGAAATTGTTGAAGTACGGGTTGTAGAAACCTATTGTGTTATAACGGTATCCATAAAAGGGATTGTTCCATCCATAATTATTCCATCCGTAATTACCCCAACCATTGTTACCCCATCCAAAATTATTATATCCAAAGTTGTTAAAACCAAAGCCGAAATTTGAATATCCTAAGCCATAACCACCATAGCCTCCATCATAACCGTAGTTATTTAATTGAATTGTGGTGCCTGTACTGTTATCTCCCCAGCCAGCGTAGTTTTGACTAACTCCTCCGTCGTTATTATTTTGATCATTACCATTATAACTATCAATATCAGTAAAAACCTCTGTAGACTGATTTCCGTCTTGAAGAGAACTGAAATAATCGGCATAATAATTACTTTGATTGTTGTTGCTAGCACTGTTGTTGCTATTTGCGTATTGGTTATCGTATGTTCCCTGGTAAGGTCTTTCTACTTGATTAGACTGGGCGGTTGCGCCATAAATGCCGTCATTATCGTAATAAGAGCTATTTTGGTAAGATCCACACGCTGTCAATAGCAGACTTACAAGCCCAATGGTACTGTATAAAACGATATTTCTGGATGAAAAAGTATTAGTTTTCATATCTCTAGGTTTTTTTATTGTTGCACATTACAAAAATAGTTAGTTTTGCTGAACTATTTAGTTAAATATTATAACGCAAAATTTATGCCAAACTATTCAATATGAGCAAGAACCTTACAACAAGATCAGAAGATTATTCTAAATGGTATAACGAACTGGTTGTCAAAGCAGATCTAGCCGAAAACTCAGGAGTAAGAGGGTGTATGGTTATCAAACCATACGGTTACGCTATCTGGGAAAAAATGCAAGGGGAATTGGATCGAGAATTTAAAGAAACAGGACACCAGAATGCTTACTTTCCTTTATTTGTGCCTAAAAGCATGTTTGAAGCGGAGGAAAAAAATGCAGAAGGATTTGCAAAAGAATGTGCAATTGTAACGCATTATAGGTTAAAAAATGATCCTGACAAGCCAGGTAAATTGATGGTTGACCCCAATGCAAAGTTAGAGGAGGAATTAATTGTTCGCCCTACAAGTGAAGCAATTATATGGTCAACTTATAAAGGTTGGGTGCAGTCATACCGTGATTTACCGTTGTTAATAAATCAATGGGCTAATGTGGTTCGATGGGAAATGAGAACACGTTTGTTTTTGAGAACTGCCGAATTTCTTTGGCAAGAAGGACATACAGCGCATGCGACAAGAGAAGAGGCAGTAGAGGAATCAGAGAAAATGATGAATGTATATGCTGATTTTGCCGAAGATTTTATGGCTATACCAGTTGTTAAAGGGATCAAAACGGAGTCAGAACGTTTTGCTGGAGCTGAAGAAACGTATTGTATCGAAGCTTTAATGCAGGATGGTAAAGCTTTGCAAGCAGGAACTTCACATTTCTTAGGTCAGAATTTCGCAAAAGCTTTTGACGTAAAATTTGCAAATGCTGAAGGAAAGCAGGAATATGTATGGGGTACATCTTGGGGTGTATCAACACGTTTGATGGGTGCTCTTGTTATGACGCACTCTGATGATAAAGGGTTGGTTTTACCTCCAAATTTAGCTCCTATACAAGTTGTTATCGTGCCAATTTATAAAACTGATGAGCAATTAGAACAAATAGCTGCAGAAGTGACAATTTTAAGTGAGCAACTTAAAAAGTTAGGGGTATCTGTTAAATTTGATAATCGTACGACTCAAAAACCAGGATTTAAATTTGCTGAGTGGGAATTAAAAGGAGTTCCTGTGAGAATAGCGATTGGTCCAAAGGATTTAGAAAATGGTACTTTTGAAATTGCAAGGAGAGATACTGCCACAAAAGAAGTAGTTTCTAAAGAAGGGATTGCGTCTTATGTAAGCGATTTGCTGGAACAAATTCAAAAAGATTTATTCAATACAGCTTTAGAATATCGAAATTCACATATTACTAAGGTTGATAGTTTTGAGGAGTTTAAGACTGTTTTAAATGACAAAGGTGGTTTTGTGTCAGCACATTGGGATGGAACAGCAGCTACTGAAGAGCGCATTCAAGAATTGACTAAAGCAACAATAAGATGTATTCCTTTAGATGCTATTGAGGAAGCGGGAACCTGCGTATTTACTGGGAATCCGTCCACTAAAAGAGTCTTGTTTGCTAAAGCATATTAAAAAAGATTGTTTTTTTTGTCTTAGCTATTGTGCGACTCAAAAATAGTTGTATCTTTGCATCCGCAATACAGAAGCAGGGCCCGTTCGTCTATCGGTTAGGACGCATGGTTTTCATCCATGTAAGAGCGGTTCGATTCCGCTACGGGCTACAATTCTGAAAAGCAAAAAAAGTTCACCATTTTAAGGTGATAATGGCCCGTTCGTCTATCGGTTAGGACGCATGGTTTTCATCCATGTAAGAGCGGTTCGATTCCGCTACGGGCTACAAATAATCGTAATGATTATATAACTAGAGGGATAATGGTCCGTTCGTCTAGGGGTTAGGACGCCAAGATTTCGTCTTGGTAACAGGGGTTCGATTCCCTTACGGACTACAAGTATAAAGAATAGTAAAGAAAAAAAATATAATAAAATGGCAAATCATAAGTCAGCTCTAAAAAGAATTAGAAGTAACGAAAAGAGAAGAGTATTAAATAGATACCAACACAAAACTACTCGTAATGCGATCAAAGCGTTAAGAATAGCTACTGATAAAACTGATGCTACATCAAAATTATCTAATGTTATATCTATGATTGATAAGTTAGCTAAAAAGAATATTATCCACGATAATAAAGCTTCTAACTTGAAATCTAAGTTGACTAAATTTGTTGCTAAGTTGTAATAACAACAACAAGATACAATAAAAAAGGCCTCTTATTAAAGGGGCTTTTTTATTTAAACTTATTGATAATTTAATTTATCTAAGGAGGCATAGCTCAGCTGGATAGAGCACCTGCCTTCTAAGCAGGCGGTCGAAGGTTCGAATCCTTCTGCCTTCACTTTGAAAATCAAGCCCTTACATTTATGTAAGGGCTTTTTTTATGCCTTGAAACGAACATTTGACTAACACTATAGGCAAACAAGGTATATAATACTCCGCTTATTTTTTCCTATTTTTGACAAATCTAAAAGTAAAAATATGGAAACTGTTGACATCATTGCTGCATACTATGTAATTCTATTCTCAATTTATTCTATTTTGGTAGTAAGGCTGTATTTGAATGTTAGTCCTATTGTATGTGAGTATTACTTTAACGAAAGGGTAGAATGGAATGAGAATTTAAATCCTGAAAAGTTAAAAATTTTATTAATTTTATTTTTAGTTGCTTCACTAATGATTTGGTTTACCTATCAACCTTTCGTACATCCCAAATCTTTGCTTGATATTTGTCTTATTTTCTTTCTAGGTACGATTAGTTTGGCAGGCGCATCGTTCTTTATAAATGATAAAATACAGACTCCCACAATGCGGTATTTAAAAACTCATAATGAGCTTTCTTCCGATAAGAATTATAGTGAAATAACTAATAAGAAATCTATAATTACAATGAGTAAATTAAGCTTTGAAGAATTAAAAAATAAGTTTGAATCGGGAATGCAAAATAAATGGTTTTCATGTGAATTTTCACAAATAGAACAATTTGCTTATCTAAATGAACCAAAGTCAAAAATATCTTGGCTCGTACGAAAAAACAAGAATAATACATTCAATGTCGATTCTATTTTAGATTTTATAGAAAGCTTCTCCTTTGGTAATTTTTCTGTATTAACTAACGGTGAGATTGCAGCCCTCTCAAATAAATATTTTAATTATTTAGATTCTCAAAATTCTAATACATTTGAAATGAAACCTGATAATGTCCAGAAATGGAAAACAAGAACTTTAAAAAGATCAAAAGAAACAAATCTATAATTATATGTGAGCGTTTTATAGGACGTAAGCCCTAACGCCTCATCGCTTCTGGGATAAAGTATTCTTTTATTTGCATCATGGTTCTCACGATGAGAAACTTAACGCAAATAAAAGAAAACATGAGCAATCTACAAATCGAAGAAAAACTATTCAGTATAGAGAGTAGTATTCAAAAATTAAGTCTATCAGTTAAACCTATTCTATCAGCTGAAGAAGCTGCAGAATTTTTAAGTATGAAAACGTCTTACTTATATAAGCTGACATCAGGGAGGAAAATAACATTCTTTCGTCCTTTAGGAAAGCTAATTTATTTTCACAGATCAGACCTTGAAAATTTTCTATTAAGAAACAAAATTGATGCAATAAACGAACAGGAATTAAATGAGAACCCTTGGAAAAAATAAACACAATCATCATAGCTAACGACTATGAAGATTGTGTTCTATTTTATTTCTAACTCATTTGTATCTCACAAAGATACAATAAAAATTTTATTGTATAATGAAAATTGCAATCGACAAGGACGCACCTACGAGCATTCATGCTCATGCGTCAAATAAAAAACATAGAGAAAAAGAGGACGAATTCTCACATGATGATTTACCGAAAAATATAACGGCACAATTTAAAAACATTGAAAGTGATATTCAAAAGTATAAACTCTTCATGTCTGACAACAAAATTTTTATTCGGCGAAAGAAAGAAAAAGGAGATGATGAATCTTATTATTTTCAAGAAATATCAAATTTTGAGATTAAAATTTTACAGCATATTCAGGATGAAAAATTCCCCATCAAATTATTGAAGATTAAGAATGTTTTCAATCTTGAAAAGATTTTTGACATCCCTTCTGATTTATTTAATACTCTGGCTAGTTTTGAAAACAGCATCGCTCGACAAGGAAACTTTTTGTTTACGGGCAGTTCCCAAGATTTTAAGATGCTGAAAGCTTATTTATTTGATAAAATGGGGCACGGTCATAAGATTGATTGCCTAGGATATCAAATTGGGTTTCAATTTTGGCTATGGAACAATAAAGTCAACCTTTTAAATGGTGATAGCTTAGAAATAGATGAAAACGGCATATTTACGCATGGCGGTAAGTCTTTTTATGTGCCTTCCGCTAACAAGATTTATCTAAATAATATGTCTGCTTATTTATCTCAAAAGAAGATGATATTTATTGATTCTGACGTGTCTATGGATATGTATTTTCAGCTGATGATGCAGGTGCATAAAGACTATGCGATTTCGGCTATCTTATTTACGATAAGCAGTTTGTTTCAAGATATTATTGTCAGTGAAATAGGAAACTTTCCCATTCTATTTTTATATGGACCAGGATCAAGTGGAAAAGACCAATTGGCAGAATGTTGTCAAAGTTTTTTCGGTATACCACAATCAGCCATAAATCTTGAGGGAGGTGCTTCTACTTTGAAGGGACAAATCAGGAAATTTGCGCAATTTACTAATATTATCTGCCATCTTTCAGAATATAAAAGAGGGGATAGCAAGTTAGACGGAACTATCAAGGGATTTTGGGACCGTAGAGGTTATGAGTTTGGAACTATTGAAAGTAAAGTAAGTACAGATACCGTTCCCATTTTATCTTCAACATTATTGACAGGTAATGAATATCCTGAATCTGAGGCATTAATTTCAAGGTTGTTATGGTTGGAGTTTCAATCAAAGACATTTACGCTTGAAGAGACAAAAAAGTATGATATACTAAAAGACTACACTAAGCGGGGAGTTAGTCATTTTACAGATTCTTTAGTAGTAAATCGTTCACTAGTTGAGCTAAATTTCAAAAGTAAGTTTAGGCATACTAAAGAAAAGTTTATTAATCAGTTCGAAGTAAAGCATACTCGAGTGATTAGCAATTTAGCTATTTTAGGAGCTACCTATGAAATATTCAAAGATGTAGTGTCATTCCCTTTTACCTATAGCGAAATGATTAGGCATTTTGAAAAATGTACCGATAATCAAACAAGAAAATTAAATTCATCCAGTATAGGTACTAAATTTTGGGACTGTTTTCTAGCTTCAATGCGTGGAAACAAAGACGATCGAATTGTTGTTTTTAGGGATTTGCGTTTAGATGGTAATAAGCTTTCCTTTCAATTTACATCATGCTATAACAAGATTCAAAGACAATGGATGCTACAGTACAGAGAAACTGCTCCAAGTAAAGCTACGCTGCAAGATTTCATCAAAAAAGATGCTTGCTTCGTAAAAGAAGTTAGTAGCATCAAGTATGAAAAAGGTAAAGACGCAAGAACAACCTCTGGATATCAGATAGATGTATCGAAATTACAAATCCAAGATGAAATTATCAGTGCCATAGAATGGCAAATTAATGAGCATTAACCCCTCCTTTAAAGCAATAATGGTTTCCTACACTTCCTACACTTATTTAACACATTGATTATTAGTATTTTAATAGTTAAAAGTAGTAGGAAACATGGTAGGAAGTAGTAGGAAGGTGTAGGAAGTCATTTTTTGGTTTCCTACTACTTCCTACACAAACCTACGCTTTTTTAGCCTTTTTTATTTTTAAATAACTATATATCAACAAAGTAGGAAGTGTAGGAAGTGTAGGAAGTGTTTTCGCTTTAAAAGGAGAGTTTTTTAAATACTACGTTGTATAAAACAAACAAATCAGCAATGAATATAGAACAGGCAAAACAAATTCCCATTGAAATAATTTTAAAATCTCTGGGGCTAGAAATTGAGAGAGAATCAGGGAATGACATATGGATTAAAAGTCCTTTTTCACCGACCGAAAAGAACGCATCGTTTCATATTAACAGAAAAAATAGCTATTGGTACTGCTTTTCTAATGCAATTGGAGGATGTAATGGTATCGATCTAGTTGTCAAAGTTAAAAGTTGTACAGTGAGCGAAGCTTTACAATATCTGAGTACACTCGATTCTTTTTCCTTTCAAAAGCAAATTATAGGTGCTTATGAGACAAAAAAGAATAATAACGGTAACGAGGTGGTTAAAATAGATTTCGTTCAGCATATCGCCCTAAAACAATATTTAACTAGTAGAGGTATAACTAAGGTACATGCGATAGGATCTGTTAAGGAATTACATTACATAATCAACGAGAAAAAATATTTTGCAATTGGTTTTAGAAATAATAGTGACGGATGGGAGCTTCGTTCTAAATATGCTAAAATTTGTATCGGGAAAAAAGATATCACACTTGTAGAAAATCATAGCAGTAGTTTAAAAGTATTCGAGGGTTTCTTTGACTACTTGAGTTTTCTTCAGATTAGCGATGATGAAAGTCAAAATATATCCGATTATTTGATATTAAATTCAGCTGTTTTAATAGTTAAGAATGTAAATATTTTGAATCAATATGCAAAGATAGAATTGTATTTAGACCATGATATTACAGGTGATAAGTACACAAATTTTATTAGAGAAAGATTCCCTGACGCAATTGATTGTAGAGCTATTTTTAAAGATTACAAGGATATTAACGAATGGATTTTAAGTATCTAATGTCCGTCTCGTTTTAGTAGTAATTGATCGAGATGTGTCAATGTGGTCACAAATTGCTCCGCATTTGAACCAAATTGGCAACTCGTTTTTTCTCCCGAAGGTCGCAAAAATAGGAATGTAAGTGCTTATAAATAAGCAATTCTCTAAACTTCAATAGAACATAAATGAAAAAAGATATAATCAAATTTAGAGTTTCTAAAATAGAAAATTTAATTATAAAAAAGAAAGCTTTGGATAGCGGAATAACTGTGTCGGAACTAATGCGAGGTCTCGTTTTTAATTATAAATTATCCAGTAAATTAACGGCCGAAGAAGTTGAATGCTATAAGCTACTTTCAAAGTTCTCAGATAATTTTAGAAGGATTTCAAATCTTTTTAAACTTGGTGATACCGATGGATTTAAGAGGGAAACGTTAGAGGCAAGTAAAGAGATTAGAGCGCATTTAATGAAATTCAAATAGTTATGATAGGATTAGCAAAAGCATGCAGCGGTGGTGGAGCACTTGGCAATTACGTTATTGATGAAGAAAAAGGTTATGAATTAGATAGGAATCTTCTTTGTGGAACAAATCCAAAAGAAATTATGGAAGAAATGAAGGACATACAAGACCTCAATCAAAGAGCTACAAACAAAACCTTCAGCTTAGTTCTTTCTCCCGATCTTATAGAAGGTCAAAAAATATCTAATAAAGATTTAAAGGACATGACAAGAGAATTTCTTCAAAAATTAGGTATAGACACTGATGAGCAACAATACATTGCCTTTGTTCATACTGAAAAAGAGCATAAACACATACATGTAATTGCCAATAGAGTAAAGAGTAATGGTCAATTACTACCTGATCATCATATTGGTAAAAAAGCACAATGGGCAGCTCATGAAATTGCAAAAGATAGAGGATTGATTTCAGCCAAAGAAAAGATGATTGAAAAAATAAAAGCATTAGAAGTGCAGCAAGGAAATTTCAAAGGATTGAGAAAGGAAATACATGAAAAACATCTGTTGGTCCTAAAAGCGAAGCCAATTAGTTACACCGCATACCAACAAGGAATGCAAAAACTTGGGATTAAAGTTGAAACTGTATTAAATAAGCAAGGTAAGGTGCAAGGGCACAAGTTGATAGATACAGTATCTAAAAATGTTTTCAAAGCTTCAGAAATACATCGCCATTTAGGCTTATCAGCTATGATGCAGCCACTAGCACCATTTCAGACTGCCTTGAAAGTTGTAAAAACATTGTCTAAGGACAGAGGTGCAGGATATTAATTAATAGATAAATCATAATGTAGTGATGGCAAAAAATATACAACCAAAGCTTGCAGATAGCCTATCAGTCTTTGTAGAACAGATTGAAAAAATAGAAAAGAACAATGTCCTTCTGTTGAAAGTTAACGAAGAATTAATTCAGAAAATGGAACAATTGTCTAACTATGAACCAAAGCTGGATTTTAAACCTTTGGAAATTATAAATGACAAACAAATTGTGGCATTGGAGGAATTGAATCATAAGTTAAGCCAAGTTCTGAAAGAACATACTCTAATTTTAGAAAAAGAAAAATTGCAAAGCTCCTCGATGTTCAGTCGTCTGCGTGCCTTAGTCATATTTTTGTTCTTCATGACTATAATGGCCTGCTTATTAGCTATCAGTTTCTATAATAAAAAACATAAAAGTTCTACATTAAACGATCAATCTCATTTAGAAAGAACTATGGGAACAGCAATAGAGATGACGAAATAGTATTTTTATAATAAAAATGCTTTCGATGTTATGAGGTCTCAAAACTAAGATCAAAAATATTAAATAGTAAAGCCAATCAAAGATGATTGGCTTTTTTGGTTTTAAAAGAAATAATTTTAAGCTTCAATATCAATATCACCATCAATCACTCGCTTTATTGAATTATATTGGATAAATTTTTCATATTCAAATCTTGATATTAATCTATCCTTAAATTCAATTTTTGATAAGTTCTCAATATAAAAATATATAGCTAAACATAGGGTAGGTTGCAATCTTTTATAGATTACATAATCGGAAAATATTTCGTCAAGTATAGTATGGACATCCTTATCCTCTGTTATTGCTGCGTCCATAAGTTGACCATTTAAAATCAAGGTGCCAAATATGAAAATGATGTTCTCATTATAAATTTTCATGATGTCAATACGTTCCTGACTTTCGCATTCATCTAAAAATAAAGCTATACAGTTTAAATAATGAAGGTTGTAAAAATCATCATCTTCGTTGACTATAGAATCTACAAATTCCTGTGTTATTGGAATAGATTCACCATCTTGACTTATTTCCTTTTCACCAGTTAAGATCAAGTTCACTAATGATTTAATTGGGCTGTAAAATTCGTTGTTATTCATGTATGCCTTATTTGAAGTTAAAAAAAAGGCGCGAGTCTAATGTCAAGCTGTTACAGAGGTACTGCGAAGAACCTTAAACTCAGAAAGACTTAGCCCACGCCCATATAAGGCACGGGCGTAAGTCTGACCAGTTATAGAGTTTTAAAGAAGATTCGCAGTTTTCTGTAACTCAACTAATCAGCTTACGCTTGTTTGTTTGGCAAATTTACAAAATGTTATGATTGAGAATGATTCTTTTTTAGTTTTAATTTCTCACTTAGATTTAAAATTAAATTCACTCATTAACAAAGTTATTTCCAAAAAATCCTTTAGAGCTTTTTGAAGGAGCTCAAGGATTTTTTAGAATAACTTTTCAACTTACATTTTTTATTTCGACAGCAAATTCCTAATAGGTTAAGGAGCAACTAAAAGACGCCATAAGAAACTAATGGAAAGAAAATATATAATTATTTTCGATGATCTTACAGATTCTCTTATTATAGATTAGGATAATTTCTATACATTAGCAGTCATAATTTTCTTATTTAATACAAAACTCCAATTGCTTCATGGCAGCCGAACAAAAACAAAAATTAGAACAACAACTCTGGAACATCGCTAACACCCTTCGTGGCAAAATGGACGCCGACGATTTCCGTGATTATATATTAGGATTCATTTTTTACAAATACCTAAGCACCAAGATGGATTTGTATGCCAACACCATCTTACAACCCGACGGATTGACCTTTGCACAAGTCGAAGGCCACCCAGACGAAGCCCTTTTACTTGAAGAACTAAAGCAATTGGCTATTGATAAACTCGGTTTCTTCTTAGAGCCGTCAGAGCTGTTTTCTGAATTGGCACACAGAGGAAACGCAGGCGGTAAAAACAATTTCATTCTAGGCGACCTTGCCAAAGTACTCACGCATATTGAGCAAAGTACAATGGGGTCTGAAAGCGAAGAAGATTTCGGAAACTTGTTTTCTGATTTGGATTTGACTTCTCACAAACTCGGAAAGTCTGAAAACGACAAAAACGAACTCATCGTAAAAGTCCTTACACACTTAGACGAAATAGATTTCGACCTAGAAAATACCGACTCTGATGTTTTGGGCGATGCCTACGAATACCTCATTGGGCAATTTGCCAGTGGCGCAGGAAAAAAAGCAGGCGAGTTCTACACCCCACAACAAGTCAGTAGCGTATTGGCGCAACTGGTAACTGTGGGCAAAGACAAACTAAAAAGCGTTTATGATCCCACTTGTGGATCAGGTTCCTTATTGTTGCGTGTGGCCAAAGAGGTCAAAGACGTAAGCGAGTTTTACGGTCAAGAAATGAATCCTACGACTTACAACCTTTGTCGTATGAACATGATTATGCACGACGTACACTACAAACGCTTCGACATCAAGAACGAAGATACCTTGGAGCGTCCGCAACACATCGATCAGCGTTTTGAAGCCATCGTTGCCAATCCGCCTTTCTCGGCCAACTGGAGCGCAAGCCCGCTGTTTATGACCGATGAGCGTTTCTCAGCCTACGGAAAACTAGCGCCATCAAGCAAAGCCGATTTTGCCTTTGTACAACACATGGTGCATCAATTGGACGACAACGGAACCATGGCTATCGTTTTGCCCCACGGCGTTTTGTTTCGCGGTGGTGCCGAAGGTCACATACGTAAATACCTAATCGAAGACAAAAATTACCTCGATGCCGTGATTGGCCTTCCCGCCAATATTTTTTACGGAACCTCGATTCCGACTTGTATTTTGGTCCTCAAAAAAACACGCGAAAACCCCGATGATATTTTATTTATCGATGCCAGCCAACATTTTGATAAGGTAAAAACCCAAAACATACTGCTAGACGAACACATTGCTAAAATTATCAACACCTATAAAAACCGCACGGCCGAGGATAAATATTCGCAAATCGCCAATTTGGCCATGATCGCCGAAAATGATTATAATTTAAATATCCCGCGCTACGTAGACACCTTCGAGGCCGAAGCTCGTATCGATATCAACGCCATTGCTCTCGAAATTAAAACTTTAGACCAACAAATAAGTACGACCGATAAATCGATTGCAGCTTTTTGTACAGAATTAGGAATTGAAATACCTTTTTAATTATGGAAAAATTGATACCACAAGTACGTTTTCCTGAGTTTACGGGGGAATGGGAAGAGAACAAGTTGGGTGATGTAACAAATTATGTAAAAGGATTTGCATTTAAGTCTGAATTTTATTCTGATAAAGGAACCAGAATTGTCAGAGTTTCAGATTTAAGTGCTAGGACAATTAAGAATACGAATGATAAAATTTATGTAGATAATAGTGAAGGTTATGGTAAATATAAAATTAATAAGACTGATATTATAATTACTACTGTTGGATCAAAGCCAGAATTAATAGAATCTGCAGTAGGTCGTGGAATTTTTGTTACAAATGATAATGAAGGACTTTTAAATCAAAATTTACTTAAATTTAATTCTTCCACAGTTATAGATAATGGCTTTATATTCGGATACATTAATTCAGATAAATATATTTCTCATATAAAGGAAATAAAAAGAGGTAATGCTAATCAAGCTAATATAACAGTAGCTGATCTCTTGGAATATAAAGTATATATCCCTTTACTTCCCGAGCAAACCAAAATCGCCAATTTCATCAGCGCAGTCGACGAAAAATTAACCGCACTAAACCAAAAGAAAACCCTTTTGGAGCAATACAAAAAAGGCGTGATGCAGCAAATTTTCACACAAGAACTTAGGTTTAAAGATGATAATGGCAATGATTATGCGGATTGGGAGGAGAAAAAGTTGGGGGAGGTTGCTGAAAAAAGAATTGTAAAGAATAAAGACAATAAAATTAGTTTAGTTTTTACTAATTCTGCTGTGCAAGGAATTGTAAATCAGAGAGACTTTTTTGATAAAGACATCGCCAATAAAAATAATTTGACTGGTTATTATGTAATTGAAAACGATGACTTTATATACAACCCTAGAATTTCTAGTACAGCACCAGTTGGCCCAATATCAAGAAATCATTTAGAAACTGGAATTATGTCACCTTTATATTCTGCTTTTAGATTCAAAACTGGGAATCTAGATTTTATTGAAAAATTCTTTGCATCATCTATGTGGTTTAAACATATGGAAGATATTTCAAATTATGGCGCAAGAGATGATAGAATGAGTTTTTCAACGGGTGATTTTTACAAAATGCCAATACCGTTTCCCTCACTACCCGAACAAACGAAAATCGCAAATTTTCTATCGGCGATTGATGTCAAAATCAATCATTGCCAAGAACAAATAGACCAAGCCACGATATGGAAAAAAGGGTTGATGCAACAAATGTTTGTTTAAAAAAAGTATTATGACAGTATTACAGAAACTACAATACGATTTTATTCAAAATGAAATTTGGATCTTAACTTTTGGCGGCGCTTTTCAAAGATCAAATATTTATAGATCGAAGGATCAGGAAGAACAAAAAAAAGGATTTTTCAAAAAAAGTATTAGATCTTTTATAGAAGACACGATATTAGATAGTTATAAAACAACAATGGTCAGTGATACTGAGCATATTGAAAATATTAAAAGAGTAAGTGATTATAGTTCTAATTTTTCGGAACTGTTTAATAATGAGAAAATCAATTTTGGCATAGCGCAAAAAATGCTAAATCTCTATCTAAAGTACATGTGGTCATTGGGACATATCCAATCTCCACCGCATTTTCCAGTAGATCGAATCATTCAAGAACTGTTGAATAAAGAACTGAAAGCTTTAGGGATTAGAGGACTAGAATTAAAAGCTTGGACACAATTTACAGATGAAAATCACTATTTGAAGGTAATGAATAGTGCACGTGAATTAATAAGTAAAAAAGAATTCTTTGCTAATCACAGTCTAGCAGAATTAGAATTATCATTATTTCAAAGGAGATAACTATGGCACACCAATCCGAGTTACAATTAGAAAACAACCTAATCCAGCAATTGCAGGGTTTAGGCTATGCGTCTGTAAAAATTCAAGATGGAGACGCTTTAGTTTCTAATCTTAAAAGTCAGTTGGAGCTTTTCAACCAAACCACATTTACAACCAAGGAATTTGATGCCGTTTTGAATCATCTTGCCAAAGGCAGTGTTTTCGAAAAGGCAAAAACCTTGCGCGACCGTTTTCAGTTGACTAAGGAAGATGGTACTTCGTTTTATGTTCGTTTTTTTAATAGCGAAAATACGGCGGCTAATGTATACCAGGTTACCAATCAAATTTCATTAGAAGGAAGTTATAAAAACCGTTATGATGTCACGCTTTTGGTCAACGGCTTGCCTTTGGTACAAATAGAATTGAAACGTTCGGGTACAGAGATCAAAGAAGCTTTTAACCAAATCAATCGCTACCAATTGCATTCGTTTTGGAGCAATAGCGGGCTTTTTCAGTACGTGCAATTGTTTGTGATAAGCAATGGTGTAAATACCAAATATTTGGCTAATAACGAACTGCAATCGGTTAAGCAAACTTTCTTTTGGGCAGATGCCACTAATAAAAATATCACCGAATTAATGCCTTTCGCGAAAGCGTTTTTAAATCCTACACAACTAGGTAAAATGATTGCTCATTATATTGTGATCAACGAAACCCACAAAATCATGATGGTGTTGCGTCCGTACCAATATTATGCGACTGAAGCCATCATCAAGCAAGTTACGCACACTAGTGACAATGCTTATATATGGCACACAACGGGATCGGGTAAGACACTAACTTCGTTCAAAGCCAGTCAGATCTTGATGGATTTGCCCGATGTTTACAAAGTGGTTTTTGTGGTAGATAGAAAGGATTTGGATTTCCAGACGATGAATGAATTCAACGCCTTCAAAAAAGACAGCGTTGATGTAACCGACAATACCCAATCTTTAGTAAAACAATTGACAGACAACACCAAGTTAGTTTTAACGACGATTCAGAAATTAAACAATGCCGTTTCAGACCGTTTTAAACACCAAATAGAACCGCTACGCCATAAAAAAATAGTTTTCATTTTTGATGAATGCCACCGTTCGCAATTTGGTGAAACCCATGAAAGGATCACCAAATTTTTTGATAAAAGTCAGCTGATTGGTTTTACAGGAACACCCATTTTTGCCGAGAATGCTTCTAAAAATGATAAGGGAAAGCGCACCACCAAAGATTTATTTGGCGACTGCCTTCACAAATACGTAATCACCGATGCCATTCGAGACGAGAACGTACTTCGTTTTGGAATAGAATACGTGGGGAAATACAAGAACAAAAGCAAATCGTTTATTGATATAGAAGTCGAAGACATCGACAAACAAGAAGTATTGGATTCGCCTATGCGTATCGAGAAAATTGTAGATTACATTATAGCACATCACGATCAAAAAACGTTCAACAAGCAATATTCAGCTTTGTTAACGGTAAGTAGCATTCCGAATGCCGTGCAGTATTATGATTTATTCCAACAAAAGAAAGAAGCAGGAGAACATGATTTGCGCATTGCTACAATTTTTACTTTTGGCGCCAATGAAGATTCAGATCAAGCACAAGACTATCTTCCAGATGATGAAGAATCCGAATTTGGTATGGCTGCAGAAGGGCCAACGGCCTATGCGTCTAGCCACAGTCGCGACAAACTAGAAACCTATATTGGGCATTACAACCAAATGTATAATGGGAGTTTTACAACGAAGGATTCAGCGTTGTTTGAATCGTATTTCAAAGACATTAGCAAACGATTGAAAGATCGTGAGAAGAAAAACTTCAATGATGCCAAAGATCGTTTGGATATTGTGATTGTCGTGAACATGATGCTAACTGGTTTTGATGCTAAAAAGGTAAATACTTTGTACGTAGATAAAAACTTGAAACAGCATGGCTTAATTCAAGCGTATTCGAGAACAAACAGGATTTTAGGCGAACAGAAATCGCAGGGTAATATACTTTCTTTTCGAAATCTAAAAAAAGCGACAGACGAGGCTATTACTTTGTTTTCGAACAAAGATGCCATCGAGGTGGTGACCATGCCGGACTATGATAAAATCGCTGAAAGGTTTGAAGAAGCTCTAAAAACAATGCGAGAGATCACGCCAACCTTTCAAAGTGTTGACGACCTAGAAACCGAAGATGCCGAAGCTTTGTTTGTGCAAGCCTTTAGGAAATTGTTGCGTGCCATGAACGTACTGCAATCTTACACCGATTTTGATTGGGAAGATATTGCCATAGACGAACAAGAATTTGAGGATTACAAAAGTAAGTACCTTGATTTGTATGAGAAGGTAAAGCGAGACACCAAGAAACAGAAAACATCAATCTTAGACGATATCGATTTTGAGTTGGAATTGATCCACCGTGATCAAATCAATGTGGCGTACATATTGAAATTGATATCACAATTGAAAGGCACGAACACTTCTGAGGCCAAAGCGCAGCGCAAAGCCATATTGGATTTATTGGGTGGAGACATTCAGTTGCGAAGCAAGCGAGAATTGATTCAGAAATTCATAGACGAGAACCTGCCGAACATCAAAGACGGCGATAACATTGAAGAAGAATTTGAGAAATTCTGGCAGGAACAAAAAGTACTAGCTTTAGGAAAGCTCTGTGAAGAGGAACACCTAGACAAAGCACAATTCAAAGCCTTAATCGATGCCTACATCTACAGCGGTCGTGAACCCATCAAAGACGAGGTTTTTCAATGCCTAGACAACAGACCAAGTATTTTGCAAGCAAGAGTCATTGGGGATAGGATTATTGCGAAGATGAAGGAGTTTGTGGAGTTGTTTGAGAAGGGGATGGTAGCTTAGATGGGGGATGAAAATTCAATGAAGTACTAATAGTACGAAGAAGATAAATATTAAAAGTCTATTTATAATAAATGTATAAAGAAATAAAACAAAATGAATTAACTAATGTTGAAGATACAATTTTACTAATTGTAACGGCAACAGATGTTGAAACTGAAATACTGCATTCTAAGTTAAGAGCAGTTTCTGGTGAAGAAAAAATACTTTTTGCAAATCACGAAGAGAGAACATATTATAAGGGTGTTTTTGGTGGGTATCTCTGTATACATTTGCAGTGCGATACAATGGGATCCATTGGAGCCACAAGTTCAATAATTACAGTTAGAGAAGCAATAAGGTTTATTAAACCTAAAGTCACATTGATGATAGGTATCGCATTTGGTGTTGATGACAAAGAACAAAAAGTAGGTGATGTTCTGGTGGCCAACAGTATTATTCCATATAATTTCAAAAAAATAACAGATGAAAAATCTACTATAAGAGCACAAGCTGTTCCAACCAGTACTTTACTTATTAATAAGTTTAAAAATGCTAGAGGTTGGGACTATCCACTTGATTCAAGGAAAGCTAATAAAATTATAGCGCCAGTTTTTTCTGGTGAAGAATTAATCAATAGTATCAAACGTCGGGATGAGTTGACTTCTTTTAACGGACAGGCTAAAGGAGGAGAGATGGAAGGGGTTGGACTTTACGCAGCTGCCAATGGTCAAACCGAATGGATTTTAGTAAAAGGAATTTGTGATTTTGCAGATGGAAATAAAGATAAGAACAAAGATGAAAATCAAAAAACAGCGATGCTTTCTGCCACTTCACTTTGCTTAGAAGTCTTCTCTAGTTTTGAGGCATTTAAGAGTATTGGACTAAATCCTTACGAAGATAAAATCTTGGACATATTATCCAGAAACAAAAAACCTTCGGAAGTTAACAAAGTACTTTTTGATCTTTACAACGTAGAAAAAGAAGAATATTACATCGAAAGAAAAATAGATGAATTGATATTGAACTGCTTAAATTATCAATCGATTTGGGTTCATGGAAAATCAGGTAGGGGAAAATCAATCTCTGTAATTAGAAATATTATTCAGAATAGTTTTCAAAGTATTTCTGTAAGTCTTGCGAATTGTGTGGGGTTTGGAATAGATGACTTTTTTAATGAAATATACATAGAGCTTAGTTCTGTTTTAGAGCCTGATTGTAAAATAGATGTTAACAAAAATCATCAAAAGACAATACGCAAAATTAATTTACTTTTGGAAAAACATTTTCCCGATAAAACTATTTTTATCTTAATAGATGAAATTCCTTTAGGAAATGACGAATCTTTCAAAGTTTTCACAAAAAGAATATTCTCTTTATTTATATCCAGTTCACTTGTAAATGCAAATGTTAATATAAAATATGTATTGTCATCAATTTATTCCCCTGAAGAAAACATAGAAGAGTATCAGCAAAAAATTAGATCATTAATAAGGTTTATTGAATTTGAAGATTGGACAAATGATGAGCTGACTTTACTCTTAACCTTAATTCAAAAAGAACTCGATTTGAAACTTGATAATTTAATTAATAAAAAATTAATTAGACTTTCAAAAGGTTCTCCAAGATGGATCAAAAAGTTCTTCAAAAATGTTTATATACTTGGTGGGATTACTACATTAAATATAGAAAATGCAATTATTCAAACAACTTCTGAAATTACCGTATAATGAATAAAATTCTTAAACCATATACAATTGTACCTTCAAACCTTTATGTTGAAAGAAGTGCAGACCGACAAGTAAAAAATATTTTGGAGGATATGGGTAGACCGGGTTATGTTTTGGTATCAAGGCAAATGGGAAAGACTAATCTGTTAATTAATGCTCGAAGAAAATATAGTAATGATGATGACAGATTTATCTATATTGATTTATCAAATTTATTTGACAATGAAACTCAATGTTTTAGAAATATTATTGATACTGCAATTGAAACTAACTTAGATGTTTTTTCTCAACTTGAAATAGATGTTAGGGAATATCGAAAAGCGAATAGTGACTTACCTCCTCATAAGCAACATGAGAAAGAGCTGAGGATGCTATTAAAATCTATTAAAGGAAAATTAATTATTATTCTCGATGAAATAGATGCTTTAACAAAAGTTGAATACTCTGATAGAATTTTTGCTCAAATAAGAAGTGTTTATTTTGCACGAACAAATTACAATGAATTTGATCGTCTAACTTATTTATTATCTGGAGTTGTAGAGCCATCAGAATTAATTAAAGATCCAAAAATTTCGCCCTTTAACATAGGAGAAAAAATTTTTCTAAATGATTTTACAAGAAGTGAGTTTGACTCTTTTTTACACAAAGCGGAATTAAGTTTTTTAGCTGAGAAAATAAAAACTCGTATATTTTACTGGACCAACGGCAACCCAAGATTAACTTGGGATATATGTTGTATAATTGAAGATCAAAGTGCAGTAATTGATAGTGAATTGGATATCGACTCTATCATAAAAGTACATTATTTGACAGCATTTGATAAACCTCCAGTTGACAATATCAGGGAGATTGTTAAAAAAGACTCTGCTATTCAAGATGCACTCATAGAAATAGAATACGGGAAAGGTGATGTAATATCTGATAATATTAAGCAAAAGCTTTATTTAGGAGGAATTATCAATTATACAGAGAATGATGTTGAAATAAAAAATAGAATTATTAAGGAATCATTGTCTTCACAATGGATTAGTTCTATTCGAGGATCTGAAGTAAATTTACTTGAAAAAGGTATAGATTTCTATAACGAAGGCATTTTCAAAAGAGCCATTAGCGCCCTAAAAGCTTATTTAACACAAGAAAATAGAACTATAGAAAAAAATGAAGATTTTAATGTCAGCAATTTTTATTTAGGTTTATCATATTACTATGAAAACAAATTTGATGATGCACTTAAATATTTGTTGACCGTTGATTTTGATCCTAAGCAACATGGAAACTTTTTTTATAAAACAGAGTTGTTTAAAGGTTATATATTTCAAAATACTAAAAGAATACCAGAGGCTCAAGAAGCTTTTGAAAAAATAGTTAGAGGTGGTTCTAATGATGAGAATTATTTATCTGCAAAAATTAATTTGGGGCTGCTTTTATCTTTAAAGATAAAAAGTGTTTTAGAAAAACAAAGATCCAAAGAACTACTTTTGGAAATAGCAAATTCTCAGTTACAGGATTATAAAAAAATTAGTGATAGTTTATTTATTGAATCACGAACTGTAGCTTTATTCTTTTTAGCAGATTTAGAGAAAAATGCAGAGGATTTTAGGTCTACTAAACTTTTAACAGAAGCACTTTCAATCAGTCCTATCAAATTTAAACCAGCAATTTTATTTAATCTATATCGAAAAGAAGTTACTGCTTTAAAGCAGGCAGATTATATAGATGCTATCGTTAGTATCATATTTGATAACGATCTTACAGCAACTAAAGATGTAGAATTTACAAATATAAAATTTACATATAAACTCTTACGTGAAATACAGCTTGAAGTTTTCAAAGTAGAAAAATACGCTGTTTTTAATGATCTTGTTCAATTTGAAAGTACAAGAATGTCTCGCTATAGTGATTCTCTAATTATTCTCGAGAAACTAGTAGGATTTGCTCAAGAACTTGATTATCCAATTGATTTAATTTATAAATTAAGTGAATATTTGTATAAAAAATGTACTGATGATAAATCTGAAGTATTTTATAATGTTCTAAAATTATTAGCTAGTATAAATATTGATTTTACTTATAATTATCAAGTAGAATATATGCGGTTTTTAGATCAGGTTTACACCAAAAGTATAGACTTAGATGATATAACAATCTACCTTAATCTTAGTCAAAATTTATTAAATTTAAAAGATTTTAAGACTATCATTGAAATCATCAATATTGGCGAAAGATTGAAATTGAAGCTATCAGATGAGTTAAAGACTACAATTTTATTGATTGATATTATAAAGATGAAATCAAAAATTGAATTTGGGCAAATAGAACAAGCTAAATCAATAGCTTCAAATATCATATATCAGGTAAAGACCTTTGAAGAGCAATATTTAAGAGATACTCTTATTAGACAAATAGGCATACAAAATATTACTATTCAATGCCAAAACATCCTATCGATTGTACACAGAGACGTACCAATTTACAACAATAAAAAAATTGGTCGAAATGATATGGTAAAAGTTAGGTATGAAAATAATAGTGAAATAATAGCTAAGTATAAAAAGATTGAATCAGACTTAAAAAGTGGTAAATGTAAATTAATTATTTAGGTCAATCTGAAAATTCGTTAAAATAAAAAATGCGGTGAATAATCAAATTATTCACCGCATTTTTTGCCAAGGTTAATTAAACGACATTATTTTACGATCCAACAACTCCAAATAATTCTCTTTCCTTTCATCAGTTAGAAAAGAAATTTCAAGCAGCTCCTTACATTTAGGAGTTGCTTTTTTCATTTGATCTAGAATTGTAGCTGTTGTTTTTCGTTAAACCTTAATCTATCTTTGATGTAATAATTCTGAAATGCGGTGAATAATCAATCTATTCACCGCATTTTTTGCGGAGAATAAACACTATATTTACCGCATCAAATAATATAGTCATGGCAATCTACATACACCAACTTAAAAAGTGGCCCACGTTTTCATGGGAAGAGCAGGAATTTATTTCGCTATTAAGTGAGGTGAGAAACTTGCAGGGCAAACTTATGGGTAAAGTGGAGCTATTAGGCTTCGAACTAAAAGGAGAAGCTAATTTAGAAACTTTAATTCAAGACGTCTTGCAAACTTCTGAAATAGAAGGAGAGATTTTAAATCCTGAATTGGTGCGATCCTCAATTGCAACTAGATTGGGTTTAGAATACTCTGGATTGGAAAACTCAGATCGCAATATAGATGGGATTGTAGAAGTGATGATCGATGCTACTCAAAATGACGACAAAGTAATTACTGAAGATCGTTTGTTTGGTTGGCATGCCGCGTTGTTTCCAACAGGTAGAAGTGGGATGCATAAAATTGAAGTGGCAAAATGGCGATCAGGTGCAATGCAAGTAGTTTCAGGAGGAATGGGAAGGGAGCTGGTTCACTACGAAGCTCCAAAAGCAGAACTTTTAAATAGCGAAATGAAGCAGTTCGTAGATTGGTATAATAACGAACAAGAATTAGAATCGCTACTTAAAGCAGCTATTGCTCATTTGTGGTTCATAACGATACATCCATTTGATGATGGTAACGGTAGAATAGCCAGAGCAATTACTGATATGCAACTTTCAAAATCAGATGGTGTCAACCAAAGATTCTATAGTATGTCTACAGAGATAAATAAACAAAAGAAAAGCTACTACACCATCCTAGAACGAACTCAGAAAGATGACCTTGATATCACAGCATGGATTATCTGGTTTTTAGGATGTTTAAAAAACAGTATAATCCATTCAAGTGTGATAGTTGATAAAGTTGTAGCAAAGCACAATTTTTGGATGAAGAATGCTAGTAAGATTAGTAATGACCGTCAGCAAACCATGCTTAATAAGCTCATGGATAATTTTGAAGGTAATTTGAATACAAGCAAGTGGGCTACAATGACCAAGACTTCTCCAGACACCGCATTAAGAGATATCACTGATTTAGTAAATAAAGGTATCTTAGTCAAAGCCAACTCAGGTGGTAGAAGTACACATTACGTTTTGAACGAGATTCTTTAAAATATTACTTCCTTTTTTGTAATTCAAAGTGTTTCTAATACCTCAGTATTTCTCCAGTTAGCAAATACATCATCAATGATTTGATCTAATTGTTTATTAGGTAATTTGTTTAAATAGGATATCGTTGCTTTTATATCCTTGTGACCAAGCATTTCACTAATAACATCAATAGGTAAGTGCTTGAATTTTAAAAAAGTGGCAAATGAGTGCCTAGCGGTATAGAACGTAATATTCTTGTTGATTTGTAATACCTCCATTATTTTTTTTAATGCAGGGTTTATTTGACCTAGCAATTTGTGACTCCTGTTCTTAATTTGTTCAGTAGTTAACTCTTCTTTTAATAATAGAGGGAATAAAAAGGAACTGTAAGATTCAAGTTTGTAGATCTCAATCAATTTACGTGGATCTTCGGTTAATTTAAAATCCAGTACAACACCTGTTTTGGTTCTAACATATACTAGTCGATCATCATACAGATTATTATTTGCTAATTTTAGAATATCAATAAAATTTATTCCTCTACAATAAAAACTAAAAAGATACATGTCTTTCGCAAATTGTAACTCTTTTGTTTTACTGAAATCCTCCTTTATTAATCTGTCTAACTCTTCTGTGGTTAAATATTCTTTTTTAGCTTCTTTTTTCAATGCTGATGTTTTATAATTATTGAAGGGGTATGTTTTATCCGAAATGATTTCTCGCTTTATAGCTTTATTGAAAACAGCTTTAATTGTTCGCATCTTAAAACTGATTCCGCTGTCAGTTCCGCCGTTACTTCTTAGGAAGGCGTCGTACTTCTCTAAGAAGGCAACGTTCAAGTCTTGAAATCGTAGATGTGACTTTCCGCAAAATTTTTTGATGGAGCTTAAAGTCTCTTTGTAAATTTTGGCTGTGCCAATTTTATCAGCTAACATAAATTCTTCCATAATTTCTTGATGGAACTTTAAATAGTCTAATGCAGTTGCTTTCACTAGAGTTTCAGCTTTAATCTCATGCGAGATTTCAGTAATGGTGAAATCTTCATTAAAGCGACGTTTCTCTCTAATGAAATCTTCAATCTTCTGGTTTGTTCTGTTGATGAAGTTATTGATCTCATTGATCCTCTTAATCTCTTTAGCATTTTTGCTAATTTTTAAAGATTGGGTTTCAAAGCTCCATGTCTCATAATCACAAGTGTAACTTGTAGCCATAGAGGTATTGCGTCTGTCCTTAACTAATACTAATATAATAGAGTGCTTGCCATCTTTATTTGGGACTTTTTTAATTGTAAATTTTGTTGAAATCATGTTAAATATGGTTTTGACGAACATTTGACGAACATCTATATGACAAAAGTAAAAAATAATCATTCAAAAGAAAAATATTTCAATTATAATTAGTTGAAAATCAATAAAGTAAACAAAAAGAAATCAAAGGAAAAGATAAATCACCTATCTTCTAAGCAGGCGGTCGAAGGTTCGAATCCTTCTGCCTTCACTTAAAAACCGATACTATATATAGTGTCGGTTTTTTTATGGAAAAATGTTTGCTGTTGGTTATTTAGAAGGAGAGAGGTTTTATGATGGCGTACAAGGTCTTTACTTGAGATGTTTAGTGGGGATATTACCAACTAATCCAGCTGAGTTTGACGGTTTCAGAAATTTTTTCTAAGTAAAATCTCAAGAACTAAAACCCTATAAAATTGAGAATAAATTTTTTCACTTATATATAAGAATGGTAAAAATTATGATTCCTAGGAGCTATTTCCTGCTATCCGCTCTATCTCTAGTGGTGAACCCCACCACTAAAGGATGCCGCTGCTATCCGGGCTATGGTTGCGGGGAAGGAGATAGAGTTTTGATGCCTATATATGTGGAGTAGGGGATTGATCCATGTTTTTTTTCATTTCCAAAAGCAAGAAACCCGAATGTTTAAGGAAGTAAGCAATCTTAATATAGTATTCTTAATCCAAGAGTGGTCATAGAAAAAGCTTTTACGAGCTACTGCATTTCAATAAAGGCGCTAAACATGGCGTGGATTTAATAAAACTGATGCTAGAAAAAACGTTTATTCTTACAATTAATAAAAGGTTTAAAAAAAGAGTGCTTCACAAAGTTTGCATTTTCAGTGAGTTAAAGCTAAGGTTAAACAAATGTGAAATAAAAGTGATTATAAAGTATTGTTTAAGGGAGAAGACTCACTACTTTTGCACCCGCAACAACGAATAAGTTCACTGACACACTGGCAAGCATTACTGATATAAAGGAGAATATTTCTTTTTAAAAAAATATCAAATAAAGCTTGTGAGATTAAAGTAAACCAATTATTTTTGCACCCCGCAGAACAAGAAAAGTTATTTGACACACTGGTAAGAAAATGAGAAGTAAAAGAGATTTATCTCTTTGAAAAAAACTTTAAATTTTTCTTGCGAGAAACGAATTGGTTTTCTACTTTTGCACCCGCTTCGAGAAACACGAAAAGTGAAAAACGAAGTGATCTAATCTGAATTTATTTCAGATTTAAAAGATAAGAACACGTTCCTAGACATATTGAATTGACAGCCGTTTTAACAGAGATGTTAGAACAAAAGAATAAGAGTAATAGAATCGCGAGATTTTAAAAAACCACTAGACCTTCAGTCAAAAATAAATAGCTTAGTGATAAGCAGATAATATACGATGAAGAGTTTGATCCTGGCTCAGGATGAACGCTAGCGGCAGGCTTAACACATGCAAGTCGAGGGGTATGGTTCTTCGGAACCAG
>NZ_JABSNL010000003.1:0-231650 GCF_013294025.1 Flavobacterium aeripolare
AAAATCTCGCGATTCTATTACTCTTATTCTTTTGTTCTAACATCTCTGTTAAAACGGCTGTCAATTCAATATGTCTAGGAACGTGTTCTTATCTTATTTCTCGCCTCGTTAGCATGTTAAACATGTTTCTCGAAGCGGGTGCAAAAGTAATAAACTCTTTTAATTACCACAAGCTTTTTTTGAAAATAATTTGAAAATAAATTTTCAACTCTTTTCGTATTGCTTGCCATCATGTAAAGAACTTATGCGCTGTTGCGGGTGCAAAAGTAGGTAGTTTAAACCGATAAACAATACTTTTAAATCACTTATTTTTGACATTTGTTCAACCCCAGCTTTAACTCACTGGAAATGCAAACTTTGTGAATTAGTCTTTTTTAAAGTTTTTAATAATTGTAGGAATTGTCGATATTATTAGCGCTCCATTTATTCTGTACCCGCCGTCTTCAGCGCTTCTATTAAATGTATTTACTCGTAAAAGCTTTTTCTATAACTGCTCTTGGATTAGGAGCGCCATATAAAGTTGCCCAATTCCTTAAACAATGGGATTTCTTCGATTTGTAAATGACAAAGTATGGATCAATCCCTTAGTCCTTATATATAGGTATCAAAATCACATCTCCTACTCTACTACATTAGCCCTGATAGCAGCGGCATCCTCTAGTGGCGGGGTTCGCCACTAGAGATACAGCGGAGAGCAGGAAATAGCTCCTGAAATTTATTATTGAACTATCCTTATATATAGGTACGGATTAATTTACTCTTTATAGACTAAGCTAAATAATAATGAAACAATCCTAACATATATATTGGATGTGCTTTTGTAATGGTTTATATTTGCATTCTTAAATTAACAAACAATGATTAAGATTACTTTGCCCGATGGGTCAGTTAGAGAGTATGCACAAGACGTTACTCCGATGGATGTTGCTAAAAGTATTAGCGAAGGTTTTGCTAGAAATGTAATTTCGGCATCATTTAACGGGACAACCGTTGAAACAAGCACTCCTTTGACAACGGATGGTAGTCTTATATTATTTACATGGAATGACGAAGGTGGTAAAAAAGCTTTTTGGCATTCAACTTCGCACGTCATGGCACAAGTTCTTGAGGAAATGTACCCTGGTATTAAATTGACTCTTGGACCTGCAATTGCTAATGGATTTTATTACGATGTAGATTTTGAAGATCATAAAATTACAGAAGCCGACTTTAAGAAGATTGAAGATCGTGTTCTTGAAATATCAAGAGGAAAACACGAGTTTAAATTACGTCCAGTTACGAAAGCAGAAGCTTTAGATATTTACAAGGACAATGTTTATAAAACAGAGATGATCACTAATCTTGAAGACGGAACGATTACGTTTTGCGATCACGATACTTTTACCGACTTATGCCGAGGTGGTCACATTCCAAATACAGGAATTATTAAGGCTATGAAAGTCATGAGTGTTGCCGGTGCGTACTGGAGAGGTGATGAAAAAAACAAGCAGTTAACACGTGTTTACGGAACATCATTCCCTAAACAAAAAGACCTAACTGAATATTTACTTTTGCTAGAAGAAGCAAAACGTAGAGACCATAGAAAACTAGGTAAGGAACTAGAATTATTTGCTTTTTCTCAAAAAGTTGGTCAAGGTCTACCATTATGGTTACCTAAAGGAGCCGCTTTAAGAGAACGCTTAGAGCAATTCCTTAAAAAAGCACAAAAGAAAGCAGGTTACGAACAAGTAGTTACACCACATATTGGTCAGAAAGAATTGTATGTGACTTCTGGACATTATGCTAAATATGGTGCAGATAGCTTCCAACCGATTAGTACACCGCATGAAGGTGAAGAGTTTTTATTGAAACCAATGAATTGCCCTCATCACTGTGAAATCTATAATGTAAGACCGTGGTCATACAAAGATTTACCTAAGCGTTATGCTGAATTTGGTACCGTATACCGATACGAGCAAAGTGGAGAATTACATGGTTTGACCCGTGTACGTGGATTTACACAAGACGATGCGCATATTTTTTGTACTCCAGAACAGCTAGATGAAGAGTTCAAAAAAGTAATTGACTTGGTACTTTATGTATTTGGTTCATTAGGATTCGAAAATTTTACCGCTCAAATTTCGTTAAGAGACAAAGAGAATAGAGAAAAGTACATTGGTACAGATGAAAACTGGGAAAAAGCGGAGAATGCAATTATTAACGCTGCAGCCGATAAAGGATTAAACACCGTAATAGAATATGGTGAAGCTGCTTTCTATGGTCCAAAATTGGATTTCATGGTTAAGGATGCTTTAGGAAGACAATGGCAATTAGGAACGATACAGGTAGATTACAATTTACCAGAACGTTTTGATTTAACATACAAAGGATCTGACAATGAACTACACAGACCTGTGATGATTCATAGAGCACCATTTGGTTCTATGGAACGCTTCATTGCTATCTTACTAGAACACACTGCAGGAAATTTCCCACTGTGGTTAATGCCTGAACAGGCTATAATCTTGTCTTTAAGCGAGAAATATGAAATTTATGCCAAAAAAGTTTTAGATTTGCTAGAAAATCACGAAATTCGCGCATTAATAGACAACCGAAACGAGACAATTGGTAAGAAAATCAGGGATGCAGAGATGCAAAAAATTCCTTTTATGATTATTGTAGGAGAAGAGGAGGAGAAAAACGGAACTATTTCTATACGTCGTCATGGACAAGAAGGTAAAGGTAATATCACTATATCGATAGAAGAATTTGCTGCTATTGTTGACGAAGAGATTAAAAAAACATTAAAAGTATTTACAGTTTAACTTAAATTATAAAGTCATAGCAATAAGAAGCAACAGAGGTTACCAACCTCGCGTAGAAAAAAAGGATGCCCACAGAATAAATAATCATATTCGTGGTATACAAGAGGTACGTCTTGTAGGTGAAAACATTGAGCCTGGAGTTTTTAAACTTTCAGAAGCACTACGTTTAGCGGATCAATTTGAACTAGATCTAGTTGAAATTTCACCAAATGCTGAGCCGCCAGTGTGTAAAATCATGGATTACAAGAAATTTGTTTACGAGCAAAAGAAACGTGATAAGGTTTTAAAGGCAAAATCAACACAAGTAACTGTGAAAGAAATTCGTTTTGGTCCTCAAACAGATGAGCATGACTACGAATTTAAAAGAAAGAACGCAGAAAAATTCTTGAAAGAAGGTGCTAAGCTAAAAGCTTTTGTATTCTTCAAAGGACGTTCTATTATTTATAAAGATCAAGGTCAAATCTTATTATTAAGATTAGCTACAGATCTTGAAGAGTATGGTAAAGTCGAAGCGATGCCGGTCCTTGAAGGAAAAAGAATGATTATGTTCATTGCTCCTAAGAAAAAAAAATAGTTAATAGGCAAAAGTCAGAAGGCAGTAGTGTAAAACTATTGGCAAGTGACTAATGGCTAATTACTCAAAATAAGTAAGTAAGAATAAATTAAAACACTAGGAAAAAATGCCTAAAATGAAAACCAAATCTAGCGCCAAGAAACGTTTCAAAGTTACTGGTTCTGGAAAGATTAAAAGAAAGCATGCTTTTAAAAGTCACATCTTGACTAAAAAGTCTAAAAAACGTAAATTAGCTTTGACACACTCAGCGTTAGTTCACAAAACAGATATGAAAAGTATCAAACAACAATTAAGAATTATCTAGGAAGCCATTAGTAAAAAGACATTAGCTATTAGTTTGCAAAACTTATGCCTATCGCCTTTTAACTTTTGCCTAGATAATCTTGAGGTTAAAACAATTTAAAATAACCTTGGAGTATGGCCATTAAGTGCTTTTGATTTAATTCAAGCCGCCTGCTACAAAAACACATAAAAATTATGCCAAGATCGGTAAATTCAGTTGCTAAAAGAGCAAGAAGAAAAAAAATAATGAAGCAAGCCAAAGGTTTCTTTGGTAGACGTAAAAACGTTTGGACAGTTGCTAAGAATGCGGTAGAGAAAGCAATGTGCTACGCTTACCGTGATAGAAAAGTGAATAAAAGAAATTTCCGTGCATTGTGGATTCAACGTATCAACGCTGGAGCTAGATTGGAAGGAATGTCTTATTCTCAATTCATGGGTAAAGTGAAAAAGAACAATATCGAATTGAACCGTAAAGTTCTTGCAGATTTGGCTATGAACCACCCAGAAGCTTTCAAAGCAATACTTAATAAAGTAAAATAAACGTTTTATCAACTCAATTTAAGACTACTTACTTATATAAAAGCCCTAATCGAAAGATTAGGGCTTTTTTTATATACGGTATTAGATATTAGTTACCCTTTTAAGATACCTCATAGCTCAATCGATACGTTACAATTTCATCAAATCACACTCCTGCATCACTTCGAGCTATTCTATAATGTTAAGTCACATGGACTCGTTTAGAGTTATCGAAACAATTGCAATCTACACTTTACTTCAACTGAAACTTTTGGTTCTTATAGAGCACTCTATCACAATCTACAGGCACGTTATTTATATAAGCAGCGATAAAACCTACCAACGTTATGTTTAGCTAGACTCACATTTAAACTGTTTGTAGATTAATTTGCGAAAAGGAATAATCACAGTTATGTATTTCACTCTTTACCACAATTTTACCTAACTACAGGCTAAGAGATAAGTAAACTGTTTACGGCAAATAAACCTTTAAAAGTGATAAGTATACAGCCAACTAACATTTAACCATAAAAACTATTGCAGCACTTAAACAAGTACTAAAGTGTATATATTCATATTCAATACGTCTAGCACTAGCGTTAGATTAGATAAAATTGACTCAAAAAAAAAAGGACTGTCAAAATTGACAGTCCTTTTAATATATAATGTAATTTAGATTTAAGCGATTTCTTCTTCATGTAACTTTTCAACACGGTCTTTATCAGCTTGTGATATAGTATCCACTAATACTGGAGTCGCAATAAATAAAGATGAATATGTTCCTACTACAATACCTACTAACATCGCAAAGATGAATCCTCTAATTGATTCTCCACCAAAAATGAACATGATTAATAAAACCACGATCATTGTCAATGATGTATTAATTGTTCTAGACATTGTAGTATTAATAGACTGGTTTACAATATCAGCAAAATTCCCTTTAGTTTTACCAGCTAAGAACTCACGAACTCTATCAAATACAATTACAGTATCATTCATAGAGTACCCGATCACTGTTAGAATTGCAGCAATAAAATGCTGGTCAATCTCCATTCCAAATGGCATAAATTTATAGCATAAAGAGTAGATTCCTAATACAAAAATAACATCATGCGCAACAGCAGCAATTGCTCCTAAACTATATTGCCATTTTCTAAAACTGATCATCAAGTACAAGAACACTAATAACATAGCCCCTAATACAGCCCAGTAAGCATTAGTTTTAATATCCTGTGCAACAGATGGACCTACTTTTGAAGCTTGAACAATACCAATAGTTTTACCATCGTAAGCGTTTACAAACTTTTCATAAGTCAATCCAGCACTATAATGATGCTTAAGAGTTTCAAACAATAGTTTATTAACTTCTCCATCAACTTTTACTCCGTGATCTTTAACTTTGTACTTCGTAGTAATTTTTAATTGGTTATTATCACCAAAAACTTTTACTTCTGCACTTCCATCAAAAACTTTAGACAATTCTTCTTTTACAACATCTGTTTCAATTGGTTTTTCGAAACGAATTTGGAATGTTCTTCCTCCCACAAAATCAACTCCTTCATCAAGACCATTAGTTGACAATGAAATAATACTTACAACAATTACAATACTTGAGAACAAATACGTCCATTTTTTCATTCCTAAGAAATTGAAGTGGAAATTGTTAAATATCTTTTTAGAAAAATTAGTTACAAATGTTAGATCATTTTTAGTTTTCAAGTTTCTATCTAAGAAAATTCTAGCGATAAAAATAGAAGTAAATAATGACGTAGCGATACCAATTAATAAAGTAGTAGCAAAACCTTTAATTGGTCCTGAACCAAAAATAAACAACACAGCACCAGTTAAAACGTGTGTTACATTAGCATCTGTAATAGATGACATTGCACCTCTCCAGCTATACGATGTTTTGATTGCTTCTTCTAATGTTTTACCAGCGCGCAACTCTTCTTTAGCTCTTTCATAGATAATGATGTTAGCATCTACCGCAGTACCCATTGTTAAAACGATACCAGCAATACCAGGCAAAGTCAATACAGCACCTAAACTTGCTAAAATTCCAAAAAGGAACAGTAAGTTAACCGCTAATGCAATATTAGAATACCAACCTGCTTTACCGTAGTAAACCATCATCCATAACGATACAATAAGTAAACCTACAATAGCAGAATTAGTTCCATTATCAATAGCTTCTTGACCTAATGATGGCCCTACCACTTCTGATTGTACAATATCTGCAGCAGCAGGAAGTTTACCAGCTCTTAATACGTTAGCTAAATCTTTAGTTTCTGTAACATCAAATGCACCTGAAATCTCTGATCTACCACCAGCAATAGGTCCACTAGAAACACCTGGAGCAGAGTAAACAATATCATCAAGAACGATAGCGATATTACTTTTTTGAGTATATGCCTTTCCTGTTAATTCTTCCCATGCCTTAGCACCTTGTCCGTTCATTTGCATAGAAACAGATGGCTTACCAGATTGATCAAATGAATCTTTAGCGTCAGTTACAACTCCACCACCCATAGCAGCAATATTGTCTCTATTTCCTTTTAAAGCGTATAATTCTACAACTTCTACATCTTTATCTTTAGCATCTTTAATTGTAGTTGTTTTACCCCATACAAATTTAGCATAACGCTGCTCTGCAGGAAGCAATATTTTAATATCAGCTCTTTTAAAATATCCATTTACAACAGCGGTATCCTTAGGTGAAAACATACCTAAAACTGGACCACCACCTTGAGCAAGGATTTTATCAAATAAAGGATTATTTCCTTTTTTTACAGCAGCAGTATCTTTAACATCACTTAGTAAAGCACTCAATGAATCCTTAACAACTGTATTTGTTTCAACTTTGTTAATTTCAGTTTTCTTCAATGCTTCGTTTGCAGAAACTAAAAAGTTACCTATTTCGTCAATTTTATAAGTTTCCCAAAATTCTAACTGAGCAGTACTTTGTAATAACTTCTTAATTCTATCAACGTCTTTAGCTCCGGGAAGTTCAACAAGAATTTTTCCAGACTCTCCTAATTTTTGAATATTAGGTTGCGTTACACCAAATTTATCGATACGTTTTCTAAGTACTCCAAAAGCACTTTCTACAGACTCGTCTACTTTTCTTTTAATGATCTTTTGAACTTGAGAATCGGTCATTTGATAATCAATACCATCTTCACCTTGCAAACTTCTGTTTGCAAAAATTTCAGGTGATGCTAATTTCACTGTACCTTTTGAGTTTGCGTCAAATGCTTCAAAGAAAGCATCAATATACGTTTGATTTCCTCTTTGATTAGCAGTAGCATCAGCTAATGATTTGTTGAAAACTGGATTTTTAGAATTATTAGATAATCCTTTCAAGATATCCTTTACAGATATTTGAAGCGTAACGTTAATTCCACCTTCTAAGTCAAGACCCTTGTTTATTTGCTTGTCACTTACTTCATTAAATGTGAAGTCTGTAAATCCAAGATCAAAAACTTTTTCTTTACCAATAGAATCTAAATACTTAGCTTCTTTGTCAGGATTCCCACCTGCAAATGCTTTCGCATCGTTTTTGACTTTGCTTGCAACAAATGTGAATGATAGTTGGTAAATACTTACCAATGCAAATAGAATTGCGAAAAATTTAATGAGTCCTTTATTCTGCATTATTACTAAAAATTAATTATTTTATATTTATTTATTCTTGTTTTTAACTCTTTTTAAATAAGTTGTAATCCTAAATTATTTCCATAAAAACAATCGAAATCAATCTCCTGTTTTTTATAAACCGAGCAAATATATAATTAAGGTTAAGATTAACCAATTTATTTATTAATTAATCTCAAAAAAAAGACTGCAATTGTGCAGTCTTCTTTGTTCTATAACACTTATACTAAGCTAAAATCGATTTTAAAGCGTCATTCATGTTCCTAACAGCATCTGCGCTCTTAGCAAACAAAGCCTTTTCAGCATCATTCAATTCAATCTCAACGATTTCTTCAACACCGTTTTTCCCGATAATACAAGGAACACCAATACAAATATCGCTTTGACCATATTCTCCATCAACCATAACAGAACAGGCAATCATCTTCTTTTGATCATTTAAGATACTGTCAACTAAAAATGCAACAGACGCACCAGGTGCATACCATGCAGATGTACCTAATAAACCAGTTAATGTCGCTCCTCCAACCATTGTACTTGCTGCAACTTTATCTAATGCTTCTTGAGATAAGAACTGAGAAACCGGAATACCATTATAAGAAGCTAATCTTGTTAAAGGAATCATCGTAGTATCGCCATGCCCTCCTATAACCATAGCAGCAACATCGTTAGCTGGCTTGTCTAATGCCATAGATAAATAGGTTCTAAAACGAGAACTATCTAATGCACCACCCATACCTATAATTCTATTTTTAGGTAAACCAGTAGCCTTCAATGCTAAGTAAGTCATAGTATCCATAGGATTAGATACAACAACAATTACAGCCTCTGGAGAAAATTCCAATACACTCTCTGCAACGCTTTTAACAATTCCTGCATTAATACCTATTAATTCCTCTCTAGTCATTCCTGGTTTTCTAGGAATTCCCGACGTAATAACGACTACATCACTATTTGCTGTCTTAGAATAATCATTAGTAACCCCTGAAACCTTAGTATTAAAACCTGTGTTTGTAGCACATTGCATAATATCAAGAGCTTTACCTTCAGCAAATCCTTCTTTTATGTCTAGTAACACTACCTCACTTGCAATTCCTCTATAAGAAATAACGTCCGCACAAGTGGCTCCTACATTTCCTGCTCCTACAATAGTAACTTTCATATTTTTGAGTTTATTTCGGTTAATCGTTAACGGTTATTTTTAATTATTCGATGCTCTAATTCGCACCATTTCTTCCGCCTTTACTTAAGCGTCAATATTTGCATACACTGCATTTTTCTCAATGAATTCTCTTCTCGGTGGTACTTCATCACCCATCAACATAGAGAAAACTCTATCTGCCTCAGCTAAGCTATCGATAGTTACTTGACGTAAAGTTCTAAATCCAGGATCCATTGTAGTTTCCCACAATTGTTCAGCATTCATTTCTCCAAGACCTTTATAACGTTGAATCGCAGCACTACCGCCCATTCTTTCATTAGCTTGATCACGCTGAACGTCATTCCAAGCATATTCTTTCTTTTGACCTTTTTTAACCAAATATAATGGAGGTGCAGCAATGTAAATATGACCTTGCTCAATTAGTTCCTTCATAAATCTGAAAAAGAACGTTAAGATTAAAGTAGAAATGTGACTACCATCGACATCGGCATCACACATAATAATTACTTTATGGTAACGTAACTTAGAAATATTCAAAGCTTTACTATCCTCTTCAGTACCTACCGTAACCCCTAGAGCTGTAAATATGTTACGAATCTCTTCATTTTCGAATACCTTATGATGCATTGCTTTTTCAACATTCAAAATCTTACCACGTAATGGTAAAATAGCTTGAAAAGCACGGTCACGACCTTGTTTAGCCGTTCCCCCTGCCGAATCTCCCTCAACAAGATACACTTCACATTTTGCTGGATCTTGCTCTGAACAGTCAGAAAGTTTTCCTGGTAATCCACCACCACCCATTACGGTTTTGCGCTGCACCATTTCACGTGCTTTTTTAGCCGCGTGACGTGCTTGAGCTGCAAGAATTACTTTTTGAACAATGATTCTAGCGTCATTAGGATTTTCCTCTAAATAAGCTTCAATCATATCTCCTACAGCTTGACTCACTGGCGAAACTACTTCTCTATTTCCAAGTTTCGTTTTCGTTTGCCCCTCAAACTGTGGCTCTGCAACTTTTACAGATATAATTGCTGTTAATCCTTCACGGAAATCATCTCCCGAGATATCAAATTTCAATTTATCTAACATTCCAGAAGCATCAGCATATTTCTTTAATGAACGCGTAAGACCCGTTCTAAAACCTTGCAAGTGCGTTCCTCCTTCATGTGTATTAATATTATTCACATAAGAAAAAATATTCTCTGTATAACTTGTGTTGTAAATCAACGCAACCTCAACAGGAATTTCTCCTTTATCATTATCCATAGAGATTACATGACCAATAATTGGCTCACGATTACCATCTAAATAACGAATATATTCTTTAAGACCTTCTGTCGAATGAAAAACTTCACCAACAAAATTCCCGTCTTTATCTTTTTCTCTTCTATCAGTAAAAGTGATCGAAATCCCTTTATTCAAAAAAGACAATTCACGCATACGTGCCGACAAAGTATCGTATGAATACTCAATAGTCTGCGTAAAAATACTTGGATCTGGATAAAAAGTTACAATCGTACCTCTCTTTGTCGTTTCTCCAATTTGTTTTACTGGATAAAGCGCCTTCCCTTTTTCATATTCTTGCTCGTAAATCTTTCCATCACTACTATGAACGGTAGCTCTTAAGTGATTAGAAAGCGCATTTACTACAGAAACCCCAACACCGTGAAGCCCTCCAGAAACCTTATAAGAATCTTTATCAAATTTTCCACCAGCACCAATCTTGGTCATAACAACTTCTAGAGCCGAAACTCCTTCTTTTTTATGAATTCCTACCGGAATACCACGACCGTTATCTTCTACCGAAATGGAACCATCTTCATTTATATCAACTATAATGGTATCACAGTGACCCCCCATAGCCTCATCGATAGAGTTATCGACAACTTCATAAACTAAATGGTGTAGACCTCTTACACCTACATCTCCAATATACATCGACGGACGCATTCTTACATGCTCCATTCCTTCTAATGCTTGAATACTATCCGCTGAATAATTGCTCTTGTTGATTTCTTCGCTCATATAATTTATTCTAAAATGTAATTTTGTCTAACACGCAAATATATAAAAATGTAAACTATTGTACCGTTAAATTCCCTATTTAAGCGGTTAAGTTATTAACATATTAGCCACAATAACTGATAAAAAAATGAGAAAGCAGCTATTTAGTCCGCTATTTTTTTTAATTATTTACACAAGCATTATTTCTTAAACAAAAACTTCCCTTCAAACATATTATTTCTGTTCGATTTTTATTCGAAAAAAAATATTTCTGAAGCCTAAAAAATAGCGGTTTTAATCGAGTACCCAAACTAACGAATTAAAAAAAAAGCAAACGCTAACTCTACCTCTTGTAAAATTAGCGTTTGCTTTAAAAAAAAACCTTATTCAATTATAAACTAATAAATTAAACACTTTTTTGAACAGAAATTATAACTGTTTTTGATGTTGGTTGATTGCTTATTCTAGCCACACTTTTCAACGGTACTAATACATTTGCCTCTGGAAAATAAGTAGCTGTACAACCACGAGGAATACTATATGGAATGACAATGAATTTCTCAGCTAAACGCTCTTGCCCTTCAAAATGGCTAATCAAGTCCACCACGTCGTCTTTTTTAAGACCGGCCTCATCAACATCTTGTGGGTTCATAAATACCACTCTTCGTTCATTCAAAATCCCTCTATAACGATCGTTCAAACCGTAGATAGTTGTATTGTACTGGTCGTGTGTTCGTATCGACATCATCAAGTATTGCCCTTCCTCAAGCACAATATCACTTAATTCATTAATCGTGAAATTTGCTTTCCCAGTATGTGTAGGTGTAAAATCATTATCTCGTGCATTATTAGGTAAATAAAATCCTCCTGGCACTCTCACACGCTCATTATACTTAGCAAAACCCGGTATTGTAGCCTCAACAGCATCCCTTATTAAATCATAATTACCAGCTAGTGCATCCCAATCTACCTTAGAATTTTTTAATGTGGCTTTAGCAATTCCCGCAACAATGGCAGTTTCACTTTTTAAGTATTCAGATAACGGAGTTAGATGCCCCACAGACTGTGCAATCACACCCATAGAATTTTCTGTCGTTACAAATTGCTCACCTGACGCTTGCTTATCTACCTCAGTACGGCCTAAACAAGGTAGTATTAATGCCTCTTTACCATGTACTAAATGACTTCTATTAATTTTTGTAGAAATATGAACTGTCAAATCACAATTGCGTAATGCTTCAGCAGTAAACTCGGTATCTGGAGTAGCAGAGTTAAAATTCCCTCCCATTCCTAGAAAAAAACGAGCTTCTTTTTTATGCATGGCATCTATCGCTTTAACTACATCATAACCATGTTTTCTAGGCGACTTAAAATCAAAATACGCATCTAAACCGTCTAAGAATTCTTCTGGCATTTTCTCCCAAATTCCCATTGTGCGGTCTCCTTGCACATTTGAATGCCCACGCACAGGACAAGTTCCTGCACCAACTTTACCAATACTTCCTTTCAATAAAAGTAAGTTGACCACTTCACGTATGTTATCAACTCCATTTTTGTGTTGGGTTAACCCCATTGCCCAGCAAACGATAATTTTCTTATTATTTGCGATCATCTCAGCTGCTTCTGCGATTTCATTGTACTGCAATCCTGTTTGAGCAACTAAGTCGTTTAAGTCATAATTTTGTATGTCGTTTATAAAATCCTCATAACCTGCCGTTTGTTCTGCAATAAATTTATGATCAAATACAGTTCCTGGATTGGTTGTTTCTTTTTCGAGCAAGAGCAGTAAAATAGCTTTTAGCAGAGCTACATCACCATTTATTTTTACTTGCAAAAATAAATCTGATAATTCAGTTCCACTACCCAACCATTTTAAGGGATTTTGTGGTTCGATGAAGTTTTTCAAACCTACCTCTGGTAATGGATTTACACTAATTATTTTTCCGCCATTTGCCTTAGTTTCCCCCAGAGCAGTTAACATTCTTGGATGATTTGTTCCTGGGTTTTGTCCCATTACAATAACCAAATCGGCGTGTTTAAAATCATCTAATATTACAGAACCTTTCCCTATTCCTACGGTTTCTGAAAGTGCTGAACCACTTGACTCATGACACATATTTGAGCAGTCAGGTAAATTGTTTGTTCCATATTGCCTAGCGAATAATTGGTACAAGTAAGCCGCCTCGTTACTGGTACGCCCTGAAGTATAAAATACGGCCTCATCTGGAGAATCTAATCCATTGAGGGTTTTACCAATTAATTTAAAAGCATCATCCCAGCTAATTTCTTCATAATGACTAGCTCCTTCTTTTAAATACATTGGATTTGTAATACGTCCTTTCTTCCCTAATTCATAATCAGAGAGCGTTCCTAAGTCAGCTACACTATTTAGCGCAAAAAACATAGGAGAGACACGCATTTTAGTAGCTTCCTCGGCAACTGCCTTTGCACCATTCTCACAATACTCGGCTAGAAAAGAACGCTTTTCATCAGGGTCTGGCCAAGCACAACCCGGACAGTCAAATCCATCTTTTTGATTTAATTTGGCTAAAAGCCCTACTCCTTTCACGATTCCAACTTCCTCGGCAATATGCGTTAATGCTGATTTAATCGCTTTAAAACCTACTGCAGAATGCGGTATCTCAGTTTCCTCAATACCTGTAAATTTTTCTGGTGGTTGTGCTATTGTTTTCTTTATCATTGTACTCTTATATTTTGAAGTAAAAAAAATATTTTCTACTATTATGGATTTGAATATATTGTGGCTTTACTTTCTCTAGAGAAACCAATTAAGCAAATGCCGAACTCCTTAGCATAATCTACCGCTAATGATGAACAGGCAGAAACAGCAACGATTGTACCTATTTTAGCAAAAAATGCTTTAGTAATAATTTCGTACGACACTCTTCCGCTAACTAGTAAAAAAGTTCCTTCCTTAATTTTTTTATTCTGGATTAGATCACCCACACATTTATCAACTGCATTGTGCCTCCCTATATCTTCTCTAATGGTTAGCATATCGTAATGGGTGTTAAAAATTGCTGCTGCATGGGATCCACCGGTCAAACTAAATGTTTTTTGGTTCTCTCTCATTTGTTTAAAAAGCTCTGGCAACTTGTTTAAGTTAATCGATTGTTGCTTTTCTAATTTAGCTTTAGGACTATCAAAGTCTTCTAGTTGTTGCTTACCACAGATGCCACAAGAAGAAACTGAAAGCAGCGACCTTTTATTGAGATAACCTACCCCAATTAAGTTTTCGGGGATAGTTACTTCCACTTTTGTAAAAGCGTTTTCAGTATGCGATAGCACTTGCATCTCGAGATCATCTAGACTTCGATAGATATCTTCTACGTAAAGTAATCCTCTTATTAAATCAAAATCATTCCCAGGTGTGCGCATCACGACAGTAAATGGCGTTTCATTAATACTGATTTCGAGTGGCGCTTCAACTACAAGATGATCGGTAATCAACTCCTTGCCGTCTGCATTTTTCTTGATCCCTTCGTAGGTGACAGTTTGCATTTATTGTTGTTTTATACTTGTAAAGTTAGCTAAAAAAGAAAAAATGAGGGTTTAAGCAATTGCTAAATAAAGCATAAAAATATTTTTATTCGAATACTTTAAAGATAAGAACATTATAGTTATTTTACTAGCAACAGGCACTAAAACAGGGGCTTTTGTACTCTTTTCTAAATCTATATGATAAAATAAAAAAGCAAGAAAACCATTATTACATGACTTTCTTGCTCTTAATTATTATAAACCGTAGTAGGTTACACAGTGACTTTTGCTCTTGAAATAGCTGTATCTGCTTTTAAATGTGCATCGTTTGCTCTACCGCTTGGGTCAAGGTTATCTTGCCATTTTGGTATCCACTTTCTAACAGTTTGCGCAGCGCTCAATTGCGGATAAAATTTTTGAAAGATTGAGCGGTATAAATACGCCTCCTTAGTAGTTGGAGAATTATAAGGGAATTCTATTGCCGCACCTTCTAACTGATCATCTGTAACTTGCGTCGCACAATAGGAGATTAATTCATCAATCCAACTGTAACCCACACCATCTGAAAATTGTTCTTTCTGTCTCCATAAAATCGCCTCTGGTAAATAAGGGTCATCTGGCGTGTCAAATGCTTTTCTTAAAATGTATTTCTCTTTACCATCATGATTTTTCGGTTGTTTCTCTTCAGGTTTTATTCGAATAGCTACATCTAAAAATTCTTGATCTAAAAAGGGTACTCTAGCTTCTAAACCGTGTGCCATAGTCGATTTGTCTGCACGAAGCAAATCGGCAGTAAACAGTTTTTGAACTCGTTCAATGGTTTCTTTTTGGAATTCCTCTGCTGTAGGAGCATTATTAAAATACAAATATCCTCCAAATATTTCATCGGCGCCTTCACCTGATAAAACTACTTTTATACCTAAATCTGTAATTGCTTTAGATAGAAAATACATAGGCACACTTGCCCGCACCGAAATCACATCGTAAGTCTCGATTTGCCAGATCAATTTTTCTAAAATAGCAATACCGTCTTGCACATTGAAAAACACTTCATGATGTTCTGCACCTAAAAAATCAGCAACTTGTCTAGCAGCAACTACATCTGGTGCATCGGCATCTAATCCTATCGAAAAGGAATGCAGTTTCTTCCCTTCTTCTTTTAATAATCTCGCAGCTATTGAGCTAGTTAAAGAAGAATCTAAACCTCCTGAAAGCAAAACCCCAATAGGCACATCAGACATTAATCTTTTTTTTGTCGCCGCGGTTAACGACGATCTAATCAATTCGTAATCTACTTGTTGATCTGCCTTAGCGTAATATTCATATTCGGGCCTGTAATACTTTACAAAACCTGTTTTTGCTGTGTAATAATGTCCAGGAGGAAAAGTAGAAAATGTTTTGCATTGATCAGCGATTGCTTTCATCTCTGAAGCAAAGTAGATTCTCCCTCTCTCGTCTAGACCATAATATAATGGTTTAACTCCTAGCGGGTCTCTTGCCGCCATGTAGTCATCACCGTCGATAATCACAAAAGCAAAATCACCATCTAATTTATTGCAAAAATCATAACCAAACTCTTCATATAAATGTACGATAACCTCAGAATCTGATTTGGTTTTAAAAGTATGCTCTTTTAATACTCCTGTGCGAAGTTCTTTATGATTGTAGATTTCACCGTTATGTATCATATAAGCCGATGCACTACCTTTTATTGGTTGCTTCCCCGAATTCAAATCTATAATCGAAAGTCTTTCATGACTTAAAAAATGCCCTTTGTTTGTACTATGTAAATCATTTTCATCTGGACCACGATGCGCCATTCTCTTTGACAGCTCTCGCACCAACTGCTCTTCTTTTCCTTTTCCTATAATTGCTAATATCCCGCACATAATTTTAATTTTATCTTAACCGTATTCTAATAATCAAACAAATATGCGATATCGCCAACATTCTTAAAATAAAAACACAGCATCACATTATAAATTAAATCAAAAGCACCATTTCTTCCATAAATAGCGAACTATAATACTACTTTTACATTACAATTTGAAACATTTAAGCACATTCTCTATTAGAATTTTTACTTCACCTTGGCTCCTTTAATATACGTACTTACTGGTTTTAAATCTAGCAGATCACTCTCTCTAATTTTCATAATGTCTTTATCGTAGATTACAAAATCAGCTCTTTTCCCAACTTCCAGACTTCCTTTTTCTTTTTCTTCGAAGTTAGAATAGGCAGCCCAAATTGTCATGCCGCGCAATGTTTCTTCTCTACTTAGTGCATTCTCTTTCTGAAAACCGCCGTTAGGATATCCCTTACTATCCTTACGCGCTACTGCAGCATGAAATGTAAGCATGGGATCTACTTGCTCAACAGGAAAATCAGTTCCTAGTGCCACTATCCCAGCCTTATCTAGTAATTTTTTATAAGCATAGGCATTTTTCAAACGCTCTTTTCCTATCCTTTTCCCGGCCCAATACATATCCGAAGTAGCGTGTGTAGGTTGAACAGATGGTATTATTCCTGACTTGAAATAATCAAAATCTTGCTCTCTCATTATTTGAGCATGTTCGATTTTCCATCTACGGTCTTTTTTGCCTGCCAGTACTTCTTTGTATATCTTTAATAAAACCGTATTAGCAGAGTCTCCAATCGCATGAGAATTCAATTGGAAATCAGAATTAGCAATTTGCTGTGCTATAGCTTTTAATTTTTCTGGAGTCGAAAGCAAAGCCCCAAACTGCTGTGGCATATCAGAATATTCTTTGTGCAGACAAGCACCACGAGACCCTAAAGCGCCATCACCATACAATTTAAAAGACCTAACATTTAAATTCTCTGATTTATAAATCCCTTTTTTAAGATATAAATCTATGTTCTTTTGGCTTGCAGAGACCATAGCATAAATATTCAATCGCAACGCTTTAGCCTTTTGTAAACTATCCATTAACTGTATAATATCAGGGTCTAGTCCCGCATCGTTTATTGTCGTCAAGCCATAATCAAACATAACTTTCTCTGCATCTAGCAACGCAGCGATTTGTGTTTTCCTAGATGGCTTAGGGATAATATTCAGAACTAATTTCATAGGATTATCAACTAAAATCCCCGTAGGTTTCCCATCTTTGATTTCGATTTGCCCTCCCTCAACAGGGGTGTCCTTTGTAATACCGGCAAGAGCCAGCACTTTACTATTAACAACAATGGCGTGACCATCGACACGATGTAAAACAACGGGAGTGTCAGGGAAATATTTATCTAAAATCTCTTTACTAGGATACTCTTTTACCTTCCAGTCGTTTTGATCCCAGCCATTACCAATAATAAAACTACTCTTTTTCTCTTTTTGAAATTTCTGAATTCGTTGTATAACCTCCTCCATACTATTAGTACCTCTCAAATTAACCTGCTGCAATGTGAGTCCGTATTCATAATAATGGCAGTGCGCATCAATAAGTCCCGGGTAAATAAACTTCCCTTGAGCGTGTACTGTTTTCTCTGATTGATAATCATTAGTAATTGAACTATTTGACCCAATTGCGATAATTTTACCATCAGTAATAGCAATAGCAGCAGCTTTATCAAAGTTTTTGTCTACCTGATAAATGGTTGCATCGGTAATAATCAAATCTACAGTCGTTTTATTCTTTTTTAAACATGAGCTTAGTAGCATTAAACCCAAAAACAATATACAGCGTTTCATAATTTTTCATTTGATAGGCTAATATAGTTAAACAACCGCAATATAAAAATAGCCTGTTACTATAAAAATAAGGCATAAAAAAAGGCGCCAACAAATTGTAGCGCCTTTAATATGCAATAATACTATACTATGCTTTTACGTAAGCATCATCGTGAACACTAGCCACTGCTCTACCAGATGGATCATTCATGTTTTTAAAAGCTTCGTCCCATTCTAGCGCAATTTGTGTACTACAAGCTACACTTGCTTCTTGAGGCACGCATAAAGCTGCTGCATCGCTTGGGAAATGTTCTGCAAAGATCGAGCGGTAATAGTACTCCTCTTTTGATGTAGGTGTTTGTAAAGGGAATTTGTATTTAGCGTTAGCTAATTGCTCGTCTGAAACCTCTACGGCAACTACTTCTTTTAATTTATCAATCCAGCCATACCCTACACCATCGCTAAACTGTTCTTTTTGTCTCCATGCAACACTTGGTGGCAACATGTCTTCAAAAGCTTTACGCACAACCCATTTTTCCATTGGGTGTTCTTTGTTAATCATTTTATCTTGCGGGTTGATGCGCATGGCCACATCCATAAACTCTTTATCTAAGAACGGCACACGCCCTTCAATTCCCCAAGCAGCTAAACTCTTGTTTGCTCTCAAGCAATCGTACATGTGTAATTTACTCAATTTACGTACGTTCTCTTCATGAAACTCTTGTGCGTTTGGCGCTTTATGAAAGTATAAGTACCCTCCAAATAACTCATCTGCACCTTCACCAGACAATACCATTTTTATTCCCATTGATTTAATAACTCTCGCCATTAACCACATAGGAGTCGATGCTCTAATTGTAGTCACATCATACGTCTCCAAGTTGTAGATTACATCCTTAACTGCATCTAATCCTTCTTGAATAGTAAATTTGATTTCGTGATGAATCGTTCCAATGTGATCTGCTACAATTTGTGCTGCAGCTAAATCTGGAGAACCCTCTAATCCCACAGAAAATGAGTGTAATTGCGGGTACCATGCATCTGCGGTGTCCCCTGACTCAATTCGTTTTTGAGCATATTTTTTGGCTACAGCCGAAGTAATTGAAGAATCCAATCCTCCAGATAGTAACACTCCGTAAGGAACATCACTCATTAATTGTCTGTGAACTGCCGCCTCTAAGGCTACTTTAATATCTTCAATGTGTGTTTCGTTATCTTTTACGTTGTCATATTCAGTCCAATCTCTTTTGTACCATTGAACAAATTCTCCATCTTTACTAGTCATATAGTGTCCAGGGGGGAATAATTGAATTTTAGTACAATATCCTTCTAAGGCTTTTAATTCAGAAGCTACATAGAATGTTCCGTGTTGATCCCAACCTATATATAAAGGAATAATTCCCATGTGATCACGTGCGATAAAATATTCATCTTTTTCTACATCGTAAATCGCAAACCCAAAGATTCCGTTCATTTCGTCTACAAAGTGTGGCCCTTTTTCTTGATACAATGCTAGGATAACTTCACAATCACTCTCTGTTTGAAACTTATATTTCCCTTCAAATTGTTTGCGTAATTCTCTATGGTTGTATATCTCGCCATTTGCAGCTAGCACAAATTTACCATCTTCACTAAACAATGGTTGTTTTCCTGATGCAGGGTCTACAATAGCTAGACGTTCATGCGACATGATTGCCTTCTCATTACTATAGATTCCGCTCCAATCTGGTCCGCGATGACGGATTATTTTAGACATTTCTAATACTTGAGGTCTTAAGGCTTCCGCTTTTTGTTTTAGGTCAAAGGCACATACTATTCCACACATAACGATATATTTTTAACTGTTTATTTAATTTGATAAAGCAAAGATGCAATAACAGTTACAATCCAAAAACACAAAAGCAAAATATAGTTACATTTGACAACTAAAAATTAATATTTAAGCAAATACTGTAATAAAATAGATGTTGTTTTTACTAAAAACTTTCAAATAGAAAATTCAAGCTTATAATTTGTAAGCTTAATTTACTGGATCTCTTCTATAGTATAGGTTGTAGTGTTGATTGCAAAAGTAAATCCTACCTTGTTTCCCATCAATTTACTTCCTAAAGGAGACTGAGGAGAAAGCGCAATTATATTAATACCATCGATTGTAATTTTTGGCAAAGCCAAAGAGAGATACAGGAAAATTCCGTTTGCTTTTACTAAGCTGCCTCTTATAATAGTTTCTGAAACTACATTGGGATCCATTTTTTCAAGAACAGCATGTTGATCTAACACTTCTTTTAACTTAGTATTTAATTTCTCTTGCTCCAGATGCATCATTGATAGTGCAGTTTCATGCTTATCACCAGCCGAGCCCTTGGCATCGTTTTTAGAATCTTCTGTAAGCGCGCTAATCATGTCTCTAAAAACATCTACTCTATCTTGAACGAGTAATTTATAACGACTGTATATTTGGTTTTTGAAAGTCATATTTATCAAAATTTAAAAAAGTAAAGTATATTTATACACATGATTTTATCTCATGAAAGAGGCCAAAGTTAGCCTTTTATTATAGCTGGCTACCAGAATCTTTTCTAAAATTTAACACCCTTTGTGATAATTTTAAAGTCACAATTGATAATTTGCGATCAAATTAATTTAAAACCAACTTATGAAAAAATCAACACTTGTTGCCGCAATGGCTTTTAGCATGACTACTTTACTGTCTATTAGTGCTACAGCTCAAAAATTTCCTGACTTAGACAAGAGTCCTATGGATGTTGCAGCATACCCAAATGACTACAAAGACGCTGCAAAATTAGCTAAAGTAACTTACAGCCGTCCACAATTAAAAGGACGCAGCCTAGAAGAATTAGCACCATCAGGAAAAGTATGGAGAACTGGAGCAAATGAAGCTGCAGAAATTACTCTTTATAAAGACATGAAATTAGGTGACACAAAAGTAAAAGCGGGAACATATACAATGTATGCTATTCCTGAAAAAGATACTTATACTATTATATTGAGTAAAGATCTTAATGTATGGGGTTCTTATTTCTATAAAGAAGAAAATGATGTCGCTCGTTTAAAAGTACCTGCAACACAAGCAGCAGATTCACTAGAGAATTTCTCAATGGTTTTCACAAAAGCCGACAAAGGAATTGTACTTAACTTAGGTTGGGACAAAACTAGAGTTGCTGTTCCTTTTACAGAATAATTCTATTTCTAGACGATATAAAAAATGGCTTCCTAAATTTAGGAAGCCATTTTTTTATGCTGTCGTTTTGGCTTAAAGCCAAATTAAAAATCAAATTTATAATTTGCTCCTACCATAATCTGGAAACTTTGAACCTCGTAGTTCAACCATTTTTGATACGCTTGACTACCTATGTTGTTTGCTCTCACAAAAGCAGTTAAACGGTCATTGTATTTATAACCTACATGCGCATTTGCATCAAAATAACTTTCTAGAGTAATAGGTGTATTGTTAACTACAAAACGAGTATTTGATTGAAGATCTTTACGTTCTCCCACATAAAATACAGTAGCTCCAGCATACCATTTTGGTGTAATATTGAAATCAACGTTTGCATTTAATTGAATCTCTGGCAAGTTCCATGCTTCTTGTTGAACATCATTAGTATAACTATTAAAAGTTCCTCCTATTCCCACACTAACATTTTCTGAAAAAGCAGCTTTTAAATCTCCTGTTAGACTCAAAGTTCTCATATCATCGTAAACCACCTGGAAAGAATTCCCAAAACCGTACGCACTATTACTTGCGTTCTCACTGTAGTCATTGCTTTTAAACAACGCTTTGTTTCTTTCGTTTTTATAAGATCCTTTTACATTATAACTCACATTATTTGTAAGTCTACCTTTTAAACCCGCAAATACATCATATTGTTTGTCTGTAGGTTTGATTCCTAATGTAGGAGATAAAAAAGTATTTTGATTAGCAAAATCACTGTATGAATTTTGCTGTAAACCACCTTCTGCTCCAGCATAAAAAATCATTAAATCACCAACAACTTTGTAAGAAGCATTGATTTGTGGATAAACAAAAAATTGATTATCGCTATTCTCTTTATCTATACTATAATACAATCCTGCTCCTATATTTAAAGTCCAATCATCTTGCTGTACTACAAAACTTGGTTCAACACCTAGGTTTGTATAACCATACTTAAGTTCAGTAAGATTGTTATTTGTGTAATTATTTTGGAAACTACCACCCACATAATCAACGATGAAATTCGTTTTCACAAACTGATCAAAAGCATCAAATTGCAAAGTTGGTTTTACATAAAATCTATTTTCTACAGAACCAAATGAGTCTGAAAAGTGATTGAATTTTACCGAAGCTTTATTTAAAATCCCCTCTGTAAAAGCAATTTTACCTCCCGCAGAAAAATTATTGTACGTATGCTGCGGATCAATTGAGCTAATTAAATTAGCGCGGTCATTACTAGATAAGCTATTCCCAAATTCCGCTGGAAGACCGTACCAGTTGTAAATTTGGTTTTGATACCCTAAATCTACGTTCCACGACAGGTCTTTATAATTTGAACCGTACGTTAAGTCAATACTTGTGTCGTAAAATTTATCGTCTAACTCAACTCCTGAGATTCCTCCTTGAGAAGACAAATGACGAAACATTCCGCCCACGTAATCGTTATCACCTAATTCTTGATTTACAAAAAGTTCTCCGTTTACTGTACCGTAACTTCCAAAACCTAATGTTGCGTAATTATTAAACATACGTGCTTTTTTTGTACGCTCTACTCCTTCAGCTTTTCCTTTTGAAGGTGTGAATGTCGAAGCAACTGGAAAAGAAAATATAGTGTATTTTACATTTTCTTTTTTTGCGTTTCCTTCATCATCAAGTACAGCTGTCTCAGGCACTTTAAAAGCATCTGAAATTGTAGCGGTATATGGTTTTACTACGTTAACCACTTCAGACCCTATGGTTTCCTCTTTCTTTTGAGCAATCGTAAATTGAAAAGCCATCAAAAGTCCCCCTAGGATAATCTTATTTTGAAAATTAAAATTCATGTTTATTTTTTTTATTATACTAAACGCTCGTTGTATGTTGCCAGCCAACTTCGCATTTTACATTTACTTATTGTATTGCTAATTATTTCTTTATTACACTTCCCATTCGCCTTGAGCGATATACTTTGTACTACCACCTATATTGATGTCATACACTTCATTTTCTAAATGACCATCAAAATGAATTTGAGAACTACGATTTATGAATTCCCCTTGATTATTAATCAAATTAATTGAACTGCTATGATACTTTAATAAAAAGGCTTGTAAACAAGTACTCGCACTTCCTGTTGCAGCATCCTCTATTAGCTGGTCATTTTCAATGCACATCATGCGACTCGTTAATTCGCTTTCTTCGAGACAAAAAAAGTACAAGGCTTTATGGGCCGTTTTACAATTTTCTTCTAGCCATTTTAACGTCTTTTCTTTATCGATTTTAATACGCCTTAAAACTGCCTTATTTTTTACAGGAACCATTACAAAGGCGCTTCCTGTAGTTACCTCTTGTATTTCAAATCGATGATCAAAGTCGGCTATTGCCAAGTTACTAAAATGTGTAAACTCCTCTTTTTTCAAAACTTCAAAAAACTCAGGTTGTGCCGCTTTTAACCAAATCAATTCTTCTCTTCGTGAGACTTTAATTCCGCCAATAGCTACTTGTAATTCTAGAATATCTGCTTTTTTTTCGAAAATCTTATTTAGTAAAACCCAAGACGTTCCTATGATAGGATGTCCTGCAAATTTCATTTCGTGAGCAGGAGTAAAAATTCTCATTGCCGCAGTATTATTTACGGCATCTACTGCCGTGATAAAAGTGCTCTCAGCAAAATTAATCTCTCTTGCAATTTCCTGCATTTGACTTGTTGTAAGAGAAGCAGCATTCTTAAAAACAGCTAATTGATTTCCAGCATATTTTGTATTTGTGAACACGTCGACAATATAAAACGGAATAGTCATTTATAATGTATTTTAAATTCGGTTTCTTAAAAGTGTTGCAATCGCTAGCTTATTATCTTCCAATAGATGAATTTGTTTTTGCCTCTTCTGCTTTAATCATTGTCAATTCCTTTTGTGCTTCGGCAGTGACATCTTGATAATCACTGAAGTTTTTAATGACGTTGTCTAATATATAAGTCGCTTGAAAACTATCTTTTAACCCGTAGAAATTCTTTGCCATTACCACTAGCCCTTTTGCACCGTAATATCTATAACTAGAATAGTTTTTAGCTATTTTTTGCACTACAGCATTCGATAGTTCAAATTTTCCGTCTTTATTTTTAAAGTAAGCGTCATAGTATAATGCTTCTGCCGCTAACTCTCCTTTTGCAATTGTAAGAACTTTTGCATATCCTGCTCTAGCCTTAGCCTCGTCACCCGTTTTAATTGCAGATCTTGCTATGATAATTTGAGCATCACTCTTGATGTTATCATCAATTTTTGGACTATTCAATACTTTTTCAGCATAGATTACTGAGTTAGAATAATCTTTATTATCGTAATACAATTTCATCATATTAGACTGAGCAAAAACTTTGTTTTGAGCAAAGTTTGCTTCATTTTCTAATCTTGCTAAAACAGGAATCGCTGCCGATTTATCATTACCGTCTAATAAAATTTGAGACAAACGAGCTAGTGCTTGTTCAGTAAATTCACTTCTAGGTTCGTTAATTACAAACTGGTAATTAGGAATTGCTTTGTTCTTTTGTCCTTCTGAAAAATAGGCTTGAGCCAAATAGAAGTTTGCTTTAAGCGAGTTAATTCCTCTTGGAAAACTAGAAATATATCCTGAGAATCCTGAAATCGCTTGTTTGAAATTATTTTGTTCAAATTGCTTCACTGCAGATTCATACGTGTCGTTATCTAAATCAGCATCTGTAACAGCAACAAAATCTAATGTACGTACCCAACTTGCATATTCATCTACACGACCACCATCAACATAAATCAACCTAGCCGAAGAAACTGCTTCAAGCGCTTCAGGTGTTTTAGGATAAGAGGCAGCGACCTTTTTAAATTTGGCTAAAGCCAACTCATTTTTATCTCCATTGTAATACACTAAACCTTGACGCAAAATTGATTTTGCGGTATAGGTTCCGTTTTTACTCTCGGCAATTAAGCGGTCAAATGTTTTTAAAGCTAAGTCTTGCTTGTTACTCGCAACATAGGTATTTGCTAATTCATACATGGCGTCATCACGGTAATTAGACTTAGGATACAATTGTAAATAATTGTTCAGCTCTGTGATTTTAGTATCATTTCGAGAAACAAAACCATAGCAAAGTGCTTTTTGATAATAAGCATAATCAGCATCGACAGACTTAGCATCAATCACCTTATTATATGCCTCCATTGCAGGCCAGTATTTTGACGTCACAAAATAACTATCAGCTAAACGTAAATACGCATCATTTTTTCGATCAGTATCTAGTTTCCCTCCATCAATTTGTTTTTGGAAGTAAGCAGCAGCTTGCTCGTAATCTTTTAATTTAAAATAGGCGTACGCAATATTATAGTTGCTATTTTTATATTCAGGTGTGCTTGCCGCACTTGGGGCAACTACAAATTGTTTGTAACTCGATAAAGCAGTTTTAAAATCTTGTAAAACATACTCTGTCTCTGCTTTCCAAAAAAGTGCTCTAGCTGTAAAAGTCGCATCTGTAGCTCCTTCTAGCGAACTCTTGAACATCGTAGCTGCTTCAGTATAGTTTCTACTCGTGTATAATTCTAAACCTCTATAAAAAGTAACTTTCTGGTAAGCTAATTTATTTTCTGGCCCTTTGTTTTTTTCTAAAAGCACTAATGCCTCCTTATAATTCTTTGACGAAATATAAGAGTCAATCAACAACCTTTCAACATCAGGACGACTTGGATTATTAGGGTATTTTTTAACAAATCCCAATAAAATTTCAGGCACTGTTTGATACGAGTTTCCTATCTCGTAACTCAACTTAGCATAATTCAAACTTGCATCTTCTTGAATTGATGCGTCAAAAGTCATTTCTGAAGCATTTTTAAAAGCATTCAAAGCTTGCTGCTTTTTGTCTACATTTAAATAACTTTCTCCAAGGTGATAGTACGCATTTTGCGCTACATAATCATTCCCGTTAATTATTTTATTAAATTGAGAGATCGCATTACCGTAATCTTTCTGCTTGTAATAAGCGTATCCCAACTGGTAAAAATCTGTATTATTCCATTTTCCTTGTTTTCCTTTATACTGCGACAAATAAGGAATTGCTTTATCATATTCCTTCAAGTTAAAGTAACTCTCCCCTATGATTTTATTTAATTCAGATTTTTCTACAGGATTTGATTTTGCCATGGCTTTTTGCCCTAGCTCAATTGCTTTTTGAAAACTTCCTAGTTTAAAGTTCATGTCGGCTTGATAGTACGACAATTTCTCTTTGTATTTTTCTTCACTAGACACCTCGTCAAAATAACGGGTTGCTTCCTTATAATTATCACCTTCATAAGCCATGAAACCTAAATAATATTTGGCTTGAGAACCAAACTCTTTAGAATTAACTACCTTATTGAAGTAGGTTGTCGCTTCTTTTTTATCTTTCGAATTAAAAAAAGCATACCCTTTTTGGAAATTAAATTTATCTCTATCAGCAGCACTTAGTTGGTTTTCATCCACTCGATTAAACCATTCTAATGATTTGACATAATCACCTTGCTCAAAATAATAATGAGCAACTTCAATGTACGCTTGATTACTTCTTGCACTTGTAGGGTAGTCTTGAACAAACTTTTCCATCAGTACATCAGCGTTTGCTTGCCCTATTCTAATGGCACAATTTGCCTCATAATAAGCACAATCAGATTTTACTTCCTCATTAATAGTATCCTCTTTTACCTTATCAAATAAGATTTGTGCTGATGCGTATTGCTGCTCTTTGAATAAGTAAACTGCTCTATCAAAGTCTTTTAACTCATGTGTATATATTATCGATTTTTGCGCTGACATAGAAAATGAACCAGCTAAAAACAGGGAATAGTAGAACCAGGAAAATTTATGCATTTTGTTTTTGATTTTTTTAATATTCAAATGTATTATAATCTATTGTTTATAACGAAATTCTTGGGCTTTTTATTATCAAAAATATGGAAGAAGCATTTTTTATTTAATTCCTTTTATTCTTATCGAGTAATTATAATCCGTTGCGCTTAATTTCCAGCGAGAAACAATTATTATAATGATGAAATTTATTTTGAATACAAGCGTTAACTTACTACTTTTACAACTTAAATAAATGCAAATTATGTCTCAACCAGTACTGTCTTTAAAAGGCGCAACCATATATCAAGAAGATAGAGTAATTTTATCTAACATTAATTTGGAAGTCAACCACGGTGAATTTTTATACATCATTGGAAAAACAGGTTCTGGAAAAAGTAGTTTAATGAAGACTCTTTATGCAGATATGCCATTAACCGAAGGTGAAGGTCATGTTGTAGAATTTGATTTAGGAACTTTAAAAGAAAATGACATTCCCTATTTAAGAAGAAAAATAGGTATTGTATTTCAAGACTTTAAATTGCTACCAGACCGTACTATTAAAGACAATATGTTATTTGTTTTAAAAGCAACTGGCTGGACAGATAAAATTGATATGGACCGCAAGATTGACGAAGTTCTTGATAAAGTAGGGATGAAAGTCTACGCTTCAAAGATGCCGCATCAAATTTCAGGAGGAGAGCAACAACGTGTCGCTATTGCAAGAGCACTACTTAATGATCCTGAATTAATCCTTGCTGATGAGCCTACAGGAAACTTAGACCCGCAAACAAGTGCTGAAGTAATCGAAGTTTTAAGAAACATCAACGCAAACGGTAAAACAATCATCATGGCAACGCACGATTATGCTTTGCTAATGAAATACCCATCTAAAACCTTAAAATGTGAGGATGCTAAAATATTTGAAGTTGTTCAAAGAACAGTTTAAAATACACCCACAAGTACAATAATTTTCAGGCTTTCGCCAAAGTAAAACTGCTTTAAAAATTAGGTTCTCTAGTCAACTAGAAAGCATGATTTTTAAAGCAGTTTTTTTTTTCGAAAGAAAATACTATTTGTGTTCTAATGTTGGTAAATACCATTTCCATTTTACAGCCATCAAGCGCACCGAAATAATAACAATCGAAGTGATTAAATACAGTACATCGCTATCTAGATTAAAGCGTCTAAGTATAAAAAATACTGCACCTCCCAGAATACAAATGGTAGCATAAATCTCTTTCCTAAAAATTACTGGAATTTCGTTGCATAAAATATCTCTCGTAACCCCACCAAAACAGGCTGTCATTGTACCTAATGCTATACATATAATAGGATGTAATCCCACATTGATTCCCTTTTCAAGTCCGATTAGTGTAAAAACACCCAATCCAATGGTATCAAATAAAAATAAAGACGTACGAAGTTGATCAAATCTTTTTCTGAACAATAAGGCTAAGACGAAACCTATCGAAATCATAAAGACATACTCTAGATCTACCATCCACCCCACGGGAGTTCTACCTATTAATATGTCTCGCAAAGTTCCGCCACCCACGGCAGTTACAAAAGCAATGATGTAAACCCCAAATGGGTCCATCCTTTTACTCATAGCCGTTAAAGCTCCTGACATTGCAAATGCCAATGTACCAATGATATCTAATAAATGAAACATGATTTTTTAATTAGGAAGTAGCGCGTTGCCACGTACTGCAGCAGCAAGTTTGCAAAACTATAAAAAATACTTCTTTTAAAGGGATGTTATAGTATTTATTAACGATTGTGTTTGTAAAACTTAAATATTGTAGCCCAAATTTATAAAACTGCATTTTCTCTATGTATCTTTGCCTCTTACAGTACTAACTAAATTTTAGAGTCCCTTGAAACAAATTTCATCCGTTCAAAATCCTTTTATAAAGTCACTTGTATTATTGCAAGAAAAAGCTAAAAACCGCAAGCAAACCGGAACATTTTTAATGGAAGGCCAACGCGAAATAACACTGGCTTTAAAAGGAGGATATATCTTAGAAACCGTTTTATTCTATCCTGAAATTTGCACAGAAATTGAAGCTAAGAAAATTGCTCCTAATACTGCTTTGATCGAAATCAACAAAGAGGTCTTTCAAAAATTAGCTTACCGAGATACTACCGAAGGAATTCTGGCTGTAGCCAAAACAAAATCAATGCAGTTAACCGACTTAAAACTGTCTGACAATCCTTTAATTTTAATCGCCGAAGCTCCTGAAAAACCAGGAAATATAGGCGCACTACTACGTACTGCCGATGCTGCAAATTTAGACGCCGTAATTATAGCTAACCCCAAGAGTGATTTATACAACCCTAATATTGTGCGCTCTAGTGTAGGCTGCCTTTTTACTAACCAAATTGCATCTGGAACTACTGATGAAATTATTAGCTACTTAAAAAAACAGCAGATAAATTTTTACTGTGCTACCTTACAAAATTCAACTTCTTACCATACGCAAGACTACACTACTCCTACCGCGCTTGTTGTAGGAACCGAAGCAACGGGCCTAACACAAGAATGGCGCGATGCTGCTACTCAAAATATCATAATCCCCATGCAAGGTGAAATAGACAGCATGAACGTATCTGTTGCTGCTGCAATTTTAATATTCGAAGCAAAAAGACAAAGAGGTTTCTAATTACTTTATCTAAAAAAATCAAAATATTTAAACATCACAATTATGAAAAATAGCTTTTTTGTTGCCCTAAGTTTCCTAACTACAACGCTTAGCTTTGCTCAAATAACCGCCCCCGAAGTAGACAAATTAGTCAATAGAACTTTGACCGCTTTCAATGTACCGGGAATTGCTGTTGCCATTGTAAAAGACGGTAAAGTAGTTCTAGCAGAAGGATATGGAGTAAAATCTATTGCAAGTAAAGAGAAAGTAGATGCAAATACGCTTTTTGGGATTGCTTCAAATAGTAAAGCTTTTACTAGCGCAGCACTAGCTATGCTTGTCGATGAAGGTAAAATAAAATGGGATGACAAAGTAGTGAAGTACCTTCCTAATTTTAAAATGTATAATGATTATGTTACTCAAGAATTTACTATTCGTGATTTATTAACACATAGAAGTGGCTTGGGTCTTGGCGCAGGAGATTTAATGATATGGCCTGACGGTAGTGACTTCACAGCGCAAGATATTATTGTGAATTTACAGTATTTAAAACCCGTTTCGGCTTTTAGAACAAAGTACGATTATGATAATTTATTGTACATCGTGGCCGGCGAAGTGATTCACGTAGTTAGCGGAAAAAGCTGGGCCGCCTTTATTGAACAACGCATCATGCACCCACTCCAAATGAACAATAGTGCAGCTTCATTTGTGCGACTTAAAGATTCTACCAATATCATCGCACCACACGTGCCTATTGACGGAAAATTAAAAGTGATTAAAAGATACCAAAACCAACTCTTTGATGCCGCTGCCGGAATTTATTCTAGCGTAAATGACTTGAGTAAATGGGCGATCATGCAAATGAACAATGGAAAATATGGTACTGAAAACAAACAATTATTTTCAGAAAAACAGCACGACGAAATGTGGCAGTTACAAACCATCATACCTACAAAAACAAGAGCGCCGTACAACACCCATTTTAACGGCTATGGTTTAGGGTGGTTTTTAAGTGATGTTAAAGGCTACAAACAAGTAACGCATACGGGAGGATTAGAAGGTATCGTAACCCAAACAACCTATATTCCTGAGTTACAATTAGGAATTATTGTATTGACTAATCAGCAATCAGGAGCTGCTTTTAATGCCATTACAAACACGATAAAGGACAGCTATTTAGGAATCACCTCTGATGACTACGTGACTACTTATAGCAACCAAATGAAAGCGCATGCAGCATCAGCTGACAAAGTAACTGAAGAGGTATGGGCGGTAGTTGCTCAGAACCAGAAGGACAAAATTAAAGGCGACTATAAAGCAATTGTGGGAACTTACAGAGACAATTGGTTTGGAGACGTCGTAATTTCTGAGAAAAAAGGCCGTGTTTACTTTGCTTCAAAACGCTCTTCACAATTAAAAGGAGAGGTTTTCTTTTATAAAAAAGGAAATTATGTAGTGAAGTGGGACAACGCTTATTTTCATGCTGACGCTCATCTTTTATTCGAAACAAATGATGCTGAAATAGTTAGCGGATTAAAAATGAACGCCATCTCTGAACTAACTGACTTTAGTTACGATTTTCAAGATTTAGACTTTAAAAAATTGGCATTATAATAGTGGTATAAACGTGCTATTAGCACTGCTTAATTCGAGTAATTTAGAGCTTGCATATATGCAAACTTATCGTTATTTTTAGAAAATGAACCCTGCTGCCATGACAGAAATAGATATAGAAAAAGAAAATAAAGCAATTGCACAAGAGTACAAAGAATTGCTTCGTATTAGTTATCAAACGCTTTCTACAGAGGATAAGAAACTCATTAGAAAAGCTTTTGATGTTGCAGTAGACGCGCACAAAGACCAACGTAGAAAATCTGGAGAAGCTTACATATTCCATCCCATTGCTGTCGCTAAAATTGTTGCTTCAGAGATTGGTTTGGGAGCGACTTCTATCGCAGCTGCTTTGATGCATGATGTAGTTGAAGACACTCCTACAACTGTGAAGGATATTGAGCGCATGTTTAATCCTAAGGTAGCACAACTTGTTGAAGGGCTTACAAAAATATCTTTAGTACAAAAAGATATGAATGTATCGATGCAAGCAGAGAATTTTAGAAAAATGCTACTGACTCTTAACGATGACGTACGTGTAATTTTAATTAAAATTGCTGACCGCTTGCACAACATGCAAACCATGGAATCTATGGTAGACTATAAGCAGGTAAAAATAGCTTCAGAAACACTGTATATTTACGCGCCTCTAGCCCACCGTTTGGGATTATATAATATTAAAAACAAACTTGAAGACTTAGGTTTAAAATATACTGAACCGGCTATATACAATGATATTGTAAGTAAAATTAGAGAGACTAAAGAACAACAAGATGCCTACATTAAAGACATCTCTGACATTATAAAAGCATCACTTGATATAGAGAATATCGACTATGTAATTAAAGGAAGGCCTAAATCTATTTACTCTATACGTAGAAAAATGAAAGCTCAAAATGTAACCTTTGATGAAGTTTATGATAAGTTTGCTTTGCGTATTGTTTACAAATCGCCTCCTAACGAAGAGAAATTTGTCGCTTGGAAAATCTATTCGATCGTTACAGACCATTACAGACCAAGTCCTAGCCGATTAAGAGACTGGATTTCGTCTCCTAAATCTACAGGTTATGAAGCCTTGCACATTACTGTTATGGGACCTAAAGGGCGCTGGGTAGAAATTCAAGTGCGTAGTGAACGTATGGACGAAATAGCCGAAAAGGGTTATGCTGCACACTACAAATATAAAAATGGCGCTACCGAAGAAAGCGGACTCGATGTATGGCTGAATTTACTAAAGGAAGCCCTTGAAAACTCTGAAACTAGTGCGGTAGACTTTGTTGAAGATTTCAAAATGAATTTGTATTCGAAAGAAATCTACATTTTTACCCCAAAAGGAGATATCAAGTCCTTGCCTAAAGGAGCGACCTCATTAGATTTTGCTTTTAGTATTCACTCAGAAATTGGAATTAAAACGCGAGGAACACGTGTCAACGGAAAGCTAGTTCCTTTAAATTACGAACTAAAAAGTGGTGACCAAGTTGAGATCATTACCTCTGCAAATCAAAAACCAACGATCAACTGGCTTGACTACGTAACGACATCGCGCGCAAAAAATAAAATACGTAACGTATTAAATGAAAATACTAAGAAAATAGCCGAGGAAGGAAAAGAAATCCTGACACGTAAATTAAAGCACCTTAAGATTACTGTTAACGAATCGGTAGTGAATGAATTAGTTAATTTCTTTCAGTTAAAAACAAGTTTAGATTTATTTTACCGTGTAGGTGTAGGTTCAATTGAGAATCAACAACTAAAAGATTATGCTGCTCAAAAAAGCAATACATTAATCAATTTCTTCAAAAATAAAATGAAACGTAGCGGACAAACTGCTGACGTAGACATTCACAAGCCTGTTCTAAGCAATAACTTTGACATGCTTGTTTTTGGTAAAGATGAGGACAAATTAGATTATAAATTATCTACTTGTTGTAATCCCATTCCAGGAGATCAAGTTTTTGGGTTTGTTACTATTAATGAAGGAATAAAAGTGCATAAAAAAGATTGTCCTAATGCGATTTCGATGCAATCAAATTATGCCTATCGCATTATGCAAGCAAAATGGGTAGATTCATCACAGCAAGAGTTCAAAGCAATTTTGAATATTACTGGAATGGATACTTTAGGATTGACAAATCAGTTAACAAAGGTTATTTCAAACAACATGCACGTGAACATTCAAAGTATCTCCTTGAGTGGAGACGCTGGATTATTCAAAGGACAAGTGATTGTTGTAGTTCAAAACATTACAATTCTTAAAAAATTGATAGAAAACATCAAGAAAATTGACGGAGTAGACAAAGTGTCGCGAGTTTACAAGAAATAATCATAACTAACAATTGGTGTGCTTATTGCTATCTAATAGTAGTAGGAATGGCATGCTGCAGTGAGCTCCAAATTATATTTGTTTAAAAACTCACAAATTTATCTTGTTATACCTATTTAAACTTGAAAACTATTAAAATAAAAATTTATCTTTGCCAGATATGACACTCATTTCCACAGATAACAACAAAAACCAAGAAATTGTAAAAAATGTTTTTACAATGTATCTTGAGAATAAAGGCCATAGAAAGACTCCTGAGCGCTATTCTATCCTTCAGGAAATTTACGAAAGCGAAGAACATTTTGATATAGAAAACCTTTATATCAAGATGAAAAACAAGAACTATCGTGTAAGTAGAGCCACGCTTTACAATACGATAGAATTACTTTTGGACTGCGGTCTAGTTAGAAAACACCAGTTTGGTCAAAACCAAGCGCACTATGAGAAATCATATTTTGACAAGCAGCACGATCACATTATCATGACAGATACTGGTGAAGTAATTGAATTTTGTGACCCTCGTATTCAAACAATAAAGAAAACAATCGAAGAAATTTTTGATATTGAAATCACAAATCACTCCTTGTATTTTTATGGCGTAAAAAAAGGCGAAAAGCCAGAATTACCAGCAGAAGAATAAATAATTGTCCTTTTATTAAAAGGCAATAACACAAATAATAAGTAACTATTTTGACAGCTTAAAAACTGTCGCAACAACAATAAATAATAATTTAGAATGGCTGTAGATTTATTACTAGGATTACAATGGGGAGATGAGGGAAAAGGAAAAATAGTTGATGTACTTACATCAAACTATGACATTATCGCTCGTTTTCAAGGAGGACCAAATGCAGGACATACGTTAGAATTTGACGGAATCAAACACGTTCTTAGAACAATTCCTTCAGGTATTTTTCATAAAACTGCTGTAAATGTAATTGGTAACGGAGTCGTAATCGATCCTGTAGTTTTTCAAAAAGAGATCGAAGGTCTTGAAAAATTCAATTTAGACATTAAAAGTAAATTAATAATTTCAAGAAAAGCACACTTAATCTTACCTACACACCGTTTATTAGATGCTGCATCTGAGGCGTCAAAAGGGAAAGCTAAGATTGGTTCTACTCTTAAAGGTATTGGTCCAACATACATGGACAAAACCGGAAGAAACGGAATACGTGTGGGAGATATTGAATTAGAAGATTTCAAAGAAAGATATAGAGCACTTGCTGATAAGCATGAAGCGATGATTGCATTTCACGATGTAAACATTCAATATAACTTAGCTGAACTTGAAAGAGAATTTTTTGAATCGATCGAAGAACTTAAAAAATTAGATTTTATTGACAGTGAAGAATACATGCACCAAGCTCAAAAGAATGGTAAAACTATTCTTTGTGAAGGAGCTCAAGGATCTTTATTAGATGTAGATTTTGGAACTTATCCATTTGTAACATCTTCTAATACTACTGCTGCCGGTGCTTGTACTGGTTTAGGAATTGCTCCTAACAAGATCAAAGAAGTATATGGAATTTTCAAAGCTTACGTAACACGTGTAGGTAGCGGACCATTCCCAACAGAACTTTTTGACGAAGATGGAACTACAATGGCAAGAGTAGGAAACGAATTTGGATCTGTTACAGGAAGACAAAGACGTTGTGGTTGGTTAGACCTTGTCGCTCTTAAATATGCTGTTCAAGTAAATGGTGTAACACAATTAATGATGATGAAAGGTGATGTTCTTTCAGGATTTGAAACTTTAAAAGTATGTACTGAATATACTTATAAAGGAAAAAACATTGCTCACTTCCCTTATAACATCGAACCAGAAAATGTTACTCCTGTTTACCAAGAGTTCAAAGGATGGAAAGCTGACTTAACTGGAATGACTACTTACGAGGAGTTACCAGCTGAATTAACAGCTTACATCGAGTTCATTGAAAAAGAGTTAGAAGTGCCTATTAAAATTGTTTCTGTAGGACCAGATAGAAAACAAACTATCCTTAAATAATATTCACTAACGCTCTGAGAAATCAGGGCGTTTTTTATTATACCCACTAATTAATAATCATGCACATTCCTGAAATAAAAATTAAAGAGAACCAAGTTCTATCTGATAACTGGTACTTATTGAACAAAGTCACTTTTGACTTTAAAAAAAACGACAACAGTTGGATTACTCAAAAAAGAGAAGTTTATGACCGCGGAAACGGAGCTGCTATCTTACTTTACAATAAAGAAAATAAAACCGTAATTCTAACCCGTCAATTTAGATTACCTACCTATCTAAACGGAAATAAAACTGGAATGCTTATCGAAGTTTGCGCCGGTTTGTTAGACCAAGATAATCCTGAGCAATGCATCATTAGAGAGACTGAAGAGGAAACAGGTTATCGCTTAACAACAGTAAACAAAGTAATGGAAACCTACATGTCTCCTGGCGCAGTAACTGAAATCTTATACCTTTTTACTGGAGAATACGATCAAAGTATGCAAGTAAGTGAAGGCGGCGGACTAGAAGAGGAACAAGAAAATATTGAAGTACTCGAAATGACTTTTGATGAGGCTTATGCTATGATTGCTTCTGGCGAAATCAAAGATGCCAAAACAATCATGCTATTGCAACACGCAAAAATTCAAGGACTAATCTAGCATATGCTTTATTTGGCTGCCTAATCAGGCTATACATTGCAAGTACGCAGCCTGCTTTATAAAAACATAATCCCCATAACGAGCTTCCGATGGTCGCTGTTTGGGGATTTGTTTTTTAATAAAGCAGGCTTTGCGCGCTTTCCATTGCTATCCTTGGCAGAAAGAAAGATAGTGCCAATTAGCTATTTTATGTGGAATCGAAATTATATTGAAACGATATTATATTTTGCTCATGATTAAATCACAGAGTGCCATCGTCAAGATATTTTGAGAACCATCATTTTCTATAGAAAGCAAATCAGATAAGCTCTTTTTAAAATGAGCTAACTCACCTACAAAACCTCTCAAATATAAATCCCTGACACTTCCTGACATAGGTGTCATGGAGGGTGTATGTATTTCATCTGACTCTGTTAATGAGGCAAAAGAAGCACCACTATCTTTCTTTGATCGATGTACTATTACTTTATTTATTTCCTCAACTTGTACAAATCCATCATCAAAAGTGACCGTTAAGTTTTCACTTTCTCTAGACCAAGCAGACATGCTAGATAAATTAAAACTTCCTACTACCCCACTTTTAGCTCTAACAGCAATTGCAAGATTAACCGAAGCTCCATTAGAGTTATTCATTACCTCTACATGATCGATAGGGCCAAATAAATAGATTGCTAAATCTAGGACATGAATGGCAGCCAACTTAAGAAAAGCTTCTTCATCTGGACAAAAAGGCGTACCATCTACACAAAAGTTTAAATAGAAACTTCGTACTTCCCCTAGTTCTTTAGTATGAATTAATTCTTTTACTTTAAGGTAACTAGGCGCAAAGCGCTTCATAAAACCTACCGCTACCTTAACATTATTTGCTATTGCTGCTTGCTGTATTAAAACTGCTTCCTTCTCATTCCAGCCCAAAGGTTTTTCGACAAATATATGTTTACCTCTTTTCAAGCAAGATAAAGCAATTTCATATTGATCTTTTGGTTGTGCCACAATTATAACACCCTCAATAGTCTGTTCTTGCAACATCACATTATAATCTCCGTAAGCAGCACCGTTACTTCCAAGACGCGTTAAAGCATCTTGCGACTTCTCAATATTTCTTGTCGCTAATGCTGTTACTGTAATACCCGCTTCTATTGCTGCTGGAAAAATATTAGTTGTAGCTTGAAAGCCTGCGCCTATAAAGGCAATGTTATTTCTTTTCATAATTATTATATAGGATAAAAATAGGAACGAATGAGATGAACTCTACTAGTAAACTTTACTATACTACTTGCTCACTTAGAAGTACAAATATCAACATTTATTACGGGGTATTAAACCGTTATAGTGTAACAATATTTCTTAAAGAGGCTGATTAAATCATCATTGTAAAATAAAAACGTGCTAAATAGCCCTGATGGAAGTGGAAATCCCGAACACTGGCGTCGTAGAAAGCCAGAGTGAGGATTGTAGTGCACAGCAGGACGACTATTTCTTAGAAAGCAACTATGTACTGCTCCAAAATAAAAGAACCAGCATTATTCAATTTAAACCATCAAAAATTTTCAGTGATTTATTATAATTATATAAATCCTTTAAAGAATTCTATAACTAACTAAAAAGTAAAATATTAGATATTTGTAACAGTAACAAAAACAACAAACATCATGAAATCACAATATGCAAAAGTAGGAAAATCTTACGCTAAGAACCCAGGATCAGTAAGCAATCAAGAAGCAGAAGAAAAGGCAGAAAGAAGCAGCAAACAAGTATTAATCAATGATCTTTTTCTATATAATAATTTTATTTATGGAAAAACTAACTGATAAAGTAGCTGGAATGGGTGCTATAGTAGCTCAAGATGCTACCACCTATAGAGTTTGGGCTCCTAATGCCGACCGCGTTTTTGTAGCAGGAACATTTAATGACTGGAACAAATCAGCGCACGAACTCGAACAAGAGGAAAATGGATATTGGTCTGCAGCAATTGCTGAGGCAAAAGCAGGCGACGAATATAAATATCGCATTCATAACGGCGACCTTATCTTAGATCGTAATGATCCGTATGCTAAAGAAATGACCAATAGTAATGGGAATTCTATAGTTACAAAATTAGATTTTGAATGGGAAGATCAGGATTTTAAAATGAAATCGTGGAACTCACTCGTAATATATGAACTACATGTAGGAACTTTTAATCGTAAAAATGATGATGAAGTGGGCACATTCCAGTCCATCATTGATAAAATACCTTACTTACAATCAATTGGCGTGAACTGCGTCGAACTCTTACCTATCGCCGAATTTGCTGGAGGTATTTCATGGGGTTACAACCCGTCTTACCCTTTTGCAATTGAAAGAGATTATGGAGGAGCAGCCGAATTTGCCAAAATGGTAAACGAATTTCATAAAGCAGATATTGCTGTTATTCTAGATGTGGTGTACAACCACTTTGGACCATCAGATATGGATTTATGGCAATTTGACGGATGGTCAGATAATGATAAAGGTGGTGTCTACTTTTATAACGACCACCGTTCAAGCACACCTTGGGGTGATACGAGACCTGATTATGGTAGACCCGAAGTGCGACAGTACATAAGAGACAATGCTTTTATGTGGATCGAAGAATATCACTGTGACGGTTTGCGTATGGATGCAACATCTTACATACGCTATGAAGGTGGCGGCCTAGGAGATGACACTGAAATTCCAGAAGGCAATCTATTAATGCGCGAGATTAATGCCGAGATTCAAGCAAAATATCCCGGAAAACTAACCATAGCCGAAGACTTAAAAGGGCATACGCTAGTGACTGAAAGTACTGAAAATGGCGGAATAGGATATGGATCACAATGGGATATGAATTTTGTTCACCCTGTTAGAAAGGCTTTGATCGAACAAGGCGATGAATACCGCGACTTGCAAGCTTTAACAGATGCTATTTTATTTCAATACAATAACGACGTATTTCAACGTGTGATCTATACCGAGTCTCATGATGAAGTAGCTAACGGAAAAGCGCGTGTTCCCGAAGAAATTGAACCAGGACAAGCCGATAGTTTCTTTGGAAAAAAAAGAGCACTACTCGGAATTGCAATTACACTGACTTCTCCAGGAATCCCTATGCTTTTTCAAGGTCAAGAATTCATTGAAGATGAATACTTTAAAGATGACGAGCCCTTAGACTGGAACCAATTGAAAAAACATACTGGAATCACCAGAATGGTGAGTGATTTAATTAAGATACGCACAGCTGACTCCTATGAAAGTGAAGGATTAAGAGGACAATATACTAAGATTATTCACTTTAATGAAGCTAATAAAGTGCTTGCTTATGCACGATCCACAGCAGAAGATTTTTCTAACGCCACGATTGTATTAATCAATCTTTCAAATACTTCCTTTACAGATTATTCTTTTGGACTCCCATATGCAAAGCAGTACAACCTTGCTTTTAATAGCGACTGGTCAGGATATGATGAAGACTTTACTGACATGGATGTAGATCCCATTACAATAAAAGAAACAGCATGTGATGCAGAAACACATACTGGTATCACCAACTTACCCGCTTACGCTACACTCTTATTTCTACCCAAAAACGAGTAGTAGCTCTACATATAAAAAGGCGCAGTATAAAATTTTATACTGCGCCTTTCTCATTTTATATAACCAAAAAACTATTTGTTAGGCTGAGGCGTCATTCTTAAATAAGGTTTTATACCTGTAAATCCTTTAGGGAATTTAGCGGGTATATCAGCATCTTTAATTGATGGCGAAATCACCACATCTTGGCCGTCTTTCCAGTTTGCTGGAGTAGCCACACTATAATCTGCTGTCAATTGTAAACTATCAATTACACGCAATAACTCATCGAAATTTCTACCTGTAGAGGCTGGATAAGTTAAGATCAGTTTAATTTTTTTATCTGGTGAGATGATAAATACAGAACGAACCGTAAAGGTATCGTCAGCATTAGGATGAATCATGTCGTATAAATTAGCTACTTCTTTAGATTCATCAGCGATTATAGGATATTGAAGCGTTACGTTTTGCGTTTCTTCGATATCTTTTATCCATCTGTGGTGAGATTCTAGTCCGTCTACACTCAGTGCAATAACCTTAGTATTTCGCTTTTGGAATTCAGGAAAATAATTTGCTACCGTTCCTAATTCTGTTGTACAAACTGGAGTAAAATCTGATGGGTGAGAAAATAAAACACCCCAAGAATCGCCTAGCCAATCGTAAAATTTTATATGTCCTAAAGTAGTTTCTGCTTCAAAATTGGGAGCTGAATCTCCTAGTCTTAATGTTGCCATAATTGTAATTTTTAATTCCTATTAAAATTACTAATAATATTCCGTAGTAAGGGTGCGACAACTCATAAATAAAACTAAAAATAGTGCTGCATCAATGCACGATAAAGTACCAAAAAATCAAACTTATAAAAGATGCAGGAATTCCAAAACCAATCATCATACTGCTCAATCGCGGTTTTAAACCGTGATCAGAAGCCAATATGCAAGCGGTAATCATAGGTGCCATTCCAGCTTCAAGAATTGCAACTTCGATAATTTGAGATTTTTGATCTAATACTACAACATACAAAATATAGATTATTGCCGGAGTTAAAATCAATTTGTAAAGTAAGCCAAGTCCAAGAAACTTCCAATGTTGGCTTCTCGTTTCAAAGCGCAATTGCAACCCTACCGATATTAAAGCTAATGGGGTAACGCCACTTCCTAAAAGTTTTAAACTACTTTGCACTAATTGTTCAAAATCGAATCCTGACACATTCATAACACAGGCAACTCCGAAAGATAAAAATGGTGGAAAGAGTAAAATTTTCTTAGCTATTTCCCCAGCATTTTGGTTCCCTTTAGAATACAAAGTAGCTACCAAAATCCCTAAGGTAGACAATACTACAAAAGAGCCTGGTTGATCCACTAATATGGCCGTTTTCATTCCTTCCTCACCGTATAGTGCCTGAATTATAGGATATCCTAAAAATGAAGTGTTACCCAGTCCTGCCGTAATAATTAAACAGCCTATCAATTTTTTTGACCAACCGTACCGTTTACCCAAGATTTGAAATAGCAGGTAAGAACCCACAAATGCAATCCAAGCCACACTTATAGGGTACAGCAATTTATTATCCCAATGTATTTTTGGGATATAAAATAACGCAAGCGCAGGCAAACAAATATAGATTACTATTTTGTTTAGTTTTTTGTACAACTTGGTTACAGGTACTGCCTTGAGCCTTTGTAATACTAAACCAATTGCCAAATATAAAAATATGAGAAGAATATTATTCATGATATCTTATTACAACAAAAATACTGTTTTAAAAGATAAGATAATTGACAATATGTACTACTAAATATCCGTTGGCTCAGAAAGCTTTGATAGTTTTTAAAGTTGGTTTTTGAAACTGTTTTGGTTTTCATTACTTTTACTTCTCAATACGACTACTTTGAACGATAAAAACAAATCTACCTCTGCCCTAAGTGAAAAAGCTGGAATTACGGCTCCTGAAATCATCAGTGCTGCTGTGGTGCATACTATTCAAAAATTTAGAAAGGTACAACCATCAGCTACCGATCTGGTCAACGGAATATTAGCAGGAAACATTAGTGACTTAAGTAGAGCAATCACCTTAGTAGAAAGCACAAATCCTGCACATTTAGCCAAAGCAAACGATATAATTAATGCCTGCTTATTGCATGCTAATAAATCTATAAGAATAGGAATTACAGGCGTTCCCGGTGTAGGGAAAAGTACTTTTATTGAAGCGTTTGGAAAACACTTAACGAGTTTAGGAAAAAAAGTAGCCGTACTTGCTGTAGATCCAAGTAGTACTATTTCACACGGAAGCATCCTAGGAGACAAAACCCGCATGGAAGAATTAGTAAAAGATCCCAATGCGTATATTCGTCCATCTGCTTCAGGAGATACTTTGGGTGGCGTGGCTAGAAAAACTCGGGAGACAATTACATTGTGTGAAGCTTGCGGCTTTGATACTATAATTATCGAAACTGTAGGCGTGGGACAAAGTGAAACTGCAGTGCACAGCATGGTAGACTTCTTTCTATTATTAAAAATTGCTGGTGCTGGAGATGAATTACAAGGTATAAAACGGGGAATAATGGAAATGGCAGATGCCATAGTCATCAATAAAGCTGATGGTGATAATGTTAGGAAAGCCAAATTAGCGAAAACTGAATTCGATAGAGCCTTGCATTTATTTCCTGCCAAAAAATCAGGTTGGACACCTACTACTGCTACTTGTAGCGCCGTAACCGCTGATGGAATTCCCGAAGTATGGGAAACGATTTCTGAATTTATCCAACTCACCACTGGCAATGATTACTTTAATACCAAGCGAGCGGAGCAAAATGAATACTGGTTACTTGAAACTATTAATGAGCGTTTAAAATTAAATTTTTACAACAATCCTGAAATTGAAGCTTTGCTAGCATCAACTAAAAAAGCGGTGCAAAAAGATAAAATATCACCTTTTGCAGCCGCTCAAATATTGTTAGAAAAGTACTTTAAATAAGTTACTCTTTCTCGTAAAGTTCCATTTCTCTGTCGTAGAAAGCATTTGCCGCTTCGATCAAACCTTCCATTTCAGTATTTAATTCTGCCTCATCAAGATCCTCAGCTTCTTCAATAAATTCTACCTCATCATCTTTTAAGTTGATGATAAATCTAGGATAATCAAGGTGAATGATGAAGATATCATCTGGAAAATCAGTATTATCTCCAAGTAAAAATTTAGGTAATTCCATTTTGTATTAGTTATAAGTTGATGTCTTCTATTTTTATTTTTTATTCGAAAGTCAAATAAAAACAAAGAACCGAATAAAGTTTTAAAAAATCTATTTCTACATTCGAATAATTGCCTTTATAATTTTAGTGTCAGCTTTTGTACGAATTTAAAGTACGTACTCATCTGCTAGCGTTTGCGGTGCTGGATTTTCGATAATTAATCTCTTTGTTAATTTATTAAATCGAATATATAAAAACACTGCTGCAGTTGTCAAGCCCGCTAGCAAACCAATCCAGATACCTGTTGCTCCTAGAGTGGTATAAATGCCTAGATAAATCGAAGTAGGAAATCCAACTACCCAGTACGCAATGAAGGTAATGTACATAGGGATTTTCACATCTTGTAAACCACGCAATGCACCCAGGAATACCACTTGAATTCCATCTGAAATTTGGAAAACTGCCGCAACTACTAGTAACTGCGCTGCAATCGCTACCACCTCAGTATTAGCTGCTAAATCTTTGACATTATTCATATCTATAAATAAAGCTGGTAATTGTTTATGGAACAGTATAAAGATAAGCGCAAACAGTGTCTCGAGCAAAATAGCGACAAGAAAAACCGAAATAGCTACTACGCGTAACTGCTTATAATCTCCTAATCCTTTTTGGTTCCCTACTCTAATGGTCGCTGCAACACTCAATCCCATAGCAAACATGAAAGTGAACGAAGCCAAGCTCAACGCAATTTGGTTCGCTGCCTGATTGGTGATTCCCAACCTTCCAGACAACCATACTGCGGCTGTAAACAATCCTACTTCAAAAAACATTTGCATTGCAGATGGCGCTCCTAAACTTATAATTTTAAGATTAACCTCTTTCTTTATCTTTTTTATCGAAAACCCTTCAAAGAAAGGATGAAATTTGGTCATATTTTTCATTTGGAAATGCATGTATCCAAGCATTACAAAACGAGAAACAATGGTACCTATTGCAGCGCCTACAATTCCTAATTCGGGAAAAATCCAGATACCATAAATAAATAGGTAATTTAAAAACACATTAACAACATTCCCTAATATGGTAGCCCACATAGAGATTTTAGTTTCACTCATACCGTCAGCAAACTGCTTATAACCCTGAAAGATTATTAAAGGAATAAGCGAGAACGCTACAATATCTAGGTACGGCTTTGCTAAGTCAACAACATTCTCAGGTTGGCCCATAAAACTAATCACAGGTTTAGACAAAAAGATTACTGCAAATAAAACGACTCCTAATATAGTACACAAATACAAACCATGATGAAAGGCACTGCGACCATCGGCTATACTTTTTCGACCATCAGCCTGAGCTGCTAGTGGTGTAATAGCGGTTGAAAAACCTATCCCTAATGACATTGCAATAAAAACGAAGCTATTTCCTAGAGAGACTGCCGCTAATTCAGTAGGCCCTAATTTACCTACCATAATATTGTCGACAATACCCACGATGGTATGTCCTAACATTCCTAATATTATAGGATAGGCTAGCTTTAAATTATATGAAAACTCTTTTGTATAAGTATCTAAGTTCACTTTGATGTTTTTTTGGGTACAAATATAATTAGAAGGTTTTGATTACCCTATATAATAATGACTAAGCTATTATTGACGGCTAGTATAAGTAATATTCTATAACAAATGTGCATAATACTATAACAATTAAAATGCGCTATCGTTCTAAATTTGTCCCTGTCACCACGGCAATATAAACGTTCAATTGGGACACACAATTAAAACAAACAAAAAATTAATTTACATGAGAACTACAACAAAAATCAAAGCACTTTTAGTATTAGCTGTTTCAGCATTTTTCTCTAATGTATCTTCTGCACAAGATACTTCATCAAATTATGATCAAGGATTTCGTTTGGGAGTTGGAGCTAACGTAGGTTACGCTGTTAACGATCCTTATAAATTAGCAGTAGGTGGTGATGTTAGATTACAATATGACTTGTCAAAAAAATACTCTCTAACATTAACTACAGGATATACTAACTTATTTGTAAGTAAAGGTGATGCATTCCCAGGTGAAACTGAAGGAAAAGATTTAGGATTTATTCCTGCAAAAGCTGGTTTTAAAGCTTTCGTACTAGGTGATTCATTCTATGTAATGGGTGAAGCTGGAGCTGCATTTGCTGTGTCTAATGGATACCACCAAACTTCATTATTATTATCTCCAAGTATTGGATATGCTACTAAATATGTTGACGTATCAGTTCATTACGAGCACTACAACGATTTTAGAAAAATGAACAATGGTTTATCAGACGGTAGAGGTGTTGGACAAGTAGGTGTACGTTTAGCTTACGGATTCAAACTATAAAACATATTCTAGGTAATTGATTTTACCTACTATTTAAATGGCAGTATTAAGAGCAATCTTAATACTGCTTTTTTATTGTTTAAAAACCAAAACAGCACGCTAATTTACACACCACTACTACAACCGTACTTCGTTAACAAACAGATTATTAAACCGAAAAATATTACAATAATTCTGTAAACTATTTCGTCGTTATCTTGCTAATTTTACGCAGAGCAAGCAGAAAACTTTATCGAATTTGAAGGTTTTCAGATTAGTATTCATTCTAATAAACAACCTTCTGTATTGCAATCTAACACAAGGTTGTAGCTACTAGTTCAACAGTAAATAATTCTTGCCTCGATATAAAACATAGCACACCAATCTATAGTAATGGAAAAAATATTTAAAATAGGCTGTTCGAGTTTCTACAATAAAAAATGGGCTCCTGCTTTTTATCCCGAAGAACTGCCATCAAAAGAATGGTTCAAATACTATAGTAAACACTTTGACACCTTCGAAATCAACGCTACATTTTATAAATTTCCAACCATCAAGGTCATGGGAAACTGGTACAATAGGAGTCCGAGTCATTTTATATACTCAGTAAAAGCACCCAAAGAGATTACTCACCTTAAAAAACTTAAAGATTGTGAGGAACGCATTAGTGAATTTTATACAATTTGCAAAGAAGGATTAAAAGAGAAACTAGGGTGTATCTTATTTCAATTCCCTCCTAGTTATACTTTTACTACTGAAAATCTATACAGTGTACTTCGAAATCTCGACAGTAGCTTTGATAACGTAGTTGAATTTCGTCATGAAAGTTGGTGGAACGACGAGGTGATTCACAAATTAACAAGCAGAAATATTTCGTTTTGCAGCGTGAGCCACCCTACGCTACCCCAGCATATTGTAACACAATCGCCCATTCAATACATTCGTCTTCACGGAAACAAGCAATTATTTTATTCGAAATATACTCAAAAGGATATTGATTTTATAAAATACCAACTAGAGCTCCACGAAAACAAGAAAAAGGCCTTTATCTATTTTAATAACACAGCCAGTGAAGCAGGAATTGTGAATGCACAAATGATGCAGCATCTTGTTGACGATAGAAACTGAACATTACACAATAATACCCACTAGAACAAAACAATAAAACAAACTATCATGAAAGACAAAGCAAACAAACCACAAGAATCGACTAATGCCAAATTAGAAGATTTAAAAAGAAACACCACCGAGTCTACTGATCAATTGATGAACACTGACCAAGGTTTACTGATCAATGACGACACAAATTCCCTTAAAGCAGGAAGCAGAGGACCGTCATTATTAGAAGATTTTATTTTAAGAGAAAAGATTACGCACTTTGATCATGAACGCATTCCAGAACGAATTGTTCATGCTAGAGGTTCAGCTGCACATGGTTACTTTGAAGTGTACGAATCTATGGAGAAATACACAAAAGCAGGTTTCTTACAAGATCCAAAGATTAAAACGCCGGTTTTTACTCGTTTCTCTACGGTAGCAGGATCGAGAGGTTCGACTGATTTGGCGCGAGATGTTCGTGGTTTCTCAGTGAAGTTTTATACTAAAGAAGGTAATTACGATCTAGTAGGAAACAACATGCCTGTTTTCTTTATCCAAGATGCGATTAAATTCCCCGATCTTATCCACGCAGTAAAACCAGAACCGCACAACGAAATTCCGCAAGCTGCTTCAGCACACGATACTTTTTGGGATTTTATCTCCTTGATGCCAGAGTCAATGCATCAAGTTATGTGGACCATGTCTGACCGTGCTATTCCTAGAAGTTTGCGTATGATGGAAGGTTTTGGAGTGCACACTTTTCGTTTTATAAATGCGAAGAATGAATCACACTTTGTAAAATTTCATTGGAAACCTAAATTAGGAATCCACGGAGTCTTATGGGACGAAGCACAAAAAATCTCTGGTAAAAACTCTGATTTTCACCGTCAAGATTTATGGGAAGCTATTGACAATGGAAACTTTCCTGAATGGGAATTAGGTGTACAATTAATCCCAGAGACTGACGAGCATAAATTTGATTTTGATTTATTAGATCCTACAAAATTAGTTCCTGAAGAATTAGTTCCAGTGATGAAAATTGGTCGTATGGTTCTCAATAGAAACCCAGACAACTTTTTTGCCGAAACAGAACAAGTGGCTTTTCATCCAGGACACATTGTTCTTGGAATCGATTTTACAAACGACCCATTGTTACAAGGCCGTTTGTTCTCTTACACCGATACACAGCTGTCAAGATTAGGAAGTCCTAATTTTCACGAAATACCAATTAATAGATCGACTAACGAAATCCACAACAACCAGCGTGATGGGCACATGCGCCAGCAAATTAATCCTGGTCGTGTGAGCTATCATCCCAACTCTCTAGGAGGCGGTTGCCCATTTCAAGCAAAAGCTGATCAAGGTGGTTTTGAAAGTTTTAACGAGCGAATAGATGCGCACAAAGTGAGAGAAAGAAGTAAAAGTTTCTCTGATCACTTTAGTCAAGCAACTCTTTTCTTTAACAGTATGACTGCTGTAGAACAAAATCACATCATCAAAGCATTCCGTTTTGAGTTAGGAAAAGTAGAAACGGAAGAAATACGTGTGCGAATGTTAGGGTTCTTATCTATTGTTGATGAGACTTTAGCTAAAAAAGTAGCAGAAGGTTTGGGAATGGAAGTACCAAAAACACTTCAAAAACCCTTGAACCAAGGCGTAGGTGCAGATCCAAATCCGGATCAAGAAAGTATTATTAAAAAACCAAGCGTAGCAACGTCTGATGCTTTAAGCATGTTGAAAAGTAAAGAAAACAACGATACGATTGAAACAAGACAAGTTGCATTTATTTGTACAGATGGTGTAAATGAGGCATCATTAAATGGCATGAAAAAAGCACTTGAAGACAAAGGCGCTATGGTAAAAATTATAGCACCTCATCTAGGAACCATTAAAACAGACAAGGGAACCGAAATCCCTGTGGATCAAAGTCTGTTAATTGCCGCTTCGGTATTATTTGACAGTGTTTACATTCCAGCTAATGCCAAATTTGATTTTAAAGACAATACGCCCGATGTAATCGAATTTATCAATGAAGCATACAAACATTGTAAGGTAATTGGTTTTGGAGAAAACATCAAAGACTTTATCAAGGACACTATGATTCCATTGGATGATAAGAAAAATAAAGACAACGGAATTATCATCAGTAAAGAGGATAATAGCAATGCACAAGAGTATATTTCTGCATTAGCACAACACCGTTTTTGGAAACGTGAACCAAAAGCATAATCTTAAAAACTATAAAGGCTCTGAAAATTTCAGAGCCTTTTTTATTTGAGCAAAAATACTTATTTTATATCAGTGAGTGTTTTCATGAAAGCAACCAACTGCTTTTTCTCTAAATCACTTAAATTTAGTTTGTCTGTGGGTAATGTTTGATTATCGAGATTAAACCCCAAACCTGCTCCTCCTCCTTCTTCATAAAAATCAACAACTTCTTCCAGTGTTTTGTACACACCATTATGCATGTAAGGCGCAGTCAAAGTGATGTTTCTAATGGTGGGTGTTTTAAAAGAGTTTTTATGAAGTGGCGCATTCGAAATTAAATATTTCCCTAAATCGCCATCTAGTTTACCACTCTTATCCGGAACCCCTAATACTTCACTTTCAGAACGGTCATAATGTGGAGGTGCCGTACCGTTTGTCAAAGGAATAAAATGACAGCTGGCACATTTAGCTTTACCTGCAAATAGATTAAAACCTGCTTTCTCATCTGCTGTAAAAGTGGTTTCGGCACGCATGTAGCGATCAAACTTAGCGTCGTAATTACTTAGTGATCGTATGTAAGAAGCCAATGCATTTTTAATCTCAAAAGCACTGATCTCTTTCTCAGGAAACGCCTTTTTGAATTGAGCTACATACTCTTTATTTTTCTTGATTTCGATTGCGGCGGCATCCATGTCACCATGCATTTCTTCTTTGTTTGTAATGACCGCAACCGCTTGGTCTTCGAGATAATTCACTCTAGAATCACTAAAAAAGGCTCTTTGAAAAGCAATATTGCTTAATGTAGGTGTATTTCTTTTTACATAAGTTTTTCCGTTAAAGGATGTTGCTTTTTCGAGTCCGTCAGTGAAGGCTTTATCCTCATGATGGCATGAACCACACGACCTGCTGTTGTCTCCAGATAATACAGGATCGTTGAATAACATTTTCCCTAAAGCGATTTTGTCAGCAGTTGTTTTATAATCTGGAAAGCCCGAAAATGCTTCCGCATCAAATGCATTTTTATCGAATAAGGTAGCAGCATTAGTCTTTAAACCACGTACCTCATCAAAAACAGGAATACCCAATCTTAATTGCGACTCATACAAACCGCGACTTAAAGGGTTTCCTACGTTCAAGATAAAAGCGGCACGATCGAATTTATCAAAGGGTATTTTAGCTGACGTTTGTTTTATTCCTTCGTTGATTAATTGTATTAAATTTTTAGCCTCTTCACTTTCACTATCATAAACAGCTAAGTAACGTTTTAGCGTCTGTAGCGCTGGAATGACCTCTGGAATAGAATTTTTAGCCAAAGGTGAATCAAATCCAGTGATCCCTAGTGTAATTATTCTAAAAACTTCTAATCGCATGGCGTCAAAAACATGGGAATCTGTCAGCGTATTGGTCTTCGCTAACGAAGCAATACGTTTCAAATTTGCCGTCACAATTCCTATTTGTTTTAGAAGTACTTCCTTTGATTGTACATCATACTCCGGAAACAACAATTCTTCTATGACTTGAAAGCCTTCGGGAGCAATTACTTTTCCATCGTTTTCTTCGTACTCTGGAATTGCAGGTCCGTTTACTGCTTTTGTAACTGATGGAAAATAATACTCACTTAACATTTCAATCTTTTTGTACTGCTCGTGCGTCTTTAAAAATTGTTGTTGTAATTTTTGTGCGTCTTGATTGGACTCGATTCCCTTTTGCAATAGCGAAACTTCCTTAAAGACTAACGCAACATCAGCTTTAAACAAGTCATTTACTTGTACCGCCTTTTCTTTTTTCTGACAGCCAATTAAAACAAGAAACAACAGGAATGGGATAATTTTTTTCATAATAAATAGTGCTACTAGAAAATTTTATATAAACCAAAAGCCCCAGTTTCAATTAAGAAACCGCAGGCTTTAGTTTATAGTATAAAAATGTTTATCTCGCTAGTCCTTTGATTAAAACAATTTGACTTGCTTGGTTTTCGTTAGGACGGCCTTTTCCACCATCTACTCCTTTGTATTTGTCACCTGTCCAGGTATGTGGTTGCACACTCAATAAGAAGGTGTCATCGATTCCTAATTGTTCTGACACATCGATTAAAGCACCATATTCCCATTCTCCAAAACCTGATGTTCCACCTACATTGTATTTTGCAGCATCAGTAGCTGTACGACGGTGGTCTAACTCAACTACTACTTTTAGTTGTTTTGTAGCAATGTTGTATTGATAAATATAACCATCGTGTGTTTCATCACCATAACCGTTAGCATCTTCTTGTACATAAACGTAGTTTTTAGTCACACATATATTGTCAGGATTCTGGAATTTACCTGCAATTCCTGTGCGGTCGTCTCCGTCTAATAAAACTTGTAAAGTCCCTTTAAGAGGATTAGTAGCGTCTAAATTTAACTTATACACTCTACCGTATTTTGTTCTAGAAGCATCTGCATTATTCCCAGTAGTATTTTGACCGGTTACATTAAAATAGATTTCGCGATCAGCATCTTTACCACCTTTGCGATAATCTAGATCCTCTACACGACCAAATTTAATTGCTTTCAACGTATTTACTGAGGCGTTAATTTGTGCTCCCGTAAGCGTAGTATGATCTACAATTTTTACAAAAGAAACGTCGTAGTTTTGATTAGCAACCATATCTTTTTCTCTCTGGTTATCGTCATTTCTTTTCATCATGTACAGCGATCCATTAGCAAGATCTCCTACTTTATCAGCAACATACATGAACAATTGCCCTCCATAAGTTCCAGAGTCATCATCCCCAATTACAATTACTGTTTTACCGGCAAAGGCAGTAGCTTTTAACGGCACTGCATTTTCAGCACTTAAACGTCCTAAACCTGGTAATTCTCTTGAAACGCTACTTGTTCCAGCATCTGCATAAGGATCTAAACCGTGTGTACGTGACTCTTGTCCTGACTCTCCACAAGTTAAATACAAAGGACCAAAACCGTGCTCAGCAGGAGTTGCCATCGTAGCACCACAAAGCCTCCACGTTGCACCATCTGAGTTTAATAAATATTCTCCTTTTACAGGCTTAAATGTTTTGTCTAGCGTAATTCTTGATACAGAGTAGTTGTCTTCGTTGTTTACTAAAAAAGTAAAAGTGCCATCAGCATTTTTCAGTAATCCAGATCCATCTGCTGATCCCCCAAAAACAAATTTAGGGCTCGCTGGTAAAACGTCATCTGAACTAATCAAAGAGAATAATTCTAAATTTTCAAAACCTGCTTGTTTTTTCAACAATACAGGAGTTGTAGATTGTTCTGCAAGTACAACATCGGTTTTTGCTGTTGCATCTTCATTGTTACATGCACTTAACGCAGCTATAAAAAGCAACGGAAGAATAATTTTTTTCATTTAGTTTGTTTATTTGTTCGAGGCAAAGAAACAAACCCACCTTTAACAAGAAACAAACAACAGATTACTAAAATGTAAAGAATTTAATGCAAATTCAGTCAATCAAAATATTTTCTTAACCTTACCTTATTCTTCTTTCTCTAATTGCGCTTTATATTCTTCAATATTCTTTTTTACCTTCTCATCTAGTTCTGGCTCTTGAATATCAGTATACTGTTTCATTTCTTGCCAGATAATTTCGGCAACAATGTATCGCGCCATATCCTTATCATCGGCTGGAATAATATACCACGGCGCATTCTCTGTTGCTGTTTTATTGATTGCCTCTTCGTAGTACTTCATATATTCGTCCCAGAACCCTCTTTCTTTTAAATCTCCAGTCGAGAACTTCCAGTTGTGCTCCTCTTTTTCTAATCTTCGCAACAGGCGTTTGCGCTGCTCATTTTTACTTAGATGGAAATAAAATTTCATTACAATGGTGCCATTTTGAGTAATGTGCTTCTCAAAATTATTCATTTGCTCCATTCTGTTTTCCCAAAACTGAGGTGTAATATCAGCCACACTCTCTATACCCGGCAGGTTTTCGTTCAAGATATATTCAGGATGTACACGAGTTACTAATACATTCTCATAATGCGTTCGATTAAAAATAGCAAATTTCCCCTTCTCTGGTAAAGCCAGGTAATGCCTCCATAAATAATCGTGCTCGAGCTCAGTAGAATTGGGTGTTTTAAAACTACTCACCACCACACCACGCGGGTTAAATTCCTTAAACACCTCGCGTATTAAACTATCCTTACCCGAAGTATCCATTCCCTGCAAACAAATTAAAACGCCGTAACGATTGTGTGCATACATCACATCTTGCAATTCACTTAATTTTTCACGTACACCGTCTAATTTATCCTCCTTAGCATCATCGCTAGCATCTACATCTAGTTGCGTGGGAATATCAGCTAAACGAATGGGTGCAACAACCTTAAAATTCTTTGGATCTATTGATTTCATAGTATATAAATTATTAATTAAAGTAAATATAGTATTTTTGTGTAGCAATTTCCAGCTTTACATTGCAATAGATTTTTGTATAATAGCTATTTTATTAGCCACTGCAGGAGCTTCTTTTAGTCGCTCTGCATTAGCTATAAAAAAGGCCATTTTACTGCAATCTATTTTCATTTCAATCTGGGCTAAACAGCCTGCTCGCAACAACAATTTCTCATGAAAAAATTCACACTCGAACTAGTATTTCACATTATTGGTATTGGCTCTGCCTCAGGATTATTTTATCAAAATGATTTACTATACCTTATAAGTGACAACAGTAGTTACTTATATGAGTACAATATAAAAATAGAACATCTTGAAAAATATCCCTTGTATCACAATCCGTCAGAGAATATTTTAAAAATAGACAAACCTGATTTTGAATCGATTACTCACTTTCAAGATAGCTTATATATTTTTGGGTCAGGATCAACTGCTAATCGCAACCGCATGATTGAATTTAGCATTCCTCAAAAAGAAAAAATTCAAACAAACAACATGGTCGATATCTATGCCATCATGCAAAGTTTTGCGAGTATCAAGGAAACCGACTTTAATCTAGAAGGCGCTAGTTACGACGGTGAGTTTTGGTATTTCTTCAATCGAGCTACAAATGATTCTAATAAAAACACCGTTCTTACCTTAAAAGCTAAAAAACTAGATCAAGAATTTGCCTTATTATCTAATGATTACAAACTACCTAAACTTAAAGGCGTTAGAACCTCTTTTACTGATGGAGTACTTGTAGGCAACAAACTTTATTTTTTAGCTGCTGCTGAAAACACCAAATCAACTTATGAAGATGGTGAAATATTAGGGAGCATTATAGGCCGTATCGATATCGAATCGATGAAAATTGACTTTACTAAAACAATTTCTACAACCAATAAATTTGAAGGTCTTACTGTTTACAAACAACAGGGAAACCAAATCACTTTTCTACTATGTGAAGACAAGGATAATGATGAAAGTAATAGTGCTATTTTCAAACTAACGCTTGACTTAAAATAAAATATTTTAAAAAAAACACAGGCCCTTCCCAACCTTTTTATCTTTTTTGCTCTCTTTACTATTAAAGACCTTATTGTGATAAACGAAAATCTAATAATAGCTTGCAAAAAAATGCAACGAGATGCCCAGCGTCAAGTGTATGAAGATATGGCGCCTAAACTCTACCGTACCTGCAAACGGTATTTAAAAAAAGAAGAAGAAATTGAAGAGGTGCTTGCTGATGCATTTTATACTATTTTCACAAAACTTGACCAACTTAAAGAAGTAGGCGCTTTTGAAGCTTGGGCTAGAAAAATCACAGTAAACCACTGTCTGGCGAGTATAAAAAAGAACACTAATTTCAATATGTATCTTGATGATATCGCATCAATTTCACAACCATTTACTAATGAAGTAACCGATCTTGAAGAAGAGGACTTACTTAATTTACTAAACCACATTCCAGAGGGTTGCAAAACCATTTTTAACCTATTTGTTATAGAAGGTTATGGCCATAAGGAAATAGCCCTCATGCTCAACATTTCTGAAGGTACTTCAAAATCACAATTGAATGCCGCAAAAACAAAGTTGAAGGATTTAGTAAATAATTTGTATTACCAAAAACTGAAATAGTCATGGACAATCAAGATAAAATATTCGATAAAATAAAAACTGCTTCCCAAAAAGCAGAAGCCATGGATTTTCCAGGAATGGAAAAAGTATGGGCAAGAGTTGACGAGAAACTAGATAAAAAAGCATTAAAGACTAAAAGTAAACTTTGGAAAAAAATAGCCATTGCAGCATCTGTATTATTACTAATATCTGTAGCATACCAAGTTACTCAACCAATAAACGAACTTCAATCTGTCAAAAATAATATTGTCATTATAGACAGTATCATAAAGAAAAAACCGCAACCTAATGTGCCTGCAGTCGCTAATGCTACTATTGACACCGTAAAAATCAATAGCGTTCTTAAAAACACCCGCATTGTTTCCAATCAGCTTAGTATACCTCAAAAAAATGAGGCCATTGTCATGGAAGAAGTTAGTGCTCCTAAAGCAGCTCCACAAGCGATTCCACAAGTAGAAGACAGTAAACCTTACAAGAAAGAAAGCCTTAAAAAAGAGGGTAGTCAGTTTCGCTCCGGAGCCATATATGACGCTAGAGTTGTTAGCCATGCAGCTGCAAACAATCAAAGTTCATTGCAATCAGATTTAGTCCAGTCACGAGCTGCTGCATCACCATTAGTAGTTATTAATGGACAAGCCTTGACAGCTAAAAAAAGTAAAGCCCTAGGCAGCACAGGAGCTGAGGTAGCTTCTAATTTAGAAAAAGACACTGTCGAATCTATATTTGTTTTAAAAGAACCATTGTATATTATCAATGATGTTGAATATAGTGAAGAGGAATTATTTGGAGCTAATCCTACAAGTCCATACGCGCCGCTAAACAAACAAGAAATTAAAACCATTAATATCCTTCAAAACGATGAAGCCATTACTATATATGGTGACAAAGGAAAAAAAGGAGTTGTTATTATTACCACTAAAAACCGAAAACCAGTAGGTAAGTAACGCCAAAAAATCATTTCTAACATTTTAAATATTACGATCATGAAAAGTCAAAAACTTATTTCATTAGCCATTGCTATGCTTTTTTCTATCCTAAGTTTTGGACAAGAAAAAACAATCACAGGAATTGTAACCGATGGAACAGCACCTCTAGCAGCTGTACGCATCTTAGTAAAAAACACAACACAAGAAACGCAAACAAATTTTGATGGAAAATATTCTATCCTAGCTAAAAAAGGCGACCAACTCGTCTTTAGCTATATTGGCATGGAAACGAAAACGGTTAAAGTTGGTAACTCAAATACTATCAATATAGTATTAAACAGTCAATCAGCAAACTTAGCTGAAATTGTAGTCGTAGGATACGGGAATAGAAAACAAAAAGCGACAGCTGCTGCTGTTTATAGCATGAACAGTCCTAATGCAAATTATATAAGTTCAAATAATACAGGACTTCAAGGTACAGTAGCTGGAATCCAGATTAGCCCATCAAATAATTACGCAAACACTACCATTAGAGGCATCGCATCACTTTCTAACAACGATCCGTTATATATCTTAGATGGTGTCCCTGTAAATAAAGAAGTCATAGATCAATTAGACTCTAAAACCATTAAAAATGTTACAGTAAAAAAAGGAAGCACGGCAACTGCTGTTTACGGAGCAAAAGCTAGCGGTGGCGTTATCATTATGATCACTAATAACGGTGTACAGCAAAATCTTTCTAAAAAAGAACTTGAGGAAAAAATAGCGCTACTAAATATAAGACAACAGCAACCAATAGCAGTGGATCAAGAAGATTACGAGAACTTTATCGAAAATCAATTTGAAACACCTAAAGCAGCTCCACTATCTACATTTTCTATTGATGTTGACAATGCTTCCTACACTAATATTAGACGTTTTATAAACAATGGTCAAACCGTACCTAAAGATGCTGTGCGTATTGAGGAAATGATGAACTTTTTTAAATACAACTACCCACAGCCAAAGGACAATAATCCATTTTCCATCACTACAGAATACAGTGATTGTCCCTGGAATACGAAACATCAATTATTGAAAATTGGTTTACAGGGAAAAATCATACCTACTGATGATTTGCCTGCATCAAACATGGTTTTTTTAATAGATGTGTCTGGATCTATGGGGCAAAGCAATAAATTACCATTGTTAAAGCAATCCCTAAAAATTCTAGTAAACGAACTAAGAAAAGAAGATAAAGTAGCTATTGTTGTATATGCTGGAGCAGCTGGTTTAGTGCTCCCTCCTACTTCTGGTGATGACAAGACGACTATTATAAACGCATTAGAGAACCTGAACGCTGGCGGAAGCACTGCTGGTGGTGCTGGAATAGAATTAGCCTATAAAATTGCTCAAGAAAACTTTATAAAAGACGGAAACAACAGAGTCATTCTAGCCACTGACGGTGATTTTAATGTAGGTAGCTCTGCTAATACTGATATGCAAACCTTGATTGAAGAGAAAAGAAAAACAGGAGTATTCTTAACTTGTTTAGGGTACGGAATGGGGAATTACAAGGACAGTAAAATGGAAATACTAGCTAACAAAGGAAACGGAAACTATGCTTATATCGATAACATGCAAGTAGCAAATCGTTTTTTAAGTAAAGAATTTAAAGGGTCGATGTTTGCTATAGCCAAAGATGTAAAAATCCAAATAGAATTCAACCCAAAACACGTGCAATCATACCGATTAATAGGGTATGAAAACAGAAAACTACGCCCTGAAGATTTTAAAAACGATGCCATTGATGCAGGAGAACTGGGAAGTGGTCATACGGTAACAGCTTTATACGAAATCATTCCTACCGGAGTAGAAAGTGACTTTAGCGCGCCTGAATTAAAATACACAGCTGTAAAGAATGACACGAGTGCTTATAGTGATGAATTAGCTACTATCAAATTTAGGTATAAAAAACCTGATGGAGACAATAGTATTGAGATGGCACAAGTTATAGCAAACAAAACAACAGCCATACAACTAGCTTCTGATGATTTAAAGTTTAGTGCAGCAGTAGCTTGGTTCGGTTTAAAATTGAGGGATTCAAAATTGATTTCGAATAAAGCTACTAAAGACATTATTACACTTGCTAGTCAAGGATTATCAAAAGATCCTGAAGGTTACAAAGCTGAATTTATTAGATTAGTAGAAGCGGTTAAATAGAAGCTAACCTACTAGATTACTGAACATAAAAAAACTCCTTTTTTCAAAGGAGTTTTTCTTGTAAATTATTTTGATTGACTTTCAAATGTCATTCTATTTTTTTGTTCTTTAATGATACTTGCCATGAAAGGAGTTACAATTTTATCCATTTCATCCTCAGTAATAGCTAAAGCCTTTGGTGACTTAACCACTTGTAGCCATGGTTTTTTTCCGTCAAAATCATAGGTTCCAAAAACTACTACCGGAGTTCCTTTTACTTTCACCGTTTCTTTGTCGGCTAGTTCCCATTGATCTGCAAATTCGTATAAGTACTTGGCATCACGTTCTTGTAATCTCAGGCAAGAGTGAGAGGCTGGATAACCTGGCAAACTATATTGGTGAAAACCAACACCTAATTTATTTTCGATATTAAAATTCCATTTTAGATCCCACTCATCATTAAAAGTACTTGTTGTTTCCTCTGCTTTCCAGTTAGTAAAAAATAAACCTGTAGGCGTTGGATCTTTTTTTCTACCCATATTTGTAGGACCAGTGTGCATTAAATGTCCGTTTGCGTAAGCAGCAAAAGTTTGCGTAGGATACGAGAAGAAAATAATTTTTTTAACGTCCTTTAAACTCGCTACTTCTAGTGGAAAAGGCATGTAATATGCTAAATCTCCTGCAGCATCATCTGTGACTACAATTGAATCTAAGCTTTTTAAATTAGCAGCATCCGTTCTATTAAGTGCATAGGCTACTCGCAATTGCAAACTGTCTTTTTGGATTTTTTTAAGCCATTCGGTCGTTTTTACCATGCGATAAGAAACCACTTTTGGTTCTACTCTCTTAGGAGCTTCCACTTCTTTTGTAGTTGTAGCATCAGCTGTAATCACTTTATCTGTCTCTTTAGCCTCTTTACAAGAAGTCATTAAGGCAACAATTAAAATATTTAAAATAAGGATTGATTTTTTCATAATGGGTGTTTTTCTATGTTGTAAAATTCACTTATTTGATGCTAATAGTACTTACACGATTTTATGAAAAAGTTGCTATTTTAAAAGATATATGCATTTCAATGCATGGAGATATTATAGAATCGCAACAGGAAACAATTTTGATTTACTTGATCTCAATTTATCCTATAGTCATCTAAATATTTATTATTAATTTCACTTTTGAATGGCAGCTAAAAAAATCTAAAATGCTAACTTTGTTTCTTACAATTCAAATAAAACAACATGAACCACTTAAAAAATAAAAACGCATTAATAACAGGAGCTGGTAAAGGTATTGGTAAAGCAATTGCATTAGCCTTAGCTAAAGAAGGTGTAAACGTAATTCTAGTTGCACGTACAGCTGATGATATTGAAAAATTAGCAACTAAAATAAGATCGCTGCGTGTGAAAGCACTAGCTGTCACAGCTGACGTCTCTGATATCGAATCTATCAATCAAGCAGTAGCAAAGGGTATGGAAGAATTTGGTTCTATCGATATCCTAATTAATAACGCTGGTATAGCTGCTTTTGGAAAATTCCTAGAATTAGAACCAACAGAGTGGGAACGCATTATCAAGGTGAACTTAATGGGAACTTATTATGCAACTCGTGCTGTATTACCTAATATGATCGAAAGACAAACGGGTGACATCATCAATATTTCATCTACTGCAGGACAAAGAGGAAACGCTTTGACAAGTGCTTATAGTGCTTCTAAATTTGCTGTTCTTGGTTTAACCGAATCATTGATGCAAGAAGTTAGAAAACACAACATACGTGTAACTGCCTTGACACCAAGTACTGTAGCTACTGAAATGGCTAAAGATTTAAAATTAACTGATGGAAACCCTGATAATGTAATGCAAGCTGAAGATGTTGCTGAATTAGTTATCGCACAATTAAAATTGAACCGTCGCGTGTTTATTAAAGAATCTGGTATATGGTCTACAAATCCATAAGACTAGCGTAAGTTTTTTAGGAATACAAACCACAAAAAATAAAAACCATTAAGAGATTAGGATCACTAAGTATTGCACTTAATTTTCTAAATCTTCTAATGGTTTTACTATTTGTAACTTAGATACCGAGTTGCTTCATTGTTTGAAGGTAACTGCTCGATTACTATACTCGAAGTGTTATTGCTTGTCTTCGATTACGGTCTCTTCAATTTCTTCAGGTTGAATCCCTTTTTTTGCTTTTGCTGCGGCACGAGCTGCTTTCTCTGCTTTTGCTACTTCTTTTTCAGCTTTTCTCTGTGCTTTCTCTGCAGACGCTTGTGCTTTCTCAGCAGATGCTTGCGCTTTTTGAGCAGATATCGCTGCTTTCTCTGATCTAGCTGCTAGTTTAGCGGCATTCTTTTCTGCTTTAATAGCGGCTTTTGCAGCACGCTCTTCCTGAGATTTTCTACGCTTTTCGGCTTTAAGCTCCTTTTTCATAGCAGCAGCTTCGGCTTTTGTAGGCTCTGCTACTTTATCAGTAAGTAATAATTGGCTCTCTTTTTTCGGACTCTCTTGAGCAACTGTTGTTGCGCTAAAAGCCATTGATAAAAATAATACTGCAATACAACTTGATAATAAATTTTTCATTTTGGTTTCTTGTTTGTTTAGTTAAAGATAGCGAATATCATACCATACTGGCGCTATTGTGTAATTAATTGGAGAAATAGTATTATTTTCGAAAGTGCAAATAACACCCCAAAAAAAAGTCTCACAAAACATTGCAGCTTGTGAGACTTCTTTTAAAAGACTATTTAGACTATGACTTACAACTTAGACTAGCGCTTCTATAAATTCTAAACGTACACTTCCGTCTTCATCAATTTTAGTCAAATTAATAGGATGTAATGTATTTACTAACTCGGGATTCCATGGTGTCTTCACTTTTACATAATTTTCTGTAAATCCGTGAATGTAACCTTCTTTATTTTCGCTTTCGAATAAAACAGTTCTATTAGTTCCTAACTGGCTTTCATAAAAAGCACGGCGTTTTTTAACAGATAGACTACGCATCATTTTACTACGCTTAGCACGCACATTTCCAGGAACGACTCCATCCATATTTGCGGCCTCGGTATTGTCTCTTTCAGAGTATGTGAATACATGTAAATAAGAAATGTCCATATCATTTAAAAAATGATAGGTCTCTAGAAAATGCTCATCGGTTTCACCAGGAAAACCCACAATTACATCCACACCTATACAAGCATGTGGCATTACCTCTCTAATTTTGTTCACACGTTCTGTATATACTTCGCGCTGGTAACGACGCTTCATTAACTTTAATATGTCATTGCTCCCAGATTGTAAAGGAATATGAAAGTGCGGAACAAACGTTCTGCTTGTTGAAACAAATTCAATCGTTTCATTTTTCAACAAATTAGGTTCGATTGACGAAATTCGTAATCGTTCGATACCTTCTACTTTATCTAATGCTTGTACTAATTCAAGAAAAGTGTGTTCGTGTTTTTTATTTCCGAATTCCCCTTTTCCATAATCACCAATATTCACACCCGTAAGCACGATTTCCTTAATATCTTGTTTAGAAATATCAGATGCATTTTTCAATACATTTTCAAGTTCGTCACTTCTAGAAATTCCTCTAGCTAATGGTATCGTACAGTAGGTACATTTATAATCACAACCGTCTTGTACTTTCAAGAAAGCACGTGTACGGTCTCCTATTGAGTACGAACCAACATAGAAATCGGCATCTGCAATTTCGCATGAATGTACTTCACCCATATCGTTTTTGCTAAGATCATTAATATAATCTGTGATTTTGAATTTCTCAGTAGCACCAAGAACTAAATCAACACCATCAACTGCTGCTAACTCTTCAGGCTTTAACTGCGCGTAGCATCCTACTGCCGCGACAAAAGCTTGGTTATTTAATTTCATTGCTTTCTTAACCACTTGTTTGAACTGCTTATCAGCATTTTCAGTAACGGAGCACGTATTGATTACATACATATCAGCAACTTCTTCAAAATCAACACGGTCAAAACCTTCGTCCTGAAAATTACGGGCAATAGTAGATGTTTCTGAAAAATTCAGTTTGCATCCAAGCGTATAAAAGGCAACTTTTTTTCTGTTTTCCATAGGGATAAACTACGTTTTAAGTAGTAACTTATTATATTTACATCTTTGTAAAAAGAGTTTGCAAATTTACATACAATATTCTTTATAATGAAATCAATAAGCAGCTATCTATCAGTAATTTGTATTGTATTAACATTTGTCTCTTGCGGAAAAGACCGCGAGCAAATTGATGATAAGCTAGTTTTTAAATACAATGAAAGTTCGAACATCACTTCTCTTGATCCCGCCTTTTCAAAAGTGCAATCGAATATTTGGGCTTGTAACCATCTCTACAATGGCTTAGTACAACTTGACGACAGCTTGCACATTATACCAGATATCGCTAAAAAGTGGACAATCAGTGAAGATGCCATGACCTATACTTTTACTCTTCGCAAAGATGTTTACTTCCAAAAAAACAGTTTGTTTGGTAAAGATAGTACGCGAACAGTGAGAGCTCAAGATTTTGAATATAGTCTCAATAGATTAAAAGATGAAAAAGTAGCTTCCCCCGGAGGTTGGGTTTTACAGAATGTTTCCAGTTTTAAAGCGACTACAGACAGTACATTCGAAATAAAATTAATAAAACCATTTCCAGCATTTTTAGGTTTGATGACTATGAAATATGCATCTGTAGTTCCTAGAGAAGTGGTTGAACATTATGGCACTGATTTTAGATCGCATCCGGTAGGCACTGGTCCGTTCCAATTTAAATTATGGGAGGAAAACGTAAAATTAGTTCTTCGTAAAAATCCCTTGTACTTTGAGAAAGACAGCAGTGGAAATCGATTGCCGCATCTTGAAGCTGTTGCCATTACTTTTCTACCTGATAAACAAAGTGGGTTTCTACAATTTATTCAAGGCAAACTTGACTTTACCTCAGGGCTAGACCCATCTTACAAAGACGAAATCTTAACACAAATGGGTGAATTACAACCAAAGTATAAAGACGATGTAAATTTAATCACGGGACCATACTTAAACACAGAGTATTTGGGATTTAGAATGGATGGCACCAATAAAGCAGTGCTTGACAAACGCATACGACAAGCAATGAACTATGGTTTTGATCGTCAAAAAATGATTACTTATCTACGCAATAATATGGGAACTGCAGCTGTAAACGGAATGATCCCAATGGGGTTACCTAGTTTTAATAATGCAGTAGGATATTCTTATGATGTTCAAAAAGCAAAGGCTTTAATAGCTGAATATAAAAAATCAACTGGAGATAAAAAGCCGCTAATTCAACTGAGTACAAATGCCTCATATGTTGATATTGGAGAATTCTTGCAACGAGAGTGGCAAAAAATAGGATTAGATGTGCAGGTAGATATTAGTCCGCCATCGACATTAAGACAATCGATTGCTACAGGAAAAGTGGCTTTCTTTAGAGCTAGCTGGATTGCAGATTATCCAGATGCAGAGAATTATCTGTCGTTATTTTATAGTAAAAACTTTGCCCCTGAAGGCCCTAATTATACGCACTTTAAAAGTGCAGAATTTGATCGCCTGTACGAGCAAGCTTTTAAAGAAACTGAAAACGAGAAACGCTACTTACTGTATCAAAAAATGGATGCTATTATTATTAATGAAGCACCCGTAATTCCTTTATTCTACGATAAGGTTGCCCGATTTACTCGAAAGAACATTTCAGGTTTGGGTATGAATCCGCTCAATTTACTGCAATTAAAAAATGTGGTAAAACATTAAAAAAAAGACGCTCTTTATCTCTTCACATTATGAGATTAAGAGCGTTTTTTTATTACTATTCTTGATTCAAGATAAATCGTTCAATGACCTCAGCAACACCATCGTCATTATTTGAAGCCACAATAACATTCCCTTTGTCTCGCAACTCTGGTGTTACGTTATCGACCCACACGCCTAGACCGGCATATTCAATCATCGTTAAATCATTACCTGCATTTCCTACAGCAATAATTTCACTTTGTAAAACACCCAACTTTTCAGCTAATATTTTAATACTTGCTGCTTTGTCAATTCCGTGTTGTGCTACTTCAAGAAAGAAAGGTTTAGACATACTTACACTTAAATGCGGCATCGTTTCCTTTAAATCTTTTTCTAAAGTTTTCAAATAATCAGGATCTTCAAGTAAAATACACTTTACCGCTGGCGAGTTTACTGTTTCTTTAAAGTTCGCTACTTTATTAAACGGCATTCCTGTAATGTTCAATTCGATATCGATATACTGAGAACTACTCTCACTTACCACAGCTCCATCCACATAGGTAATAATAGCTGTTTTTCTTTGAACACTATAATCGTATAGTTCGTGAATTTGCTCCTTAGTTAGCATTTGTTCAAAGATGATTTGGTTCTCTTTCAAGTTAGTGATCACTGCACCGTTGTAAGAAATAATATAGGACTCCCCTAAATTTAAATCGGTGGCATATTGCGTCATTGCAGGCGTAGGTCTTCCAGAAGCTAAGATTATATGAACACCTTTTTCTTGTGCCTTTTTAAGCATTTCTCTATTTTTACTAGATACCGTATGATCGTTTTTAAGCAACGTGTCATCCATATCTAGCACTAGCATTTTATATTTCATAAGTAGATTTTAGATATAAATAAAAACCCTGCGTCACTAGTGATGATGTCAGGGTTTAAATATAATTAGGCTATTGTTGTCTTAGATACTTAATCTAAATTCTTCGATTATTGGGTGTACTTTACCATAATCTGTTTCTTGAACAAACAACTCAACTGCAGAACCCGAAGTTCCAAAACCAGCTAAGCGTCCTGATTGAATATTGTCTTTCATTAAAACATCTATATTAATCGCTTCAATTTTTTCTTTTAAGGCTAAAGCCAAAATTTCACTTCCAGAAAATACTTTCATTAATCCCATGGCGTTCTTATTTATTATTATATTTTACTTATTCTTTTTCTATTCCTGCTTCCTCTCCCTCGTCAGTATCCTCTTCTTCTTCAAAATCTTCTTGTTCAAAATCAAATTCAAACGGTTCGTCTAGCATTTTATCTGCAAGTGACTCCACACGTTCTGTAAGGTCTGTTGCAAATATGATGCGTTGCGTTTTGACAATACTGTTAGAAATACGCATGATTCTCGTTTCGTGACGCAGTTTTAAAATAGGATCTGCATCATCTACAATAAACATTTTTAAACGGTTTACATTGTAACCAGCGGTAGTAAACATTTCGCTTAACTTTCCAGGAGTACCTACAAGCACATCAATTCCACCAGAGATAAAGTTCTTATCGTATTCCATATCCCCTTTTTCATGAACACCAAATACGGTTAAATCAGTATGCTTACCATATTTTTCAAACATGGATATCATCTCAAGTACTTTGTCTTTATCTTGAACAACGATCAAAGCCCTAGGAGATTGCTCCCCTTCTTTTACTAATTGCTGGATCACGTTAATCACAATAGTTGTCGTTTTCCCACTCCCTACAGGTGCTAATATCAAACAATCAGCTCCACTTTTTATAGTCGAAAAAGTATCTTGTTGTAAAATATTTGCCGCTGTCAAACCGTTGTTAATCAACGAATCCTTTAAACCTTCGTTTAATTTTTTTAATTTCATTTCTATTTGATTCCGATGCAAAAACTTAAAATAACGAAGTACACTTCCTCTTATTAAGATTTTTCATCATTATGTTTATTTTATTTTGATGCAAATAATTTCACGTCACTTTCTGATATTTCGCTTCCGCCAAGAATAATTAATCGCTCGACTACGTTGCGCAGTTCTCTGATATTTCCTGTCCAGTCGTATTCTTGCAATAGTTTGACAGCGTCTTTTGTAAATTTCTTTACTGAAGTTCCCTGCTCAGATGCTATTTTATTTGTAAAATGGGTGATTAGTAGTGGAATATCATCTCTTCGCTCATTAAGTGAAGGAACTTTAATTAAAATTACTGCTAATCTATGGTATAAATCTTCACGAAAACGGCCTTCGGCAATTTCCACTTTTAAATCTTTATTTGTAGCTGCTACAACTCGCACATCTACTTTGATATCCTTGTCTGCTCCTACTCTAGTAATCATATTTTCTTGTAGCGCACGTAATACTTTAGCTTGAGCCGAAAGACTCATATCTCCAATTTCATCTAAGAAAATCGTTCCTTTATCTGCCGCTTCAAATTTTCCTGCACGGTCTTTCACTGCAGATGTAAAAGCACCTTTAACGTGACCAAACAATTCACTCTCTATCAATTCACTAGGTATGGCAGCACAATTTACTTCGATCAAAGGAAAATTTGCACGTTCACTTTTTTCATGTAATTGGTGCGCAACAAGCTCTTTTCCTGTTCCGTTAGGCCCAGTAATTAAGACTCTAGCTTCTGTCTCAGCAACTTTATCAATCATTACTTTTATAAGATTGATAGCGTCACTTTCCCCTATCATTTCGTAGTTTTTACTTACCTTTTTCTTCAGTATTTTATTCTCTACTACTAGTTGCTTTTTGTCTAATGCGTTTCTAACTGTGTTTAATAAACGGTTTAAATCTGGTGGTTTTGAGATATAGTCAAAAGCCCCCATACGCATCGTATTAATTGCTGTTTCCATATCGCCGTGACCAGAGATCATTACCATAGGAATTTCGGGTTTGATTTTTTTAACGGCTTCTAATAATTCGACACCATCCATCTTTGGCATTTTGATGTCGCATAGCACCAAATCATAATCGTTATTTTTAATTTTTTCAAAACCAATAATACCATCTTCAGCATCTTCTACTTCGTAGGTGTCATTTTCTTCAGATAAGATTTTACCTAACACTCTTCGGATTGCTGCTTCGTCTTCTATGATTAATATTTTTGGCATGTTTCTTTAAATTAATTGGTTGTAATTATTAGCTATTTATTTTATCACCGAAAGAAAAATGAAGGCAAAAAAGCCAATTTTCTCCTCTTTAGCCCTGATGGAAGCGGCATCCTCGAAGCCCCGATTTTTAGGGACGTAGAGATACAGCGTACAGCAGGTACTATGTTTACTGACAAAAATCAAGCCATTCGCTCCTACTTCTTAGTTATACAAAATGCAATTTCTTTTTATCGAAAGTACAGTTTAGCTTTTTATCCAGTATATTTCAACCAACGATAAAGCTCTTTCCAACTTGGTTTTTTTCCATACATTAAAATACCTACACGGTAAATTTTTGCTGCAAACCAAACCACTGCAAAAAATGTAACAAATAACAAAGTCACTGATATCGCGATTTGCCACAAAGGTACGCCAAATGGAATACGCATAAGCATTACAATAGGAGAAGTAAGCGGAATCATAGAGAAAACTACAGCAACGGTCCCGTGCGGATCATTAATTACACTAAAAAAACCAACATACACACTCAACATAAGTGGCATGATGATAGGAATTAAAAATTGTTGTGAATCTGTTTGATTGTCGACTGCTGCACCAATGGCTGCGTAAAACGAACTGTATAAAAAATAACCTCCTATAAAATACACTACAAATCCTATGAGAATAGCCGCAATAGGCAAGTTCCATAATTCAGTAATGTATAATTGTGCGGTATTAGTGATTTGCATTTGTGCCTCACTCATTAATTCAGGTGGCATTTTTGTGGCTGAACCCACATTTACTCCAAAGAACATTGAAGCAGCAAACATGATAGATAGACCAATAATAGCCCAGATAAAAAACTGGAGGATACCTGCTAAAGATGTTCCTATAATTTTACCAATCATTAATTGAAACGGTTTTACCGACGAAATGATGATTTCGATAATACGGTTTGTTTTCTCTTCGATTACACTGCGCATCACCATATTACCATATATGATAATGAACATCATAATCAAGTAACCAAATCCACCACCTATGGCGATTTTGATTTCGTTTATTCCCTTTATACTTTGTTCCCCAGACGCTTTTGCTAGGCTTATATTTACTTTTGATTGTGCATTTTGAATGGCTAGCGTATCTAAATTAGCTTTATGTAAATTAATTTTTGTAATCTTATCTGCCACCGTTTTTTGAACTTGTTCAATAAAAACAATGCTAGGACTATTATTAGACACAAATTGAATCTTTGTTTCTAAATCACTCACATTTTTAGACTGCGGAATAATTAAAAGTCCCTCGTAGCGCTCCTTAGTGATACTATCTTTTAAGGCTGCAGTTGCAGTGGTAGAGAGATCGATGTATTTATAGGCATCGTCCTTCTTATTTTTTGTAGTGAACTCCTTGACAAACAAGCCCGACTCATCGTGAACCGCAATTTCCTTTGTATCTGCTTTCATCGAACTTAAATACGTGATAAATGCGATGATAGCAACAAACAATAACGGACTCAAAAAAGTCATTACTATGAAGGATTTGTTGCGCACTTTGGCTACAAATTCTCTTTTTATAATTAATGATATAATACTCATTTACTAATGTATTTTTAAATATTTAAAATAGAAATTACTGACTAACTGCCTGTATGAAAATATCATTAACTGTTGGGATCTTCTCTACAAAGTGCGTTACCTGTCCTTGCTGTGTGAGAATATTTAACAACTCATTAGGTGTAGCATTCCCTATCTGTACCGCTAATTTAAGTTCGTTATTTAACGACTTAAAGTTGGCTGGACTTACTGTAAATTTTTGAGTAAGCGCATACATCAACTGTTCCACATTTGACGATAGAATCCCTACTTCAAAACTATTGGTTTTATATTGTCTCTTCACTGTATCTAACTCCCCTTCAATAAGTTTATTAGATTTATGAATTAGTGCAATATGGTCACAAAGTTCTTCAACACTTTCCATACGATGCGTTGAAAATATGATTGTAGCACCATCCTCTCTTAGCGCTAGAATTTCGTCTTTGATCACATTAGCATTAACGGGATCAAAACCAGAGAAAGGTTCGTCAAAAATCAATAATTTAGGTTTGTGTAAAACACAAACAACAAACTGAATTTTTTGAGCCATCCCCTTAGAGAGTTCTTGGATTTTTTTATTCCACCATCCCTGTATTCCTAGACGGTCAAACCAGTAATTTAATTGTTTAGTTGCTTCTGCCTTAGACAAACCCTTCATTTGAGCTAAGTACAAACATTGCTCCCCTACCTTCATACTAGTATAAAGTCCGCGTTCCTCTGGAAGATACCCTATATATTGTACATGTTTAGGCTGCAATGGTTCACCATCGAGAATTATTTGGCCGCTATCAGGTAATGTGATTTGGTTTATTATTCGAATAAGAGACGTCTTTCCAGCGCCATTAGGACCAAGTAAGCCGTAAATACTGCCCTTAGGGACAGTCAAAGAAACTTCGTTAAGCGCCACGTAATCACCGTACTGCTTTACTACCTTATTAACTTCAAGTAAGTTACTCATGTAAAAGTTGAATTTATATGCACAGCATGACTATCAAAAAACTGTGACTGTGTAAAAGTAAATAATTAGTATCGAAATCTTTAGGATTGTTACATAAAAAAACCCACCCTCGCATTACACAAGGATGGGAAATATAGTATACTATACACTACTGCAATAGTAGCATTAGTATTGTTTCTTTAACTTAAGAAAACATATCTTTTACTTTTTCAAAAAATGATTTGTCTGACTTTTCAGGATTAGGAACAAAATTTTCATCTTCTAGATTTTTCTCGAAAAATTGTTTTTGTTCTTTGTTCAAGGTTTTAGGTGTCCATACGTTAACATGTACTAATAAATCACCGCTTCCGTATCCATTGATACTTGGAATTCCTTTCCCTTTTAATCTTAAAATCTTACCTGATTGAATTCCTTCTTCAAGCTTGATTCTTACTTTACCGTTGATTGCTTCGATATCTTTAGAAACTCCTAAAACAGCCTCAGCAAAACCAATGTATAAATCGTAGTGCAAGTTTTCAGCTTCACGCTTTAAAAACTCATGTTCAAGTTCTTCAATCGCCACGATTAAATCTCCAGGAACGCTGTTTCCAGGTGCATCGTTTCCTTTATTAGAAACTTTTAATTGCATACCATCAACAACACCTGCAGGAATTTTTATTGAAACTGTTTCATCTTCTAGAATCATACCTTGAGCATCTGCCTCAGCAGGTTTTTTATCTAAAATTTGACCCGAACCACCACAAGTAGGACAAGTAGAAGCAGATTGCATTCTACCTAAAATTGTGTTTGTAACACGCATCACTTGACCTTGACCGTGACAAGTACCACATGTTTTATAAGATACTCCTGGCGCTTGAATTTTACGTTTTACTTTAACCTTCTTTTCTACACCATTAGCAATTTCTTCTAATGTCAATTTTACTTTGATACGTAGGTTGCTACCTTTAGTTCTACGTTGACCTCCGCCACCGCCACCAAAGCCGCCACCGCCACCAAAAGCACTTCCAAAGATGTCTCCAAATTGGCTAAAGATATCATCCATGTTCATGCCGCCTTGACCGCCGCCACCAAATCCTCCTGAACCATCAAATGCTTGATGACCATATTGATCATACTTTGCTTTCTTACCTGGATCACTTAAAACTTCGTATGCCTCAGCCGCAACCTTAAACTTTTCCTCTGCCTCTTTGTCGCCAGGATTCTTGTCAGGATGATACTCTAATGCTTTTTTTCTGTAAGCTTTCTTAATAGCTGCAGCATCTGCACCTTTAGAAATACCTAATATCTCGTAAAAATCTTGTTTCATTTTAATTTGTATTTTATTGAATACTAGTATGCACTAGCCTCCTTTTTTTAGATATACTATTAAAGACAATTATTTTATCTTCAAGTGCTTTCTCTATTGCCCGATTACTACTTTAGGAAAACGGATAATTTTGTCTCCTAATTTGTACCCTTTTTCAAGAACATCAACAATTTTCCCTTTCATCTTGTCAGAAGGAGCTGGTATTTGTGTAATTGCTTCAGCAAAATCAGCATCAAATGCGTCTCCAGCTTTTACATCTACAACCTCTAATCCTTTAGTAACTAAAGTGTTTTTTAATTTCTCATGAATTAATTCAACCCCTTTTGTCATAAGCTCATCTTCAGACTTAGAGATTTCAATCATCGCTCTATCAAAATCATCAAGAACTGGCAACATCGCTAATAAAACTTCTTGATTTGCTGTTTTAAACAATTCAATACGTTCTTTTGTAGTACGTCTTTTATAATTTTCAAACTCAGCAAACAGTCTTAAAAACTTATCTTTCTCTTGTGTTAAGTCTCTCGTTAATTGCTCTTCAACAGTTAATTCTTCGGTCACAACTTGCTCTTCATTAGCGTTGTTCTCAATCGTTACATCTTCTACTTTCTGATCGATTTCTGTGTTTTCAGCTGCCATATTACTAGTATTTTTAAATATATTCTTAAACTTCATTTTTGCACTTTTCTTTGGATGGCAAAAGTACTGCCAAAACTTAAAAAATGTCAAATTGTCACTTTTCATTTTTAAGCTTAAAACACGTCATAAACCACCATTTTGATTAAATAACGTCACTAAAATTAAAATTTAATATAATTTTAAGACAATTATCACTATTTTTTGATAAGTTTGTTTCTGATACGAAGAAAAACTGAGACGGAGACGTCTGACATAAAAGGTGTTTTTTCGATTCGCTAAATTATTAATTCGCGCTTACCCTATACTAAAAAAAGCTTTGTTCTATCAACAAAGCTTTTTTTATATCCCTACCTCAACACTTTTTTTATAGCAAAGCAGCCTTAAGTTCTTCAAGGCTAAGATTCACTTGCTCACCAGTACTAAGGTTTTTTAAGGCATAGTTATTTGTTGCCATCTCTGTTTCGCCGGCAATTACTGCAAAAGGAATACTACGTCTATCTGCATGCTGGAACTGTTTCGCCATTTTGGCACTATCAGGGTACAACTCTACTTTAATTCCTGCTCCACGCAAATCTTTAATTGCTTGCATTGCATACAGCGCCTCGGTATCACCATAATTGATAAAAAGAGCTTTTGTAGCAGCAGTCACTGTTTCAGGAAAAAGATTTAGTTCTTCTACTACAAGATAAATTCTATCAAGTCCAAAAGAGATTCCTACACCACTCATATTTTTTAGTCCAAAAATACCAGTAAGATCGTCATATCTTCCTCCTCCACCAATAGACCCCATAGCAACGGTCTTAGGCGCAGCAACTTCAAAAATTGCTCCTGTATAATAATTCAATCCTCTTGCAAGTGTTACATCTAGGTCTAATACTGCAGTTGCCAAACCTAAGCTTGTTACATTATCACAGATAAAACGAAGTTCAGCCACCCCTTTCATTCCCTCTTCAGAAGAAGCTAATAGTTGTGATAATTTTTCGATCTTCTCTGTAATTGATCCCGTAAAATTGAATAAAGGCTGTACTTTTTCAATTGCTGCAGCATCGATTCCTTTTTCGATCATTTCTTTTTTAACACCGTCTTCTCCTATTTTATCTAGCTTATCTAAAGCAACAGTAAAATCAATTAATTTATCTGATGCACCAATAACCTCAGCAATACCTGATAAAATTTTTCTATTGTTGATTTTGATTGTTACACCTTCTAATCCTAAAGCCGTAAAAACAGTATCATATAACTGCACTAATTCTACTTCTTGCCATAAAGATGTTGATCCCACAACATCTGCATCACACTGAAAAAATTCTCTAAACCTACCTTTTTGTGGACGGTCTGCTCTCCAGACTGGTTGAATTTGATACCTCTTAAAAGGAAATTCAATTTCGTTCTGGTGCTGTACCACATAACGTGCAAACGGCACTGTTAAGTCGTAGCGCAGTGCTTTCTCAGAGATGCTTGCTGTTAATTTAGTGCTATCTTTAGCTTCTAAATGCGCTGCATTGGCTTTAGCCAAATAATCCCCTGAATTTAATATTTTAAAAATTAAACGATCTCCTTCTTCACCGTATTTCCCCATCAAGGTGTCTGAATTTTCAAACGATGGTGTTTCTATAGGTTGGAAACCAAATTTCTCAAAATTACTTCTGATAATTTGCATGATGTATTGACGCTTTGCCACCTCTGTAGGTGAAAAATCTCTCGTTCCTTTAGGTATACTTGGTTTTGATGCCATTATTTTATTTTTAAAATTTACAACATTAGAAAAGTAGCTTAGCACATATGAAAAGCTGCCGCTTCTAAATTAGGTTGCAAATATCTTATTTTTAAAATAAAAAAATTTAGAAATTACCTATAATCTCAAATTCCTTCTTTTTATCTTTATTTAACGAAACTTTTTTCAAAAAAAATCTTAAGTCTGTTGTTAGGGGTAGCTGATTTTGATTATCCCAAAAGTTAGCCAAATAAGGAAATTTAGCCTTGAATATATCCCTATCAACAGGAAAATTAGATTCAACTTTATCATTAGTTATTGTATTTGTTATAAAGTAGTCCATTGCAAAATCTACATAAACTGGTTTGATATCTTTTTTATTTCTCAAAACTTTTAGCTGCGTATTGAGTTTTGAACTTTTTAAATAATATTTATTTAGAATTTCATCTTTACCATAAATAGTAAATCGCTCGTAGCTAGTGGTTTTATATTGCGTATTCGATAATGTAAATTTTATATAAGGTATTAAATCAGGTTGGTCATAAAGCGATATAAAATGCTCCACGATCGCATAGTCATTTTTGTTGATGATAAAATAACCTTTCACCGTTTGCCCCCATGCACTTTTTTCTTTTCCTTCAAATACTATTTTTCGAAAAGTAGCATCATTATATATTACCTCTTTGAAATTTGTTTTCTCTCTAACAGGCATTGGTGGGCTAAAAAACTGATTAAAGTCTGGTAACGTAAAATCGATCGCGTTCTTCTTTTCGAACATACTAGTCTTTCTCATGTTTAGGACTTCGATATCATAAGGATTTTTTGAGTTATCATTTTTACTTCTCTTACCTTGAATATCTTGCAGAATAGTAATGCTATCCTCACTTTTCAAAACGCTTCTTAAAAAGAAATTAGCCGTGTATTCTTTGATGAAATTTTCGCTCATTTTATCATACACTTTTTTCATAAAAGGTTCAACATTAGAAACAAGCACTTCATCTAATATAAAAGCTTTAGATTCCATAAAAATAGTATCCTTTTTTGCTATAGCATCGAAAATGCTTTTTATAGAATTGTAACCTAATAACTTAAAATTAATTTCATTTGTACTGGAATTAAAAATAAAAAAACCTTCATGATTTGTTGAAGAGTTATCAACGTCATTAGAAATGCTAACATTTTCCAAAGGTAGTTTTGTCTCCTGATCAACAATCAATTTGCTAACTTTTAAAATTTGTGAGCTTCCTACACTACTCATAAAAAGGACGCAATATAGCGTAAAGAAGGTGTTTTTCATTTTTAATCTTTATAAATTAAATTTCTGACAATCAAACAAATATGCGATTTTAAAACAGCAAATAACTTATTTTTAAAATAAATAATACTTCTTCTAAAACAAACTTGTAACAAAAATTGTATTTTCGTGTCAAACAAGTATGATGCTAAATTTATTTAAGGAAAACGTACGAATTGCGGTGGGTTCTATACGAACTCAAATGTTAAGAACTGTTCTTACCGTAATTATTATTGCTATAGGAATCACTGCACTTGTGGGAATTCTAACCGTGGTGTCGGCATTAGAGAATACCATCTCATCTGACTTTGCTTCTATGGGAGCCAACACTTTTAATATTAAGCAATACGAAAACGTGACGAGAAGACGTGGCGGAGACGAGCGCGAAGTAATCAATCCTATTATTTCGTATCCTGAAGCCGTTGCTTTTAAAAACAAATACAAATATCCTTTTACAGATACTTCAATTTCATTTACAGCCACAAGTACGGCTGAAGTAAAATATGAAGCCGATAAAACAGATCCAGAAATCTCTGTAGTAGGTGTAGACGAATTTTTCTTAACAAATTCAGGTCTCAAAACTGATCTAGGACGTAATTTTACCAATTTTGACATTAGCAATAATACCTATTCTTGTATCGTAGGATCTGATTTTGGAAAAGGTCTTTTTAAAGATATTAATCCTATTGATAAAATAATTTCGATACGCGGTGCCCGCTTCAAAGTTATAGGAATGCTCGAAGAAAAGGGTTCCACCTTTGGTAACAGTCAAGATTTACGTGTTTTAATTCCCATTCAAGTTGCACGATCCTTGTTTACAGCCCTTAACATTAATTACACGATGAGTGTTATGGTGGAGAAAAAAGAACTGTTAGATCAAGCGATTGATAATGCTAACAACACTATGAGACGTGTTAGAAAATTAAGCCCTATTAAAGACAACAACTTTGGAGTCGTTCGTTCTGATGATTTAATCAATCGTATTTTGAGCATTACGCAGTATCTAGGAGTAGCTTCCTGGTTCATTGGGATTATCACCATTTTAGGATCTTCTATCGCTTTAATGAATATCATGTTTGTATCTGTGACTGATAGAACGAGAGAAATTGGAGTTAGAAAAGCATTAGGAGCCAAACGTACTACAATTGCCTATCAATTTTTTATAGAGACATTAATCATTGGCCAACTAGGAGGAATTGTGGGAATTATTTTTGGTGTACTAATAGGTTTTGGAATCGCAACAGCCATGGATTTTGTATTTGTAATTCCGTGGATGGCGATTATTGCCGCTTTCATTACTAGTTTTATTGTCGCTATCATTTCAGGTCTATATCCTGCACTTAAAGCCTCTAAACTAGACCCTGTAGAATCATTGCGATACGAATAAATCGCTTTACTTTTGACTTTTTGTCATTCGATCATTACCGTAAATATCTTTTTGTAACGCTATGTTTTTAAATGCGAATTCTTCTAGTAAAGAAATGGTTTCTTTACCTAGATATTGATTGATTTCATAGTATAAATAGCCCCCGTTCACCAAGTGTTGCTGGGCTAATGCGGCTATTTTTCGATAAAAAATCAAAGCATTATCATCAGCTACAAAGAGCGCTAAGTGAGGTTCGTACTCTAAAACATTCTTTTTGATCTCCACTTTTTCTAAGTTTCGAATGTAAGGTGGATTAGAAACGATAATGTCAAATTCTTGCTGTAGCTTTTCTGTATTCAATATATCTGCTAGTATAAATGTCACGTTAACACCATTCTTTTCAGCATTTTTTTTGGCTGTAGCCAAAGCTTGCTTAGAAACATCAATAGCAAAAACCTCAACATTAGAAATGTTTTTTGCTAATGCAATAGCGATACAACCACTACCGGTACCTATATCTAAAATTTTCAATGGTTTTGTGGCTAGACTATTTTTACAATCTGAAACAATCCAGTCTACTAATTCCTCTGTCTCTGACCTAGGAATTAAAACATTTTCATTAACATTAAATTCCATTCCGTAAAAATGTGCATTTCCTAAAAGATATTGCACCGGAATTTCTAGCTTTAATTGCTGCAGTAAATCATTGTAATACTCTATTTCTATTGGCGTAAAACCAAGATCAAGGTGTAGCGCTAAATCAATTCTACGAAGTTTGTTTTTCTCCTCCAGTATCAAGTAAAAGAAGCTCTCTGCTTCGTCTGCACCATGAATTGGCGTAAGTTCTTGAATAAAATGATCGCGGTATTGTTTAATAGTCATAAGCGTAAAATTCCTTGAAATGTAATGCTAAGTTTTTATAATTTTTTCAACATCCAGATTGGACACGAAGTATGACCCGTGCTTCCCATAGGCTGATCGATGTATTCAAATCCTGATTTTTTATACAGTTTTTGAGCACCATGCATAAAAGGCATTGTTTCTAGATAACAATTTAAATAGTTAAACTCCCGTGCTGTTTGCATACAAGTTTCCATCATTTTTGCCCCTAGCCCCAAACCTCTAGTTGCTGGCGCAAAATACATTTTTTGTAATTCACACAAACTTTCGGCCTCATTTTCTAAAGGTGCAACTCCAGCACATCCCACTATTTTACCTTCCATTTCTAGAACAAAATATGCAGCTCTAGGCTTGCTGTATTCTTCAAACATTAAATCTAAATAGGGATCTTCATACGCCGTTCCTACTTTTGGAATCTCCATCTCATCAAAAACCGCACGTATTAAAGCCGCAACAGCAGGATTGTCTTTTTTCTCAATCTTTCTAATGATTCCGTTTTCCATTTTTACAAAGCTAAATTAGTATGGTGCAAAAATAGAAATACTTTACGGCAATTCATCGTGCTTTCAAAACTAATGTTAATCCTTCGGCTTGAGCCTAAAAATAATTACTTTTGCATAGTGAACATACATGAAAAATATATCCAGCGTTGCATAACCCTAGCCAAAAATGGCTTAGGAACGACTTACCCTAATCCTATGGTAGGTAGTGTTATTGTTTATGACAACAAAATAATAGGAGAAGGTTGGCATAAAATGTCTGGCGAAGGCCATGCCGAAGTAAATGCCATTAACTCCGTAAAAGATAAATCGCTACTTAAAAAGGCAACAATATACGTGAGTTTAGAACCGTGCAGCCATTTTGGCCGTACGCCACCTTGCTGTGAATTGATCATAAAACATGAAATTCCATACGTTGTAGTAGGAACTGTTGATCCTAACATTCAAGTAGCAGGAAACGGAATCAAGAGATTGGTTGCGGCTGGAGCCAAAGTTACTGTAGGTATCCTAGAAAAAGAATGCATCTCCTTGAACAAGCGTTTTTTTACTTACCACTTAAAAAAACGTCCGTACATTATATTAAAATGGGCAGAAAGCCGCGATGGTTTTATAGCACCGGAAAGTAAAGACGAACAGCAGCCCGTTTGGATTACAAATACATATTCGAGACAATTAGTCCATAAATGGCGCAGTGAAGAGCAAGCCATTCTTGTAGGCACAAAAACCGTCCTTGATGACAACCCTAAACTCGATGTTAGAGATTGGTCAGGGTCAAATCCTGTGAGAGTGGTACTAGACCTTCACAATCGAATTCCAGAGTCACTTCATGTAAAGGATGGAAAAGTCAAAACGATTTTCATCACCACAGTAGCAAAAGAAGGAACAGCTATGGTTGTTTATGAAAAAGTAAATACTAGCGAAGAACTGGCAAAGCAAATTACCGCAATTCTATACCGCCATCAATTACAGTCAGTTATTATTGAAGGAGGACAGCAAACGATTCAAACTTTCATTGATGCTAATCTATGGGATGAAGCACGCATTTTTAAAGGTAATTCCGTTTTTACAACAGGGACTGCCGCTCCAACAATTCAAGGAAAGGAATTTGAAAAGCACCATATAATGACTGATGAATACATGAAAATTTACAACCATGATTGATGCCATTATATTTGACTTTGGAGATGTTTTTATCAATTTAGATAGAAAACTCACTGAAGAAAGTTTTAAAAAACTAGGTCTCGATAGCTGGACAAATGATTTAGAAGCTTTAAATTTTCAGTTTGAAATAGGCGCAATCACAGAAAACGATTTTCTCGAAGGCATTCAATCTAAAATCCCAAATAGTACTATAAATGAGATCAAAGCAGCTTGGAACACGGTCTTAGCCGATTTCCCAAGTTATAGATTAGACTTTCTAAAAAAACTATCTAAGCAATACCGTCTCTTTTTACTAAGTAATACTGATGCTATACATATCACTAATTTCGAACAAAATATAGGGAAAGCCTATTATGAGGAGTTTTATTCTTGCTTCGAAAAAGTATATTTTTCATTTGAATTAGGAATGCGCAAACCAGATGCCGCTATCTATAATCACGTTTTGATCGAACAGCAATTAAAACCAGAAAACACTTTATTTGTAGACGATAAAAAGGAAAATACAGTTGCTGCAGCTGCATTAGGAATTAAAGTATGGCAATTACATGTAGGTCAAGAAGACGTCATTGATCTCTATAGTAAAAACGTAATCTAAAAGTACATTTGGAAATTAAAGACACTTATAATACCATTGCCATTGCTTCAGAAGAAATATTGTTCAAGGAAAAGAACAGTAAATTCTTTGGCTACGCCTTTCCTATAACTTCAGAGGAAGAGTTGAAGCCTATTATTGAAGTCTTACGAAAGAAACACCCACATGCAGGTCATTTTTGCTATGCCTATCAAATAGGGACCGATCCAATAAGCTATCGCGCTAATGACGATGGAGAACCTAGCAATAGCGCTGGCATGCCTATCTACGGTCAATTACAATCCTTTGATGTTACCAATACTGTTGTGATCGTCGCTAGATTGTTTGGGGGAACTAAACTAGGTGTAGGTGGTTTAATATCTGCCTATAAAACAGCAGCTCAACTAGCATTAGAAAGTTGTGAGATCATCGAGAAAACGATTGACATTCATTATGTCATCTCATTCGATTATAAAAACATGAATAAAGTCATGCGCGTAATTAAAGAGAAAAACCTTGACATTGTAGATCAAGGAATGGAAATGAATGCTGAAAACGGACTTCCAGTTGGGATTATCGAAATCAAAATAAGAAAAAAAAATGCCGAACAAATAGCCGACATTTTTAATTCGCTTTATGAAATTGATATTCAAATTAAAGAATAATCAGTTTCTTAATCTAAAACTTTTATAAATGTAAAAGTTTCTCTTTTACATACTCAGGAGGAGCCGTTGGTCTACCCGTTTTCATATCCACAAAAACCAAAATAGAATTGGCAATTGTTAATAACTCCGATTGCTCGTTGTAAATCTCATAGTCAAATTCAATCTTAACTGAACTTTGACTTTTCAAGATTGTTTTTATTGTTAGCAAATCATCATAGCGGGCAGGTTTTTTATAATTCATATTAAGAGAAACTACCGGAAGCATGATTCCGTTTTCTTCCATCCATTTATACGAAACCCCCAGGTTTCTAAGCCATTCCACGCGACCCATCTCAAAATATTGTGCGTAATTCCCGTGATAAACGACCCCCATCTGGTCTGTTTCTGAGTACCTAACTCGTACTTTTAACTCGTGTTCTTTCATAATTATTTTATACTTTTATAGCTTTATATTTCATCAACTTTACCTTACTTACAACAATATTAGTTCAAATTCAACCACTAATAATTTTTTTTTATAGAATTTTGTTCACATATTTGTTACCCCGAAAAAAACGGAAATATCAGCCTTATTTTTCAACAAATACAACGCTTACTTAATACAATAATTTAACAGAATTTATGAACAAAACTGCTCAATCAGTATGGGAAAACTGTCTGTCTTTTATCAAAGACAACATTCAAGACCAAGCCTATAAAACATGGTTTGAGCCTATCAAGTCAGTTGAACTTACCGATAACGCATTGTATATTCAAGTTCCAAGTAAATTCTTTTATGAATGGTTAGAAGAGCACTATGTTAAACTTCTAAAAGTAGCACTTACTAAGGAGCTTGGTAAAAATGCTAAGTTACTTTATAAAATTAAGATGGAGAACACTTATGGTAATAAACAACCGTTCACAGAACAGTTGCCTAGTGCCAATAGAGCTCCTATGAAACCGCAAAACGTTGATGCTCCTTTTAAGAATCTAGATCCTGAATTAAAGAATCCATTTGTGATTCCTGGAATTAGAAATTTAAAAATAGAATCACAACTTAATCCTAACTATAGTTTTGATAACTTCCTCGAGGGAGATTCAAATAGATTAGCGCGTTCTGCAGGTATGGCTGTTGCCAATAAACCAGGTGGAACTTCGTTTAATCCATTACTTATTTTTGGTGGTGTAGGTTTAGGAAAAACACACTTAGCTCATGCTATAGGTGTTGAAATTAAAGACAAATACCCAGAGAAAACGGTACTATATATTTCAGCAGAAATTTTCACACAACAATATATTGACTCTGTAAAAAAGAACAATAGAAATGACTTTATTCACTTCTATCAACTTATAGATGTCTTAATAATTGACGACGTGCAGTTCCTTTCTGGTAAGTCAGGTACACAGGATGTGTTTTTTCACATTTTTAACTACTTGCATCAAAATGGTAAACAAGTAATCCTAACTTCAGATAAAGCGCCTGTTGATATGCAAGATATCGAACAACGCTTGTTATCTCGATTTAAATGGGGATTATCAGCCGAGTTACACCAACCAGATTACGAAACTAGAATTTCGATCTTAAAAAATATTCTGTATCGTGATGGTGTTGAAATTCCAGAAGATATTATAGAATACGTAGCTAGTAATATTAAGTCAAATGTACGTGAACTTGAAGGAGCTATAATCTCTTTGATTGCACAATCTTCTTTCAATAAAAAAGAAGTAACAATTGATCTAGCAAAAAGCGTAGTTGAAAAATTTGTTAAGAATGTAAAACGCGAAATCTCGATTGACTACATCCAGAAAATTGTTTCGGACTATTTTCAATTAGACTTAGAAATTCTACAATCAAAAACAAGAAAAAGACACGTTGTACAAGCCAGACAATTAGCCATGTTTTTTGCTAAAAAATACACAAAGGCTTCGCTTGCTAATATTGGCTCGCAAATTGGTGATCGTGATCATGCCACTGTATTACATGCTTGTAAAACAGTAGATAACTTAGTTGCTACAGACAAACAATTTAAAAAGTTTGTTGACGACATTCAAAAAAAATTAACGCTTTAGAACTACCATGCCAACGAAAATTTTGATGGTTTGTTTAGGGAATATTTGCCGGTCACCATTGGCCGAAGGAATACTTGCATCTAAACTTCCAACAGATAACTTTACTGTAGATTCTGCAGGAACAGGTTCGTGGCACGTGGATCAGTCTCCTGATAAACGATCTATCGCTGTCGCAAAAAAGCATCACTTAGACATTTCGAAACAAAAAGGACGACAGTTTAAAAAGGCTGACTTTACTACTTTTGATTATATCTTCGTTATGGATAAATCAAATTACAACGATGTACTTGCCTTAACTGACAACCAACAGCAAAGAGATAAAGTAAAACTAATTCTTAACGAGCTCCATACTGACAAAAACCTAGATGTTCCTGATCCTTATTTTGGAATCGAAAATGGTTTTGAAAAGGTATACAGCATGCTTGATGAAGCCTGTACTATTATCGCTGACAAATTGCTTCGCCAACAAAAATAAGCCAATCCCTTCCCTATTATTTTTAATAGATTCCTTTATTATATTCTCATATTAATGCCGTTCTTTGCGGTATTCAATTAGTGTAAATAATAAATCTATATTCATGAAGTCACCAACTCTTTTAGGAAAACTGTACTTAATTCCAACTACAATGGGCGAATGCGATCCTATGGATGTATTACCTCAAACCGTAAAAAGAACCATTGATTTCATAGACCATTATATCGTCGAGAACGAGAAAACAGCTCGAAAATCTATCAAAGAAGTACATCCTGATAAGAAACAATCTGATTTGATCTTATTTACATTGAACAAGCGTACAGAAGTAAAAGAACACCTTGAGTTTATACAACCTTTACTAGAGGGAAAAAATGTAGGCTTGATGAGCGAAGCAGGTTGCCCTGGTGTAGCTGATCCTGGTGCTGTTATTGTAAAATTAGCTCATGACAAAGGCATTCAAGTGGTTCCCTTAGTTGGACCATCTTCAATATTACTAGCTATGATGGCTTCAGGAATGAACGGTCAAAGCTTTACTTTTCATGGTTATTTACCTATCGAAAAAGACGAAAAGAAAGCAAGCTTTAAAAGTTTAGAACGCATTTCATTTGAAAAAAATCAATCTCAAATTTTCATTGAAACACCGTACCGCAACAATAAATTATTCGAAGACTTAATACAGACTTTAAATCCTGAAACCCATTTATGTATCGCTACCGATATTACACTACCTACAGAATATATAAAGACCAAGAAAATTGCAGCTTGGAAAAAAGAAACCATCGATTTACACAAACGACCTACTATTTTCATCATTCATAAAATGTAATTTTAAAACTACATTTAGAATCTTTTATTACATTTGATCTATTAACCAAACTAAAATTTACCAAGATGAAAATAAACAATAAAGATCTTAAAATATTTGTGTTAGGAATGGTTGCGTTGTTCACCATACAAACAGTTTACGACTGGAAACAAGTCAAAGAGGATATCACAAGAGGATGGAATGATGGATCGAATCAAAGCATTAAATAAACTTAAATAATTTAGAATTCGTTCACAAGCTAAATCTTTAAATCTCGTTATAAAAGGCTATTTTTATAATGAGATTTAAAGATTTTTTTTTATGAGCAAACTACCCAATGTAAAGACCAGTATATTTTCGATAATGTCAAAAATGGCCGCTGAATACAATGCCATTAATTTATCGCAAGGATTCCCAAATTTTCCAGTAGATAAAAAACTAACTACTATCGTTGAAAAACTAGCTAGTGAAAATGTACATCAATATGTACCTATGGCGGGCTATCCTCCTCTTCTAGATAAAATAGCGCATCTAACTAAAAATTCCTACAATAGAAGTGTTTCTTCAGATATCGAAATTCTAGTAACAGCAGGTGCTACTCAAGGAATTTTTACAGCAATACAAGCATTGGTAAATAGTAATGAGGAAGTAATCATTTTAGATCCAAGTTATGATTGCTATGAAGCACCTATACTTCTATGCAACGCAAAGCCAGTACGCATTCCCTTAAACGATGATTACACCGTAAACTGGCAAACTGTAAAAGAGGCTTGTTCGAATAAAACAAGAATGATCATTATCAATAATCCGCACAATCCCACAGGAAAAACGCTTAATCAAGCTGATTTTGCTTCTTTAATAAAAATTATGGATGCATTCCCAGATATAATTTTGCTATCTGACGAGGTTTATGAATACATTACTTTCGAAGAAAAGCATTTATCTGCCCATTTACAACCCACATTAGCAAATCGTGCTATTGTTGTTTCATCCTTTGGAAAGTCATTACATATCACAGGCTGGAAAATTGGCTACCTTATTGCTCCAGAACACTTAATGATCGAAATTAAAAAAGTACATCAGTATTTAGTTTTTAGCGTGAATAGTATATGTCAAGTTGCCATCAGCCAATATCTAGATGTAGTCTCAATCGAAAACATTCGCGAAAGCTATCAACAAAAAAGAGACTTATTTAGATCTTTATTAAAATCGAGTCGTTTTGAACTATTGCCATGTGAAGGCACCTATTTTCAAGTAGCCTCTTACACAAAGATTAGCAATGAAAATGATGTCGATTTCTGCAAACGCTTAATTACAGAACACGGAGTTGCTGCCATACCTATTTCAAGCTTTTATGAAAACGGAACAGACTTAAAATTAATTCGTTTTTGTTTTGCAAAAGATGATGAAACACTTAGAACTGCTGCTATAAAGTTATGCCAAGTATAATTCTTAATTAATTTACTATGCATGCCTATTAAACTAAATCGTTATATTTACTATAAAAACTATAGACCATGAATTATACTGCAAAAATGTTGCGCGACGACGCCCTTAGAGATAAAGTGATTGTTGTCACTGGTGGAGGTAGCGGATTAGGTAAAGCGATGACCAAATATTTCTTAGAGCTTGGAGCAAAAGTTGCCATTACTTCTAGAGACCTTGAAAAACTTAAAAAAACAGCTCAAGAATTATCCACTGAAACATCTGGAACTTGCCTGCCGCTTCAATGTGATGTGCGCCATTATGATCAGGTAGAAAATATGCTACAACAAGTACTAAAGGAATTTGGAAAAGTAGATGTCTTACTCAACAATGCAGCAGGTAATTTCATTTCCCCTACAGAGCGCTTATCAGCAAATGCATTTGATACTGTAATAGATATTGTTTTAAAAGGAACTAAAAACTGTACACTCGCTTTTGGTAAGCACTGGATTGACACTAAGCAAACCTCCGCTACAGTTTTAAATATTGTCACAACATATGCATGGACAGGATCTGCTTATGTCGTTCCTAGCGCCACTGCAAAAGCGGGCGTACTTGCTATGACTAGAAGCTTAGCGGTAGAATGGGCAAAATATGGTATTCGTACAAACGCCATTGCCCCAGGACCATTCCCTACTAAAGGCGCTTGGGATAGATTACTACCAGGAGACCTTGCCGAAAAGTTTGATATGGCAAAAAAAGTTCCGCTTCAGCGAGTGGGAGACCATCAAGAATTAGCCAACTTAGCAGCGTACTTAGTTTCTGACTTTTCAGCTTATGTAAACGGAGAAGTTATTGTCATCGACGGTGGTGAGTGGTTAAAAGGTGCAGGACAATTCAATATGCTCGAAGCTATTCCAGAGGAAATTTGGGATCAGCTAGAAGCGATGATCAAGGCAAAAAAATCAAAATAAAGGACTTTATATAAAGCGTATCTATTAAAAGATGCGCCTTTTTTTAATAGGTAGTAGCATCAGTAAATAAATAATTTCTTCTGTTTATCTAAGCGTTAAGGCGTAAAAAGGCAACGATTTAGCAACTAATATAGTTAAAACGCTAGCATTGTTCAAAATAATCGATTATTCATAATTCTAATTTAGCAATTCCCTATTTTACATCTATTATTTGCTATTTTTGCACCCAATTAAACAAAACTCAAACACAGTATGCTAATTATAGGAATCGCCGGAGGAACAGGGAGTGGGAAAACAACTGTAGTTCATCAAATTATGAATGAATTACCAGAAGCAGAAGTAGGTATTATTTCGCAAGATTCTTATTATAAAGAGAACCATAACCTTAGTTTTGACGAGCGTGCTTTGATAAATTTTGACCATCCTCGAGCTATCGATTTTGAACTTTTAGTGACGCATTTAAAGCAGTTAAAAGAAAATCAAACCATTCAACAACCCGTATATTCTTTTGTAACACACAATAGAACTGAAGACACTATTACTACTCATCCTAGAAAAGTGATGATTGTTGAAGGGATTCTAATACTAGCAAATCCAGAATTAAGAGACTTATTTGACGTAAAAATTTACGTTCACGCTGACTCTGACGAACGATTAATTCGCCGTTTAAAAAGAGATATCGCTGATCGCGGTCGCGATATGGACGAGGTATTAAACCGTTATCAAAACACCTTAAAACCTATGCATCAGCAGTTTATAGAACCTACTAAAGCCTTTGCTGACATCATTATTCCTAACGATAAATACAATACGGTGGCAATTGATGTAGTTCGTGCTGTAATTAATCAAAGAATTCTATAAATTTATTGTAATTTTATAACTGTATATTTTAATAATTAAGAGCTATTTCCTGCTGTACACTATATCTTAGCTGCCAAACACTGGCAACTAAGGATGCCGTTTCCATCAGGGCTAAAAACCAACCTAATGATCAATCCTTATAAAAATAGTACCTGGTTTAAATGTGTTAGCAATAAATACATCTGGGTCTTACTCTTTTTTACTGTCTGGATGGTATTTTTAGACAATTACTCTTACTTTGATCACCGTTTTCTCGATGACCAAATTGGTGAACTTGAGGACAATAAAGAATACTACCAAGAAGAGATTAACAAGGATGAAGAGCAAATCAAACAGCTTAAAAATCCAGAACAAATCGAGAAATATGCTCGTGAGAAATACTATATGAAAAAAGAAAACGAAGATATATATCTTATCGAATTCGAAAGTGATAGTATTGAAAACAGCATGAAATAAATCCTAGAATTTCTTAAACAAAAATAGATGGCTACTAATTATTTTGAAGACTTTGACGCTGTATCTTCCAAGCAATGGAAACAAAAAATACAGTTTGAATTAAATGGTGGCGATTACAACGACACCTTAATTTGGAATTCTCCTGAAGATATCAAGGTAAAACCTTTTTACCACAAAGATGATTTTTCAAAAATTGGTACAATTGGTACAAAAGCATCTGCATTTAAAATAGTTCAAGACATCTTCGTTTTTGATTTAGAAAAATCAACTGAACGCGCCTTAGACACCATAAGTCGTGGTGCCGAAAGTTTGCGTTTTACTATTGAAAACGATACAATAGCAATAGAAAATGTCTTAAATAAATTACCTTTAAACGACATTACCGTTTATTTTGATATGCGCTTTTTATCAATCGATTTCGTAAAAAGATTAGAGAGTATTGCTAGCAGTTTTAATACGCAATTTTTCTACAATTTAGATCCTATTGGGCATCTAGCCAAAGACGGAAATTGGTACACTACTGCTGACAAAACTAATTTTGACACGTTAAACGCAATAACATCTGCTGTTACAAAAAATACGGTAGTAAGCATTGATGCTACTTTGTATCAAAATGCAGGAGCTAATATGGTTCAGCAAATTGCCTATGCTGTAGCACACGCAAACGAATATTTTAATAGAATGCCTATCCTTAAACAGCAACTCGTTATTAATGTTGCCGTAGGAACAAATTACTTCTTTGAAATTGCAAAACTTAGAGCCATCCGCTTATTATATAAAGCAGTAGCAAAAGAATACAATCACGATTTAGATTGCCATATTTTTGCTGTGCCTACAAAGCGCAATAAAACATTATACGATTACAACGTTAATATGTTGCGAACTACCACAGAGTGCATGTCAGCTATTATTGGAGGTGCTGACGCTGTTTCAAATTTACCTTATGATGCCTTATATCACAAGGACAACGAGTTTGGCGATCGTATTGCTAGAAACCAACTCTTGATTTTAAAAAAAGAAAGCTACTTTGATAAAGTTGATAACCCTGCTGATGGATCGTACTACATTGACACATTGACAAGTCAGCTTGCTGAAAAAGCATTGTTGCTTTTTAAAAATATCGAAGAGAACGGTGGCTTTTTAAAACAGCTTAATGAAGGTATAATTAAGAGAAAAATACAAGAAAGTGCAGACAAGGAACAGCAGTTATTTGATTCTGGTAAAGAGGTATTATTAGGGACTAACAAATATCCTAACAAATTAGACCGAATGAAAGACGACCTAGAGTTATTCCCTTTTGTAAAAGTCAATCCTAGAAAAACATTGATTACTCCTATTATCGAAAAAAGATTAGCAGAGAAAGCAGAACAGGAGCGATTAGCTACTGAATAACCGCAACGTTTACTCTCCTATTATTTAACAGTGAAAATTACGCGCATCCTATGATACGAAACGACCTTAAAAATATTCAGCTCGACTATTCACATACTGATAGTAAAAGTACCTCTACTAAAAAAGAAGGTTTTTTTACCGCAGAAAATATTGAATTAAAGGAAACATACAGTCCAGAAGATACTGCAGCATTAACCCATCTCGATTTTGGAGCTGGTTTTGCACCTAACTTACGTGGACCTTATACAACTATGTATGTACGTAGACCATGGACCATACGTCAATATGCTGGCTTTTCAACCGCAGAAGAAAGCAACGCATTTTACAGAAGGAACTTAGCCGCTGGACAAAAAGGATTATCTATTGCCTTTGATTTACCCACACATAGAGGCTACGACTCAGATCATGAGCGCGTAGTAGGAGATGTAGGTAAAGCCGGAGTTGCCATAGACTCTGTAGAAGACATGAAAGTACTTTTTGACCAAATACCTTTAGATCAAATGTCGGTTTCAATGACTATGAATGGAGCCGTTTTACCGATCATGGCTTTTTATATTGTCGCTGCCGAAGAACAAGGAGTTGCAACAAACCTACTTTCAGGAACGATACAAAATGATATCCTGAAAGAGTTCATGGTTAGAAATACCTACATCTATCCGCCTACTCCTTCGATGAAAATTATAGCTGATATTTTTGAATATACCAGTAAAAAAATGCCCAAATTTAATTCGATATCGATCTCAGGATACCACATGCAAGAAGCAGGTGCTACCGCAGATATTGAATTAGCATACACACTAGCCGACGGATTAGAATATATAAAAACCGGATTAGCAACAGGAATGAAAATCGATGAGTTTGCTCCTCGCCTATCGTTTTTCTGGGCCATTGGTATGAACCACTTTATGGAGATTGCAAAAATGCGTGCCGGACGAATGATTTGGGCAAAATTAGTAAAGCAATTTAATCCTGAAGACGAGAAATCACTAGCATTAAGAACACACTGCCAAACTAGCGGATGGAGCTTAACAGAGCAAGACCCTTTTAACAATGTAGCTCGAACATGTATCGAAGCAACTGCAGCAGTTTTTGGTGGAACACAATCGCTACACACTAATGCCTTAGATGAAGCGATCGCTTTACCTACAGATTTCTCAGCAAGAATAGCACGTAACACTCAGATTTTTTTACAAGAAGAAACCAAGGTTACTAAAACTGTTGACCCCTGGGCAGGTAGTTATTATGTAGAATCACTAACAGACCAAATTGCACAAAGCGCTTGGAAATTAATTGAGGAAGTAGAAGAGCTAGGCGGCATGACAAAAGCCATCGAAGCTGGTATCCCAAAATTAAGAATTGAAGAAGCTGCAGCTAGAAAGCAAGCAAGAATAGATAGTGGCCAAGATATTATTGTAGGCGTTAACAAATACCGTTTAGATAAAGAAGATCCGTTGCAAATTCTGGATGTAGATAATCAAATGGTACGCAAGCAACAACTAGAGCAATTGGATAAAATTAAAGCAACTCGTAATACTGCAAAAGTTGAGGAGTCATTGCAAAAGTTAATTGCCTGTGCTAAAACTGGGGAAGGTAATTTACTCGAAATTGCCGTAGAAGCAGCACGCCATAGAACTACTTTGGGTGAGATTAGCGATGCTCTTGAAACTGTATTTGGACGTTATAAAGCACAAATTAAATCATTTAGCGGTGTGTACAGCAAAGAGATTAAAGATGACAAAAGTTTTGAACAAGCTAAGCAGTTAGCAAACAGTTTTGCCAAACAAGAAGGTAGACGTCCTAGAATTATGATTGCTAAGATGGGTCAAGATGGACATGACAGAGGTGCAAAAGTAGTTGCTACAGGATATGCCGATGTAGGTTTTGATGTAGATATAGGTCCGTTATTTCAAACACCTGCCGAAGCAGCAAAACAAGCCGTGGAGAACGATGTGCATATTTTAGGAGTATCGTCTCTAGCTGCAGGACATAAAACATTAGTACCTCAAGTAATTGAAGAATTAAAGAAATATGGCCGAGAAGATATTATGGTTATTGTAGGTGGTGTTATTCCAGCTCAAGATTACCAATACTTATTTGATGCGGGGGCAGTAGCAGTGTTTGGTCCCGGTACAAAAATTGGTGAAGCAGCAATTAAAATTCTAGAAATTTTAATTGACTAATACCTTAAAATTTAAAGCATAAAAAAAGCGGTTCAACTCAGTTGAACCGCTTTTTTTTATCTTAAACTTACTCTTGCGTTAATATTAGCAGCGATAAAGGAAGTATCATAACCTCCAAATGCTTCCATATAACTCCGTATAGAGGTTCCGTATGCGTCTTTTATGTACTTCTTACCGTTATTCTTGAAATATCTTTTAACTGATCCTGCACCTCCTAAATGAGCCGCAGCTAAAATACCTGATTCAGTCACTAAAATTCCATTCACAACTGTTCCTTGATAGCGTGCAATTACATCTTGTAATATAGCTTTGTTTTTTGACAACAATGCCACAAAGGCACGCTCTTGAATTTTAGGGCTTCTTAAAAAGAGAAGACTGTCTCTAACTCCTACTGATTTTAAAGTTTCAACTCCAAATTGATATTTTCCTAAATACCCAAGTGAATTGATTTTTTTGTATTTACCCTGAGATTCTTTATACCCTAAAGCTTCTTTAAAGCCTATGAATAAATTCCCTGTAAAAGGAATGTTCATACTGGTATAACTTTCCTCTTCTAAAGATGGATACAAGTATTGTTTTCCATCTATATTTTTTACTAGAAACCACTTATTCTTGTCTAATTTAAGGGGTTTAAAACCGGCGCTTAAAAAGGCTACAATAATTGCTAAACTCGCATAAAAATACCACTTCTTTACCATAAATTGTTTTTCTTCAAAACGCTGTCCCGTCATGAAATTTCTGCGGGCAAAGATACAACATTTTTTATAATACTGAATATCAAGTTGTTAATCTTGTCTAAAAAGCAAAATTTGAAACTTTAATTCCCTCATTACCCGAGTATTCTAGACTGCTAACACGATTATTAAATATTTACAATCCGCTTAATTTACAATGTAAAAGTAGGTTTAAACCATGCCGTTTTGTCGAGCAAAACCGTTTTATGGCAAAAAAACGACTTTAAAAAGCTATGTAAAACAACAAAAAAAGTAAGGTAAATATTATTTTTGAGCGTCTGCTTTTTCTAAGTGTATGTGTTCAATTTTGTTCTTTCGAATATAAATGCTACCGTGATGATAACCAATTCTAATTATTGATACAGTATGCAGCAGCATCTATTTAAATGTGTTTGCCACAAGCTTGTCTTTACAGCATTAAAAAAGGCGTTAAAAAATGCCCTATAGCTATCTTTTAACACCTAATTAAATTTATTGTATTCGATAAAATATTACCTTTTTACTCCTTGGCTATTGATCCAATCAGCATACTTTTTAGCATTTTTATTATGCTCGGGTAAAGTTGCAGCAAATTCGTGATAACCAAATCGGTCAATACTCGCACAAAAATAGATGTAATCATTTTGCTCTGGACTTAACACTGCTTCCAGCGCGGTAATATCAGGCATGGCAATAGGTCCTGGTGGCAATCCTATATTCACATAAGTGTTGTAAGGAGACGACATCGTTAAGTCATTGTAAAAAACGCGTTTAATAACTTGGTTGAAGTCATTGTCTCTTTTCTTCATGGCGAAAATCACTGTTGGATCTGCTTGCAATGGCATGCCTATTCTCAAACGATTTAAATACACACCAGCAATACGGGGGCGTTCGTCTTTTTTTACAGATTCCTTGTGTACGATTGAAGCGAGTATCGTTGCTTCAATAGGGGTAAGTCCTTGTTTCTCTGCTTTAGCCAAACGATCTGCGTTCCAGAAATTGCGGTATTCCTTGATCATCTTATCTCTAAACTTTAACGCAGACGTATTCCAGTAAAACTCATAAGTATTAGGTATAAACATTACAAATACATTGTCTTCATTAAAACCATTTTCCTTTAAAAATATAGAATCCTTAAAAGAAGTCAATAACGACGTACTATCTGCCTCTATTTGTGCGCCTACTCTACCAGCAAGATTTTCTACTCTTTCTTGATTGTTAAACGCTAGACTTACTGGAACATTTGAACGTAAACTTTGTACTAACTCATAACTATTCATCCCTTTTTTAAGCAAGAATCTTCCTGATTTAAAAGTCTCTGGATAACTTCTTTTTTGAGCTACAAGATCAAAGCGTTCCATATCGTCAACATACTGTGAGATAATTTTTTCGGCATCAGGATAGCTTGCGTCTGTAGGGATGTGAACGTACACTTCCTTCTCGCTAAACTTAGTATTTTCAGAGAAAATTTGTCTCATTAATATAAAACCATATATTAATAATGCAGATACTACTACAATCGAAACGATTGATATAATTTTTTTTAATGTCAAAATCTATAATTTAAAATTGTTTGTTTATCAATTGGTACATATTCTCGTCGCTGTAACTGCCGTTTGTCAATATCCAATCTTTTTTTGTCCCGATATATTCGAAACCAAATTTAATAAAAAGCGCTATACTCGCTACATTTTTTATGTCAATATTAGCATAAAGTTGGTGCAAATTTAAATGATAAAAACTGTACTCAATTAGTAAGCTAAGTGCCTCAGAACCTATATTTTGTCCTCTACTACTTTTTTCATGTATCACGATACCTACACCTGCTCTATTATTTCTAGGATCAAAATCAAATAAATCAATCAGTCCTACAGCAGGAAAGTCTTCGTCTTGACAAATAGCCAAGCGTAATTGTTTGGCTTCATATATGTCTTGATGCGCGTTTTCTAGGTATTGTTTCACCAGAAACCTACTGTATGGCGTTTGGGTGTTACTTACACTCCATATTGATTCATCATTTTCTATGGCATAGATAAACTCTAAATCATTGGGTTCAAGAGCTCGAATATATATATTATCTCCTTTTAAGGTCATCATGTAATTTTGTGGTTATGTGTAAAACTCGGAAAGGTATTAGACCATGAATGTTCCTTCAAAAACAAACACTGCAGGTCCAATTAGAAACACATTCGAATACCCATTTTCTGTTTTATCAAATTTAACCGCCAGCTTTCCGCCTTCTAGATTTACATTTACAGTGGTCGCTGTAGTCAAGCCATCATTATGCATAGCGATTGCAACAGCTGTAGCGCCAGTTCCGCAGGCTAATGTTTCGTCTTCAACACCTCTCTCATACGTTCTTAATGCAAAAGTGTCCTCGCTAAGCTTGCTAACAAAATTAATATTACTTCCTTCTGCACCATATAATGTACCATATCGCAAAGCTGCACCAGCTACCTTTACATTGTACTCTTTAAGATCGTTCACGATTTGAACATGATGCGGCGATCCTGTATTTAAAAACGAATATTCTTTTTGCTTAGTGATAGTTGAAACATCAATCATTTGTAAAGAGACAATTCCATCCTCTTGAATTGTTGCGTGATGCAAACCATCAATCGCGTTAAAACTAGTATGATTATCGATTACAGCCATTTTTTTGGCGAAAGCTACTAGACATCTCCCTCCATTTCCACACATAGTACTTTGATTTCCATCTGAATTGAAATAGACCATTTTAAAATCAGAATTTTCATCATTCTCTAATAGAATAAGTCCGTCGCCACCAATACCAAAACGGCGGTCGCAAAGATGCGCAATAAGTTTTGTGTTTTCTTTAGGGAAATCCTGTAAACGATTGTCTATCATTACAAAATCATTTCCTGTCCCTTGATATTTATAGAATTTAAGTTGCATTTGTAGTAGTATTATGAACCGTAAAAGTACGATTATTAATGAAATGTTAATCGGTGTTAAATACAGTTAAACAATATTTTAACAGTCAGAATAAGTTTTAAATTTACATTACAAATAACGTAAAACGAAATATATTATGAAACAATTTTCCAAGCTGTTCTTAGTTTCATTGTTAAGTGGAGCTGTTACACTAAGTGCTTACAAATTATTATTTGACAACAATGGCTACTTTGCATCACGACAAGGTACTCTAACGACAACTGCAAATGATTCTTATGCTAAAAAAGTAGGCTTATCATCTGAATTATTAGATTTTACAGAAGCTGCAGAAAACACGATACATACTGTCGTTCACGTGAAAAACGTTTCTTACAAAACTATTTCTAACCCTATGCTTGAGTACTTTTATGGTTACAAAGGTGGTCAATCACAAGAACAAGTAGGTACGGGATCTGGAGTAATTATCTCTGCAGATGGATATATTGTCACAAACAATCACGTTATAAAAGACGCCTCAGAAATAGAGATAACGCTCAATAATAAGAAATCGTATAAAGCTAAACTGATTGGAACGGATTCAAAAATGGATATTGCACTTTTAAAAATAGATGCAGATGAGAAATTGCCGTATTCTAGTTTTGGGAACAGTGATGCTGTAAAAGTAGGTGAATGGGTTCTTGCGGTAGGAAATCCCTATAACTTAACCTCAACAGTTACAGCAGGTATTGTTTCGGCGAAAGCCAGAAATTTAGGCACCAATGGAATCCAATCTTTTATACAAACAGATGCAGCTGTAAATCCAGGAAATAGCGGTGGTGCCTTAGTGAACACTAGAGGTGATTTAATAGGAATAAATACGATGATTTCTTCAATGACAGGATCTTATGTAGGCTATTCATTTGCTGTACCTTCTAATATTGCTCGAAAAATTATCGAAGACATCATGGAATATGGTAACGTACAACGCGGAATATTAGGGGTTGAAGGAGGAGAACTAAATGCAATGGCCTCAAAAGAGCTAGGCGTAGCAGAAACGGAAGGATTTTACATTAATAAGGTGACAAAAAATTCTGGTGCAGAAAAATCTGGTCTTAAAAAAGGAGACGTGATTGTTAAGTTAGACAATCAAACCATTGCTACTTTTGCCGATCTTTCAGGATATATTAATACTAAGCGACCAAACGACAAAGTTGCGGTGACTATTAATAGAGATGGAACCTTAAAAACGATCCCTGTTGCACTGAGTAAAAACGAATTTTTTACCACCGAGTTCAAGGGAATTGAATTAGAAAACATAGATGCTGGAGACAAGAAAAAATTCAAAATTGACTATGGCGTTAAAATTAGAGCCATTACTAATGAGAATTTAATGCAGTATGATAATGAACTGCGTGGCAATATTATTCTAAGCATAGATAATGTAAAAGCAAAAGATATTGAAACGGTTTCTAAGCTTTTAAATGATAAAGAGGAGAATAAAAGCATGCGATTAGAAATGATTAATAAAAATGGGGAATTGATTAGAATAATAATTTAATCTCACACAATTATAAAATCAAAGCCAACCTGAAAAAATTTGGGTTGGCTTTTTTATTTGAAAATAAATACGAAAATAGTTTACGAAATCGATTGAAATCGGTACTTTTGCGCCAAATTCAAAAAATAACTACTCAACAATTACAAATTTTCATTTATGAAAAACACAGCTTTGTACCAAAAAGAAGTTTCCTTTCAAGTCGACAGACGTCGCGCCGGAGTCGAATTAATTAAGATCATTAGTGATTTGTGGTATGATAAATCCATAGAACTGGTTTTATTTAAAAATCAATTATTAGACAAGAATGTAAGTGACATAATCAACTTGCATCAATATGCTGGTGAATTTGTAGGTAAGCCTATGACGATTTTTGATTCGGTTGAAATTGCAAAAGTCGTTGGAGAATTAGATTTACCACCTTCTAAATTAGATTTAGGTAAACTGACATACGAATACCTTTTAGAAAATGAAAAATATCCAGACGCAAGGCATTTTGTTTTAGACAAATTAAAAGCGGCAAAATCATCTGAGGAAATACAACCAAAGGATGTTGTGCTTTACGGTTTTGGTCGAATAGGACGTTTGCTTGCGAGAGAATTAATGTCTAAAACTGGAAAAGGAAATCAATTGCGATTAAGAGCGATTGTAACTAGAGATAAAAATGATGCAGCTACTTTAGAAAAAAGAGCTTCATTATTACGTTATGATTCTGTTCATGGTGATTTTCTGGGATCAGTAATTGCTGATGTTGAAAATAACGCATTAATTATAAACGGAACAACAGTTCATATCATTACAGCAAATGCACCTGAAGATATTGACTACACTATTTATGATATTGACCATGCGCTAATCATCGATAACACAGGAGCCTTTACTAATGAAGAAGCTTTAAGTAGACATTTAATTTCAAAAGGAGCTCAAAAAGTATTGCTTACAGCGCCTGGAAAAGGTGTTCCTAATATTGTACATGGCGTAAATCAAAATGAATATGACGTTGATGCAATTAATATATTCTCAGCAGCTTCTTGTACAACTAATGCTATTACACCTATTCTTAAAGCTGTCGAAGACACTTTAGGGGTTGTAAAAGGGCATTTAGAAACTATACACTCGTATACCAATGACCAGAATTTAGTAGACAATATGCACAAAAAATACCGTCGTGGTAGAGCAGCAGCACTAAACATGGTTATTACAGAAACTGGAGCAGGAACAGCTGTTGCAAAGGCGTTACCGTCATTAGCAGGAAAATTAACCTCTAATGCGATACGTGTACCAGTTCCTAACGGATCACTAGTTGTATTAAATTTAGAGGTTGAAAAAGAAACTTCTATTGAAGGAATAAACGCCATCATGAAAAAATATGCTCTTGAGGGAGAACTTGTAGAGCAAATTAAATATTCGACAAATAATGAATTAGTTTCTTCGGATATTGTGGGAACTTCAGCACCATCTATTTATGATAGTAATGCGACGATTGTTTCTAATGATGGAAAAAATATTGTGTTGTACATTTGGTACGATAATGAATATGGTTACAGTCATCAAGTTATTAGACTAGCAAAATATATTGCTAAAGTAAGACGTTTTACGTATTACTAGCTAGCAGCATACGGGTTGGCAATGGTTACTATATTTTTAGTTTTTAGTTTTTAGTTCAAGTTTTAGATTAGATTTTATAACCACCAACCTGTATTTTATAAAAAATCCGTTTCAGTATACTGAAACGGATTTTTTTTTACTTCTACTATTTGTACGTAGCTATTTTACTTTTTAACATTCATTTTAGTCATATAATATACTGGAATTCCTAGCAACATAATCAGCACACCCCAACCACAGGTACTTGTTTTAGTGTATAATAAAGCAAGACATATTGCACTAGCAATAATTATAAAAACTGCTGGTAATACAGGGTAACCAAAAGCTTTATACGAACGCTCAGCATCAGGCATTTTCTTACGCAATATAAATATACCCATGATTGTTAGTATATAAAATATCAACACGATGATTACAACAAAATCTAAGAGGTCACCATATTTTCCCGTTAAACACAGTGCAGAAGCCCAAATACATTGCGCCCAGATCGACCATGCAGGAACCTTAGCTTCATTTAGCATAGCTGCCTTTTTAAAGAAAACACCGTCTTGTGCCATAGTATAATACACACGTGCACCCGCCATTATGAGTCCGTTATTACATGCAAAGGTTGAAATCATAATCATCACTGCAATAATTAATGTACCAATAGGACCAAAAATATATTGCGATGCAACCACTGCTACTCTATCAGATTCAGCTGTTGCAATTTCTTGCAAAGGAACCACTGCCAAGTACATTACGTTAGCCAAGATATAGATTACACCCACTATAAACGTCCCTAAAAACAAACTCAATCCCACATTGCGTTTTGGATTTTTTATTTCAGCTGCTATAAAAGTAACTCCTTCCCAGGCAACACTAGAGAACATTGAACCTACTAATGCCGCAGATATACCAGACAACAAAGCAGTTCCACTTATAGGCATCCATGTTAATGTAGTAGTATCAAGCGTTTGTGATGTCCAAGCATTAGCCCAGTTAGCATCCCAAACTTCGGCTTTAGCTGCAAAAAAACCAAAGAGTATCAATCCAGCAAGTGATAGAATTTTAATAACAGTTAGTACTGTCTGCAACATTTTAGAGTTTTTTACTCCCCTACTATTAAGATAACTTAAAAATATAATGGTTACAATAGAAACAATTTGTGCGGCATTTAGTTGAAAACTGCCAATTTCATACAAAATATTCTTATCACTAAAGGAGGGAATGAGGTAGGCAGTAAACTTAGAAAAAGCGACTCCCACTGCTGCAATAGTTCCTGTTTGAATAACAGCAAAAAAACTCCAACCGTATAAAAAGCCTATTAGCCGCCCGTAAGCTTCTTTAATATATACATACTGTCCTCCAGCTTTAGGAAATAAGGCGCTTAACTCCCCATAACTTACGGCTGCTATCACCGTTATTGTTCCGGTAAGAACCCACATAGCAATTAGCCATCCGGCAGATCCCAATTGCCGAACCATATCTGAACTTACAATAAATATTCCTGAACCTATCATAGAGCCCACGACTAACATTGTTCCGTCGAGTAGGCCTAGCTCCCTTTTAAAATCATCTTTGGTTTCTTCTTGCATGGTGGTATTTGAATTTTGGTTGGTGTTAAAGATATACTTTTTTATTAAATCTTAAAATTTAATACTGTACGCTGAAGAACCCTCAAGCAAATGATATCATAATCACATTACTGCTATTATAATTTGAACTGAACTGATTGTAATGGTGCTAAAAAAACACTTTGGCCGCAGCCACACCAATTAAACTAAATTTACTAAATAAAATAAAAATTTTAAATAACTGACAAAGAGTGTGTTAAATATTATTTATGAATTATTTGTATTTATTTTAAGTTTTTGTAAAACCGCAATTATTTATATCTCGTAAATGCTCTTAACAGTAAAACTAACAATATAATATTATGATTAAAAAACAATTACTATTCATTCTAGCTGTAACAACATTTGGATATGTTAACACAGCTCAGGCTCAAAGTCCAATCAGTGGATTCATGCAAGGAAAAGGAAAAGGAAACGTATCTATTTCTTTCAGCTCAGAAAAATACGATGAAGTATATTTCATCCCAGAAAAAGTTGATGGCGTTCCCGTATTTAATGAAACTAAAATAACAAGTACATCTCTTTATGCTACTTATGGTATTAGCGACCAGGTTGATGTTGTTGTTGTGCTACCTTATGTAAAAGCTAAAGGTAACGCTACACAAGAAGTACTTACAAATTTAGATTTAGAAAACGAAAGAAAAGGTCTTCAAGATGTATCTGTATTTATTAAGTACAGTCCTTTCAACTTTAATTTTGCTTCTTCTTCTTTACGTTTAATTGGAGCATTAGGATTAAAAACACCTTTAAGCAACTATAAGGTTGAAGAAGGATTTCAATCGATCATTGCTATTGGAAATAGAAGTACTACCATTAGTACAACTGGATTAGCTATGTTTAAAATGAACTCGGGAGCTTTTGCTTCGGGACAAATTGCTGGAAATTTTGCGAATAACGATGTTCCAAATTCAGTGACAACAGAATTGAAAGTGGGTTATGCAGCAAAGTCTTTTTATGGAGATGCTTATGTAGCAAATCAAAAATCTACAGGTGGTGTTGATATTTTTGGAGAAGGATTTGCTGGACTTTTTCCAGTAACAAAAGTGAACTACACAAAAATTGGTGTGAATTTATATGCACCTATTTACAAAGAGTTAGGAGTTTCAGTAGGAGCTAGCACATTAGTAGCAGGAAGAAACATTGGTAAATCATCAGGATACTACGGTGGATTAGTTTACAAATTTTAATACCTAAAACAAACAAAATGAAAAATCTAAATATAAAAAGTGCTGTATTAGCATTGACTCTATTAACAACAATCGTTTCTTGCGATACTGATTACAAAGACGAAACACCTAGTATTGCAGGTATTGCTGTGGCAAACCCTAATTTTAGCACACTAGAAGGAGCTGCTGTTCAAGGTGGTTTAGTAGGAGTATTAAGCAATAGTAACCCTAACGACCCATCTGGTCACTATACTGTATTTGCACCTACAAATGATGCTTTTGCAAGATTAGGACTAGTAGACGCAGGGACTTTAGGTGGATTGCAAAATACTTTTTTGACAAACACTTTATTGTACCATACATCTAACGGAGATTTACCTTCTGCTAACATTAAAAATGGAGGAACTTCTGCTTCTGCACTTTCAGTAAACAGACGTTTTATTAGTAGAGGTGCTGATTTATACATCAACGGTTCAAAAATTATTTTAACTGATGTAGCTGCTAGTAACGGTACCGTTCACGCTATTGATAAAGTAATGATCGCTACAGGTGTAAACATCGTAGAATCTGCACTTTTATTAAAAGATGCTAAAGTTTTCAAAGCGCCAGAACTTACTTTTTTAGTTCAAGCTGTGATCTCTTCTGGATTAGCCCCAGTTTTAGCTGATGCAAATAATAATTTCACAATCTATGCTCCAACAGATGCTGCGTTTAAAGCAGCAGGTTTTGCAACTCTTGATGACGTGAAAAACACTCCAGCTGCAACATTAAAAGCGGTGTTATTGAACCATGCTATCGTAGGTGGAAAATTCACATCTGAGCAAACTGCAACTACTGCTGTAACAGCAGGTGGTGGAACATTAACTTATAGCCCTTTTTTAAACGGTGTATTCACTGTTAAAAGTAATGGTATAACTACAGCTGCAAGCATGGTAATTCCAGACATACAATGTACTAATGGAATCGTTCACGTTATTGATAAAGTTTTATTACCATAATAATTATTGTTTGTTTTTTTTAATTAAGGTCTCGCATTTTTGTGAGGCCTTTTTTATTGTACCTATATAACTGTTTTAGTTTGAATACTAGATTTACAAAAGTCTTAAAACTATTTGGCTGTAGTTCTCATTTTTTCTAACTTTAATTTATAAGACCGATTTATAAGTCAATTTAAAAATTATTTTTAAAAGTTATATCATGGAAAATTCTAAAGACACTCCTACAAAAAGCAGCTATACTCGTTTCTACTTGATGTTAATTTGTTCGTTTATTGCTATGTATTGCACAATGTACTTAAACACATACAGTATAGACCATGTCTATTTCTCGCTAACACGATTTTATATGTCCTGTTTAGGAATTTCAACTATGGCAGTGATTATGCTTTTATTCATGCTGAAAATGTATACCGATAAAAAGAAAAATATAGGAATTATGCTGGGAAGCACATTGTTGTTTCTTTCTGCTTTGTTTTTAGTTCGAACACAAAAACCATTTGTGGGTGATTTGCTTTGGTTGCGCGCTATGATTCCCCATCATTCGATCGCAATATTAACAAGTGAACGCGCTGCAATTGAAGATCCCGAAGTCAAAGCATTAGCAGAAGATATCATTATAGCTCAAAAGAAAGAAATCGAAGAAATGAAAATTATGATTGACCGACTTGAAAACGAGAAATAAAAAAAAGCTGCATTCAAAATAATAGAGTGCAGCTTTTTTTACAAATTCAAACTAATATTATTTAGTTTTCATAGGTGGCAAGTTGAAAGCAACTGATTCATGTTCGAATCCGTTTCTATGTGAACCATCGCAAAAAGGTTTGTTTGCTGATAAACCACATCTACATAATCCTAAGGTAGTCCTACCTTCTAATCCGTACACGGTACCGTCTGCAGCAACAATTTCAAATTCCCCATCGATCTTTATTGACCCATTATTATTGATAACTAATTTTGTCTTACCCATTTTATTCTTAATTTTAATTTGCTCAAAGGTCATCAATAATCCTTCATCAAATAGCATTATTCAACCAAATTAAGCCGCGAGAAAGCTAATTTACATTAAGTCTAATTTGGAATAAACGCAAGTACAGCACTAATCTTAAAGCGACAAATAGTGTGAAAATTTAGGAAAACTATAAGTATTGCAAGAGCAAGGAATCAAAATTAAGAACTAATTTAGTTACCATAATAACCATATACAATTAGTACCGAACAATTAAAAGCACACTATAAAATGAATACATTAAAAATAGGATGGATAGGCCTTGGAAACATGGGGAATCCAATGGTGAAAAATTTATTAAAGGCAAATTTCGAAGTTATTGTATATAATCGTACAAAGGAAAAAGAGGCCGATTTAATAGCTGCGGGAGCAAAATCAGCTACTTCTCCAGCCTCGTTGTTAGATTCTTGTGATATCGTAATTACAATGTTATCAAATGATGATGCGGTATTGGCAGTTTTTAATGGCGAAGATGGCCTCGCTTCATCACAAATTTCCGGAAAAACGATCATTAATATGAGTACGGTGTCGCCTGAAACTTCGAGAAAGTTAGCAGCGATATGTGCAGACAAAGATTTAAAATTTATTGATGCACCAGTATCCGGAAGTGTAAAACCTGCACAAGACGGTGCCTTAGTGATATTAGTAGGTGCAAATGAATCTGATTTTAAGTACGCCAAGCCAGTATTTGACGTGTTAGGAAAAATCGCTATTAATGTAGGGTTAGCAGGTGTTGGTAGCTCTGCAAAGCTGGCTATAAACTATCTCCTAGGATTAAATTTACAAGGCTTAGCAGAAACCGTATTATTTGCTGAGAAAAATGGTGTTAGTAAAGAAGATATGCTTACAATAATTAATCAAGGTGCATGCGCTAACGGAATCACAAACATTAAGGCGCCCTCAATTTTAAATGATTCCTACCCTGCAGCTTTTGCACTTAAACATTTAGTTAAAGACCTACGCTTAGCTAAGGAAGCTGGTTTAGATGCACCGCTGATTGATCCACTTTATAATAGTTTTAGTAAAGCTCAAGCAGAAGGTTTAGGCGATCAAGATGTCATGGCGATTATCACTAGTTTAAACAACAAATAATTTATATAAGATGGGACTATTTTCAGCACTTTTAGGTAACGCCGGTTCAGTAAGTCAAGAGCAACTATTTAAAGAATATGGACAATTATTGATCGAAGGTGAACAAATAGAATTAGGATTCAAACTAATTAGAGATACCTTCCTCTTTACTACAAAAAGATTAATCTTAGTAGACAAACAAGGTCTGACAGCTAGTAAAACAGAATACAAATCAATAGCTTATAAAAGCATCACTAGATTTAGCATTGAAACTGCCGGAACATTTGATTTAGATGCCGAATTAAAAATATGGGTATCTAGTGAACTGCAGCCTAGTATTCGAAAACAATTCAATAAATCAGTGAATGTATATGAAGTTCAAAAAATACTTGCCTACCATGTACTGTAAGGAATTTTAAAAACTTAGTATTCGAAATAACAGCATTATTGAAGCCACCATTAACCAATGGTGGCTTTTTAATTTTACTAAATAAAAGTGAGATGCAATTCACTCACTACTCTATTGAAAATATGGATAATGCATAAACTTTTGTAAAAATCCCGTAATATTAAAATTCAAGAAAAGAGTCATCTTTGTACAACAATTAGAGAAGAACTCAAATTAAAATGCGGGTATGATGGATGATATAAAAACTATTGGATTATTGAATAATCTAATCTTAGTAAATAATGATCGAATAGAAGGCTATGAGATGGCAATACATGAGACAGACGAGAATGACCTAAAATTATTGTTCTCACAGTTTATACAAACAAGCGTAAAATGTAAATCAGAATTATTATCTGAAGTTAAAAGACTAGAAGCGGAAGCCTTTATCAGTAATCGAACAAAAGCTTCATTTTTTAAAACTTGGGATTCTGTAAAAACGGCACTAAATACAAAGGACAGAAAAGTAATTTTAGACGCATGCGAAGAAGGAGAAGGTCTTGTCAAAAAAAATTATGAAGATACCATTAGAGAACATGGAACGGATTTATCACTAAATGAATTAGCGATGCTTAAAAATCAATATATGAACTTAAAGAATGATCACGATCGCGTTGAAGCTATGGGACAATCAGTAGTTTTTTAAGTGCTTCTAGTAAAGTTAGAGTAAAAAAAATGCTCCGGAGAGCATTTTAAGAATTTTATATTAAAGAACGCGATTAAATTGCGATACCTTTTTACTGTAGTATTTCTCTTTTACAGAAGATATAATTACACCTTCACTAACTGACGCATGAATAAATTTAATATCCCCATCGCTAGTATCTACAATCATACCTACGTGATTGATACGATTTCTTCGACTAGTTTTAAAAAAGATAAGATCTCCTTTTTTAGCTTCGTCACTGTTAATAACCGTTCCGTATTGAGATTGTTCTATTGAAGTCCTAGGAAGTTGAATATCAAAATTGCTAAAAGTAGTACACATTAGTGCTGAGCAATCGATTCCGTTTTTGGTAGTACCACCATAACGGTAGCGTATTCCCAAATTTTCTGAGGCTGCGCTCACTAAATTATCAAGAAATTCTTCGTCTCTTGTATTTATACTATGCTTTTTATCGGTATTCTCTTTCTCTTCTGTACTAGCAATCGCCTCAGTTATAGGAGCTGTTTCAACTTTCTTAGTACTTGTAATATTTAATTTGTAACCTACTGGTAATCCTGATCTAACTTTAGGGTTTTGATTTACTAACTCTTTAGCAGTAATTCCGTATTCTTTAGCAATTCCATAGATTGTTTCTCTAGCTAGTACCTCACGAACAACGGTATATTCAGGCACAATCTCTTCGAGTTTTTCAGCTTTTATAGCTTGAATTTCTGGTTTTTTAATTTCTTTCCCTTTTACAACATCTACTGCAGCAACCGCAACTTGCAGCTGCTCCTCTTTCTTGACAGGCATTGCAATAGTTTGGACCGCAACGCTAGTATTGTTTTTTACCGGAATGATAATTTTTTGACCTACTTTCAAACCTTCCGATTCTAAAATAGGATTGGCTTTATCAAGATCAGCAACGGTAATACCATATTCTCTTGCTATTGCATATTTAGTTTCTGTTGCTTGAATTTCTCTAACTATAGTTCCATCAGTTGCTGCAATTGTTTTAGCAGTTGTATTTTCGATAGGAATTAATTGAGGTTTACTTTGAGTCTCTGTATTAGCTACTCTTTCTACGGTAGCAGTAGTATTGGGAACGTTAATTTGCTGTCCGTTTTTTAATCCAGTAGCTTTCAAGCCAGGATTCAATTGGTATAGGTCACTAACTGTAATCCCATATTTTTTAGCGATGCTGTAAAGTGTTTCTTTAGGATATGCTTTGTAACTTTTTGTCGCTACTACATTTTTAACAGGATCTACCTTAACATCAGCAGCTTTAGGAATAAGCAAAGTAGATTTTAATTTTATCCCCTTACGTGAATCTGGATTTAACGTATAAATTTCACTAGGTTTTACATTATATTGCTGTGCAATTTTAGAGATTGTCTCTCCTTTTGCTACGGTGTGTTCTGTATATTTTTGTTGAGAAAATCCACTAAATCCACCAATTAAAAAGAGTCCTAAAATCCAACCAGAATACTTCATAAACGTTTTTTTTGATTCAATAATAATTTTAAATACGACTATTAATAATTGCACAAACAAGTACAATTTATTTGCAGTTTTGTAATCCAACGCTAAAATAGCGATAAAAGTATTTTAAAAGCGAATTTAATTCATAATTTGAACAATAAAAATTATTGTCAAACTTTTATACACACTTTAACAAAATAATAGCGTAAAAAAAAACGTCAAGCAATTGCTTGACGTTTTAGTATTCTATAATAAAAGTTTAATTATGCTTCAGCAGCAATTAAATTTAATGCTGACCCAGCAACATACCATCCAATCTGACCTGCATTATAAGTATGGTTAGCTAAGATTAAATCTTTGCTTCCATCAGCATGAACAAATTCTATTGTAAGTGGTTTTCCTGGAGCAAAATCAACTAAATCAATAATGTTTATAGTATCATCCTCTTGAATTAGATCGTAATCAGCTTCGTTTGCAAACGTCAATCCTAACAATCCTTGTTTTTTAAGGTTTGTTTCGTGAATACGAGCAAAAGATTTCACTAAAACAGCTTTCACACCTAAGAAACGAGGCTCCATTGCAGCATGTTCACGAGAAGATCCTTCACCGTAATTGTGGTCACCCACAACAATAGAAGGAATTCCAGCAGCTTTATACGCACGCGCTACAGCAGGAACTGCATCGTAAGATCCAGTCAATTGATTTTTTACTGAATTTGTATTTTGAGTAAAAGCATTTACTGCTCCTATCAACATATTATTAGAAATATTATCTAAATGTCCACGGAAACGCAACCATGGTCCAGCCATAGAGATATGGTCTGTAGTACATTTTCCAAAAGCTTTAATTAATAATTTAGCTCCAGTAATATTTTTACCATCCCATGCATCAAAAGGCGCTAATAATTGCAATCTATCAGAAGTCTCACTAACAGCAATTTTAACTGAAGATCCATCAGCAGCTGGCGCTTGGAATCCATTGTCATCTACATCAAAACCTCTTTTAGGCAACTCATCTCCATAAGGAGCAGTCAACATAACCTCTTCTCCTTTATCATTCAATAAAGTATCAGTAAGTGGGTTAAAATCTAGTCTTCCAGAAATTGCTAAAGCAGCAACCATCTCTGGTGAAGTAACAAAGGCATGTGTATTTGGGTTACCATCTGCTCTTTTAGAAAAGTTACGGTTGAAAGAGTGTACAATAGTATTTTTCTCTCCTTTTTCAGCACCTGCTCTATCCCATTGACCAATACATGGTCCACAAGCATTAGTAAATACTTTTGTTCCCATTTTTTCAAAAGTAGCGATAATTCCGTCTCTTTCGATTGTATATCTAATTTGCTCAGAACCTGGATTAATTCCAAATTCAGCTTTAGGTGTAATTCCGTGTTCAACAGCTTGATTAACGATAGACGCTGCACGAGCCATATCTTCATAAGAAGAGTTTGTACAAGAACCAATTAATCCCCATTCTACTTTTAATGGCCATTCGTTAGCAGCAGCTTCAGCTTTCATTTCAGAAACTGGTGTACCTCTATCTGGTGTAAATGGTCCGTTAATGTGTGGCTCTAACTCTGATAAGTTAATTTCGATAACTTGATCAAAATATTGCTCAGGGTTTGCATAAACTTCTGGATCTCCAGTTAAATAACTAGCCACTTCATCAGCTGCATCTACAACGTCTTGACGTCCTGTAGCAGATAAATATCTACGCATAGAATCATCATATCCAAAAGTAGAAGTAGTTGCTCCAATTTCTGCTCCCATATTACAAATTGTACCTTTACCAGTACATGACATATTTGTAGCTCCTTCACCAAAATATTCAACAATAGCACCTGTACCACCTTTTACAGTTAAGATATCAGCTACTTTTAAAATAACATCTTTTGGTGCAGTCCAACCAGATAATTTTCCAGTTAATTTTACTCCAATTAATTTAGGAAACTTTAATTCCCATGACATTCCTGACATTACATCAACAGCATCAGCTCCACCTACTCCAATTGCTAGCATACCTAAACCACCTGCATTTACAGTATGTGAGTCAGTACCTATCATCATTCCACCAGGAAATGCGTAGTTCTCTAAAACAATTTGGTGAATAATTCCTGATCCTGGTTTCCAGAATCCAATTCCGTATTTATTAGAAACAGATGAAAGGAAGTCAAAAACTTCACTTGACTGTTGTTTTGCAAATGCTAAATCTTTCTCAGCACCTACCTTAGCTAGAATTAAGTGATCACAATGTACTGTAGTTGGCACAGCAACTGTTTTCTTTCCTGCATGCATGAATTGCAACAAAGCCATTTGAGCCGTCGCATCTTGACAAGCTACTCTATCTGGAGCAAAATCTACATAATCAACACCTCTTGAAAAAGCTTGATTCGCTTTTCCTTCCCACAAGTGGTTGTACAAGATTTTTTCAGTCAAAGTCAATGGACGTCCAACAACTTCACGTGCTGCATCAACACGAGTAGTCATGTTTGCATACACTTTTTTAATCATATCAATATCAAAAGCCATAATATATAGGTGTTTTTTATTTATTCGTCTTGCAAATTTAAGGATTATTGGTGAGATTTAAAAAAAATTTAATGGAACTAGGCTTTTGAAAAATTATTATTGCAAAATAAGAGCTTACATTGAATAAAATTAACAAAAAAGCATATTTTTAACTTAATACTACATTATTGCTAATTTAAGAAGCAAATATTGTTGATTCGAGAATTGCTTCTCAACAAGGAATTTTCTTGATAAGTAAAAAGAGATTAGCCATCAAAAACAATCTGTTTTATATAAAAAGGGACTATCTAAAACAAGATAGCCCCCTTTAGTAAAAAAAAATACTATTTATTATGTATGTTTAACACTCAAACTTCTTACAGCGACCAAGCCAAAAGAACCATCGTAACTTAATCCTTTTACTGACTGTAAATAATTACCAACTTTAAAATAATTCCCTTCGGTTGAAGTATTCATTTTTTGGCTAAATACCAATGTAGAACCGTTATACAAATAAACAGTACTAGACGTATACTTAATTGTAAATGTATATTGAGTACCTAGTTCGTATCCCTCAAAAGTTTTACTACCTCCAAGCACTTTTTCAGTAATATACCCGCTAACCTTCAATTTAACAGCACCTGATTTTTGATTCGCTGAACCCAAGAATTGCACTCTAATAATATCGTCTACTTCAACACCTTTAACATTTTTCTCTGGACCATGAACTTGTCCAAAACATAGCACTCCTGTTTTGCCATCCTCCCCTTTAGGAAGTTGGGTTACTTTAACTGTCCAAGTCATCGTGTGTGTACCTTGAGAACCATCCCATTTTGCTTCCTTTCCATTAGTCATTTCTCTCAACTCAACTCTTGGATTACTAGATGAACTTGACGTTTTTAAACCTCTCCAAGTCTTAAACCAAGTCCAATATGATCCACTATATAGATAATTGTTATCTTTATATGTAGCATAAGATACACCTGAATCTGTAATATCATCCCAATACTTACTATTGGAAGGGCTACCCGTATGCGAATTAATCTTCCAAGTACTGGCTGAAATTCCTAATTGAGCTGCTGGGTAAAACGTTTTGGCCGTTAGTGATGCATCAGAAACTGATTCTGTATCAGCAACTGATACAACTGAAGCAACAGCAGATTCTTCAACATCATCTTTATCACATGATAAAAGAGATAGCATTGTAAGTCCTAAGAAAAGTACTTTTCCTTTCTTGAAAGTCAAGTCGCTTAGACCTGAAGTAATTTGGTTTGTTTTCATAAATTAGTTTTAAATAAATTGGTTTGTTAGATTGGTTTACCAATTAGTCGAGCCAAATATATATAAAAATTATTTATGTTTTGAAAATTAAATACGAATACATCAAGTAATATGTTAATAATTAAACACTATTCTTTACACACACACGAACGCAGATCTTTATCCGAAGTAAACTCGCAATTAATAAAAAAATAGCTTGTTTAAATTATAAGTAGCATTCCGTTAATACTAACCACTATATTCTGTGAGTACAAAACTAATTTCTTGTACATAAAAAAAGCCTCAAGTAGGAACTTGAAGCTTCTTAATTATGCATTAAATGTTGTATTTATAAAAGTTTATTTATGATAGATTCTTCTGTTAATCCCTCAGCCTCTGCTTTATAGTTCTTAATAATACGATGCCTTAGAATACCAACTGCAACTGCCTTAACGTCTTCAATATCTGGAGAAAATTTACCTTTGAATGCAGCATTAGCTTTTGCCGCCAGGATTAAATTCTGCGAAGCCCTTGGACCTGCACCCCAATCTAAATAATTCTTCACAAAGTCGGTCGCTGAACTGCTTGCTGGTCTCGTTTTCCCTACAAGAGTAACGGCATATTCTATCACATTATCTGCAATAGGAATTCTACGAATTAGCTGTTGGAATCCTATTATCTCATCAAAAGTAAATAAAGAGTTTACGCTTTCCTCACCATCAATAGTTGTTCTTTTTACTATCTCGACTTCCTCCTCATAAGAAGGATATTCTAATTTAATAGCAAACATAAAGCGGTCTAATTGCGCTTCTGGCAGCGGATAGGTTCCCTCTTGCTCAATAGGATTTTGCGTAGCTAAAACAAAGTAAGGCAAATCTAGCCCATAACGCTCCCCTGCAATAGTTACTGAGCGCTCTTGCATAGCTTCTAACAAAGCAGCTTGCGTTTTAGGCGGTGTTCTATTAATCTCATCTGCTAAGATTATATTAGAAAACACAGGACCTTTAATAAATTTAAACCGTCTATTTTCATCTAGAATTTCACTTCCTAATATATCCGAAGGCATCAAATCTGGCGTAAATTGAATACGTTTAAAATCTAAGCCTAAGGCTTTCGCCAAAGTGTTTACTAGTAATGTTTTGGCTAAACCAGGAACCCCCACTAGCAAGGCATGTCCGCCACTAAAGACACAAATCAATATTTGATCGATGACATCTTCTTGACCTACAATAACTTTTGCGATTTCATTTTTGAGTTGGATACGCTTTTGAACCAAATTATTTATTGCTGCTACATCAGACATTTTCAAATGTATTTAAATTAAAAAAGAGTTAGCTTATGATATCATAAAACTAACTCTTTTTTATTAACTATTAGAAATATTATTTCTTTAACCAGTTATTTGTAAATTCACAATCTCTATATTCACCTAAAACTTTAATATAAGTTTCTTTTATTTTCTCATTAAACCACTTCCCTACTGCTTTGATTTGTTTCTCTTTTAAGGCTAATTCTTTAATCTTAATGTAATCTGTAGCATAATCAGCAGTATGCTCATTAATTCTATTAGTAACAGTGATTAGTTTGTAAGTCTTCTTATCATTCTCACCAGTCTCAAAAATAGGCTGAGAGATTTCGTCATCTTTTAAATTAGAAACTTGACTGTATAAACTAGGGTCCATTTTTGTCAATTCAAAACGCGTATCTTGCGTCTTTGGATTAATCAAGACACCACCGTTAGCTCTAGTTTCTTTTTGATCAGATTCTGTTCTTGCAGCATCAGCAAAACTAATTTCCTTATTAACAATTTTATTTCGAATAAGAGTGATTTTTTCTTTTGCAACCTGTATTGCATCTTCTGATACAGACGGAGTCAATAAAATATGTCTTAATTCTACTTCCTGCCCTTTAATCTTGTCTACCATTATAATATGATATCCAAATTCAGTTTCAAAAGGCTCTGATATTTCCCCCTCTTGTAAACTAAAAGCAACCTCCTTAAACTCCTTTACAAAAGGTGTTTTTCTATTCATTTTATAATAACCTCCGTTAGGAACCGAAGCTTTATCTTGAGAATACAAAACTGCTTTAGTCGCAAAACTAGAGCCTTCTTCAACCTCACGTTTAAACATCTTTAAACGATCAATTACTTTTTGTTTTTCAGCATCAGAAATCTTAGGTGTAACAACAATTTGTGCTACTTCCATTTCTGCACCAAATTGTGGTAATTCATCCTTAGGGATCGATTTAAAGAAATTGCGCACCTCCTCAGGAGTAATTTCAACTTCCTCAACAATTTTTTTAGTCATCTCAGAGCTTAACTTTTGCTCCTTCAAAATATCAAAAAAGTAACTCTTGAATTCCTCTTCTGAATCTTTTTTGTAATACGCAACTACTTTTTCAATAGAGCCAATTTGGCCAACCATGTAATTAATACGCTCATCCATCATTCCTTTAACTTCAGCATCAGTAACTTTGATACTATCTTGAACGGCTTGATGTGCATAAAGCTTATCTTCCATCAATTTCCCTAACATTTGACATCTTGTAATATCTTTGATAGATCCTCCTTGACCTGAAATTTCTAAATATGATTTATCAATATCTGAATCTAAAATGATGTAGTCTCCTACAGTAGCAATAATACCATCAATTTTCTGTCTCCCACCAGTCGACTGTACTTTTTTAACAGGAGCAACAACGCTATCCTTGATTATTTCCTGCGCTTGCATAACCGTTGTTGAAAATAGAAAAAGCACAAAAGCAATAGTAATATTAACAGACTTCATTTGTATTGTTTTTAATAGCATTATATGATTTATATTTTAATTTATATTGTTTTTATTACCGTACTATTTTATAAAATTATTTATTTGAGTCCAAATATACACCATTACAGTTAACAAATGAAAATGTACTTACAATGAGTTTTCTAATATTAAGGCGGACAAAAATAACAATTCGATTACATATTACAACTTATGCTCATAGTATTAACAAAATATTATACAGATCGAAGTTAATATCTACATAATACTGCTAGTATACCTATAATTCAACATATCCACACTCCCTCTCGTCTAGTATATTAAAAGTATTTTTTACTACGAACAGTTCAGGACACTATAAAATCACAAATCTAAATGCAGCAACAAAAAACCTAATTGATGTTCCTTATTATTCGAATAAAAAACAACTTTATCTATCCCTAAACTTTACCACTAGTTAGTCAACTTAGCGTCAATTTTAGCTTTTTTACATTCGAAAATAAATATTTAAGAAAAAATAATTCATCAGTAGCACAATTTTAGTCCACCTAGATTTAAAAGAAAGTCTCATTTTTTTTAAATGGCGTTTATAAATAGTACTTTTGCAAACTATTTACAATAATATGAGCTTTTTAAAAGAAATACAACGTCGTAGAACGTTCGGAATTATATCGCATCCCGATGCTGGTAAAACTACATTGACTGAAAAACTGTTACTTTTTGGAGGGGCAATTCAAGAAGCTGGTGCGGTAAAGAATAATAAAATAAAAAAAGGAGCGACTAGTGACTTTATGGAGATTGAACGTCAAAGAGGAATCTCTGTGTCAACCTCTGTCCTAGCCTTTAATTACCAAGACAAGAAAATCAATATTCTAGATACACCTGGACACAAGGATTTTGCAGAAGACACTTTTAGAACATTAACAGCTGTTGACAGTGTTATTGTGGTAATTGATGTTGCAAAAGGAGTTGAGGAACAAACAGAGAAATTAGTATCTGTGTGTAGAATGAGAAAGATTCCTATTATCGTTTTCATTAATAAAATGGACCGTGAAGGAAAAGATGCGTTTGATTTAATGGACGAAGTGGAGCAAAAATTAGGCTTAACTGTAACTCCGTTGAGTTTCCCTATAGGTATGGGTTATGATTTTCAAGGAATCTACAACTTATGGGAACAAAACATTAACTTATTTAGCGGGGATAACCGTAAAAATATCGAGGAAACAATCGCTTTCTCTGATGTTCAAAATCCTGAATTAGAAAAAATTATTGGCCAAAAGCCAGCAGATACTTTACGTGAAGAGTTAGAATTAATTGATGAAGTATACCCTAAATTTGATCGTCAAGATTATCTAGATGGTAAATTACAACCTGTATTTTTTGGTTCAGCTTTAAATAATTTTGGTGTTAGAGAATTATTAGATTGTTTTGTATCTATTGCACCTTCACCGCGCCCAAAGGAATCAGAGACAAGACTTGTAGATCCTACAGAGGAAAAAATGTCAGGATTTGTATTTAAGATTCATGCAAATATGGATCCTAAACACCGTGATAGATTAGCTTTTATCAAAATTGTATCTGGAACATTTGAACGTAACAAACCCTATTATCATGTACGTTTAAAGAAAAATCTTAAATTCTCTAGTCCTAATGCGTTCTTCGCAGAAAAGAAAGAGATTGTAGACATTTCATACCCTGGCGATATTGTAGGATTACATGACACAGGTAATTTCAAGATTGGAGATACTTTGACTGAAGGAGAAATCATGAGTTTCAAAGGTATTCCAAGTTTCTCTCCAGAACATTTTAGATACATCAATAATGCTGATCCTCTTAAAGCTAAACAACTTGACAAAGGAGTAGACCAATTGATGGATGAAGGAGTAGCACAGTTGTTTACATTAGAAATGAACAACCGTAAAATAATTGGTACGGTAGGTGCGCTTCAATACGAAGTAATTCAATACCGTTTAGAGCATGAATATGGAGCTAAATGTACTTATGAAAACTTCCCGGTACACAAGGCTTGTTGGGTTAAACCTAACGATCCTAAAAACGAAGAGTTTAAAGAATTCAAACGTATTAAACAGAAATTTCTAGCTAAAGACAAATACGGTCAACTAGTATTCTTAGCCGATTCTGATTTTACAATTCAAATGACTCAGAACAAATACCCTTCAGTGAAATTATTCTTCACTTCAGAGTTTGAGTAATTTTCATAGCATTTTACTGTAATAGTAATACCTTATAAGAAAGTCGGAGTGGTTTTAAACTACTCCGACTTTTTTGTGTTTTCGAATAAAATAAAACCAATAGGATTTTAATACCATCTAATAAGTAGCGCTGTATACTAGTACTACAATACATTTTAGCGCAAAAAAAAACGCTGATCAATTACGATCAACGTTAAACATACAACTAAAATTATAATTAATATTATGACAAAGCAGTTTCATAATTAACTGCTTTTTTTAAGAAAGCTTTTATTAGAACTCTATTTGGAGCAATCCCAGAAGTCATAATTTGCTTTTTTGTATTGATTCCTTCAGTAGAGATTGTAGAATTAGGATTTTGTTTTGATCCCATAAACCATTGAACAAACTCCATGTTAGCATTTGCTTTAGAATTATCTGCTTTAATTTCTTTAGTAATAGTTCCTTCATTTGTTGAAGAAGCTAATTCTGACCCTACTGCACTTTGACTATAACCAGAAAAACTGAACATCAAAGCACAAACAAATACTGATAAAATTGTTACCAAGTTTTTTGAATTGTTTTGTGTATTTGTAGTGTTCATTGGGATTTGTTTTTATATGTGGTTAGCTATCAGTGCTAATTCTTGTACAAAGATACAACCGCAATAGGCCTATATAAAATATTTACGATGAACAGCTAGAATACTCGTTAACAAACAAACCAAGTGCAGAACACAGATTAAATAAGCACTTCATCCGATTATAATATCCGGAAAAGTCCCCATCAATCCGTGTAAATTCTAAAGCAAAAAAAAAGGCTCCGTGATGGAGCCTTTTATATTGTATTTGATTATGCTTGTCCCGCAGGACCAAAGTTAAGCGGTATAGGAGGTTGTTCAGTCTCTTTGATTTCGCCATGAGCGGCTTCAAAGCGGTGGATATTCTCTGATAAAGCTTTTACCAATCTTTTTGCATGTTGTGGTGTCAAGACAATTCTTGATTTCACTTTAGCTTTAGGAATACCCGGCATGATACTTACAAAGTCAAGCACAAATTCTGATGAAGAATGATTTATAATAGCCAAATTAGAATAAATTCCTTCAGCCGTTTTTTCATCTAATTCGATATTGATCTGGTCTTGTTGTTCTTTCATGATTTAAGTAGTAAGGATTAGCAACTAAATGATAGCAAAAAGTGATTAGCCCTGAGACTAATCACTAATTACTATGGACTTATTACTAAAGTTAGTAAATATATTCTTCTTTATTAGCCATCATATCATTGTAATCTTCTTTTGAACCTACAATAGCATTATCATATTCTCTCATACCAGTTCCTGCAGGAATTCTATGTCCTACAATTACATTTTCTTTCAATCCTTCTAAGTAATCGATTTTACCTGCAACTGCAGCTTCGTTCAATACCTTAGTTGTCTCTTGGAAAGAAGCAGCAGAGATGAATGATTTAGTTTGTAAAGATGCTCTTGTGATACCTTGTAATACTGGAGTACCAGTTGCTGTGATTACATCACGAGCCACAACGATATTTTGATCGTTACGTTTCAATAATGAATTTTCATCACGCAATTCACGAGGTGTTACGATTTGCCCCTCTTTCAAGTTAGCAGAATCTCCCGCATCTTCAATAACTTTCATACCATAAAGTTTATCGTTTTGAAAGATAAAATCTTTAGTGTGAATCAATTGATCTTCTAAGAATAATGTGTCTCCTGGATCTTGAACTCTAACTTTACGCATCATTTGACGTATTACTACCTCAAAGTGCTTATCGTTAATTTTCACCCCTTGTAAACGGTAAACTTCTTGAATTTCATTAACCAAATACTGCTGAACAGCTGCTGGCCCTTTAATTCTCAAGATATCTTCTGGAGTAATTGCTCCATCAGATAAAGGAACACCTGCTCTTACAAAGTCATTCTCTTGTACAAGAATTTGACTTGATAATTTAACTAGGTATTTCTTAATTTCACCAAACTTAGATTCGATAATAATCTCACGGTTACCTCTTTTAATTTTTCCAAAAGAAACAACACCATCAATTTCAGAAACTACTGCTGGATTAGAAGGATTACGTGCTTCTAGAAGCTCAGTAATTCTAGGTAAACCTCCAGTAATATCTCCTGATTTAGAAGAACGACGTGGGATTTTAACTAAGACTTTACCAGCCTTAATTTTCTCACCATTTTCAACCATTAAGTGGGCTCCAACAGGTAAGTTATAAGAACGAATTAACTCATCATCTTTACCGTAAACCAATAAAGTTGGAATTAATTTTTTATTTCTAGCTTCAGAAATTACTTTTTCTTGGAAACCAGTTTGCTCATCCACTTCAACCATGAATGATTGTCCTTGCTCTAAATCTTCATAAGCGATCTTACCAGTGAATTCAGAAACGATAACTCCATTATATGGATCCCATTTACAAATTGTATCACCTTTTCCAACAGATTGACCATCTTTCACAAAAATACTTGATCCGTAAGGAATATTATGAGTGTTTAATAAGATACCTGTTTTCTCGTCGATTAATTTCAATTCAGTAGAACGTGAAACTACAATATCTACTGCGTTACCATCATTATCCTCACCTTTAACAGTTTTTAAATCTTCAATTTCTAGCTTACCATTAAATTTAGTAACGATACTAGACTCTTCAGAAATACCCCCTGCAACCCCTCCAACGTGGAAAGTACGTAAAGTTAACTGTGTTCCTGGCTCTCCAATAGATTGTGCTGCAATTACACCAACTGCTTCACCTCTTTGTGTCATCTTACCAGTTGCTAAGTTACGACCGTAACATTTAGCACAAATTCCTTTAACAGCCTCACAAGTCAACGGTGAACGAACTTCTACTCCTTCAATTGGAGAAGCTTCAATACGTTTCATTATTGCCTCAGTAACCTGTTGACCAGATTCGATAAGAACTTCATTAGTTAAAGGATTAATTACGTCTTGTAAAACAACACGTCCTAATATTCTTTCTCCTAATGATTCAACAATTTCTTCATTCTTTTTTAATGCTGATACTTCAACACCTCTTAATGTTCCACAGTCTTCAATGTTAACAATAACATCTTGAGAAACATCATGCAATCTTCTTGTTAAATATCCTGCATCCGCCGTTTTCAAGGCAGTATCCGCAAGACCTTTACGCGCACCGTGAGTAGAAATGAAATACTCAAGAATCGAAAGACCTTCCTTAAAGTTAGAAAGAATTGGATTCTCAATAATCTCTCCACCACCAGCAGTCGATTTCTTAGGCTTAGCCATCAATCCACGCATACCAGTTAACTGACGAATTTGTTCCTTAGAACCCCTCGCCCCAGAGTCAAGCATCATATACACCGAGTTGAAACCTTGCTGGTCTTCTCTAATGTTTTTCATTGCCAACTCAGTTAATTGTGCATTTGCAGAAGTCCATACATCAATAACTTGGTTGTAACGCTCGTTATTTGTAATAAGACCCATGTTATAATTTGCAGAGATACCTTCAACTTGCTCTCTAGCATCTGCAATTAATTTAGGTTTTTGATCTGGAATTCTAATATCCCCTAATGAGAATGACAATCCACCTCTAAAGGCAAATTTGTACCCCATATCTTTCATATTATCCAAGAAGGCAGCCGTTTCCGGTACACTTGTTGAATTCAATACGTGACCGATAATGTCTCTAAGGTTTTTCTTAGTTAATACATCATTGATATATCCAGCTGCTTCTGGTACTACTTCATTAAATAATACACGTCCTGCAGTTGTTTCAATAATTTTGTACACTAATTCTCCAGCATCATTAAAATCTTTTGCTCTAATTTTCACTCTAGCATTCAATTCTAATCTTCCTTCGTTTAAGGCAATATTTGTTTCTTCTGCAGAATAGAAAACTAGATCTTGACCTAAAATTTTCTTCTCTGGAGTAGACAATCTCTCTTTGGTCATATAATATAGACCCAAGACCATATCCTGAGATGGTACCGTAATTGGTGCTCCATTTGCAGGGTTTAAGATATTGTGTGAAGCCAACATTAATAATTGTGCTTCAAGAATAGCTTCTGGTCCTAATGGTAAGTGAACTGCCATTTGATCCCCATCAAAATCCGCATTAAATGCCGTACAAACTAAAGGGTGCAATTGGATTGCTTTTCCTTCAATTAATTTTGGTTGGAATGCTTGAATACCAAGTCTGTGTAAAGTAGGGGCTCTATTCAGTAATATAGGGTGACCTTTAATTACGTTTTCAAGGATATCCCAAACTACAGGCTCTTTCTTGTCTATTATTTTCTTAGCTGATTTTACAGTTTTAACAATTCCTCTTTCAATCAATTTACGGATCACAAAAGGCTTGTATAATTCGGCTGCCATATCTTTAGGGATACCACATTCGAACAATTTCAATTCAGGTCCAACAACAATTACCGAACGAGCAGAATAATCCACACGTTTTCCAAGTAAGTTTTGACGGAAACGTCCTTGCTTACCTTTAAGGGAATCAGATAATGATTTTAATGGTCTGTTTGATTCTGTTTTAACAGCAGATGCTTTTCTAGTATTATCAAACAATGAATCTACCGATTCTTGCAACATACGTTTCTCGTTTCTTAAGATAACTTCTGGAGCTTTAATCTCCATTAATCTTTTCAAACGGTTGTTACGAATGATTACACGACGGTATAAATCATTTAAATCTGAAGTTGCAAAACGACCTCCATCAAGTGGCACAAGCGGACGTAATTCTGGTGGAATAACTGGCACCACTTTCATAATCATCCATTCAGGACGGTTTTCACGGTTTAAGTTAGACTCACGGAAAGACTCAACAACTTGTAATCTTTTTAAAGCTTCAGTTTTACGTTGTTTAGATGTTTCGTTATTAGCTGAGTGACGTAATTGATAAGATAACTCATCAAGGTCAATACGTGCTAATAAGTCCATAATACACTCTGCTCCCATTTTGGCAACAAATTTATTAGGATCGAAATCGTCTAAATATTGATTATCAGCTGGAAGAGTATCTAAGATGTTCAAATATTCTTCTTCAGTTAAGAAGTCTAATCTTTGAACAGATTCACCTTCAGCATTTTTAGCAATACCTGCTTGAATAACTACGTATCTCTCGTAGTAAATGATCATATCCAATTTCTTAGATGGAAGACCTAAGATATAACCAATTTTGTTAGGAAGAGAACGGAAATACCAAATATGAGCAATTGGCACAACAAGATTGATGTGACCTACTCTATCTCTACGTACTTTTTTCTCAGTAACTTCAACACCACAACGGTCACAAATGATTCCTTTGTAGCGAATTCTTTTATATTTTCCACAAGCACATTCGAAATCCTTTACAGGTCCAAATATTCTCTCACAAAAAAGACCGTCACGCTCTGGTTTGTGCGTACGGTAATTTATAGTTTCTGGCTTCAAGACCTCACCTCTTGATTCTTTCAAAATAGATTCAGGAGATGCAAGTCCTATTGAGATTTTACTAAATCTTTTAATAGGATTTTTATCTTTATTATTATTGTTATTATTTCTATTATTCATCATAGTTTTTACTACTGATTTAATTGCAATTAAAAAATTGATTATAGTACATAGCACGTGCTATGTATTTACCTGGATTACTTCTCTAAACTTTAAACTTTTATTAAAGTGCTAATTATATAAAACTAAATCTATATAAAAAATCGGAACGGTTTACGAGGCTAAATCCAAAAAACTTATATTCTTAGTAAACAGTTTCAGTCCCAGTTTTCAGTTTATAACCGAATACTGAGACTGTGACTGCAAATTTATTTATTCTTCTAACCTAATATCAAGACCAAGACCTTTTAATTCATGCATTAATACATTGAATGATTCAGGTAATCCTGGCTCTGGCATAGACTCTCCTTTTACGATAGCTTCGTAAGTTTTAGCTCTACCAATAACATCATCAGATTTAACTGTTAAGATTTCACGTAGCGTACTAGAAGCTCCATAAGCCTCAAGTGCCCAAACCTCCATCTCTCCAAAACGCTGACCTCCAAATTGAGCCTTACCTCCAAGTGGTTGTTGCGTAATCAATGAGTATGGTCCTATTGAACGTGCGTGCATCTTATCATCAACCATGTGTCCTAATTTTAACATATAGATCACACCTACAGTTGCTGCTTGATGGAAACGCTCTCCAGTACCACCATCATAAAGATGTGTATGCCCAAAACGTGGTACTCCAGCTTCGTCAGTCAATTCATTGATTTGGTCAAGAGAAGCACCATCAAAAATTGGAGTAGCAAATTTTCTACCCAAGTTCATTCCAGCCCATCCTAATACCGTTTCATAAATTTGACCAATGTTCATACGTGAAGGTACCCCAAGTGGGTTCAACACAATATCAACTGGTGTTCCGTCTTCAAGGAAAGGCATATCTTCATGACGAACGATACGAGCAACAATACCTTTGTTACCGTGACGTCCAGCCATTTTATCCCCTACTTTCAACTTACGTTTCTTAGCGATATAAACTTTTGCTAATTTCAAGATTCCTGCTGGCAATTCATCCCCTACAGTAATCGTGAACTTCTCTCTACGTAAAGAACCTTGCAAGTCATTCAACTTAATTTTATAGTTATGAATCAATTCATTCACCATTTTATTAGTTGCATCGTCTGCTACCCATTGTCCTTTGCTTAAGTGAGCAAAATCTTCAACAGCATAAAGCATTTTTTGAGTGTATTTTTTACCTTTTGGTAAAACTTCTTCACCCAAATCATTCATTACACCTTGAGACGTTTTTCCGTTAACGATCAAGAAAAGTTTCTCTACTAATTTGTCTTTTAATTCAACAAATTTAGTTTCGAACTCCATTTCTAAAGCACCTAAAGCATCTTTATCTTGCGTACGTTTACGTTTATCTTTTACCGCTCTTGCGAATAATTTTTTATCAAGAACCACACCATGTAAAGATGGAGACGCTTTTAATGAAGCATCTTTCACATCACCTGCTTTATCCCCAAAGATTGCACGAAGCAATTTCTCCTCAGGAGTAGGATCTGATTCTCCTTTTGGAGTAATTTTTCCGATAAGAATATCACCAGGTTTAACCTCGGCACCAATTCTAATCATACCGTTTTCATCCAAGTCTTTTGTAGCCTCTTCAGAAACGTTAGGAATATCATTTGTAAGTTCTTCGTTACCTAATTTAGTATCTCTAACCTCAAGTGAATAATCATCTACGTGAATAGATGTAAAAATATCATCACGAACTACTTTCTCAGAAATTACGATTGCGTCCTCAAAGTTGTATCCTTTCCATGGCATAAACGCCACTTTCAAGTTACGACCTAAAGCAAGTTCACCATTTTGAGTAGCATACCCCTCAGACAATACTTGACCTAATTTAACTCTGTCCCCTTTTCTAACGATAGGTTTCAAGTTAATACTAGTTCCTTGATTGGTTTTTCTAAATTTAATAAGGTTGTACGTTTTATCATCTGTATCAAAACTTACCATTCTTTCTTCTTCAGAACGATCGTATTTGATAGTAATAATATTAGCATCTACATATTCTACAGTACCATCGCCTTCAGCGTTGATTAATACTCTAGAGTCAGAAGCAACTTGACGCTCCAATCCAGTTCCTACGATAGGTGCTTCAGGACGAATTAATGGTACGGCCTGACGCATCATGTTAGATCCCATCAATGCTCTATTCGCATCATCATGTTCCAAGAAAGGAATTAAAGATGCAGAAATTGATGCAATTTGATTAGGGGCAACATCGGCGTAATCAACTTTTGTAGGATCAATCACTGGGAAATCTCCTTCTTGACGTGCAATTACATTTTCAGCAAGAATCTTTCCAGAATCATCCATCTCAATATTTGCTTGAGATATCAACATTCCTTCTTCTTCTTCAGCACTTAAATAAACTGGAGTTGATTCTAAATCAACAACACCTTCAGTTACTTTACGGTAAGGCGTTTCAATGAACCCCATTCCGTTAACCTTAGCATAAACTCCAAGAGATGAAATCAAACCAATGTTTGGTCCCTCTGGTGTTTCAATAGGACATAAACGTCCGTAGTGCGTATAGTGAACGTCACGAACCTCAAATCCAGCTCTTTCTCTCGAAAGTCCACCTGGTCCTAGCGCAGATAATCTTCTCTTGTGCGTAATCTCAGCTAATGGATTCGTTTGATCCATAAATTGAGACAATTGGTTCGTACCAAAGAAAGAGTTGATAACAGAAGATAATGTTTTAGCATTAATCAAATCTATCGGTGTAAACACCTCGTTATCTCTAACGTTCATTCTCTCACGAATAGTTCTAGCCATACGAGCAAGACCAACACCGAATTGTTGAGACAATTGTTCTCCAACTGTTCTAACACGACGGTTTGATAAGTGGTCAATATCATCAATATCTGCTTTCGCATTAATCAATTCAATTAAATACTTAACAATAGTTATGATATCTTCTTTGGTAAGCACTTGCTTTTCCATTGGGATATCCAACTGTAATTTTTTATTCATTCTATAACGACCTACTTCACCTAAGTTGTAACGTTGGTCAGAGAAGAACAATTTATCAATAATACCACGAGCAGTTTCTTCATCAGGCGGTTCTGCGTTACGCAATTGTCTGTAGATATGCTCAACAGCTTCTTTTTCAGAGTTTGTTGGATCTTTTTGTAACGTATTATGGATGATAGCATAATCAGCTTGATTAGCATCTTCTTTATGTAACAAAATAGATTTAACGTTAGAATCAATGATTTCTTCTACATTATCTTTATCGATAATTGTATCACGATCAAGGATTATTTCGTTACGTTCGATAGAAACTACTTCACCAGTATCTTCATCTACGAAATCTTCATGCCATGTATTTAATACACGTGCAGCTAATTTTCTACCGATATATTTTTTAAGTCCTGTTTTAGAAACTTTAATTTCTTCAGCAAGGTCAAAGATTTCAAGGATATCCTTATCTCTTTCGAATCCTATAGCACGGAATAAAGTTGTAACAGGTAATTTTTTCTTTCTGTCAATATAAGCATACATTACGCTATTAATATCTGTAGAAAACTCAATCCAAGAACCCTTGAAAGGAATTACTCTAGCAGAGTATAATTTTGTTCCGTTAGCGTGAAAAGACTGACCAAAGAAAACCCCTGGTGATCTGTGCAACTGAGAAACAACAACACGCTCAGCACCATTTATAACAAATGTTCCGCTTGGAGTCATGTAAGGAATTGTCCCAAGATATACATCTTGAACAATAGTTTCAAAGTCTTCGTGCTCTGGATCTGTACAATAAAGTTTTAATCTAGCTTTTAAAGGCACACTGTGTGTTAAACCTCTTTCGATACACTCTTGGATTGTGTAACGTGGTGGATCTACGAAATAATCTAGAAATTCCAATACAAAGTTATTTCTTGTATCTGTAATTGGAAAATTCTCCATGAAGGTATTATAAAGTCCTTCATTGCCTCTTTCATCAGATTTAGTTTCTAATTGAAAAAAATCTTGAAAAGATTTAACCTGAACATCTAGAAAATCTGGATAGTTCGGGATATTTTTTGTAGAGGCAAAATTCAATCTTTCAGTCTGATTTGTAATCATCAATGGACAAAATTTTGATTATAAAAGTAATTTTTTTGTAAAGGTTATTTCGCCTTTACTAAATTTCACAACCATTACATCTTTAAAAATCAATTTAGGATAACTACTTTCTTATTATCTGTTAACTTTTTTTCCTCGTAATGGAGTAAAACATAAAATACAAAAGCTAAAAATGACGAATCAAATTCTAGACTTTTGTTATACGAAAAATGGTTTAGGTCTTTGAGCGGTAAAACTCAAGACCTAAACCTTATTCTTTAAACTAAATTAAACTATTTAAGTTCAACTACAGCTCCAGCTTCTTCTAACGATTTTTTAAGACCTTCAGCCTCTTCTTTAGTAACACCTTCTTTAACAGTAGATGGTGCACTATCAACTACATCTTTAGCTTCTTTCAAACCTAAACCTGTAAGTTCTTTTACCATTTTCACAACAGCTAATTTAGAAGCACCAGCTTCTTTTAAGATAACTGTGAATTCAGTTTGAGCTTCTTCAGCAGCTTCTCCACCACCTGCAGATACTACTACAGCTGCAGCAGCTGGTTCGATTCCGTACTCATCTTTTAATATTGTTGCTAATTCATTAACTTCTTTAACAGTTAAGTTAACTAATTGTTCTGCGAATTGTTTCAAATCTGCCATTTTTTCTATCGTTTAAAATGATTTGTAAAATATATTTTGTTTATTGTGCGCGTTGTAAGTAATAATTGAGACAAGCTCGATTATTATTATGCTTCTTCAGTTTCAGCTTGCTCTTCTCCAGCAAACTTGTTTTGAAGTGCAGCGATAATTCTTTGAGCAGGTGATTGAAGTAATCCAATAAGCTCTCCAAGAAGTTCTTCTTTAGATTTAATAGTAGATAACATATCTAATTGATCGTCACCAATATAAATCTCAGAATTAACATAAGCTCCTTTTAAAATAGGCAAAGCCGATTTTTTACGGAAATCTTTAATGATTTTTCCAGGTGCATTCGCAACATCAGCAATGAAGATTGCACTGTTTCCAGTTAAAACCTCTGGTAACTCACCATATTCATTTTCAGAAACTTCCATTGCTTTCACAAGTAAAGTATTCTTAACAACTTCTAATTTAACTCCAGCTTTATAACAAGCTCTTCTTAATTTTGAAGTTGTATCTGCATTCAGTCCAGAAATATCTGCTACATAAACAATATTTGTACCAGCTAACTGTGCAGTTAAATTTTCAATCGCGATTGATTTTTCTTCTCTAGTCATACTAAAAATTATTAACTACCAATTATACTGCTTTTGGGTCTAATGCAATAGCAGGACTCATTGTACTTGTAAGGTAGATACTTTTGATGTATACTCCTTTAGCAGCAGTTGGTTTAAGTTTGATTAATGTTTGAATAATTTCGTGTGCATTGTCAAAAATTTGCTCAGCTCCAAAAGAAACTTTCCCAATTCCTGCATGAACGATACCAGTTTTATCAACTTTGAAATCGATTTTACCAGCTTTAACCTCTTGAACAGCTTTTGCAACATCCATAGTTACAGTACCTGTTTTAGGGTTAGGCATTAAACCTCTAGGTCCTAAAATACGACCTAATGGACCTAATTTACCCATAACGCTTGGCATAGTGATGATCACATCAACATCTGTCCAACCATCTTTAATTTTTTGTAAATACTCGTCAAGACCTACATAGTCTGCACCAGCTTCTTTAGCTTCCGCCTCTTTATCTGGAGTAACTAATGCTAATACTTTAACATCTTTACCTGTTCCGTGAGGTAATGTAACAACACCTCTCACCATTTGATTCGCTTTTCTTGGATCTACACCCAAACGTACTGCGATATCAACAGACTCATCAAATTTTGCAGAAGAAACTTCTTTTATTAATGCCGCAGCATCTTTTAAAGAATATAGTTTGTTCTTATCAATTTTTGAAGCAGCCTCTTTTTGCTTTTTTGTCAATTTTGCCATTGTCTTTCTCTTAATTAAAAAGGAGCGTCTCCTGATACAGTTATACCCATAGATCTAGCTGTTCCAGCAACCATACTCATTGCAGACTCCATAGTGAATGCATTTAAGTCAGGCATTTTGTCTTCAGCAATAGCTCTAATTTGTTCCCAAGTAACACTAGCTACTTTTTTACGATTAGGCTCACCAGAACCAGATTTAAGCTTCGCAGCTTCCAATAGCTGAACGGCTGCAGGAGGAGTTTTAATAACAAAATCAAATGATTTGTCTTTATACACAGTAATTTGTACTGGGCATATTTTGCCGGGTTTATCTTGTGTTCTAGCATTGAACTGCTTACAGAACTCCATGATGTTTACCCCAGCAGCTCCTAAAGCAGGTCCAACCGGTGGCGACGGATTCGCAGCACCTCCCTTAACTTGTAGTTTAACTACTTTACTAATTTCTTTAGCCATTTTTTTAAAAATTTTATATTACAATCATTGGAAGCGATTGTAATAGATATTATAGGTAATGTAACAAAAATTATACTTTTTCAACTTGCATAAAGCTCAGCTCTAATGGTGTTTTTCTTCCGAAAATCTTAACCATTACCTCTAACTTACGCTTTTCATCATTAATTTTTTCAACTGTACCATTGAAACCATTAAACGGTCCATCAATAACCTTAATCGTTTCACCTAAGTTGAAAGGAATAGTATGAGTATCTGTATTCACAGCCAACTCATCAACTTTACCTAACATTCTATTTACTTCTGAAAGTCTAAGAGGAACAGGTTCACCACCTTTAGTTTCACCTAAAAAACCTATAACACTTGTTATTGATTTGATAATATGAGGAATTTCACCAACCAAGTTAGCTTCAATCATCACATAACCCGGAAAGTAAACTTTCTCTTTAACTAATTTCTTTCCATCTTTTACAGAAACTACTTTTTCAGTAGGAACTAAGACTTGAGAAACATAGTCTTCCATTCCTAAACGAGAAATTTCAGTTTCTATGTAAGCTTTCACTTTATTCTCTTGTCCGCTAACTGCACGAACAACATACCATTTTTTTACATTATTATCTGTCATCACAAAAATTAAGCTTTTATCCAATTAAAAAATCCAGCTAATGCTTTTGCAAAAAACTCATCTACTCCCCATGTTGCCAAAGCGAATAATACTGAAAAAATAGCAACAATAATCGTTAGACGTTGTACCTCAGCCCATTCAGGCCAAGTAACATTTGACTTTAACTCCTCAAATGATTCTGTTATATAATTAACTATGTTTGCCATTTTAGATATATTTTTTTTGCACGGGCGGAGGGATTCGAACCCCCATCAACGGTTTTGGAGACCGCTATTCTACCCTTGAACTACGCCCGTAGAATTAACCAGCAACTCCATAAGAAGTTGCTGGTTATATAATTATTTGAATTATGCTACAATCTCAGTTACCTGACCTGCACCTACAGTTCTACCACCTTCACGGATAGCGAAACGTAATCCAACATTCATTGCGATTGGGCTTAACAAAGCAACATTGATTGTTAAGTTATCTCCTGGCATTACCATCTCTACTCCTTCTGGTAAAGTAATAACTCCTGTTACGTCAGTTGTACGTACGTAAAACTGTGGACGGTAGTTGTTATGGAATGGAGTATGACGACCACCTTCTTCTTTTTTCAAGATATAAACCTCAGCTTTGAAAGTGTTGTGTGGTTTTACTGAACCTGGCTTAATAATAACCATACCTCTTTTGATATCAGCTTTATCAATACCTCTTAACAATAAACCTACGTTATCTCCAGCTTCACCTCTATCAAGGATTTTACGGAACATCTCAACTCCAGTAATAGTAGAAGTTAATTTTTCAGCTCCCATACCAATGATTTCAACTGGGTCTCCTGTATTAGCAATACCTGTTTCGATACGACCTGTAGCAACAGTTCCACGACCAGTAATTGTAAATGAATCCTCAACTGGCATTAAGAAAGGCTTCTCAGTATCACGTACTGGCTCTTCAATCCATGCATCAACTGCAGCCATTAATTCAAGAATTTTAGGAACCCATGCTGGATCGTTGTTCAATCCACCTAAAGCAGATCCTTGAACAACTGGACAGTTGTCACCATCGTATTCATAGAAAGACAATAAGTCTCTAATTTCCATTTCAACAAGCTCTAACAATTCCTCATCATCAACCATATCCACTTTATTCATGAATACAACCATTCTAGGAATACCTACTTGACGACCTAATAGGATATGCTCACGTGTTTGTGGCATTGGACCATCAGTTGCAGCAACTACAAGGATAGCACCATCCATTTGAGCAGCACCAGTAACCATGTTCTTTACGTAATCCGCGTGACCTGGACAGTCAACGTGAGCGTAGTGACGATTAGCAGTTTCATACTCAACGTGAGATGTATTAATTGTAATACCTCTTTCTTTTTCTTCAGGAGCATTATCAATTTGATCAAATGATTTTGCTTGACAGTAACCTGCATCAGATAACACTTTAGTTATTGCAGCAGTTAATGTAGTTTTTCCGTGATCTACGTGTCCGATCGTACCTATATTTAAGTGTGGTTTCGAACGGTTAAAGGTTTCTTTTGCCATTTTACTTCGTTTTTAATCTTTTATTAATATTTATTAGTGTTCAAAATATATTTTCTTGAGCCAATGTCGGGAATTGAACCCGAGACCTCTTCCTTACCAAGGAAGCACTCTACCCCTGAGCTACACCGGCAGAGTTCTTTTATTAGACTCAAAAATCTTCTATTTTGTGGGGAGAGCAGGATTCGAACCTGCGAAGTTTACACAGCAGATTTACAGTCTGCCCTCGTTGGCCGCTTGAGTATCTCCCCTCACTTTTTATCTTTTAAAATACTGCAATTAGCCTAATGCAATATTACCACTATTTAGAGCCGGCGGAGGGACTCGAACCCACGACCTGCTGATTACAAATCAGCTGCTCTAGCCAACTGAGCTACGCTGGCAGTATTGATAAAAAGTCCGCTATTTCTAACGGACTGCAAATGTAGAAATTTTATCCATGAATCAAAACATTTTTTTGAAAAAATTTCAAATTAAATATGCAACCTGACCTTTTCTTTTCTTTTTAGTAACATTCGCTCTAAAGATTCAGCCGAAAGCTCTACTGCCTCTTCAAAAGTTTTACATTGTTTCTTGACTACAAAATCATCACCAGGAACATTTAATTTAATCTCAACAAGCTTGTTTTCTTTATCACTTGTATTCTCTACTTTCAAATACACATCTGAACAAACAACCTTATCGTAATACTTCTCTAATCTATCTACTCTCGTTTGAACAAAATTTACCAATTTAGCATCAACAGCAAAGTTGACCGCATGAACACTTACTTTCATAATCAATATATTTAATAGTTATACTTATCGAAATTTTATTATTTATTCCTGGGATGCGCTTCTTTATACACTTTCTTCAATTGCAATAAACTACTATGTGTATAAATTTGAGTTGACGCTAAGCTGGCATGACCCAATAATTCTTTTACCGAATTTAAATCAGCTCCATTATTTAACAAGTGAGTTGCAAACGTGTGTCTCAAAACATGAGGACTTGTCTTCACCTTTTCTGAAGCTGTACTAAAGTAAGAATTTATTAATCGGTAGACAAAAGATTCACTCAACTTTATTCCTTTTTTTGACAAAAAGAAATACAGCTTATCTTTTTGCTCGCCTAGATCACGACGCAATGCCTGATACTTTTTAATCTGAGTAATGATAACAGGCAAAACAGGGATTAACCGCTCCTTATTTCGCTTTCCTAAGACTTTAATAACATTAGATGAACAATCAACATCCATATCTTTTAATCCAATCAACTCCGCTCTTCTTATTCCCGTTGTATAAAGCAAATCCAAGATCAGCTTATTTCGCACAATCTCAAATTCATCAGCACCAATCACAACACTTAAGACAGCTGCTAATTCTTTTTCTGAAAAGGGTATTTGAATTTTTTTTGCCGTTTTTAATGACTTATGTTTCAGTAAGGGCGAAACATCAATTTGCTTGCATTTTAATAAAAAGACATAGAAAGCTTTTAACGAAGCTAACTTTCTATTAACCGAAGCGTTTGATAAACCTGAATCAACTAAAGCTATAATCCACGATCGAATCTCTCCATAACTCGTTTTTTCAAAATTTTCAGAATCAAAAGTTAAACGATAATATGCTTGAAAATCTACAACGTCCTTGAAATAAGCATTGCAAGTGAGTTGAGAATATTTTTTCTCTTTGTGTAGATAATCATAGAAAGACGTAATTGTACTATTCATAGCAATAAAAAAAACCGTTAGCATCAAAGTTAAAAAACTTTAATGACTAACGGTAATTATCATGTAAAAAGAACTACTTAGTTTTCTAAGTTGTCTTTCATGTTTTGAATATAAGCTGCTTTTTGAACTTTAATTCTATTTTTTACAGAAGGCTTAATAAAAGCAGTACGTGCTCTTAACTGACGAACAGTTCCTGTTTTATCAAATTTTCTTTTATAGCGCTTTAATGCTCTATCGATATTTTCTCCGTCTTTAATTGGTATAATTAACATAATTTTGACACCCCCTTTCGTTAAGTCTGCAAAAGTAAACATTATTTTGACTTAATAGCCATAAATAAATAATTATTTTGGGTGTGCCGGCAAATCCACGTCTATCATTTACCAGAAGATCTCAATTGCCGTCAGGCTATTCGATACAATCTTTTATTCCGTTACACTTTATAAAAGGATTTCCACTACTATCCTTCACACAAAAAAAGAGCCAACAATTACGCTGACTCTTTAGATTATTATTTAACTCCTGTAATTATACAGCAGGCTTATAATTTTTATTATCAATTATCATTTTTGACAAGATCTCCTTTAAGATCTCTGATGTACCGCCACCAATAGGCCCTAAACGACTATCTCTTAACAATCGAGCTAATGGATACTCTTCCATATAACCATAACCACCTAGCATTTGCAAACAGCTATAAATAGTTTCATCTGCAACTTTAGTAGATTTCAGTTTAGCCATTGTAGCTTCTTTCACCACATATTCTTGTTTATCTAGTCTCGCTACAGCAGCATAATTAAACACTTTACAATGCTCAACATCTGTCGCATGCTCCACTAGCGTGTGTCTTAATACTTGAAATTTATCAATAGTTTTACCAAACGCTTCACGTTGCGACATGTACTCGATAGTATAATCAATTGCATATTCAGCTCTTGCATGCGCATTAATCGCCATTATTAAACGCTCTAAAGCAAAATGCTGCATGATATAAGGAAATCCTTTACCCTCCTCACCCATTAAATTAGCAGCAGGAATTTCAACATTATCAAATGCAATTTCGGCAGTATCTGAAGCTCTCCATCCCAATTTATCTAATTTGGTCGCAGAAACACCAGCGGTGGCCGCATCAATTAGAAATATACTGATTCCCTTATTTCCTAATTCTGGACTCGTCTTAGCAGCTACAACATAATAATCAGCATAGACACCATTAGTAATAAATGTCTTAGAACCATTAATTACATATTTATCACCTTGCTGCATTGCAGTTGTGCGCATTCCAGCAACATCACTACCTCCAAAAGGTTCTGTAATACACAAAGCCCCAATTTTCTCACCTAAGATACTAGGAGCAAGATACTCCTGTTTTATACGTTCGTCACCTTCAGCATTTAAATGCGTCATGGCAAGATAAGAATGAGCCCACATAGCAGCAGCAAAACCTGAAGATTTAATTTTTTGCAGTTCTTCTAGAAAAATTACCGTATAAAATAAATCTAAATTTAATCCTCCGTATGCTTCAGGATAATTAATACCAAAGAAACCCATTTCACCAAACTTGCTCCATATAAAGCGTTCGATTGATCCTGTTCTCTCCCATTTTTCAATATGTGGAACCACTTCCTTTTGCAAAAATTCTTGCAAACTCTTTCTAAATAATTGGTGCTCCTCTGTGAAATAAATTGATTCCATATAAATGTTTTTTTAAACGACCTGAGTTTATTGCTATAAAAAGCATCAGCTTCTTATTTCTTTATAGTTAATTTCTTGGATAATTAATTGATTGCTAATTGAAAGATATAAGTGACAATAGAAATGAAAACACTTTTCGTTTACCTCCCACATTACACATCTCAATTGTAAACATCTAATTAAAGTCCAAATATAAGGCAATTATTTTTGCTTTATCAACAGGAAATCCCTTAATTTCTAATAAATCCTCAATCTTTTTAAAATCACCGTTCATACTACGATAAATCACAATACTCCTAGATAGTTTGTAATTAAAGTAGGGAAATTTACTAATATCCTTTATTGAAGCATTATTAATAGCTAACTTATTAACGGCCGTTTGTTCACCCACCTTGAAGTGCTCTTTAATTCCTTGTACAGCATCATCAGACAATCCCCAAACCTCAGTTATTTGCTCCATTGAGACAAAAGCGCCTATTTTTGACCGATAATTTAAAATCCTTTTAGAAAAAGCACCTCCTACTCCATATACTTCAATCAGTTGTTCTGCAGTGGCATAATTAATATCGCGTTTTACAATAGCCTTTTTATTACGATTGTTTTCTTTATAATTAACATAAGTTGCTTTTGACTTTCTATTCTTAACCCAATCAGGAAATTTAAAAAATGTCACCATTGTACTTAATAGCGAGTCTGAAACTTTAGTAAGCTTTTGAAATTCCTCGGCAGAATTTACATATTTATTTTGTTTTCGATAGGCATGCAAGCGATCAATTTCCTTCACTGACATCCCTAGAGTGTACCCTTTATAATCTGTTATGAAATTAGGATTAAAAGGGTATCGCTTATATTCAGCTTTTTCTTTTGCGTTTTTTAATGAGTCTATTTCTACCTGCAGAGACAACCACTGTTGTTTCTCCTCGCTATCTATGCCATCAGTATTAAAATCCATAAAAAACACGGCAGCTTGTGCACAAAAGATGAGAACTAACAATAAAATAAGCGCCTTGCGTTGCTCCTTAGAATAATTAAAGAATTTATAAAGAGCTTGAAAATTCATAGACAAGTGATTTTATTGCAAAAAAATTATAATTCATTTACTGACAACAGTATACAGCGATACGATTGTAATACTAAGCGCAACAAGATACAAAATCATAATTAACAACAACGTATCTAAATACCCAATTAACAAACATATTCGCAAAGTTGAGTAGTAGAATTTTCTATATTCTAATATATCTATAATGAAGACTAGCAATATTATTTTAAAGTTATCTGATAATATTGTTTTTATATTTTGCAAAAAACAATACATTTGGGCACTAATAACAATAAACCTAAAAATATATGTCAATTTGGAAAACAAAACCACTTTCGGTTTTATTAAATGAAGCTTCTGACGATGAGAAAGGTCTAAAGAGGACGTTATCTGCACGTTCCCTAGTCGCACTTGGTGTTGGAGCTATTATTGGTGCAGGATTATTTTCGTTAACAGGTATAGCTGCCGCAGATAATGCAGGACCAGCAGTAACCTTATCTTTCATATTAGCAGCTTTTGGCTGTGCCTTTGCGGGATTGTGTTATGCTGAGTTTGCATCGATGATTCCAGTTGCAGGAAGTGCTTACACCTACTCTTATGCTACCATGGGAGAATTTGTAGCATGGATTATTGGATGGGATTTAGTACTAGAATATGCACTTGGAGCAGCCACCGTTGCGGTTAGCTGGTCGCAATATGTTGATAAATTCTTAGCCAATTATGGCCTCCATATTCCGCAAGAGATCCTCCATGGACCATGGGACAGTAGCCCTGGATATATAAATTTACCTGCAATACTTATAATATTTGCTCTATCCCTTTTATTAATTAGAGGTACAAAAGAGTCTGCCTTACTAAATAATATTTTAGTTATCTTAAAAGTAACTGTTGTTATTGTATTTATCGCATTAGGTTGGGGATTCATAGATGGAGCAAACCATACGCCGTTTATCCCCGTAAATGAAGGAGAAGCGCTTTTAAGCTCAGGCAAGATGACTTTTTTAAACTTCTTTAGCAGTGACTACTTTGGTCATTACGGATGGAGTGGAATCTTGAGAGGTGCTGGAGTTGTTTTCTTTGCATTTATTGGTTTTGACGCTGTATCTACGGCTGCACAAGAAGCAAAAGACCCACAAAAAGGAATGCCAATAGGTATTTTAGGTTCGTTAATTATATGTACAATTCTATACGTTTTATTTGCTTTTGTATTAACAGGTTTAGAAAACTACTTAAACTTTAAAGGAGATGCTAGTCCAGTAACGACTGCATTTGCTAAGACAGGATACACCTTCTTAAACTCTGCACTTACAATTGCTATTATAGCAGGATATACTTCAGTGATGTTAGTAATGTTAATGGGACAAAGCAGGGTATTCTATAGCATGAGTGTTGACGGTTTATTACCTAAATTCTTCAGTACACTACATGCAAAAAATAGAACACCTTACAAAACAAACTTACTTTTTATGGTTTTTGTAAGTGTATTTGCAGGATTCGTTCCAGTGTCTGACTTGGGTCATATGGTTAGTATCGGTACCTTATTTGCTTTTGCTCTAGTATGTATTGGAGTTATTGTAATGAGAAAAACAAACCCTGATGCCGAAAGAGGTTTTAGAGTTCCATTTGTACCTGTCTTCCCTATTATAGGTGTAATCATCTGCTTGATATTAATGGCTGGATTACCTATCGTTAGCTGGGAGAGACTTGCAATTTGGATGGTAATTGGTGTAGTAATTTATTTCTTATACGGAAAGAAAAACAGTATACTAAACAACCCAAATAAAAAGTAACAATTTTTACTTAACATAAAAAAAGGGATTATAAAGTACCAACTTTATAATCCCTTTTTCTTTATGTATAACTGCGCTATAAATCAAATACAGAACTGCGTTTTGCACGAATCAAATCCTTCAATTTAAGCCAGAAGGCTATAGTTAAATATACTCCAAACCACAGTCCCACAGTAACGAATGAGATGTAAATAAAAAACAATCGCACACTTGTTACTCGCATTCCTAGCTTATCAGCCATACGTGATGACACGTGAAAACCATATTTTTCAAAAAAATATTTTATCTTAATTACATTTCTAATTTTCTCTGGCATAGTACTACTTTTATCGTAACCGAATTCAAAATTAAACTATTCCATCAAATTATCTACTATATCACAGTCATCAATTCCCTTTCAACAACTGCATACCAATAGCACACTCTAGACATTTACCTTTGTTACAATATTCATTTTTTAACTGTAAAAGTGATTGCGAATCAAATGCATTAGTAGCTTTTAAACCAAAAATCCCAAACTTTTGAATGATTGTATTCTTCTCACTAGCTATTTGATTCATAAGACCAACTAATTTATCTGTGTCACTTAAACCCATTGCTTTTCCGTAGGCGAATTGTAAAGGAATAATTGTGTTGATAATAATTAAATCTATAAATCCTTTAGCTAATTTCTTATTTTTAAATTCACTTTCTTTATCGAATAAAAAATGGGTTTTCCAGTAGGTCGAGACAGAAACATTAAAAACTTCATACACTGCCGCTACAGTAGAAGCATGAATTATTTTCGAAAACAAATTATGCTGGTTCGAATATAAAGAACCTAACTGTGATAACCGTATGGTAGGAAAGTTATCTGGTCGGTGTTTAAAAAACTGCAACGGCTCAAACACTTGCGTTTGCAAATTATATTTATTGAGCAAATAAAAATACCTAAACTTAAGATCTTGAAAATAGCGATCTTCTTTTTCAACTTGCAGCAGCTGTGTTGAACCAAAAAAAAGTGCTTCTAAGTTTTCATTTTCAGTAGCCTCTTTTCTGATGATATGAAAAGGAATATGTTGCGCCATTTTAAATAAAATAGCTCCATTGGTGTTGAGTCCAAAATTTTTGGCTAATAAACAAAAAAGCACTGCTTCCCAATCATTATTAGTGCTTTGTAACAAATCATTTATAAGTAAAGACTTTCGCTCTAAGCGTTCAAAAAACAATCGCTCTTGCCAGTTTTTAATAGTAAAGTCATCAATCGTTTTCAAATCCTTTTCGCAATTAATCCACGACTGAGGCGTCATTAACGACTTGTAATTATTTAAAGTTTCTGAAGCAATATAATTCTTCAACTCTAAAACAGGAATCTCGGAATTATCTTTTCTAAAAATTTCTGAATCATGATTCCATACAACGTGTAGAATGACGTTGTCATAATTAGCGTCTCTTTCATGATTGTGAACATACCAATCTGAAGAATTGATATGAATTTCGACATTACCAGCCCATCTTTGATTTCCTATAGCAATTTGTGCATTAAAAAAATCAGGCCCTGCTAATTCTAGATATTGACCTACACTAACAATTGAGAGTTTCTCGTTATTTACAGTCCTTAAGTTTTGTGTGTCGAATTTTTTAAATTTCCAGAGGTGATGTAAAAAAGCTTCTTTCATAATACGCATTGGTTAAACCACTAATATAATGAAAATAAACACTTTAACAAACCCTAAACCTCCCTCATTAAATATAATTGTGCACAAGCCCTAGCGTCAGATAACGCTTCATGGTGATTTAACTCAACATTCATAACACGGCAACAGTCGCTTAATTTTGTTGGTTTTAAACCTTTTGCCTTGTATATTTTAACCGTACACTCCCACTTTAGTGCAATATTTAAGTCGTCATAATTTAAGTTGTAAAGCGCCATAGATTTACTTAGTACATTTCGATCAAAACTCTCATTATGAGCTACAACAATTTTCCCTTGCAATCTCTTTTTAATCTCTGGAAATACCTGAGAAAACGTTTTTGCATTCACTGTATCTCTAGGATATATCCCATGGACCTGAATAGTGTATGGAGAATACACATTATTGGGCGGCTTAATCAAACTAACATATTCATCTACAATTATTCCATTCTCTACGGTAACAATACCCACTGAACAAGGGTGATGCCCTACAGCGGTTTCAAAATCAATAGCAGTAAAAGTCATTTATATTTATTTTAAAATTTTAAAAACCTCAAGGCATAAAAAACCACGAATTTTTATTCGAAATAAAGATTTAGAATAAAAATTCGTGGTCATTAAAAGGGCATGCTATTATTTTATAGAACCAATAATATCATATTTTGTAATAATGTGGTGTCTACCGTTTCCTAAATCAACTAACACAGCTTGATTTTCTTTACTAAACAATTTAGAAACCTCTTCAATAGTAGTTCCTAATTGTACAATAGGATATGCTTTCCCCATGACCTCACGTATGGGTCTTTCGGCAGTATTTTTATCAGAAACGTAGCTTTGAAATAGATCAGACTCATCTAATGATCCTACAAAACCGGTAATATCCATTACTGGAATTTGAGAGATTTTATATTTACGCATTCTTTCGATTGCGTGCGAAACTAACTCTTCAGTCCTTGCTACTATTAATTGCTTATCTATATGATCTTTGATTACATCTTCAGCCTTAGTCACTGTCTCATCTAGGAAACCTCTTTCGCGCATCCAATCATCATTAAACATCTTCCCTACATAACGACTTCCTGAATCATGAAACAATACCACCACAACATCTTCTGGTTTGAAGTGTTCTTTCAATTGTAAAAGTCCCTTTATTGCAGCCCCAGCTGAATTACCCACAAATATACCCTCTTCAAGAGCAATTCTACGAGTATAAACGGCTGCATCCTTATCTGTTACCTTTGTAAATCCATCAATAATAGAGAAATCTACATTTTCTGGCAAGATATCTTCACCAATACCTTCGGTGATATAAGAGTAGATTTCGTTCTCATCAAAAATACCGGTTTCGTGGTACTTTTTAAAAACAGAACCATAGGTATCAATTCCCCAGATCTTAACGTTTGGGTTTTGTTCTTTCAAATATTTACCTACACCAGAAATAGTACCACCTGTACCCACTCCTGAAATAAAGTGTGTAATTTTACCTTCTGTTTGTTTCCAAATTTCCGGACCAGTTTGCTCATAATGTGCTAACGCATTTGAAGGATTATCGTACTGATTTACATACCAAGAATTAGGAGTTTCAGTTGCCAATCTTTTAGAAACTGAATAATAAGAACGTGGATCTGTAGGTTCAACATCTGTAGGGCAAACAACAACTTTGGCACCTACAGCCCTTAAAATATCCATTTTTTCTTTGGATTGCTTATCAGAGATTACGCAAATAAGTTTGTATCCACGTATAATTGCAACAAGAGCCAAGCCCATTCCTGTATTACCAGAAGTCCCTTCGATAATCGTACCTCCCGGTTGTAAACGACCGTCAGCTTCAGCATCATCAATCATTTTCAAGGCCATACGATCCTTAACCGAATTTCCAGGATTGAATGTTTCCACTTTTGCTAAAACTAAAGCATCAACACCTTTAGTCACTCTATTTAACTTAACTAATGGCGTATCACCAATAGTCCCTAATATATTTTCTGCGTATTGCATTTAGTTTTACGTTTAAGATTGTAATTTAATTATAAATACCAGTGCAAAGATAGTATTTTGTATTAAATATACATAGGCAATGCCATTTGCATTAAACTAAACAAATAGAAAATTATGGATTATACGAGTCTAAAACAGAGAATAAATCACTTACACCTACAAATAGAGGTGAAAAATTATTCGAAACATAATGAAACTATTAATTAAAGAAATTCCATATTAACCCAAAACGCAACATAAAATCACGGTACGGATTATTAGGTGATGCATAAAAATTGTTGCCCGTCAACGAAGAGTTGAAATGCTCTGCTTTAAAATAAATGCGTGTACGTTGAATCTTAGCGTTGATAAAGAAATCTAGATTGGGATAACCACCTATCTCTTTTTTATCCTGCACAAAAAATTCTCCAATGACTGGATTGTATTCATTTGCATAATACTTAGTGAAATAATTTAAAGTAATTCCTGTTTGTAAAAATAATGCCTTCTTAAATAAAAAATCAGTAAAGTAAAGCGTATTTCGTGTCACAAATTTTGGTACGTTTAAGACAGCATCATCTTGACTTACATTCTGAAACAATAAAGTATTGTCTAAGGCAAATTTACCGTATTTGAATTCGCGACCTAACTTAAGAGAAACATAATTAATAGTTTTCTCATATTGCTGAGGAGATACTATTTGCTGTACCTCATTTGTTGCAATGTCATTAAAATAAAGATGATCATTCAAGGTAGAGAATTTAGCAGAAGCTGTTAACCAAGGCGTGACAGCCTCAGCAGATAGTTCATTAATCTTTTCATTCTTAAAGTTATTAGACCAATTGTAAGCCACGTAACTACTTTGATACAAATTATAATTATCGTTTGGCAATTTATTCAGATTCTGATATTCAAAATTAAATTGAAAATCATCATTCAAATCATATTTCATTTTTGCATCTAGATTTGACAACGATTGGTTTGTGATCGATCTCGAATACAAGAATTTACCCGTCCATTTATTCTTTTGATAATCATACTGTCCACCTGCACTATTAATATTGCGGGATAAGGAAGCAGGAATAGTACCATCTGTTCTAATTAGTATTTGATCATAATAAAAATTACTTTGATAATCATCTACAAAAAATTGAAATTTACCTAAAGTGCTATTTTCATAAGTAAGGCCCACTTTATTGTACATTTTATTATAATGTGTTTGATCATTGATTCCACTATTCTTGTATGCATCACCAAATCTGACAATAGAACTCGTACCAATTGTAGAAGTAACTGTGGGCTGGTTAAATTCAAAAAATTTATTCTCATAATTAAATTGATGGTTCACATATAAATTATTATTTCCTTTTTTAGAATTAACTCTAAAATAGTGGTCTGCAAACAACCTTCTACCTTTTAAAAATGATTGTGCATCTGTGAAATAAACTTCTAAACGTTCTCGGTTATCATAATCAGGATTCTCACTCTCAAAGTCAGAGACTGTCGTGATACCACCATTTTCCTCATTTAAAATATCTTGATACGTATAATGAGCATTTAAAACGTAGCGATCATCTTTTGCGCTATAACTAGAGGTAAACCTAAAATTACCAGTACTTGTTAATTGATTTATGTAATGTCCTTCAGATCTCAAACCTTTATAAGCTATTGAAAAATTCAATCTTGGATTGATATTTAAAGTAAAAAAAGCATCAAGATTTTGCCCTTTCTGCATTACAGATCTAAAATATAATTCGGTTACAGGAGTTGCAACAGAACTGTATTTAATATCATTTGCCTCAAGAAAGTTAAAGTGCTTAGCTTTAAAACCCATCTCTGGATAAGGGCTGTACTTATCAAGTCCGTATTGTAAGGTATTGTAAGTTTGACCTTCATTAGGAAATGCTAGTAACCCAAAGTTGTCTTTATGCAAATAATTAAATGAGTACTCTCTTTGAATCGTTAAAGATGTATCTAGATAGGTAGTATCTCTATCAATGTTGATAAAACGATATTGATCAATGTTAGCTATTTTTTCTGGTTTGATAGAGTCAGAAGACACTCTATTGTCTCCATTTCCACTTGATGGTTGAACGGGACGAGCTTGAGAGTGCGTTAAAAATGGCAGCAATAGTATAAATATGTAACTAAGAATTCTCATTTATAAATAAGATTAGATAAGCAATTACGAAACAGGATATAAAACGACAAAGGTAAATGATAATAAGCTATAAAAAAACAGTGTTATGAGTAGAATCAATATTAAATAAAAACCCCCTCACTATTAAATAATGAGGGGGCTTAAATTAGTATAGATTAAAAATTATCTATTTTCATTCACAGAATCATCTATTAAAAGATTGGCATCAATTTCAGGCTGTGGAACTTTAAGGTAGAATTTTTTGTCATTTGCAAGCAAACTAGCAGATGCACCAACGCGGTGATTACCTGTTCTAGTAATAGCTCTTTGCAAACGCTTAGCATCAAACCACTCAACTCCAATTTCAGCATATAATTCTTTTCTTCTTTCTAGTAAGATTTCTTCGATTAATGCTGTACCAGTATTAGTAGATTTTACAGCATTTACGTCTCTTTGACTTTGTAAATAATATAATAAAGTATGCGCTTCTGCTTCCTTACCAGGAATTCTCGCTTTTGCTTCAGCTTCGATTAGAATCATCTCTGCTGTTCTCATAATAGCATTATCTCCTGCAAAAGTAAAAGTGAATTTACGAGTGATCCAGTATCTGTAATCATTTAAGTCAGTAATCGCTGCACTTTTCTTAACGAAAACTCTTCTAATATCTGTTGCTGAAAACAAATCAACAAAATTTCTATTTATGAAAGTTGCAGAATATGATGTAGTAAAGTGATCCGCCATTGATGCAGGAGCATTCCAATAATAATTAGATTGGTCAGTACTTTGAGCACTACCCCAGATCCATTCAGAATTGGAAATATCGTCAAACCCTTTTGCATAGTCAAGATTTAATGTTGTAGCAATATTTCCACCGTATGCCGCTTTTGCAGCATCTGCAGCTCCCTGCCAGTTACCCATTACCTGATAAACTTGAGCTAAAATACCTTGTGCAACATTCTTGTTAATGTAAGATTTACCTAAGCGATCAGCTGTTAAACCATCAACGGCCAATGTTAAGTCTGATACGATTTGCTTGTATACCTCATCTACTGTTGTCATTGCCTTACCTTCTGCAACAGACTCTGTATAAATAGGTGGAGCTGGGAAGTTTTTATCCAAAGAATAAGCAGTAGAAAACTCTAATACTAATTGGTGATAAAAGAAACCACGCAATGCATATCCATAAGCACTAAATTCTTTTTTATCAGCATCACTTAATTCACTAGTTTCAACACCTGCGATTAATGAATTAGCTTGGTTGATCATGTAATAGCAATAATTCCAAGTAAACCTAGTTCTTCTATAAGAAGGCTCACGGTTTGAATTTGCATAATCATCTCTAAACCAAGTGCTTGACTGGATTATATCGTTACCTTTCAAAGTTCTAGCATAGAAGATTGAGTTTAAACCAGCTGAGTCAGTAGAGTCATATTGTCCTCTAAATCTTCTCATAATTCCAGATATAAATGCTTCGACACCCGCTCTAGATCCAAAAACAACCTCTGGAGAAACAGTATCTGTAGGGGTAGGTTCATCAAGAAACTCTTCGCTACAGCTTACAGTCATAAACAAAGCCATAAAAGCTATGAATATTTTTATAAATATATTTTTCATATTTTTTTTTTTAAAATTCTAAATTAACACCAAAAGATACAACTCTTTGATTGTATGATCTACTATCAGTAGTTCCTGCAAAACTTTGCTCAGGATCGATTCCTTTGTGAGATTGGTAAGTCCATAAGTTATCTGCTTGGAAATACAATCTTAATTTGCTCAAATTCATTTTCTCAACCAAATCAGTTGGGAAATTATAACCAATGTTCAATGCTTTCAATCTCACATAATTATTCTTGAACAAGAATCTACTAGATGTACTGTTAAAGTCATTATTTGAAGCTAACAATAATGGCGTATCTGTGATATCACCAGGATTTTGCCAACGATTTTCAACATCTTGATGAGCAGCTCTACCAGCAGTTTCAAATCCTTCCATTAAACTCGCGTAAGTACTATCGTATACATAGGCACCATAGCTAAAGTTAAAAAGAATGTTCATATCAAGATTATTGTATCTAAAGTAATTTGTTAATCCTCCTACAGCTTTAGGTAGAGATGATTTGTTTACATAGTTTCTAGTAGCGTCTGTATATACTTTTGTTGTAACTTTTTCACCTGTAGCATTACCATCAACATCTAAAACGTCTTTGTACCACATTCCGTAACCATCTTCTGGATCAACTCCTGCCCATTCTTGCATAAAGAATTCGTACAATGATTTTCCTACTTCCCATCTTTTAGTTCCATTTACAAAACTACCTTGAGTCAACTCAGTAACTTCATTTTTATCAATAGAAAAATTAACTCCTGTAGTCCAAGTAAACGATGGAGTTTCGATATTTGTAGAGTTTAAAGTGAACTCATATCCGTAGTTTCTAAGACCACCTACATTTGTAAGTATTCCAGTGTTCCCTGTAGAACCAGCAATTGGCTGATTGTAAAGTAAATCGATAGATTTTTTATTGTAATAATCAACCGAACCAGTAATTCTATTATTAAACAATCCAAAATCTAATCCTATATCTGTAGAAGCAGTTTTCTCCCATGTTAAATTTCTGTCAACAAGACCTCCTAAAACTACTCCAGTATTTGTAAGTTCGTTAAAACCTGTTTCAAAAGACTGGATGTAAGGGAAATAAGAATTAGCTCCAGAAGAACTTTGTGCTTGATTATTTCCAAGCTCTCCGTATGAACCTCTAATTTTTAAATTCGATAAAAATTCACTATCCTTTAAGAAATTTTCTTCTGAGATTATCCAAGACCCTCCTACAGCATAGAAGCTTCCCCATCTAACATCAGTGTTAAATCTAGAAGATCCGTCTCTACGAAATGATCCTTCTAAGAAATACTTTTCTTTGTAGTCATAACTCAAACGACCTAAATAACTAGAAATTCTATCCTTTGCAGTATAACCTGAAACAGATGATGGTGTAGTACTACCATTTAACACTGTAACACCTGGTAAAAATCCTTCTCCTTGCGCTCCTAAAGCGTCAATTTTAAATTGATAAGCTTCTTGAATTAAATCCACTCCAAAAGTATGATCACCAAATGTCTTTTTATAATTTAAAGCATTGGTAATATTTACTCCTGTAGTAATATTTCTATCTTGTGAAACTCTACCATTCACATTAGAAGCATACCCTACTTCACTACTTGCGTAAGTGAATGAATCGTAAATGTACTTTTCAAAAGCTATAGTAGTTTTGAATGACAACCCTTCTGCAAGTGCTGCTTCAATATACGTGTTTGCTGTAAAGTTATCTCTCTTATACCCTATATCATACTTGTATAATGAACCAAATGCATTTTCATTTTCAAAAGTAGGACGACTAGCATTCACTAATTGACCTGTGTTTGCACCGTAGTCAAATTGTTTTTGACCTTTACCATCTAATAACAAATCACCATTTCCATCTCTTCTGTAAACTGGATAAATTGAAGGTACATTATAAATAAACTGTACAGCACTCTGATAACTAGTACCACTTTGAGAAGGAAAGTTTTGATCTGAAGTCGAATAAAACATTGTCACTCCACTTTTTAACCACTCATTTACTTTAGTATCAATACTTAATCTAGTATTTAATCTATCAAATTTTGATGTTGTAACATTTCCTTCTTGTGAAAGGTAATTTGTAGTAAAATAGTATTTTGTATTCTCGCTACCTGCTGACAACGCTAAAGTATGTTCTGTTCTAACAGCTGAGTTATCTAATATTAAATTAGCCCAGTTAGTATCCCATTTTTTCTCAGTCGTAACTAAGTTTCCATTTGCATCAACAGGCGTTGCAGCAGTATATGGGTTATACCCTAATCTTGTAACCAATGCATTTGAAGCATTTGTCCCAGCAAGAGCTGGAGCTTGACCGTTGATGTACTGATTAGTATTTCTCATAGCCTCCCAGTTTAACTGCATGTATCTATCAGAACCAACCATCTTGTGCAATGGCACTGCATTGTTAGCAAAACCTGTAGTTGACGTAATTGCAATTTTTGGTGCGCTATTAAAGTTACCTCTTTTAGTTGTAATAAGAATTACTCCATTAGCTCCTCTTGAACCGTATAAAGCCGTTGAAGATGCATCTTTTAATACACTCATAGATTCAATTTGATCAGAACTAATAGCATTTAAATTACCGTTGAATGGAGCTCCATCTAAGATAATTAAAGGATCAGCTGACGCATTGATTGAACCAGTACCACGAATACGTATAGTAGGACTCTCTCCTGGCATACCACCCGCTGCAATTATGTTTACCCCAGAAACACTTCCTTGTAACGCAGTCATTACGTTAGTAGCTTGTTGCTTAAGCAATACATTACTATCGATGGTTGCAACTGAACCAACAATTGATTTAGCAGTTTGCTTACCATAAGCCACAACAACTACTTCATTTAATGATTTAGCTGAAGACTCTAAGGAAATATTAATTTTATTTGAAGCACCAACTGTTGCCGACTTGTCTTGAGTCCCAATAAAAGAAAATACTAAAACATCGCCAGTATTTGCTTTTATAGAGTACTTACCATCAAAGTCTGTTTGTACTCCCCTTGTTGTTCCTTTAATAACTACATTCGCACCTGGAAGTGGTCCTGAGTTATCTGTTACAATTCCTGAAATTGTTTTCTCTTGTGCAAAAGAAAACTGGATACTTAACACTGTTAAAAGTGTCAAAATCCATTTGAATTTTAATCTCATATTTAATGAATTTGAATTAGTTCTTACAAACATCTTAAAATTATCTTAAAAACGAAATTAAAAAGTCATAAAATTTACCTTTTGACCATAAACATTTAACATATTATGCACATAAACGCCCATTTCATCTTCAATCATCACCACATTTTCTGAAAATTCGTACTTTTACAATTAATTAATATCAATTTTAACTTTAATTAACAATGCTACAAAACACCTTTTCTGAGTTTATTATTGAAGCAGGTGCAGACGAGGCCGGTAGAGGCTGTTTAGCAGGTCCTGTGACTGCGGCTGCAGTGATTTTACCTGACGGTTTTGTTAATGATATCTTAACAGATAGCAAGCAGCTTTCAGAAAAAGCTCGGGACTTGTTAAGACCAATTATTGAGGAATATGCAGTCGCATTTTCGGTGACGCACCTTGAACCTCTAGAAATCGACGAAATCAATATTTTAAATGCCTCTATAAAGGGAATGCAAGAATGTGTCTTGAAATTAAATCCAGCGCCACAATATGTAATTGTGGATGGTAATAGTGCTTTCATCCAGAAAAAGTGGAGAGAAAATAAAAACGGCAAAATTTTGACGGATCAAGAAAAAGAAATACTCGCCGCAATACCTAACAAGGCTATCGTAAAAGGGGATTCAAAATATTTAAATATTGCAGCTGCCTCAATTTTAGCAAAAACATATCGCGATGAATACATGAATCGCATTCACGAGGAATACCCTATGTACAATTGGAAAAAGAATAAAGGCTACCCTACTAAAGAACATCGGGCAGCAATTGCAAAATACGGTGTAACAAAATACCACCGCTTATCCTTTAAACTATTACCAGACCAGCTAAAATTAGATCTAGACCAATAAAACAAAACCCCTAAGAGCATGTAGCTTTTAGGGGTTCCTTCTTTCTTGGCGTGTTTATTTTACAAACTGTAGTTTAAATTAACGCTCCATCTATAATTAGCTTCAATTTTACCATTTGATAAATGCTGGTTAATTGGCAGCATAGCATTAACACCTAACGAAAACCTATCCTTCCCTAGTTCGAAACCAAATTTACTAAACAATATATCTCCCGCAGTATTCAATACATTTTCCCCATACTGCTTATTCCTCTCATAAACTTCTCCTGCGATTCCAACTTGTGGAACAAACTGAACTGTATTGAAATCTAATAGGTAAAATAAAGTCGAACCGTAGTTCAATTGATTCCCGAATTGGTACTTTTTATCATTTTCGGTTTTGATGGTGTAATTAAGCATGTTGTTTAAACCGAGGTTTTTTCTTTTAATAACGTATTCAGTTAATAATAGGTAATCCCAACTACCCGTACCCAACTGAAAACTTTGATTTACAGTACCAGCATTGTTCGCTTCCTTGAACTGTCCTGTAGGCAGCTTCACTCCTCCTCCTAATTGTACGTCATGCACAAACGTTGCACTGTCTTTTACCGTTTTGAAAATAGAATAAGTAGCCATAACCGTGATATCCCCTAATCCATTGATGTTTTCAATTCCTGTGCTTAATTCGCGGTTATGAAAATGGTAAGGAATTAATGCAGTCACTTGAATTTTGTCTGTAACAGGAATTTTTGCCCAAACTTGAGTAGTGTTGAAATTTTCATCAACCCATGGTGAATTGTTAAATATTCCATCTTTACTCGAGTAACTCTGATGAAAGTAGCGTACTCCCACAAAATTTGAATTCAGCATCGAACTAAAACCCATACTTCCTCCACTTGCAGAACAGCCACAAGCATCGCAGTCAAAATCCATGGCTGCGTCTAATTGTAATTTTTGAAAAGTAAAACTTGAAATACTGTCTTTAATAGGTGCCGCGATCGAAAATTGAATCGAACACAAGCTAGCCAAAAATATTATTAATGTATTTTTCATGGTATTAATATTCTGAGAATCGTTTATCACTGAGATATTGATTGTCTGTTAGTGTTTTTAAAAAGGCAATTAACTGCAATTTTTCTGCTGCAGAAATTGCAATTCCAATCTTTCCGTCTTTTTGTAAAACAGGATCTAATGTTGGTGACGCATTTACTCCAGTTGCATAATGCTCTAAAACTGCTTCAAGAGTTCCAAATCTTCCATCATGCATATAAGGTGCTGATTTCTCAACATTACGCAAACTAGGTACTTTGAATTTGTAATAGTCTTGAACAAGTTCAGTAACTCTATAGCGTCCTACATCATTTATTAAAGGATTAATCGCTAAGCCGTTGTTCCTGAAAGAATCGTCTGTTTGTAAATCAGCAGCATGACATGAGGCACATTTTGTTTGAAATAATGCATAGCCTGCGCGCTCCTCTACAGTCAGTTCTCCACCCGCTTCATTGCGCCTGTAGTGGTCAAATTTGGAATTAGATGATGTTAGCATTACCATAAACTGCGATAGTGCTTTAAGCATGTTCTCTATAGAAACGGTGCCGTCAGTAAAAGAAGCTTTAAATAAGTTTTGATATTCTTTGTCTGATTTCATCATGGCAAGAATAGCAGTCAAATCACCGTTCATTTCGATTTCGCTTGTCAACGGAATTATAGGTTGCAGATCTAAGTGGCCCGCCGCACCATCATACATAAATATAGATTGGTAGGCTAGGTTTTGAATCGAAGGAGCGTTTCTCGTGCCCAGGGCATTATCAACTCCATGACTGACTGTATGCCCATGATGTGTAAACGCGTCGGCTTGAATATGGCAAAACCCACAAGAGACTAATCCATCTGAAGCTAATCGCCCATCATAGAACAATTTTTTCCCTAGTTCGAAACCTTTCTCTGTAGGTGGATTTGCAGCAATATCATATTGCAGATTGGGAAAATTTGACGGAACCGCAAAGTCTAATGGCAGGTTCACATACTCCTCTTCCTCACTAGAGCAACTCAGCAAAAGCGGAATTAGTAGCCAAAGAAAATAGTTGATTTTCATGGTTGTAAATTTTAAAAGAACCACAAGAGTTGTCGCCTAGCCCCGGTTGCAGCGGCATCCTTTTTTTTATTTCAAAAAAAGATACAGCGGAAGACGGGACTAATGTGCTTGATAAACCAACTCTTGTGCTCCTAAAAATGAAATTAATCGTTGTGTACGTGGTCTACAGTAAACATTGTAGCAATATTTGCTGTGATCAACGATAGATTAACTCCTCCCATGATGTTTGCACCTGTTTCATTAGGATTATTATCAGATAACTTGATAGCATTTGTACTGTTTAAAATCTTCGCGAGGTCGGCTTTAATATGAACCTGAGGCGTAATCGTCTCTCTCACTAGTGCTTTGCTATTTAAATCAAGAGAAACAGTGGTGTAATTGTAAGCAGTAGCTGTTTGCCCCGTGTGCACTCTAAACGCAACTGGAGTTGTGAATTCAGAAGATGTAAAAGTACCTTCAAATGCTAAAAATTTGTAGCCTGCAGACCATCCCCACAACATATCAGCAGCATCAGCTGTAGCAAGAAAATCACCTTGACCATTTGCACCTGTTTTGTACTGCTCCTCGTCTACTCCTATCCCAAAAGTCACTTTAGTATAATTAGCCGCCGGTATGTCTTTTAAGTTTAATACATGTGTTGACGCATCTGCTTCATCTACGATAAAATAACTACTACTTTTAGGGTAGGTGAACACCGTGCCATCCTCTGTGGTTAAAACAATATTGCTAACGATGTATTTTATTGAACTTATTTTTAAGACTTCGTTACTCGCAGTAGTATTTGCTTGCGTGTCTAATATTAAATCATTTCCTGCAAATGAGTTATCAAATTCTAACCCTAAATTTCCTGTTCCTGCAATAGCCTCATCATCACTTGAACATGCTGTAAATGCTGCGCTCAAAGCTAAAACAGCTAAGGCTTTGTATACTAAATTTTTCATTCTTTATGTTTATTTTTCTTTATATAATTTTTTAAAAACAGATCACATCGCTGCTTGTTCTTTTGGCTTTCGCCAAAGAATACAGGGATACAACAATTTGCTTGTATGTAATTAAGAAAGAAAAATTGGGGGATGAAAAATAGCGTCGCAATCTAAATGAGAATAGAGATTAGCATACCTACTTATACTGCTTTTTGAAGGAGTAAAGTCTAAAATTGCAAAGTGACAAGAAATCACCTCGGCAACAATAACATCGACTAATTGGTTTGCATTTTGCTTCTTATCTGATGTAAGTGGTTTGTCATCGTCAGCTGCTTTTGCAAGCTCTTTCATCAGGTGACATTTTCCATTACAATGCAGTTCTGGTTTGGCTTTATTAATACAAAGCACCTCTGTGATATAGTCGTAATTAACAGCATAGTCTATAACCGGAAAAATCGGTTTTAGAAACAAGACTAATAGGATTATGACTGCAATTTTTTTCACAGCGCAAATATAATACTGAAATCTAAAATACACATCATAAAAATCGCACTATTATTAAAGTTTTGTTAAGCATTAAACCTTTATGAGTTATCGCTGTCTTATCATTATAACTTTAAAACAACAAAAATGAAAAAATTATTTATTGCTGCCTTATTAGCAGTTAGTATAGCCAACTTTGCGCAGGATAAAAAAGACCAGCCAAAGAGAGAGAGAATGGAAAAATTTACTCCAGCACAACAAAATGATTTGATGTTAAAAAAGATGACCTTAGAACTAGATCTAACGTCAAAACAGCAAGATCAAATGAAAAGTGTCATTGCAGAAAAAAGAGCTAAAAGAGAAGCAATGATGCAAGAGCACAAAATGAAAAAAGAGGCTAAAACAAAACCATCAGCAGACGAACGCTTTGCAATGAAGTCTAAAATGCTAGACGAGCAAATCGCTATGAAAGGGAAGATGAAATCAATCTTAAATGCAGAGCAGTTTTCAAAGTGGGAAACTATGAATGCTAAGCACCACAAACGTGGCAGAAGAATGCATAAAAAAGGTACAGAGGTAGCTTCTCATGACAAGTCTACTCGTGGTAAGTCTACTCAAAGACAAATGCAGAAATAAAAAAAAACTTCCGGTGAGAGCCGGAAGTTTTTTCGTTTAAAATGTTTTACTCACTTTATCTACTGCTTTAATTGTAAAGTCTAAGTCTTCATAAGTAAGCGCATCTGTTATAAACCAGGTTTCGTATGCCGAAGGCGCGATATAAATTCCCTCTTGCAACAACCCATGGAAGAACTTTTTAAAGGTTTCGTTATCCCCCTTTGCAGCTGATTTAAAATCAACCACTGGAGCGGCATCAAAATGCACTGATATCATAGAACCTATTCTATTAATGGTATGCACCACATTGTTTGCTTTTAATACTTTCTCGATACCTTCATGTAAGTAGGCCGTTTTAGCATCTAATCTTTCAAAAATAGCCTTATCATTGTGTAATGTTTGTAGCATTGCTAAACCTGCAGCCATTGCTAGTGGGTTTCCTGATAAAGTTCCTGCTTGATAAACGGGTCCTAATGGCGCAAGGTAATTCATGATTTCGTTACGAGCTGCAAAGGCACCTACTGGCAAACCACCACCTATTACTTTCCCAAAACAAACAATATCTGCGTTAACACTGAACAGTTCTTGAACACCACCTGCTGCAAGTCTAAATCCGGTCATCACTTCATCAAAGATCAACTGGATACCGTTTTCTGTACAAAGCGCACGCAAACCTTCAAGAAATCCTTCTACTGGAGGAATACATCCCATATTTCCAGCAACAGGCTCTACAATAATGGCAGCGACCTCTCCTTGATTTGCCGCGATAATATCTTTTACATTCTCTAAATCATTGTACGTTGCAAGCAAGGTATCTTTTGCTGTTCCTGCTGTAACTCCAGGACTGTTAGGCGAACCAAAAGTTACCGCACCACTTCCTGCTTGAATTAAAAACGAGTCAGAATGACCGTGGTAGCAACCTGCAAATTTTATAATTTTATCTCTCTTTGTAAAACCGCGAGCTAGACGCACTGCACTCATACAAGCTTCTGTCCCCGAGTTAACAAATCGTATTTTATCAATATTAGGAACCATCTCAACAGCTAATGCCGCAATTTGAGTCTCTAATTCTGTAGGCATCCCAAAAGAAGTACCTAATTTTGCCTTCTCTATTACAGCTTGCACAACAGGCTCAAATGCATGTCCTAGAATCATAGGACCCCAAGAGTTGATATAATCAATCAAGCGGTTACCATCTGCATCATACAAATAAGCTCCACTTGCACGTTCTACAAAAATAGGCGTTCCTCCTACTGCTTTAAAAGCTCTTACAGGTGAATTTACACCGCCTGGAATTACTTTTTCTGCTTCAGCAAATAGCTGACTACTTCTTTTATATAACATCGTAATAATTGTTTTTTATTTTTTGTTCGAATGGTATTACTTTACAATCAATCGTTGCCCTATCGAAATGATATTCTCCGAAAGATTATTTTTCTGCTTTAAATCAGCTACTAAGAGATTGTATTTTTTTGAGATCGAATACAAAGTATCTCCTTTTTGAACTTCGTGGTAAGTATAATTAGAATTGTAAGCAATAGAAGTACTCACTGTTCTTATAACCGAATTATTGTCCATCGGAATGTATTTATTCCCTAGAACCATCGCATCGTACTGTCCTAAATCGTAGCGTTCAATATACGAAATCAATTTGTCTGGATAACGAGGATCTGTAGCGTATCCTGCTTTTCTTAAACCTTTGGCCCAAGCCTTATAATCGTCTTTGTCTAGAGTAAACAAATTAGAATACCTGCTTCTACCGGTTAAAAAAGTGGCGTGATCTTTAAATGATTCTTCTGCTGCATCGTATTTTCTAAAACACTCTTGACTCGCGTCATCATCATGTTTTACACTGTCCCCAGTCCATCCTGCATGGCATTTAATCCCAAAATGATTATTAGCTGATTGTGCTAAGTCGCCTCTTCCTGCACCTGACTCTAGAATTGCCTGCGCTAGAATAATACTTGCTGGAATTCCGTAGGCTTTCATATTACTCATTGCAATATTTCTATAACGCAAAATGTAGTCTCCTATCACATCGTTAGAAACTACCGTTCTTGACGTAGACTCAATAACCTCATCACTACTGCTTGCTCGCGTTGTCGTAGTATTTCTAGTATTTACAACTGGCTTATACACCTTTGTTGACTTCCCTTTTACTGTTGGTTTTCTAGTGGTCGTAGTTGTGGATTTTGAGGTCTTAACAGGCGCTTTTGTCGCGTTGCAACTTGCTAGGGTAACCAATATGATAACAAGAAATATTTTTTTAAACATAGCCATTTATTAAAGGTAATTGCTTTTTTTTCAATAGGGTATTCATTCCATGGATTCCTTGAAGTCCTCCTGTATGAATCAACAAAATTTTAGACTGTGGTTTAAAATAATTGTTGGTAATCAGGTCAATAACGCCAAAAAACATTTTTCCAGTATAAATTGGGTCTAAAAGAACGCCAGTATCTTCAAAAAACTGATTTATAAAGACAATTAATTCGGCTGTAACTTTCCCATAACCCCCAAAATGATAGTTGGTTATGAGTTCCCAATTTTTATTTTCGACAAAAATACGAATTTCATCTTGTAAAAAGTCTCCTTTTAAAGCGGGAAAACCTAAAACTTTTTGATGTGGCAAAGCACTATTGATAATTCCCGAAATTGTACCCGCTGTTCCCACCGCACAACATACGTAATCAAACTGTGCATCTTCAGGAGTCAAAATCTCCTCACAGCCTTTTATAGCAAGTGCATTTGTACCTCCTTCAGGAATGATATAGCAGTCGTCATAACGGTTTTGCAATTGCTCTAAGTAGGCTTTTTCGTTTTTATTGCGATACGCTTCTCTAGATACAAATTCAAATTCCATACCGCATTCTTGCGCAAATTTAAGTGTGGGATTATCATGAATTTTATCTGCTAGTTCGTCTCCCCTTATCACCCCTATGCTTCTCATACCAGCTTCACTAGCAGCATAAGCAACAGCGGCAATATGGTTAGAATAAGCCCCTCCAAAGGTGAGTAAACCATTCTTTTTTACGCTTTTTGCCTCGAGCAAATTATACTTTAATTTCCTGAATTTATTTCCAGAAACAAACGGATGAAGCAAATCTTCCCTTTTAACGGTAAGCGTAATAGCATGTGGTAATTGTATGGTGAGATCCTGATTCAACTTTTTTTTTCAAAGGTAAAGACTTATGTATAAATAGCGGTCAATTCCACTAGGATAATGCACTTGCAAGCAGTTAGTTTTTTTTTTCGAAAATAAAAAAGAAAGTCTCACTTTATACCCGAATAAAGAGCGAATTATAAAAGGTATTTGGTAAAGGAGTACCACTTTCTACCGTTTAGATAGCGTAGGTTTTTTTCATTCGAATAAGCCTCTCTCTCAAAACTAATGTTGCGGTAGGCGGTGTTAAAATTTTTATATTCGAATAAACGAATGACAAACTCTAGTCCGTAAAATATAAAAAAAGGAAGAATTAACAGCTCCAGTTGCTGCCTTAAATGAATGCGCTCGTGGTTTAGCAGCACCTCATTTTTACGATCTTCTTTGTACCTGATAAACACAAACGGAAAAATGGTAAGACCGCGATACCCTCTAGGAATAAGAATTTTTGTAACTATTAACACCATTTGCAATTGTATAATTGGGATTAAAAGTACTAAAAATTATGTGGGAATCTAAAAAGACAATCGTTTTAAAAATCTTAAATTTGCAGTAGTGAAATGATTTTTATCGAAAGTCAGTTTCACCAGTACTACAAAATTAAATAAGAGATTAAAAAATGCTTGAATCAGAAAGTCCGAACAAACTAGTAGAAGGAGAAGATTTCTATTACACTCCTGAAGGTTACAAATGCTTTACTGAAAAGCACCACTTAAAAAGAGGCTATTGTTGTAAAAGCGGCTGCCGTCACTGCCCCTATGGCTATGATAAAAAAACAGGAACAATCAAGAAATAAATACTGCTGCTGCTTTCATTGAAACTCGCTTTGTCATCTGCTTGCAATAAAAGCACTTTTTGAGTTATAGCAATACAAGAGTTGTTAAAGACGGTTTACAGTAGATGGAAACTGAATAGTAGTATTAATAAAAGCTGATTTTTGATTCCTTATTCGCAGTTTTTTTGGTACGATTCTTGATAATTATAAAAAAGCAGCAAATCACTTAGCATCAGTGCTTTTACAGCGATTTAACTGTTAGATTATCATATACTTTAAACAGTATTGTGGCGTTGAATTTAGATAGAAAAAAAGCTGTATTATTACTGTTTTCTAACTAAGGAACACGACAGATTTAGTCGCTTATAGCTTGCCCAATTATTAAAAGTACCCATAAATATTAAAACACATCACTATGAAATCATTAAAATTTATCCCCGTTATACTCCTCTTAGTGCTATCAGCATGTAGCGCAGTACGTGTAAATGCCGACTATGACAAAGGCACTAATTTTACCGAATACAAAACCTATGCCTTCCATAAAAGCGGAATTGACAAGGTCGAAATCTCTGAATTTGACAAGAAAAGAATTCTTCGTGCTATTGACACCCAATTAAGCAGCATGGGAATGACTAAAAGCGAAACTCCAGATTTACTAGTTAACATTTTCACTAAAGAAAGAGAAAAGGTAGAAGTAAGCCAGTTCAATGCTGGTTGGGGTTATGGATGGGGCTTTGGTTGGAATCCTTATCTATGGGGCGGTCGCAATTTTGTAAGCAGCTCAACAGAAGGAACTTTATACATCGATTTAATCGACGCTAAGAAAAAAGAACTAATCTGGGAAGGAAAAGGGGTTGGAAACCTTACCGAAAACAGAGCAGATAAAGAGCAACGCATCAACGAATTTGTCGCTAAAATATTGGCGCAATTTCCTCCACAGGAATAAAAAACAAGCACTTTTTATATTAAATGGCCTACCTTTGTGTAGGCTATTTTTATTTTAAATTATGACAGCATTACAAGACATATCAAGCTTTGAAGACATTAAACTTCTCGTGGATACTTTTTACGATAAGGTGCAAAAAGACGATTTCATCGGACCCATATTTAATGAGAAAATTGGGCATCGTTGGCCTGACCATTTAGAAAAAATGTACCGCTTTTGGCAGACTGTTTTACTGGAGGTGCATTCCTACTCCGGCAGTCCGTTTCCTCCGCACAAACACCTCCCTATTGACAAAGAACATTTTGATCGCTGGATGCAACTTTTTATCGAAACCAACGACACTTTGTTCCAAGGTCCAATCGCTGAAGAAGCTAAAATGCGCGCTAAAAACATGGCCGAAATGTTCCATTATAAAATCAACTATTTCAGAGATCAAAATCAAAAAGGCGATCTCCTAAATTTAAAATAATATTCCATGCGCAAATTCATCCTTGCATTACTTCCCTTAGCAGTGGCATCTTGTTCTTCAGTGCAATCTACTGTAAGCAACAATCCAAATCCAACATTCAAATACATCAACACTATCGAAGTACCTTTTAACCAAGAGTTTAAAAATACGGTTGTAGGTGGTTTATCGAGTATTGATTATGATAAAAAAAACGATCTCTATTATTTGATTTGCGACGATAGAGCAGTATACAATGACGCCCGCTTTTATACCGCAAAAATTAAAATAGCAGCCGATAGTTTGCATACGATTACATTTCAAGATGTGGTATCGCTAAAAGATAAGGCAGGAAATAAATATGCCAACTGGGAGAAATACCCAAACAGCTCAATAGACCCTGAAGAAATGCGTTATAATGATAAAACAAAATCAGTGGTATGGAGCAGCGAAGGCGCAAGAGTAGTTGCCAAAGATTTTGCTGTGATCCAAAACCCATCTTTGCAAAATGCCTCTCTACAAGGAAAATTCATCAGTGAATTTAACTTACCTGCAAACCTCAACATGCAAAAAGAGGAAAAAGGACCACGTAGCAATGGTGTGCTAGAAGGCATTACTTTCAACAAAGATTTCAGTACCCTATATACTAATGTCGAAGAGCCATTGTATGAAGACGACAACCAAGCGACTACTGCCAAAGGGGGTATGATTCGCCTATTTGAATTTGATACTAAAAGCAACACCAACACAGCACAATACGGTTATTTACTAGACCCTATCGCCATAGCACCAAATCCTCATACTGGTTTTGCAGTAAACGGAATTTCGTCAATTCAATACTACGAACCCAACAGATTATTGGTTGTAGAGCGTTCGTACTCTGTAGGGAAACAAGCCTGCACAATCAAAGTTTATTTATGTGATTTTACCGAAGCTACAAATGTGAAAGACGTTGTCTCATTACAAAACCAAGGTGTGAAACTAGCCACAAAAAAGCTCATTTTAAACATGGATGATCTGGGTATCTTTACTGATAATATCGAAGGAATAACTTTTGGTCCCAAATTAGCCAATGGCAAACAATCAATCCTTTTCGTCTCAGACAACAACTTCTCCGACAAACAGAAAACGCAAGTATTACTATTCGAAATAGAGTAATGTAACTTTCAGATACAATACTAAAAATCCGCAGCAGTTTGTTGCGGATTTTTTTTGTTTCTTTATTGAGAATGGTTGTTTTGTACCTTGTATTTCAAACAAACAGTACTCTTGAATTTTAAAAAAAATGTTTTTTTTTTATAGGATTTATAGTTCGAATTAATATACTTTTATGATTAGTTATACTACAAGATAAAACTTCGTTAATACGGCGATTATTGAGTGGGTTTGCGAAGGTTTGTTTCGTGTATACGATAGTTAGCAGACATATTAGAAAAACGAAACATTAATCAACAAGAAATATGAAAAAAATAATCTTAACATTACTATTTTTAAGTAATTTATCCTATTCACAAAATAGATATTCACAATCATCAACTTCAACATATACACCTATGACATTAAGTGAAATGATGGTTGTTCCTCAAAATTTAAGTAATAAATATAATGAAAATCAAAAATATTTATATTCTTTAAAAAACTGGATTTTAGAATTAAAACCACAAGTAACAGAACAATCATTTATTATCAGATTTAATAAAGAATATAATGACCTTGTGAAAATTGAAGATAAAGATTTATCTAAAGCAACCCAATATTTACAACAAACAGAAAATGCAATAAGAGAAATAATTTCAGATTATAACATTTATGTTGCAAAACTAAATAAAGAAAATCAAACTAAACAAAATCAAACTTCAACAAATAATTCATCACAAAACTTAATCCAAGTTGCCTTTAAGTATTATGAAGAAAAAGATTTTGCTAAATCTGTAGCTACTTTTTCTAAATATTTAGAAAATGACAAAAATAACACAGATGTGATTTTTTATCGTGCTTTAGCAAAAACAGAATTAAATGATTTCTATGGTGCTATATCTGACTATGAAAAAATCATTGAGTTAAACTCTAACTATCCTTTACAATATAATAAATATGCAACAGTTTATAATAACAAAGCATATACTTTAGTTAGACTTAAAAAATTCCAAGAAGCTTTGCCTTTTGTTGAAAAAGCATTAGCACTTGATAAAACAGAATGGTTTATTTGGGATACAAGAGGAGAAATTTATTACAATTTAGCTATTTATGATAAAAGTTTAAAAGATTTAAACAAAGCAATTGAATTAAAAGAAAATGACAACTCGTATTTTTTAAGAGGTTTAGTTTACATCAAACTAGGTCAAAAAGAAAAAGGATGTAAAGATTTATCAAAATCGGGAGAACTTGGAAATTCAGAAGCATATGAAAAAATTAAAATTAATTGCAAATAAATATGATTAATAGCCAAACTATAGAAAATTATAGAACAAGTGATTTTGAGGAATTAATGAATTCTAAAATAAAAATTACTTTAAAAAAACCATTTAAAATTAAATCAACAGAAGAAGAAGGAAACGTATTTACTGGACAAATTGTTAGTTTAGGTTTATCAGCTAATTCACCTCATTTACCTGTAAGTATTGATTTTTTAATTGAAAATACCGATGATAAAATATCCCCAAATATTTTCCAAATTGATAGTATAGAATTATAAATACGTCTGCTAACACACGTTTGGCGCAATTGCGAATTTTGTGCTAAATTCACATTCACGTTTCGCAAGAAATATTATCTTAGTTGAAAATAATCAGTTCCGGAGTTCGCAACTGACGCCAAGCGCGGGAACGTTGTGCGACATTATAAAAAAAACGAGATGAAAAATTATGTCTGAAATTCGAATTAAAACTATTTCAATTAAAAATTACAGATCGTTTAAAGATCGTCAAGTATTTAGATTTCCTGATAATGAATATTTAAAACCAATATCAATTATTGGTTATAATAATTCAGGAAAAACTAATTTAATGAATTCAATACTTTACAGTATAGGAAATAAATTCACTTCAAAAGAAACATTTTCTATAAATGATTTTTATAATCGTGACATTATAAATATTCCAGAAATTATTTCCTTAACAGAAAGTACAACAGTACCCAAATATGATGGTAAATTAGCTAACTTAAATGGATATAATAGATTAGAAATCCAAACCGATGGTTTTGAAATTGAAGGCGCAAAAATTGCATCATTAAAGCCAAATTATACTGATAAAAATTGGGAAGCATTTGGAGCAAATAAATACTTTAATATTTTTTTCATTAATTTTCATAACATAAAAGAAGAAATTTCAACAAAAAAAACAAGTTGGGGAAATTTAACTTCATTTTTAGCCAAACATATAAAAAAATTAGTTGACGGAGATTTAGAAATGTCAAGTAAAAAAGAAGCTTTTAATACTGAAACTAAAAAAGCTACTGAATCTGTTTTAGAAAACTCTGATTTAAAAAAATTTATTTCTAATATTAAATTAAACTATACAAACAACTTAAGAAATAATAACTGTCACGTTGAATTTGGCTTGCCAAATTATGAAGATATATTTCTTCAAATGATATTTAAAATTGGACTAAACGGAAATAATGAAAAACAAATTCCCATTGATCAATTTGGAGATGGTTACATCTCAATGTTTGTTATGGCCGTAATTCAAGCAATTGCCGAAACTAATACTGAAGATAAATGTCTTTTCTTGTTTGAAGAACCAGAAAGTTTTTTACACGAAAATCATCAAGAATATTTCTATAAAATGGTTTTATGCCCTTTAGCCTCTAAAGGTCATCAAGTAATTTATACAACACATTCTGACAAAATGATAGACATCTTTGATACAAAAAGTATTATTCGAGTAGAATTTGATGAAAATGAAAAACGAACTATAAATAAATATAACAATCTTGAAGATTTTATACCAACCATTAAACCGATCATATCATTAGAAAATTATAATAGTTTTATAAAATCGGTTGAACCAAATTTGAATAAAATACTTTTTAGTAGAAAAGTAATTTTAGTAGAAGGACCTAATGATTTACTTGCATATAATTTCGCAATTGAAAAAACAGTTATGACTTTAATAAATGACATAAATTATGCAAAATCATATTTAAATTTTAGAAATATTAGCATAATTCCACATCACGGTAAAGCAACTGCTTTATTATTGATTGACTTATGTAAACATTTTGGTCTAGAATATTTTGTTATCAATGATTTAGATTTTGAAGACAATTTCATAACTCAATTAGATAATTTTGAAAATTTGACAGAATTAAAAGAAAGCAATTTATATCTTGATAAAAACAGTGCTAATAGAGGAATGATAACGACAAATTGGAACTTAATAAAAAGTGCTAACTTGAATAATTTACACTTTAATATTCCGAAACTTGAAAGTGTTTTAGGATATGAAAGTAACGATAAAAATAGCTTAGGAATTTGGAATAAGTTAAATGAAATTGAAAACTTTGAAGAGAATTTTTTACCCAATAAATTAGCTTCATTTTTGGAATTTGATAGTTTAGAGGAGCTATTAAAAGAATAACGATCGCACAACAGCGGTTTGCAAAAATGACGAGATATGTGGTGAATTCACGATTATCTTTCGCAACAGATTTTATCTTAGTCGAAAATCTCGGTCACGAAGTTCGCCACTTCCGCAAGCCGCGACACGTTGTGCGTCAGTTTAGAGAAAGTACATTCTAGACAAGATATTCATTTAAAAAAATAATTTCATGAAAAATTGGACAGAAAAACTAAAAGAAGTTTTAGAAATTAAAACTAAAAACTATTCAAGTCAGGAAAAGGAAAATATAAGTTACAAATACTTAAACAATTTAATTTTAAAAATTGAAAACGGAATTATTTCAGCAAATGAAGAACTAAAGTCCAAAGTAGAATATGTAATTAATGAAATACCGTACAAAACACCCGAAAATAATATAATTTATAATACTAAACATTTAAATGAAATATCAAATTTACAAACTTTTATAGAAGAAAATTTCAAACTTGTTAAAACAAAAACATTTCAGAAACGTTATATGTTGTTAGGAATTCCTCTTGGATTGCCATTTGGATTGCCACTTGGAGTAGCCCTTGGTAACATCGGTCTAGGTGTGATTATCGGTATGCCAATCGGAATGATTGCAGGACTTTTAATCGGTAATTATTTAGATAAAAAAGCAGAAAAGGAAAATAGAACAATATAAAACCGATCGCACAATAGCGGTTTGCAAAAACGGCTAAATATGTGGTAAATTCACGATTCTCTTTCGCAAAAAATTTTATCTTAGTCGAAAATCTCGGCTACGAAGTTTGCAACCTCACAAAGCGGCAAAACCTTATGCATCAGATAAATACAAAAATTAAGAAAAACAATTAAAATTACAATTAAATGAAAAAATATATAATTTTAGTAATCATATTGACATTGAATATTAATTTGTATGCGCAAGCTCAAATTGAAAAAAAACAAAATGATTTACAACAAATAAATGAAAATTATATTAAAACATATAGAATGTTTCCAACTGCAAATGTATGGCATTTTATAAAATTGAACACTCAAACTGGACAAATGTGGCAAGTTGAACTTAATCAAAAAAAATCTAATCAATTGGAAACTCCTATAAATAGTTCATCGTTAGTAGAAAAACAAAATGAAGTAGATAATAGGTTTACACTATATTCTACTAATAATAGTTGGAATTTCTTTCTTCTAGATCAAATAGATGGTAGAGTATGGCAATTAAATTGGTCAACTAAATCTGGGAAAAGTGAAATTATACCTATCCAGTAATTAATTAATAATTACGAGAAAGAATGGTCGATCGCACAACAGCGGTTTGCAAAAATAGCGAAGTATATGGAAAATTCACAATTCTACTTCGCAAGAAATTTTATCTTAACCAAAAATAATCGGTCACGAGCTTCGCCGCTTCTGCAAGCCGCGACATGTTAGCAGAAATTATATTACAAAAACTAGAAAGAGTCTATTTATATGGGGAAAATTGAGGGTTTTGAGGAAAATAAAAAATTGAAACGGATCGATTCGTTATATATTATTCATGAAATAAAACATCTTTTACATCTTGAGAGTGGTTTTTTGTTTACCGTAAAACAACTTTTTATAAGTCCAGGGAAATTAGTAAGGAATTTTATTTTTGAAGACAGAAGCAAAGTTACCAAACCTCTAATTTTTTTAATATTTTCCACTACGATATTTACTCTAGTACTTCACTCTTTACATATTGAATATCAATACTTCAATATTGGAAACGGAAGTATAGACTCATATTTATCAAAAGAAGCTCTTAATAATTGGTTAAATAATCATGTTGGTTATGCTTCACTCTTTTTTGGATTTTTAATCGCATTATGGACAATGTTGTTTTTTAAAAAACATAAATACAACATTTATGAAATTACAATTTTGCTGTGTTATTCTTTTGGACAATTATTTTTAATATTATTGAGTTTCTCATTAATAGGTTTTTTATTTAAAAACAATTCCATTGCCTTTGTAGGTGTTGTTATTGGATATTTATATGTTGCTTGGTCTATTGGACAATTTTTTGGAGAGAAAAAAATTACAAATTATGTTAAATCAATATTCTGTTGTATTTTCGGATTTGTTTCTTTCACTCTTATTATGTTGATACTCGCACTTATTTTTAAACAATTGGGATTGAAATAACTGCTGTTAACAGCCAATTGCAAAAATGGCGAAATATGAGGTAAATTCACGTTTATCTTTCGCAGGAAATTTTATCTTTAGCGGAAAATAATCGATTACGTAGTTCGCAACATCGCTAAATGCCAAAACGCTACCAATAATTGAATAAAAAATGAGCAAATTAAGCAGAAGAGAATTTATTAAAACAGGGATATTTGCCTCAATTGGATTAGTTCTTTTGGATGCTTTTTGGTTTGAGAAATATGTTATTGATTGGAATTATTTTGACATTTCAAAGTCGGAAAAAAATAAAATAAAAATTGTTCAAATTTCAGATTTGCATTTCGACCAATTAAGATATTTTCATAAATCAATCGCAAAAAAAATCAATTCAATTAACCCTGATTTAATTTTCATCACTGGAGATTCTGTTGACAAAACTGAAAAAATAGATTCATTAAACGAGTTCCTCTTGTTAATTGATCATTCGATTAAAAAGTATGCGATAACTGGAAATTGGGAATATTGGGGAAATGTGGATCTGACAGAGCTTAAGCGTATTTTTTCTATAAATAATTGTGAATTATTGATAAACGAAAATAGGACACTTTCGATTAAAAATCGTAAAATCTCAATAATCGGAATTGATGATTTTGTTGCTGGAAGCGCTGATTTTGTAAAAGCAGTTGAAAATCTAAAAGAATCTGAAACCAATATTGTGTTATCACATTGTCCAGAACACAGAGATATAATCACAAAACAAAAGGGAAATTTAAATATTGATTTAGTCCTCTCTGGTCATACGCACGGGGGACAGATAACATTTTTAGGTATTGTTCCTTTCAAACCTAAAGGAAGTGGAAGATATTTAAAAGGCTGGTATAAAGAATCTGAGCCAAAAATGTATATTTCAAAAGGAATAGGAACAAGCATTTTACCAATCCGATTTGGAGCAAGGGCTGAAATGGTTGAAATGGACCTATAAAACTTATGGAGAATAGCCATTTTAAGCTAGCTAAAATTCATTGGAATTAGCATTTTTAATCCTTAATTTTCACTCTCAATACCAAGGTGGTAATTGGGATAGATCCAGAAACTGCTCAAGCTTTGCATTAGCTACAAGCGGTCTAAGATCACTATAAACAAATGCTCTGGCTCTAGGAGTTGTTGAAACAATGAAAGGGCTATAACGTTAATTGGTAAACGATATCTTGGATATGTTGATATTGTATTAATGATGTATGATTTTAAAAACTGTGTTACCAAACTAACCGAATATTAAGAACCTATTTATGGACAACCAGATTAAATTGAATCACCGTTTATCAGAAATTGTAAATGTTTTGTATATGATTGGTTATATCTTAGATTTTGTTGAGAGAAATGCAAACTTACAATTATCAATCAAGTATATCTCGACCATACCTTTTATAATAAACTTCATCATACTTTTTTATTTACTATTTCATAAACTGAAGATTAAAAAAATGGAAGGAAATCATAATGTAAAAATAGCATCAGTGATATTCAGGTTAGTACTTAATTTATTATTTTTATTATTGATATTATTTTTTGATACTTTATGGAAATCAATATGATTCGTTGTAGCTCAATACTTCGTACAAAAAAACATAAACCTTTAATCTAAACTATCGTAAAGTAAAAGCAGTTTTATCTTTACCAAAATTGATTTTATAGCTCATGGAATTTTTAAAAAATGTTTTAAAAAAGATAACTAGTAGTGTCAAAATAACAAAAGATTCTAACGATATTTAAAAACGATTATGATGATAAAATTTTGGATGATTGCTGTTTTTATTTTTATTATGTCAACATATATCTTGTCGAAATTAACTTTGAAATCAAACAGAGAAGAAGCTGGTGAAAGAATTTGGAGATTTGGAAACGGACGCTCTGTCTATTGGCGTATTCTTACTTTGTGTAGTTTTGGAGCAACTGCTGTAATAATGCTTATCATGCACTGGATTGGGATTTCTATTATTTAAAAGTTGACCTATTGTAAAAGATCGCTTTAATTGCAAATTGGTTTCAGTACTAGAACCAACATGTACAATAGAAAGGTGCTAGTTAATACAAACGGTTACACAAGGCAAAATAACAAGCTATAGTTTCCACTGCACATCAAGTGCTATGACGTAGAAAATGGCTCGGTTATCTATTTCCAGCCATGTTATAATGGAGAACTTAAAAGAAAACAACACACGTTACAACTGATTATATTATGGGATTTTTAGAAAAACTTTTTGGAAAGAAACAAGCAGAGGATCGCTCACAAAACATAGTGAAAAATGAAACTATTGCAGTAGAAAAAGGAGAAACTTTTATTGCTACAGCTGAAAATCAAGGGTATAAAGTTATTAGACAATTGACCGCAAAGCAGCGCGAAAGCATTGACAAATCGACGATTTTACTACGAGCAAGCCAACTCTACATGCATTATTACACAGACAACCTAGTTTGTACCGATAAAAACGATCCAGAATGGCTTAACAAGGTAATGTTCTTCTGGAAAGCCGAAGAGCCATTTCCTAAAAAATCGCTTCCTCCTGTATTTGAAACTTTCAAAATCAAAAACTTCTTGTTTGTGGGCGATGTTCCAAACGTTACCCTACAAGTTGCGCAGGCCATGCCGTGGTTTGGAATGCCAGGACTTGGGGATAAATGTGTATGCGAACTAAACGGAGAACAAATTACAATACCCGAGTTAAACAAACTAGGAGTGGTTGACTATGTGGAGCCAGTTACCCTGACAAATTTTAACTTGGAGATGCTATTTAACAAGGGGGAGTACTTCTGGCTAATCGATGATAGAATGACCCCTTTTAAAAATGGCTCTTTCCACCTCAATGATAAACCAATCCCAATCGATGTAGCCTATAGCATTGGTGGTATTCATCTAGTAAAGAAAACGACTTTAGAACAAACGGCATAGTGGCCACTTAGTACTTTGAGGCTGCTTTTTGCAAGCTAAATTGTAGTGGGTTTTCTGTTTCAAATTGCTTTTAATATTAAAGAAATAGCAACCAAACAAAACTAAAATTTCACTAACGAATGCGCCCTAAAGCGTTAAAATACAATACATTGCCATACAATTTAATAAAAGTTGATTTTTTGAATTTCTTTAAAAACCCCAATCAAAAGTTTATGGGGCCATTTAAACGAGATTTCTTTATATTTCTTATTCTTACGCTACTGAATTTTTTAAGTGTATATGTAAAATCACTATTTACCCACAATCCGTTTATCGATGAAGGAGATTTGGCAAAATTTAATTCTGCAAAACTTTTTTCCTTTGTACTTCTAATACCATTAATCGAAGAATTAGTCTTTAGGGGATTCTTACAGTATAAATCGCGACTAATTTTTATGTTAAGCGCTATAGCAGTACTCTTTTTTACGAGTTCTTTTATTAAACTAGAAACAGCTAGTACAGCTATTTTAGTAATGGTATCGATTTTAAGTTTAATAGTTCTCTTCAACAAAAGAGCATATCATGCTATGTTGCGTTTTATAGCAAGAAACACCATAGCAATCACTTTAATTTCAGCAATTTTGTTCGGCTTTGTCCATTTATTCAATTACGATACTTTTATCTGGTTGAACTTAATTCCAATAGCCGATAAAATAATCTCCGGACTATTTCTATGTTATATAGCAAAAAAATACAGTATTTGGCATTCTTATTTCTTCCATGCACTAAATAATTTGATTCCTTTTCTACTCATTTTACTGTATCAGTTAATTCAATAATCAGCTGCTATTAATCACAATTTAAATAAATAGTTAGAAGAGGTCGAAGGAGTTGGGGATAATGAGAATATAGGAAATAGTATTTTAAAACGATTTAATACAATAAACGAAACAATGAAACATATTTTACTAGCATTTTTTTTATTTGTGATAATAGGTCAAAATGTGTATTCACAAGTCAAATTGCCCATTCTAAAATCAAATATTAAGGAATTAGATATAAAAGAAGGCACATCTCTTTACAAAAAAACTTGGAATGTATCACCAAAAATAAAGCCTGATGTATTTGTTACAAATGCATTTAAAGGATCTAAGCAAATTGTTTTTTATTCAGATATTGATTCAATCAAGTTTACAGTTAAGCCAAACAAAAAATATGATTTTATTGTATTATTAGATGGAAAAGAAAAAGCTTACAGTCAAATAAACACCTATTCGAACGAGGAGCCTTCCCTAGACCCAAAACTTTTCTACACTAGATTGAATGCTAATGCAGGAGCAATTGACACTATTCCATTCAAACTAGGAGAAGACAACCGCATTCATTTTGAAGGTCGAATAAACCAATCAACCATATTAAACTTTCTGTTTGACACTGGAGCGAGTTCTTGCATAATTACCAGCTCGATAATTAATAAAAAAGTACTTTTAAATATAGATTCCAATCGAGAGAATGTAGGTACTGATGGTGTGTCAACGGTAGGTGTCAGTAGAAAAAATACAGTTGAGATTAATAATTTAATTTGGAGCGATGTAACCTTATTATCCATTGATTACAAAAAACCTTCTTTTGACGCAGTTATAGGTTGGGTGGCATTCGAAAATAAAATAGTGGAAATTGATTATGAAAATAATATACTGGCTATTCATCAGTCATTACCAGAACTATCAAATGAATACACAAAAATTGATTTAAAACTAATAGGCGGTATTCCATATATAAAATGTCAACTAATTGTAAATGGAAAAGAGACGGAAGGTTGGTTTGATTTTGATACCGGTTCAGATGGAGAATTAAGCATAGGCCAGTTTTTTGCCAAAGAGCATTCATTAATAAACGTCATGAAGGAAACAGGAACCAGTGAATCAATTGGTACTGCTGGAAATAGAATTAAAAGTAAAGAAGTTATACTTCCAATATTAAAATTGGGAAAATATGAAATGTATAAAATTCCACTGTCAATTGAGTTAGAAGAGGTCGAAGGAGTTGGGGATAATGAAAATATAGGAAATAGTATTTTGAAACGATTTAATACAATAATGGATTTTAGAAATAACTATATTTATTTGAAACCAAATAGCTTATTCCATAGTCCATTTTGAACAATGGGAAAAACCAGCTTTTTAACTTGTGGGAGTCGCGAGGAAGTGCGTTCTTGAAACAGATTCCAACCTACTTAAATAATGAAAGAATATTTCACTTTACAATATAAAATGGGAAACAGACATCTAACCGAATGGGGAATCGAACCTCTAATTGGGTATGTTGCTAGTAGTGTATTGTTTGTTTTTATTTCTGTTCGTTTGTTTGATAAAATGCAATACGCCGAATACCTCTATGTTGCCGCGGCTTTGACTATTATAATAAAATTGAGCGAAGGAAATCGAACAACCTTTTTGAAGTTTTGCTTCTCTAAAGTGCAATACATGAAAATAAGACTAATTGAAAATGGTTTGTTTGCAGCTCCCTTCCTTATTTTTTTGGCATATCAACAACTGTACTTGACTGCTAGTGTATTAGCACTATTCTCTGGCCTTTTATCACTAATGGATTTAAAATATAAATCGACATTTACATTACCCACTCCTTTCTATAAACGCCCTTTTGAATTTGCTGTGGGCTTTCGGTCAAATTATTTCGTTTTCCCTTTTGCCTATTTTTTGACGTTTATGTCAATCTATGCTGATAATTTTAATTTGGGAATTTTTTCATTACTTCTTACGTTCCTTTGCTACCTCGCTTATTATACAAAACCAGAAGAAGAATTTTACGTTTGGGTATTTTCTTTGAAACCAAAAGAGTTTTTAAGATATAAGCTAACAAATATTATCCAGTACGCTAGCATATTATCCCTGCCTATAGTCGTTATTTTATGTTGGTACTTTAGTGAAAACATAGAGATAATAATAGCATTTCAGTGTTTGGGTTATCTCTTTGTATCTACAGTAATGTTAGCGACATACGCTATGTTTTCTGAAAAATTGAATATTAAGTTTGGAGTGATTTTAGTTTTGACATTTTGGTTTCCCCCATTGTTGGTGCTGATTATCCCTTATCTCTATTTTCAATCAATAAAAACGCTAAAAAAAACATTACAATGATTACTATTGAAAACGTATCTAAATCATTTGGTAGCAAAGTAGTCTTAGAAAACATAAACCTGAAACTGGAGAAAGGAAAGGTTTACGGAATTGTAGGCGAAAATGGCTCGGGTAAGACTACCTTATTCAAATGCATCGCTGGTTTAGAAAGCTACCAAGGGATTCTAAATTGCGATTATGGAAACAGTAAAGATTTTCTTGGTTATTTACAAACAGAGCCGTTCTTCTTTCCAAAGATAACAGGAGCAGAATACATCCGATTACTTTGTAATGCCAGGAATGTTGCTTGTGACAATTTAATCGAGAAGAATGTATTTGATTTGCCGCTGAATGAATATGCTGTTAATTATTCTACCGGGATGAAGAAAAAACTGGCTTTTACTGCAATATTATTACAAGAAAACAAGCTGTTTATTTTAGACGAACCTTTTAACGGTGTGGATATTCATAGCAACATGATCATCACTGAAATAATTAGTAAATTAAAAGAAATGGGGAAATCAGTTCTAATCTCTTCGCATATTTTCTCAACCCTAAACGACACTTGTGACGAGATCTTTTTATTAAAGAATGGCACAATAATTAAAAGTGTTACGAAAGGCGAATTTCATGATTTAGAGAGCGAAATGAAAGCGTTTACATTGGGAAATAAAATTGAAAAATTAAATCTAAAGTAAAAGAATTTAGTTTACATGATTGCTTCGTTTCTAGCAATGACTGTAATTGCACTTAATTCGTTTTTGTCACTACTTATATTATTTGGTTCCTTCATATACTATCGTACCACAGCTCCCCTAGCCGCGATTGCAATGAAAAGCTTTTTATGCAAGCCGTTTTTTGGTTTTTCTAGTTTATAAAAAGCGACCGCAGGAAGCTCTTTTAGAAACTTTAGAAAAACAAACGGCTCAATAAAAACTTGTAATGAAAAGCGGGAAATAGCTTCTATAATTCGTACTTTTGTAGCTCACCACTACAACGTTTTAGATATGAATGCAACTATTGAAAGTAATCCCTTATTAGACCGATTACCCAAACATTTAAAGCAATTTATTAAAGCTCAGGATTATAGCGATTACACGCCTATTAATCAGGCAGTTTGGCGCTATGTGATGCGTAAAAATGTAGATTATCTTTCGCGAGTAGCACATAATTCGTATTTAGAGGGTTTGAAAAAAACCGGAATTCAGATTGATAATATCCCTAGTATGTATGGTATGAACCGTATTTTGACCGAAATAGGTTGGGCTGCTGTTGCTGTGGATGGATTTATTCCTCCTAATGCGTTCATGGAGTTTCAGGCGTATAACGTTTTAGTGATTGCATCAGATATTCGTCAACTCGAACATATAGAATACACGCCTGCTCCAGATATTATTCACGAGGGTGCTGGGCACGCGCCTATTATTGCCAATCCTGAATATGCGGAATATCTTCGCCGTTTTGGAGAGATAGGTTGCAAGGCGATTTCGTCAAGCAAAGATTACGAGATGTACGAGGCAATCCGACTTTTATCGATTGTAAAAGAGGCTGAAGGAACGCCACAAGCGACGATCGACGCTGCTGAAAAAGCAGTGGAGGACTTGCAAAACAACATGGGAGAATTATCTGAAATGGCTCAAATACGTAACCTGCACTGGTGGACCGTAGAATACGGTTTGATTGGAACTGTTGAAGATCCTAAAATTTATGGTGCTGGATTACTTTCATCTATAGGAGAAAGTGCGCACTGCATGACGCAAGAAGTAAAAAAAATACCTTATGATATATCAGCAGCTTACCAAAGTTTTGATATTACAAAACTACAGCCACAACTGTATGTAACCCCTACTTTTGCCTATTTAAATTTGGTTTTAGAGGAATTTGCTAATAAAATGGCGTTGCGTACTGGTGGTCTATCTGGAATTGAGAAGTTAATTAATTCAGCTGCTCTTGGAACGATTGAATTGAGTACTGGATTGCAAATTTCGGGTGTTTTCACTAATGTGATTGCACATGAAGGTAAACCAATTTACATACAGTCAACAGGAAAAACAGCGCTCGCTTCACGGGAAAAAGAATTGGTAGGACACGGAACTTTGACGCATCCTGACGGTTTTGGTAGTCCGATTGGGAAACTAAAAGGCATCAACTTAGCTATAGAAGACATGAGTCCGAAAGACTTGCTTGCTTACGACATTCTAGAATCTAAAACGGTAAGATTAGAGTTTGAAGGAGGAGTTGTTGTTGAGGGCGAAATCGTAACGGGTTCTAGAAACTTACAGGGTGAAATTATTTTGATTCGTTTTAAAAATTGTACCGTTACGCATGGAGAAACTATTTTGTTCCAACCGGAATGGGGCGTTTATGATATGGCGGTAGGAAAGAAAGTAGTTTCGGCTTTCTCTGGACCCGCTGATGTGAATAGTTTCGACTTAATCACACACATGCCTTCTAGCACAACAATAAAAGCGCAACAAAGCGCAGAACGTGATGATCTGGAGGTTCTGTATCAATCTGTTCGAATGATTAGAGAGAGCAAAGACACTACCTCTTCGTTGGTTGTGATTTTTGGGGATGTACAGCAAAACCATCCTAAAGATTGGTTGCTTTCTGTAGAAATCGCCGAACTGTTGCAAGAACGCAACGATATGTTTTTAATGGAAGAGGTAATCGCCTATCTTGAAACACAAAAACAAAGAAGACCAGAAGTAGCACACTTAATTTGTGGTGGACTGGATTTAATTTTCGAAAAAGCCAACGCCTAGTTAAAGCAAATAGATTCACTGATAGATGTGAATGCAACAAATATAAAAACCGCAAATTCGCTGATCATCATAGCGGACTTGCGGTTTTGTTTTGAGACGAATTAAACCTCAACTAATAATTACACATTACTATGCTAAAAAAAATCAACCGCTAATTCGCAAATTATTGTAGCGCACTTGTGGTTGTATTTTAAAATTAAAAAGCCTTACTATGCTCAAAAAAATTAACCGCAAATTCGCAAATTATTTTAGCGCACTTGTGGTTTTGTTTTAAAGTAATACAATACTGAATTGAGCTATTTTTAATCTGCGAATTTGCGGTATTATTGTAAAGCATTATAAAGCATAGTGGAGCTCTTTTTAATCTGCGAATTTGCGGTAAATAAAAACGGTAAATAAAAATTTAAAGCTTTATTTGTTGATTCAAAGCTTCATTATTTTCAATAACTTTTCCGTCGTATTTTAAGGTCCATCCTAAAGTACTGGTCGTAATCAACAACTGCGACAATTCACTAATTAAGCGGTTTTGTGCATTTGATTTCAAGGTAGATTTTTCGATCTTCTTAGCCAAATTCGCTTTAACCGATTTGTTGATTTTGTTATAGTCGTCAGCCGTAAAAGGATTCAGCTTACTTTGTTCTACATCATAGAATTTAATATCTGGATTGATTTTTATTTCCTCTTTAGGTATGTAAACAATTGAAATCACCTTATTTGCTTCGTCGATTTCGTATTTCATCTTATGCAAGTCGTAAGCCACCGAAACATCTGCATTGACTATCACTAAAGCTTTCTTGTCAAAGTGTACCATTCCCATTAAATACTTCTCTTGGTTTTTGTACGTGATCACTTCTGAGAAATGCCCTTCGGTAACGATAAGCTTTCCTACGTTCAAAATTTGCTGCTGGATTAGACCCGCACTATCTATTGTCGTTGCATCATCGGATTTTTTAAAATCACAAAACTTGAACAGCAGTAATACAGTCCCTATTAATCCTATAAAAATGAAGAATCTCTTTAACATAATTAAAATTTCATGAATGAATATTTAGCCACTACTTTAGCAATCTTAGCCTTTAAGTTGGCTTCAAATTTTTGATGACTCTCAGAATCTGGATTGAAAGACCGATGCTGTAATGATTTTTGGATTGTCTCTATCGCATCCATAGTTTCAAAGGCAGCACTAGCAATATAGGTTTCTTTAAAACGATCCCAAATATACTGTATAGCAACCGCTGATGGGTGCAACATATCATCAGTATAAAAACGATAATCTCTTAACTCGTCCATCATGATTTCGTAACTAGGAAAATAACTCGTAGCTGCATTTTTAAAATCGCAAGAGGAATGAAGTGCACTTATTAAATGCGCTTTACTCAATTGATTTTCGACATAACCGTCTTTGATATGACGTACTGGTGAAACGCTAAAAATAAAGTGAATTTCAGGATTAATCGATTGAATTAGTTTCAGGGTGTTTTCGATACTCTGTTGGATCGCTATAATTGAAAGCAACTCTTTGCTAAACTGCTTTTGAGGTACTTTATGACAATTAGCCACAAGCTCACCAGTTTCATTAAAACGATACACCCATGAGGTCCCATACGTAATAATTACAGTGGTTGCAGCAACTAATTGGCTTCTAGTTGCCACTATAATAGCATTTAAATCTCTAAGTAATTCTTCTTTATTACTATTGCTCAAATCTGAATGTGCATCAAAACAATGCCAACGCTCATTGTGAAAAAACAAGTCAGTTGCGGTAAACTGTTTATTCAAGACTGCGTGACTAACCAGTTTTTCAATTGCCACAGGATGGAATAAGATACCAAAAGGATTGCAGCTATTTTGAAACTTAAAATAGTCTAGTTTTTCAGCCATATTTACTGCAAAGCAAGAACCCAAAGACACCACCTTTGCATCGTAATCAATTTCATGACCACTTTTAAGAATGGGTATTTGGGTTCTAAATTGCATGTCTTTACTCATTGTAGAAATAAGTGGTTTTTAACGCTCCTGATTTTCCGTTTTGCGGTCTCACATCAGAAGTGATTTGCTCCGTAGGACGCTTTCCTTTTTCATCATAGGTATAGCTATACATATATAAATTTGCAGCAGAAATCTCTTGATCTCCCTCTTTTTTGCTATTTGTAACCGCAATAATAGTAACATTATTTGCCGAAGCTATTTCCTTATAATCTAATAAATTTACAAATCCTTTTGCTGCTGCTAATGGATTAACCTTATCATCATATTCATAGTCTACCGTTTCTTTCTCAACTGTTTTACCATCATTAGAAACCGTTGTGCGTTCCTCCTTTGCAAGATTGCCTTTTTCAAAAATCAACAATCCGGTAAACAGCACTTTTTGTTTGTTATCTGCATCAAGATCATAGTGCTCAAAACTAATAGTGTCTTTACCCTTTTGCGTATATATTACCCCATTAGATGCTGTTTTAGCCTCTAATAATTGGTCTTTATCATACGTATAGGTCGTAATTACAGTTTTTTTGCTTTTTTTATCTAGAACTGATTTTTTTGTAATTAAATCCTGTGTATAAGTAAAAGTAGTCAAAGTGGCTACCGCATCTATCGTTTTGATAAGGTCGCCCTCATAAGTGTAAACAGTAGCTGTTTCTTTCCCGTCTTCAGTAGTTTCTACCACTTTTTTAACCAAGCTAGCTTCAGATTGATTCTCTCCAGAGCAGGCAAAAATTAAACTTATGAACACGATAAACAAACCAATAACTCCTTTACTTTTCTTCATCTTTTTTTTAAATTTTTTTCATGCTTTATACCTTTATAATGCAACAACCATGCTACGCTACGCAGGCAAATTTACTTTAACTACTAAAACTATAGTGACGCAATACATTAAATTATTAGTCCAAAAAATCTTTGGCCTTAGCTAATGCTTCTGGAATCCCCTCTGCTTTTTTACCACCAGCAGTTGCAAAGAACGGTTGTCCTCCTCCTCCACCTTGAATGAATTTACCTAATTCACGAACGACAAGTCCGGCGTTTAAGTTTTTATCAGCCACTAATTCTTTAGAAATATAACAACTCAACATTGGTTTTCCTTCTTCGGCTGTAGCCAAAACTAAAAACATATTGGTTCCTAATGTTCCTAATTCGTACGCCAAATCTTTAGCCCCTTCAGGATTTAAGTCTACTTGTTTTGCTAAAAATTGCACGCCGTTGATTTCTTGGATTTCTTTAGCTAAGTCGCCTTTCATATTTTTAGCCTTGTCTTTCAACAAACTTTCTAATTGCTTTTTCAATTTTGCATTATCGTCTTGCAAAGCCACAACTGCTTTTAAAGCGTCTTGTGGATTTTTAAGCGACAATTTAATTTCGTTTAACAATACCTCTTGGTTGGCATAATGCTTTTTCACAGCATCAGAAGTTATCGCTTCAATACGACGAATTCCTGCTGCAACTGCACCTTCAGATACAATCTTGAAAGACCAAATTTCAGCGGTATTGTTTACGTGAATTCCTCCACACAATTCCATGCTGTCTCCAAATTTGATGGCACGAACAGAATCTCCATATTTTTCACCAAATAAAGCCATAGCACCTTCTGCTACCGCTTGCGCAAAAGGAATGTCTCTGCGTTCAATTAACGGTAATTGCTCTTGGATTCTTGCGTTTACAAAATCTTCGACTTGCTTTAATTCTTCATCAGTTACTTTAGCAAAATGCGAAAAGTCAAAACGCAAGTTATTTGGCGTTACCAATGATCCTTTTTGCTCAACATGCGTTCCTAAAACGGTACGTAAAGCCAAATGCATCAAGTGTGTTGCTGAGTGATTCTTAGCAGATGCTGCTCTTAAATCAGTATTTACTTTTGCTACAAAACTTGCATTTACATTTTCAGGTAACTGCTTCGCCAGTAATAATATTAAGTTATTCTCTTTTTTAGTATCTATAATTTGGATGGTCTCATTTGCCGAAACCAATGTTCCTTTATCTCCTACTTGCCCTCCTCCTTCTGGATAGAACGGACTATTATCAACAACGATTTGGTACAAAACACCATCTTTCTTAGAATCTACTTTTCTAATACGAGTAATTTTTACATCAGCTTCGGTTTGATCGTACCCTACAAATGTTTCTACATTACCAGGAACTAATACAGACCAATCTTCAGTTGAAACCTCAGATGCTGCGCGAGAACGTGCTTTTTGTTCTTGCATTGCTACATCAAATCCAGCTTCGTCTAACGCTAATCCTCTTTCTCTTAAAATTAAGGCTGTTAAATCTTTTGGAAAACCAAAAGTATCATAAAGTTCAAAAGCTTTCGCTCCGGCTACCTCTTCAGATTTTGTTTCGCTAATTACATTTTCAAGCAATTGCAATCCTTGATCTAATGTTCTTAAGAAAGAAGCTTCTTCCTCACGAATTACATTAGTCACTAAGTTTTGCTGCGATTTGATTTCTGGGAAAAATTCGCCCATTTGATCTGCTAGAACAGCAACCAACTTATAAATAAAAGGTTCTTTAGTATCTAAAAATGTGAATCCGTAACGGATGGCACGACGCAATATACGACGAATCACATAACCCGCACCAGTATTAGATGGCAATTGACCATCGGCAATGGCAAAAGCCACCGCACGTACGTGATCTACAATGACACGAATTGCAATATTGGTTTTATCTTGCTCTTCCGAAATGTTCTTAATCTCGTTTGAAGTATATTTCAGCCCTGTAATCTCCTCTACTTTAGCGATAAGCGGTGTAAAAACATCGGTATCGTAATTTGAAGTTACGTTTTGAATGGCCATACACAAACGCTCAAATCCCATTCCAGTATCTACGTGTTGTGCTGGTAATTTCTCAAGTGATCCATCTGCTTTACGGTTGAATTCCATAAATACGTTATTCCATATCTCTACAACTTGAGGATGATCAGCATTGACTAAACTGCGTCCTGAAACGGCAGCTCTTTCAGCATCTGTACGTAAATCAATATGTATTTCAGAACAAGGTCCGCATGGTCCTTGATCTCCCATTTCCCAAAAGTTGTCTTTTTTGTTTCCAAGGATAATGCGATCTTCAGGAACAAATTGTTTCCAAATATCAAATGCTTCTTGGTCAAAAGGGACATTCTCTGCTTCGTTTCCTTCGAAAACAGAAACATACAAACGGTCTTTATCTAATTTCAAAACCTCTGTTAGAAATTCCCATGCAAATGGTAGTGCTTCTTTCTTGAAATAATCTCCAAAAGACCAATTCCCCAACATTTCAAACATGGTATGGTGATAGGTATCAAAACCTACATCCTCTAGATCGTTATGTTTTCCTGAAACACGAAGACATTTTTGCGTATCGGCAATTCTATTACTTTTTGGCGTGGCATTTCCTAAAAAATACTCTTTAAACTGTGCCATTCCTGAATTGTTAAACATCAATGTAGGATCGTCTTTAAGGACAATTGGCGCAGACGGTACTATTAAATGCCCTTTGCTTTGAAAAAAATCTAGAAATTGTTTACGTACGTCTTGTGATTTCATTATTTATTTTAGTTTAAAGTTTGAGGTGTAAAGTCAATTAGACCTGAAACTATCTCATTTTACTATTACATTTCTTGCCCCAGATAGTAGTGAAAAGCTTTAAAGTTTTAAAATCTATTTTTTCTAGGGAAAGTAGCACATGTCCCGAACCTTCGGGAGAAGCTCCTACTAGCGCAGTAGAAAAAATGATTTCAAGACGAGAACTTGAAACGGATAGCTGGAATAGGCACTTTATTAATTTATTCTTAAAAAAGGACGTCCCCAAATGAAACATTTATTAAATTTGTTGTCCTAACCTTTTTATAAGGTGCAAAAATAGGGTATTTTAAAGTATGGCGAAAGTAAAATATTATTACGATTCTGAAAATCTAGCATATCGAAAAATTAAGGTAAAAAAAAGGAGGAAATTTGGCTACATCGTTTTGTTTCTGGTTGCTTCTGCCTTATTTGGTTTCTTGAGTTTTGTAGTTTTATTAAACACACCGTACTTCAAGACCCCAAAAGACCTAATTCAAGAACGAGAGATTGGGAATTTAAAATTAAATTATGCCGTTTTAAATAAAAAGATGGACCAGTTTGATAATGTCTTGAGTGCTATTGAAGATCGTGACAATAATTTATACCGTACCTATTTTAATACCGCTGCAATAACAACGGAAGCTCGCAAATCTGGTTTTGGAAAATTAGAAAGCTACGCAGCATTAGAGGGATACAACAACTCACAGTTGGTTTTAAACACAACAAAACGTGTTGATGGTTTATCAAAGGAATTGGCGATACAATCAAAATCATTAGATTACATTTTGAAATTAGCCAAAGAGAAAAACAAACTATTGGCAGCTATTCCTGCCATTCAGCCAGTAAAGAATGAAAATTTAAAACGTATGGCTTCTGGTTTTGGATACCGAACAGATCCCTTTACCAAGGCTCGTAAAATGCATGAGGGAATGGACTTTACAGCAAATACTGGCTCTCCCATTTATGCAACCGGTGATGGCGTAGTGGCACGAGCAGACAATACGGCATCGGGTTACGGAAATCATGTTGTAATTAGGCATGGTTATGGATACGAAACATTGTATGCACACATGAGCAAATACAATTGCAGAGCAGGACAAAGAGTGAAACGAGGTGACATAATAGGTTATGTAGGAAGTACAGGGAGATCTGAAGGGCCGCATTGCCATTACGAAGTACATAAAGATGGAAAAGTAGTGAATCCTTTGAATTTTTATTACGGTAATATTTCGGCTGTTGAATATGTAGCGATAGCGCAAATTGCAAATCAAGAGAATCAGTCTTTGGATTAATTTAAAGCGGGGTTTGAGTGGGCGGTCTCGGGGTGCGTTGATAGTAGGCAGTCTCTGTTTGCAGTTTTCAGGCTTTGATTGCGGGGTTTAAGTTCGCAGTCTCGGTTTGCAGTTTTCAGGGTTTGATTGCGTTGATAGTCTCAGTTGGCAGTCTCAGTTTGCGGGGTTTAAGTTTGCAGTCTCGGTTTGCAGTCTCAGTTTGCAGTTTTCAGGCTTTGATTGCGTTGATAGTCTCAGTTTGCAGTCTCAGTTTTCAGTTTGCAGGCTTTGATTGCGGGTGTTTCTCAGCAAAATATATCTTTGAATGCTAACGAATGCCAAAATTAAAAGAAGATAAAATTGGTTTTCAAAATCAGTTTTTAATATAAATTATAATAAATCATATGCATATAGAGCTTTCTAAAGATAAAAGGTATTACAGTATAGGAGAGATTGCGAAGGCTTTTAATGTGAATGCATCATTGATTCGGTTTTGGGATAGTGAATTTGATATTCTTAAACCTAAGAAGAATGCTAAGGGAAATCGTATGTTCACTCCTGAAGATGTAACCAACTTACAATTAATCTATCACTTAGTGAAAGAAAGAGGCTTTACTCTTGAGGGTGCAAAAACTCATCTCAAGGAGGGTCAGAAAAAAACTTTAGATAAGTTTGAAATTATTCGAAAATTAGAAACTATTCGAACACAATTAACTAATATAAAAAACGAACTGTAATCGTAATGGCAGTTTAAAACATTACAAACAATCAAATAACAAATCAATTTAAAAAGCACACACATGAAAAAGTTTTTACCATGGATTATTTTAGCCGTAGTTGTCATAGGAATGTACAGCTGGGTGAAAGGAATTAACAATACAGCTGTAGAATTAAATCAAAACGTAGAGCAATCTTGGGGAGATGTACAAACGGCTTATCAAAGACGTAATGACTTAATAGGAAACTTGGTTAACACTGTGAAAGGTGCAGCTGAGTTTGAAAAAAGCACTTTAACGGCAGTTATTGAGGCACGTGCAAAAGCAACTCAAGTTACTATCGATCCTACAAATATTACTCCTGAGCAATTGGCTGCCTTTAATTCAGCACAATCTGGTGTTAGTAGCTCTTTATCTCGTTTACTTGTTTCTGTAGAAAGATATCCTGAGTTGAAGGCAAATCAGAACTTCTTGAAATTACAAGATGAGCTGGCTAGTACTGAAAACCAAATTTTAACATCAAGAACTCGTTTTAACGAGTCGGTTAAACCATATAACACGCACATTAAGACTTTCCCTAATAGCCTTTTTGCAGGAATGTTTGGTTTCCAAGAAAAAGCGTATTTCAATGCAGTTGAAGGTGCCGACAAACCGGTTGAAGTAAAATTCTAAAACAATTCAACAAAAAAGGATTTAAAATAAACCATTAAGAAATTTAGATTATTAAGAAATAATGAATCTTGTTTCTTAATGGTTTATTGTTTTAAATTAATTGTAACATAAAAAGTAACTCATGTCTAAAGTAGAAGATTTTTTAACGCAAGCAGAAGAACAGGAAATTGTTGAAGCGATACGTATCGCCGAGACAAATACTTCTGGAGAAATAAGAGTCCATCTTGAACAAACAACACAGTTAGATCCTTATGATCGCGCATTAGAAGTTTTTAACGAATTGAAAATGGATGAAACACAGTTAAAAAATGGTGTTTTAATCTATCTGGCTGTAGCCGATAAGACATTTGTTATTTGTGGAGATCAAGGAATCAACGATATTGTTACCAGTGATTTCTGGGATAGCACGAGAGACATAATGGTTGCTCATTTTAAAAACGGGAATTTCAAGCAAGGTTTAATAGATGGGATTTTAAGAGCTGGAGAAGAGTTAAAAAAACATTTTCCCTGGTCTGAAGATGATACAAATGAATTATCAAATGAAATATCTAAAGGATAATATGATTTTACAAAAAAAGAATACAACGTACTTTTTGCACATACTAATTTGTCTTTTTATTACAAATTTAGGATTTGCACAATTTACAATTCCTCCCAAACCGGAATTCCAAACGAGCGTATATGATTATGCTAAGGTACTTAGTGCGTCAGAAAAGGCACAACTAGAGCAAAAATTAATTCAGTATGCTGATACTACGACGACTCAAATTGTAATTATTACTATCGAAAGTTTAAAAGGTGAAGACATAGGAATTCTAACTCCAAAATGGGGACATGAATGGGGAGTTGGTGGCACACAAAAGGACGATAATGGTGTGCTTATATTATTAGCAAAAGCGGAAAGAAAAATATGGATTTCAGCTGGGTACGGACTCGAAGATCGTTTAACAGCAGGAATTGGTGGGGAAATAACTAGAAATATAATCTTGCCCGAATTTAGAGCTGGTAGTTATTACAACGGTTTAGACAAAGGCACCGATGCGCTTTTTGATGTTTTTAAAGGAAAATACAAAGGCAAAAGAAAGGCTGCAGAAGGCAACGATTTCCCGCTCCTACCTCTTATAATTATTATCGTAATCATAATAGCACTAGCATCAAGAAATAAAGGCGGAGGAAACTCAGGCAATCGCGGTGGCGGCGGCCCTAGCTTACTTGACGTTATTATTTTAAGTAGTCTTGGCCGTGGCGGCGGAGGTGGCGGTTTCGGCGGAGGTTCATCAGGTGGTGGATTTGGCGGCGGAGGCGGTGGTTTTGGTGGCGGATTCGGTGGAGGTGGATTCTCTGGTGGAGGATCTGGCGGAGGCTGGTAAGCAAATTGAAACTTTAAAAAAAGCTGCTGTATAGCAGCTTTTTTTTAAGCACCACAAGTATCAAAATAAATTCGCTTATCTCATATAGGGAATCTTGCGAAAAGCTAAAGACAACACGCACCATAGAAGCATAACAAGCTTATTTATCTTACATGAAATAAAATGTGATAATAGAAATAGTTTTCGACTTCGCTCTAATTGAAATAAGAACTATTTTATAAAAGCTAGTAACACATTATTTTAAAAACAGCTTTAACTAAAAAAATCCCGATTCACATCGGGATTTTTCACTTTTATTTTTCTCTAATATAAATATCTATCGGAACTCCTGAGAAATCCCAGTTGTCTCTAATTTTATTTTCAAGGTAACGCTTGTACGGTTCTTTTACATATTGTGGCATGTTAGCAAAAAACACAAACTGAGGTGTTGGCGTAGGCAACTGCATACAATATTTAATTTTCACATACTTCCCTTTAGTAGCTGGCGGCGGGTAGGCTTCAATCACTTTCAACATGTATTCGTTGAATTTTGAAGTTGCAATACGTTGTTGTCTACTTTCGTATACTTTTACCGTAGCTTCTAGAGCTTTTAACAAACGTTGTTTTGTCAAAGCAGATACAAAAAGAATAGGCACATCAGTAAATGGCATTAATTCTTGTCTAATTTTCTCTTCGTAATCTCTAGTAGACATCGTCTCTTTTTCGACTAAATCCCATTTGTTTACTAAGATTACAACTCCTTTACGGTTTTTTTCAGCTAACCAAAATATACTTTGATCTTGCCCTTCAAATCCACGAGTTGCATCAATAATCAAGATACAAATATCAGCATGTTCAATAGCACGCACAGAACGCATTACCGAGTAAAACTCTAAATCTTCCTTTACCTTAGCTTTACGACGAATTCCCGCAGTATCCACTAAGTTAAATTCGAAACCAAAACGGTCAAATTTTGTATCGATAGAATCACGAGTAGTACCCGCAATATCAGTTACTATATAACGATCTTTACCAATTAATGCATTGATAAAACTTGATTTTCCAGCATTAGGACGCCCTACAACTGCAAAACGTGGCAAATCAGAAACTTCTTCTACAACTGGTTTCTCTGGGAAAGCAGTAATTAAAGCGTCTAATAAATCTCCCGTTCCACTTCCTGAAATACTTGCAAAAGTATAGTACTCCCCTAAACCAAGGTTGTAAAACTCCACTGCATCTTTCTCACGCATAGCGTTATCTACTTTATTCACAGCAAGAAGTACTGGCTTAGTTACCTTACGTAACAACTTAGCCACAGTATCATCCATAGGGGTAATTCCTTCTTCTACATCAACGACAAAAATGATTACATCAGCCTCATCAATCGCAAGTTCGACTTGCTTACGGATCTCTCCTTCAAAAACGTCATCAGATCCACGGATGTATCCACCGGTATCAATCACAGAAAACTCTTTTCCGTTCCACTCGCTTTTACCGTAGTTTCTATCTCTGGTAACTCCAGAAACCGAATCAACGATCGCTTCTCTTCTTTGTATCAGCCTATTGAAAAGGGTTGATTTCCCCACATTAGGTCTTCCTACTATCGCAACAATGTTATTCATAATTCTAATTTGAAATATTTGGCAAAGGTAGTGCAAAAAGCATGAATATCAATATTTTTGATATATTAGCACTTTCACTCATATTTAACTCTAAAAAATGGTACTTATGGAAGTCGATAATGAAATAAGATTACTGCTTCGTTTTTATAAAGACGTACCCGAAAAAACGGATTTATTATTGGCTAAATTCAAGCATTTTGCACAAATTAAAGACGATAACTACCACATTAAAGTTAGCGGAAATCATGTGTGGTTACATATTATAGGAGTACAAAAAAAATATCATTCTCCTCACCTTCACTTAGAATTACAAACCCCTACTAAAAACCAGACCCATATTCGAGGTTTGTTTGGCCCTGATCCTGTGTTGTGGAGTTTTTTTATGTTTCTACATTTTATAGTAGCAGGTGTTTTTTTAATCTTCCTAGGAATACTTTATTCTGATTACGTGTTGAAAAACGCACTCACCACAGATTTACTAGTGCTTTCATTAATGTTTGTTGCTTGGTTTTTATTATATTTTGTCGCTCGCCAAATAAGACATAACGGGAACAATCAAATGAAAGAGTTGGAAGTTTTATTCGAAAAAATCATCGCTTCATGATTCCTAAAATTAAAATCTATTGCGGTTTTGTGTAAGGGATAGCAGTGAAAATCCTTTTTTAAGGCTGTTTTTTAAGCTTTAAAAAGATTGAAACGAATAGCCCGACCCCGATAGCTATCGGTGCGGGTTACGTCCAAATACTTTTTTGCACAATCATTACTTCCTTGGCACAACACCCTATTACTATAATAGTTCAGACCATAAAAAAACAGCATTCAATTTAAGCTTGAATGCTGTTTTATTAAGATAACTAAATAGTTAACAGAAGATGTTATTGATTGTAGCCAAAACGTTTTAACATGTTGGCGTTGCTTCTCCAGTTTTTATTTACTTTCACAACTAGTTCTATGTGAATTTGTTTACCAAAGAATTTCTCTAAATCCTCACGAGCCTCAGTACCTACTTTTTTAAGAGCAGCTCCCTTATGACCTATGATAATTCCTTTTTGAGTTTCGCGTTCAACCATTATTAGGGAACGAATACGAATTATTTTTTCATCCTCAAAAAACTCCTCAGTAACGATTTCAACTGCATATGGAATTTCTTTACTGTAATTCAATAGGATTTTTTCACGAATAGTCTCATTAACAAAGAAACGCTCTGGCTTGTCTGTTAATTGATCCTTTGGGTAATATGCGGGTGATTCAGGCAAAAGCGAAATGATACGCTGAAAAACCTCAGGCACATTAAAGTTCTTCAACGCTGATATTGGGTAGATCTCTGCATTAGGCACTTTTTCTGCCCAGAAAGCCACTTGCTGCTCTAATTGTTCTTGATTAGAGTTATCGATTTTATTCAATAATAATAGAACCGGAATTTTAGAATGGATAATCTTATTAAAAAAAGCTTCATCTTTTAAATCCTGCTCCCCTATTTCGACCATGTAAATCAGAATATCAGCATCTTCAAAAGCTGACTTTACGAAATTCATCATCGATTCTTGCATTTCATACGCCGGTTTTATAATACCTGGAGTATCTGATAAGATCATTTGGAAATCCTCACCATTTACAATTCCAAGAATTCTGTGACGTGTTGTTTGTGCTTTGGACGTAATGATTGATAATCGTTCTCCAACAAAGGCATTCATTAATGTTGATTTCCCAACATTAGGATTCCCTATAATATTTACAAAACCTGCTTTATGTGACATTTAATATACTATTTATTTTGCAAAGGTAGTTATATCAACTCAATAGATAAAATAAAACATTTTTTTAAATTTTTGTTGCAAATGCCGAATTTCGTTGTATCTTTGCACCCGAAACAACGCGGGATAGAGCAGTAGGCAGCTCGTCGGGCTCATAACCCGAAGGTCACAGGTTCGAGTCCTGTTCCCGCTACTAAGTAGCCTTATTGAGATTACAAAACGCACATCGCGGGATAGAGCAGTAGGCAGCTCGTCGGGCTCATAACCCGAAGGTCACAGGTTCGAGTCCTGTTCCCGCTACTAGAAAAGCTTCAGAGAAATCTGAGGCTTTTTTTTTGTGCTATAAATGTAAATTATAAACCTTATCAAAAGTTACAATTTATAGCAAACAAAAACTGCGCAACGTATATAATTACATTTGCGCAGCGTTTAATTAAAACGTACTAATGTGTATAAATTACCAAATCGTTATTCTATCTTTTTGGGGTAAAAACATTTTATCGCCTTCCTTAACATTAAAAGCATTGTAAAAAGGAGTTGTATTCATTAGCGGCCCATTAACACGCCAGTTTGGTGGAGAATGTGGGTTATTATTTATCCATAAACGTAGGTATTCGTCTTTCATTTTTACTCTCCATATTTTTGCAAGAGAGATAAAGAAACGCTGATCTGGCGTAAAGCCATCAATTTTAGTATTTCCTTTTCCTTCCTCCGTCATCTTGAAGGCATCATAAGCAACTGCAATACCAGCAATATCAGCGGTATTTTCTCCTACGGTTAACGCACCATTAACGTGCACATCTCCTAGAACAGTAAACGTACTATATTCATCAGTAACTTGCTGTATTCTCGCTTTAAACTGTGCATAATCTTCTTTTGTCCACCAGTTTTTCAAATTACCATATTTGTCATATTGAGCGCCTTGATCATCAAACGTATGGGTTATTTCGTGACCTATAACCATTCCGATACCTCCATAGTTCAAAGCATCATCTGCATTATTATCAAAGTAAGGCGGTTGTAAAATACCTGCTGGAAAAACGATTTCGTTTGCAGTAGGATTATTATACGCAGTAACTGTTGGAGTTGTAGTATACCACTCTGATTTATCGACTCTTTTACCTAATTTATTCAATTGAAATTGATAAGCAGCTGTGGCAGCAGAAACCATATTTTCAAAATAAGTATCTCTAGCCACGCTCACATTACTGTAGTCTCTCCATTTATCAGGATAACCAATTTTTTTAGTGATAGCAAATAGCTTTTCTTTAGCTTTTTGTTTTGTTACTGGACTCATCCATTCTAAATTGTCAATTCTCTTAGCGTAGGCCTTTTGTACATTATTAACCAAAGTTAACATGCGATTTTTAGCCTCCCTTGAAAAGTATTTCTTTACATATAATTCCCCCAATGCTTCACCTAAATAACCATCGACGACGTTTGCCATTTTTTCGCCACGCGTTTTTTGAACTGCTTGACCCGACAGCACTTTGGTGTACTCAAAGGAAGCATCCACAAAAGCTTTGCTCAAATCATCAGCATATCTTTCTAAAGAATTTGCTTTTAAATAAGTTTTCCAATTAGTAATTGATGTTTTCTTCAACAATTTATCTAAAGCATCATAATATTGAGGTTGACCAACGTTGATTGAATCTGTTTTTGCTCCTACATTATTTAAGAATGCGGTCCAATCTATGTTTGGATGTCTTTTAACTAAATCCACTACAGCTATTTTATTATAATTAGCCTGTACATCCCGAAGAGCAACTTTTGTTTTATGTGCAGTAGCAAGTTGTTTATCGATGCTAAATACTACCTCTGCATTTTGTTTCGCTTCTTGAGAGCTACTGCCCGTTAGTTCAAACAATGTAGATAGATACTTTTTATAAGCTTGTTGTATAGCAATTGTTGACGCATCTGATTTGAAATAATAATCTCTATCTGGTAATCCTAGTCCCGTTTGATAAAGTTGTGCACTATTCATAGTACTATTTTTCTCGTCAGAGGAAACACCAAAACCTATCATTGTAGGGTTATCCACCGTTACCTGCTTACCAACAAAATTCATCAATGAGGGCAAATCTTTTATAGCATCAATTTGAACAAGTAATGGCTTAATAGGTGTAAATCCGCGTTTTTCTATTGTCACAGTATCCATACCTGCAGCATAAAAGTTACCCACCTTTTCTGCCACACTCCCCGACGAATTCTCACTTCGAGAAATACTATCTAAAATCCCTTGCAAGCGCATTCTCTGGGGGTAATTCATAAACATATAAGCACCAACTCCAAATTGTGAAGCAGGAATTGCTACAGAATCGTACCATTTCCCGTTTACATATTTAAAAAAATCGTTACCAGGCCTTAAAGTAGAATCAATTCCTGTTATTGCAACTGATTTTTGTTCATGGTTTTTTTTTGAGCATGCCGTGATAGCTAAAATAGCAACTACAAGTGTCAAAGATTTTTTCATAATAAATTTTTTTTCTAATAATATGGATACGGGATTATGTAAGGTTAGCGCGCAGAATACGCAAATAATTGCGCTACCCTATTTTAATAGAACAAGATACAAATATGATTTAATATCCTTGAAATTAATACTAAATAATTATAGGCAAGCTATTTAAAAGTAACAAAGAATCATTAACGACAAAATTGCATCCTACTAATAGCTAATAGCCACCACAAAATGATTAAGAAAACATCTTGTTATATTACCATTAAATCACAAAGAATTTGCTTTTAAAAAGGAATTACCCCGTAGTAATTGTGAAAAAACAACAAATAGAATTTAAAAATATAGTTTTAAAACAGCAGCGTACTAGATGCAATACTATTTTAATTTTTAAGCATAAAAAAACCCATGAAACGAAAACATGGGTTTGATTAAAAAAATTAATTTAAAACAACTACTTAAATAATTAAAAAACCAAAAAAAGTTAACCAAAACTAATCTTCAGAAACCAAAGGTCTCTCTACTTCCATTGCAACATTTAAAGTCATTGCAACGCCTTTATCGTTAATCATTGTCATGTGTAGCGTATCTAAAACCGCTAACCTACTTGATGTCAATCCGCTAAATTGATTAAAAGAGATGTTCATTTCTTTCAAGTTATTTAGTTTCTCAATGTCAAATGGAACTTGACCTTGTAATTTATTTTCGAAAAGACTTAAATTTTCTAATTTAGTTAAGTTGGCGATATCCATACTTAATCTCCCTGAAAGCTTGTTACTATTTAATAGTAATTTTTTTAAAGAAGCTAGTCTGTACAGTGATGTTGGTAATTGACCTTCTAACTGATTATTAAACGCTACAAATACTTCCAATCTAGTTAAATTTCCAATTTGCGACGGTAATTCACCAGATAAATTATTCATGTATAATTGTAAATTTCTTAAATTTTCCATTTCGCAAATGGCTGCTGGAATTGCACCTACTAATTTATTAAATGATAAATCTAATGTTCTTAAATTTTTTAAATTCCCAACAGTAGTTGGAATACTACCTTTAAGACCGTTTCTATGCAAGTTCAAAATTTGAAGATCTGTTAAAGAGGCTAAATCTGCTGGAAGTTCGCCCACAAGATTATTTGAAGACAAATTCAATGAAACAACTTTATCGCCTATTAGCTTAACACCATACCAAGTAGCTACTGGAGCATTAAGATCCCATTTGTTTGTCCAGTTTTCTCCATTTGTAGCCGAATATAAATTCAACAAAACCGTTTTATCTGATGGAGACACCTCTGCTACCATTGAAAATGTAGCAAAAACCGTTAGTAAAAGTGTGATTATATTTTTCATAGCAGAAGTATTTGATCTTAATATTAACATAAAAGTACAGCAGATTTAGTTTATCGACAAAAATAATCGACGAACTACACTATTTAATAATTTAAATGAGTATATTTCCTACGAAATATTAAGAAGCAATTAACAACTCTGATTGCAGTTAGTGAATAGTTAACTAAAAAACGATTGATTTTAAAAAGTAGAAGATATTATTAACCTGTTTTAAACTGTTTCATAATAAGACTATATTCCTACTGCTTGAATATCGCTGCAAATTTTGACCGATTTTTCACGAATGAATCGCTTATAATCTCTGGATTGCTGTATATAAAATCGTAACGCTTAATTGCTATTCTGAGTTTATATAGTATTTTTGCCCCATCAAAAATTAATTTAATTTCAACGGCTATTTACACTTTTAAAATTTATTCTGCTGTATCTGAGCTCCCTGCTAATTGGGATGCTTTAGCCGGTAACAACATATTTTTATCGCAATCCTACCTTTCAGTATTAGAAAATTCTGGACCTATAAACATGATATTCCACTTTATAGGTATTTTTAACAAAGATGACTTAGTAGGAGTTGCCGTTTCTCAATTCTTGGATCTAAGTGCGATTGCATCCTTTGGAGAAAGAGATCATCGTTTTAAAACTTATATTCGTAGTTATGTCTTTCAAAACATTAGTTCGAGAGTATTAGTTATAGGTAATAACATGCTCACCGGTCAAAATGGCTACAGCTTTAGTAAAGAATTAGATAAAGCCACTGCTTTTGTCGTTTTAAAAGATGCTACAAATACTATTCAATTGTTATTAGCTAAAAGAAACTTAAAGCCACAGCTAATAATTTTTAAAGACTACTCTAAAGAAGCCGTTTCTTTGTTTGACAAGAAAATCTTTAAATCCTATTTTACTTTCACTACACAACCCAATATGATTTTCAAAATTTCAGATAACTGGAATAGCTTTGATGATTACCTGGCTAGCTTGAGTAAAAAATACCGAGATCAATACAAAAGAAGCAGGAAAAAAGCAGAGGCTGTATCAAAGAGAAAGTTATCCTTAGATGAAATCGAAAGTGATACAGAGCGCATTCACGAATTATACTTGAATGTAGCTAGAAATGCCCCTTTTAATACGTTCTACTTGAGTGAAAATCATTTTGAAATATTCAAAAAAACACTCAAGGATAATTTCTTGTTTTATGGTTACTTTATTGACGACAAACTAATTGGATTCAATACGTTAATAAAAAACGGATCTGATATTGATACTTATTTTTTAGGCTACGACCAGGAATTTCAAAAAGAAAAAATGTTGTATTTGAATATGTTGTATGACATGATAGCCTATTCGATTAATAAAAAATATAAGAGAATCATTTTTGCACGCACGGCTTTAGAAATAAAAAGTTCAGTAGGGGCTACCGCTGTCGATACCTACGGAATGATGAAACACAGTAACCCACTGCTAAATCTTTTTATAGGCCGATTCTTCCGATACTTTGAACCAAAATCAGATTGGCAAGTGCGTAATCCATTTAAGGAATAGCAACTTTCATTTTAGCAGCCGCCAGGGCAATACTTAAATTAGATTGTGTACCACAATATTCTCCATCAATTTGAAAACTCACCGGCCGATTTGTAGTTATCATTGCCTTATCAGTTGTAATAATTTCAACATCTTCTGCTTCTATAGGCATGTTCCCAGTAATGATTTTTCCAAAAACCATAAGATCTAAATTCTTCAAAATAATTAGTTCGAATTTTCCATCATCCATCAATCCAGTTGGGTTTATCACAACACCCGTACCGTACTTTTTTGAATTTGCTATGACAATCATTTGAGCCTCGCACTCAATTGTAGTATCGTTAACTTCGATTGTAGCTATAAAAGGAGCTTCTTTCTCCACTAATGTAGTGACAGCTTGCAAGGCATAGCCTAACTTACCTCTTACGGAGCTATTCTCATAATTCTTTATTAGGTCAGCATTTAATCCCAAGTCACTAAGGTGTAAGCTTTTTTTACCATTGATCATAATCATATCGATAGCAAGATGCTTCTCACGAAATGATATTATCAAGCACTCCTGAATAGCATTAGGCAAACCCAAATCTGTAGCTAAGCCATTTGCTGAACCTGCTGGTAAGATTCCAAAAATTACATCTTCCTCTTCTAGTGCTTCTGCTACTAATTTTATTGTGCCATCGCCGCCCGCAATTAGTACACGCTCAGGATCAAACTTAGCATATAAATCTTGAATTTTTAAAATATCATTATTGCCAGACGTTTCATATAATACTAAATTCTTTTGCAAGCCGTTTACAAAATCTGTGGCTGTTTCTATAATTTCAGATTTCTCTACACCACCAGAAATAGGGTTCACGATTAACAAGACATTCTTTTTCACCATTTGCTTCGTTAAGTGGTTTTTAATAATTAAATTTCGCTTTTGTCAAAAGTATTAAATAAAATGAAACCTATTTTAAAATTATATCGCGGTTACGCAAATGAGCAGGAGTTAATTGTAATGGGACATGTTTTTAAGCCGACAAACATGAAAGATTATGATTTTCTTTCTACTAATTTTAAAAATGCTGGTTCAGTAATCAACATGTACCGCATTAAAACTGACGCTAATGCTAGTGTGTACTTAAATTACAAGGGTACCGAAATACACACGAAGACTTTACACGACGGCTATTTTAAATTTTGTATTCCCATCGAATCATCCTCAAATTATGGCTGGATGGACTATGAGGTTAGTATCATTTATAATAATGAGAGAATTGTAAGTACTGCGAGCTATATTAAACCCTATAAAGGTGATATAGGAATCATCTCAGACATAGATGATACTTTTTTAGTTTCTTACACCTTGAATCCTTTAAAAAAGCTGTACCATCTTTTGTTTAGAAATGTAAATTCGAGAAAAATTTTTGCAGATGTTACCGCACATTATCAAGCACTAAGTGAGGCTGGGCGCACCAACAGTTCTGAGAAGAATGCTTTTTTTTATGTATCGAGTAGTGAATGGAATTTGTATCGGTTTTTAGTGAAGTTTACTGAAATCCATAATCTACCTAAAGCGGTATTATTATTAAAAGACATCAAAACTAGTCTCAGCAATTTTTTATGGTCTGGAAGAGGAGAACACAATCATAAATTTGAAAAGATTAAACACATCCTTGAATTTTATCCCGACTTAGAATATGTCCTTCTAGGAGATGATTCACAACACGACACGTATTTATATGAATCAATCAGTAAGATTTTCCCTTTAACTGTAAAAGCAATATATATTAGACAAACCGGTAAAAAGAAAAAGAAAAAAGTTATCGATTCGTTAGAAAATATTGCATCCTTGAACGTGTCTGTCTGCTATTTTGAATCTAGTGCTACCGCAATTGCACATTCTAAGAAAATAGGTCTTATTAAATAAGTTAATAGCCCAGATAGCAGTGAAAATCCTTTGCATAAAAAAATCTCTTTTTACCACTCTTAAAGAGCGACTGTAAGAAGCTCCTTGAAGAGTGAAGTAAAAAAAGATTGTTTATGTAAAGATTGAAACGAATAGCTGGATTAGCTACGCATTATCAATCTCCTCTTGAACGATTTCCCAATCCAATAGCAGTTGCTCTAAATCGGCTTTTTTCTTGTTATAAGCGGTAAAAAATTTAGCATCCTCAACGTGCTTGTCGTAGTTAGTCGCTAGCATTTTGTCGTCATGCTGTATGTCTCTTTCAAGCTGCTTTATCTGACTTTCAATTTTACTTAACTTATTATTAAGCGCTTTATTTTTCTTCTGGTCTTCATAAGATGCTTTGTTACTTTCCTTAGGAGCAATTGCTTTTTCGGCATCTTTTTTCTCAACCTCACGCATGTTTTCAAGGTTGCGCTGTTCTAAGAAATAATTGATATCCCCTAAATATTCTTTTATTTTTTGGTCTTTAAATTCGTACACTAAATTAGACATACCTTGTAAAAAATCTCTATCGTGAGATACTAGAAGTAGGGTTCCTCCAAATTTTTGCAGGGCCGCTTTCAATACATTCTTAGATTTAATATCCAAGTGATTGGTAGGCTCATCCATCAATAAAACGTTGATAGGTTGCAACAGCAATTTACAAAGAGCAAGACGATTACGCTCTCCCCCTGAAAGGACCTTTACTTTTTTATCTACATCATCACCTCTAAACAAGAATGACCCTAGCATGTCACGCACTTTCATTCTATTAGTATCTGCGGCTGCATCCTCCATTGTTTGCAACAATGTGATTTCGCCATCAAGATATTCTGCTTGATTTTGTGCAAAGTAACCTAACTGTACATTATGTCCTAACTTGATTGTACCTTGATACTCAAATTCGTCAACGATCGCTTTTATAAAAGTAGATTTTCCTTGACCATTTTGACCTACAAACGCGATTTTACTTCCACGTTCTACTAGCAAATTAATGTCTTTTAAAATAGTTTTATCACCATAACTTTTAGTTACGTGCTCTGCTTCGACCACTACTCTACCAGGCTCTTTTGAAACAGGAAAAGAGATATTCATTACTGAGTTATCGTCTTCATCAACTTCGATACGTTCTACTTTATCTAATTTCTTGATTAGCGATTGTGCCATTGAGGCCTTAGAGGCTTTAGCACGGAATTTCTCAATTAACTTTTCAGTTTCTTCAATTTTCTTGCTTTGATTTTTTTGCGTCGCCAATTGCTTTTCGCGAATTTCATGACGCAACTCTAAATATTGAGAATACGGCTTATTGAAATCGTATGCTTTACCTAGGGAGATTTCGATTGTTCTATTAGTAACATTATCAAGGAACATTTTATCATGTGATACGATTACCACAACTCCTATATAATTTCGTAAAAAACTCTCTAACCAAATGATACTCTCTATATCCAAGTGATTGGTAGGCTCATCGAGTAGTAATACATCATTAGCTTGTAACAATAATTTTGCTAACTCTATACGCATCCTCCAACCTCCAGAGAAGGTTTCTGTTTGGTTATTGAAAACATCTCTTTTAAAACCTAAACCAAGTAGAATTTTTTCAGTGTCTCCTACATAATTGTATCCACCTAATAAATCAAAACGATGGGTATAGTCTGATAAATCTTCAATGATTTTAGAATATTCTTCACTTTCATAATCAGTACGGGTAACTAATTGATGATTGATTTCTTCTAATTTTTTCTCTACAATTTTTATATCAACAAATGCTTCATAAGCTTCCTCTAATACCGTTCTACCTTGCTCAAAATCGATGTCTTGACGTAAGAATCCCATGCGAACATCTTTTTCCTGAGAGATGACTCCAGAATCTGGTTTGAAATCTCCAGCTAGCATTTTTAGCATTGTTGATTTTCCTGCACCATTCTTTCCAACTAGACCAACTCGATCCCCAGCTCCCAAACGAAATGTTACTTCTTCAAATAAATAAGTACCTCCGAACGAAACGGATAAATTGTGTATATTAAGCATATTTTGTGACTAAAGTTACTTAGGCAGCAATCCTAAAATTGTACCTTTGTTAAAAATTTATGCAAATGTTAAAAAAAGGATCCAAACTAAATAGTATTTTAACAGGAACTTGTCCGAAATGTCAAAATGAGAGCATGTATGAAGACAAAAATCCTTTACATCTAACGAAAGTTTTGAAAATGAATGAAAACTGCAGTCATTGTGGTTTACATTATCAAATCGAACCATCGTTTTTTTACGGTGCCATGTATGTAAGTTACGGCTTAAATGTAGCAGTAGGAGTTGCTGCTTTTATAATCTCGTTTTTATTTATAGGGTCTACATTAAAAACAGCGTTTATAAGTATTATAGTAGCTTTAATTGTTTCGTTTCCATTTGTATTGCGATTGGCTCGAAACATCTACATAAATATGTTTGTTTCTTACGACCCTAATTTTAAAGAGAAAAAATAATTAGTATCTATAATTTTTAGGTTTAACACGATTGATGTTAATCTCTTTATCAATTATTTTACCATTTTCTATTTTGTCGAATAGTTCTTTTGCCATAGCAGGACCAAGCATAACTCCACGAGTTCCTAGGCCGTTTAAGACATGCATATTATTGTAATCAAAATGAGTGCCTATTAACGGGCGACGATCGTAAACAGTAGGTCTGACGCCTGCAAAATGCGCTACGATTTTAAAATCGCAATCGATTATTTCTCTAATACGCTCAAGCAATTCTTGCTTACCTTCTTCGGTAGGCAAATCTGTCTTATCTTTCCAGTTGTACGTTGCACCTACTTTGTAGCGATTCCATCCTAGTGGTAAGATAAAAACGCTTGTATTGAGTATAACGTTTAAATCAAGTTCGTCAGATTCAATAATAAACAATTCCCCTTTTGTACCGTCTACAGGTAAATAACCAAAGAAAGGATTTTGATGAATACCAAATCCCTCTGCAAACACGATGTGCTTCGCTACTATACCTTTGTAAGAGATCGTATCAGACTCCAATAGTAAAGCACCATAGTCAAATGATTCATACCTGATACTATTAATAGATTCTAAATACTTACGATACGAAAATAGCAATAGCTCAGTATCCACATAACCAGTGTGTAAAACTTCACCATAATTATAAGCCGACGTTATACCTGAATATTTTTTAGTAATAAGAACAGGAGATAAAAAAGGCGCTAATCCCTTTTTATCAGAAGCAGCAAACCAATTATTCTGTTCTTCAATCGAAAAAAACTTACGCAGTATAGGCTTAGGAAAATCAAATTGCGAAGCTAACTTTGCCTCCAGCTTTTTGTAAAATTCTTTCATTTCGACTAGCTGCTCTTCGGCCTTCCAAACCTCACTAAACCTTTTTAAAATAACTGGGTTATATAAGCCACCTGCAATTAGTGATGATTTTTGAGAATCATTATCAAAGACTGCAATCGTTTTATCATTGTTTAAAGCTTGTTCAGCAAATGAAATCCCTGCAAGTCCGCAGCCTACAATTATGTAATCAACCATAAGGTAATAAAATAAATTTAGTATACTATGCTAATAAAAAAGACTCTTAACGTTGCGATAAGAGTCTTCTTTTTATAGGTAATAATTGTAATTAGTAGTTCCACATATCTGATTCAAAATCACGAATCTTTTCTTTGATACGCATAGATTCTAACAATTGATTTTGTGAATTATCTTTCATGTAATCATCAATCGCTCTATCTCCATAAACGTTTTCTTCCTTGTAAATTACACTATTAAAACGTCGTGAATTAAGGATTTGATCGAATGAAATAGGCATAGCAGAGTTGTTGTCATTAAATGCCTTTGCTTTATGCAACACCTCTCTAGCTGATGGAAAGAAAATCCAGAATAACTCAATATAATCTTTTTGCTCACTATTCATAGAATACACATCTGGAGTGATTGGACAAATTCCAAGTAAACGATATTTCATTTCGCTTTGTCTCTTGTCAAAATACCAGTATCCCTTGATGTAATATTTAGCAACATCTTGAGCTGTCAAATCTGACCTTAAGATATACTCTTCAGATACTCTTTGTCCAGCATTAACTTGTTCTCTACCTACATCAGTGGTATCCACTCTACTTAAAGATGATTCGATATCATTGTAAGATTTTTTAGTATTAAAATAACTATCAGAATACACCTCAGTAATTTCTCCACTTCTAATTGCTGCTGTTAAAACATCATACAAAGATCTTCTATCAGGTCCTATATTAGCTGCATCGATAGGAAAATATAAAGGAAAATTGATTTTTTCATTCAAATCAATAACCTCCCATACCGTTTTCCCCATCAAGATATCCCTATCGTGAACGTAACCATACGACAAAGGCTTATCATTGTCCGCAATAAGTTGCGCTGCACTTTTAAGGCCTATTTCCTCAGGTGTTTTTGCGTTAAGCAAATTAGATTGTGCAGAAGAAGCAAAACTTCCACCAACAGAAATAACAACAATTAAAAAATTTCTTAAATTCATCATGGTATAATATAAAATATTGACTGCTATATTAGCAATTGGTATTATTGTATTTCAAAAATTACTGGAGCAGTTCTAGGTAATAAATAACTACCAGCACCCACTAATTTAGTTCTAATCTCTGAAATGGTAACTTGGTCACCTCTACCTGCTTTTGACAGGACAGCTTTACATTGTGCATTTAATCTATTACCAGAAACTACAACGGTAGCTTGACCTGATATTTTTAAATTAAATCCAACAACATCTAAACCTACTTCAAAATCAAAATCTTCTAATTTGGCTCCAATTGTTGCAATTTCTAAATTCGATTTAGGACCTTTTACAATACCTGTTTCTCCTCTAATTGTACCTGTTGGACCAGGGATTCCTTTAATTCTAAATACTTTTCTATCTGAAGCTACTTTACCATCGCTCATTTTTCCTGAAACGTTGATTACAACTTCTGATCCACCACCAGGAGTCATAACGTATCTTCCATTTCCTACCTTAGACAAACCAGGTGCCGAAGCATTAACTTGATTATCTGCGATACCTGCAAAGGAAATTGTCATTGGGTTTTGAACACCTCTATAAACAACATTCATTTTATCAGCAGAAATAGTAGCTGAATTAGGTCTAGGAACAACCACATACTTTCCAGTAAAAGGCAATGGAATTGTTTTACCATCTTCTAGAAATGTAAACTTTCCATTAAAACTTTGCTCACCTACATTACCAGCAGTCATACCAATTACGGCTTGACCATTAATAATTTTACCAGGACCCGAGAAAGAAGTTGGTGTTGTGTTAGCATCATAACGTCCTAAAACAACCTTCCCTGTAACTTGCTCCCCTTGAAAATAAGCATTTTTATTTAAAACTACGATAGCTTCATAATTACTGTAAGATGCAGCAGCTACAGCCGCTTTCCCTAGTAAAGTATTATAGATATCCGTTTCTGTTTTCTTAACATCATTTTGCCATGCTGATAATTTTGCTAATGAAGCAACAGCAGGAAATCCTTTGAAATGATAATCTAAATAAGGAATATTGATTCCGTCTTTATTTTTAACATCTGTTAAATCAAACTTTGTAGTAATTTCAGATACGATAGGTGCTAATTTCTTGTTATCACCTAAAGCAGCTTTCATATCTGCTTTATACTTTTCGACAGTACTAATAACTTCTTGCCCTTTTTGAGAATATCCCGAAGAATTAAACCAAGCATTATCTAAGTTATCTGCCTTGTCCATTTCCTCATAAGGAAGTTTACCAGTTTCAGGATCAACTTCAATTCCAGCAACCACCTCAGATTTTAAACCTCCAATATATGCGTAAAATGTTTTTGTAATTCCTTCCACCTTATGAGCGGTAACTGAAGCTGCATTAAATTCTCCTCCTGCCTCAGCAGCTTTAGCATCTAACCCCATCAACATTTGGTTATTAGATTGCTCAGCAGATATATTTGATCCTTCAAATTTTTCATTCATTAATCCAAAAGCTGATAAAACTTCTTTGGACATATTAAGTGCTAACATCGCGATAAAAACCAAGTACATTAGGTTTATCATCTTCTGTCTAGGTGTTTGTTTTCCTCCAGCCATATTCTTTAAATTAGTTTATTAATGATAGTTTAAGAAACCAATTATTTAGTACCCATTGCTGATAACATACCACCGTAAACATTGTTCAATGAAGACAAGTTAGTTGTAAGTGATTGCATTTGCTCTTTTAACTTCAAGTTGTTTTCAGCAACTTCCTCATTAATTTGAGCATTTTTAGCTGCAGATTGTAACTGTATTTTATATAAGCTATTTAAAGACTCCATTTGAGCTGCTGCCAATGTCAATTCTTCACTATATTTTTTAGTAGAAGCAATTGAATCAACTGTAGGTGCAATTCCTTTAGCTGCAGATTCGAAATTTTTAATACTATTTCCTAGACTTGCCATTAATGCGCCATCAATTTTAGCATCTTTCAACATTGCGTCTAATTTTTGAGAAAGCATCCCTTGCGTTTCTGCAGGTGCTGCTTCCACTTTTACAACTTGTTTTCTAGCTTGACCATTTTTTAATTCAGGGTAAACTAAAGCCCAGTCATACTCTTCATCTACTGGCTCAAATGCTGATAATGCAAAGATAAGTGCTTCAACTACTAGGCCAATTGTTAACATTCTGTTCCCTGTAATAGGACCAAACTCAATATGTGTAATTTTGAATAACGCTCCAATGATTACAACCGCTGCACCCATTCCGTATGCGAAATTCATTGCTTTTTTGCCTAGTACTGCCATAATTCGAATTTTAAGGTTTTGATAAAAATTTTATAGATTTGGATTAATTTTATTTTCTTTTTGATGTTGATTGAACTGACATATAATCTTGTACTGTTCTAAAACCGATAAAGCTTCTAGCAGAATCAGCATATTCAAAATCTCTTGTACTCACCTGTAAAAAGTAAGCAACATCTTTCCAAGATCCACCACGTACAACTTTACGTTTATTTGATGCATCTAAGACATTTGGATTCATTGAGGATACATATTCGTAAGCATTAGGATTATAAGAAGAGTCCGTCCACTCTGCTACGTTTCCTGCCATGTTATATAAGTTATAGCCATTAGGAGCATACGATTTTGCTTCTACAGTGTACAGAGCGTCATCTGCAGCATAATCTCCTCTATTAGGTTTAAAATTAGCTAAGAAACAACCTTTATCATCTCTTGTATATGGACCACCCCAAGGATAAGATGCTGATTCCAGCCCTCCTCTTGCAGAATATTCCCACTCTGCTTCAGTAGGTAATCTAAATGAGTTGATTTGATCGCGACCTTTTTTCTTAGATTTAATATATGAGTTTTTATACAACGTTCTCCAAGCACAAAATGCTTTAGCCTGTGTCCATTTTACACCAACTACTGGATAATCTCCATACGCCTTATGCCAGAAATAATCATTATGCATAGGTTCATTATACGAGTAGGTAAAATCTTTTATCCATACCGTCGTATCAGGATAAATCTTAACCTCTTCATTTCTAACAAAATCTCTTCTTTCTCCTATTTTAGCTTTAGCTGCAGCTTGAATATCCATCCAAGAATAACGAAATTTCAATTTATTAACGTCAATAGTTCTCAAACCATTGTATGAAGACTCTATAGGTAGGTACATTGAATCCATAACCTCAGTGTAATATTCGTCTGGGTATTGCTGCGGATCTTTGATTAATTTAATTTTTTTATTCAATCTTCTACCAGCATAAGGATCATCATCTGTCCCTAAACTATAATAGTTATCATTCATGTACTTATCGTACACACTCATTTTATCAGGATTTGAATCATCAAAAGCATAGTCACCTATACTACCACCTTTGCTACCTTTACCACTAGAAGCAGTTAAACCATAACTATCCGCTAGAACAGCTAATTTAACGCGTATTGTAGAATCCTTAACCCAGTCAACAAATTGACGGTATTCACTATTTGTAATTTCCGTTTCATCCATGTAAAATGAACGTACAGTAACCGTTTTTGTTGGCGCATCTTGAACATTAGCAATATCTTGATCAGATTTACCCATAATGTAAGATCCCCCAGGAACTAAAGTCATTCCATAAGGTTTCTCAGGGTGCCATTTACCACCGTTAGTTCCTACTAACTCCCCTCTGTCTCCTGCATTACCACAGCTATTTAATAATGTCAAAATTGCAACAAACGCAACGAGATTCTTCATATAATTCAGATTATAAATTCATTATAATTATAGGATTAAAACTACTATAGCAATCTTCTATTCCTATTTCAAAAAAATATTTTGCAAAGGTTATTTAACAAAATATTAGTTCTTTCGTACAAACGTAAATAATTATTTCAAATAAAAAAAACATTTTATCCTAGCAACATTAAGTAAATTGTACTTATACCTAAAATAACAACGCTATAGAATGTTTTTTCTTTGTGCTTTCCACCATCGCTCTGGTAGTTCCTGATTACAGGCCGCTAAATATTCTTCATGTGAACAAGGTAATAACGTATTTCTTTTTAACTTATTGTTGCTATTAGAAACAAATGGTATTTCAATCCACCATCTCTCCGTTTTATCGCTTTTAAAAAATATTAACACTTCTTCGTCGATTGGCACGATATATTTAATGTAGTTATCTCGGGTCCCAAAAGGATATTCATTAGATCGATAATGAAAACCTTCGATAAAATACCATACAATTTGAGCAATTAGCGCCGATTCTTGAACAGTGCTATTGTGATTAAAAATCCCAAACATAGAAACCTTATCACTAATTCCCGCATAGCGTGCTAAAGAACAAATTTCCTTACCATTAAAACCGTTTGGTGCAAAATTCACGAAATTACCCGAATCAGATGATTTTACTGCTGTTAGATCCAGACTTACAATATCAGCATCTCTAAAAACTGGTTCAGCTAAAGCGATATTATGAGAAACCTCTCCTAATCGATAGGCATCGAAGAATAATTTTTCGATTAAATCTATTTCCTCTTGAGAATTATAATAGGTTTGGTATCCTATGTTACAGTAATTAAATAAATTATTTGGTTCGTCAATGATCATTTTCGTCAGATAGGAACCCGCAAGTGCACCACCATCTTCTTTTCCAAAATCAAATTTACTATCTACCGCTACTAAATTGACCATCTGCTCTAATTCATCATAGGCTCTATACAAAGCATAAGTCAAATCTTGAGAACCTCCAATAACGATAGGAACTACTTTATTTTTAATTAATGTCGCAGCCACTTTTCGAAGTGCATAATAAGTATCAGTGGTTGCATCACCAGCTACAATATCACCAAGATCTGCAATTGATGCATCCCAATTTCCTGGAAACATGCTATACAGTTCTTTCCTTATTGCAACTAAATCCGCATCTGTACTAACTGTTTCTGCACCTCTATTTTCCAATACACCAATTACTGCAATAGTAATTTTACTTAAATCTGGAAACTGATCTGCCGTATGAAAAACCACTTTACTACCAAATTGTTGTGAAGAAAACGTTGCTAACGTTTCTAAAACATCTTCTTGAATAGGTCTTAAAAAATCAAATTCCATTTTATTACTTTTTAGCCGCTGGTTTTTTTACCGCTGCTTTTTTTGTTGTAGTTGCTTTTTTTGCTACTGCCTTTTTTACTGGTGCTTTTTTTGCTGCAGTTTTCTTAGCAGGCGTTTTTGCTGCAATCATTTCTTGAACTTGCTCCAGTGTAAGCTTAGCCGCTTCAACATCTTTACCTAATTCAATTTTGATTTTTCCTTTTGTAATTGTCGAGCGTCCCCATCTGGCTTTTTCCACAAGAATACCTTCCTCTTCCCAATTGTGAATCACTTTATCAATGTTTTTTTGGATCTTATCTTCGATTAAAGTTTCGATATCAGTTTGAGAAAGATTATCAAAATCATATTTTTTATTCACATTGATAAACATCCCATCCCACTTGATAAAAGGACCAAAACGCCCTGTACCTTTTTGAACTCCTTCGCCTTTATAAACAGCTATAGGAGCATCTGCAAGCGCTTTCTCATCAATAAGTTCTTTAGCTCTATCAAAGTCAACATCTAATGGATTCTCCCCTTTAGGCAAGGAAACAAATGCTGCACCGTGACGTATATACGGACCATAGCGACCGTTACTAACCTCAACTTCTTCTTCTTTATAAACTCCCAAATTTTTAGGAAGTAAAAAAAGATTAAGCGCTTCTTCTAGATTGATATTCCCTATGTTTTGATCTGCCATTAAACTAGCAAATTTCTTATCCTCGTCATCTGCAGCACCAATTTGTGCCATAGGTCCAAATTTACCCAAACGTACAGAAACAGGTTTACCAGTATTAGGATCTGTTCCTAGAATACGTTCTCCACTTTCTCTTTCAGCGTTTGCTTCAACATCTTTTACTGTAGGATGAAATTGGTCATAGAACTCTTTCATCATAATGGCCCAATCAACATTTCCTTCAGCGATTTCGTCAAAATCCTGCTCCACCTTTGCTGTAAAATTGTAATCTAATATATTTCCAAAATTCTTAACTAAGAAATCAGTTACGATTGTTCCAATATCCGTAGGTACTAACTTCCCTTTATCAGACCCAGTATTTTCTTTTAGTAATTTTTCGTCTACTTTATTTGCTTGTAAAATCAATTGTGTATAATTACGCTCTTGACCGTCTAAATTTCCTTTTTCGACATAATTTCTGTTGATAATTGTCGAAATTGTAGGCGCATAAGTAGAAGGACGCCCAATACCTAACTCCTCTAATTTCTTCACTAAAGAAGCCTCTGTATAGCGAGCTGGCGGCCTTGTATATCTCTCTGTAGCAGTAATATAATTATTAAGTAACTTCTCGTTCACCTTCATCGCAGGAAGCATTCCTTCTTGCTCCTCTTCGTCATCATCGTGACCTTCTAAGTATACTTTTAAGAAACCTTCAAAAAGCAATACTTCACCAGAAGCTGTAAATAACTCTCCGTGATTATTAGCTTCAATCTTCACATTAGTTCTTTCTAATTGCGCATCGCTCATTTGAGAAGCTAATGTTCTTTTCCAGATTAAATCGTACAAACGCGCTTGATCCCTATCGATATTCACGGTATGTCGCGACATATCTGTAGGGCGAATTGCCTCGTGCGCCTCTTGAGCACCTTTACTTTTATTAGTAAATGTTCTAGGTTTAGAAAATTCCTTACCATACGACTTGATAATTTCTGCCTGAGCAGCATCCATCGCATCTTTTGATAAGTTCACACTATCTGTTCTCATGTACGTTATCAATCCCGCCTCGTATAATCGCTGCGCTAATTGCATGGTAATCCCTACTGGTAAATACAATTTACGCGCCGCTTCTTGCTGTAGAGTCGAAGTCGTAAATGGCCCTGTAGGTGATTTTTTTGTAGGCTTTGTTTCTAAGTCAGAAACCTTATATGTAGACCCAATGTTCTTACTTAAAAAATCTTCAGCTTCTTTTTTAGTTGTAAAATTTTTAGGCAATTTTGCTTTAAATGATTTTCCTGCTTCATTAGTAAACTCAGCAACAACTGAGTAACTAGCGACAGCATTAAAATTTTGGATATCGCGTTCCCTTTCAACAATCAACCGCACAGATACTGACTGTACACGCCCTGCCGAAAGTCCGCCCTTGATTTTCCTCCATAATACTGGAGATAATTCATACCCTACAAGTCTGTCTAATACACGACGTGCTTGCTGTGCATTAACTAAGTTATAATCAATTTCTCTAGGATTATCTATCGCTTTTAAAATCGCGGTTTTTGTAATCTCATGAAAAACGATACGTTTTGTTTTTTTAACGTCTAATTTTAATTCTTCAAATAAATGCCAAGAAATAGCCTCACCCTCGCGATCCTCATCACTTGCTAACCAAACCATTTCGGCTTTCTTAGCTAGACCTTTCAATTTGGTAACTAAAGCTTTTTTATCAGGTGAAACTTCGTACTTAGGTTTAAAATCATTTTCGACGTCTACACCTATTTCTTTCGAAGGTAAGTCGGCTATGTGACCATAACTTGACTCTACTTGATAATCACTACCAAGAAATTTCTCGATTGTTTTTGCTTTTGCCGGGGACTCAACTATTACTAAATTCTTTGCCATTGCTCTATTTTTCTCGGACAAAAGTAGAAGTTTTTTTTAAATATTGTGCTTTTGAAAAATTTTAAAATATTTTTAGAACAAAAAATCAATTAATAAAGAGAGGAAATATCATTTTCGAAAATAATAAAACAGCAATATCACAAGGCATATATATTAAGGTATAGCAGTATTATATTGCAGCTACAATTACATCAATGCCCAGTTCCTCTAATTTTAATTTTGTATCACTATCAATACCGCTATCAGTAATTAGAATATCAATTTTAGTCAATTCGCAAATTTTTCCAAAACCTCTAACATTCATTTTTGTAGAGTCTGCTAGCACGATCACCATTTCTGCAACGTCAATCATTGCCTTATTTAAATGTGCTTCTAAAGCATTTGAAGTACTTAAACCAAACTCCAAATCAACTCCATCTGCACCTAAAAATAATTTATTACAAGAAAACTGACCTAAAGTAGCCTCAGCGATAGGCCCAACTGCCGATGTAGAACTGTTTCGAATATCTCCACCCAATTGAATAGTATCTACATTAAGTTCTTTACACAATTCTAGAGAAACCTTTAAAGAAGGCGTTAAGACAGTCAATTTTTGGAATCCTTTAATAATTCGAGATAAGTAATGAATATTTGACCCTGAGCCTAAAATAATATAATCATTATTAGAAATATACTTTAAAGCTTCACTTGCTATTTCTTTCTTTTGTTCCACCTGCAAGGTTTCTTTATCATTTACATCTCTTTCGTAAGCATATATTGGCTGCTGACTAGCCCCACCATGCGTGCGATGCAGTAACTTTTGGCTTTCTAAAAAATTCAAATCCTTTCGAATGGTTACGGTTGAAACATTATGAGTTTCACATAAATCAACAACATTAACGTATCCCTTTTGGTTTAACTCTTTTAGTATATCTTCCTGTCTTCTATTGATTATAGCCATATTGTTGCCTAAGTATTAATTTTGCTTGGATTTAAAGGTACAAAAATAAATTTCAATAAATTATTTCATTTTATTTTATTTGGTTTCGTTTTATTTCATTATGTTTGTTATTCGAAAGAGAATGAAGGCATTAAACACATTATACAACACACAATGAAACTATCTGAACAATTATCAAAACTAAAACAAACTCCAGAATGGGATGTAATCATTATTGGTGGAGGCGCTAGTGGTCTTGGAACCGCATTAGATGCAGCTAGTAGAGGATACAAAACAATTTTGGTTGAAGCAGTAGATTTCGCAAAAGGAACCTCTAGCCGAAGCACAAAATTAGTACACGGAGGCGTGCGCTATTTAGAGCAAGGTGATGTTTCACTTGTTAGAGAAGCATTAAAAGAAAGAGGTTTGCTAGCAGAAAATGCCGGCCACCTGGTTAAAAACCAATCTTTTGTTATTCCTAACTACAATTGGTGGGGTGGTTACTTCTACACTGTCGGACTAACAATCTACGACATGCTAGCAGGTAGATTAAGTTTAGGAAAATCTAAATATATTTCGAAAAAGAAAACAATAGAATTACTACCTACAGTAGAACCTAAAGGCTTAGTAAGCGGTGTAGTATATCAAGACGGACAATTTGACGATTCTCGTTTAGCAATCAACATCGCACAAACAGCTGTTGAAAAAGGTGCATGTTTACTAAACTACACTAAGGTTGTGAATCTACTAAAAGACAATAACAACCAAGTTACAGGTGTCCAGATTAAAGATCAAGAAACCGGAGAATTACATGACTTAAAAGGAAAAGTAATCATTAACGCTACTGGAGTATTCACCAATGCAATAATGAAACTAAACGATACCGTTTATAAAAAATACATTGTACCAAGTCAAGGTATCCACTTGGTATTTGACAAATCATTTTTACCTAGCGATCATGCTTTAATGATTCCTAAAACAAGTGATGGACGTGTATTGTTTGCTGTGCCGTGGCACGATAAAATTGTAGTGGGAACAACAGATACTTTGATAAAAAGCCACAGTCTTGAACCTATTGCATTAGAAAAAGAAATAGAATTTGTACTAGAAACAGCGCAAAGATTCTTAGCTAAAAAACCAACACGTGCAGATGTTTTATCTGTTTTTGCAGGGCTAAGACCTCTTGCAGCACCAGAAAAAGAAGGCAAAAGCACTAAAGAAGTTTCTAGAAGCCATAAAATTATAGTTTCGGATACTGGTTTGATTACGATTACTGGAGGAAAATGGACGACTTATAGAAAAATTGCTGAAGACATTATTGACAAAGCGATATCAGAGAAAAAATTACCGAAAAAAGAATGCAAGACAGAACACATTGCCATTCACGGTAACCAACCTACAACAACACTTGATCGTGAAAACCACTTATATATTTATGGAACTGATATTCCTAAAATTGTGGCATTGCAAAATGAAAGTCCTGCAATGAAAGAAAAGCTTCATCCTGACTACGATTATACTGTTGCAGAAGTAGTATGGGCAGTACGTCATGAAATGGCAAGAACAATCGATGACGTACTATCTAGAAGAGTACGTTTACTATTTTTAGATGCACGTGCTGCGGTGTCTAGTGCCGAAAAAGTAGCTAAAATCATAGCTCAAGAATTAGGACATGAGGATACATGGGTTCAAAATCAAGTAGCAGAATTTAAAGCTTTAGCCAACGGGTTTTTATTAACCGAATTCAAATTAAATTAATTAACCACCACATATACTAAATCATGAAAGACAAATTAATCTTAGCACTTGATCAAGGTACGACTTCATCAAGAGCCATTGTGTTTAATCACAAAGGAGAAATTGTAAAAATTTCTCAAAAACCGTTTGAACAAATTTTTCCTAAACCAGGATGGGTAGAACATGATCCTAACGAAATCTGGTCTTCACAAATTAGTGTTGCAGCAGAGGTTATTGCTAAAACCGGAATCAATGGTAAAGAGATTGCTGCTATAGGGATTACTAATCAGAGAGAAACAACAATCGTTTGGGATAGAGAAACAAGCGAACCTATATACAACGCTATCGTGTGGCAAGACCGCAGAACGGCTAAATATTGTGACGAACTTAAAGCACAAGGACATGCTGAGATGATCCAAAAGAAGACAGGTTTAATTCTTGACGCCTATTTTTCTGGAACTAAAGTGAAATGGATTCTTGACAATGTTCCTGGAGCTCGTGAAAAAGCAGAACAAGGAAAATTATGTTTTGGAACTGTAGATACTTGGTTGATTTGGAAACTTACACGTGGAGCTATGTTCATGACAGATGTTTCTAACGCAAGTAGAACTTTATTATTGAACATACATACACTTGAGTGGGACGAAGAGCTATTGCAGTTATTTGATATCCCTAGAGCAATGCTACCAGAAGTAAAACAAAGTAGTGAAATATATGGGGAAACATGTACAACACTTTTTGCAACTAAAATTCCAATTGCAGGTGTAGCTGGAGACCAGCAAGCAGCACTTTTTGGACAATTATGCACAGAGCCAGGAATGGTTAAAAACACTTACGGAACAGGATGTTTTATGTTAATGAACACAGGAGACAAACCTGTTTATTCTAAAAACAACTTACTTACAACAGTAGCTTGGAAAATCAACGGTAAAACCACATACGCACTTGAAGGAAGTGTATTTGTAGGTGGTGCAGCAGTACAATGGTTGCGTGACGGAGCTAAAATGATTGAAAAATCAGAAGATGTAGAAAAATTAGCACTACAAGTACCTGATAACGGCGGAGTCTACTTTGTTCCAGCTTTAACAGGTTTAGGAGCACCGCACTGGGATCAATATGCCAGAGGAGCCATTGTAGGAATCACTAGAGGAACTACAAACGCACATATTGCACGTGCTACACTAGAAGGAATCGCTTACCAAGTTTATGATTTAGTAAAAGCAATGGAAGGTGATTTTGGAAAAAAAGGAAAAGAGCTACGCGTAGATGGAGGAGCTGTTTCAAATGATTTACTAATGCAATTTCAGTCAGATTTGTTTGACTTCAATGTAATTAGACCTAAAACACTGGAGACAACTGCACTAGGAGCTGCTTATTTAGCTGGTTTAGCTATAGGATACTGGGACAGCATTGACGACTTACAGCAACAATGGTCAGTTGACCGCGAGTTTAAACCTGAAATGTCTCGCGAAGATGTTGATAAACTAGTGCACAATTGGGACAGAGCTGTAGGACGTGCATCAAACTGGATCGAAGATTAACTAACCAAATATAAAAATATGACACCATTTATTGCAGAGATTATAGGTACAATGTTAATGATTTTACTAGGTAACGGAGTCGTTGCCAATGTTGTACTAACGGGTACAAAAGGACACAATTCAGGATGGATTGTAATTACCTCAGCTTGGGCTTTTGCCGTATTTGTAGGAGTAGTCGTTGCCGGACCAGTAAGTGGTGCCCACTTAAACCCTATCGTAACTCTAGGACTAGCTTTAGTTGGAAAATTTGCTTGGAGCCAAGTAGCATCTTACATATTAGCGCAAATGATTGGAGCTATGATAGGAGCGTTTTTAGTATGGCTTTCACATAAAGATCATTTTGCCGCAACTGAAGATGAAGGCGGAATACTAGCTTGTTTTAGTACCGGTCCTGCTATTCGTAATTACAGTTCGAATTTGATAAGTGAAATTATTGGGACTTTTGTTTTAATATTTGTGATTTTTTACCTTTCAGGTCCAGATTTAAGTATTGCAGCCGCTGCAGATGCTAAAATAGGATTAGGATCTATAGGAGCGCTACCAGTAGCAGTGCTTGTATGGGCAGTAGGATTAAGCTTAGGTGGAACGACAGGGTATGCAATTAATCCTGCTAGGGATTTAGGACCCCGTCTTGTACACAGTATTTTATTTAAATCTAGCAGTGACTGGAGCTATGCTTGGGTACCTATTGTAGGACCTATCATAGGATCTTCATTAGCTGCACTTTGCTACATATTGCTAACCTAAAACCCCCAATAACTAACATACCTAAATCATGAAAAATCAAATTATTGCCGCTGTAATGCTACTTACAGGGTTAACAAACTACGCTCAAAGCTCAACTGCTATAGACACCGTGTCTGTGGTTGGTAAAGAAATAAAACCGTCAAGATTAGACTTTAATGTAGGTCTAGAAACTAGCCATTTATGGAGAGGACTTGTAATAAACGACGGGATGACAGCAACAGGAAATATACACTACGCCTTAAATGAAAGCCAAACATTTAAAGTTGGTTTCTGGGGCGGTGCTGGATTTGATGGTAACTACCGCGAAATCAATTATTATGTGCAGTATTCAAAAAACAACCTAACAATTGGGATTTGGGACTTATTCAATACGACTGGAATTGCAACTCCGAAGGTTTTTAACTACGACAAGTTAACCACCACACATATTATTGATTTAAGGACTTCGTATCGTTTTCCAGAATCTTTCCCGTTAAGGATTGAAGCAGATGTATTGTTGTACAGCGGCTTAAACGATCGCGATTTAAATAGTGATAGCGATTTTCAAAGTCGCCACTCTACTTATGTTGAGTTAAGCTACCCATTAATTAGAGATCAAAAGGTCAACTTGAATGCTTTTATAGGAGCTGCTTTCCCATTAAATGGAAGCAAACACTTATTTACAAACAAGGTTGCTAGCGACTTTGATGTTGTAAACACAGGAATCAAAGCGACAAAAGACATTGAAATATTTAATTACCATTTGCCTGTTTCGGCAACCGCAATGTGGAATCCGTCTAACAAAATTGCAAGAATCCAACTCGATGTGAGTTTGTTCTAACACTTAGTTATTTTAATTTGTTATTTGAAAGCACCCTACATTCTAGGGTGCTTTTTTATGTTATCACAGCACTACCCTAGCCTGGATAGTAGAGAAAAGCTCGCAGCGATAGCAACTTGTGTTTTAATCACTATAAAAGCGACCAGCGGAAGCTCTTTATACTGCTTTAAAAACACAGTTTATAGCGTGAGAACTTGAAACGAATAGCCAGAAACAGCTCCTGATATGACCGATTTTAAAAAAAATAAAACAATGTTAAATCTTCGGCTGACATCTTGTCATAATGTTTCAAATAATTGTACCTTTGCGCCCTTATTAAAATACACTTTTGAAAGTGACTTATGGAAAAGATTATTGAAGAAAGCAAACAAGGGGAAGCACTTGTTTTAGAAAATAAATCAGGAAATACTAAAAAATTATTCATTGAAAGTTATGGCTGCGCTATGAATTTCTCTGATAGTGAGATTGTTGCTTCTATTTTATCAGAGAACGGATACAACACCACTCAAAAATTAGAAGAAGCCGATTTAGTATTGGTTAACACTTGCTCAATTCGTGATAAAGCGGAGCAAACAGTTCGTAAAAGATTAGAAAAATATAACGCTGTAAAGCGCATCAACCCTAAAATGAAGGTGGGTGTTTTGGGCTGTATGGCAGAGCGATTGAAGAGTCAATTTCTTGAAGAAGAAAAAATTGTTGACTTAGTTGTAGGTCCAGATGCATACAAAGATTTACCTAATTTATTAAGTGAAGTAGAAGAAGGTCGTGATGCTATCAATGTAATCTTATCAAAAGATGAAACCTATGGTGATATTTCGCCTGTGCGATTAATGAGCAACGGAATCACTGCCCTAGTATCGATAACTCGTGGTTGTGATAATATGTGTACTTTTTGCGTAGTTCCTTTTACAAGAGGTCGTGAGCGCAGCCGTGAGCCGCAAAGCATCATGAAAGAAATACAAGATTTATGGGATAAAGGTTTTAAGGAAATCACGCTCTTAGGTCAAAATGTAGACAGTTACTTGTGGTATGGTGGTGGACTGAAAAAAGATTTTGCTACCGCTTCAGAAATGCAAAAAGCTACCGCAGTAGATTTTGATCAACTACTAGAGATGGTTGCTGTAGGATTCCCTAAAATGCGCATTCGTTTTTCGACTTCAAATCCGCAGGACATGCACGAGAGTGTTTTACATGTTATTGCCAAACATAATAATATTTGTAAGCACATTCATTTGCCTGTACAATCAGGAAGCAACCGTATTTTGAAAGAAATGAATCGTTTGCACACTCGTGAAGAATACATGACGCTAATTGATAAAATAAGATCGATTATTCCTAATAGCTCTATCTCACAGGATATGATTGCAGGCTTCCCCACAGAAACAGAGCAAGATCATCAAGACACGTTGAGCTTAATGGAGTATGTAAAATATAATTTTGGTTACATGTACTCTTACTCTGAACGCCCAGGAACACTGGCAGGAAGAAAAATGGAAGATGATGTTACTGATGAAACTAAAGCAAGACGTCTACAAGAAATTGTAGACTTGCAACAAAAACATGCTTGGGCAAGATCAGAAGAGTTTATAGGTCAAACGGTAGAGGTTTTGGTCGAAAAAGTGTCTAAAAAGTCTACTGAAGAATTCTCAGGAAGAAATTCTCAAAGTATTACTGTCGTTTTCCCGAAAGAAGACTATAAGATAGGTGATTTTGTAAACGTAAAAATCACAAGTTGTACTAGCGGAACGTTAAAAGGGGAAGCTGTGGGATATTCTAGTATGAACTAAAAATGTTTAAAGTTTAAGATTTGAAGTTATCATAAGCGCTTTAAACCTTAAACAAGACAAACTTTAAACTAAAAGACAATGGAGTCTATTCAAAATATAAAACAACGATTTGAGATCATTGGGAATGACCCAAAACTAAATCGCGCCATTGAAAAAGCAATTCAGGTTGCTCCTACAGATATATCTGTATTAGTTGTAGGAGAAAGTGGTGTGGGTAAAGAAAGTATTCCTAAGATCATACACTCTTTATCGCATAGAAAACACGGAAAGTACATTGCCGTTAACTGTGGTGCGATTCCAGAAGGGACAATCGATAGCGAACTTTTTGGTCATGAAAAAGGGGCTTTTACAGGAGCTACAAGCACACGTGAAGGCTATTTTGAAGTAGCTGATGGCGGAACTATTTTTCTTGACGAAGTAGGTGAACTACCCTTAACGACACAAGTAAGATTATTGCGTGTACTAGAAAATGGTGAGTTCATTAAAGTAGGTTCGTCGCAGGTTCAAAAAACAGATGTTCGTATTGTTGCCGCAACCAATGTGAATTTATTTGATGCCATCGAAAAAGGAAAGTTCCGTGAGGATTTGTACTATCGTTTAAGCACTGTAGATATTTTACTTCCCCCTTTAAGAGATAGAAAAGAGGATATTCATTTATTATTTAGAAAATTTGCTGCTGATTTTGCACACAAATACAAGATGCCTCCTTTAAAATTAGACGATGGTGCAGTTCAGGTTTTGCAAAAATTTAGATGGAGTGGAAACATTCGTCAATTACGAAATGTAGCCGAGCAATTATCAGTATTAGAAACTAGTAGAGATATAACTGCTGCTGCTTTACTATCTTACTTGCCTACAGAAGGAAGCAATTTACCTTCTGTAATAAAAGATAAGAAAGCAGAAAGTGATTTTAGTACCGAACGCGATATATTATACAAAGTACTTTTTGATATGAAAAGTGATTTGAATGATCTAAAAAAATTAACACTAGAGTTAATGAAGAATGGATCGAATAAGGCACAAGACATAAATCCGAATTTGATTCAGAAAATTTATGGTTCTAAGGATGAAGACACCGAGTTTGATTTTGAGGACGAACCACGTACACCTCTATTATCATCTGCTAAAAAAGAAGAAAACTTCACTGAAAATGAGGAAAACTATCTTTTTGCCGAAACCATAGAAGAGGAAGAGGTACTGCGCTTAGAACAGAAAGAAATTGAAATGATCAAAAAATCATTGGAAAAAAATAAAGGAAAACGGAAGGCTGCTGCTGACGAATTAGGAATTTCAGAACGCACCTTATATAGAAAGATTAAGCAATTTGATTTGTAAAAAGCTAACTATATAGCCCTCGCCTATTTACTTTTAAATTTATTCGATAAAAAAACAACATGAAAAAAATATACCTACTTCTTACAATTGCTATAACCTTTACTTTTAGTAGCTGTGGTGTTTATAACTTTACTGGAACCGGTAAAATCGACGCAGAGACTTTTCAAGTTAATTTTTTCCAGAATAACGCGCCGTTAGTCGAACCTGGTATTGATAGAACATTTACATTAGCATTGCAAGACTTAATACAGAACCAGACCAATCTAAACCTGGTAAAAACTGGAGGAGATCTTACATATGAAGGGGAAATAGTAGACTATAGAATAAGCCCTATGACTGCCACTGCTGATCAGCAAGCATCTCAAAACAGACTAACTATTCGTATTAATGTTCGTTTTACTAACCGCAAGAAGGAAGCTGATGATTTTGAAAAAACATTTGAATTTTTCTATGACTACCCTGCCCAAACACAACTTACCGGAGCCGTGTTAACAACAGCATTAGATGAAATATTTGATAGAATCACACAAGACATTTTTAATGATTCATTAGCCAAGTGGTAAACCCTTAAAACAAATACATCCTTATGAATGTAAACGATTATACCAGTTTATTAAGCAAATCAAGCACTATTACCGAACAGGATAGCCAAGCGCTTGCTGCGGTAGTGGAGCAATTTCCTTATTTGCAAAGTGCGCGCGCCTTGCAATTGAAAGGGCTATATAATCACAACAGTTTTAAATATAACTTTGCACTAAAGGTAACTGCCGCACATACTACAGATCGAGCAGCTTTATTTGAGTTCATAACGGCAACCAGTTTCAATTCACATCAAAAAGTTGTTCTCACAAAAAGCGACTTAGATATTATGAATATTACTGTTGTAGGTAGTGAATTAATTGAAGGAGAAAAGCAAGTAAGTGTAAAAGAACAAGGAATTGAACAGTCAATCCTTAGTTCGATTGCAACAGCAACCAGCGAAGCAAACGATCCTGAAGAAGTAACCGAAAAATTGCATATAGGAGAACCATTAGATTTTACTGCTAATGAAACACATTCTTTTCAAGAATGGTTGCAGTTATCAAAGGCTACTCCTATAGATCGAGAAAACGAACAACTTGAAAACGAAGTAAGCGAAGAATATTCTCCTGAGGAATTAGAGGAGAAAAAGAAAAAAGCATCTATAATTGATCGCTTTATAAAAACGAGTCCAAAGATTTCACCGGTTAAAAGTGGCGCTACACCAGTCATCCAAATTGACATTAATAAAGACGAGCATTCGTACTTAATGACCGAGACTTTAGCCAAAGTATATTTAGAACAAAAAAAATATCAGAAAGCGATTCAAGCATATGATATATTAATTTTGAAATATCCAGAAAAAAGTAGTTTCTTTGCAGACCGTATCTCGGATATTAAGATTTTACAACAAAATAATAATTAAACAATGAGCACATTTTCAATTTTTTTAGTTTTGATTACAATAGTTTGTTTTCTATTAATAGTAGTCATTATGGTTCAAAATCCTAAAGGTGGTGGATTATCATCTTCATTAGGTGGTTCAACTCAAATGGGAGGTGTACAAAAAACATCTGATTTCTTAGACAAGAGCACTTGGACATTAGCTACTGTTTTAATAGCGTTAATCTTATTATCTACTTTAAGCTTCACAGGAAATTTAAGTGATACAGATTCAAAAATTATCGAAAACACTTCTACTGCAGCCCCTGCTACTCCAGCAGCAGCTCCAGTTCAAGCTGAGCAAGCACCAGCTACTCCAGCTAAATAATAATATATCACATATATTTAAAAATGCCAGCTTGTCAAAGCTGGCATTTTTTTTAAGTAAATATGGCAGATTAACTAGCATGGCACAGTTTCTGAATCTTAAAAAACATCATTACAACAAAACAATTTAAAAGATATAATTATGGCTTTAAACATCAAACCACTTTCAGACAGAGTTCTTATTGAACCAGTTGCTGTAGAAACTAAAACTGCATCAGGGATCTTTATTCCAGATACAGCCAAAGAGAAACCGCAAAAAGGAACAGTAGTTGCTGTAGGAAACGGTTCAAAAGACCACACGATGACAGTGAAAGTTGGAGACACAGTACTTTACGGAAAATATGCAGGTACTGAACTTAAATTAGAAGGTACAGATTATTTAATTATGCGCGAAGACGATATTCTTGCAATAATCTAAAATCCCCTTCCCGGCCCTCCCTGAAGGTGAGAGAGACTAAACGGATAAAAATAGTCTTTGTACTGATAAATTCAAACAAGACGCCTTAGAAGAATCCAAAGCTTAAAACCTTTTTAAGACTTTGACAACTTTAAACTTTTAAACAAAAAAAAATGGCAAAAGATATAAAATTTGATATTGAAGCACGTGACGGATTAAAACGTGGTGTAGACGCATTAGCAAATGCAGTAAAAGTAACCCTAGGACCAAAAGGTCGTAATGTAATCATTGGAAAATCATTTGGTGGACCAAACGTTACTAAAGATGGTGTTACCGTAGCTAAAGAGATTGAACTAAAAGATCCTTTAGAAAACATGGGAGCTCAAATGGTTAAAGAAGTAGCTTCAAAAACAAATGATTTAGCAGGAGACGGAACAACTACTGCAACAGTTTTAGCACAAGCTATCGTTAAAGAAGGTTTGAAAAACGTTGCTGCAGGTGCTAACCCAATGGATTTAAAGCGTGGAATCGACAAAGCAGTAGAAGCAATTGTTGCCGACTTAGCAAAACAATCTAAAGTGGTAGGTTCTGACTCTGATAAAATCAAACAAATTGCATCTATCTCTGCTAATAACGACGAAGTTATAGGTGAGTTGATTGCTATGGCTTTCGCCAAAGTTGGAAAAGAAGGAGTAATCACAGTTGAAGAAGCTAAAGGTACAGATACTTACGTAGACGTAGTTGAAGGTATGCAATTTGACAGAGGATACCTTTCTCCATACTTCGTTACAAATTCAGAAAAAATGGAAGTAGAACTAGAGTCTCCTTACATTTTATTATATGACAAAAAAGTATCTTCATTAAAAGAATTACTTCCAGTATTAGAGCCAGTTGCTCAATCAGGAAAACCATTATTAATTATCGCTGAAGATGTTGATGGTGAAGCGTTATCTACATTAGTAGTAAACAAATTACGTGGTGCATTAAAAATCGCTGCTGTAAAAGCACCTGGTTTTGGAGATAGAAGAAAAGCAATGCTTGAAGATATTGCTATTTTAACTGGAGGAACTGTAATTTCTGAAGAAAGAGGATACACGCTTGAGAACACAACTTTAGAAATGTTAGGTACTGCTAAAAAAGTAACTATCGACAAAGACAACTCTACAATTGTAAGTGGTGCTGGTGAGGCTGACATGATCAAAAATCGTGTGAACCAAATTAAAGGTCAAATGGAAGCAACGACTTCTGATTATGACAAAGAAAAATTACAAGAGCGTTTAGCTAAATTAGCTGGTGGTGTTGCTGTACTTTACGTAGGAGCTGCATCTGAAGTTGAAATGAAAGAGAAAAAAGACCGTGTAGATGATGCACTTCACGCAACTCGTGCGGCTGTAGAAGAAGGTATTGTTGCTGGTGGTGGTGTTGCTTTATTAAGAGCAAAAGCGGCATTAGCTAACTTAATCGCTGAGAACGCTGATGAGGCTACCGGAATCCAGATTATCTCTCGCGCTATTGAAGCTCCATTAAGAACTATTGTTGAGAACGCAGGTCTAGAAGGTTCTGTAGTAGTTTCAAAAGTTGCTGAAGGAACCGGAGATTTTGGCTACAATGCAAAAACTAATGAATATGTAGACATGTTATCAGCAGGTATTATCGATCCTAAAAAAGTGACTCGTGTTGCATTAGAAAACGCAGCATCTGTTTCAGGAATGATTTTAACAACTGAATGTGCTTTGATTGACATTAAAGAAGAAGGAGCTGCTGGCGGAATGCCAATGGGTGGCGGTATGCCAGGAATGATGTAATTCATCCCTCTTAAACATAAAAAAGGCGCTTCAAATTTGAAGCGCCTTTTTCTATATATGCTATTCTAATATCTTAAGTTCATTTTATAATAAGCTGAAATAATCATTAGTTAATCTAACATCTATTCTTCTATCTTAGTAGATTTCCTAGAAAATTTTATGATTACAGGCAGTAGCGTTATCGCAACCAATGCTAGTACTATTAATTCGATATGTTCTTTTAAATTGATATCGTAATTATCTAGTAAAAACCCGTAAAGATAATGACCTGCAAAAATTAATGTGAACGACCATAGGAACGAACTCACAACATTATAAAACATGAACTTTTTCTTATCCATGGTTACAATTCCTGCTACGATAGGAGCAAAAGTTCTAAAAATAGGAAGGAATCTAGCGAAGATGATTGCTCTACCTCCATGTTTTTCAAAGAAGTCTTTAGATTGTACCAAGTATTTCTTTTTAAACCAAAAAGAATCTTCCTTGTTATATAAGTAGTACCCGCTTTTTGATCCAAACCAGTATCCAACAATATTCCCCAATATACCTGACAAAGCGACAAGCGTGGAAAGAAGAACAACGTTAACAAAATCACTTTCGATAAAAAGGATATTTTCGATCAATTCACGACTATAAATACCCGCAAGGAAAAGCAAACTATCCCCTGGAAGGAAAAAGCCAGCAAAAAGTCCTGTCTCTGCAAATACTATAAAGAGTACGATATAAATACCCAACTTGATTCCATTCACATCAAAGTGAATATAAAATAAAGGGTCAATTAAATTCTTCCAATCAAAACTGTTCATTCTTAGGTGTTTTTGTGCTAAAATATTTTGAGCGTGAAAGTAAGTATTATTTAGCTCAAGTACAATTTATTAATTCAATTTAAACATAAATTAACGATTAAAAATAAGCTTCTCTCTACCTACAAAAGCAATACTGAAAAATTAATACTGTAAATACGTTTAATAATCACTTACCAGAATAAAATTCAAGTTTTCAAAATTCGATTTTCATTCGAAAAAAAAGCTACAATTACATTATCTAAAACCGCATTTAAAACGTGATTTACAAGAGCTATGGCATGAGGTGACTTTTTTGAAAAACACTTTCTAATTACAAAAAACAACCAGACTTTATATTTAACAAAATTATGCACTATATAAACCGCATATTAAATACTTTTGCATAAAAATACTATTATGACATTTCAGGAATTACAACCAAGAGTAACAGAAATTACTACGGCAAGTGCTCTTTCGAGAGATGAAAAACTGCTAGCAATTTGCCAATTATTAAACGAAAATATAGAATACTATAATTGGGTTGGCTTTTATTTTGCCAACCATGAAACGCAAACATTACACCTAGGTCCATATATAGGTGCAGAAACCGATCATACGGTAATTCCGTTTGGAAAAGGGATTTGCGGACAAGTTGCAGTATCGAATGATAATTTTGTAGTACCAGATGTTGCTGCTCAAGACAACTATATCGCATGTAGCTTCACAGTAAAATCAGAGATAGTAGTACCGTTATTTGTAGACGGAAAAAATATAGGACAAATTGATATTGATAGTCATGTAATCGATCCCTTCACAGCAGAAGACGAACGCTTTTTAGAGTTTGTTAATGCAGAAGTTTCTAAATTGTATGAAAAATATTAGTTTTGTTTTAATATAAAACACTGTATGAAAAACAAAATATTTTTACTTACGATCATACTATTAAGCAGCTTCTCTTTCTCGCAAACAAAAAAAGCAGTTAGTCAAATCATTTACCTTGATTCACTCTGGCACAATACAACTAAGGGTAATCATCAGTACTATAGAATAGTTAATGAATATTACTCTGATAGAGATTTCTACATCATTAACGACTTCTATAAATCTGGAGTATTACAAATGATCGGAAAATCTAAAGATAAAGACCAAGTTAGATTAGAAGGACAAACCATCTTTTATTATGAAAATGGTAATAAAAAATCGACATGTAATTACGAAGCTGATAAAAAATCAGGCAAAGAATTTGCTTGGTATGAAAGCGGAGCGATAAAACTTGAGGCTGAACATATTATTGCCGAGGATAAAAAAACAAACGATTATAGACTGTTACAATTTTGGGATACTAATAGCAAACAAACTGTGATTGATGGTAATGGAATTTATGAAAACGCAGAGGATTTAGAAGCTAATGATACCTCAGCTTCTTTTTCTGAAAAAGGAGAAATAAAGAATGGAAAGAGGAATGGGATTTGGACAGGTAAGTCAACAAAATTTAATACTACCTATACTGAAAGCTACGTTAATGGAAAGTTCATTAATGGTACAAGTACTCTAGGAGATTACACTAAACACCATTATACCGAACTAAAACAAGCAGCGGCTCCCAAAAATGGGATGCAAGATTTTTATAGGTATATAGGTAAACAATTTAGAACTCCTAAAATAGAAGGGCTTCAAGGAAAAATATACATGACTTTCGAAATAGATAAAGAAGGTAACTTAACTAATCCAAAGGTGCTTCGTGACCTAGGATATCAAACAGGAGAAGAAGCAGTTAGGGTAATAAACGCAGCAAAAAACTGGAATCCTGCAAGGTTAAAAGGAATAGCTATAAGTTCTTTTTATGCCCTCCCCATTACCATTACGGCAAGATAAAAGCAGGAACCGATAATTATTTACATAAATTTTAAAAGTTTAATTCTCGTTTTCAAAAATAAGTATTACTTTTGCACGGTCTAACAATAGATGCTAGACATACATAAAAATCATTAAACAAATATTGGAATGTATTTAACTAAAGAGATTAAAGAAGACATCTTCGCACAACACGGAGAAAAAACAAACACTGGAAAAGCTGAAGCACAAATCGCTTTATTCACATTCAGAATTAGCCATTTGACTGAGCACTTGAAAAAAAATCGTCATGATTACAATACAGAGCGTTCACTAGTATTACTAGTAGGTAAAAGAAGATCTTTGTTAGACTACTTGAAAAAGAAAGAAATTAACAGATATCGTGAGATTATCAAAGTATTGAATATCAGAAAATAATCAATATAAAAAAGAGGTGCGCAAGTGCCTCTTTTTGTTTTTATAAGTCATAATTTTACTGAATAAGTAAGTCCTTTATTAAAAGGCATTAGAGAGAGTAAAATAACATAAAGTTAGTACACGAAGTACTAGCAAATAAAAAAGTTTGGTTTTTCATTGGGTTTTAGGCATTAACTACGCAAACAACAACTACAACACAACTAGAACCCATGTTTAACTAATAAATTAAATTTATGATTCCACAATTATTTGTAGAAAGTATCGATTTAGGTGATGGAAGAAACATCACAATCGAAACAGGTCGCTTAGCTAAACAAGCTGATGGATCTGTAGTAATAAGAATTGGTAAAACTGTAATCTTAGGAACAGTTGTATCATCAAGAAAAGCAAGTCCTGGTATTGACTTTTTACCTTTAACGGTAGATTACCGTGAAAAATTTGCTGCCGCAGGACGTTTCCCTGGAGGTTTTTTCAAGAGAGAAGCAAGACCAAGCGACAGCGAAGTATTAACAATGCGTTTAGTAGACCGTGTTTTACGTCCGCTTTTTCCAGATGATTACCATGCTGAAGTACAGGTAATGATTCAATTAATGTCTCATGACGATGACGTTATGCCAGATGCACTTGCAGGTCTTGCAGCATCAGCAGCATTAGCTTTGTCTGACATTCCTTTTGAAACATTAATCTCTGAAGCTAGAGTTGGTAGAGTTGATGGAAAATTCATTATTAACCCAAGCCGTGCTCAATTAGAATTATCTGACATCGATATGATGATTGGTGCTTCTATGGATTCTATCGCAATGGTAGAAGGTGAAATGAAAGAAATTTCAGAAGCAGAAATGCTTGAAGCAATTAAATTTGCTCACGAACATATCAAAAAGCAAATTTCGGCTCAATTACGTTTGCAAGCTGCTTTTGGTAAAAAAGAAGTTCGTACATATGAAGGAGAAAGAGAAGACGAAGCTATTTACGCTAAAGTAAAGGCAGCATCTTACGATAAAATTTATGCTATTGCTAGCAAAGGTTCTTCTAAACAAGAACGTACAGCTGCCTTTGAAGAAGTAAAAGACGAAGTAAAAGCGTTATTTACTGAAGAAGAATTAGCAGCAGATGGAGATTTAGTTTCTAAATACTTCAAGAAAACAAACAAAGAAGCGGTTCGTAACGTTACCTTAGATTTAGGAACTCGTTTAGACGGAAGAAAAACTACAGAAATTAGAGATATCTGGTGTGAAGTAGATTACTTACCATCTGTACACGGATCTGCATTGTTCACACGTGGAGAAACTCAAGCTTTGGCAACAGCAACTTTAGGAACTTCTAGAGAAGCAAATCAAATCGATTCTCCATCACAACAAGGTGAAGAGAAATTCTACTTACACTATAACTTCCCTCCTTTCTCAACAGGTGAAGCACGTCCTTTAAGAGGAACTTCAAGAAGAGAAGTAGGTCACGGAAACTTAGCTCAAAGAGCTTTGAAAAACATGATTCCTACTGATTGTCCTTACACTATTCGTGTAGTATCTGAAGTATTAGAATCTAACGGTTCATCTTCTATGGCAACTGTTTGTGCTGGAACATTATCATTAATGGATGCAGGTATTCAAATGATTCGTCCCGTTTCTGGAATTGCAATGGGATTGATTACTGATGGTGATCGTTACGCTGTATTGTCTGATATTCTTGGTGATGAAGATCACTTAGGAGATATGGACTTTAAAGTAACTGGAACTTCTGAAGGAATCACTGCTTGTCAAATGGACATCAAAATTGATGGATTGAAATACGAAATTATGGAAGCTGCACTTGCTCAAGCACGTGACGGTCGTTTGCATATTCTTGGTAAATTAATCGATACTCTAGCAGCTCCAAAAGAGGATGTTAAAGCATACGCTCCAAAAATCATCACAAGAAGAATTCCTAATGCTTTCATTGGTGCCTTAATCGGACCTGGTGGTAAAGTAATTCAAGAATTACAAAAAACTACAGGAACTACAATTGTTATCAATGAAGATCCTACTACTGAAGAAGGAGTTATTGAAATCTTAGGAACTGATCCTGCTGGAATTGAAGCAGTATTAGCTAAGATTAAATCAATCACTTTCAAACCTCAAATGAATGAGTCTTACGAAGTGAAAGTAATCAAAATGTTAGATTTTGGTGCCGTTGTAGAATATACATCAGCTCCAGGAAACGAAGTTTTATTACACGTATCTGAGTTAGCATGGGAACGAACAGAAAATGTTTCTGATGTAGTGAACATGGGTGACGTTTTTGAAGTGAAATACTTAGGTATGGATCCAAAAACTAGAAAAGAAAAAGTGTCAAGAAAAGCACTTTTACCAAGACCTCCACGTGAGGAGAAAAAAGAGTAATCAGATCTTAAGTTTACTAAAGGTTTATTTATAAGGAGTCCCGTTTCATTTATTTGAAACGGGATTTTTGTTTTATTGGAGCATGCCGCAAGTTCATAGTTTATAAAACGCATTCTTATTCTCCCCAAAGTTTGTCATGCTGAAAGCATCTCAAACAAGCCGTGAACGTTCTATTTACGACTCCAAATAAATCAAACTACTACCTGTTAACAATTAGCGACTACTGCTGAATAACAACGCTTGCTTTGATTTACAAAACATATATCGAGATTTATAATCACCTAACGATATCACTCGGAAAGACTCCAAGATAGCTAAGCATTTTAACGTGACGCTTTCAGCGTGACAAACTGTTACTTGTGATTGTTAATAAAACCTTATTGGACTACAAAGCAAACATATTGACATTACTAAAAATTTACCCTCAAAAAAAACCCAGAACAGCGTCTAGGTTTAAAGTACTTTTATTTAACATAAAAATCAAACTAAATCACGCATTGATAGAGTCTAAATTTCAACATTTGATGTAGCAAATTATCGTTTCAATAACTCCGACTTCCCTTTTATTCCATTCATTATTACATTTGGAGTATTATGTAAATAAAGTTTTGATTTCCCTTCCAGAAAAACAGCAATTTCTTTAGAACAATTTAGCGTAGCTTCTGAGTCATCATGTTGCATTACATCTGCATTACGAACCATTAACTTTTCTGCTCTTAAAATTGGTTTTCCTACTAAACTCATCCTTAATTTCTCAGCGTCACCACTTGCAGACAGCTCTGCATCTTTATACATTTGCAAATCGAGTGATTCTGTTTTTAGTATTGCTTCTGCATCAATTTTATCACTTAAGATCATTTTTATTGATTCGGCTTGTAAGTCCACTTCTGCATCTGCATCATTACTTAGACTGAAATTAATATTTCTAGCTGTAATATTCAATTTCATTTTTGAATCATCTTGACCCATAATATCAAAATCGTCGGTGACAACTACAGATCCTAGTTGCTTTATTTGTGCGTCATTATACAGCTTTATAGCATGAATAGTAGTAACATTTAAAGTAATCTCCATTTTTTTACTTGAAGTAATTCTTGCCGAACTTCTTATTTTAAGAATACTATCTACAACTTCAAACTTTATAACATCTTGTAGATTAGCATCTGTTCTAAGAAAGTAATTATTACTAAGATTTCCGGCTGTAAATGTCACTTCAAGATCATCATATATTTCAACTGTATCAAAACCATTAAGTGTATATGTCCTTTCAATTACATTTTTATCTCCTTTTATTTTGGCTTTTTTCTGCGCATAGGAATTCGCAAAACAACCAAACAAGAATGCTATAAGTAGTATTTTTTTCATTTTATATATTTTAAATCTTATTAATTTTGAATTTTATTCTTTAACCTCAACTGTACTTTCTATAATCTGCAGTATGGGGATAACTACCTTTCCTGATGCCGTTTTTAGTGTTAAACTGATATTATCTATCGCGATAATTTCACCTTCATTGCCATTAACTTTTATATGCTCACCTACAGTGTAGTTTTTTCTAGCATAAAAAGTAAACAACAAATTAGTAATTACATCTTTGGATCCTAATCCAAATGCCAAAGCAAAAGTTAGTAAAAAAGCACCTAAAATTATCGTAATATTATTTGTAACAATGGTCGTATCTACACCTGCTTGATTAAGTGCCGTAATGGTTACTAAAATTGCAATGCCGTAAAACACGATACTACTAATCATTTTTGCGCCACTCATATTTAAGGATGTAAACAATCCATGTATTGCTTTTCTAACAAAATTAGCGATGTATATCCCAATCATAAACAACGCGATAGCACTAAATAATCTTGGTAAATAACGTAACAAGTTACTTATTTCAACAGATATTATTGTCCACTGCATCACATCGGCAGCGATAATCATAAACACTAAAATTAAAATCCACCGCACAAAACCTATTATGATCTCAGAAATATTTATTTGGAAATCTGATTTCCCAAATAAATCAGATTCATTTATTTTATCACCCACTTTATCAATATTAGATACTGTGAGTGCTTTACGCAAAATAAAGATAACTGCTTTTGAAATTACCCAACCTATAACTAATACAAGTAATGCGTAGATAAAACTGATTAGCCCCTCACCTATTTTAAAGAAAAGTGTATTTACCGTATTTAAAGTATCTGATCTCAACTGGTCTAAAACTTCCATATCTTATTTCTTTGTATCGTTATTATTATTATCATTTTTTGTCTTAAACATTCCTTCTATTGCTGACGCATAGTTTGACGAAAACAAACTAGTTACTTCCATAATGAATTTTACTGCGTTAACATCATCCATTACCTTTTGTTTTAATTCTTTAGGGACTTCTTGTAATGGAAGCCCTATTTTTTTGAAAGGATTCTCGTTTTCCATTATATAGCTAATTTATTGTACACTTCGGCGATTTTTACTTTTGCTCTTGATAGCCGCATCTTAACGGCACTTTCAGATAATTCTAATACTTCTTGAAGCTCCTTTATAGGCACATCATCTTGGTATTTCATTTGTAAAATCATGCGGTCCTCAGGAGGAATCAGCGTTAGTGCTTTTTCCAGTTTATGTACTTGCATTTGATACAAAGTAGAGTCATTTACTTCGATAGCCAAGTCATACTGTTCTTCTACTTGATTTGAATGAGATGAAATCTTGCGCTCTTTATCACGATTGAGATAATTAACACAAAAATTATAAGTAACAGAATACAACCATGTAGAAAACTTAGACTTCCCGTTAAAACCTGAAATCTTTACAAAAACATGTAGAAATACATCTTGAGTTAAATCTTTGGCTTCATCTATAGATCGAACAAAACTGTAGCATTTATTATAAACTAAATGTTCGTATCGATCATATAAAACTCCAAACATAACTGTATCGTTAGTCTCTCCAATTTTTGATGCCAATTCTTCGTCAGTTACATCTTTGTATTTCTCCACTTTGTATATCCTTTATATAAGTTAGACACAACTATTATTACAAAGTCACTATTAAAACACAGTTAATTTTTAACTACAAAACTTACATCAACCCTACGAGCCATAGTTTCAGTACTACTGTTTGTATCTACTCCATGATGTTGAGATAGTATTCTTTTTGGTGAGATTCCGTTCTCTATTAAAAACTGTTTTACCGCATCATTTCGAAGTAAAGATAATTTATTATTGTAATCAATATTTCCTTTTTTACTACTATAGCCTTCTAAAAACACTAATAAGTTTGGATTGCCATCTAAATCTAGAGCTACCTCTCCCAAACGTATAGCATCACCTTGTTCTATTTTTGTAGCATTATTATCAAAAAAGACTTGCGCTTGTACCTTTTCATACTTCTCTTTCAAGATCTCTTGTACTGAAACAAATTTAGCCGATGGCTTTATAGCAACATCAGCTTGCTCTAAAGCTAGAGAATCTGTAACTACAACCAAATTATCTACGCGGTTTACATTTGCAACTGTTTCTATTTTTTCAGCAGCCTTAGTACTGGTCGCAGCAACAACCGCCACTGCAGCTGGAACTGCAATCGTATTCACTTTTTGGAGCATCAATAATCGTTCTTGATTACGCAGTAAAGCGTCATATTTATTATTTAACAAGTTCAACTGTCGCTCATAGCTTTTATTTCTATCTTCTACATAGAGGGGTTTTTGAGTATTATTTACTACAGTATTATAAATGGTATCTCTTATAACCGTTATTTTTTTTGATGATGTAAAAACAGTATCAAGTATCACTCTTTGTTTCAATATAGTATCTCTATTCATACGTAGAGTAGCTAATCGATTCTCTAACAGATTCATTCTTTGCGTCAAGCTATCGTTGTTAACCGTATTATATTCTGAAATAAGTTCACTCGTGATTTCATTTTTAGGCGCAACTGCAGTCTTTTGATTTTTAAACTTTTGCAAGATCGAAATTAAATGAGGCTTTGAAATCACTATCTCTCCCTCTTGGTGGTTTTGTCCAAAGAAAAGTGTTGTAAAAAGTAATAGGATAAGGGTCGTTTTTGTTTTCATACTATATTATTTATTGAATGTTGTCAAAATAGAAATTAGTTCTCAATTTAGAACTGATTGTATTATATCGTGCTCTTATGTTAAATAAGCAACTTATAATTAAGACACTTAATAAATAGAAAAGTCACTTTTTTTTAAAATAATTGTGACCTATCAGTTTTTTATGTGTCTTAACTATAAATCATTTAAATAGTAACAACATGAAAAAAATAACTTTAGTAGCATTAACAATACTCTCACTAAGTTCTTGCGTTAAGAAACAAGATGGCGAAAATCCAGAAATCAAAAAAGAAATTATTCAAACCAACTCACAATTAAATAAGACCCTTGAAGAGCAAGAAGAAGCAAAGCAACAAATTGTTGCCCTTTCAAGAAAAAAAGATTCGTTGCTAAACGTGTTAAAAAGCACAAAAGAATCTATGGCGAGAATGAACGATTCAAAAATTGACAAAGGAATACAAGGAGTTAATTTAAAACTGAACGAACTAAAAGGTCAAAAAGAAAACATAGAAGAGCAAGTTACCTTACAAAAACAAGAAATGGAACTAGCTACTAAAAAAATTGATCTATTAAATCAAGAAAAAGTGGTTTATGATGCACAACACAAAGCATTATATGATAAAGGTGCTGCGCCAAAAGATTTTGCAAAAATAGACACTTTATTAGGAGCAATCAATGGAAAAATAAATGATCAAAAACGAAAAGTAAAAGCCTTAACTAGAAACATCTCTGATGTAGAAGACCAAGTATTATCGATTGATGGTCAACGTGATTTTCTAAGTAAAAAAATAAGAGAAGATTATAATGCTCAAGACATTTTTGGAGAATTTGCAAAAGAAGAAGAGTCTAAAGTAACCGATCAAATTACCGCTATTGACACGCAAATATCAAGCCTTACTGGTAACGTAAACAGCATCAACACATCTGTAGCGTCATTAAATGATAGCATAACTGTAAAAACAGAGCAACACGATTTAAATTCTCAAAACCAAGCTGATGCTAATAAAACTCAAAACAGATTATACTATGCATTGATTGCAGTAGGAATTGTAATTATACTTTTTGCAGTATTTTATATCATCGGAAAAAGAAAAAAACAACAAAATAAAAAAACTAAATAATCATGGCAAATAAAAAAACTTCAGATAAAAAGACTTCAGATAAAAAATCCATTTCAGCACTTGATTCAATTAAAAATTTCATTGGTAATGTTACTGATAATGTAATTGAAGGGACTACGGTAGTTACCGAGAAGCTAAAAGACTCCAGTGCTAAAGCTTACGTTGCAAGTTCAGAAATAGTTGAAGAAGCAAACCAACGTATCCATTTGTACACTGATAAAATTTCGCTTCAGAAAGAAGAGAAAATTATTACCGAAAGACAACAAGAAATTATAATGAGCTTTGGTACAAAATCGTTAAGCCACTATGTAAAAACGGACACTTTACACAAACCATTTTTAACTGGTAATGAAATAGCGCCATTAGTTGAAGAATATAAAGGGAATATAAAAAACCTTATTTCTATCGAAAAAAAATTAAAAAAACTTAACAATTAAACTATGAGAAATATTTTACTCCTTGGGTATTTAATTCTGAATGTTTTTTTGTATACCCTCAACTTTGAGATCTTCCACACTCCTCAAGCCATTGATCTAGGATTTGGAATCTTCACGACATTCCCACTGCTTATTACTATGGCATTTGGATTGATCTTTTGCTTATTTTTCTTTCTTATGGATAAGAACAAGCAAATGAAAAATGAAGCGATTATCGAGAATCTAAAAAATGAAATTACCATTAATAAAAAAGATTTTGAAATTGCTACTCTTAAAATGAATTCTTCGGCTATAGAACCTCAAGTTGTGGTTGCTGAAGAGATCATATAAACAATTAATACTATTTTCACATGAAAAAAACGATATACCTCCTATTATTATTCCTCTCAACTTTTGGATTTGCACAAGTAAAAGACATTAGCTTTACCGCTTCACCTTTTGTAGATTACACTTTTTACGACAAACAATCTGGTCTAGATAACGCAACCTCTATTGGAGGGAAAATCGGGTTTGGTTTTGGAGAATATGTTGAAATCCGTGCCGTTTACATGCAATCTTTAGGTTTAAAAACTAGATTTTCTGATTTTGGGATTATAGGTTACGATGAAGGTACGTTTCAATCACAAGATGTTGATCTAACCCGTTGGGGAGGAGAATTCAAAACTAACCTAGGTAAAGGGCGCTTTATTCCTTACCTAACATTAGGTTCTGGAGTGCAAAACATTGCGATCAAAGACGGAGCAGATTTTGACCAAATATATACCAGTCTTGGTCTTGGCTTTAAAACCAAATTAACTGACCGTATCGTTTTTACTATTGAAGGAAAACACAATAATTATAACTTTAACGCTGGTGAAAATTTACTTACGGAACAGAACAAAAATGATTTTGGTGTGACCAATGCCGATTTTGAAACTAATGGATTGACAAATTGGTCTGCACAAGCATCCTTACAATTTTACTTAGGAGGAAGAAAGCCTGGTGCAATGAGCGAACTAGACAAGGCCTATTATAGTAAATTTAGTAATGGTTTCAAAGGTATACAGTGGATTATTGAACCTAGTATCAACTACATTAAATTTGATGATAAATCACTTTTCAAAGACACCTATTTAATGGGATTGTATGCTGGATTTGATTTTAACCAGTACACTGGTATTCGTGCTTTTTACCTTCAATCAACAGAAAACGAACAAATCTCGACCTCGTTTGACCACCTATCTATGTACGGTTTGGAGTTTAGAGCAAGATTGAATGATGGAAACGGCGTTACTCCTTACTTAATATTAGGTGGAGGTATTTTAAACACACAAAGTGATTATTTAGGAAAAACAAATGCAGTAGTAGGTAGTGAAGAGTTTGCTGCGGCAGGTTTAGGATTAAACATCCCGTTAAGTAAAAGCATCTTGATTACTGGTGGCGTTAGAGGAATGATTACTTCTGGCGCAGATATAGATGATTTAACAAGTCCTGATTATTTACAAACACACATTATGTACAATGCAGGAATTAAATTGAGTTTTGGTGGTAAAAAAGCAAATCCAAATGAGGTGTACAATGCGCAACTGAATGAGCAATTGGAAATCAAAGACAAGGAGACGCAAGTATATATCAATGAGAAAATTGCGCAAAACAACGCAGATAACTCGGATAAAATCGCCAATTTAAAACAAGAATACCAAGATAAACTTAATGGACTTGAAGCTGATCTAGAAAAAGCGAAAGCCAATAATGATATCGACAAAGCGGTAGTAATATTAGAACAAAAGAAAAATGCACAAAATGCACTGGAAGAAGTCGCTCTAATCGAAAAGAAAGCAGCTAAAAATCAAGAAGCACAGCAAATTAAAGCAATTGCAGCAACTAAAGAAGTGGTACAACCAGTTGCAAAGGATAGTATTGTGATTGTTCCTGTAGCTAAAGTTGTTACCGACAGCGTGGTTACGACAAAAGTAGTTGCTCCTACTGTTGTGGTTGTAAAAGATACTACTGCTGCAAAAGTGGTTGCTCAAAAAGCTGCCGTAGCAAAAACTACAACTAATACAGAAGTGGTAGAATACATTAAACTGTCGCCAGCAGAATTGGAGAGCTTGATTGACAAAGTAATGGAAACCAACAAAACCAATTATAACAATGCTCTTGAAAATGAAAAACTTAAAAAGAGAGTTGAAACGATAGAAAAAGCATTATTAGAGAAATCTAAGCCAGCGGTTAAAAAAAAATAACATTCAAATCCTTTACGCATAAGGGTGAAATGGAGTATGATTTTTTCAAATTATACTCCATTTTTTAGTTAACTTCATAAAAAACAAACAACATGAAATATCAAGTTACGATCGACAACATTCAAACAATTGATGAATCGAATACCTATTGGTCTGTTGAAGATTATGTAAACCTTTTGAGTTTATACGGTTTTCCGGATGCAAAGAGCAAGGACATAGTAGAATTGCGCGAATTGCTGTTTATGGCGATTAGTGACTATGAGCCAAATGAAGCTGCTGTAATTATCTTGACCTACAAATTATCGGATGAATTGACTGAAGGACAAATTGACCAAATATCAAATGATATGCTATTGGACAAGGTTTGCGAGGAATATCCTGTGATCAAACTACATGCTCGTTTGTTTCATTGCAACCAAATGTTGCACCATGCTTTCAACGGGAAATTTCCGAATGCGAAAGCTCTTGTGGTAAAATGTAAAATTACCGGCCAAGAAAAAGAAGTTTTGACCAAAGAGCAATTCTTAAAAATCATGAACAATGGTTTGGCAGAGGCCACACTTATTAAACGTCTTTTTGACGAACCAATGACTACCGAGGCTCCGTTTCCTGATGCGGAAGGAATTGTATGGGAATTAAACACGGTAGACAATGAAAATTACGAAATGATGACCTCTGAATATTGGATGGAGCGCAATGACATTATCGCTGGAGAGTTTGAAGGTGAAGTGTTAGAAGAAGCATAATATCGTTTTAAAATTCCATTTTGGACTTTTACATTTCAGCCACAGTTTGCTAACGTTTTCACTCAATTGTGAAAATGATTGTAAACTGTGGCTGATTTTTTTTGGGGTTAACTTTCCTATTTAAATAAAAATATTCTGGCCGGACGGGTTTTGCATTAGGGATAGCAGCGGTATCCTTTGATGAAATGAAATGGAATCAAAGATATAGCGGATAGCCCGACCGTAGGGAATGCCCACATTTGATTTTGCTATGAAATAAACTAAAAAAAATTATTTTCATATTTTTTGTAACATTAAATGTACTTAGTACGTATAACTATATGTACACTTAAAATTGAGGAGACAACACCATGAGACAACTTAAAATTACCAAGCAGGTAACGAATCGTGAAACTGCATCGTTAGACAAATATTTACAAGAAATAGGTAAAGTTGACCTTATTACTGCTGATGAAGAAGTAGAATTGGCACAAAAGATCAAGGCGGGAGACCAACGTGCTCTTGAGAAATTGACAAAAGCAAATTTACGTTTTGTGGTTTCGGTTGCAAAACAATATCAAAATCAAGGTTTAACGCTTCCCGATTTAATTAATGAAGGAAACTTAGGTTTGATCAAAGCAGCACAACGTTTTGATGAAACGCGTGGTTTTAAATTTATCTCTTATGCTGTATGGTGGATTCGTCAATCGATTTTGCAAGCACTTGCTGAGCAATCTCGTATTGTACGTTTGCCATTGAATAAAATTGGTTCTATCAACAAAATCAACAAGATGTACGCTTTGCTAGAGCAATCTAATGAGCGTCCGCCATCTGCTGAAGAAATTGCAAAAGAACTTGATATGACGGTAAATGATGTAAAAGAGTCTATGAAAAACTCTGGTCGTCACTTATCAATGGATGCACCTCTTGTTGAAGGAGAAGATTCTAACCTATATGACGTTTTACGTTCTGGTGAGTCTCCTAACCCAGATAGAGAATTGATCCACGAATCTTTGCGTACTGAAATTGAGCGTTCTCTTGAAACATTGACACCTCGTGAGGCTGATGTAGTTCGTTTGTATTTTGGTCTTGGTGACCAACACCCAATGACTCTTGAAGAAATTGGAGAAACGTTTGACCTAACTCGTGAACGTGTACGTCAGATTAAAGAAAAAGCAATCCGCAGATTAAAACATACTTCTAGAAGTAAAATATTAAAAACATACTTAGGGTAATTTATCCTAAGGTTTAAAAGTTCTTGAATTCTAAAAATCACTTTTGCTTTGTAGATCATAAACTTTTAAATAATGACAAACAACAGTTTGATTGACTGTTCGTTTTTTGATTGATGATTGAAACTCCGGCTGATTACCGGAGTTTTATTTTTTATCAATAAAACTCTCGGTCTGTTCGAGCCAAAAAGCTCTCGGGTTTCCGGAGTTTTATTTTTTATCAATAAAACTCTCGGTCTGTTCGAGCCAAAAAGCTCTCGGGTTTCCGGAGTTTTATTTTTTATCAATAAAACTCTCGA